>NZ_LMHN01000017.1:148042-483616 GCF_001428165.1 Achromobacter sp. Root170
CTGATCCCCAAGCCGTTCGATCCGCGCCTCATCGTGCGCATCGCGCCGGCGGTGGCCAAGGCCGCGATGGAAGGCGGCGTGGCCACGCGCCCGCTGGCCGATCTGGAAGCCTACGAGGAACAGCTGCAGCAGTTCGTGTACCACTCGGGCGCGTTCATGAAGCCGTTGTTCTCGGCCGCCAAGCGCATCGTCCGTTCGGGCGGTAAGGCGCGCATCGTCTTCACCGAAGGCGAAGACGAACGCGTGCTGCGCGCGGTGCAGGTCATCGTCGACGAAGGCCTGGCGCGTCCCATCCTGGTGGGCCGTCCCGCCGTGCTGCTCTCGCGCATCGAAAAATTCGGCCTGCGCCTGCGTTTGGGCGAGGACGTCGAAGTCACCAACCCCGAATACGACGAGCGCTTCCATCAGTACTGGACGACGTATTGGGAACTGATGAGCCGCCGCGGCATTACCAAGGAAATGGCACGCGTGGAAATGCGCCGCCGCCTGACGCTGATCGGCGCGATGATGGTGCACCTGGGCGATGCCGACGGCATGGTTTGCGGCACGGTGGGCGCGTACCACGACCACCTGCGTTTCGTGGACGAAGTGATCGGCCGCAGCCCCGGCCACAACGTGTATGCCGCCATGAACATCCTGCTGCTCGACGAGCGCACGGTGGTGCTGGTGGACACGCACGTGAACGACGATCCCACGGCCGAGCAGATCGCCGAATTCACCATCATGGCCGCCCAGGAAATGGCGCGCATGAACCTGGCGCCAAAGGTCGCGCTGCTGTCGCGTTCGAACTTCGGCTCGGGCAGCTCGGCCTCCGGCGAAAAGATGCGCCGCGCGCTGGAACTGGTCCGCGAATCCGCGCCCGAACTGGAAATCGACGGTGAAATGCACGGCGACTGCGCGCTGGACGAGGCGCTGCGCATGCGCATCCTGCCGTCCTCCACGCTGAAGGGCGAAGCCAACCTGCTGGTGTGCCCGAACGTCGACTCGGGCAACATCGCCTACAACCTGCTCAAGACCGCCGCGGGCGGCAATGTGGCGGTGGGTCCGTTCCTGCTGGGCGCCAATGCCCCCGTGCACATCCTGACCAACAGCTCCACCGTGCGCCGCATCATCAACATGACGGCCATGACCGTGCTGGACGCCAACCGCGTCGAAGGCGCCTGATCGGCCTTCACCGGCCCGCGCGTCTTGCGCGGGCATGACAATGCGCGCCACCCCTTACGGGGCTGGCGCGCATTTTTCTTCGGGGGGCGCCGGACGGCCTAGTTGGCGCTGGCCTTCCAGGTGCCGTCGGGCTGTTTGCAGAACCAGAACTGCCACGTTTCCGTGGTGCTGGTCCGCGCAAAGTTGCCCACCAGGAAGCGGCAAACCCGGTCGTTGCCGGCGCGGGTGGTCTGCTTGGGAGTCAGCTGCACCGTGATCGGCGCCGCACGCTTGGGCTGGTGCGCGCTTTTCCATTCAGTGCTCTGGCCGTCGGCCGAGCTGTTCAGCGCTTGCGCCACGGCTTCGTGGAACGAGGCGCGGTCGGCCTTGGATATCTGGGTGATGAGGGCGTCGTTGAGCATGACGGGCGGGGCGGCAACCGCCACCGACGCCATGCCGCCGGACAGCAGCAACGCGGCAAGAACGCGGGGGTATATCAAGATGGGCTCCCTGATGTGAACAGCCGGTTTGGCGGTAAGCGAGTCTGCATCATGAATCTGAGCCGATAGTACGCCAAAAAAAGGCCGCCCAACCGGGCGGCCAACATACAACAAGGGGAGGGTAAATCTGCGCCGCTTCAGTTGCCGCGATACACGCCCGCGAACGGCATGTCATTCGGTTCCACGTTGGACACCTGGCCCGCGGCCTTCGCGGCGGCCAGTTCGGCCTGGACCTCGGCGCGGGTCTTGCCCGTGTACGGCGTGCCGTAGACACCCTGGAAGGGCGTGTTGTTCGGTTCGGCGTTGGTGTTGATCCCGGCGGCCTTGGCGGCGGCCTTCGCGGCGGCCAGTTCGGCCTGCACCTGGGCACGGGTCGGACCTTCGTAGGGGGTGCCATAGACACCCTGGAAGGGCACGTTGTTGGGTTCGATGTTGGGCGAGGCGTAGGCGCCGGCGCTCAGTGCAGCCAGCGAAAACATCACAGCGGTTGCAAGGGTCTTCATGGTAAACCTCCGATTTCTAGAGCCTGGGAGCGAATCCGGCGGCCTTTCCGTCGTGGTTCGTTGCTGTTTCCCGATGGCTGAATCTTGCGCCGATCTAGAATGCGGATAAACCCGGATATCCGTAAAAGATAATTCCATCAATGGAAAATTCTTGCCGTATTTCAGGCTTTGATGCCGCTGATGGAACGTTTGGTCGTGAGATAGTCTTGGGGTCGCCGGCGCGCCCCGGCAGCTTCGACGAGCCGCGGCCACGAACTCGATGGACCCGCGCAGCGGGCACGATATTCGCTGCGGGCGCGGGCGCCCCTATGGCGGATGCGCCAGCCAGGACCCTTGGGTAGGATGACCAGGCTGCAGCGCCTTCAGGCTTCGCAATCAGTAGTGCGGCGGCAGTTCGTCGCGCAGGCTGCGAAAAGGAGCTGCGCCCTCGGGCGCCTGCTGGCGCAGGTCGGCGACCTCGCGCATGAGCCGGTCGATCTGCTGTTGCTGGCGGACGATGATCTGGTTCAACTGCTCCAGAAGATCATCCGAGAAGCTGGCCTTGACCTCCAGGTCCAACAGCCGGCGTTCGATGTCTTGCGTATTTTCCATGGCGGGTATTAGAACCCATTCCCGCCCAGGCACAGGAGAGAAGTTTGGTACAGCGGCAATGGCGGGACAGCGGGACCTGGCGGTGGACGGCGGGCACAATACTGGCGCTTGCGCCGGCTGCCACCGCGCTGGCGCAGGCCGACACGCTGGCCCCCGTGGTGGTGACCGGCACACGGCTGGGCACCGAGGTGCTGGAGACGCCGGCTTCGGTCGACGTCGTCCAAGGCAGCGCCATGCGCTGGCAGCAGCCGGGCATCAACCTGTCTGAAGGGCTGGCAAGCGTGCCGGGCCTGCAGATTCAGAACCGCCAGAACTATGCGCAAGACCTGCAGATATCCAGCCGCGGCTTTGGCGCGCGCTCCACGTTTGGCGTGCGGGGCGTGCGCCTCTACGTGGACGGCATTCCCGCAACGATGCCGGATGGCCAGGGGCAGACCTCCAATATCGACATCGGCTCCATCGACCGCGTCGAGGTGCTGCGCGGCCCGTTCTCGGCGCTGTATGGCAACTCATCCGGCGGTGTCATCCAGGTCTTCACGCAGGACGGCGCCGACCCGCCCGAGATCACCGCCAGCGGATGGGGCGGCAGCTATGGCACATGGCGCTATGGCGCGATGGCAAGCGGGGTGTCGGGCACGGGTGCCGGTCAACTGGACTATGTGCTGGACCTGTCGCGCTTCACCACCGACGGCTATCGCGACCACAGCGCCGCCCGCAAGAATCTGGGCAATGCAAAGCTCGGCCTGCAACTGAATGACGACAGCCGCCTGACGCTGGTCGTCAACAGCGTCGACCTGAAGGCGCAGGATCCGCTGGGCCTGACCTACCAGCAGTTCCAGGACGACCCGCGCAGCGCGCCACTTGCCGAGCAATACAACACGCGCAAAACGGTAAAGCAGACGCAGGGCGGGCTGGTCTTCGACCACCAGGTCGACGGCCGCAACGCGCTGCGCGTGATGGTCTACTACGGCCAGCGCGACACGACGCAGTACCAGTCGATTCCTCCCGCGGTGCAAATCCCACCCACGCAAGCCGGCGGCGTCATCGACCTCAAACGCGAATATGGCGGCGCCGACGTGCGCTGGACGTCCGAGCTTGCCCTGGGCGGCCGGGCGCTGACCCTGATCGGCGGCTTTGCCTACGACGCCATGCAGGAAGACCGCAAGGGCTACCAGAACTTCACTGGCGCGGGCTCCAGCCGGCAACTCGGCGTGCAGGGCGCCCTGCGGCGCGACGAGACCAACCGCGTCTACAACGCCGACCCCTATGTCCAGGCGTCCTGGAACTTCGCGGACCGCTGGACGCTGGACGCCGGCCTGCGATACAGCACGGTCCGCTTCGATTCCGACGACCACTACATCACCCCCGGCAACGCCGACGACAGCGGCAGCGCGCGCTACCGCAAGGCCTTGCCCGTCGCCGCGCTGCGCTACGCCGTCAATGACGACGTCAGCGTCTACACCTCATATGGGCGCGGTTTCGAGACGCCGACGCTGAACGAAATCTCGTACCGGCCCGACGGCGACCCGGGCCTGAACTTCGGCTTGATGCCGTCGGTCAGCACCAACCTTGAAGCCGGCATCAAGGCGCGCATGGCAGGCGGCCTGCTGACGGCTGCAGTCTTTCATACCCGCACCGACGACGAGATCGTCTCCGCCGGCAGTTCAGGCGGCCGCACCAGTTACCAGAACGCCGGCCGCACACGCCGCGATGGGCTGGAAATGAGCTGGTCCGGAGAATTCGCGCAGCACTGGCGCACGCAAGTGGCCTACACGCTGCTCAACGCCCGCTACGCCGACGACGGTTCGGGCAACATCCGCGCCGGCAACAAGATCCCGGGCATCGCACGCCAGGCGGCCTTCGCGTCCCTGGCCTGGGCGCCGCCCGAAGGCTGGCAAGCAGGCGTGGAAGGCCGCTACCTGTCCAAGATCTACGTCAACGACGCCAACAACGCGGACGCACCCGCCTACTTCGTGGCCGCTGCCAGCGTCGGCTACGTGAAGCAGGTGGGCCAATGGAAACTGAACGCCTACGCCCGCGTCGACAACCTGTTCGATCGCGACTACGCGGGATCGGTGATCGTCAACGAAGCGAACGGACGCTACTACGAACCGGCGCCCGGCCGGAATGCGGGAGTTGGGGTGGGGGCGACTTATCGGTTTTGATGCCCCCAGTCCACCAGCCACGCCGATTCTCCCTCGACCAATACATCCCCATGGCTCGTGGTGTCGCCCAGCCGGGCGATGGCCCGTCCCTCCAGCGTGGCAGTGGACGACCCTGTCACGATCACTGCCCCACAGCTGATCTTGTCCCCAACCCGCGCGATGGGCCGGCCGTTGACGTGGGCTTGCTCGGCGCCGGTAATGACGGTGCCGCTGCCATGAGTGGGGCAGGCGTGGCGATGGCCGACTAGGACGATGGGTTGCATGGGAGCTCCTTCCATGGGGTGTTCAATACCAGGCAAAAATCCGTGATGTGGATGCAAGACATTCCGTCCTCAACCGATCACTTCACCTTGCAAATTGACCAAGTCGAAGCCTCGGCCGTTGAATAACCGTTCGTCCGAGATGTCGTCGCAGAAGCTGACCTGCTGCGGCCACATGGCAATCCGTATGTCCGGAAGCGCCTGCCAATCCGGACGCGCCTTCAGGTTGGCCAGCATTTGTTGAAACGTGAGTAGGGGTTTTGGGTGCGGCATCAGTCTTTGCCCTCCAGTACGGCTAGCTTCCTGCGCTCACGCCGCGCTGAGACGCAACTAGTATGGCGCCACACGAAGTGCTGTCACCCTCGCGGGCAGGGGTCTTGCCGTTACTTTGGAAGCCGGCGCAACTAGCAATGATTGAAGTGGCACCGTGGAGGGGGCAATGAACGGCATCTCCATACCCTGCCACGGGTGAGCCTCCTGCGGTAAAGCCGGTCGTCGCTGAGACCACCTTCCCGGCGTGTGTGGTGGAATCGCTCAACACAACAAATGGTTTGTTCATAGACGCCCCGTATGGGCATGAGGAGCGCTCGTCGGTGGGGGAACAGGTGGCCAGTCGGCTGCCACCGACAGGGGGGGGCACGGTTTTCCAGGAAGTCCCGCTTGGCGAATGATCTTGGGCCAGCGCGGCTCCCAACACAGAAGCAGCGAAATCCAATGCCCTGCTGTATGAATCAACATGACGGGAGATAGCAACACCGACAGCCAAACGACTAGCCGCCGCTGGCCAGCTCGCCAGAGCGGCTTAAGGAAGCTCCAGGGGGCCGCGAGCGACAGCCAAGGCCAAGGCAGCTTGGTCAGCAGTCTGCGGGGGCGCGGTACGGAATCGGGGCCTTCTTCCATGTATCGCCGAATGAACTCCCAGAGATTGACCAAGTCACTGGTCCCATCGGCCGTCTTGCCCACAAACATGAGGTGACTGTGAGGCAGTCCCGTCATGTCCTGCGTCCAGGCCAGCAAAAGCTGAGTGCCCGTGCCGGCAACCTCAGGCTTGCCCACCCCAGCTTCCGCCGAGACCTGTTCCCATGCGAGGACCGCAATTCCACCGGCGTATCGAGGGCGGTGCAGATACACCTGGCGAGTAATGCGATTGAAGCGGATCAGCAGACGGCGTTGAACAAAGTTCTCGAGGCGTAGCCAGCGCCATGCAAATCGGCGAAGCACGAGAATCAGCACCAGCGTTATCAGGGGCAACGCAAGAGCGGCAATGTAGTCGCCCGCATCTGCCGGCCTGCTCGACCATGGATAGACGTGAGTCCACCATACTGTGCTGAAAATGCTACTCATCTCCAGCAGCGTCAACACTAGATAGAGCGCCGGCAAAGTGAATAGCGTAAGGAAACCACGCTTATCTTGAAGTGCGCCAGCTCGAAGCTCGATATAGATATCGTTAAACGCGTAGATAGACCCTGCAGCACTGGGATGCTCGCTGACTTTCTCATCAATGCCGATCTCCCGTACAAATTCTTTCCCGATATTGGCCTTAAGCTCCTTTTCATCCGCTGTAGCTACCTTAATGCCATCCTCATACTCCCCGCGTAATGTTGCCGTTGTCTGCATTGCCCAGGCCTGCGCTTCGATAAAATACATTCAGTTCACCGTCCTCAAAGCTTCATACAATTTTCGTAGTTCGGTCGCCTCGTCTACGAATGGCTTGGCAAAACTATCCTGCGAGCGCGAGCCGAAGCAGCAGTGGGCGCACCACGTTGGCGAACGAGAACGGGCAGGGCGGCTCGAAGTAGTTGCCGCTCCGTGTTCAGAAGGATCCAACGGAGCAGCGCGCAGGAGGTCGATAGCGATAGCGATATGGACGCGGAGATTCCGGTGTGATTGCGCGTCAGAGTGCGCAGCCTGAATTCTGGGAGCCCAATTTCGGTATCGGTCCACCAGCCATCCAGACCGATTCCGGGGCGACCGCGAGCATCGGCTACATCAACCGCCGCGGCGCCCGGAAACTGAACGCCTACGCCCCCGTCGACAACCTGGTCGATCGCGACTACGCGGGTACGGTGATCGTCAACGAAGCGAACGGACGCTACTACGAACCGGCGCCCGGCCGGAATGCCGGCGTTGGGGTGGGGGCGACTTATTGGTTTTGATGCCCTCAGTCCACCAGCCACGCCGATTCTCCCTCGACCAATACTCCACCATGGCTCGTGGTGTCGCCCAGCCGGGCGATGGCCCGTCCCTCCAGCGTGGCAGTGGACGACCCGGTCACGATCACTGCCCCACAGCTGATCTTGTCCCCGACCCGCGCGATGGGGCGGCCGTTGACGTGGGCTTGCGCGGCGCCGGTAATGACAGTGCCGCGGCCGTGAGTGGGGCAGGCGTGGCGATGGCCGACTAAGACGATGGGCTGCATGCGAGCTCCTTTCATGGGGTGTTCAATACCAGGCAAAAATCCGTGATGTGGATGCAAGACATTCCGTCTTCAACCGATCACTTCACCTTGCAAATTGACCAAGTCGAATCCTCGGCCGTTGAATCGGTGATACACGTGTTCATGGGCCTGCACGGGAGCCGTGTCGTAGCCGCTCAGATCGGCTTCTGTGGCACACAGGCGTTCAACCTCGGCTGGCCACTGAGCGTCGGCAGCGCGCCGCAGTAGATAACGATCGATCAGCGGGCCGCCCGCCAATAAGTACGCCGGCAGCACTACAAATTTTGCGATGAGGAAGTCGATCAAACCGTCGTCTTTCAGCATGACGGGCGGTGTGAACCCGCTTGGCTGGGCGGAAACGCAATGCGGATCGGGCTGAATGGATGCAAGGCCCCCGGCCATGTAGCGACGAAGAAACTCGAGGCGGGTCAGGTTCGAGACGAGCGCTGACTCATCAGCCACATCGAAAGCGCCGGAGGTCATGGCGAGGCCGGAGGGCTCCGTCTTGAACACGAGTCGAAGGGTGAACTTACCGTCCGCGGACGCGCTGAATTCGGTAAACGCGTGGACATCTCGCCACAAAACCGTAGTTGCCTTGTTCTTTCCGTTGTAGATGTGAACGGCCTGAGCTTGGCGATTGAACCGGACGCAAGCAGGTGTAATTCTGCTTAGCGCATATCCTAAAACGAGGCTGAACAGTCCAAAGGCGCCCATGTCCCAGTGCAGCACCAGCCCCTCTGCCACAGACCCGCCGCCTGATATCCAGTCGAACATGAGCCACACGAACGCGCTCGTCGTGAAGATGAATGCGCCGGATACGAGATAGAGAACAAAAGCCAGCTTTCCGACGAAGATCCGGCTCTCTATGTATCGCTCGTTAAACAGACTCCGATCTGAGAGATCGTCGGAAAAGCTCACCTGGCCAGGCCACATTGCGATACGGATATCAGGTAGCGATTGCCAGTCTGATCGTGCCCGCAGGTTGGACAGCATTTCTTTAAAAGTGAGCAGAGCATTTTGGTTGGACATGAGCTAGTTCGCGTCGAAGTGGCGAATGGGTGCGCGTTCTTGGAACCGGACGCCCGCTGCGCAGACGCGGTGTCTGCGCTGCCGACATGAAGCAGAAAGGAAGAGTTGCATGAGTCCTTCCGGGATAGTTCCGATGCTGTTAGGTAATGCCGGAGACATGGCGGAGGGAATCTCTGTATGTCGTTCAGCCGAGCACGGTTCCATTGATGTCGACCAGGTCGAAGCCTTGACCGTTGAATCGGTGGAATATGCTTTTGTTTGCTTGCACGGGCGTCGTGTCATAACCGCTCAGGTCGGCGCCTTGGGCGCAAAGCTGTTCGACTTCGGCAGGCCACTGCAGATTCGAGGCACGGCGCAAAAGATATCGATCTATGAGCGGGCCGCCGGCCAGGTAGTAGCCGGGAAGGGCCACGAGTTTTGCAAACAGAAACGTGATCAGATGGTCATCTTTAAGCGAGACGGCTTTTGAGAACCCGCTGGGTTTGTACGCGCTGCGCGCCGGATCTGGCTGTATGGAACCTAAGCCCTCGGCCATGTATCGGCGCAGAAATTCCAGGCGAAGGAGGTTGTCTGATAAGGACGAGTCGTCACCAAAATCGAATGCGCCTGGAGCTACCACCCAATTTGCGGTGCCGATGCGAAAGACGAGTTTGAGCGAAAACGAACCTTCGCCGGGTGGCCTGAACTTGGTAAAAGGATGAACCTCGCGCCATGCGGCAGTGATCGCCTTTCCAGGGCTCTGATATATGTGGACCAACTGGGCTTGCCGATTGAACCGAACACAAGCCGGCTCGGATCTGCCGAAAAAGTATGCCAATGCGACCATCAGGACAGCGAAGACAACCATTATCCCGTACTGGAAAGCGATGTCGCCCAAACTTTTTTTCGCAAGGACATCATGCGTAATGGCAATAGCCAGGACCGTTGATGTAGCGACGAACGCGCCGCACGTCCCGTATAGCGCAAATGCCATTTTCCCAACGAAGACGTGACTCTCCATGTAACGCTCGTTAAACATCGTCTTGTCAGACAAATCGTCTACGAACGTGACGTGCTGCGGCGACATTGCAAGGCGGATATCGGGAAGTTTTTGCCAGTCTGGTGCGGCTTTCAAATTGGCCAGCATCTCATCGAAGTTGTGGCTCGGCTGCAATTCGGTCATCAGTGGGTCATCTCCAATACCAGGTCTGGTTGTGTAAAGCCGTTCGGCCAATAGCGCACGACGGTGTTGCCCGCAAGGTTGTGCGCTTTCATCTGCAGGTACCCATTTCCATTCCTTTGCTCCACGTTTGTCGGATCATTGGAAACGGATTCCGTCATGACGCCGAAGAGCACGTGCTGGGTGACGGTGTAGGAGCTGATCTGCGGCTGCCAGCCGGGCAGGAGAATGGCGATATTTCGCTGGGCCCGTGGTAAGCCAAATCGAGGCGTTATGTGCTCAAGCACGATATTTCTGAATTGGTAACTGGAGTCGACCTTCGGCGTCATAAAGAGCTCGTAGTACGCCTTCTGTTCGTTCGGTCCCGTGAACGTAGGGCTGAGTCCAAGGCATCCTTGGCTGATCCAATCAGCCACTTTTGCCTTGTCGAGACGAGTCTGGTTCCAGGCGTAAGACAGTTGCAACGCGGAGATGATCAGGCCCACGGGGGCAGCGGCAAACCATAGGGCTACTCGGCCCATGACGCCAGCAATTGCCCTTCTTCCTGCCAATTGGGCAGCGGCGCTCGCGCCATGAGTTGCCAGCGCCTCCGTCCAAACCTTTGCTAGAAGGTGAGCAAAGCCGATTGCCGCTGAAGCTCCCTGAACTGCAATTCCCGCTACGGTTACCTTTCCTTCGGCCTGACCCTGCCGACCAACTGCAAGTAGGTCCTTCAAGGCAAAGACTGTTGCAGAGGCCGCTGCCAATGCGAGGGCCCATCGATCGGCCCGGTGGGCCAGTCTATTGAATGCTTCTGCGTTCGCTGCATTTCCGCTTAATGCCAAGATGTCCCGTTGTCGAAGTAGTACAGCCGCAGTTAATCCCTTTGTTGCCCAGCCGATGCCGAGCAGGTTTCCCGTGACATTCAAGCTGTTCACCAACGCGGATTGATCGGCTGCCGAGAGTTGATTCAACGCAGTGGCTGTGTTGGTGACCGAGGTAAGAGCGTTTAATCCGCCCAGGCTCACTTTCGTCCCATGCCATAACGACAGCCTGGATGACAGCTTTGGGGCGAGCTCTCGAATCGCGGAGATATCAGCGATCTCAATCGCAGAGGTAAGGCGGACGATAGTTACATAATCCTTGGCTCCCTGAGCGAGCGGGCTGATGCGGAATTTGACCGGGCCCGTTAAATTGGCCTCGCGCCGCAGCAGTTCCGGGATGTCGCGCGTGGCGATTTGTTGGGGGATTGCCAGCCGGCCCTCGGCGACCTCGAAAAGGGCGGCGTATCGACTGCTCCAAATGGCACTTCCCGTCATCGACGATTTTCCGTTCGTCAACGCCAGCATGGCCAGGGCAGTGAGTTGCCTGGATGCTGGGTCGGGCATCACTTCCTTGACGAGGACGCCCAGGTCATTCAGCGCCTGGGTGGCAAGGTGATCCGACGTGGCTTCAAATACCCGACGCGTCGCCGCCCACGCGCTAATTTTTGGATAGCCTGTCAAGGCATACGCCAGCAGCGTGCCTTCTCGCGGTCCGTCGGGTGTCAATTGCTGCGTGAGCGCCTGCGTGCCTGGCGTGCAGCAGATCAGGCCGAATAACGTGCGAACCACGGCTGCGCGGCCCGCTGCGAAGTTGGTGGGATCCGTCCAGTCGTAAAGATTCGCCACCGTCGCCGACAGTGCGCCTGGTCCGTTATACGTTGTTCCCCACGGAACCAGATCCGCCGCCGCGGCATTCAGCCACTCCTGATAACGACCCACCGTGGGCGCATCGTTCTTCAGAAACTCTGCCCTGGCTTTCTCGTCCACGGACTCCATGAACAGCTTGCGCTTGGCGGCGAGGCCCTTTTCGTACGCACGCGCTCGCGCCGCGTTGGCTGCGCCTCCGGTCACGCCTGGCGGTAGCGCGCTGCCGACCGCGTCGTTCGAGAGCGTCTGGAGCTCTGCCTCGCGGGCCACGTTGTTGCCAAGCGCTTCGATCGCGTCACTGACCCAGCGCAGGCGAGCGGCATGCTCGTTGTATGTGCTCCATTGCTGCAGCACGCCGTCGATGCGGTGATTCAGTTCGCTGGCCATGCCGACGGGGTCGTGCAGCACCACTGCCAATCTTGCACTGCCCGGGCCTTGCGCCATGCGCATTGCTGCCACTGAGGGCGCAAGCACGCCGTCGGCATATTCGGACCAGGAGACGGTTGCGCCGTCCAATCCGATGGGCTTTTGATCCGCAATGTCTTCCAGGCGCAGGGTGTGGGGAACCTCAGGCGCTTGCTCCGGATTGAGGTCTTGGGCGAATGCGGTGAGCCAGGGCGTCAAATCGACCGACGATCCGAATGTACCGAGCGCGGCGGTAGAGCCGTCATGGATCGCGGTGAGCTTGCGGGCGCTCAAGAGCGTGTCGGCGAACCAGATCGTGACAATCTTCGGCTCATGGTGATAAGCGGGAATATAGGGAAACGGCAGTAGCTCGCCCACCAGCCCCGTCGCGCGAAACGCCTCGTCGAGCTGAAGCCGCTGAAAGCTGGCGGGTCTGCGCTTGCCGCCATTTGTCTCGCCATCCGGGCTGCGATAGACGAAGCACAGGATCTGCTCGCGATTGTCCGGATCGAGGATGTAGAGAAAGCCGTCGTCGTCGCGCAAGCTGCGCAGCACGTATTGGCTGCTGGCAAGGACAGGAAATCCGCGTTCCAGATTTTTGTGGGTATAGGCGTAACCGGCCTTTTCCGCCGGGGCAAGGGCATATCTGAGCGGGTAGAAGGGAATGACCTTATTGCACTGACGAGACGACTCAGCGGAATCGCTGGCCGTGCAGTTGCTCAGTTCTCTCGCGGTTTTGGAGATGACGATCATCAGCCCGCACCCTTCATGAAGGCATGAGCGTTTCGCACACGGCGCCAGGCGGGCACATCCGGTTGGCTCATGATGCGGGCCAGCGGGCTTTGCTCCGCGAACAGTTGATCGTGATAGCCGAAGTACACATAGAGATAACCGTACAGGTCTTCATCGTTTTCAAATCCGCGCGACGCGGCGACAGCGGTGTGCTGTCGCACATAGGTAAGCATGGTGAGTTCGTCAACGCACTCGAGGGCGGGGATATTGGCTGCCAGCAGGCGGCGCGAAAACTGGGTGTCGCGATATTCGATCTGGTGCGCACGCAATGCGTGAAGTTGGGTGGTCGTCAGCAACAGGGAGGCGTCTGCAGTCTGTCCGTTTCCGGGATTACCGTGTTCGAGTCGATACCACTCGCCCTTTCCCTCGTTCCATTCGCACCAGTGCCAGCTATTCACGGGGCCGAGAAGGCTGTCCGTGGCTTGGTGGTCCATGCCTTGAATCAGTCCGCGCAATGTTCGTGGCTCGTGCAGACGCAGCAATGTCTGTGTGCCATCTGGCAGACTCGCGTGCCGCAAGCAGCGAAGGTGATTCAGGACGACTTCGAAGGGATGGCGTGATAGCAGCAGCCCGCCCAGGTGTCTGGGCGGCCAGTCTGTCGTGAACGACTGCAGCAAGGGCGTATCGGAATGCGCACGCACGAGCAGAGGTCCATCACGACACTGCGCGTCATACTCGGTCTCGCTGTAGACCCACGCATGCCAGATGCGGTGATCGAGCGCGGAGACCTCGGCTTCCAGGCCGGTTGCGAGTCCGCCGTCCAGGAGCAGGTAATAGTGAGGCTCTTGTTCAGCGATCGCGGCGAGCGCGTCGGGTGTCGTGCGAGACAGAGTCATTGGCCCGCCCCTGCCCGGCCGCAGGGGCAGTGTTCGAGCGGGCACGTCCCGTCTGCCCGCATGGCGCACAACGAATTGAGGGCGCGGCCTTGTTCGGCAATGCCTTTGATGCTTAATTGGTTGCCCGAGCCGCCCAATTGGCTGATGGGACCCTTCAGCTTGATGGCAATACCTTGCAGCGTGATGCCGCTGTCGTCGATCGTGATTGCGCCGCCCGGTCCTCGCAGCACGGCCTTTTCGCTGCTTTGCAGCTCATAGAGCACTGTTCTTCTTTCAATGCGCTTCCCGGCATTGAGCTGATGGTGCCCTTGGACGGTGACCTCGGCGTTTCCGCCGATATCAATCGAATGATTGGCCGCGGTCTTGTCGATCCGATGGTTGCCGACATCTTCGATCCGATCCTTGGCTGTCCGGATGATATGGTTGCGTCCGAGATCAAGGAAGTCGTCACGTCCGACGGTGTGACGCCGGTCCTGCCCGATGGTGACGTGTTCATCGTTGCCAACCGTTTCCTTGCGGTCGTGTCCGACAGCAATGGTTTCATCGTGTTGAACCCGTTCGCTGCGGTCATTTCCCACAAACGTCGTCTCGTCGTTATTGACGTGAATGTTCTGGTCCTTCTGCGCATGAACGTAGATCTCTTCTTGATCCAGTTCATCCTCGAAACGCAGCTCGTTGTACCCGTCGCCTTTGTGCGATTTGCTCTTGATCGTCATCCGCGTCTTGTGCTGCGGTAATTCGTAGGGGGGCAGGTGGGTCGCGCGATACGTGCGTCCGATGATGATGGGCTGATCGCAATCTCCATCCAGGAAGTCCACGATCACTTCCTGTCCAATGCGCGGAATCGCCATGTGGCCCCACGCGGCGCCTGCCCAGTTTTGCGAGACGCGGATCCAGCAGGAGCTGTGTTCGTCGTGCCTGCCCAGGCGGTCCCACGGGAACTGGACCTTCACGCGGCCGTAGTCGTCGCAGTAGATTTCTTCGTTGGCGGGACCCACCACCGACGCGATTTGCGGGCCGTCGATGCGCGGTTTGCGAGCGGGTTCCGGCTTCCAGTCCACGCGGTCCGGGATGATGTCGGCGGTGTAGCGGTACTGGGTTCCTTGCAGGGCTTCTGCGGCTTCTTCCTGCTGGCTCGTGTGCTGCACGCCGTGATGGCGCATGCGCACCGGCCGCCAGCCGTGGTTCCAGTCCTCTCGCGGATGGCCGGTCAGGTCGAACGCGACTCCGGGCACGAGCCGCGCGTCGTCGCCCTCGACCGTGGCCATGCGCGCATCGCGGCGCAGGCCCAGCAGGCGGCTTTGGGTGAAGGGCTTGCCGGCTTCGTCGCGCTTGTAGCGGCCGGGATAGTCGTAGCGTTCGTAGCGGGTGGAGTGATGGGGCATGTCGCGCGTGACCGAAGAATGTTCCTGGTCGTACTGCGGATGCGTGTAGGTGTAGTCGCGGTGCGTCTGGCGCGCGGTGCGCACGTGCTCGGCGTAGGTGAAGCGGTGCAGTGCGGGTTCCGGCTGGTCGCCTCCGGGCGTCGGGTTGTAAGCCACGGGACCGCCGTCGATCGTCCCATGCACGTAGATGCGGTCGCCGTGGATCAGGCGGTGGCCGTGGTCCGAATGGACAAACCGGTAGAACAAGCCTTCTTCAGCGGCGAGTCGATCGAGAAACTGCAGGTCGGTGTCGCCCGCCTGCACGCAGTACTCGCGCGCCAGGTGCTCGTTGGTAGCGACCTGTTCGTAGTCGGTGATGCCATGGGATTTGAGGATCTGCTCGAGGATCTCGGGCACGGATTGCTGCTGGAAAATGCGCCAGTCAGAGCAGAGCGCCGTGCGCGCCAAGGCTGGTTCGACGACCGCGCGGTAGCGTGTTCTTCGGAAACCGGTATCGCCTTGCTCGAAACCGGTGACGACGCCGTGCACGTGCCGCACGGGCGTGTCGCCGCGCCAGATCGTGAATAGCGCAGGCTGGTCCAGCAGCGCGCCAAAGTCCACCGCGGGGTCAAAGCTGGACAGCTCCACGCGCAGTTGGTAGGTCGAGGAGAGCGCTTCGTCGAGCGTGAATTCGATCACTTCGAAGTTGGCGCTGGCAGCGATGGGGGCGAACGTGAACCGCATGTCGGATAAACGGGGCATCTCGGTATCCTGTGCGGCCATGACGATTGGGGCAATCGTTATGGCCGCAGATGGTCAAGAAGAGGACTGAGTTACCGGTGTGGGCAACTCCGGCGCCTGTGAGGCGCGATGAGCGCGAAGGCGCCGGGCCGTGCGGCGATTGGCGCGGCCCGGCGCGCCCGGCTTAGCTTTCCAGCGGCTTGCGCCAGTCGTCCGAAGCTTCCGTGCCGGCGATCGCATGCGTCCAGGTGATCTTGCGATACGCCATGGCCACCTTGATGAGCTGGGTGTAGTCCGCCTTGCTGGGGTCCTGCGCATGCGGCAGGACGCTGGTGATGTCCACGATCGTGGCGTCTTCCAGTTCGGTGGTGAAGAAGTGCTCCTGCTTGCCGTCAATGGAAGTGCGGTACCACTTCACTTCAACCTTGGGCAGCATTTCGCCGGCGGCCAGGGCCTGGTACAGCAGCGGCGTCGCCTTGTTCAGCGCGCTGGTGAACGTAAAGGGTTTGTGCACGCGCTGGCCGGAGGGTTGGCCGCTTTGCGGGTCGGTCGGGGTGTTGACGCGGTGCTCGATCTCTTGCACCAGGATCTGGTCTTCGTGGCCTTCCACGTAGACGTTGCCGACCGAGTCGGCGGTGAAGGCGCCCTGGGTGATGTTGCCTTGGGTCTTGCCGGTGATGCTGATATAGGCGGGAGTAGGCATGACGGATTCCTGTGTCGTCGTTGGGCCCGGTGGGGCCAGAAGCATCCCGAAGGTGGGATGCAACGACATATGCGAAATCCGTGCCAGGTTTGGCGAAGCGAAAAATACTGCAGTGAAATCAACGCTCTACGAACAAAAAGCGCCGAATGCGCTGCACGCGGCCGCCGTCTTTGTCCGGCCACGCGCGTGTTTGCGCGATGAGCCGGGCCAGTTTTGACCCGGCTCATCGTAAGCCGTTGATTCATAAGATAAGAGACCGGGCCATATTTGGCCCGGGCGGGTCAAATATGGCCCGCCCCGCTGCTTATGCCGCGGCCCGATAGCAGAACTCGCTGTCCTCGCAGTCGCCGCATCCGGGCGCGGCTGCGCCGGGCAGGCCGGCGTGTTCGCAGGCGGAGTAGGCCAGGAATTTCTTCCAGCGCATGTTGTCGACGTTGCGGCTTACCAGTCCGGGGTAGTGGCGCGCGAGCAGCACGGTGACGTCTTCGCGTCCGGACAGGCCCAGGTCGCGCCACAGGTGATCGGGCCGCAGGCAGGCGTGCGCGAGGATGCTGCTGACCCATTGGGTCGTCTCGGGGCCGGGCGCGCGGTAGGCGTCCAGCAGCACGCGCATCAGTAGCGTGAACCCGGGTTGCGGATCGCTGGCGCCCTTGCCCACATAGGCGGCGAACTGTTCGCGCAGCGCGGACAGGGAGGTGTCGAATCCGGTCAGGGCGCCGGGGAACAGATAGTCCAGAAGGTCCTTCAGTTCGGCGGGCGACAAGCCGCTACGGGCAAGGTCCTCGTGCGCGATGCTGGTACCCAGGACCGCGGCAAAAAAGCCGGCATCGGGATGGACGGGAGGCGCGTGACGCAACAAGGCGTCGGCAAACCGTTGGGCCCGATCGGCGATGCGGGGGTCGGGAGTAAAGGTCGGCACGGGCTCGGCGTCCATGATGATCTGCTGCGGAATCGGTTTGCTAAGGTGTTAACTAAACAATGTAGGGGCGACTATATAACGAATAATCGGCGGGTTTGTGCCATCTACGGGTCAATCCCCGTTGGGACATACCCGAGGGTGTGCAGTGGGGACGGGTATCATCGGCATCCCTTTCATTGCCGACGTCTCCTGTACATGCCGCGCCCGTTCCGCCCCGTTGTCACCCGTCTGTTTGGCGCCGTCGCGCTGACGCTGGCCGGCATGGCGGCAGCGCCGCCACCGGCCCTGGCATCCGACATCGGCGCGGTCATCGAATCGATCCGCCTGTCGCGCTATCCGCTGCGCGAACCCGAGCGCCGGGTTTGGGGTACCGAGAACGTCAAGGACGTGGTGCTGGTCGGGCAGATGGAGAACCGCCTGTACCTGTACCGCTATGTGCGCGAGGGAGGCAAGGACTTCCGGCTGGATTTCCGGTCGCAGCCGCTGGTGATCGACCCCGAAGGCTGGACGGCCTCGCGAGAGGAGAATGTGGCGGTCAGGTCGCCGCGCGCAGGCGAAGCCTTTTATTGGGTCGGCCTGGCCGATCACCGCACCCCGGCCAGCAAGGCCACAGGGTTTCTGGTGGACGGCAAGGGCGAGGCTGCATCCGTGAATGCGGACGTGCAGCTTGCCGTGGTCACGAGCGGCCGGCCGTGGGATGAGGCGCGCCGGGCGCAGGCCATGACGACGCTGCAGGCGGTCCTGCGCGAGTATCCCTCGCGGCTGGACGCGTTTCCCGCGCAGGTGCGCTTCGAGCACCAGACGGCGCCGGATGTGACGGCCACGTTCCGAACCCTGCATCAGGTGGCGCGCGCCATTCCGCGTGCCAAGACGGCCGAGTTCCAGCGGGCGCTGGCCGATCTGCGCCGTTTTGTGATGGCGCAGGATTATCGCGAGATCGATCCGGCTGGCAAGGACGCCGAGATGACGACCGCCTTGAACGACTACGGCTTCTGGCTGGCCGAGTCGGGCGACACGGCGCAGGCGGACCGAATCCTGACCGACGTGCTGCGGCGCGATCCGTCGCGCACCGCCGCCTACCTGAACCGCGCCGACGCCCGCTGGAAGCAGCGCGAGACGTCGCGCGAGGAACGCGCCTACTACGAGGCGCTGGCGCGCGAGGACTACCGGCTGTATTGCACGCGGCGCCTTGCGGCCAAGGAAGCCATTCCCGGCAATGTTGCCGCCCGCATCGGCGCCGCGCTGGAAACCCCGGCGCTTGATGCGTCGGCCTGCCGTCCGCGCCTGGCGATCTTTCAGGCGATCCAGGCCGGTGATGTGAACGCGGTGCGCGCCGAGCTTGCCGGCGGTCAGGATCCGAATGGCGTGAACGAACACGGCAGGTCCGCGCTGGCCGTGGCCGTGTCGCGCAAACAGCTCGAGATGGTGCGCGCGCTGCTGGATGCGGGCGCGAAGGCGGATGGCCCTGACAACGGGTTCTCGCTGGTGGCCAGCGCATTGCCCGACGCCAAGGACACCCGCCCGGCCGCAGAGCGCTACGCGCTGGCCGACATGCTGATTGCCGCGGGCGCGCCGGTGGATGCATTGGACTCCAACGGCACGCCGCTGCTGATGCGCCGCATCTCTTACTACAGCGACAGCAAGGACAACCTGGTCTACCTGCTGGAAAAGGGCGCCAATCCGAACGCGCGCGAAAAGAATGGGCGCTCGCTGCTGCACGCGGCGCTGCAAACCCCGAAGAACTTCTGGTTCGCCGAAAAGCTGCTCGCGCGCGGCGCGGACATCAATGCCGCCTATATCCGCATGTATTACGGAAACAGCCCCATGTGGGAAACGCCGCTGCTTTCGGCGTTGCGCGAATTTCCGGGCGGCGACCTGACGCCGGCCGCGACCTTTCCCGTCCCCGAGCGCGTGACGTTTGCGCTGGCGCACGGGGCCGATCCCGCGGTGGGCGGCTACGGCGCGACGAAAGAGAAGCCGGACCGCAATGGACTGGACGAGGGCCTGTCGCTGGCGGCCCGCTATCTTCAGCCGGGTCTGATCGATCAATTGGTGCAGGCCGCGCGCCCGCCTCAGGCGCCGCTGTCCACGGAGCCGCTGTCCAGCCTGCTGTCGGTGTGGAACCGCGCGGAGCAACGCGCGGCGGCTGACGGCAACAGCGCGGCATGGGACGGTCAGCGCGCGCGGCTGCGCGCCACCGCCGACCGCCTGGTGGCGGCGGGCGTGCCGCTTGCGGCCGCCGCGGACGCGGCGGTGCCGCTGCGCAACCGGATCGCGCCGCTCGGCCTGCCGTGGCTGCCCGACGATCTATATGAGTCCTGGTTGAAGGCGGGGGCGGACCCCACGGACCGGAGCGATCCGGACCTGCGGCTGGAAGGCGTTGCCGCGCCGGACGCGCTGCCGCTCGTGACCATGCTGAGCCTGGGCAAGGACAACAAGGTGCGCTTGTTGCTGGAATACGGCGGCAGGCCCCGGACGCCGGCGCGTTGCGGCATGGCCGTGGCGGATGTGCTGGCCTGGCAGTTGGGCAATAGCGGTCCGGTGAGCCCGATGGGCGGACGCGCGGTCAAGCAGGTGCTCGATGCGGCCGCAGGCCCGGCGGGGTGCGACCTGAACCAGACCGCGCGCGTGCAGCCCTTCGTTGGCGTGACGGCCGCGGAACTGGCGCGTCGCGCCGACGTGACCCTTACGGCTGCCGGCCCGGCGCGCTGACCCACGCGGGCGCGCCGGCAGCGCAGCCCGCTGCCGCCGTGTTGCCCACCACGCGCGGTCGCGGCTTTCATTTGAGCGCAGAAAAAAAAACAGGCGCCCGAGGGCGCCTGTTCCGCTTGCCTGACGGCAGGCCGTCTTACATGGCGTGGCCCATGTTGACGTTCATGTTGTACAGCACCCAGGCCGAACCACCGACGATGATGAAGATGATCATCACGGTGAAGACAAACGTGGCCAGGTTGTCGCGGGACGACTTCGATGCGCCCATGTGCAGGAAGTACACCAGCTGGACCAGCAGCTGGAGTATGCACAGCGCCACCACGCCAATGATGGTGGCGGTGTGGGACAGCGCGCCGTGCATCACCAGGCCGAACGAGCCGAAGGTGAGCAGCAGCGAGAGCACGAAACCGATGATGTAGGACTTCAGGCTGCCGTGATCGGCGGCGTGATCGTCGTGGCCGTGTGCGGCCGCAGCGGAGTGCGACATCAGAGGGCTCCCAGGAGGTAGACAAAGGTGAAGACGCAGATCCAGACGATGTCCAGGAAGTGCCAGAACAGGCTCAGGCACGCCAGACGACGCTTGTTGATCGAGTCCAGGCCATGGCGGCGGATCATGTCGAGCATGACGATGATCCAGATCAGGCCAAAGGTCACGTGCAGGCCGTGCGTACCGATCAGCGTGAAGAACGCGGACAGGTAGGCGCTGCGGCCCGGACCGGCGCCGATGCTGATCAGGTGATGGAATTCATAGATTTCCATCGCGATGAAGCCCGCGCCGAACAGGAACGTGACCATCAACCAGCCCATGGCACGGCTCTTGTTGTTGGCGTGCACGTTCAGGTTGGCCATGCCGAAGGTGAAGCTGGACACCAGCAGCAACAGCGTTTCGACCAGGACGAAGTTCAGGTCGAACAGTTCCTTGCCGGACGGTCCGCCCGCGGTGGCGTTGGACAACACCGCGAACGTGGCGAACAGCACCGAAAAGATCAGCAAGTCGCTCATCAGATAGACCCAGAAACCGAAAACGGTCTTGGATCCATCGTCGTGATGCGCGTGATCGTCGTGACCCGCGTGGGGGTGAGTGGCTACGGCTTGAATCATGGCTCAGGCGGCCTTCTGCATTTTGTCAAAGTGAGCGTTTTCGATGCGTTCGACTTCCGCGGCCGGGACCCAGTAGTCGACGTCGCGGTCATAGGCGCGAACGATGAACGAACCGATCATGCCCACGAGGCCGGCGATCGACAGCCACCAGATGTGCCAGATCAGCGCAAAGCACATGACCAGGCCAAAGGCGCCAATCCAGACACCAGCGGCGGTGTTCTTCGGCATGTGGATGTCTTCGTACTTGGCCGGGCGCTTGTAGGCCTTGCCGCTTTGCTTGTCTTCCCAGAACTGGTCCAGTTCATCGACGTGAGGAACGTGGGCGAAGTTGTAGAAAGGCGCGGGCGACGAGATCGACCATTCCAGGGTGCGGCCATCCCAGGGATCGCCGGTGACGTCCTGGTTCTGCTTGCGCTGACGCACGGAGACGAACACTTGCTGCAGCAGGAAGAAGATGCCCAGCATGATCAGCGCGGCGCCAGCCAGCGCGACCAGCAGGTACGGCTGCCATTCGGGGTTGTCGTAGTGGTTCAGGCGGCGCGTCATGCCCTTGAAGCCCAGGATGTACAGGGGCATGAAGGCCAGGAAGAAACCGACGAACCAGCAGTAGAACGAGTAGCGGCCCAGACGTTCGTTCAGCGTGAAGCCGAACGCCTTCGGGAACCAGTAGATCATGCCGGCGATGCAGCCGAACACCACGCCACCGATGATGGTGTTGTGGAAGTGCGCGATCAGGAACAGGCTGTTGTGCAGCACGAACGACACGCCGGGGATGGCCAGCATCACGCCGGTCATGCCGCCGATGACGAAGACGATCATGAAGCCCAGCGTCCACAGCACCGGCGTCGTGATGCGCAGGCGGCCGCGGTAGATGGTGAACAGCCAGTTGAAGATCTTCGCCCCGGTCGGGATCGAGATGATCATTGTCGCTATGCCGAAGAAGGCATTGACGTTGGCGCCCGCACCCATGGTGAAGAAGTGGTGCAGCCAGACCAGGAACGACAGCACGCCGATGGCGGCCGTGGCGTAGACCATGGACTTGTAGCCGAACAGCGTCTTGCGGGCGAACGTGGCAACGATTTCCGAATACACGCCGAAAGCCGGGAGCACCAGGATGTAGACCTCGGGGTGGCCCCAGATCCAGATCAGGTTCACGTACATCATGACGTTGCCGCCACCGTCGTTCGTGAAGAAGTGCGTGCCCAGGTAGCGGTCCATCGTCAGCAGCGCCAGGGTCGCGGCCAGCACGGGGAAGGCGGCGACGATCAGGACGTTGGTGACCAGCGAGGTCCACGTGAAGATCGGCATCTTCATCAGGGTCATGCCAGGCGCGCGCATGCGCAGGATGGTGACGATGAAGTTGATGCCGCTAAGCGTTGTTCCCAGACCGGAGATCTGCAGCGCCCAGAGGTAGTAATCCACCCCCACGCTTGGACTGTAGTCCAGCCCGGACAGCGGCGGATACGCGAGCCAGCCGGTCGCGGCGAATTCGCCCACGAACAGCGAGATCATCATCAGCGCGACGCCGGCGCCGAACAGCCAGAAGCTCAGCGAGTTCAGGAACGGGTACGCCACGTCGCGGGCGCCGATCTGCAGCGGCACGACGATGTTCATCAGCCCGGTGATGAAGGGCATCGCCATGAAGAAAATCATGATGACGCCGTGGGCGGTGAAGATCTGGTCGTAGTGGTGCGGGGGCAGGAAGCCGGCCGAGTCTGCTGACGCGACGGCAAGCTGCGTGCGCATCATGATGGCGTCGGCAAAGCCGCGCAGCAGCATGATGAGCGCAACGATGATGTACATCACACCGATGCGCTTGTGGTCGACGGTGGTGAGCCACTCCGTCCAGAGATACTTCCACTTCTTGAAGTAGGTGATGGCGCCGAAGACCGCTAGGCCTCCCAGGCACACGGCGGCCAGCGTAACCATGACGATAGGTTCATGGTACGGAATGGCCTCGAGGGTGAGTTTCCCGAGCATTGTTAGTTGATTCCTGCGATCAGATTATTCGACGTGGAGGTGCACGTGGCGGAGTCCACGCCGGCCATCTTGCTCATCGTGCTGCCCAGAATGAAATCAAACATGGCGGGCGGCGCCGACGAGTACTTCACGACCGGATTGCGCTCGCTGCGCTTGGTCAGTTCCGCGTAGACCTCGGGGGTCAGGGCGGTGGGAGAAGCCTTGGCTTCCTTGATCCAGTTGTCGAATCCTTCCTGCGACATGGCGTGGGCCTTGAAGCGCATGCCCGAGAAACCGCCGCCGCTGTAGTTGGCCGAAATGCCGGCGTAGGTGCCGATTTCGCGCGCATTCAGGTGCAACTTGGTTTCCATGCCGGCCATCGAATAGATCTGGCTGCCGAGCTGGGGGATGAAGAAGGAATTCATCACCGATGCCGACGTGATCCGGAAGTTGACCGGAACGTCCACGGGGAACGCGATCTCGTTGACCGTGGCGATGTCGTACTCGGGGTAGATGAAGAGCCACTTCCAATCCAGGGAGACCACCTCAATGGTCACCGGCTTGTGTTCGGACACGAGCGGCTTGTAGGGATCCAGCGCGTGCGTGGAGCGCCAGGTGATCACGGCCAGGATCGCCACGATGATGCAAGGGACGGTCCAGACGACGGCTTCGATTGCCGTGGAGTGAGCCCACTTGGGCTGGTAGTCGGCTTTGGTGTTGGAAGCGCGGTACTTCCACGCAAAAGCCACGATCATGATGAGGACGGGAATGACAACGATGAGCATGAGCCCGGTCGCCGTCAGCAGCAACGTCTTTTCCTGGATGCCGATATCTCCCTTGGGGGAGAGGATTTCCATGTTGCAGCCGCCAAGCAGCATGACCGCGCCGACGCCAAATATGCGCGTAAGGGTCGCAAGGAGGGGGTGTTTCACGTACAGCCTTGGATGGAAAGGTGGGAAATGCTGCAAAGCAGCAGACTGGAATGCTGCTAGGCAGCAACCTCCATCCTATCGGTTTGATTTTGGTCAAGCGTGCGACGAATGGTCGCATTGCCTGGGAGGAATCCGGCCCAAGGGCGTCGGATTCAGGGTTTTCCTAGGGGAGCAGACGCCCCGAGGGGAGGGGGTGGGGTGCGACGATATGTCGCACCTGCACACGGGGGTGTTGTAAAGATGTGTCGCCCCGCAGCATTCAATCCGCGACGACCTCCCGTTCCGGCCCCGGTTTTTTTGCCAGCTTGCGCTGGAGCGAGCGCCGGTGCATGCCCAGGAGGCGCGCCGCGGCGGAAACGTTGCCGCCGGTCTCGTGCAGGGCCTGATGAATGTGCTCCCATTCTAGGCGGTGCAATGGGGTCATGGTCGTTTCGATCGTAACTGTTTCTGGCTTCACCAGACCCAGCGTGCGCAGGATCATGGGCGCCGTGGCCGGCTTGGGCAGGTAGTCGTCGGCGCCGCGCTTGATGGCTTCCACGGCGGTGGCCACGCTGGCGTAGCCCGTGACCAGCAGGATGCGCATGTCCTCGCGCAGTGCGCGAAGCGGCCGGATGAGGGTCAGGCCGGAGTCTTCGCCCAGGCGCAGGTCGACCAGGGCAAAGGCCGGACGGATTTCTTCGGCCACGCGCAGCGCCTCGGCGATGCCGGTGGCGGTGCGGGTTTCCAGACCGCGGCGCGACAGGCTGCGTTGCAGGGTGCGCACGTAGAGTTCGTCGTCGTCGATCAGCAGGCCAAGATCGTTTGCATTCATCACATTCAGGTCCCGGGGTTGCCGAGAGGTAAATAAAAGCGGATGCGGGTGCCGCCGCCTTCGGCCGCGGTCATGGTCATTTCGCCGCCCAACTGCTCCACCGTGGCATGCGAGAGGGCCAGACCCACGCCCAGTCCTCCCGGCTTGCCGCTGTTGAACAGGCTGGTCGCCGGCAGCATGGCATGGTCGGGGTCGAAACCCCGTCCGTAATCGCGGACTTCGCCTCGCAGGGCGCCGTAGCCGTATTCCAGGTGCAGGTCCACGCGGGGCGCGTCGGCGGCCTCGCCCGCGTCGGCGGCGTTGTTCAGCAGCGCCTGCAAGAGGTGGGCGATGGCCGGATCGACGCGCAGGCTGGTGGGCAACGTGCCCGAGCGCTGCAGGTCGATGGTCGGGCGGATCAGGCGCCATTGCCCCACCACACGAACCAGATCCACGGCGGTTGGGACCGCCAGATTGCGGATCCGTTCCCGGCACAGGGCCAGAAGCTGGCTCAGGGTGGTGACATCGGCCCGCAGGTCTTCGTCGTCCTGGACTTCGGCGGCAATCTCGTCGGTCAGCAGCGTCATGGTGGCGAGCGGCGTGTTCAGCTCGTGCGCCATGGCGGCCGCGTGCGTGGCCAGGGCGACGATGCCCTCGTTGCGGGTGAAGCGTTCGCGCAGGCGGGCAAGCTCGCGCTCACGGGCGCGCATGTCGGCGGCCAGCCGGGTCGAAAACACCAGCACCACCACCACGGAAATCAGGAAATTGGCGCCCAGGCCCCACAGCAGCAGGCTATGGGGATCGACGTCGCCGCGCAGGGGCTGCCCGAAGATCGCGGCGGCGCCATAGCCCAGCACGCCGGCCAGCGCGGCCGCAAGCGCCCAGTTGCGCGGCAGCGCCAGCGCCGCCAGGGCGGTCAGGATCAGGAACATCGTTCCGAACGGGTTGCTGATGCCGCCGCTCCAGCCCACCATCCAGGCGAGCACCGCCATGTCGACGAACAGATGGCCGAAGGCGGTGGCGTGGGAGAGGTCGCGCGGGTGGCGCAGGCGCAGGCTGGCGTAGACGTTGAAACCGATCAACAGGCCCACGCCCAGCCACAATGGTTCGAGCGGCAGATCCAGGCGCAGCAGGCTGCTGGCCAGCAGGATGGTGGCGGCCTGGCCCGCGATGGCGAGCCAGCGCAGGCTGCAGAGGGTACGCAGGAATGAAAAGGCGGAACTACCGGGCATATCCAGATACAGAGGCGCCGGCCAGCCTGCCGACAGTTACGGGCGCCCGGCTGCGCGGAACGCTGGCATCCTGAGCGCGGCGGCGGTGGCCGGCTGCCGCCTGGCCGGGTGGGCGCGGGCGGCGGATGTGCAGGCATTGTATGGCGAATCGGAGCCAGCCGCCGGGCCATGTCCGGCGTTATGCGTCCCTGATATCACCGGTCTGACTGAATGGCGCAGGTGCCGCGATGCGGTACGGGCCACTATATAGAGTTCAGTGGCCGTGGCCGGCCGCCGGCGCGGCGGTGGCGTTCAGCGGCCGCGCCACGGCGTCCACGGGGATGCGCCGCTGCTGCCTGGCGGCGTCTTCAACGATCAGCGTCAGCGCGACGTGGTCGCCGGCCGCGATGGGCTTGGCCAGGTCGATCAGCATCACGTGGTAGCCGCCTGGTTTCAGTTCCACCGCCTTGCCGGCCGGCAGGTCGATGCCCGCCACCTGGCGCATCTTCATGACGTTGTCCTGCATGGCCATTTCGTGCACTTCGACGTGCTTGGCGGCCTGGGACTCCACGCCGACCAGCCGGCCGGATTCGGCGGCGGTCAGGCGCATGAACGCGCCGGTCGCGTGCTGGTTGGGCACCGTGGCGCGCACCCATGCGTCCTCCACGGTCAGTCCGGCGTTCTGGGCCAGCGCCATCGGGCCAAAGCCGGCCAGCGCCAATGCGAGCGCGGCGGCCACGGGTTTGATCGAAATCTTCTTCATGAGCGTTTCCTTGGGTATCGGGTCAGAGGACGGTGCGCAGATCCTGCGCGCTGTCCTGGGCACTTTGTTCGTGGCGCAGCGCGATGCGCGGCTTGCCCTGGGCATCGATGACGTAAGTCAGCGCGGTGTGGTCCATGGTGTAGGAGGAACCGGTGGGCACCTTCTGGAAGAACACCTTGAACGACTGGGCGGCGGCGCGGGTCTGTTCGGCCGTGCCGCGCAGGCCGATGAAGCCGGGATCGAAGGCCTGGGTGTACGCGCGCAGGATCTCGGGCGTGTCGCGCTCGGGGTCCACGGTGATGAACAGCACGCGCAGCTTGTCCGCGTCCGCGCCCAGCAGGGACTTGATCTCGACGGCGCGGGTCAGCGCGGTCGGGCAGACGTCCGGGCATTGCGTGAAGCCGAAGAACAGCATGATGGGGTGGCCCTGGTAATCGGCCAGCCGCCGCGTCTGGCCGTCGGTGTCCTGTAGCTGGAAGTCGCCGGTGGGCATGCCGGACAGATCCATGCCGTGCAGGGGCGGGGTGTCCTTGCCGCAGCCGGCCAGGGGCAGCAGGGCCAGGGTGGAAAGCAGCAGACGGCGCCGCGGATCGGGCGCGACGCCGCGCGGCGCGCCAGCGGACGCGCGGGTAAACAGCGAATTCATGGGTACCTCTGGATTGACGAGTCGGCCGCGCAGCCGGGGCGCGCGGCGGGGCAGTCCGTGCCCGTTGCGGATGCGCAAGGGGCACGGAAGATCCGGGACGGGGTCAGGCCAGCGGGGGTGGGGCGCGCGATCCGAGGGGTGGACCGTGGGCGGGCTGCGCGGGCAGCGCGCGAAGGGCGGAGAAGGGCGGGGCGTGCCCGGCTGCCGTCAGCAGCAGCGGCACCATGGGCGGCGCGGTGGCGGGCGTGACGTGGGCGAGCAGTCCGAAGGGACATTGGGCGCCGGTATTGGCGGTGTCGTGCCCGGCCTTGCCGCCGTCGGCGGGGAGCGCCAGGCTGATCGCCGACAGGTTGCCCGCCGCCGAACAGAAGGTGACTTCCAGGCGGCCGTCATGCAGGGCGCGGGTGTCCGGCATATAACCGGCCGGCACCAGCGCGCGTAGCGCCAGGGCCAGCAGCGCCAGCCACAGCACGCCGTCGGCGCGCAGAGCGCGCAGCGTGCAAAGGAGGCGGGTCGGGTAAGACCGGGTCGCGTAAGACATGAGAGGCATTCTATGCCAAGCGGTCCCGATTTCTTGGTACCCTTGAACGCACTTCTTTCCGACACGCGACCCCGTGCCCCAGGTTTCAGAGCTTTCCTTGTCCGTTTCGAGCGTGTCCGTTCCGACCTTGTCCGTTTCGACCGTGTCCGCTTCGACCTTGCCCATTTCCAATTTGTCCAGCAGCGCACCGCCCGCCGGACGGGGCCGTGCCGGGCCCTATACGCGCTTATGGTTGGGCGCGTTGATGGCGGCATTACTTGTGCTGCTGACCGCGTGCGGCACGACCAAGGTCCAGCCTGGGTATTACCGGGTCCAGTCGGGCGACACCCTCTATCAGATTGCGCGCAAGGAAGGCACCACGGTCAGTAATCTGGTCCGGTGGAACAATCTGTCGAACTCCAATACGATCGAAGTCGGCCAGCTGCTGCGGGTCGAGCCGCCCGCCGGGCAGGCGCGCTCCTCGCCGCCCAGCAAGGCCAGCACCAAACCCAAACCCGCGCCGCGCGCCACCACCTCGTCCGGCAAGCGGCGCACGGCGCCGCCCGGCGCGATTTCGCTGGTCTGGCCCGCACAGGGCAAGGTCACGCGCGGCTACGACGGTTCCGGCTCGAACGGCATCGTCATCAGCAACGCCGCCGGCACGCCGGTTGTCTCGGCGGCCCCGGGCACCGTGGCTTATTCGGGCAGCGGCCTGCGCGGTTACGGGCATCTGGTGATCGTCAAGCACAACGCCAACTTCCTCAGCATCTACGCGCACAACAGCAAGCTGCTGGTCAAGGAAGGCCAGCGCGTGACGCAAGGACAGAAGATCGCCGAGATGGGCAACAGCGACAGCAAGCAGGTCGGGCTGTACTTCGAACTGCGTTACGACGGCCAGGCGGTCGACCCGGCGGGCTCGCTGCCGCCGAAGTAGCCGGCCATCTTCGCGTTGCGGCAGGTGTCTGACACCCGGGAGCTCGCGGTGGCGTGTCGGCTTGCGGCAGGTGTCTGACACCCTGGGGGAGTTGACCGTCGACTCGCGGCAGCCTCGCAGAGGGTGTCAGACACCGAGATAGGGAGACACCGGGATCTACGCGACCCACATACCTACGGCGCTTCCTGCGTCAGCGTCGAGATGAACGTGGCCGTGCGCGGATCCTGCGGTCGCGAGAACACCGTGCGGGAATCGCCGGCTTCGACCACCACGCCATCCAGCAGAAACACCACTTCCCGCGACACGCTGGCCGCCAGCCGCAAATCATGCGTGGCCATCAGCATCGTCATGCCTTCCGCGGCCAGCTGGCGCAGGACGTCCACGACTTCCGCCGCCAAACCCGGGTCCAGCGCCGACGTCGGCTCGTCGCACAGCAGAACACGCGGCGCGGGCGCAAGCGCGCGGGCGATCGCCACGCGTTGTTGCTGGCCGCCGGACAGGTTTGCGGGCCACGCATCGGCCTTTTCCAGCATTCCCACCTTGCGCAGCAATTCCTCCGCCCGCGCGCGCGCACGATCGGCAGGCCATTTCTGCACCGTCACCAACCCTTCCATCACATTGCCGATCACGGTCTGATGCGGAAAGAGCTGGAAGTTCTGGAACACCATGCCGGTTTGCATGCGCACGGCCTGGACCTGTTCGCGCGTCAGCTTGCGGCCGGGTTCAAAGTCGACCGTTTCGGGTCCGATCTCCAGCCGCCCGCGATCCGGCACTTCCAGCAGGTTCACGCAGCGCAGCAGGGTGCTCTTGCCGCTGCCGGAAGGGCCGATCAGGGCGGTGACGCTGCCTTCGTCGATCTGCACATCCACCTGCTTGAGCACGGGATTACCGCCGAAGGACTTTTCGATTTTTTCAAGCCGGATCATCGGGTCTTCTCGCTAAACATCGCGTGCTGGCCGAAGCGCCGCTCCAGCCGCACCTGCGCCGCCGACAGGACGGAACTGAAGGCCAGATAGATCAGCGCGGCCTCGGTGTACAGGATCAGCGGCTCGTACGTGACCGCGGCGATGCGCTGGGCGGCCTGGAAAATCTCGGGCACCGTCAGCACGGCGGCGAGCGAGGTGTCCTTGACGAGCGCAATGAAGGAATTGGACAGCGGCGGCACGGCCACGCGGGCCGCCTGCGGCAGGATCGTGCGGCGCAGGGCCTGGCCGCGCGTCATGCTGAGCGAATAGGCCGCTTCCCATTGGCCCTTGGTGATCGATTCGATCGCGCCGCGGATCACCTCGGAGTTGTAGGCGCCGACGTTCAGCGTGAAGCCGATGAGCGCGGCGGGCAGCGGGTCCAGCACGATGCCCACGCTGGGCAGGCCATAGAAGATCACGAACAGCTGCACCAGCAGCGGCGTGCCGCGGATCAGCCAGACGTAAAAGCGCACCACGGCCACCAGCGGCGCGGGGCCGAACAGGCGGATGAGCGCCACCACGAACGCCAGCGCCAGGCCCAGCGCAAAGGACATCAGCGTGAGCGGCACCGTGAACACCAGCCCCGCGTGCAGCAGCGGCCAGAACGAATCCGCCATCAGCTGCACCCAGGCCGGCACCGACCATTCGCCTATTTTTGCCAGCAGCCAGTCCGGCAGGAAGGCGTGAAGCCAAGGGGGCAGCGTCATGGGCGCTCCAGAGGTTTACTGCGCGGACAGATCCGTGCCGAAGTATTTGACCGAGATGGTCTTGTACGTGCCGTCCGCCTTGATGTCGGCCAGCGCCTTGTTGATGGCGGCCTGCAGTTCAGGATTGTTCTTGCGGATCAGGACGCCCGAATTGCTGAACTCCGCCGTCTTGTCCGTGGCTGCGATCTTCACGCGGGCATTGGGCTTTTGCTTCTTGAAGTCCAGGAACGACAGGTTGTCGTTGACGGTGGCCTCGACGCGGCCGGAGGTCAGGAGATCGATGGCTTCGTTAAAGCCCTGCACGGCGACCACCTCCGCGCCGTGGCTCTGCGCCAGCTTGCCGAAATTGCTGGTCAGCGTGTTGGCGGACTTCTTGCCCTTCAGGTCCGCGAAGGACTTGATGCTGGTGTTGTCGTCGCGCACGATCAGCACGGCGGCCGACGAGATGTACGGATCGGAGAAGTCGTACTTCGCGCGGCGCGCATCGGTGATGCCCACCTGGTTGATGACGGCGTCATAGCGCTTGGCATCCAGGCCGGCGATCAGGCCGTCCCACTTGCCTTCGATGAATTGCGCCTTCACGCCCAGGCGCTCGGCGATGGCACGGCCGATGTCCACGTCAAAGCCGGTAAGCTTGCCGGATGCATCGTGGAAGGTGAACGGCGCGTAGGTGCCTTCGGTGCCAATCTTGAAGACGCCCGCGGATTTGATCTGGTCCAGTTCCGACTGGGCATGGGCGGCGGACAGGGCGGCGGCCTGGACGAGGCCGGCGATGAAAAGCGTACGAAAGAGTTTCATGGCAATGCTCCACGGATGATCACTGTGGAGAGCATGTGGGCCTGCAATGCCCTCCGGCGTAGCGGCACTCTAACAACCGGCCTATTTTTCCACAAAGCATAAGGAATAGTAAAAATATAGCCACAGGTCATATAGCGTTACCAGACGCCCGGCGCAGTCGGCCCGGGATCCTTCAGGCATTACCTTGATGGAGACGGATGTGCAACAGCAATGGAACAGGCGCGCGTTCATGATGGCGGCCGCGGGCGCGGCGGCGGCGGGATCGATGCCCGCGCAAGGCGCCGGCGGCGCGGCGGCGCTGCCAGGCGGCGGCAGCCTCACCGACGTGGCGGGGTTGCGGGTCGGGCATTACACGGAAACGCGTCGCCCTACCGGGTGCACGGTCATCATTGCCGACGCGGGCGCGACGGGCGGCGTGGACGTGCGCGGCGCGGCGCCGGGCACGCGCGAGACCGACCTGCTCAATCCGATCAACATGGTCGACAAGGTGCACGCGATCGTGCTGACGGGCGGCAGCGCGTTCGGGCTGGACGCGGCCTCGGGCGTGATGCGGTATCTGGAAGAAAAGAAGATCGGCTTTGATGTGGGCGTGGCCTTCGTGCCCATCGTGCCGAGCGCGGTGCTGTTCGACCTGGGCGTGGGCAATGCGTCGGTGCGGCCCGATGCCGCCGCGGGTTATCAGGCCTGCCGGGCCGCCACCGCCGACGCGCCACAGGAAGGCAACGTGGGCGCGGGGGCGGGGGCGACCGTAGGCAAGCTATATGGTCCCCAGCGCGCCATGAAGGGCGGCATCGGCAGCGCGTCGCTGACCGTGGCGGGCGTGACGGTGGGGGCGATTGTCGCGGTCAACGCGGTGGGCGACGTGCTGGACCCGGCCACCGGGCGCATCCTGGCCGGCGCGCGCACGGCGGACGGCAGGACGCTGCACGACACCCGCGCGGCCATCCTGGCGGGCGATCTGCCCAAGTCCATGCGCGCGGGCGCGGCCACCACCATCGGCGCGGTGGCCACCGACGCGCGGCTCACCAAGGCCGAAGCCCAGAAGATCGCCGGCATGGCGCATGACGGCCTGGCTCGCACGATCAACCCCATCCACACCATGCTCGACGGCGACACGATCTTTGCGCTGGGCACGGGCGCGTCGGGCAAGACGGCCAACGTGATGCTGCTGGGCGTCATGGCGGCCGAAGCGATGGCGATCGCGGTGCAGCGCGCAGTCCTGGCCGCGCGCGCCATCGAAGGCTATCCGGCCGCGGTGGATTTCGTGGGGTGATGCCGCTGTCCCGCCGCTGTCATATAAGCGCGCCATGATGACAGGCGCCGGCATGCCGCCGGCGCGGGGGCGCACATGCAGGAAGGCGAACGACTCAATGGCGTGACGCATCTGGCCGGGCTGGCGCTGGCGGTGCTGGCATCCGGCGCACTGATCACGCGCGCGGCCGAGCTGCGGGTGGACACGCGCCAGATCATCAGCTGCGCGGTGTTCGCGGCGTCGATGATCGCGGTGTATGCGTCGTCTTCGCTGTTTCATTGCTCGCGAGGGCGCCGCAAGGAAATGTGGGCAAAGGCGGACCACTGCGCCATCTACCTGCTGATCGCGGGCACGTACACGCCGCTGGCGTTTGGCCCCGTGGACCATCGTTGGGGCGCCGCGATGGGCGTGGCGATCTGGCTGCTGGCCTTCGTGGGCATCAGCCGCGAACTCTGGTGGGCGCGCAACGCGCCGCCCGCCTTGCCGCTGTACCTGGCGATGGGCTGGCTGGGCGTGGCCTTCGCCGCGCCAATCGCGGGGGCGCTGTCGACGGCGGGGCTGACGTGGCTGCTGGCGGGCGCCGCCATCTATACCTGCGGCACGCTGTTCTACGCCAACGACCAGCGCTGGCGGCATGCGCACGGCATCTGGCACCTCTTCGTCATGGCTGGCACGGCCTGCCACTTCGTGACGGTGTTCGGGTTTCTGGAGCACGCGCCGGTATAGCGCGTTCCGGTTGCGGACGCCGGAAGGAAACCGCTATCGCCAAGCCGCCAGCGGCAGCATGCCTTCGCGGTTCTTCACCTTGCGCATGACGATGTGCGAGCACAGATCGCGCATGCCCGGGATCTTGCTGAGCTTGTCTTCGACAAAATTCGAAAACGCAGCCAGGTTGCGCGTGCGCACGGTCAGGATGTAGTTGGACGCGCCCGTGACGATGCAGGCTTCGGTGATCTCGTCGTGCAGCGCGATGCCCGCCATGAATTCCTCGTGCCAGCCGGCGCGCGACTGGTCCAGCGACACATGGACGATGGCCTCCAGCTCGAAGCCCAGTTTTTCGGCGTCCAGCACCGCGCGGTAGCAGCGGATGAGGCCGGCTTCTTCAAGCGCGCGCACGCGCCGCAGACAGGCGGACGGCGACAGCGCCACCTGTTCGGCCAGGTCCTGATTGCTGAGGTGTCCGTCCTCCTGCAGGCGGGCAAGTATGCGCTGGTCTATGGCGTCGATCTGCATGGCGCAATCCAGTTCGAAAAAATGATGGTGAATGCAATTTAATGCGGAAAACTCGGGTAAGTCACGACCGATTTTGCAATTTTTCGGACCGAGTGCGCTGATAGCATGTATCCCGAATCCAGTTGGAAGGAACGGAACATGAACACTCGTGAAGCCTGCGTCAACGCCGATCGCCAGGACCCCCTGGCTGGCGTGAAAGAACAATTCGATCTGCCGCCCGGCGTGCTCTACATGGACGGCAATTCCCTGGGCGTCCTGCCCAAGACCGCCGCCGCCCGCGCCGCGCAGGTCATCGCGGACGAATGGGGCAACGGCCTCATCCGCAGCTGGAACACGGCGGGGTGGTTCGACCTGCCGGCGCGCCTGGGCGACAAGCTGGGCCGCCTGCTGGGCGCGCGCGAGGGCGAACTGGTCGTCACCGACACCACGTCGCTCAACATCTTCAAGGCGCTGGCCGCCGCGCTGCGCATCCAGCAGCACAAACAACCCGCGCGCCGCGTCATCCTGTCCGAGCGCGACAACTTCCCCACCGACCTCTACATGATCCAGGGCATGATCGACCTGCTGCAGCAGGGCTACGAAATGCGCCTGATCGACGACGACCTGCCGCTGGACAAGGCGCTGGACGATTCCGTCGCCGTCATGCTGCTGTCCCACGTCAATTACCGCAGCGGCCAGATGCACGACATGGCCGCCGTGACGGCGAAGGCGCACGAGCGTGGCGCGCTGGCCATCTGGGACCTGGCGCATGCGGCCGGCGCGGTGCCCGTCGACCTGAATGGCGCCAACGCCGACTTCGCCGTGGGCTGCACGTACAAGTACCTGAACGGCGGCCCGGGTTCACCGGCCTTCATCTGGGTCGCGCCGCGCCATACCAAGGATTTCTGGCAGCCGCTGTCCGGCTGGTGGGGACACAGCCGCCCCTTCGACATGGCCGTGGCCTATGAGCCCGCGGGCGGCATCCGCCGCTACCTGTGCGGCACGCAGCCGATCGTGTCGCTGTCGCTGGTCGAGTGCGGCCTGGACGTGGCGCACGCCGCCGGCATGGACGAAGTCCGCAAGAAGTCGCTGGCGCTGGGCGACCTTTTCATCGACCTCGTTGAATCGCGTTGCGCCGGCCACCCGCTGACGCTGGTGACGCCGCGCACGCATGCCGATCGCGGCAGCCACGTGAGCTTTCGCCATCCCAACGGCTTTGAAGTCATGCAGGCATTGATCGCGCGCGGCGTGATCGGCGATTACCGCGAGCCCGAGGTCCTGCGTTTTGGCCTGACGCCGCTGTATTTCGGCTATGCCGATGTGTGGGACGCGGTCGACATCCTGAAGGACGTGCTGGACAACCGGGAATGGGACAAGCCCGAGTTCAAACAGCGGTCCGCCGTGACCTGATCGCCGGAAATCAGGCCTCATCGCGCCGGCCCCGGAGGCCGTACATCCAACAAGAATGCGCAGTACAGGAGGAGACAATGCAACAACAGAAGGGGTTCGGCCAGATCGCCGAACGCGAACAGGGACTCAAGCGCCGGCTGACGTCCGGCCAGATGAGCATGATCGCCATCGGCGGGGCCATCGGAACAGGGCTATTCCTGGGCAGCAAATTCGCCATCGGCTTTGCCGGTCCTAGCGTGCTCATCAGCTATGCCATCGGCGGCGTCATCACGCTGCTGCTCATGGCCTGCCTGGCGGAAATGACGGTCGCGCATTCCACGTCCGGCTCGTTCGGCGCCTACGCCGAGCACTACATCGGCCCGCTTGCGGGCTTTTTGGTGCGTTATGCGTACTGGTCATGTGTGGTGCTGGCGGTGGGCACCGAGGTCACGGCGGTGGCCAAGTACATGGCCTTCTGGTTTCCCAGTGTGCCGGGATGGCAGTGGGTCTGCGTGTTTTCGGCGGCGCTCATCCTCATCAATGCCCTGAGCGTCAAGGCATTCGGCACGATCGAATACTGGTTCTCGACCATCAAGATCAGCGCCATCGTCGGCTTCATCATCCTGGGCGCCTATGTGGTCTGGGGCGATCCGCAGTACGGCACTGCGAACTACACCGCGCATGGCGGGTTTTTTCCGAACGGCGTGTGGGGCATGTGGATCGCGGTCGTGATCTCGATCTTCAGCTATCTGAGCGTCGAGATGATCGCCGTGGCGGCCGGCGAAGCCGAAGACCCGGAACGTGCGGTCAAGCAGGCGTTTCGCGCCACCATCGTCCGGCTGGTCGTGTTCTATCTGCTGACGCTGGCGCTGATTCTGGCCATCGTGCCCTGGAATGAAGCCGGCAAGGACGGCAGCCCCTTCGTGAAGGTGATGCAGGTGCTGGATATTCCGGGGGCGGCGGGCGTCATCAATTTCATCGTGCTGGTGGCTGCGCTGTCGGCCATGAACAGCCAGCTCTACATCACCACGCGCATGATGTTCAGCCTGTCGCGGGCGGGTCACGCGCCATCGGCGATGGGCCGGCTGTCCCGCAACGGCACGCCGCTGAACGCGCTGCTGCTGTCCACCAGCGGCATCGCCATCGCCACGGTGCTGAACGTGCTGTATCCGGAAACGGCCTTCACGCTGATGATGGCGATCTCGATGTTCGGTGCGCTCTTTACCTGGATGATGATCTTCGTGACGCATTACTTCTTTCGCCGCCGCTGGGTGCGTGAGGGCGGCGCGAAGCTGTCATTCCGCATGCCGGGATTTCCGGTGCTGACGCTGCTGGGCGCGGGGGCGATGCTGGCGATTCTGGTGACCACGTACTTCACCAGTGTCTTCAAGCTGACGCTGGTGTTTGGCGTGCCGTTCCTTGTGCTGCTGGCCGCGGCGTATTACCTGCTGTTCAAGAAGCGCGGCGAAGCGGTGGCCATAAGCGCGCGCCGGCAGCGTGCGTGATGCATTATCGGCGGCCGCGCTCAAAGGCGCGGCCGTTTGCCGTCAAGCGGCCGTTTGCGGCCAATACGGCCGCCGAAATGCCTTCAAACGGCGGCGACCGCGCGCTCTGTCCGGACGGCAGCCGGTTCCGGCGCGGGGGCGAATACCCGCAGGCGGTGGCCGTCGGGATCCAGCGCCACAAAGGTGCGGCCAAAGTCCATGTCGGTAGGCGCCTGCAGGATGGGCAGGCCGCGCAGGCTCCAGTCCACATGACGCTGGTTGACCGCGTCGGCATCCGCCACGGTGAATGCCAGTTCGGACGCGCCGCCGCGTCCGGCCGCGGGGGGCGCCACGGTGTAGCGCGACCACAATCCCAGCATTAGTCCGGAGTCGAGCGCAAACAGCGCGAACGTGGGCGAGGACTCGACGGGCGGGCGCTGCAGCAGCGCGCTGTAGAAGGCGGCGCTGGCCTGCGGTTTTTCCACATACAGAATGACGAAATTGGTGTCTGACATGATGCGCTCCAGGGGGGTGATGCGCTCATGATAGGCAGGCGTACTGTCAGATTTTGGCAGTAGTCGATATCAATTCTTGCGGGCCTCGTGATCGAGCGCGCGCCACTCCTTGAGCAGGATGTGGCGGCGCCTGGGATATCGGCCCGCAACCGTCAGCGTCGCGATGCGGTCGGTGCGGAAATGCCGGAAGTCGCCGCGCAATTCGCACCAGGCCATCACCAGCCGCACGCTGTCGAAAAAGCCCAGGGCGAACGGCCAGATGATGCGGTTGGAATCCGCTCCCTTGTCATCGCGGTACGTGATTTCCAGCTTCTGTTCGCCGCGGATCGCCTGGCGGATCAGCGATACGTCCACGCGATCCGTGACGGCCACGGCGCTGGGCGCGACCAGCAGCGGGATGGCGTCGAGCTCGTCGCGCAATTCCTGCGGCAGCACCGCGCCGATCTTGGCCAGCGCATTGCTGGCGGCCAGCCCCAGGCGTTCGTCCGAGCGGCGCGCCACCCAGCGCGTGCCCAGCACCAGCGCCTCGATCTCTTCGGTGCTGAACATCAACGGCGGCAGCATGAAGCCGGGCCGCAGCACGTAGCCCACGCCGGGTTCTCCCTCGATCTCGGCGCCCTGGCATTGCAGGGTGGCGATGTCGCGATACAGCGTGCGCAGGCTGACGCCCATTTCGGCCGCAAGCCGATGGCCGCTGACGGGCAGGCGGTGGCGGCGCAGGGTCTGGAGCAGGTCCAGGAGGCGTTCAGTGCGGGACATGGGGCGGGCGCGGGGCGGACGGCGCAATACTGCCACGAAATGGCAGCAGGCGGGAACAGTTTGCCGCGGATCGTCCCCGACCTTCAACGCCGTTTTCCAGCCCTACCTGCCCGGCCTTAGTTGCGGACCGGCTTGCCCGACGCGACGTCCAGCACCGACCCGTCCTCCAGGCTGATGCGGTAGATCTCGCGCACGACGTTGCCGGCAAAGCCGATCTCCACGATCGAGACGTCCTTGAACGTGGTCTGGATGCCGTCGGGCAGCACGGCGTTGAACTTGTCCGATTCAGCCTTCATGGCTTCCTGCATGCGCGCGTCGTAGGGCGTCATGCTGTAGACCAGCGTGGTGTGCGGGTTGTGCGCGCGCACTTCCTTGCCGTCCTGCACGGTGTTCACGCCGCTTACGCCCAGCGTCTTGACCAGCTCCTTGCCGGCGTCGCTCATCTTGGCGTAGACCGGGCCCGTCACGCGCGGCAGCGGGCCGTCGCGCAGCGGGGCAAGGGCGGCGGTGGCCACGGTGTTGTAGCGCATCATGTCCTCGAAGCCCTGGCCGCTCTTGACCACGCCCAGGTCGAGCCACCACGGATGGCCCGCGCCCTTGGCGGCCTCGGTGGGATAGAAGGTCTTCAGGGTCACGGGCAGCGGTCCGGGCGGCTTGGGCAGCGCCTTGAGCATGCGCGCGGGCGTCTGCGGATCGGCGTTATGGATGTGGACCACGGTCACGTGCGGCAGGTTGGGCGTGTCGGCCTCGGTTTTCAGGCCGAGCGCGATGAGGTCCTGCTTGAGGGTGCCGTTGACCTTGGCGTCCAGGATGGCGTTGACCTCGGCCGGCAGGCGGTAAACCACGCCGTAGGTGGCCTGGTGCGCGCGGAACCCGGGTTGGGCGAGGGCGCTGTTGTCGATGGGCTCGGCGTGGACGGCGCCGGTGGTGGCGAGAAGGCCGATGGCGGCCAGATGCAATGCACGTTTGATCATGGGTGTTCCCTGTTTTTGTGGACGTGACCCGCGAGAGTCATCCGCAGTGTGGCCAACGGGGATGTACGGCGTATTGCACCAAGGCCAAGATTTCCGATGGCAACCGGCAATTGTCCGATCGGTCCGGGGGGCGGCACGCCCCTTCGCTAGCCCAGGAACATGACGCCCACGATGGCGATGCCCAGCAGCAGGTTCACGCCGACCCAGCGCCGGATGCCGGCCATCGCGCGGCCGCCCGCCGGCCAGTCGGACGCCGCCACGGCTGCGGCCAGCCGCTTGTACAGCGCGAAGCGGATGTGGCCGAAGATCGCGATCATCACGATGCCGCCGCTGGCCATCAGCGTCCAGTTCCGGGGCATGAAGAACGCGCCGCCGGTCTGGGCGGCCTGGCTGGCCGACGCGCCGATCATCCAGGCGCCCGTCACCAGAATCAGGACGATGGCCCCCAGCACGGCGTTCAGAAACGGCCCCAGCACCGACGCCATGAGCGGCAACCGCACGGGAGGCTCCAGCTTGGCGGCCGCCGGCCGCAGAAAACAGTGGGCAAAGAGCATGCCGCCCACCCAAAGGATCACGGCCATGACGTGGACGAATTGCAGGACGGCGTAGAGCATGGGGATCAGCCTGTAGAAAGCGGCGCCACGGAAGGCGGCGCGTGTGGTTGGGATGATATATGGCGCGAAGCCGGCGCGCGGACTTGACCTGGATCATGGTTTTGCATTTAGAATGAGATTGATTTCTATTTGTAGTTGTGATTTTTGCAGTTGTGAGTCAGGGAGCCATCCGTGCCGAATTCCGTGCTCGCCTCGGGCGACGCCGTCAACCTGCTGTACCGCGCCCATCACGGATGGCTGCATGGCTGGCTGCGCGCCAAACTGGGCAACAGCTTCGATGCCGCCGATCTTGCGCAGGACACGTTCGTGCGTGTGTTGCGCCACCGGCACGAACTGAATGCGCTGCGTGAACCCCGCGCCTACCTGACCACCATTGCCAAGCGCCTGCTGCTGAACCACCATCGCCGCCGCTCGGTCGAGCAGGCGTACATGGAGGCGCTGGCGCTGATGCCCGAGGCGCTGGCGCCGTCCGCGGAGCAGCGTCTCATCATCCTGGAAACGCTGCAGGAGATCGAAGAAATGCTGGCCGGCCTGTCGCTGCCCGCCCGCCAGGCGTTCCTGATGGCGCAGCTGGAGGGGCTGAGCCACGCCGAGATCGCCAGCCGGCTCGATGTGTCGCTGCGCACGGTGCACCGCTACATCACCAAGGGACTCGAGCAATGCATCATGGCGGTGATGTGAGCGCGCAGGCCGATCCGGCGGGCGAGCTGCCTGCCGTCGAACGCAATGTCGCGCGCGAGGCCGCGCGCTGGCTGCTGCGCCTGAGCTCGGAACGCGCCACCGACGCCGACGTCCATGCCTGCGCCCAATGGCGCGCCAGCAAGGCCGAGCACGAACATGCCTGGCAGCGGGCGCAACGCGTGAATGCGCGCTTCGGGCTGATTCCGTCGGCGCTGGGCATGGCGGCGCTGAATCGCCCGGATCTGAAGTCCCGCCGCGCCGCCGTCAAGACGCTGATCGCCCTGATCGTGGCGGGGCCGGCAGGCTGGGCCGCATGGCGGGCCGATCCCCTGGACTGGCGCGCGGACTACCGCAGCGCCGCGGGCGAGCGGCGGGACGTGGTGCTGGCCGACGGGTCGACGCTGCATCTGAACACCTCCAGCGCCGTCGACGTGCTGTTTGACGACGCGACGCGGCTGTTGCGCTTGCGCGGCGGCGAGATCGCCGTGCACGCGGTGGCCGATCCCGCCAGCCATCCGCGCCCGTTCATCGTGCGCACGCGGCTGGGCGATATCGAAGCCCAGGCCTCGCGCTTCTGCGTGCGCCAGGAGGGTGGACGCTGCCGGCTCAGCGTGCAGGAAGGGCGCGTGCGCGTCGCCAGCAGCGGGCAGCCAGGGCATTACGTCGACGTGTCTGCCGGCGAGCAGAGCCAGCTGTCGCCCGGGTCCGTGGCCGTGGCCACGCCCGCGGACCCGCACGCCAGCGACTGGCTGCGCGGCGTGCTGTACGCCAACGCGTTGCGGCTGGATGCCTTCGCGGCCGAACTGGGCCGCTACCGCCAGGGCATCGTGCGCTGCGATCCCGACATCGCGCACCTGCGCATTTCTGGCGCCTTCCAGTTGCACGACACCGATGCGGTGCTCGCCGCGCTGCCCGCGACCTTGCCCGTGCAGGTGCGTTACCGCACGCCGTATTGGGTGACGATCCTGCCGCGCGACGCCGCGGCATGAGGCCGGGCGAAGACATGACAGGCCGCTCGCGGGTCGTGTTGGCGGGCGCGATTTTCCGCGCACCGAAATTTTTTCGCACATTGTTGTCCGGTTTTGAATTCACGAGGGTCATGGTCTGTATGGGCACACAGATGCCGATACCTGTTGGATCGAAAGGACGACCATGGCTTACTACCCCGCCGGCCGCGCAAGCGGCTCCCGATCAGCCCGAGGCGCGCAATGCCGGCTGACCCGTCTGACCGCCGCCGTGCACGCGGCGCTGGCCTTGTGCGCGGCATCCGCCGCGATGCTGCCGATGTCCGCCGCGCAGGCGCAGGGCGCCGCGGCGGCGCAGGCCGGCATGCGCGGCTACAGCATCCCGGCCGGGGCGCTGGCGGATGCGTTGCCGCGCTTTGCGGACAGCGCCGGCGTGACCGTGCTGTTCGATGCGGCGCTGGTGGGTCAGCGGCGCACTGCGGGATTGCAGGGGGCCTATTCCGTGCATGAGGGGTTCTCGCGTCTGCTGGCCGGCAGCGGACTGGGCGTGCAGGAACGCAGCGCGGGCGTCTTCGTGTTGCAAGCGCTGCCGCAGGGCGGCGTGACGCAGCTTGCGCCGGTGCGGATCGACGGCGAAGCCGCCGTCGTCACGCCGGCCTGGGACACCAGCACCGACCGTCGTCGCCTGGACGATCTGCAGATCCGGAACTGGACCGACCTGGGCCGGCGCGCCGAACCGGGCGTGAACTTCAATCGCACGACCAACAGCATCAACATCCGCGGCCTGGACCAGGACCGCGTGCTGACCCGCGTGGACGGCATCCGCCTGCCGTGGCTGGACGACGGCGCGCGCGGCGTGAAGGGCGGCCTGGAGGCCGTGGACTTCAACAGCCTGTCGCGCCTGGATATCGTGCGCGGCGCGGACGCGACCGGCGGCGGCTCCGGCGCCATCTCGGGCATCGCTGACCTGCACACGCTGAACCCCGCGGACTTGCTGAGCGGCGGCAAGACCTTCGGCGCGCTGGCCAAGACCGACTTCGACTCCGCGGACAACAGCTGGGGCGCCAACGCCGCGCTGGCCCGGCAGATCCACAGCAACACGTTCTGGCTGGTGCAGGCGGGTGTGCGCAACGGTCACGAGCTGGACAACCGGGGCGACGTCGGCGGCTACGGCGCCAAGCGCAGCGAGCCCAGCCCCGAAGATTACGACCAGCGCAGCTTCCTGATGAAGCTGCAGCAACGGGTGGACGGCGCGCATCTGTTCGGCCTGACGGGCGAATACTTCAAGCGCAATGCCGACATCGACAACATGTGGGAGCAAGGCCCCGGCACCAGCTACCTCATCGGCGAAAACAGCACGCGCAAGGAAACCGAGCGCGAGCGGGTGTCGTTCGACTACACGTACACGGCGCCGGACTCGGGCGGCCTCATCGACACGGCCCACGCCGTCGTGTACTGGCAGCGCGTGCGCCTGGACAACTCGCTCACCGGCATCCGCGGCGTCGACGCGCGTGCTCGCATTATTCCGGGCGATCCGTTCCGCTACGGCTTTCCCAACGGGCCGTATGGCCGCAGCAACTCGATCCAGCAGACGCTCTTTGGCGCCAGCACGGAATTGACCAAGCGCATCGCGGGCGCGTCGGTGTCGCAACTGTGGTCTTTCGGCGGCGAGTGGTACGGCAACAAGACCGAGCAGAACTCCAGCGGCTATGACAATTGCCCGGTGATCCGTCCGGGCACACCCGCGCCGTTCGGTCCGCGTGCGTGCGACATGCTGCACACCAACCAGGCCGACGTGCCGCAGTCCAAGGGCGACCAGTGGGCGCTGTGGGTGCAGGACGAGATCAGCTTTGCCGACGGGCGCTACACGCTGGCCCCCGCCTTGCGCTACGACCACTACGAGCAACGGCCGCAATCCACGGCCGGCTACGAAAGCAATCCCAACGCGGGCGCGCTGCCGCCCAGCAACAGCGGCAGCCGCTTCTCGCCCAAGCTGCTGGCCACATGGCGGGCGGCCGAGCAGCTCAGCCTCTATGCGCAGTACGCCTACGGCTTCAAGGCGCCCAGCGCCACGCAGCTCTACACCAACTATGGCGGCCCGGGCACGTATCTGCGCGTGGGCAATCCGTACCTGAAACCGGAGACCAGCAAGGGCTGGGAGTTGGGCGCCAAGATGGGGTCCGACGACCTGGGCGGTGCAGTATCGTTCTTTGATAATCGCTATCAGAACTTCATCGATGGCGATGTGCCGCTCAACGCCAGTTCGCCGCAGTGGCAGGCGGGCTGGGCAGGGCAGTATCCGTTGGGGGTGACGGGCAACGTCAACCGCGCCAAGGTCCGCATCTACGGCGCAGAGGCAAGCGCGCACTGGAAGTTCGCGCCGGGCTGGCGCACGTGGGGTTCGCTGGCGTGGGCAGTGGGCAAGGACGAGGGCACGGGGCAGTACCTGAATTCCGTGGCGCCGCTGAAGGCGGTGCTGGGTTTGGGGTATGGCCGCGACGTGTGGGGCGTGGACGCCATGCTGACCACGGCGATGCAGCGCAACAAGGTCGAGTACCCCGAGGCGTCGGCCGACGCGCCCAACCCCGACTTCAAGGCGCCGGGCTACGGCGTGGTCGATCTGATGGGCTACTGGCGTCCGGCCGCGGTGAAGGGCTTGCAGGTGCAGGCGGGCGTTTTCAACCTGTTCGACAAGAAGTACTGGGAGGCCATCAACGTGCCGACCGCTGGCGCCACCGCGATTCCGCGCCCGGTGGACTGGTACACGGAACCGGGACGCAGCGTGCGCGTCTCGCTGACGTATCAATATTGAGTTCGGTCCGCCGCCATTCGGCGCTGACCGGACCCGGCGGCGGTTTTCAGCAATGTGTTTTGCACTGGCCGGAGGGCCTACGATGACGACTACCGATTTCACCACCCGCGCGCAAGCACTGCGCGCTCGCAACGAGGCGCTGGCCGCCTCGCAACCCGGGCTGCGCGCCCGCAATCTGGCGCAAGCCCTTGGCGTGTCCGAGGCCGAATGGGTGGCCGCGGGCTGTGGCGGCGTGCAGGCGACGGCGCTCATTGGCACGCCGCAGGAGATCTTCCGCGAGCTGGGCACGCTGGGCGAAGTCATGGCGCTGACGCGCAACGACTGGTGTGTGCACGAGCGCCACGGCCGGTATGAGGACATCCAGGCCGACGGTCCGGTAGGCCTGGTGCTGGGGCTGGACATCGACCTGCGCGTTTTCTTTACCGCCTGGAAGTCGGCCTGGTCGGTCGAGCAGGACGGCCGCCGCAGCCTGCAATTCTTCGACGGCGCGGGCGTGGCGGTGCACAAGGTCTACCGCACCGACGGCACGGATGCCGCCGCATGGGACGCGCTGGTTGCGCGATTTGCGGGCCAGGCGCAGTGGCCCGTCACGCAAGCCTACGCGCCGCCGTCGGACGCCGCGCAGGTCGAGGACGCGCAAGCGTGGCGCGAGGCCTGGCTGGCCATGAAGGACACGCACGAGTTCTTCCCGCTCCTGCGCAAGTTCAAGGTGTCGCGCCTGGCGGCGCTGTCGGCTGCGGGCGAAGACCTGGCGCAGCCGGTGCCGGCCGACGCCGTCGAGCGCATGCTGCAGGCCGCCTCGGAATCGGGCCTGCGCATCATGTGCTTCGTGGGCAACCGAGGCATGATCCAGATCCATTCTGGACCGGTGCAGTCGCTGCGCCGCACTGGGCCGTGGTTCAACGTGCTGGATCCCAAGTTCAACCTGCACCTGGACACCACCGCGATCGCCTCGGCGTGGGTGGTCAACAAGCCCACGACGGACGGTTGGGTCACCTCGCTGGAGGTGTATGCCAGCACGGGCGACCTGATCGTGCAGTTCTTTGGCGAACGCAAGCCCGGCCAGCCGGAAATCCCGCAATGGCGCGAACTGATGGTCGGCCTGTGCAGCGCGCCGCTGGCCGCTTGAGCCCCGAGCGCATAAGGAAACGAAAGCGATGAAGAAATGGTTGGCAGTGGCGGCCTGGTTACTGGCGGCGGGCGCGCACGCGGCGCCGCCCGAACGGGTGGCGACGCGGGTGGTGACGCTGGGCGGCAGCGTGACCGAGATCGTGTATCAGCTCGGGCAGGGCGGCAAGCTGGTGGGGGACGATCTGTCCAGCCTGTACCCCGAGGCTGCGACCAAGCTGCCGCGCGTCGGCTATTACCGCGCGGTGCCGGTGGAAGGCGTGCTGGCGCTCAAGCCGGATCTGGTCCTGGCGTCCGAGCAGGCCGGCCCGCCCGATGCGCTCAAGCGTCTGGGCGACGTCGGCGTGCGCATCGTCACGGTGCCGGACGCGCCGTCTGTGGACTCGCTGAAGGCCCGCATCCGCAACATCGCGGAGGCGCTGGACGTGGCCCCGGCCGGCGACGCGCTGGTGACCGAGATCACGCGCGACCTGAAGGCGGTTGAGGCGATTCCGGCCACCGGCGCCCGCGCGATCCTGGTCATCAACCGCACGGGCACGCTGCAAGGCGCCGGGGGCGGCACGGCGGCCAACGAGGTCATGACGATGGCGGGCCTGGCCAATGTGCTCAAGGACCAGCACGGCTACAAGCCGCTCTCGGCCGAGGCCGTCAGCGCGCTGGCGCCGGAGATCATCGTGGTGACGCGGACGTCGCTGGAAGCGTCCGGCGGTGTGGATAAGCTGCTGGCGCTGCCCGGCCTGGCCTCCACGCCCGCCGCGGCGCGCAAGCGCGTCATTGTCATGGACGACCTGCTCCTCTTGGGCATGGGCCCGCGCCTGCCGCTGGCGCTGACCGAACTCAAGCGGGAGGCGGCCAGTGTCATGGGGCGCTAGCGCAAGGCGCGTCTCGGCACTGATGGCGCTGGCTGTGCTGGGCGCCGTGCTGGTGGGGGTGGCACTGGCCGCCAGCGCAAGCGGCGCAGTGCAGATTCCGCTGCGCGACATGCCGGCGCTGCTGTTTGGCAATCCCGCGCCGGACGATGCGCTATGGCGCAATGTCCTGATCGACATCCGGCTGCCGCGGGTGCTGTTTGCCATGGTGGCGGGCGCGGCGCTGGCCATATCGGGCGCGGCGATGCAGGCGCTTTTTCGCAATCCGCTGGCCGAGCCCGGCCTCATCGGCATTTCGGCGGGCGGATCGCTGGGCGCGGTGGCCGCCATCGTGCTGACCGCGGGCGGCTTCTGGGTGTTGGCGCCGGCGGCCTTTGCGGGCAGTCTGCTCGCCACCTTCTGCGCGTACACGCTGGGCCGGCGCGTGCCCGGCATGGCGGGACTGCTGCTGGCGGGCATCGCCATCAACGCGGTGGCGGGCGCGATGATTGGCCTGTTCACGTTCGTGGCCAACGATGCGCAACTGCGCGACCTCACGTTCTGGACCATGGGCAGCCTGGCCGGCGCCAACTGGACGCTGCTGGCTTTTCTTGGGCCGTGGGTGCTGGCGATGTCCTGGTGGCTGATGCGCCAGTGGCGGGTGATGAACGCGTTGCTGCTGGGCGAGCGTGAAGCGCAGCATCTGGGTTATGCGCTCAAGCGGGTCAGGGCACAACTGGTGCTGGCCTGCGCGCTGATCGTGGGCCCGCTGGTCGCCGCCACCGGCGGCATCGGCTTCGTGGGCCTGGTCGTGCCGCATCTGGTGCGCATGACCTTGGGCGCCAACCACCGCTGGCTGCTGCCCGCGTGCGTGCTGGGCGGCGCGCTGGCGCTGACGCTGGCTGATTGGCTGGCGCGCGTGGCCGTCGTGCCGGCCGAACTGCCGATCGGGCTGGTGACTAGCCTGGTGGGCGGCCCCTTTTTCTTGTGGCTGCTGGCGCGCGGCCGGAGGCATGGATGATGCTCGCGGCCGATGAGTTGGTGTTGACGCGCGGGGGCAGCCGCATCCTGGACAAGGTGTCGCTGGCGGTGCGGCCGGGCGAAGTGGTGGGCCTGCTGGGCGCCAACGGCGCGGGCAAGTCGACGCTGCTGGGGGCAATGTCGTCCGAACTGGCGCCCGATTCGGGCAGGGTCCGGCTGGGCGATGCCGACGTGCGGCGGCTGGCGCACCGCCAGCAGGCCCGCTTGCGCGCGGTGCTGCCGCAAAAACCAGGGCTCAGTTTCGATCTGGCCGTGCGCGAGGTGGTGGGGATGGGCGCCTATCCGTTTCCGGAGCTATCGCCCGCCCAGGTGGACGCGCTGGTGGAGCAGGCGCTGGGCTGGGCCGACGTGGCGCATCTGCGCGCGCGCCGTTACCCCGAGCTGTCTGGCGGCGAGCAGCAGCGCGTGCAATTCGCCCGGGTGCTGGTGCAGTGCAAGGCGGCGCGCGGGCAGGGCGAACCGCGCTATCTGCTGCTGGACGAACCCACCGCCAGCCTGGACCCCAAGCACCAGGGGGATCTCCTGCGCGTGGCGGCAGGCCTGGCCCACGCCGGCGATACAGGGGTACTGGTGATCCTGCACGACATGAATCTGGCGGCGCGCTGGTGCGACCGCCTGTTGCTGCTGTGCGGCGGCCGCGCCATTGCGGCGGGCACGCCGGCGCAGGTGCTGACCCCGCGGAACCTGTTCCTGGCCTACGGCATCGACGCCCACGTCATGCCGCATCCCTTGCAACCCGAGCGCCTGCTGGTGGTGATGGCATGACGGCGTGACGCCGCGCGCGAGGCCGGTAAAATGGCGGGCATTGCATTTTTCCGCCAATTTTCACAGGATCCCGTGTCATGCCTACTTTTGACGTCGTCTCCGAAGTCGACAAACACGAACTGGCCAACGCCGTCGACCAGGCCAACCGCGAACTGGCCACGCGCTTCGATTTCAAGGGCACGGACGCCAAGTTCGAACTCGAAGGCTTCGTCGTGACCCAGGTCGCGTCCAGCGCGTTCCAGCTCAAGCAGATGCTGGACATCCTGCGCGGCCGCCTGTCTGCCCGCGGCATCGACGTGCGCTGCCTGGATGTGGCCGACCCGCTCGAAAACCTGGGCGGCGCCCGCCAGAAGGTCACGATCAAGCAGGGCATCGAGCAGCCCGTGGCCAAGAAGCTCATCGCTGCCATCAAGAACGCCAAGCTCAAGGTCGAATCGCAGATCAACGGCGACAAGCTGCGCATCTCCGGCAAGAAGCGCGATGACCTGCAGACCGCCATCGCGCTGCTGAAAAAGACCGACGTCGACCTGCCGCTGCAGTTCGAGAACTTCCGCGACTGAGCGGCCGGTCCACGCCGATGGGCCATTCCGGCGAGCTGCTTCTTGTCGTGGAACTTGCGCGCGCGGGCGGCATGTCGGCCGCGGCGCGCGAGCTTGACGTCACGCCCGCCGCGGTCAGCAAGCGCCTCGCGCAGATCGAGGCGCGGCTGGGCGTGCGGCTGTTCAACCGCAGCACGCGGCGCCTGAGCCTTACCGCCGAGGGCGAGGTTTACCTGGAAAATGCCCGCCGCATCCTGGGTGAAATCGACGATCTGGATGCGCTCATCGCCAGCCGGCAGGCCGCGCCGCGCGGGCTGCTCAAGGTCAATGCGCCGCTCGGTTTCGGGCGCAGTTACATCGCGCCCGCCATCGCGGAATTCGCGCAGAAATACCCCGAGGTCTCGCTGCAATTGCAGCTGACCGACCGGCCCGCCGACTTCGTGCGCGAGGCCTTCGACGTCGCCGTGCGCTTCGGCGATCTACCCGACACCAGCCTGATCGCGCGCAAGATAGCGCCCAATCGGCGCCTGGTCTGCGCGTCGCCCGGCTATCTGAAAAAACACGGCACGCCGGCCACGCCGCACGACCTGGCGCGGCATCAATGCATCGTGCTGCGCCAGAACGAGGCGGCCTATGGCCTGTGGCGGTTCACCCGCGGCCGGCGCAGCGAAACCGTGAAGGTGCGCGGCAATCTCAGCAGCAACGACGGCGAGGTCACGCTGACCTGGGGGCTGGCGGGCCTGGGTATCCTGCAACGCGCCGAATGGGATCTGGCCCGCTACCTGCGCAGCGGCCGGCTGGTGCAGGTGCTGGAAGACTATGCGCTGCCGCAGGCGGACATCTACGCGGTGTTCCCCGAACGGCATCACCTGTCCGCCAAGGTGCGCGTGTTTGTGGACTTTCTGGTGGCGTATTTTGGCGAAGGCTCGGAGGGGCGTTGGTGAAGACCGGCCGCCCGTGCCGGGGTCAGGCCGTCCAAAGGTGCTGCGCCGCATAGGCGCGCCACGGCCGCCAGGCCTCGGACCGCGCCAGCAGCTGTGCGGGGGTGTAGGGCCGGGATTCCAGCTTTTCCAGTGCGCGGATCAGGCCGATGTCCGCATGCGGAAACGCATCCGGTTCGCGCAGTTGCCGGAGCGCGATGTACTGCGCCGTCCATTCCCCCACGCCGCGTATCGTGCGCAGCCGCCGCACCGCGTCTTCCAGATCGACGGCGGCGTCAAAGAGATGCGGATCCGCGACGGCGGCTGCGGCCACCGCCGACAACGTCGCCGCGCGGCTGCGCGGCATGCCCAGCGATGCCAGCTCGGCAGCGGCCACTGTTGCGGGCTCGGGGAACACATGGGTCAGCGCACCGTCCGGTTGCGTCAGCGGCGCGCCGTGCGCCGCCACCAGCTTGCCGGCCAGCCGGATGGCCGCGGCCACCGTGATCTGTTGGCCCAGCACCGCTCGCATGGCGAGTTCAAACCCGTCCCACGCGCCCGGCACGCGCAAACCCGGCCGCGCCTGCATCAGCCCCGTCATGACCGGATCGGCGGCAAACTGCGCGGCAATGGCCGTGGGGTCGCTGGCCAGATCAAAGACGCGGCGCAGGCGCGCAATGATCGCGGGCAGCGATTGCAGGCGGGGAAAGCGCACCGTCACGTGCAGCGCGTCGCCGGCGCCCGGCCGGACCGTGACCGTGCCCTGCGCGCCGTCCAGATTAATGGTGCGCGCATAGGTGTCGCCGGTCACGGATTCCACCCCCGGGATGGCGCGCAGCCGCAGGAAGGCCAGCATGGCTTCCCAGTCGTAGGGCGGGCGATAACGCAGCAACAGCTTGATTTCTCCGTCCCGTCCCGCGGGCACTTCCGGCTTGCCTGAACGCCGCAATTCGCCGGGCGCGCGGCCGAACAGGTCCAGGAACACCTCGTTGAAGCGGCGGATGCTGCCGAAGCCGGCGGCGAACGCGATCTCAGCCATGGGAAGCTGCGTTTCGTGGATGAGCTGCTTGGCCAGCAGCACGCGGCGCGTCTGTGCGAACGCGACGGGCGAGGCCCCCAGATGCTGGCGGAATTGGCGGCGCAACTGCCGTTCGCCGATGCCCAGGCGCTGCGCCAGCACATCGACGCCGGCCTCGTCCAGCGCGCCCAGTTCGATGCGCTGCAGCGCGCGCGTCACGCTGGCCGGCAGTTCGTGGCCAGGGCCCAGTTCGGGCGCCGTTTCGGGACGGCAGCGCAGGCACGGGTGGAAACCCGCCTCTTGCGCGGCCGCGGCGGTCGAGAAGAACGTGACGTTCTTGGACAGGGGCGTGCGCGCCGGACAGACCGGCCGGCAGTAGATGCGCGTGGTTTTCACGGCCGTGAAGAAGCGGCCGTCGTAGCGGGCGTCGCGCACCTGGATGGCGCTGTAGCAGGCATCGTGGTTCAGGTTCATGAGGCGATGCTAACGCCGCCGGGCGGACAAGATCTAGCGGATTTCGGACGGGGATGTGAATGTCACACAGCTGTCCGAAAATCGCCAGCGCAGGGTTTGGCGGCAGGTCTATATTGGCGGCTTGCACACCTTTGCGGAGCGGCATCATGCCGGTACACACCTTTCTGCTCGAACGCGTGTCCACGCCCATCGGCCGGATGCTCGTGCTGACGGATGCGCAGGACCACCTGCGCGCCGTGGACTGGGAGGACTACGAATCCCGCATGCATCTGCTGTTGCAGCGCCAGTATGGCCGGGACGCGGTGCAACTGCAGAGCGCCGCGCAGCCCTCGCAGGCTAGCCGCGCGCTGCAAGCGTATTTCGACGGCGATGTGGACGCCATCTCGGATCTTCCGGTCGCCTTTGGCGGCACGCCGTTTCAGCAGCAGGTCTGGCGCGCGCTGCGCGGCATCGACGGCGGCTGCACCATCAGCTACGGCACGCTTGCGGCGCGGATCGCGCGGCCCACGGCGGTGCGCGCGGTCGGGCTGGCCAATGGCGCCAATCCGGTGGGCATCGTGATTCCATGCCACCGCGTGATCGGCGCCAACGCCGCGCTGACCGGGTACGGCGGCGGCCTGGCCCGCAAGCGCTGGCTGCTGGCGCACGAGGCGGGCTGGCGCAGCGCGCAGCCGTCGGCCGCGGCCGTGCGGGCACTTTCAACTTCAGGTTGAAAATGTTGTGAATCTGGGCGCGTGCGCCACGCGCCGCGCTCGGTAAAGTGCCAGCAGCATTCACCCCGCACGGAGCGCTGGCACCATGAAGACCTATCGCATTGCAACCATCCCCGGCGACGGCATCGGCAAGGAAGTGATTCCCGCCGGGCAGCGCGTCATGCAGGAACTGGCGGCCCAGGGCGGGCTGCGTTTCGAGTTCCAGGATTTCGACTGGGGCGGGGACTATTACCGCAAGCATGGCGTCATGATGCCGGCCGACGGGCTGGACGCGCTGCGCGACAAGGACGCGATCCTGTTCGGTTCGGCGGGCGACCCCGACATCGCCGATCACATCACGCTGTGGGGCCTGCGCCTGAAGATCTGCCAGGGCTTTGATCAGTACGCGAACGTGCGTCCCACGCGCATCCTGCCGGGCATCGACGCGCCGCTCAAGCGCTGCACGCCTGAACAGCTGAACTGGGTGATCGTGCGCGAGAACTCTGAAGGCGAATACTCCGGCGTGGGCGGCCGCGTGCATCAGGGCCATCCCATCGAGGCCGCGACCGACGTATCGATCATGACGCGCGCTGGCGTCGAGCGCATCCTGCGCTTTGCGTTCAAGCTGGCGCAGTCGCGGCCGCGCAAGCTGTTGACCGTCGTCACCAAGTCCAACGCGCAGCGCCATGCCATGGTGATGTGGGACGAGATCGCCGTGCAGGTCAGCCGCGAGTTTCCGGACGTGACATGGGACAAGGAACTGGTCGATGCCGCCACCGCGCGCATGGTCAACCGCCCCGCGTCGCTGGACACCATCGTTGCCACCAACCTGCACGCCGACATCCTGAGCGACCTGGCGGCGGCGCTGGCCGGCAGCCTGGGCATCGCGCCCACCGGCAACATCGATCCCGAACGCCGCTATCCGTCGATGTTCGAACCCATCCACGGCTCGGCCTTCGACATCATGGGCAAGGGCCTGGCCAATCCGGTCGGAACATTCTGGTCGGTGGTGATGCTGCTGGAGCACCTGGGCGAAACCGAAGCGGCTGCACGGCTGATGCAGGCCATTGAAAGCGTCACCGCCGATCCCGCGCTGCACACCGGCGACCTGGGCGGCCGCGCGACGACCGAGCAGGTGACCAACGCAGTATGCAAAAAGCTGTCCGAATCGGCGCAGGCCAAGGCGGCGTAGCGGGATTCCGGGTGCAGGTACGAGGACATCAGATCCGACGCCTGCGGCGGCCAACACAACAACAAGCGAAGCTCATTCGTAGTCAGGAGACAAATCATGCAAAAGAAAGCGATGACGGCGCGCGCCTTGGCGTTCGCCTGCCTGATCGGCGTTTCATTCGCGGGCGGCGCGCAGGCGCAGTCCTATCCGACGCGCCCGGTGAACCTCGTCGTGCCGTTTCCGGCCGGCGGCACGACGGATGTGCTGGCGCGCGCGCTGGGGCAGGAGCTGGCCAAAAGCCTGGGTCAGCCGGTGGTGGTGGAGAACAAGCCGGGGGCGGGGTCGACGCTGGGCGCCGACTACGTGGCCAAGGCCGCGCCGGACGGCTACACGCTGCTGATGGGCGCGGTGCATCACACCATCGCCACCAGCGTGTACAAGAACCTGAACTACGACTTCCAGAAGGACTTCGCGCCGGTCACCACCGTGGCGCTCGTGCCGAATGTGCTGGTCGTCAATCCCAAACTGCCGGCCAAGGACGTGGCTTCGTTGCTGAAGCTGGCGCAGGCCTCGCCCGGCAAGCTGACCTACGGGTCCAACGGCATGGGCACGGGCCAGCACCTGATCGGCGCGCAATTCGAGCGCGCGGGCAACGTGCAGCTGTTGCATGTGCCATACAAGGGCAGCGGGCCGCTGACGACCGACCTGCTGGGCGGCCAGATCGACATGTCGTTCGACACCATCACCCCGGTGCTTGCGCACATCCAGAGCGGCAAGCTGCGCGCGCTGGCCGTGACCACCAACCAGCGTTCGGCCGCGCTGCCGGACGTGCCGACAATGGAAGAGGCGGGCCTGAAGCCGTTCAACATGGGCACGTGGTTCGGCGTGCTGGCGCCCGCGGCGGCGCCCAAGGACGTGGTGGACCGGCTCAATGCCGAGATGGTGAAGATCATCCATTCGCCGGACTTCACGCGGCGCATGGCCGAGATCGGCGCGGTGCCGATCGGCGACACGCCCGCCGAGATGAAGGCGCGCATCGGCGCCGACACCACCAATTACGCGAAGCTGGTCAAGGAAGCCAAGGTCGCGATCAATTGAGCGGCAGGGTGGCCGCGACGGCTGTCGCGGCCCCCGTTACGCCCGGATCCATCCGCGCGCAATCGGCAGGGCCAGCACCTTGCGGTACACCGCCTGCGCCACGCCCGTCAGCGGTTCGCCCGCGCGTTGCCACACCGGCACCGTGATGGCCGCCGCCAAGGGCGCCAGCAGCAATCCGCCCACGATATCCAGCGGGAAATGCACGCCCAGATACACGCGCGACGTCCCCACCAGCAAGGCGCCCGCCAACGCCAGCCAGCCCCATCCCGCCCAGCGCCTGTCCAGGATCAGCGCGAAGGCAAAGGCGGCGATGATGATCGTGTGATTGCTGGGGAACGACGAGGTGGGCTTGTGCGCGAAAAAGACGTGGCCCAGGCCGATCACGAAGGGACGCGGGTGCGGCCATAGCGCGCCGCACAGGTAGCTGAGTCCCAGGGCTACGGCGACGCTGGCCAGCGCCTTGAGCATCAGGCTGCGCTGGGCTTGTCTGCCCCACAGCCACACGGCGGCCATGACGCCCGGCACCAGCAGAATGAGCTGGTTTGCCACCAGCATGGCGGCGTGGATCCGCCACGCGGGCGTGGCGGGATCGGCATTGATCAAAAGAAAAAGGGACTGGTTGAAGCTTTCCAGGAAATCCATGACACGTCATCGCGGCGTAATAATTCGGTTGCCGCGATGGTAATGACCGTACCCGTCAGTTCCCTTGCAAAGCGCTTCGATGCGGCCGTTTTTACTTCTGGATGCGATTGCCTTGCGCGTCGATGACGGGCTCGCCGCTTTCCTTGGCAAACGCGCCTTGCTGCGGGGACGGAAGAATGTCCAGCACCCCTTCGCAAGGCCGGCAGAGCTTCGCGCCCAGCGGCGTCGACACAAACGGACGGTTCAAAAGAATGGGATGCTGTTCGATCGCATCGAGCAGCGCGTCATCCGACAGCGACGTGTCGTCCAGACCCAGTTCCGCATACGGCGTGCCCTTTTCGCGCAGGGCATCGCGCACGCCGATGCCAGCCTGCTTGAACAGCGCCTTGAGCGTGTCGCGGGAAGGCGGCGTTTCCAGGTACAGCACGACCTGCGGCTCGATGCCTGCGTTGCGGATCAGGCCCAGCGTGTTGCGCGAGGTGCCGCACTTGGGGTTGTGGTAGATGGTGACGTCGGACATGAGAGCTCCTGTTCGGGTGTTGCGTAATGCCAATGCGCGATGCCAATGCGTGATGCCAATGCGCGCCAGCAGACCCGGAGCATAGTCCATCCGCGGCGCCCAACGATTAGCGCCGCGGCGCCCCTCAAACCGACAGATGCCGCCGCACGTCCTCGCCGTCGATCGCATCGCGCCCGCCGCGGGCCACCACCTCGCCGCGCGACAGCACCACGAACTGATCGGCCAATTCGCGCGCGAAGTCGAAATACTGCTCGCACAGCAGGATCGCGATGTCGCCGCGCTGGCGCAGCATGTGGATAACGCGCGCGATGTCCTTGATGATGGATGGCTGGATGCCTTCCGTGGGCTCGTCCAGGATGATGAGCTTGGGCTCGGCCACCAGCGCCCGCGCGATGGCCAGCTGCTGCTGTTGTCCGCCCGACAGGTCGCCGCCGCGCCGCGACAGCATGCTTTTCAAGACGGGAAACAGCTCGAAGACTTCTTCCTTGATGCGGCGGGCCCGGGCCGCGGGCTTGGTCGCCATGCCCATCAGGATGTTCTCTTCCACCGTCAGCCGCGCAAAGATGTCGCGGCCCTGCGGCACATACGCCATGCCGCGCGCGGCGCGCTGGTGCGGCGCCAGGCGGGTGATGTCGGCGCCGTCGAACGCGATGCCGCCGCGCGCCACGGGCAGCACGCCCATCACGCACTTGAGCAGTGTCGTCTTGCCCACGCCATTGCGGCCCAGCAGTGCCAGGCATTCGCCTTGGCGCACCGACAGCGACACGCCGCGCAGGGTGTGGCTGCCGCCGTAGTATTGGTCGATCGTGCTTACGTCCAGCATGTTCAGCGCCCCAGATAGACTTCGATCACGCGCGGGTCAGCCTGCACGCGGCTCATCGGCCCCTCTGCCAGCACGGACCCTTCGTGCAGCACGGTGACCTTGCCGTCGCCGGCGATCTGGTTGACGAAGTCCATGTCGTGTTCCACCACCATCAGGGAATGGCGGCCCCGCAGTTCGTTCAAGAGTTCGCCGGTGCGTTCGGTTTCGGCGTCGGTCATGCCCGCCACGGGCTCGTCCAGCAGCAACAGCTGCGGTTCCTGCATCAGCAGCATGCCGATCTCCAGCCACTGTTTCTGCCCGTGCGACAGCAGGCCCGCGGGGCGCCAGACCTCCGGCCGCAGCCGGATCAGGTCCAGTGTCTCGCCGATCCGGTCGGCTTGTTCGCTGGTCAGCCGCGAGAACAGGGTGGGGCGCACGCGCTTGTCCGTCTTCATGGCCAGCTCCAGGTTCTCGAAGACGGTGTGCTGCTCGAACACCGTGGGGCGCTGGAACTTGCGGCCGATGCCGGCGTGCGCGATCTGCGCCTCGCTCAGCGTCGTCAGGTCGATGCTCTGGCCAAAGTAGGCCGTGCCCGCCGTCGGCCGCGTCTTGCCGGTGATCACGTCCATCATCGTGGTCTTGCCCGCGCCGTTGGGGCCGATGATGCAGCGCAGTTCGCCCACGCCGATATCCAGCGTCAGGTCGTTCAGCGCCTTGAAGCCATCGAAGCTGACGGTGATGCCTTCCAGGTACAGGATCGCGCCGTGGCTGGTGTCCAGGCCCTTGGGGCTGACGCGGCCGTAGCCGGCGTCACCGCTGGGGCCGCCGTCCAGCATGGCCGATTCGGTGTGCGTGGTGGTCATGCCTTCTTCTCCTGGATGCGGGCCGCGATGCGGCGGGCAAGACCGACGATGCCGGTGGGCAGGAACAGGGTCACCATCACGAAGATGAGGCCCAGCGCGTACAGCCAGTATTCCGGCAGCACGCTGGTGAACCAGGTCTTCAGTCCGTTGACGGCGCCCGCGCCGATGATGGGACCGATCAGCGTGCCGCGCCCGCCCGTGGCCACCCAGATCACCATTTCAATGGAGTTCTCGGTGGACATTTCGCCCGGGTTGATGATGCCCACCTGCGGCACGTACAGCGCGCCCGCGATGCCGCACAGCACGGCCGACAGCGTCCACACGAACAGCTTGAAGCCCAGCGGGTCGTAGCCGATGAACCGCACGCGGCTCTCGGCGTCGCGCACGGCGGTCAGCACACGCCCCAGCTTGCTTTGCGTGACTGCGCGCGCCAGGATCAGCGCGCCGGCCAGCGCGGCAAGCGTCACCCAGTAAAGCGTGGCGCGCGTGCCCGGTGCGGTGATGTCAAAGCCCAGGATGCGCTTGAAGTCGGTAAAGCCGTTGTTGCCGCCAAAGCCCGTGTCGTTGCGGAAGAACAGCAGCATCGCGGCAAAGGTCAGCGCCTGCGTGATGATCGAGAAGTACACGCCCTTGATGCGCGAACGGAACGCAAAGTAGCCGAACACGAACGCCAGCACGCCGGGCACCAGCACCACCAGCAGCATCGCGTACCAGAAGTGCTCGGTGAAGGACCAATACCAGGGGTAGGTCTTCCAGTCCAGGAACACCATGAAGTCGGGCAGGTCGCTCTGGTAGACGCCGTCGCGGCCGATGGCGCGCATCAGGTACATGCCGTGCGCATAGCCGCCCAGCGCAAAGAAGAGACCATGGCCCAGCGACAGGATGCCCGCATAGCCCCACACCAGGTCCAGCGCCAGCGCCGCCATGGCGTAGCACATGAACTTGCCGAGCAAAGCCACGGCATAGGCGGACACGTGCAGCGTATGGCCCGGCGGAAACCACAGATTCATCAGCGGAAGGAGGGCCAGCAGGACAACACCCGCAGCCAGCGCGGCCCACACCCGGCCCGAGAAGAGCGGGCGGCGCGCAAGCAGGTTCAGGTCGGTCAGCGCGGTCTGTTTCATTCGACGCTCCGGCCCTTGGGGGCGAACAGGCCTTGCGGCCGCTTTTGGACGAACAGCACGATGAGCACCAGGATGGTGATCTTGGCCATGACAGCTCCCGCGTAAGGCTCCAGGAATTTATTCACGCCGCCCAGGCCCAGCGCGGCGATGACCGTGCCGGCCAGCTGGCCCACGCCGCCCAGCACCACCACCATGAACGAGTCCACGATGTAGCCGCGGCCCAGGTCGGGCCCGACGTTGCCAAGCTGCGAGAGCGCCACGCCCGCCAGCCCGGCGATGCCCGAGCCCAGGCCGAAGGCCAGCATGTCGATGCGGCCGGTCGGCACGCCCACGCAGTCGGCCATCCGCCGGTTCTGCGTGATGGCGCGCACAAAGAGGCCCAGCCGCGTGTGGTTCAAGAGCGCCCACACCAGAAAGACCACAAAGAATGCGAAGCCGATGATGACGATCCGGTTGTACGTCAGCACCAGCCCGCCCAGCACGGTCACGCCGCCCGACATCCAGCTGGGATTGCCGACCTCGACGTTCTGCGCGCCGAAGAGCGACCGCACGCCCTGCATCAGCATCAGACTGATGCCCCAGGTGGCCAGCAGCGTCTCCAGCGGGCGGCCATACAGCCAGCGGATCACGGTGCGCTCCAGCGCCATGCCGACCAGCGCCGTCACGACGAACGCGAGCGGCAGGGCGGCCACCACATACCAGTCCAGCCAGCCCGGCAGCCATGCGCGAAACAGCGTCTGCACTACATACGTCACGTAGGCGCCGATCATCAGCAGCTCGCCGTGCGCCATGTTGATGACGCCCATCAGGCCGAAGGTGATGGCAAGACCCAGCGCCGCCAGCAGCAGCACGCTGCCCAGGCTGACGCCGTAAAACAGATTGCCCGCCCATTCGATCGTGGCCAGGTGCCGGTCGATCTGCTTGACCGCGTTGGCCGCCGCCTCGCGCACGCCGGCGTCGGGTTCCGCGTACGTGCCGTCGCGCTCCTGCGTCAGGGCGGCCAGCGTGGGCCGGAACGCGGCGTTCTGGGTGTCGCCCAGCACTTGCACGGCGTGGCGGCGCTTTGCGGGGTCTTCGCTTTTCAATTCCAGATTGGCCTGCGCGATCAGCAGCGCATCGCGCACGGCCTCGTTCTTTTCCGCCGCCAGCGCCTTTTCCAGCATGGGCAGGCGCGCGGGGTCGCCCGTCTGCTGCAGCCGCCGGGCCGCGGCGAGCCGTTCGTTGGCGTCGTCGGAGAACAGACGCGATCCCGCCAGCGCGGCCTCGATGGCGCGGCGCAGACGGTTGTTGATGGAAATCGTGCCCGCATCCGCAGGCAGGTCCACGGCCGCGCCCGTGGACGGGTCGGTGGCGCGCGTGCCGCTCGTGCCGATCAGCACGCGGCCGTCGGCGGTGGCGTAGAGCTGGTCGCTACCCAGCGCCTGCAGCACCGCCGCGGCGCCCGGATCGGGCAGTTGGCCCAGCGCGGCAATCGCTTGCAGCCTGGCGTCGGTGTCGTCGCCGGCCAGCGGCGCAAGCAGGGTCTGGTCCACGCCGGCGGCGGCCGCGGGTGCGGCCAGCGCCGGCACGGCGATCAGCCATGCCAGGAGGAAACGACGCAAGAAGTGTGCGATTGCCGCGATGCGCATGGCTGCCTTTTCCTTGATGTTGAGACTACAGGCCTTGCTTGCCTTCGTTGCCCGGGATGTACGGGCTCCACGGCTGGGCACGGATCGGGCCCTTGCTCTTCCAGACCACGCTGAACTGGCCGTCCGCCTTGATCTCACCGATGTAGACGGGCTTGTGCAGGTGGTGGTTGGTCTTGTCCATCTCGATGGTGTAGCCGTCGGGCGCGTTGAACTTCTGGCCGCCCATCGCCGCGATCACCTTGTCGACGTCGGTCGTCCTGGCCTGTTCGACGGCCTGCTTCCACATGTGGATGCCGATGTACGTGGCTTCCATCGGATCGTTCGTCACGACCGTGTTGGCGTTGGGCAGGTTCTTGGCCTTGGCGTACGCCTTCCACTTGGCAATGAACGCGTCGTTGACGGGGTTCTTGACGGACTGGAAGTAGTTCCAGGCGGCCAGGTGGCCGACCAGCGGCTTGGTGTCCACGCCGCGCAGTTCCTCTTCGCCCACCGAGAACGCGACGACCGGCACGTCGGTGGCCTTCAATCCCGCATTGCCCAGTTCCTTGTAGAAGGGCACGTTCGAGTCGCCGTTGATCGTGGAAATGACCGCGGTCTTGCCGCCCGTGGCGAACTTCTTGATGTTGGCGACGATGGTCTGGTAGTCGGAATGGCCGAACGGGGTGTAGACCTCGTCGATGTCGCTGTCCTTCACACCCTTGGAATGCAGGAAGGCGCGCAGGATCTTGTTGGTGGTGCGGGGGTAGACGTAGTCGGTGCCCAGCAGCACGAAGCGCTTGGCGCCGCCGCCGTCTTCGCTCATCAGGTATTCGACGGCGGGAATCGCTTGCTGGTTGGGCGCGGCGCCCGTGTAGAACACGTTCTTTTCCAGCTCTTCGCCTTCGTATTGCACGGGGTAGAACAGCAGGCCGTTCAGTTCCTTGAACACCGGCAGCACCGACTTGCGCGATACCGAGGTCCAGCAGCCGAAGACCACGGCCACCTTGTCCTGCGATAGGAGCTGGCGCGACTTCTCGGCGAACAGCGGCCAGTTCGACGCGGGGTCGACGACCACGGCTTCGAGCTTCTTGCCCATCACGCCGCCGTTGGCGTTGATCTCGTCGATGGTCATCAGGGCCACGTCCTTGAGCGACGTTTCCGAGATGGCCATGGTGCCCGAGAGCGAATGCAGGATGCCGACCTTGATGGTGTCCTCGGCGGCGTGAACCTGCGGCATCCATCCGGTCATGGCCAACAGGCTCACGGCGGTCAGTTGCTTAAGGGCTAGTCTGCGTTTCATGGTGACTCCTGGATGGAATAGGCCGGCCGGGCCGGCGAGAACGTTCGGAAAAAGCAGTCGCACAGGAGTCAAAAGCAAAACGTGTGCCAAGTGCTGGCAACGCTGCACGCTGCTGTATGAAGGGGGTGGGTTTACGCGAAGACGCGTGGCGGCCGGGGCGTGGCGCGCGTGCGATCAGAACGGTGCCGTCCGCACAACATCGGTGCGCGTTGCGCCCGATTCCGGTGCGGCGCACGGGCCGATGCGGGGACCGGCGCCGGCGGCTTGCGTGCGGTCCGGCCGCGCGTCAGAGGGAAAGCGCCGCGCGCCGCCAACATGGCACGCAGATTGCTTGGGAATCCGTACTTGTATACAAGAAAGGATTCCAGCATGAATGCCGCAGCAACGCAGAAGCAACCCGCAGGTTGGACCATCGCGCAATGGCAGGCCGCCTATCGCGGCGGGGCGCAGCCCGAGGCGCTGTTGGCCAGCTACGCCGCCGAGCCCGGCGATAACGCAGACAAGGACAACGCCTGGATCCGGCGCGTGGACCGCGTCCAGCTCGATGAACAGCTCGACGGCCTGCGTCTCTTGCTGGCCGCGGCGGGCGGCGACATCTCGCGCCTGCCGCTGTATGGCGTGCCCTTTGCCATCAAGGACAACATCGATGCGGCGGGCTGGCCCACCACCGCGGCGTGTCCCGCGTTCGCTTACACGCCGCAGGAAGACGCGACCGTCGTGCGCCGTCTGCGCGCAGCCGGCGCCATCCTTATCGGCAAGACCAATCTGGACCAGTTTGCGACCGGCCTGGTGGGCACGCGCTCGCCGCACGGCGCCGTGGCCAACACGTTCAATCCCGATTACGTAAGCGGCGGCTCCAGTTCGGGCTCAGCGTCAGTGGTTGCGCGCGGCATCGCGGCGTTCTCGCTGGGCACCGATACCGCGGGCTCCGGTCGCGTGCCGGCGGGCTTCAACAATATCGTCGGGCTCAAGCCCACCAAGGGCTGGCTCAGCACCGCGGGCGTGGTGCCGGCATGCCGCACGCTGGACTGCGTGTCGATCTTCGCACTGACCGTGGACGACGCCGACAAGGTCGCGCAGGTGGCGGGCGGGTATGACGACGCCGATCCTTATTCGCGCAGCGTGCCGGCGGGCGCGGCGCGCCCGTGGCCCAAGGCGCCGCGGCTGGCCGTGCCGGCGTCGCTGGAATTCTTTGGCGACACCGAAGCCGCCGCCGTGTTCGACGACGCCGTGCGCGCGCTGCGCGCCGATGGCGCCCAGGTCGAAGCCATCGACTTCGCGCCGTTCAGCGAACTGGCGGCATTGCTGTACCAGGGACCGTGGGTGGCCGAGCGCTTTGCCGCGGTCCAGGCGTTGTGGAACGAGAACCCCGACGCCATCAATCCGGTCGTGCGCGGCATCGTCGAGCAGGCCGCGAACTACAGCGCGCTGGACGCGTTCAAGGCCGAGTACCGCCGCGCCGAGCTGACCCGCCAGATTCACCGCGCGCTCGAAGGCTTTGACGCGCTGGTCGTACCGACCTCGCCGTCCATCTACACGATCGCCCAGCTGGAAGCGGACCCCGTCACGCTCAATTCCCGCCTGGGCGTTTACACCAACTTCGCCAACCTGGCCGACCTGTCCGCGCTGGCCGTGCCCGCCGGCATGCGCGCCGATGGCCTGCCCTCGGGCATCACGCTGATCGGCCTGGCGTGGCAGGACCGCGCGCTGGCGCAGTTCGGCAGGCAATGGCAGGCGCGCCGCGGATTGCCGCTGGGCGCGACGGGCGCACCGCTGCCCGCGCTGGCGGCCGATGGCGCGCCGTCCGCGGACACCGTGCGCGTCGCGGTGGTGGGCGCCCACCTGACCGGCATGCCGCTGAATCATCAGCTCACCTCGCGCCACGCGGTGTTCGTGGAGAAGACCGCGACAGCCGGCGACTACCGGCTCTTCGCGCTGGCCAACACCACGCCGCCCAAGCCGGGCCTGGTGAAGATGGACAGCGGCGCCGCCATCGAAGTCGAGCTGTGGGACGTGCCCGTGACGGCCTTTGGCGCGTTCGTGGCCGAGATTCCCGCGCCGCTGGGCATCGGCACGCTTGAGCTGGCCGACGGACGCCTGGTCAAGGGCTTCATCTGCGAACCGCGCGGCCTGGACGGCGCGCGGGACATCACCGAATTCGGCGGCTGGCGCGCTTACCTGGCCAGCCTGAACGCCGCCACCCGATAACCCCGCCTCACCCCAGGGAGTCGCATCGTGTTCGATACCGTTCTGATTGCAAACCGCGGCGAGATCGCCGTCCGCGCCATCCGCACCCTCAAGCGGCTGGGCATCCGCAGCGTGGCCGTCTATTCCGATCCGGACCGCAATGCCGCGCATGTGCGCGAGGCCGACGTGGCCGTGGCGCTCGGCGGCGAGAAGGCCGCCGACAGCTACCTGCGCATGGACCTGTTGCTGGACGCGGCGCGCGCACACGGCGCGCAGGCGATCTATCCCGGCTACGGCTTTCTATCCGAGAGCGCCGACTTCGCCGAAGCCTGCGAGGCTGCCGGCATTGCCTTTGTCGGCCCCACGCCGCTGCAGATTCGCGAGTTCGGCCTGAAGCACCGATCGCGCGAACTGGCGGCTGACGCGGGCGTGCCGATGACGCCGGGCACCGGCCTCTTGTCCAGCCTGGGCGAGGCGCTGTCGCAGGCCGAACGCATCGGCTATCCGGTCATGCTGAAAAGCACGGCGGGCGGCGGCGGCATCGGCCTGTCGCGCTGCGAGAACGAGGCGGAACTGACCGTCGCGTTCGACAGCGTGCAGCGCATGGGCGAACACTTCTTTCGCGACGGCGGCGCGTTCATCGAACGCTATGTGGACAACGCGCGGCATGTGGAGGTGCAGATCTTTGGCGACGGCGCGGGCCGCGTGCTGGCGCTGGGCGAGCGCGACTGCTCGGTGCAGCGCCGCAACCAGAAGGTCATCGAGGAAACCCCGGCGCCGTTGCTGCCTGCCGCCACGCGCGCCGCGCTGCTGGATGCCGCCGTCAAGCTGGGTGAATCCGTGAACTACCGCTCCGCCGGCACGGTGGAGTTCATCTACGATCCGGCGCGCGACAGCTTCTACTTCCTGGAGGTCAACACGCGGCTGCAGGTCGAGCACCCGGTGACCGAGGCCGTGACCGGCCTGGACCTGGTGGAGTGCATGCTGCGCGTTGCCGCGGGCGAGCCGCTGGATTACGCCGCCATGTCGCGCGCTCCGCAAGGCGCGTCGATCGAAGTGCGCCTGTACGCCGAGGATCCGCTGCGCCAGTTCCAGCCATCGCCCGGCGTGCTGACGGAAGTGTCGTTCCCGGACGGCGTGCGCGTCGATGGCTGGGTCGAGACCGGCACCGACGTGCCCGCGTTCTACGACCCGATGCTGGCCAAGCTGATCGTGCATGCGGACACGCGCGAGGCCGCGCTGGACAAGCTGGCCGACGCGCTGGCGCGCACGCGCCTGCACGGCATTGCGACCAACCTGGATTACCTGCGCCAGATCGTGGCCGATGCACGCTTTCGCGCTGGCCAGCTGTCCACGCGGTTTCTGGAAGGCTTTGCATACCGCCCCGCGGCCATCGAGGTCCTGGAAGCGGGCACCTACACCAGCGTGCAGGACTATCCCGGCCGCGCGGGCTACTGGGACATCGGCGTGCCGCCCTCCGGTCCCATGGACGATTACGCATTTCGCGTGGCCAACCGCATCGTCGGCAATGCGCCGGACGCGGCCGGCATCGAGACCACGCTGATCGGCCCGACGCTGCGCTTTCACGGCGATGCCGTCGTGGCGCTGACGGGCGCGTCGTGCGCGGCCACGCTGGATGGCGAGCCGGTGCCGATGTGGCAGCCCATCTTTGTCACTTCCGGACAGGTGCTGGCCACCGGCCGCGCGCTGTCCGGCTGCCGCAGCTACCTGGCGGTGCGCAACGGGCTGGACGTGCCGGTGTACCTGGGCAGCCGGTCCACCTTTGCGCTGGGCCAGTTTGGCGGCCATGCCGGCCGCACGCTGCGCGTGGGCGACATGCTGCCCGTCGTGCGTCCCGAACTGGCGGGCGCCACGGCCGCGCCGCCCGAGACGCTGCCGCAGGCCGCACCCGCCGCGCTGATCCCCGAATACGGCAACACCTGGGAGATCGGTGTGCTGTACGGCCCGCATGGCGCGCCCGACTTTTTTCAGCCCGACGCCATCGACGCCTTCTTTGCGGCCGACTGGGAGGTGCACTACAACTCCAATCGCCTGGGCGTGCGGCTGATCGGTCCCAAGCCGACGTGGGCGCGAGAGAACGGCGGCGAGGCCGGCCTGCATCCGTCCAACATCCATGATTGCGAGTACGCAATCGGCAGCATCAATTTCACCGGCGACAGTCCCGTGATCCTGACGCGCGACGGCCCCAGCCTGGGCGGCTTCGTGTGTCCCGTCACCATCGCGCGTGCCGAGCTATGGAAGGTGGGGCAGGTCAAGCCTGGCGACCGCATCCGCTTCGTGCGCATCGATTACCCGCAGGCCGTGGCGCTGGAAGCCGCGCAGGACCGTCGCATCGCCGAACTGGCGCCCGCGGCGGCCGCCGCGACCGAGCCCGCGCCCGTGCCGGCGACGGTCTCGGAGACCATCATCGCCGCGCTGCCCGCCGATGGGGCGCGCCCGTCGGTGTCGTACCGGCAAGCCGGCGACGGCTATCTGCTGCTGGAATACGGCGACAACGTGCTGGACCTGGCGCTGCGCATGCGCATCCACCTGCTGATGGAGGCGCTCAATGCGGATCCGGTTGACGGCGTGCTGGAGCTGTCGCCCGGCGTGCGCTCGCTGCAGATCCGCTACGACAGCCGCGTCATCCTGCAGGGCGCGCTGATTGCGAAGCTGCTGGAGATCGAACAAGGGCTGGCCGACGTGGCGACCCTGAAGGTGCCCACGCGCGTCGTGTACCTGCCGATGGCCTTCGAGGATTCCGCCACGCTGGGCGCGGTGCAGCGCTATCAGGAAACGGTGCGCGCCAGCGCGCCCTGGCTGCCGAACAACGTCGACTTCATCCAGCGCATCAACGGGCTGGACGCGCGCGACGAGGTGCGCCGCATCGTCTTTGACGCCAGCTATCTCATCATGGGCCTGGGCGACGTGTATCTGGGCGCGCCGTGCGCGGTGCCCATCGACCCGCGTCACCGCCTGCTGACGTCCAAATACAACCCCGCGCGCACCTTCACCGCCGAAGGCACGGTGGGCATCGGCGGGGTGTACATGTGCATCTACGGCATGGACTCGCCCGGGGGCTATCAGCTCGTGGGCCGCACGCTGCCCATCTGGAACAAGTTCCTGAAGAACCCGGTATTCCAGGACGGCAAGCCGTGGCTGCTGCGGTTCTTCGACCAGGTGCGCTTCTATCCCGTCACCGAGGCGGAACTGGATGTCCTGCGCGAGGACTTCCGCGAAGGCCGTGCCACCGTCCGCATCGAGGAAGAAGTGTTCGACTTCGCCGCGCATCGCCGTTTCCTGGCCGAGCAGGCGGACAGCATCGCCGCCTTCCAGGCCCGCCAGAAGACGGCGTTCGATGCCGAAGTGGCGCTCTGGAAGACCGAGGACGTGGCGGCCGAACCGCCTGCCGCCGAACCCGAGGCCGAGACCGTGCTGCGCGAAGGCGAGCGGCTGGTCAGCGCCGACATGTGCGGCAACATCTGGAAGATTCCGGTCCAGGTGGGGCAGAGCGTGTCGGCCGGCGACACGCTGGTGGTGGTCGAGGCCATGAAGATGGAGCTGTCCGTCATCGCGCCGGCGTCGGGCACGGTTTCCGCCATCCGCTGCGTGCCCGGCAAGCCCGTCAACGCGGGCGATCCGCTGGTCGTGATCACCGAAGACGCCACGTGCGTCGTGACCGGATGATGCGGCTGGAAGCCGTCCAGGCCGGCCCGGCCATCCGCCCCGCGCCGGCGCTTGCCGGCTCGCTGGCCGATCAGGTCTACCAGCGCATCAAGGACGACCTGTTCGGCTTTCGGATGCTGCCCGGCGAACGCTTCACCGAGGCCGACCTGGTGGCGCGCCTGGGCGTCAGCCGCACGCCCGTGCGGCTGGGCCTGGCGCGGCTGGAACGCGAAGGCTTCGTGCTGGCCCGGCCGCGCAGCGGCTGGCAGGTGCGGCCGTTCGACTTCGAGCGCTTCGAAGCGTTGTACGACGTGCGCGTGGTGCTGGAGCAGGCGGCGGTGGAAAAGCTGTGCGCCCGCGAACACATGGATCCGGCCGGCATTCTGGGCGCGCTGACGGACGTCTGGCTGGTGCCGCCGCCGCAGCGCATCCTGGACGGCCGGCTGGTGGCGCAGCTGGATGAAGCTTTCCATTGCTCGCTGGTGGCCGCGGCAGGCAATCCGGAGATGGCGCAGATCCACCGCGACGTCACGGAGAAGATCCGCATCGTCAGGCGGCTGGACTTCACCAAGGACTTCCGCGTGGACGCCACCTACGACGAACACGCGGCCATCCTGCGGGCGATCCTGGCGCGCCGGGCAGAGGAGGCCGCGCGCATGCTGCGGTCCCACATCGAGATGAGCAAGGCCGAGGTGCGCAAGATCACGCTGCACATGCTGCACGAGGCGCGCGCGAGCGCGGGCTGAGCGGCAGCCGGCAGCCCGCTTGCTCGCACGTCGCCGTCCCGCAGCTGACCGCGCGTAGCCCGCAGCGGGTGCGTCTAGCCCTGCAGCTGGCGGTAGACCTCTTGCGACACGCGCTGCAGCTCGTCGCGGCTGACGGCGCCAGAGAGCGCGTAGCCGAACTCGCCTTCGACCCAATAGAACACCCGCACGGGGCCTTCCTGCGTGAACTGGAAGGCAGTCTGTCCGCCGGCGGCTTCGCGGGTGACGTACAGCGTCAGGCGCTGGCCATCGGCCGCGCCATACATGAACTGCGCCACCGGACCGGCGCCGCCCGGCAGCAGCCGCCCGCCGATGAGTTCATAACCCGTTTTCGACAGCGACGGCGCACGCATCGGCGCGCCCATTCGCTTGGTCAGCCACGTCACCAGCGCCTTCTCGTTTTCGCCGCTGACCTCGACGGGCCGGCCCATGTCGGGCGCATACACCGCGTGGGCGATGGCGGCGCGCTGGGCATAGCCGCCAGCCGCCCGCTCCGGGCTGGCGGTGGCCAGCACCGTCTGCAGATGGCGCGCATCCACGGCGCCGCGCAGCATCCAGGCGGCGCTGGCGCTGACCACGGCGACGGCCACGCTGGCCGCCAACGCGCGCCAGGGCCAGGTCCGAGCCGGCGCGCGCAGCGGCAAGCGCAAGGGAAGGGGTTCGTCCAGCACGGGATCCAGCAGGGCGTGCAGCGCGCGCCGCTGCGCCTGCCACTCGTCCACCCGGGTCTGGTCCTGCGGGTGCGCGGCCAGGAATGCGGCTACCTCCGCATGGCGCGTGGCGGACAACTGGCCGTCGGCATAGCTATGCAGGTCGGCTTCCGTGATGGGCGTGCCCGCGGCGGGAACCGGATGGAGGCGTTTGTCGGTCATGGCATTTCACGCGGGGAGGGAACGGGCCGCAGCCGTCTGGCGGGTTCGCGGCCCTGCATCAGCGCGCCGAGCTTTTCGCGGGCGCGCGAGAGCCGCGACATGACGGTGCCGATCGGCACCGACAGGATGCGTGCGGTCTCCTGGTAGGACAGGTCTTCGACGGCGATCAGCAAGAGAACCTCGCGCTGCTCTGCCGGCAGAGCCAGCAGGCAGCGGTCCAGGTCCCGCACTTCAAGCTGGTCGGTCTGGGTGGCGCGCACCGGCGCATCGGGCAGGTCGCCCGGCGCCGTCTGGTCGCTGCGCCGGCCCGCGGCGCGCACGCCGTCGATGAAATGGTTGTGCATGATGCCGAACATCCAGGCACGCAGCTCGCCGCGCCGCTGCCAGCGGGAATAGCGGCTCCATGCGCGCTCCAGCGTGTCCTGCACCAGATCGTCGGCGCGATCCGGGTCGCCCGTCAGCCCGCGCGCATAGCGGCGCAGGCTGGGGATGCAGGCCAGGATCTGGGCTTCGTCTTCGGCGCGCATGGGCAGATCAGGCAGGTGTCCGGATCAGGGTTTGACGACGTGCCAGATTTCCTTGAAGTTGTCGCCAGTCTTGTCGCCCGGCTTGGTGTCCTTGGCGAACAGATACAGCGGCTTGCCCTTGAAGGCCCATTGCTTGCTGCCGTCGTCGCGGGTGATGACGGTCAGGTCGCCCATCGGCTTGGCGTCGGCGGCGGCCATGGCGGGCGGCCAGGCCTTCGCGCATGCGTCGACGCAGACGCTCTTGCCCGCGGAGTCCTTGTCGAAGGTGTACAGCGTCATGCCGGCGCTATTGACCAGGATGCCGTCCTGGGTCTTGACGGCCTGGGCGTGGGCGCCGGCCGAGAACAGGGCGGCGCAGGCGAGAGCCAGGGCCGCGGCGGTGTGTTTGCGCATGGTGTGCCTCGTAGGTGGGGAGGATTTGGGGGGACTGCCCTTTACGGACGCCGGCCGGCGCCGCTTTATTCCGCGGTCCGGAAAAAAATGTGCCGCAAAGGGCTCAACCACCCGGCCGGACGGCGCCGGGGTCATACCGCATTTCGTGCTCCAGCTCGGTCTCCATGACAGGGGTAAAGCCCAACGCCTCGTACAGCCGCCGGGCGGGATTGCCTTTCAGGACGCTCAACGTGACGGGCGCCCCTTCCTGGTCCGCGCGGTCCAGCACGTCGGCCACCAGCCGGCGGCCCAGCCCCTGGCCCTGAAAATCCGGATCGATCTGGATCTGCACGATGCGCCAGCCGGCGGCATCGCGGTAGTGCTTGAACAGTCCCGCGGGCCGCCCGCCCAACCAGACGATCTGGGCGTCATCGAAGTGGTACTGGATGCGCGCCAGGTGTCCGGCATCGTCCAGCGACACGCCTGCACGCTCCAGATGCGCCGTCATCGTGCGCTTGCGCAGGGCCAGCAGGAACGGCACGTCTTCTTCGGTGGCGGGCTGGAGCGCCAGATCGGGAGGCAGGTTCATGTTGCGATGCGCAAGGACCGTGGAAACGCGCGCGCCGCCGAATGGCGGAGCGGGGTGTCTGAGGTTATAGATCGGAAGTGGGGGGGACGCTAGCCGTTGCGCAGCGGCGCGCCAGGCGCCGGGGTTATTTGGTCCTGGAATGTTCCGATGCGAGGGAAGAGGTATGAAATGAGTAGTACGCTTCACAAACGTGCCCATTAGCGATAAATTGATACCTATACTTCACATTTCCGGTGACCTATGACTGCTGACATGAAGGACCCGCTGATTGGCGCGCTGGTCAAGGCCCGGCGTGACCGCAAGTACACCCAGGCGCGTCTCGCCGAGCTTGCAGGCATCAGCCGACGGGCACTGGTGGCCATCGAAGGCGGTGGCGATTGCAATGTCTCGACGTTGCGCCGCCTTATGCGCGTCCTGGACCTGGAGTTGAAGGTCGTCCCGACAGAATACGCGCCGCCCACGCTGGAAGATGTGTTCGCCGAAAATGAAATGGCGTATCGCCGCTCGCGCGAAGGGCGTGAATCATGACGTTGGATATCTACGTACAGGAGACGAAGGTGGGGGTGCTGGACCAAACCGGCATCACTTCGTTCGTGTTTACCTATTTGCCCGATACGCCCAGAGAGTTGGCCGTCTCGTTACTGATGCCCCCACGCACGGAAAGCTGGACAAGCCCATTTCTGTTTCCTGTGTTTCAGGTCTCGTTGCCCGAAGGGGCATTGCGGCAAACGCTCGAACGGTTCTTCGCCAAGAACTTTTCAAGTTTTGGCGACATGGAGTTGTTGTCGATTGTTGGCGAGAACCTGATAGGTCAGGTCAAAGCCTTGCCTGCAGGCGCCAAGCCTTCGCGAAGAAGCGTCCACGAGTCGCTTCAAAATCTGTTGTCGTCGGATTTGAAAGGCATCGTGCGCCATTACTTGGGCGAGGATAGTCACGGCCCGGGTGTGTCCGGAGGATTCCTGAAGTTCCTCGCCCGCAGTCCCGTCGGCGGGGATGGCGTCAAGCGCACCATCGCCGTCGACCAGTGGATCGTCAAATTGAATGATCCCGATCGCCCAGATATCGTTTTGATGGAACATTTTGGGATGATGGCGGCGCGAGAGATGGGACTTAACGTGCCCGAAACGCATCTTGCGTCGGACTTCAGCCGCCTCTTGGTTAGACGTTTTGATGTTGATGCCGCGGGAAAAGCCCTTGGCTTTGAGGATATGTGCGCACTGACCGCCCAGCCGGCCCGGGATAAGTTCAGTGGCTCTGCAGAGCGTATCGTGCGGACCATCCGCGCGTTTTGTCCCGGACTTGCGGGACAACTTGCTTGCGATCAGTTCTATGCGCAGTACCTGCTGGCCGCGTCCATCAGAAATGGCGATGCGCACCTGAAGAATTTTGGACTGTTGTACGAGCCCGGCGCGATACCCACGTTGGCCCCCGTTTATGACATGTTGACGATGTCGGTGTACGCGCCTCGCGATAACCACGGCGACGCCAACGACGGCATGGCGCTTACGCTGGGAGGAACGAAGCGCTGGCCGACCGCCGACGCCTTGAAGCGGTTAGGCTTGGTCTGCGACGTTTCGTCCGCAAGACAGAATCACTGGCGAAAGCATCTTGGCGCGGCGCTGCTTAAGACCGCTGATTGCGCGGAGGCGTTCGTGTCCGTCAATCAAGATCAGGAGGCGGTGCGCAATATTGGCCGGATGCTCGAGCTCTGGTCGTATGGCATGAAACCGGTGGATGAGGCGGTTGCGAAGAAGCTGATGCAATGCGCTCACTCTCTTGCTCCTAAGCTTCAGACTTGACCGGCGCAGACGACAACATCCCCAACGGCTCCGGCCCGAAGTGCCGCAGGTTCGGAAACACTGTCCGCAGATCGTCCCGGCTGGCGCCGAACCAGGCGCCCAAATCCGCGCCCAGCTGATCTACCGCTGTCGTAGGCAGCAGGCGGCCGTTGTCGACGAATCCTGGGCCGTTCAGTGCGATTTCCGGGTGGGCGCCGTAGCAGCGCCCGCCGTTGACCGCGCCGCCCAGCACGAAGTGGTGCCCGCCCCAGCCGTGGTCCGAGCCGTTGCCGTTGGATCCCAGCGTGCGGCCGAATTCGGAGGCCGTGAAGGTGGTGACCTGATCGGCCACGCCCATGTCCGACAGGGCGTTCTGGAATGCCGCCAGCGCCTGGCCCAGTTCCTTCAACAACGCCGGGTGCGTATCGGACAGGCCCGTGTGGTTGTCATAGCCATTCTGCGAGACGAAGAACACCTGCCGCCGCGCGCCCAGCGTGTCGCGGGCCGCGATGATGCGCGCCACGATACGCAACTGCTGCGCGAGCGGCGACGAAAAATCGCCGGGCACGGCGACGTCGGCCAAGGCGGCGCGCAGGCGCGTGTCCGCCGAGATGGACTGGGCGGCGATGCGCGACATCTCGCGTTCCATCAGGTGTTCGCGCGGCTCGGTGATCAGTTCGCGCAGCAGGGCGGTGCAGGCGCTGGAGCCATACATGTCGCGATGCAGCAGGTCGATCTGCGTGGATCCGTTGATGCCCACGCGATAACCCGCCACCTTGCGGCCGGCCAGCAGCACCGTGCTGCCGCCCGCCGTGATGCCGGTGAAGGTGCGGTGCGCGTTCGCGCCCGCGAAAAGATCGGTCAGCCGGCCCGCCCAGCCCGAGGACGCGCCCTCGGGCGCCAGCGCCTGCCAGACCGACTGCTGGTCGTTGTGCGAGAACAGCTTGGGCGGCAGCGGCACGCGCGCGCCGATGTATTCGGCCTTGGTGGTGGGCACGATCAGCGGGCCGACGTTCAACAGCGCGGCCATCTCGCCGCGTTCGTACAGCGGGGCCAGCGGCGCCAGCGCGGGGGCCAGGGCGAACTGCATGCCGCCCTGGGTGTCCGCCTTGCCGCGCAACACGGTAGCGCGCAGCGCGTCGCGCGGCAGCGCGATGTCGCCGCGCGCGGCGGCGTAGGCGCGATACGACGACGGATCGTAGGGGACCAGCGTGTTGTACGGATCGTTGCCGCCGTACAGGAAGACGCAGACCAGCGCCTTGTATGCGGGCGGGGCGGATTGCGCCGCGGCGGCGCCGATCGCGGCCAGGTTCAGCGCCAGCGGAGCGGCGCCGCGGGTTGCGCCCAGCGCCATGGCGCGCAGGAGAAAGTTGCGGCGGTCGAGGCCTTGGCGGTCTGTCATTTCTGCACCAGGTATTCCGGGGTGGCGGCCACCAGCATGATGGCGGCGCGGACCCGGTCGCGCGGGCGGTCCGGCGGCAGCGTGGCCACGGCCTTGGCGATGGCGGCCGCGGTGCGTGCGCTGAAGGCGTCGCCCGCCAGCAGCAGCACCACGCGCGCCACCAGCGCCTCGGGGTCCTTGGCCAGCGCGATCTCGGGTGTGTAGGCGGTTTGCAGGTCCTCCCAACCGCGGTCCACGTAGATGGCCAGGAAATTCAGATAGCCCGCGATGCTGGTCTCGTCGGTGATCTGCAGCTCCGGCGCAACCAGGTGGCGCCGCGCAAGCTCGGTGACGGGCGGCACGTAGCGGGGCCGGAAGAAGTTGAACACCGACGGCGACCGCATCGGGCTCTGCGCCAGCCGGATCGTGTTGTCGGTCGTGTCGGGCATGGCCCATTCGCCGTTGGTCGAATCCGCGCCGAACGCGCGGGCCCATCCCGAAAAGCGCAGGATCGGTTCGCGCACCTTGCCCCAATAGGGCGAGCTCAGGTCCGGCTGGCGCGCCTCCGGGTCCAGTAGGATCGCGCGCACCACGGCCTTCAGGTTGCCGCGCTGGCCCTTCCCGTCGTCATTGAACACGGCCGACACGCGGCCCACGTACGCCGGACTGGGATTGCTGGTCACCATGCGCTGGATGAGCTGCATGCCGATGAAGGGTCCCACGTTGGGATGGGCGCTGATGACCTCCATGGCGCGCTTGAGCGACAGGTGGCCATCCGTGCCGGGCGGGATGACCGCGCCCAGGAAGCGCTTCTCCGACATCGAGTGCAGCGCGTTGTTCAGCGCCATGGGACGGCGATGAAACTCCACGTCCGTTTCCGGGCCGTTGATGTCCCAGCCGGTAAAGACCTTGGCCAGCCCCTGCACGTCGGCATTGGTGTAGGTTTCCACGGGCGCGCCGTTGACGAGCTTGACCGTGCCGTCCTGCTCCAGCGCCAGCAGGCCGATGCTGAACAGCTGCATCACCTCGCGCGCGTAGTTTTCGTCGGGATGGCGGCCCGTCCTGGGGTCTTCCTTGCGGTTGCCGCGATAGGTCAGCATGCAGCCCATCGACAGGTTCTGCGTCACCGCGGTCAGCAGGTCCTGGTAATTGCCCAGGGCGTGCCTGGCCAGCAGATCCATGAAACCGGCCGCGCCGAAGAGCGGCCACGACGCCGTGATGGCGGACACGCCGACGACGAAGATCTCCGACAGCGAAAACGCGACCCGCGTGCGCACCTGGTCGGGCGCGCTGATGAACTTGCGCCACAGCGTGGATTCCAGCGGCGCATTGATGCCGTTGCCCTTGAAGGCCTCGGTGTTGCGGTTTTTCTGGAGCAGCCAGTCGAAATGCGTCTGCGATGGCGGCATGTCGAGCTGGGCGTCCAGCCAGGCGGCATAGCCGACCCGCACGACGGCGTCGATGTCGGCCGGCGTGGGGCCGAAGGTGGCCTGCGCCAGAAAGCGCGAGGCCTGGCCGGGAGTCGGGGGGGCGGACTGCGGCGCAGCCGCTGACGATGTAGCGGACATGCGCCAAACACCTCGTCGAATGTGAAAACCTACGGTACTAAAAGCCCGCCGGGGCCTTCAATACCGTCATTCGGACGAGGGACTACGCCAAATGCATGAGGCCGGCGATCCCGCGCGCGTCACACGGAGCGCGTGATGCCGCCGTCGATGCGGATGTTCTGGCCGGTGATGTAGGACGACGCGCTCGACGCCAGGAACGCGATCAGGTCCGCCACTTCCTGCGCCGTGCCGTAGCGGCCCATCGGGATGCGCACGCGGCGGTCTTCCTTTTCGGGCAGGCTGTCGATGAAGCCCGGGAGCACGTTGTTCATGCGCACGTTGTACTGCGCGTACTCGTCCGTGAACACCTTGGTGAAGGCGGCCAGCCCGGCGCGGAACACGCCCGACGTCGGAAACAGCGCTTCCGGCTCGAACGTGGCATAGGTGGAGATATTGACGATGGCGCCGGATTGCTGCTGCTTCATCACCGGCGCCACCAAGCGGGTGATGCGCACCACGTTCAGCAGGTAGAACTCCATGCCCAGGTGCCAGTCGTCGTCGCTCAGTTCCAGCAGCGGACCCTTGGGGCCGTGGCCGGCGCTATTGACCACCGCGTCGACGCGGCCCCACTTCTGCAGGGTGGCGTCCACCAGGCGCGACAGGTCTTCGGGCAAGCGGTTCGACCCGGTGACGCCCAGGCCGCCCAGTTCCTGCGCCAGCGCCGCGCCCTTGCCGGACGACGACAGGATGGCCACGCGGTATCCGTCCGCCGCCAGCTTGCGCGCCGCCGCCGCACCCATGCCGCTGCCGGCCGCCGTGAGGATCGCCACTTTTTCCGTGCTCATGCTCGCTCCAGTCTGGAATTCGGGAGCAGCCATTGTAGGGGCGGGCATGCGCTGCGCACAGCACCTGCGCGGGGGCGCGTCTACGGTTTGGCGGCCACGCGCCAGACCACATTGCCAACGTCGTCCGCCACCAGCAGGCCGCCCTGCTTGTCGATCGCCACGCCCACCGGCCGGCCCTGCGCCTGGCCGGACTCGTCCAGAAAGCCGGTGAGCACGTCCTTGGCCGGCCCGCCGGGCTGGTTCTGGTCGAAGGGCACGAAGATCACCTTGTAGCCGCTGCGCGGATCGCGGTTCCACGAACCGTGCTGGCCCACGAACATGCCGTGGGCATAGGGCTCGGGCAACGTGGTCCCGCCCGACCACGCCAGGCCGAGCGATGCGGTGTGCGGGCCCAGCGCGTAATCGGGCACGATTGTCTGCGCGACGAGATCGGGCCGCGGCGGCTGCACGCGCGTATCGACGTGCTGCCCGAAGTAGCTATACGGCCAGCCATAGAAGCCGCCGTCGCGCACCGAGGTCATGTAGTCCGGCACGAGGTCGCTGCCCAGCTCGTCGCGCTCGTTGACGGCCGTCCACAGCGTCTTGCCGTCCGGGGCCCAGGCCATGCCGACCGGATTGCGCAGCCCCGTGGCGTACAGCCGCTTTTGCCCGCTGGCCACGTCCAGCTCCCAGATGGCGGCGCGGCCTTCCTCGATGTCCATGCCGTTCTCGCCCGCGTTGCTGTTGGACCCCACAGACACATACAGCCGGGATCCGTCCGGGCTGGCGATGAGGTTTTTGGTCCAGTGGTGGTTCAGGCCGGCGGGCAGGTCGGTGACCTTGACGCCCGGCGCCGTGATGCGCGTCTGGCCCGGTTCGAAGGGAAAGCGCACGACGGCGTCGGCATTCGCCACGTACAGCTGGTTGCCGACGAGCGCCATGCCGAACGGCGAATTCAATCCTTCCAGCAGCGTCGTGCGCGTTTCCGCCACGCCGTCGTGATCGGCGTCGCGCAGCAGCGTGATGCGGTTGGCGCTGTCGGTCTTGGCGCCCGCGCGTTTCATCACCAGGCCGGCGGCCCATTGCTTGATGCCGCCCGGCGCGTCTTCGGGCTTGGGCGGCGCGTTGGTCTCGGCGACCAGCACGTCGCCATTGGGCAGCACGTACAGCCAGCGCGGATGATCCAGCCCGGTGGCGAACGCCGTCACGGTTAGGCCGTCCGCGGGCTGCGGCTGCGCGCCCGGCTTCCAGCCCACGGCCTTGGCCGTGTTCACCGTGGGGATGAGTGTGGTGTTGGGGGGCGGCAGCTGAGGCGTGGGCCCCATGCCGGCTTCGACGGGCAGCTTGGCGACCTCGCCGCAGGCGCTGAGCAACGTCAGCGCCAGGGCGGCCGCCAGCGCGAAACGCAGGTGGACCATGATGGGGATTCCAGGGCTTGCAATTCGCCCCATCATACCCAGGCGGGCTTACTTCACCAGTGTGACCGGCACCTGCGCCAGCTGCACCACCTGATTGGCCACCGAGCCGATCAGGATGTTGGTCAGCTTGCCGTTGCCGCGCGTGCCCATGACGATGCGGGCGCAGCGGTGGTCCTGCGCATAGCCGGCGATTTCGGCGGGCGCGTTGCCAAAGATCACATGGCTGACGTAGTCCACGCCGGCCGTGTCCAGCAGCTTGCGCGCGGCTTCGGTGGCTTCGCGGCCTTCGCGGGCGTAGAAATCGTCGATCATGTCCTGCGTGATCAGGCGCGACAACCCGGCGCGCCCGCGCGGCGGTGTCTGGATGTTGATGAGGTGGATGCGCGCGGATGTTGCGCCCTGCGCCAGGCGGCGGGCATAGTCGATGGCGCGGTCCGCGTTGTCGGAGCCGTCGACGGGAACGAGAATGTTCAGCATGGCGGCTCCTTACTTGACCAGCGTGACAGGCAGTTCGGTCAGGGACAGCACGCCCGTGGCGACCGACCCCATGAAAAGCGCCGACACCGAACCCAGGCCGCGTGTCCCCATGAAGATCTCGTGGGCGCCGGTTTCATCGGCCACGCGCGTAATGGTCTCGGCAGCCGCGCCGGCCTCGATGTGTATGTCGAACGGGACGCCGGCCTGCGTCAGCAGCGCGCTGGCGGCCTGCACCGCGGCCTCGCCTTCCTCGTGGTGATAGGCATCGATCTCTTCCTGCGACAGGCCGCTGCCGAACGCGCCGGCCTTCAAGGGCATCTGGACCGTCAGCAGGTCCACGCGTTCGACCGGGTCGTAGCGGCGCGCATCGAGCAGCGCCTTGACCGCGTTCAGGGAAGTTTCCGAACCATCGACGGGAATCAGGATGCGTTTCATGGCGTCTCCTTGCGGGCCGTGGGGGCGTGCGTTCCACTGTATCTCACATTCGCCCCGCCGGCGCCTCCGGGCGCTGCGGCAGATCAAGCGGGGCGCAGTCCCCGCCACGCGTCGGGCACCGTGCCGGCCGGCATGGGCGTACCCAGCAGGCGGCTTGCCAGCTGCGCCAGCGCGTCGGCGTCGCCCGTGGTCTGCAATTGCAGGGCGCCCGGGCCTTGGATCGCCAGCAGGCCGCGTTCATGCAGCTGGTGGCGCAGCCAGCGGGCCACCGGGGCGCCCGTCTCCAAGAGCGGCACGCCGGGCCCGGCGGCGTCCTGGATCACGTCGCGCAGGAAAGGAAAGTGCGTGCAGCCCAACACCAGCACGTCCGCCCCGGCCTCGCGCAGTTCGGCGACCGGCCCGCGCACGGCCTCGGCGGCTTCGGGGCCCGAGAGCAAGCCTTGCTCGACCAGCCGCACCCATTGCGGGCAGGGCCGCAGCACGATGCGAACCTCGGGTGCCTCGCGTTGCACCAGCGCGGCGAACTTGGGGCTGGCCAGCGTCCCGGTCGTGGCGAAGACGCCCACCACGCCCGTGTGCGTCAGGTGCGCGGCGGGCTTGATGGCCGGTTCGACGCCGATGATGATGAGCGCCGGATGGCGCTTGCGCAGCAGCGCGATCGCCGCGGCCGTGGCGGTGTTGCAGGCCACCACCATGGCGCGGGCGCGCTGCGACACGAAGTAGTCCGCGATGGCGCAGGCGCGTTGCTCGACGAAGGCCTGGGTCTTTTCCCCGTAGGGCACATGGGCGGAGTCCGCCACGTAGAGTAGCGGCTCGTGGGGCAGCAGGTCGCGGATCGCCCGGACGACGCTCAGCCCGCCGACGCCTGAGTCGTATACGCCGATGGGGGATTCGGAATGCATGGAAAGTCGGGGGTCATTGCAGGATGCGGTGGCGGCAAGTGTAGCGCCGGGGCAGGGCGGACCGAAGGCGGCCCCGCGTCAGGGGCTTTCGCCCGGCCGGGGTTCGTCGCGCTGGCGCCGCGCTTCGTCGATCAGCTTGCGGGCGGCGCCGGACAGGGGCGCGTCGCGCCAGATCAGGTTCAGCGGCGCGCGCAACGCCGCCGGATGGGTGACGCTGACGTACACCACGCCCTCGATGTTCACGCGGCGCAGCGACGCGGGCACCAGCGACACGCCCAGTCCCGCGGCGACAAAACTCAGGGTGGAAAGCATTCGCGGCGCTTCCTGCGTGACGCGGGGGCTGAATCCCTCGGCGCGGCATGCGCTGATGATGGCGTCGTACAGCCCCGGGCCGCTGTGACGCCGGTACAGGATCAGCGATTCGTCCGCCAGCTCCGACAGCGAGATGCGCTTGCGCGCGCGGCCCCTGACGGCCGGGTGGTCGGCCGGAAAGGCCGCCAGCATGGCTTCCTCGAGCACGGTTTCCATCTGCACGCCCGGGTCCGCGCCATGCGCGCCGCGGATGAACGCGACATCGATGCGCCCCTCGGCGACCGCCTCGCGCAGCTCGCCCGTGCTGCTTTCTTCAAGCACCAGATGCACGTGCGGCGCGCTTTCGCGGAAGCGCCGGATGACCGACGGCACGAACGGATGAAACGCCGCCGAGCCCGTGAACCCCACCGTCAAGCGGCCCGCCTCGCCCTGCGACACGCGCCGCACGCCATCCACGGCCTGGTCCACCAGCGCGATGATGTTGCGCGCGTCTTCCAGCAGCGCGCGCCCGCTTTCGGTGAGCTCCATGCCGCGCGGCAGCCGGTGAAAGAGCGTCACGCCCAGCTCCGCCTCCAGCACGCGGATCTGCTGGCTGAGGGGCGGCTGGCGGATGCCCAGCCGGGCCGCGGCCTTGGTCAGATGGGATTCCTCGGCGACGGCCAGGAAGTACCGCAACAGCCGCAAATCAACGCTTGCCATATTCTGTGGATATGAGTTTTTGACGAGTCATATATTAGACATTATCTGACGCGAGGAGTAGCCTGCAATCTCGTGATCCATCCCTGGCGCGTTTCCCGCGCCAGCTCCCTTAGCCGGTTCCGCGCCGGCCACAATAATGACGAACGCAGCACTCTCCACCGACGAGGCCGGCTTACGGCCTCCCCCCACTTGCGGCCAGCTGTTCCACGGTTTTCTGATGCTGGGCCTGACCGCCTTCGGCGGCGCCTTGCCCCTGGCGCGGCGCATGGTCGTCGAAAAGCACCGCTGGCTGACCGGCGCCGAATTCACCGAACTGCTGGGCCTGTGCCAATTCCTGCCGGGCGGCAACATCATCAACCTGTCCGTCGCCCTGGGCATGAAATTCCGCGGCCCGCGCGGCGCGTTCGCCGCGCTGATGGGCCTGATCCTCGCGCCGTCCATCATCGTCGTCATGCTGGGCATGGTCTATGACCGTTTCCAGAACGATCCCGACATCCAGCATCTGTTTGCCGGCCTGGCGGCGGCCGCGGCCGGGCTGCTGATCTCCATGGCGGTCAAGATCGGCATGCCGGTCGTCAAGCGCCGCGACTGGCTTGCGGGTGTGGTCGCCACCGCCTGTTTCATCGCCATCGCCGTCCTGCGCATCCCGCTTCTGCCCACGATGCTGGTGCTGACGCCGCTCAGCATCCTGATGGTCTGGAGGCAACGCCGATGATCCATACGCTGGTCGCCCTCGTCCTCATTTTTTCCGAACTGTCCGTGCTGGCCTTCGGCGGAGGCAACACCATCCTGCCCGAGATGCAGCGCCAGGTCGTCGAGGTCCACGGCTGGATGACGGCCGCCGACTTCTCCGCGCTCTTTGCGCTGGGCCAGGCCGCGCCGGGGCCCAACCTGATGGTCGTCACGCTGGTCGGCTGGCACGTCGCCGGCCTGCCGGGCCTGCTGGCCACGACCATCGCCAAGTTCGGCCCGTCGTCGCTCATCACCGTCTTCGCGCTGGGCCTCTGGGAAAAATTCAAGGACCGCCCGTGGCGCGGCGTCATCCAGGCGGGCATCTTCCCCATGACCGTGGGGCTGGTCGCCGCCAGCGCCTCGCTCATCACCGAGGCGTCCGTGCACACCTGGCTGCTGGGCGCGATCACCGCCGTCGTCGCCATCCTGGGCAGCGGCACGCGCATACATCCGCTGTGGCTGCTGTTCGGCGGCGCGCTGGCCGGTTTGCTGGGTATCGGTTAGCGTAGGGACCTATCGCGGGGCCGCCACGGGCAACACGCCCCGGCCCCGCGGCGCAGACAGGAGCCCGCCATGCAGCCGCTCAAAGATGACAGCGCCGGAAACGCCTCGAATGCCGACCGGCTGCCGTTCTTCCATGCCCATCGCCGGCTGATGCTGTGCGCCGGCCTGCTGCTCGCGGTCGCGGGCGGGCTGTACGCAGCCGGCCTGCCGCCCAGCCTGGCCATCCTGCTGGGCTTTGACGCCGGGGCGCTGATCTTCCTGATCCTGACCGTCCGGGTGTTCGGACGCACCAGCGCCGCCGCCATGCGCCGGCACGCCCGCCAGCACGACGTTGGCCGCGGCGGCGTCCTCTGGAGCAGCGTCGCGCTGTCCTGCATGGTGCTGGTCTCGTTGTGGGTGGAAATGCGCGCGCAGAACAATGTGGGCGCGGTTGTCGACATGCTGGCCGCGGCCGTGACCATCGTGCTGTCGTGGCTCTACATGAACATGATCTTCGCGCTGCACTATGCGCACGGGTACTACGGCCATGAGAACGCCATGCACAAGGGCCTGGATTTTCCGGGCACGGAAGAGCCCGACTACTGGGACTTCGCGTATTTCTCGCTGGTGCTGGGCATGACCTTCCAGGTGTCGGACGTGCAGATCGTCAACCGCCGGTGCCGCCGCATGGCGATGACGCACGGCGTCATCGCGTTCTTCTTCAACGTGTTCATCATCGCGATCAGCGTGAACGTGGCGGCGGGGCGGGCGTAGGATCGAGGGGTGCTGCGTCCTGCCCCGGAGTCTGGCGGCGCTTATCCCACACAAACGCCGCGGCCTGCGCCATCGCGGCCACCAGTCCAATTGCCCAAATTGCACCGGCGCCAAGGATGGCGGCGCCCAGCGCGCTGCCCACCGAAAAGCCGAAATACATCGTCGACGTATTCAACGCCAGTGCAACCGGCGCGTGTCCCGGGGCCCCCGCGCCGATAAGGCGTGCCATCTGCGCGGGAAAGAATGACCAGACTGTGAAGCCCCACAGGAACACGGCGATCAACACGGGGGCTCGCGCGGCGGACGCAGGCAGCGCCGTTGCCAGCGACAATCCCAGGAACGCCAGTCCCAGCATGGTCAGCGACACCTGTACCACGCGATTTGCGCCCAGCCTGTCGGTCAGCGCACCGCCCGTTGTCACGCCGAGCGCGGCCGCCACGCCCCAGAGCGATATCGTCGCGCTGATGGCGGCGTCTCGAAATCCCAGCACGCTTGCCAAGTACGGTGCGAGGAACGGGTATGCCGTGAACGCGCCAATCGCCCAGAAAAGGCTGACCGACAGCAATCGCAGTATCGACGGTTGGCGCACGACTGCAAGACGCTGCCGAAACGTTGCGACCGCAATACCTGTTCCTGCATCGGCGGCGATGCCCACCCCGATGCCGGCGATGGCCACCAGGCTCATCACCGCGACGATGGAGAATGTGGCGCGCCAGCCCAGAAAGTGACCGGCCACCGCGCCCAGCGGCAGGCCTAGCGCAATGGCCAACGTCATGCCGGCGCTGACGATGGCCAGCGCCTTGCCCCGCCTTTCAGGCGCTACGATTACGCCGGCCAGCGCATTTGCGCCGGGCACGTACAAGCCAGCTGCCACCGCCATGACGACCCGCGCCGTCATCAGCGTCCAGAAGGTGGGCGACCAGGCAGCAAGCACGTTGCCCAAAGCGAACAATCCCATGGCGAGCTGCAGGGCCGCGCGGCGATTCCAACGTGCGGTCAGGACGGTCATGATGGGCGAGCTGACCGCCAGCGTCAGCGTGAACACCACGATGAGCGACGCCATCTGCGGGACCGTCATACGGAAATCCGCCGCCATCGTCGGCAAAAGCGGTGCAATCATGAAACCTTCCGTGCCGATGGCGAAGGTGCCGAGCGCCAGAAAGCCGGCCGGCAGCAGTTCTGCGCTGCGGCTCGCTGCCGCGGCTGTGCCCGCCGGCCCGGAGCTTGCGATATCCAATTTTGTTGTCATGGGATCTTTCCAGAGGGGGCGGCGCCCACGGGGGCGCCGCGTGCCGGCCGCGTCAGACCGGAATCGGTTCGTCCACCAGGCTTTGGTTGAACGCATGCACGAAGGCGTGCTCATTCGACCCAGGGTTGTCGCGCAGCGGGCGAATGGCCTGGACCAGCACCTCGGGCGCGTCGGACCCCAGCCCTTGCATCGTCTCGGCGATGAACGCATCCAGCGGCATGGCGCGCGGATCGCCGCTTTTCTTGATGAGGTCCGTATCGACCCACGGCGGGGCAATTTCCTGCACCGTGATGTTGGTGTCGCGCAGCATGAACCGTTGCGACAGCGCGTACGAATGCAGCGCGGCCTTGGAGGCGGAATACACCGCGTTCGAGGCGATCGGCACGTAGGCGAGGATCGACGTGTTGTGAATGATCGTCGCGCGCGCCTGGCCCTTCAGATGCTCGATGAGCGCGGACGTGAGGCGGATCGGACCCAGCAGATTCGTTTCCAGGATCCGCTGCGACACGGCGTCGTCGATCGTGGACGAGGGGTCGTCGAACGGCATGATGCCGGCGTTATTGATCAGCACGTTCAGCGACGGATATGTTGCGATCAGCGTCTTGGCGACGCGCTCGATGTCCTGGGCGTCGGAGATATCCAGCGCGATACCGTCAATGCCCGGATGCGCTGCGGCGATGTCGTCCAGCAGCGCCTCCCGGCGGCCGGCGACAATGACCTTGTTGCCCAGGTCGTGAAGGGCGACGGCCAGCGCGCGGCCGATGCCGGAGGTGCCGCCGGTGATGAAGATGGTGTTCTGGGTCAGTTGCATGCGGGTGCCTCGGTGGGGGGAGCGTCTGCATTGGAATCAGATCGCGGTGCAGCCACTATGCGGCAGATCGGTTTTGTCTCAAATGTCAATAAAGCGTCGATTTAAGACATAAGGTTCTGCAAGGCTTGGTCCAGGCTGGCGGCCGGACTGAAAAGCTTCCCGTGGAATGGGGAGGTTGTCGCCTTAGAAACGATTCGCTCATTGACGTCTGCCGATGGCTTTAATAGCCTATATCCGTCAATTACTGTCACGGATACGCGCATGCGCCAGATCGGCCTCATTCTCGAAGACGGTTTCCAGGTGATGGGCCTGGCCGCGCTGGCGGCCTTCGAGTTCGCCAACATCGCGCTGGAGCGCGACGGATACCGCGTGACCATCCTGTCGGAAGGAGGCGGCATCATCCGCTCGACCATGAACGCGGGCATCGAGACGGTGGCCCTGGGCGTCATGCCCGACACCCTGATCGTGGCGGGCGAGTTGATGCCCCGGCCAATCACGCCCGGCCTGGCGCGCTACATGGCGCGCGCCGCCACCGAAGCGCGGCGGGTCGCGGGCGTGTGCACGGGCGCCTTTGTCTTGGCCGAGTCGGGTCTCTTGAATGGCCGCACGGCCACCACCCATTGGGCGCATGCACGCACTCTTCAGGACCGTTTTCCCGAGGTGCGCGTCGACCCCGACCGCATTTTCGTGCGTGACGGCAACATCTGGACGTCCGCCGGCATGTCGGCCGCCATCGATCTCGCCCTGGCGCTGATCGAAGACGACCACGGCGCGGCGCTAGCCCGCGATGTGGCACGGCGGCTGGTCGTCTATCACCGGCGCCCGGGCGGCCAATCCCAGTTTTCCGCCTTGCTGGAACTGGAACCGCGCTCCGACCGGGTGCAACGGGCGCTGGTCTATGCCAAGGAACACCTGCGTAATCCCTTGACGGTGGACGAGTTGGCCGAGGCGGCGCGCCTGTCGCCGCGGCAGTTCAGCCGTGTGTTCCGCGAGGAGACGGGGCATTCCCCCGCCAAGGTGGTGGAGCTGCTGCGGCTGGAGGCGGCTCGCGCCATGCTTGAAGCCGGACGGCATTCGCTGGACATCGTGGCGCGGGACACCGGCTTTGCCGACCGCAACCGCATGCGGCGGGCGTTCCTGCGCGCCTATGGCCAGCCGCCCAGCGGGGTGCGGCGCGCGGGGCGAATGACCGCGCCGGATGACCCGCCGCCGCCGTGAAACTGTCATTGAGTTGAACGCGCGGGCGCCGTAGCGCAATGTCGCTGACTCCCGGATCGTTGTGATCTAACATGCGCCATTCCCGCTAGCCGCGCATGCGGTATCCACGTTCACACGGTTGCCTTGCACTCTCCATCACCCGCGACGCGTCCTCTCGATTGGCTGAATTTTTTCGTGGCCGATGTGCGGGATGGACTTGGGCCTTACCTGGCAATCTACCTGCTCGCCGTCCACCATTGGCGGCCCGACAGCATCGGGCTTGTCATGACGATCTCCGGGCTGGCCGCGCTGGCGGCGCAGACCCCGGCGGGCGCGCTGGTGGACCGCGCGTCGAACAAGCGCGCGCTGCTGATCGCCGCCGCCGTGGTGGTGACGGTGGCGTGCATGGCCGTCCTGGCCAGCCCGAACTTCGCCTGGGTCACGCTGACTCAAGCCGTCGCCGGCGTCGCGTCGTCGGTGTTCGCGCCCGCCATTGCCGGCATCACGCTCGGGCTGACCACGGCCCGCGCCTTCACGGCGCGCATCGCGCGCAATGAATCGTTCAATCACGCCGGCAACGGCTTTGCGGCGCTGCTGGCGGGCGGGCTGGCGTACGTGTGGGGACCGGTCGCGGTGTTCTACCTGATGGCGGCGATGGCGCTGGCCAGCCTGGCGGCCACCCTGCGCATCCCCGCGCATATCGATCCGGACAAGGCGCGCGGGCTGGAAGCGAGCCCCAATGCGACGGCGCATGCGCACCCCGTGCCGCTGCGCCAGTTGCTCTCGAACCGGCCGCTCTTGCTGCTGGCCTTGAGCTGCGCGCTGTTTCACCTGGCCAACGCCGCCATGCTGCCGCTGGTCGGGCAAAAGCTCGCCCTGGCAAATCCGGCGCTCGCCACGCCGCTGACCGCCGTCTGCATCGTCGCGGCGCAGTTCGTGATGATTCCCGCCGCGATGGCCGTGGGGCGGTACGCAGACCAATGGGGGCGCAAGCCGTTGCTGCTGATCGGGTTTCTCATCCTGCCGCTGCGAGGCGTGCTGTACACGTTTTCCGACGACACCGCGTGGCTGGTGGGCGTGCAGTTGCTCGACGGCATTGGCGCGGGCATCTTCGGCGCCGTCCTGCCCTTGATGGTGCTGGACCTCACCCAGGGCACGGGCCGCTTCAACGCCAGCCTGGGCGCCGTCACCACGGTATTCGGCATCGGCGCCGCGCTGAGCAACGGGCTCGCCGGCGTGATCGTTCAGCACGCGGGTTACAGTGCAGCGTTTCTTGCGCTGGCCGGCATTGCCGCGCTGGCCTGCGTGACCCTGCTGGTCTTGCCGGAGACGCGCGGGTCCGCCGCATCGGCCCCCGCGCCGGCTTCCTCTTCCCTTCCTTGATGCGTTCCTGAAAGCATGTCGCTATCCAATGCCGTGATCTGGTTGATTGCCGCCGCGACCACCATGGCCATTCTCTTTCGTCCCTGGCGGCTGCCCGAGTACGTGTGGGCAACGGCCGGCGCGGTCGCCCTGGTGGTGCTGGGCTTGCTGCCTGCGCGGCAGGCCGGCGGCGCCATTCTGGAAGGCACCGACGTCTATCTGTTCCTGATCGGCATGATGCTGGTGGCGGAGGTCGCCCGGCAGGCCGGCCTGTTCGACTGGGTGGCCGTGCTGGCGGCCGATCACGCCGCCGGGTCAGCGCGGCGGCTGTTCGACCTGGTGTTCCTGGTGGGCACCGGGGTTACCGTGCTGCTGTCCAACGACGCCACGGCCGTCGTGCTGACGCCTGCCGTCTATGCGGTGACGCGTGTCGTCGGCGCGCCGCCGTTGCCGTATCTGTATGTCTGCGCCTTTATCGCCAATGCAGCCAGCTTCGTGCTGCCGATCTCGAATCCGGCCAACCTGGTCGTGTTCGGCGACCGCATGCCTGCGTTGGGGCCGTGGCTGGCGCACTTTGCCCTGCCGTCCGCCCTGGCCATCGGCGCCACCTACGTGACGTTGCGGCTGGTGTTTCGCCATGACCTGCGCCAGCCCTTGAAGCCGTCGCCGCCGCTGCCGCCCATGACCTTGCCGCTGCGCATGGCTGCGCTGGGCGTGGCCATCACCGCGGGCACGCTGCTCATCACCTCGGCGCTTGGCCAGCGGCTGGGCTTGCCCACGCTGATCGCCGGCTGCGTGTCGGCCGCGCTGGTGCTGGCGGTCACGCGATCCAGCCCGATTCGCCTCATCAAAGGCGTGGCGTGGGGCGTGCTGCCGTTGGTCGCGGGGCTTTTCGTGCTGGTCGAGGGCATGGCCGCGAGCGGCGTGCTGCAAGACCTGGCGAACCTGATGCGCAGCCTGTCCGCCGACGCGGCGCTATGGGCCGGCGGCGTGGGCGCCGCGCTATCGGGCAACGTCATCAACAATCTGCCGGCCGGGCTGATGGCGGGCACGCTGGCGCGCATGGCCGACCTGCCCAGCGCCACCACTGCAGCGCTGCTGATCGGGATCGACCTGGGCCCCAACCTGTCCGTCAGCGGATCGCTTGCGACCCTGCTGTGGCTGCTGGCGGTGCGCCGCGAGGGCATGCACATCAGCGCGCTCAGTTTCCTGCGGCTGGGCATCGTGGTCATGCCGCCGGCGCTGATCCTGGCGCTGGGCGCGCTGCACGTGTTCAGCTGACATCGCGCAGGCGCGCGCCCATTTCAGAATGTGCCGCGCACCGTCAGGGTGGCGTTGCGCGGATCGCCGTAGAAGCTGCCCCAGCCCGGCGCGCCGATGGTCTGGTAGTAGGTCTTGTCGAAGATGTTGTTCACGTTCAATGCGGCCGACCAGTTCTTGTTGATCTGATACCCGACGCGCGCATTCCACACCGCGTAAGCCCCTTGCGAGACGCGCACCGACCGCGTTTCCGTGTAGCTGCCCGTCTGGTAGTTCACGCCCGCGCCCAGCGACCACGCCGACAGTTCGCCCGGCAGGCGGTAGTCGGACCACAGGCGCAGGATGTGCTTGGGCGTGACCGTGCGGGCGAAGTTGGTGTTGGTGACCTGCGTGTCGTCCAGGAACTTCAGCGTATTGAAGGTGTAGCCCGCGAACAGCTGCCAGCCCGGCGCCACTTCGCCGCTGATCTCGGCGTCCAGGCCCTGGCTGCGCACCTTGCCGCTCGACAGGTAGCAGATGTCGCCCGTCGCGCACACGCTGGTCAGATCCTCTTGCGCGCGGTTCTTCTGATCGACGCGAAAGAGCGCGATGGACGTGTTCACGCGGCCGTCCATCAGCTCGCCCTTAAGGCCGATCTCGTAGTTCTTGCCCACGATGGGATCGAGCACCTTGCCGGATGCGTCCACCGCATTCTGAGGCTCGAAGATCTGCGCGTAGCTGACGTAGCCGGACCATTGGGGATTGAACGCGTAGATCAGGCCGCCGTAGGGGGTGACGACGCCGTTGTCCTTGTACGGATCGACGTATTGCTCGCCGCTGTCGCGATAGCGGCTGGTGTTTTCGTACCAGCTAACCCGCGCGCCCGCCACCAGCGTCAGCGGGTCGGCCAGGCTGAAGCGGCCGACGCCGTAGACGCCCGTCTGCTTCATCTTCACGATCGTGGCCGCGCTGCGGTAGGCGTTTTCGCGCATCCAGTCATCGGTGGGCTCCGGCACATGATGATCCGGGTTCCACACGTTCACGGCGCGATTCAGGCGATTCAACGCAAAATCGTTCTTGCTGGTGAGCTCGTTGATGCTGGCGCCGAAGCTCACCGAATGCTTGCGGCCCAGCGCTTCGAAGGAGCCGTCCACGTCCAGATTCAGCGCCTTGTTGCGCGTGGACATGTCGAACAGGCCCGCGTACAGCATGGGACCCAGGCCCGTCTCCGGGTTCACGGCGCCTTCCGTGAACGCGTACTTCGAATCGTTGGATTCCTGCGAGGACGTGCCCGTCAGTTTGAACGACCAGTCCTTGTTGAAGCGGTGCGCCAGTTCGGCAAAGACGGTGGTCTGCTTGCCGTTCCAGCGGTTCCAGTCCTGGCCCAGCGAGGTCGACCGCTTCAGGCCGATGTCGTCGCCATTGCTGTAGTGGGGCAGGCCGTGGAAGAAGGGGGTGGAACGCAGTTCCTCGTAGCTGACGCCGCCGGTCAGGGTGGTGTCCGGGCTGAAGTCATAGCTGAGCACGCCGTACAGCACGCCGGTGCGGCTTTGCGCTTCGTCGTAGAAGTAGTCGCGGTCGTTGTAGCTGGCCACGCCGCGGGCGCGCAGGGTGCCGGCTTCGTTCAGCGGCGCGCTGGCGTCGATGTCGGCGCGGTAGTTGTTCCACGAGCCGCCGCTGGCCAGCATCTGCACCTGGGGCTCGGCGAGCGGGCGCTTGCGCACCAGGTTGACGGCCGCGCTGGGCGAGCCGGCGCCTTGCAACAGGCCCGTGGCGCCGCGGATGATTTCCACGCGGTCCAGCGTCACGGTCTCGGTGGTGAAGCTGTTGGCCTGTGGGTAGTAAAAGTCGCGGTTCACGCCGTCGAACTGAAAGCTGTCCACGCGAAAACCGCGCGAATACACGTAGCTGCCGCCCATCGGGCTCTTGTAGAGCGTCATGCCGGTGCTGTTGGCCAGCACGTCGTCCAGCGTGTTGGCGTTCTGGTCGTCCATGCGCTGGCGCGTGACCACGCTGACCGACTGTGGAATTTCCTTGAGCGTCTGGCGGCCCTTGCCGATGGTCACCACGCGGCTTGTGTAGCTGCCCGTGCCCTCGGTGACCGGATCGTCGGTCATGCCGGTCACGGTCACCGGCGCCAGCGTGGACACCCCCGGCGCGTCCTGCGGCATGCGCCGCAATTGATAGCCTTCGCCGTTGGCGTTGGCCACTGCCTGCAGGCCCGTGCCCGCAAGCAGCCGGGCAAGTCCCTGCTCGGGCGTGTACCGGCCCGTCAATCCCTGCGTCCGCACGCCGCGCGTCAGCGCTGGCGAGGCCGCCACCGTGACCTTGGCAGCGACGCCAAACTGACCCAGCGCCACGTCCAGCGTGGCGGGTGCGATGGCGAAGGCAATCTCGCCGGCGGGCGCGGCCTGCGCCCACGACGCGGCCGGGGCGGCCAGCGAGGCGGCTGCCGTCAGGGCAAGGTGGACGGCAAGGCGCAAACGCATGCGCGGTGACGATGACAAGGCAAGGGGAGAGCGGGACTGGCGTCGTGCCATGACTGGAGTTTCCTGATTCGTCGATTGAAAAGCGCGGCCCTCGGGCGCCTCGGGGCCTTCTCTTCGTCTAACGAACCAGAAATGAAAATCTGCGGCGCGGTTACAAAATAGTCGGAATGGGCGGGGTGGGGGCCTGCGGTGACGGGTGGCTCACGCCCGGCCCACGGTGACCCAGTAGCGCGTGCGATAGCGCAGCCTCAGGTCCAGCACGCTGGCCAGCACCTCCAGCGCCTTGTCCGTGTCGTCGATACGGAATGCGCCCGTGACCTCCCGGTGCGCCACGTCGGCGTCGCAGCGCACGATGCCCGGGCGGTAGCGGCCCAGCTCTTGCACGAACCGGTCCAGCCGCATGCGGTTCGCCACCAGCATGCCTTCGGTCCAGGCCGGCGCCGCGCCGTCCACCGCGGTCACTGGCGACAGGGCGTTGCGGTCGAATTCGGCTTGCTCGCCCGCATGCACCACCCGGGGCGGCTGCACGCGCGAGTCCGGCTCCACGCGCACCGCGCCTTCAAAGACCGCGACGTGCGTGGCCCCTTGGCCGTCATCCTTTTGCAGCACCGAAAAGCGGGTGCCCAGCGGCGTCAGCAAGCCATTGGGTGTGCTGACGGCAAACGGCCGGCCCGCGTCGTCTTGGCCCGTGGCGATCAGGATTTCGCCGCTGCGCAGTGTGATCCGGCGTTGCCGCGCGTCGTAGCGCATCGCCACGGCGGAATCGGTGTTCAGCGTCAGCACGGTGCCGTCGGGCAAGCGCACGACGCGCTGCTCGCCCGTGGCGGTCCGGTACACGGTGCTGCCGTCCCACACGCCTTCGCGCGCGCCCAACCAGCCCATGGCGCCCAGGCCGACGACGGCCGCCATCCACTTCAGGGCGCCGCGGCGCGAACGCTGGTCGCAATAGCGCAAGATCGTCTGGCCCGCGGCGGCGCCGGCCAGGTTGGCGGAGGTGGCGGATTTCAGGTCCTGGCTGATGCCCTGCAGGCGCTGCCAGGCGAGTTCGTGGCGCGCGTCGGCCTCGCGCCATTGCGTACAGGCGGCTTGCGTGGCGGCGTCGGGCGCATCTCCGGTGCGCATCATCCACTGCGCCGCCTGCCGGATGATGTCCGGGTGCACCCGTTCGGCGTGGGCGGCGCTCATGCGTACAGCACCGCGTAGCAGTGTTCCCACGCCTTGATCATGTCGCGCTGCACGGCCGCCACCGAAATGCTCAGCTCGCGGGCGACGTCCAGATAGGGCAGGCCTTCCACCTGCGCCAGCACGAAAACCCGGCGCACGCGCGCCGGCAACTGCTCCATCATGCGGCACACGGCATCCAGCGCCTCGACCACCAGCGCATGCGTCTCGGGGCTGGGCTCGACCGCTTCGCTGCGCGCGGCAAGCGTCTCAAGATAAGCCTGCTCGATCGCCCGCCGACGCGACTGGTCGATCAACAGGCGCTTGGCCACCGTGGTCAAAAAACCGCGCGGCTCGGCAAACGCGGCGCGCGATTCGCTGCGCATGACGCGTTCGAACGTGTCGTGGGCCAGATCGGCGGCGTTGTCGGCATTGCCGGCAAGACGTCGGCGCAGCATCTGCACCAGCCAGCCGTGGTGCTCGCGGTACAGGCTGACGAATTCGGCGGAGGACGCAAAGTGGGCGGGCGGCACGGGTCGGCTTGGCAGATGCTAATGGGAATGATTGCTAATTGTAGCCAATCAGCGGCGCGTGGCGAATACTTTTCACGCGCCGTTGCGGTCCCACCCGCCGGGGGCCGCAAACCTTTCATCGGAATCCGTATGCCTTCAAACCGCACCCAATCGCCACAGCGACGTCATCTCCCGGGACCGCGCCGCATGCAGCGGATCGTTCGCGTCGCGGGCCTTGCCGTGGATCGGCCGCGTGTCCAGTTTTTCGATCACGCGCAGGCCGGCGGCCTCGATCATCGCAAGCAGTTGCTCGCGCGTGCGCAGCCCCAGATGTTCGGCCAGATCCGACAGGATCAGCCATCCTTCGCCGTTCGGCGTCAGATGGTCCTTCAATCCATTCAGGAAGCCACGCAGCATGCGGCTGTCCGGGTCGTACACGGCATGTTCCAGCGGCGAGCTGGGCCGCGCGGGCAGCCACGGCGGGTTGCAGACGATGAGCGACACGCGGCCTTCGGGGAAGAGGTCGGCCTGTTCGACCTCGACCTGCCCGGACAACCCCAGGCGTTCCAGGTTCTCGCGCACGCAGGCAATCGCGCGGGGATCCATGTCGGTGGCGATGACGCGCTTGCCGCCGCGGCGGGCGATGACGGCGGCAAGCACGCCCGTGCCCGTGCCGATATCGAAGGCCACGCTGCCGCGCGGCATCGGCGTGTTGGCGACCAGATCCACGTATTCGCCGCGCACCGGCGAGAACACGCCGTAGTGCGGGTGGATGCGGTTGTTCAGGGCCGGAATCTCCACGCCCTTCCTGCGCCATTCGTAGGCGCCGATCAGGCCCAGCAGTTCGCGCAGCGACGCGACGTAGGGCGTATCGCCCGGCACGTTCGCGGCTTCGCAGGCCAGATGCGCGTCGGGCGCGCGGCGCAGGGGGATGGTATGACCGGCGTCGAAGGGAATCAGCAGCATGCCCAGGATGCGGGCGCGCTGCGATTGGACCTGACGATGCTGGTTGAAGGCCTCAAGTTGGGTTTCTACCGGTTTGCGCGGACGCTTGTCGACGCGGCGGGTGATGGCCTGCAACAGCTGGCGCGCGTTCTGGAAGTCGCCGCGCCACAGCAGGCCCACGCCCTCGCACGCGTGGCGGTAGGCCATGTCCGCGGTCAGGGTGTCGTCGGCGACGATGACGCGTTTGGGCGGCGTGGCGCCCGTTTCCGAGTGCCAGCGCGCCGAGCGGGCGACGCCGTTTTCTTCCCAGTGCAGTTCGGGCGCGTTCAAGAGGTCGCTCCGGCGGGGAATGGGGGGAAGGGCAGGATCATGGGGAAAGGCACATAAAAGAGAAGGGCGCGGGCTGCCAATGTAGCAGCTTCGCGCCCTGGAGCCGTCGCGCGGCGCACCGGGCGCCGCGGCATGGCGGGGTCAGTGGAACAGCACGACGGCCTTTTGCAGCGTGATCCAGATGCCCCAGGCCAGGGGAATGCCGACGCAGGCCCACGCAAAGGCGATCAGCGCGGGCGGGGTGCGGAAGTTCGACCTGCCCACGCCGTGGGTTTCGGCGGCCACGGCGCGCTCGTGCGCCAGCGCCTTTTCCTTGGCCAGTTCCTCGTCGGTCATGAAGTACTTGGCGTTGACCGGGCGGATGGCAAGGTTGCACAGGAAGCCCACGACCAGCATGCCGGCCAGGATGTACATCGTGATGTCATACACCTGGGCGCGCGGCACGCCGATGGACAGCTGGTATTCGCGGATGTAGTTGACGAGAACCGGCCCGAAGATGCCCGCCGCGGACCACGCGGTCAGCAACCGGCCGTGGATGGCGCCGACCATCTGGGTGCCGAAGAGGTCGGCCAGGTAGGCGGGCACCGTGGCAAAGCCGCCGCCGTACATCGACAGGATCACGCAGAACGCGGCCACAAAGAGCGCCAGCGCGCCCATGTGCGCGGTCCACGGAATGGCGGCGTACAGGACGAAGCCCAGGACAAAGAAAACGAAGTACGTCATCTTGCGGCCCAGCTTGTCGGACAGGCTGGCCCAGAAGAAGCGGCCGCCGATGTTGAACAGGCTGAGCAGGCCGGTAAAGCCGGCGGCAATCGCGGCGATGGCCGCGAGCTGGTCCTTGTCGAGTTGCCCGAAGCCCAGTTCGGGTTTGTCGATCAGGCCGCCGCCAAACACTTCCTGCAGCAGCGGCGAAGCCATCCCCAGGATGCCGATGCCCGCCGTGACGTTCAGGCACAGCGCCCACCACACCAGCCAGAACTGCGGCACGCCCCAGACGCGCTTCACGTGAACGTGGCGCTGCGTGATCATGACGTTGTTGACCTGCTTGGCGGGCGGCGTCCAGCCGGCGGGCTTCCAGCCGGTGGGCGGCACGCGGTAGCCCAGCGCGCCGGACATCATGAAGATGAAGTACACCAGCGCCATGGTCAGGAAGGTCTGCCAGACGCCCGGCGAGGTCGGCGTGGCAAAGTGGCGCATCAGCATGTCGGCCAGCGGCGCGCCGATCATGGCGCCGCCGCCAAAGCCCATGATGGCCATGCCCGTTGCCATGCCGCGGCGGTCCGGAAACCACTTGATCAGCGTGCTCACCGGCGAGATATACCCCAGTCCCAGCCCGATCCCGCCGATGACGCCAGAGCCCAGCCACAGCATCCACATCTGGTGCAGGTAGATGCCGATGGCCGAGATGACCAGGCCGCCGCACCAGCACAGCGCCGACACCACGCCGGCCTTGCGCGGGCCGGCCCGTTCCAGCCAGCCGCCCCACAAGGCGGCCGAACACCCCAGCAGCACGAAGAACAGGGTGTACATCCACCCCATGGTCGAGATCTTCCAGTCGCAGCTCGTGGTGAACAGTTCGGCCACGAGGCTCATGTCGGGCGGGCAGGCCAGCGGCTTGGCCCCGCCCACCACCTTGGACAGCGGCAGCCAGAATACCGAAAAGCCGTAGGCCATGCCGATGCAGAGGTGAATGGCCAGCGCGGCGGGGGGCACCAGCCAGCGCGAGAAGCCCGGTCCCGCGATGGTGCGTTCTTTGTCGAAAAATCCCGGCCGGGAACCCGGCAGGTCCAGGGTGGCGCTACTTTCCATGATGTCTCCTCAGGGGTGCGGCTTTATAGCGTGCGTGGGCCGGAAGTGCCCGGTCCCGCCGCCTCTTTTATGGATCTGTTGCTGTCCTGCCACTGCGGGTGGTCCGCCGCGCGGGCGGTCCGGGTGCGCTATGCGACGCGCGCGCGCGGCGTCAGGCGCTCGCGATGCTGGGTGACGGCCTGCAGCACCAGCGGATGCAGCTGTTCCTCGCCGGCGTCGCCGTCCGGGCTGCGCGCCAGGAAATCCAGCAGTTCGGTGCGCATGCGCGGTTCCCAGAATTTCTGGATGTGGTTGGTGACGCCTTCCAGCGCCTCGGGCCGGTCCGGCATGGCGTCGAAGAACTGGCCGATGCGGTTGGCCATGCGGATCAGGTTGACGATTTCCATTGCTGTCTTGCGTCCGGTTCAGGTAAGGATGCGTTCGGGGTGGGTGTAGATGGCGGCGTCGCCATCGCGCGTGAAGCCCAGCAGGGTGACGTTGGCGTCGGTGGCCAGACGGATTGCCAGCGCGGTGGGCGCGGATACCGAAGCCAACACCGCAACGCCGGCCGCGGCCGTCTTCTGCACCATCTCGAAGCTGGCGCGGCTGGACACCACGACGATGCCGTCGGCGCCGTTGACCGCCTGGCGCGCCAGCGCGCCGGCCAGCTTGTCCAGCGCGTTGTGGCGGCCCACGTCTTCGCGGACCAGCGCCACGGCGCCGTCGGCGCCGGCCCAGCCCGCGGCGTGCGTGGCGCCCGTGATGTCGTGCAGCGTCTGGCGCGCGCGCATGTCGCGCATGGCGGCCAGCACCGACTTGATGCGCACCGGCGCCCCATTGGCGACCGGCGCCACGGGCCGCAGCACCTCGGGCAGGGTTTCCACGCCGCACAGGCCGCAACCCGTGCGCCCGGCCATGGCGCGGCGCCGCGTCTTCAGGCGCATTTCACAGGCGGACGAGATCTCCAGCTGCACGACGATGCCGCCGCACTGCGGCAGCAGATCGATGCCGCGCACGTCGCTCACGCTGCCGATGATGCCTTCGGACAGCGAGAACCCGACGGCAAAGTCCTCCAGGTCCGCGGGCGTGGCCAGCATGGTGGCGTGACTGATGCCGTTGAATTCCAGCGCCACCGGCGTTTCCTCGGCCACGTAATCGGTCTCGGCGTCTGGGGCGATGACCCCCGAGCGCACGCGGATGACCTGGGTCGGCGTGCAGTCGGGGCGGGCGGTGGTCGGCGTAGGCATGGGATCCCTGGCTGGCTGTCGGTTACTTCCCGGTCAGCGCCGCCTCGCTCTCGCGCGAGCGTTCGCGCAGGAGCTTTTGCTGGATGTCCGCAAATCGCGACCATTGCCGCTGCCATTCCGACGGTTGCGACACGCGCGTCACCTGCACGGCCGTGACCTTGTATTCGGGGCAGTTGGTCGCCCAGTCGGAGCTGTCGGTGGTGACGACGTTGGCGCCGGACTCGGGAAAGTGGAACGTGGTGTATACCACGCCCGGCTGCACGCGGTCGGTCAGCGTGGCGCGCAGCACGGTCTCCCCGGCGCGGCTCTGGATGCCCACCCAGTCGCCTTCGGCCACGCCGCGGTCCTCGGCGTCCTGCGGATGGATTTCCAGCACGTCCTCGCCATGCCACATCACGTTGGGCGTGCGGCGGGTCTGCGCGCCCACGTTGTATTGCGACAGGATGCGGCCCGTGGTCAAGAGCAGCGGGAAGCGGCGCGTGCTGCGCTCGTCGGTGGGCACGTACTTGGTGATCATGAAGCGGCCCTTGCCGCGCACGAACTGGTCGATGTGCATGATCGGCGTGCCTTCCGGCGCGTCGTCGTTGCACGGCCATTGCAGGCTGCCCAGCTTGTCCAGCTTGTCGTACGTGACGCCGGCAAACGTGGGCGTCAGCCGCGCGATCTCTTCCATGATTTCGCGCGGGTGCTTGTAGTTCATCGGGTAGCCCAGCGCGTTGGAGAGCGCCACCGTCACTTCCCAATCGGACTTGCCGTTCTTGGGTTCCATCACCTTGCGCACGCGCGAGATGCGGCGCTCGGCGTTGGTGAAGGTGCCGTCCTTTTCCAGGAACGAGGAACCCGGCAGGAACACGTGCGCATACTTGGCGGTCTCGTTCAGGAACAGGTCCTGCACGACGATGCACTCCATGGCCGCCAGCGATGCCGCCACGTGCTGCGTGTTGGGATCGGACTGCACGATGTCTTCGCCCTGGCAGTACAGACCCTTGAAGGAGCCGCCCAGTGCGGCTTCGAACATGTTGGGGATGCGCAGGCCCGGTTCGGGCTGCAGCGTGACGCCCCAGTCCTTTTCAAACTGCGCGCGCACGGCGTTGTCCGAGATGTGGCGGTAGCCGGGCAGTTCGTGCGGGAACGAGCCCATGTCGCACGATCCCTGCACGTTGTTCTGGCCGCGCAGCGGATTCACGCCCACGCCTTCGCGGCCGATATTGCCGGTGGCCATCGCCAGGTTGGCAATGGCCATGACGGTGGTCGAGCCCTGGCTGTGCTCGGTGACGCCCAGGCCGTAGTAGATGGAGCCGTTGCCGCCGGTGGCAAACAGACGCGCCGCGCCGCGCACCGCTTGCGCGGGCACGCCGGTGATTTCTTCCATGGCTTCCGGCGAGTTCTCGGGCAGCGAGACGAAGTCGCGCCATTCCTTGAAGGCCTTTTCTTCGCAGCGCTCGGCCACGAAGTCCTCGGCGATCAGGCCCTCGGTGGCGATGACATGCGCCAGCGAGGACAGCAGCGCCGTGTTGGTTCCCGGCCGCACCTGAAGGTGAAAGTCGGCCTTGATGTGCGGCGAGCTGACCAGTTCGATGCGGCGCGGATCGATGACGATGAGCCGTGCGCCTTCGCGCAGCCGGCGCTTCAAGCGCGAAGCGAAGACGGGATGGCCGCTGCTGGGGTTGGCCCCCATCACGATGACCACGTCGGTGTGCATGACGGAGTCAAACGTCTGCGTGCCGGCCGATTCGCCCAGTGTCTGCTTCAGTCCGTAGCCGGTGGGCGAATGGCACACGCGCGCGCAGGTGTCGACGTTGTTGGTGCCGAAGGCGGCGCGCACCAATTTCTGCACCAGCCAGGTTTCCTCGTTGGTGCAGCGCGAGGACGTGATGCCGCCGACCGCATCGCGTCCGTACTGGCCCTGGATGCGGCGGAATTCGGAGGCCGCATAGTTGATCGCCTCGTCCCAGGACACTTCCTTCCAGGAATCGGTGATGTGCTTGCGGATCATGGGCTTGAGCACGCGTTCCTTGTGCGTGGCGTAGCCCCAGGCAAAACGGCCCTTCACGCAGGAATGGCCGCGATTGGCCTGGCCGTCCTTCCACGGCACCATGCGCACCACTTCCTGGCCCTTCATTTCGGCCTTGAAGCCGCAACCCACGCCGCAGTAGGCGCAGGTCGTCACGACCGAGTGTTCGGCCTGGCCCATCATGATGACGGTCTTTTCCTGCAGGGTGGAGGTGGGGCAGGCCTGCACGCAGGCGCCGCAGGATACGCATTCGCTATCCAGGAACGGCTGGTCCTGGCCGGCCGATACGTGCGAGTCGAAACCCTTGCCCGAGATCGTCAGCGCGAACGTGCCCTGGGTTTCCTCGCAGGCGCGCACGCAGCGGTTGCAGACGATGCACTTGGATGCGTCGAACGTGAAGTAGGGGTTGGACTCGTCCTTTTCGGCCTTGAGATGGTTGGCGCCGTCCTGGCCATAGCGCACGTTGCGCAGGCCCACGACGCCGGCCATGTCCTGCAGCTCGCAATCGCCATTGGCCGGGCAGGTCAGGCAATCGAGCGGATGGTCCGAGATGTATAGCTCCATCACGCCGCGGCGCAGGTCGTGCAGCTTTGGCGTTTCGGTAAAGACGACCATGCCGTTCTCGGCGGGCGTCGTACAGGACGCGGGATAGCCGCGGCGGCCTTCGATCTGCACGAGGCACAGGCGGCACGATCCGAACGGTTCGAGGCTGTCGGTGGCGCAGAGCTTGGGGATGTTGATGCCGGCGTCCGCGGCCGCGCGCATCAGGGACGTGCCTTCGGGAACGGTGACTTCCTGGCCGTCGATGGTCAGGGTGACGGTCTTTTCGGACACGCGCGCCGGCGTGCCCATGTCGCGATCGCGCTTGATGACGGTTTCTAGCATGGCGGTCTCGGGTTCAGGCCGCGTGGGCGGCAGACTGGGAGGACTCGATGCCGAAGTCCTGCGGAAAATGGTTCAGCGCGGACAGCACCGGGTAGGGCGCCATGCCCCCCAGCGCGCACAGCGAACCGCCAAGCATCGTGTCGCACAGGTCGCGCAGCAGATGCACCTGCTGTTCGCGCTGTTCGCGGCTCTGGCTGCCGGCCGCGATCTTGTCGATGGTTTCCATGCCGCGCGTGGAGCCGATACGGCATGGCGTGCACTTGCCACAGGACTCGATGGCGCAGAACTCCATCGCGTAACGCGCCATGCGCGCCATGTCCACGGTGTCGTCGAAGGCGACGAGGCCGCCGTGGCCGATCATGGCCGAGATCTGGATGTAGGCTTCGTAGTCCAGCGGCACGTCCCATTGCGACTCGGGCAGGTAGGCGCCCAGCGGACCGCCCACCTGCACCGCGCGCAGCGGCCGGCCGGACGCGCTGCCGCCGCCGAATTCGTAGAGCAGGTCGCGCAGGCTGAGCCCAAAGGCCTTTTCCACCAGCCCGCCTTGCTTGAGGTTACCGGCCAGCTGGAAGGGCAGCGTGCCGTGCGAACGGCCCACGCCGTAGTCGCGGTAATACGCCGCGCCCTTGGCCAGGATGATCGGCACGGTGGCCAGCGAGATGACGTTGTTGATGACGGTCGGTTTGCCGAACAGGCCCGAGATGGCCGGCAGGGGCGGCTTGGCGCGCACCACGCCGCGCTTGCCCTCCAGGCTTTCCAGCAGCGAGGTTTCTTCGCCGCAGATGTAGGCGCCCGCGCCCTTGCGCACTTCCAGGTCGAAGCGGCGGCCGCTGCCGTGCACGTCGTCGCCCAGCCAGCCGACGCTGCGGGCGCGCGCGATGGCGGCTTCAAGCGTGGCGATTGCGTGGGGGTATTCGGAGCGGACGTAGATGTAGCCGTAGGTCGCGCCGACCGCCAGGCCTGCAATCGTCATGCCTTCGATCAGGACGTACGGGTCGCCTTCCATCAGCAGGCGGTCGGCAAAGGTGCCGGAGTCGCCTTCGTCGGCGTTGCAGACGATGTATTTGGTGTCGCCGGGCGTGCCCGCCACGGTCTTCCATTTGATGCCGGTGGGAAACGCCGCGCCGCCGCGGCCGCGCAGGCCGGATTGCACCATTTCGTCGACGATCTGCGCCGGCGCCATGGCCAGCGCGCGCTTCAAGCCTTGCAACCCGCCATGCGCGGCGTAGTCCTGCAGGGACAGCGGATCGATCACGCCAACGCGGGCGAAGGTCAGGCGCTCCTGGTGCTTGAGGTAGGGTATTTCCTCGGTCAGGCCCAGGCGCAACGCGTGTTCGCCGCCCGTCAGCCAGCCGGCGTCGAACAGCGAGGCCACGTCTTCCGGCTGCACGGGCCCATAGGCGATGCGGCCTTGCGGCGTGGCGATTTCAACCAGGGGTTCCAGCCACAGCAGGCCGCGCGAACCATTGCGTACCACTTGCACGGACAGGCCGCGCTGATCGGCCATGCGCTCGATGTCGCGGGCAACGGTATCGGCGTCCATGGCCAGCGCCGCAGCGTCGCGCGGCACGTAGATGACGACGGGGGCGCTCATGGCGTGTCCTCCAGCGTGCGGGCCAGCAGGCGGTCCAGCTTGGCTTCGGTAACGCGGGCGTGGGGCTGGCCGTCGATCATGACGGCGGGCGACTGCGCGCACAGGCCCAGGCAATACACGGGTTCCAGCGTGAAGTTGCCGTCCGGGGTGCTGGCGTGGAAATCACAGCCCAGCGCGGCGCGCGCATGGGCGGCCAGGCGTTCGCCGCCCATGGATTGGCAGGCTTCCGCCCGGCAGACCTCCAGCGTGTGGCGCGCGGCCGGCTCGGTGCGAAAGTGGGGGTAGAACGTGATGACGCCGTGGACTTCGGCGCGCGAGAGGTTCAGGGCCTCGGCGATGGTCTGCACCGCCTCGGCCGGAATACAGCCCAGTTCGTGCTGCACCGCATGCAGCACCGGCAGCAGCGGGCCAGGCTGGTCTTTCAGCCGGGCAAGGATGCGGGCCGTGGCCGCGATGGCCGGGGTGGTGGATGCCTGGGCGGCGTCCAGGGCCAGCTTGCCGCCCCGGGCGCCACCGCTGGATGCCAGATCGGATTTTGCGTCGCGCAGGTGCACGTCGGTCTCCTCCTGTGTTGCGTGACCCCATCAAGGGGGCTTGTGCCGGTCTGGACCTGTCAGCAGATAATATGTTTAAAAAAACATATTAATTGCCCGTCCGCCGCGTTATTTGTGTACTCTAACGAGGTACTTGAACGCCTTCAATAAGAAATAAATGACATATAAGTTCCGAATCGGCCTGCGGCCGCAATGGACATTGGGCGGAGACGACGAGGCGACGCCCGTGCCGTTGCAGGACATGCTTGCGCTCCTGGCGGCCATCGACGCCACCGGCAACATCGCGGGCGCCTGCCGCGCCTGCGGCCTGTCCTACCGGCACGCTTGGGGCGTGTTGCGGCGCTTCGAGTCCAACTTCGGCACGCAACTGCTCATCACCAACCGCCGCCAGGGCACGCAGTTGTCGCCCTTTGCGCAGCGGCTCTTATGGGCCAACCGCCGCATCGAGGCGCGGCTGATGCCCACGCTGGACAGCATGGCCTCCGAATTGCAGGAAGAGCTTGAACGCTTGCTGCCCGAAAGCGGCCCGCACCTGCGCCTGCACGCCAGCCACGGTTTTGCCGTGGAATCCCTGATGCAGCACATGGGCAACCGCACCCCCGGCCTGGAACTGCGCTATCGCACCGCAATCGAGGCCCTGGCGTCGCTGGAGCGGCACGAATGCGACCTCGCGGGCTTTCAGGTGCCGCTGGGCGATTTCGAATCCCCCATCATGGAACGCTATGCGCAGTGGCTCAACGCCGACGAATACATGCTCATCCATCTGGCCGTGCGCAATACGGGGTTGTTCGTCACGGCCGGCAACCCCAAGCAGATCCGCGGCATGGCGGACCTGGCGCGCAGCGACGTGCGCTTCGTGAACCGGCAGATCGGCTCCAGCACGCGTTATCTGGTCGGCCTGATGTTGCAGCGCGCCGGCGTGTCCATCGGCGAAGTGCAGGGCTACGAAACCAACGAATTCACCCACATGGCGATCGCGGCGCACATTGCCAGCGGCATGGCGGACACAGGGGTCGGCGTGGAGACGGCGGCCTGCCGTTTCGGCCTGGACTTCATTCCGCTGGTGCGCGAGCGCTACTTCTTTGCCATCCGCAAGGCGTCGCTGGACACGCCGGCCATGCAGGACCTGCTGTCCATCATGCGCGGCCCGGACTATGTCGGTTACGTGGGCCAGCTTGTCGGCTACGACGCCCGCGACACCGGCCGGCTGCAGACCCTGGAAGAGGCCTTTCCGCGAGAACGCGCACCGCGATCCGCCGGGATATGATGTGCCAATGAGCAAAGTGATAATCCTTGCCGATCACCGGAGTTCGCCACGGGCTTCCCTCGCGTCCGGCGAACTTCCGCCGCACGGGCAGCCCGCGCTGGACCAGCGCGCGCGTCCGCTGCGCGACCTGCGCATTTCCGTCACTGACCGCTGCAACTTCCGCTGCACCTATTGCATGCCGCGCGAGGTCTTTGACAGCAGCTACAGCTTCATGCCGCATTCGGCGCTGCTGTCCTTCGAAGAAATCAGCCGGCTGGCCGGCATCTTCACGCAGTTGGGCGTCGAAAAGATCCGCCTGACCGGCGGCGAGCCGCTGCTGCGCAAGCACATCGAAAACCTGGTCGGCATGCTGGCCGAACTGCGCACGCCGCAGGGCCGTCCGCTGGACCTCACCCTCACCACCAACGGCAGCGTCCTCGCGCGCAAGGCCGCCGCGCTGAAAAGCGCCGGGCTCACGCGCGTGACGGTCAGCCTGGACGCGCTGGACGCCGCCATGTTCCAGGGCATGAGCGACAGCGGCTTCACGCCGGACGACGTGCTGCGCGGCATTGACGCCGCGGCGGACGCGGGCCTGGCGCCCGTCAAGGTCAACATGGTGGTGCGCAAGGGACTGAACGACGGGCAGATCCTGCCCATGGCCGAACGCTTCCGCCACAGCGGCCACGTCCTGCGCTTCATCGAATACATGGACGTGGGCAACAGCAACGGCTGGAATCTCGCCGAAGTGGTGCCATCGTGCGAAGTGCTGGATCGCATCGGCGCCGTGTATCCGCTGGAACCCGTGGAATCGGTCGAAATGGGGCGCGTCGCCGAACGCTGGCGCTACGTGGACGGCGGCGGCGAGATCGGCGTCATCTCCAGCGTCACGCACGCCTTCTGCGGCGGCTGTACGCGGGCGCGCCTGTCGCCCGAAGGCAAGCTCTACCTGTGCCTCTTCGCCCACGAAGGCCACGACCTGCGCGCGCCGCTACGCGATGGCGCGACGGACGAGGAACTGGCGCGCATCCTGGCCGGCATCTGGTCTGCGCGCGGCGACAACTATTCCGAACTGCGCGGCCAGAACATGGCGGACCCATCGCGCAAGATCGAGATGAGCTACATCGGTGGCTGAATTTCAACGCGACGGGCTGGCCGGCCTGATCCTTGCCGGCGGGCAGGGTTCCCGCCTGAATCATCAGGACAAGGGACTGGTCGCGCTGCACGGCGAACCCATGGTCGCGCACATCGCGCGCCGGCTTGCGCCGCAGGTCGGCCGCCTTATCATCAGCGCCAACCGGCACCCGGAACGTTACGCGCAGTATGGCGACGTCGTTGCCGATGGCGAACGCGAACTGGGCGCCTGGCAGGGTCCGCTGGTGGGTATCGCGACGGCGTTGCAGGCGCTGCAGGCGTCGGCTGCTGCGCCGCCCGAACCCGCCGCGCAGTGGTTGGTGGTGGTGCCCTGCGATACGCCCTTCCTGCCGGAAGATCTGGCCGCGCGCCTGATCGGCGCGGCTGCCGCGGCCGATGCGCCGCTGGCCTATGCCGCGGCCCACGGCCAGCGCCATTCGGCCTGCATGGCGCTGCGCACGTCGTTGCTGCCGAACCTGCGGGAATATCTGCGGTCGGGCGACCGCAAGGTGGGTCTCTGGCAGGCGAGGGCGGGCGCGGTCGAAGCGGTGTTCGACGATTGCCCGCCGCATGCCTTCATGAACGTCAACACGCCAGAAGACCTGGCGCTGGCCGAGCGCTACGCCAGCCAGTGACGCAGGTCGTAATACGCGACCGTGTCCCTGTCCTGCACCAGCACGTCGGCCGGCAGGCGCGCCAAGCCGGTGGACCACGGCAATGAACTGATCACGCCCGATCCCTGATGGCCGTACGGCACGAGTTCGCTGCCGCCTTCGTCGGCCACGCGGCATTGCACCCGCAGGAATTCCTCGCGGCTGTCCTGGCGCGGCTGCGCGGTGCGCAGCGGCAACTGGCTGACCGGCGGGAAGATCTCTTCGCGGCCCTGCATGCGGCGCATCAGCGGCGTCACCAGCGTGGCGAACACGGCATAGGCCGACACCGGATTGCCAGGCAGGCTGACCACCGGCTTGCCGCCGATCTGCGCCAGGGCCACCGGCTTGCCGGGTTTCATGCGCACCTTCCACAACGACAGTTCGCCGCCCAGCGCGGCCAGCGCCGGTTTGACGAGGTCACGCTCGCCCACCGACACACCGCCCACGCTCAGCACGAGATCGCAATCGGCCAGCAGGGTCTTGAAGGCGTCCAGCAGATCGGCTTCGGTATCGCGGGCGTGCAGCACGTGAACGGGCAGGGCGCCCATGCCGCGCACCATCGCGGCCAGCATCGGCCCGTTGGAGTTGTAGATCTGTTCCGTGGCGCGCGGCTGGCCCGGCAGGACGAGCTCGTCGCCCGTGGTCAGGATGCCGACGCGAAGCTGGCCGTAGACGGGAATCGTCGCCATGCCTTGCGAGGCCAGGAGCGCGACGTGCGCGGCCTGCAGCAGCGTGCCCGCCGGCAGCAGCGCGGCGCCCGCCATCGTGTCTTCGCCGCGGCGGCGAATGTGCTGGCCCAGCCGGGGTTCGCGCGAAATCTGGACGTGGTTGTCGGTTTCGGTGGTGTCTTCCTGCATGACGACCACATCGGCGCCCGCCGGGATCACGCTGCCCGTGAAGAGGCGAATGGCGTGGCCGGGTTTTAAGGGTTCGGGCACGTCGCCCGCGTAGCAGCGCTGCTGGATCGGCAGGCGCGCTTGCGGGTTCCAGTCGGCCAGGCGCAGGGCATAGCCGTCCATGGCGCTGTTGTCGGCCGGTGGAATGTCCACGGTGGCGTCAAGGTGCGTGGCCAGAACGCGGCCGCTGGCCTGCGTCAGGTCGACGTGTTCGGTGCGTTGAAGGGGGGCGGCGGCGTTGGCCAGCAGGGTCTGGGCTTGATCGAAATCCAGCATGGGTCAGGCTTCTTGTTCGCGTTTCGATAACTGCGAGGCGAAATTGCAGGGGCCGTGGCCGCTGTCGAGCTGCTCTCGCAGAATCTTGGTCCAGGCGGTCTCGCACGCGTTGTTCGAGCCCGGCAGGCAGAAGATCAGGGTCTGGTTGGCCGACCCCGCGAACGCGCGCGACTGGATCGTGGAGCTGCCGATCTCGGTGTAGGAAATCTGGCGGAAGAGTTCGCCGAAGCCCGGAATCTCGCGATCCAGCAGCGGCAGGATGGCCTGCGGCGTGTGGTCGCGATGCGAGAAGCCCGTGCCGCCGGTGGTCAGGATGACCTGCACCTCGGGGTCGGCGATCCAGTCGCTGATGACGCGGCGGATCTGGTAGATGTCGTCGCGCACGATGTCGCGGCGCACGCACTGATGGCCGGCATGCGCCAGGCTGTGCGCCAGCAGATTGCCGGACGTGTCGTCACCTGCGCTGCGGGTGTCGCTGATGGTCAGTACGCCGCAGCCCAGCGGGACCGGGGTGGCTTCGCTCATGGATTCTCCTTGTTGTCGGCAGTGTCTTCATCCCAGGCGTCCGTGCGGTCCTGGTCGGATTGGCGCTGTTCCACCCAGAAGCTGTCGCCGCCGGCGAGGGTCTCGCGCTTCCAGAAGGGCGCGCGCGTCTTGAGCGCGTCGATGATGTATTCGCAGCCGCGGAAGGCGTCGCCGCGATGGGCGCTGGCCGCCGCCACGAAGACGATCTGCGCGTTGCGGTGCAGCGCGCCCACGCGGTGCACAATGACCGTGCCTGCCAGATTCCAGCGCGCGCGGGCCGTGGCGGCGATTTCTTCGAGCTCGCGCTCGCACATGCCCGGATAGTGTTCGAGAAAAAGCGTGTCGGTGGGGGTATCGGGCGCGTAGTCGCGCACGTAGCCCACGAACGTCACGATGCCGCCCACGCCGGGGCCGGCGGATTCCCGCAGCGCGGCGGTCAGCGCCGCGCCGTCGAAGTCGGCTTCCTGGACGCGGATCATGGCGTCAGCCTCCGGTGACCGGTTCGAACACCGCGACCTCGTCGCCCGCGCGGATCGGGGCGGTGGGCTTGGCGTGCGTCTGGTTGATGGCCAGCTTCAGGCGCGTGGCCGGTTCCAGTTGGGGATAGCGTTCGCCCAGTGCGGCCAGCAATTGCGCGCCCGTGGATTCGCCCGCGAGGGGCCAGGTTTCGGTGCGCTTGCCGACCAGTTCGGCAACGCGCGCGAAGTACAGCAGATTAATCGTTGCGCCATTCACCGCTTTTACCTCCCGCCTTGTACTTGAGGCGAACTTGTTCGATCACGATGCCTTTGTCGGCAGCCTTGCACATGTCGTAGATGGTCAGCGCGGCCACGCTGCACGCCATCATGGCTTCCATTTCGACGCCCGTCTTGTAGCTGGTGCGGCAGGTGGCCAGGATGTCGATGCGATGCTCGGCGTCGTTCAAGGCGAATTCCACGCCGACGAACGCGAGCGGCAGGCTGTGGCACAGGGGAATCATGTCGGCGCAGCGCTTGGCGGCCAGGATCGCGGCCACGCGCGCCGTGTTGAGCACCTCTCCCTTGCCCTGGCCGGGTTGGGTCAAGAGGCCATAGGCGACGGCGTTCATGCGGATGCTGCCGGCGGCAACCGCCACGCGCTCGGTGTCCGTCTTGGCGATGACGTCGACCATGCGGACCTGGCCGGCTTCGTCCAGGTGACTCAAGGTGGGGGTGGTCTCGGACATGGAAATCGGGATCAAGAATTGTTAATGAATGAAAAGAGCGGGGCCGGGCTGGCCGGCGGGGTCCGCTGTTCCGCCTATGATAGACGAGCAGTTAAGGGGGCGCGATAATCGCGCCAGCAGTCAGAGGAAGGTTGGATCGCCTTCAATGTGTATCAGGAGACTTTCAATGCCCGTGCGGATGCCCAAGCTACGGTTCACCCGACGCGCCGGCAAGATTCTCCTGGGTATTGTGGCGTTCGTGCTGATTCTGTTTGGCGTGGCCACGTGGCAGGTGCCGAAAGTGCTGCACGGCGTGCTGACCGATGACGTCGCGAAGATGATCGGGCGCGACGTTTCCGTGGGCAAGATCACCTTCAATCCGTTCACGCTGACCGTCCGCGCGCAAGACCTGACCGTGGCGCAGCCTGGCTCGCAGACGCCGCTGTTGACCTTGGCGGAACTGGATGCCAGCGCGTCGTGGACATCGCTGTTCTGGTTCGCGCCGGTGGTCGACCGTCTGACGCTTCGGCAGCCTAACATCGCCATCGTCCGCGAAGACGTCCTGCGCTTCAATTTCTCTGACATAGAACAACGCGTGGCCGAATTGGCCGCCGCCAAGCCCCAAGAGCCGCCCAAGCCGGACGAAGGGTTGCCGCGCTTTTCGCTCAACAACATGGTGATCGAGGACGGCGCCATCACGCTGGACGACAAGGTCACCGGCCGCAAGCAGGTCGTGGACGAGTTCACCATCGGGGTGCCGTTCATCTCGACCTTCGGCTACGCCACCGACATCGACGTGCAGCCGCGCCTGCACCTGCGCATCAACGGCAGTCCCTTCGACCTGACCGGCGTGGCGCGGCCGTTCGACGTGGTCCCCTCGTCCACGCTGCGCGTGGCCTTCGACGGCCTGCAGCTCGAGAAGTGGGCCGACGTCTGGCCCATGCCGCTTCCCTTCAAGGTCGAGCGCGCGCTGCTCGACTCGAATCTGCAGGTCGTCTTCGAACAGCCCAAGGACGCGCCGCCCAAGATCCGCATCGTCGGCGACCTGGGGTTGCGCCGCCTGGACGTGCGCGACCCGTCCGGCGGCAATCTGGCCGCCTGGAGCGCATTGACCGTCAGCCGGCTGGAACTGGAGCCGATTGCGCGGCAGGTGTATATCGGCGAGATCGGCCTCTGGGCGCCGCAAATCCATGTGCGTCGTCACGCCAACGAACACCTGAACTGGCAGGACGTCGTCGCGGGTTTGAAGGCGCTGGGCGGCGTGGAGCCGACGGCCACGCCGGTGCGGGACGAGATGCGCAAGGCCAGCGGCCTGAAGCCGCTCTCCCCAAGCGGAGCGCAGGTTGCGCCGGGCGCGGCCGGCGCGCCTGCGCCGGTTCCTGCGCCGGTTCCTGCGCCGGCCGGTCAAGCGCCCGCCGCGCCGGCCGCTCAAGCGCCCACAACGCCCGCCGCGCCGGCCGCTCCAGCGCCCACAACGCCCGCCGCGCCGATCGCTCAAGCCCCGGCGCCGCGTTCAGACCAAGCAGCCACGGCGCCCGCCGGTCAAGCGTCCGCCACGCCGGCCCCCGGGCAACCCCCCGCGCCCGCCGAATGGAAGGTCGTGCTCGACGCCTTCAACCTGCATGAAGGCGAGGTCTACGTCACCGATGCGGTCAGCAAGCTGGACTATGTGATGACCGGCCTGGCCGCCACCGTCGAAGGCGTGGCGCTGCCGCAGCCGCCGGACCAGCCCATCAACCTGTGGCTGACCATGGACAACAGCACCGACGGCGGCTGGCTGCGCGCCAAGGGGCCGCTGGTCATCAAGCCGCTGTCGCTCGACATGAACGTGCGTCTGGGCAACATCGCGCTGGCGCCCTTGGCGCCGGCCGTGCGCAGCGCGGCGCCCATCACCCTGCTCGACGGCCGGCTGGGCGCCACCGCGCAACTGCACGTGCGCGAGAAGGGCGGCGCGATCGATGCGTCCGCCACCGCGGTGCAGGCCGACCTGACGCAGTTCAAGGCCCGCGACGAATCGCTCAAGCCGGTGCTGGACATCGCCATGCAGTCCCTTCGCATCACGGCCGACCGTCTAGCCCTGGGACCGGGCCCCAGCAACTTCACGGTGGCCGCAGCCGGCGTCCAGGGCGACGGCAAGCTGGACCTCAAAGGGGTCTTCACGCCGCAGCCGCTCACGCTCAAGACCGCGGTCGACCTGTCCAACCTGAACGTCGCCAGCTTCGCGCCGTACTTCGCCTCCAGCCTGAACGCCACCGTCCGCGCCGTCACGCTAAGCGCCAAGGGCAACGCCGAATTCACCGCCGCCGCCGGCAATGCGCCAATGAAGGCCGGCTGGAAGGGCGGCGTCGACATCACCGACCTGGACCTGCAGGACCGCGTCAACAAGGACGACTTTCTGAACTGGAAGCGCCTTGGCTTTACCGGCATGGACATCTCCGTGGCGGGCGACAAGATCGGCGCGCGGTTGGGCGATATCGCCCTGGAAGATTTCTACGGCCGCATCCTGCTCAACGCGCAGGGCCGGCTCAACGTCATGGATCTGGTGGCCGCGCCCGGGCAGGCCGGCGGCTCGATCACGCAAGACACCCAGACACCCGGCCGCAGCGCCGAGCCCTCGGCCGCGCCGCCCGCGGCCGCCGCGCCGGCCAAGGGCAGCGGCGCGGCCGCCATGCCGGACATTTCGGTCAACAGCGTCACGCTGACCCGCGGCCGCATGACCTTCACCGACCGTTTCGTCAAGCCGAACTACGTCGCTGAACTGTCCAGCATCGAGGGCGACATCACCGCCGTTTCGTCCACCAATCCCCAGCCCGCCAAGGTCAAGGTCACGGGCCGTGTCTACACGACCGCGCCGCTCTCGATCAGCGGCATCGTGCAACCTTTCGCCAAGTACCTGACGCTGGACCTGAAGGCCTCGGCCAAGGGCGTCGACCTGCCGCGCTTCAACACCTATTCGGCCAAGTACGTGGGCTATCCGATCAAGCGCGGCAAGCTGTCGGTCGACCTGGAATACAAGATCAAGAACCGGGCCTTGCAGGCGACCAATCACGTCGTGCTCAATCAGCTCACCTTCGGCGACAAGACCAACAGCCCGGACGCGACCAAACTGCCCGTGCTGCTGGCCGTTGCGCTGCTGAAGGACTCGCGCGGCAACATCGACATCAATCTGCCGATCTCCGGCTCGCTGGACGACCCCGAGTTCTCGGTCGGCGGCATCGTCGTGCGCGTGCTGATGAACCTGGTGGTCAAGGCGGTGACCTCGCCCTTCAGCCTGCTCGCGTCCGCGTTCGGCGGCGGCGAAGAGCTGTCCTATGTCGAATTTGCGCCGGGCAGCGCCGTGCTGACCGAAGATTCGCTCCAGCGCATCGAGACCCTTACCAAGGCGCTTGCCGACCGTCCGGCCCTGAAGATGGACATCAGCGGCCGCGCCGATCCCAAGACCGACACGGAAGGCCTGCGCCAGGCCTGGGTCGACGCCAAGATCCGCGCCGCCAAGGCCGCGGACGTCGCGCCGCGCGGCAAGAAGCCCGACCCCAAGGGCGTCGAGGTCTCCGGCGCGGAACGTGCCAAATACCTCGAAGCCGTCTACGATGACACCGACCTCAAGGACAAGCCGCGCAATTTCATCGGCATGGCCAAATCCATTCCGGCCGCGCAGATGGAAGCGATGCTGCGCGCGGCGGCCCCCGTCGGCGAGGATCAGCTGCGCCAATTGGCCGATGCCCGCGCGCAGGCGGTTTATGAGAAGTTGCAAGCCCAGGAAGGACTCGCGGATCGCGTGTTCATCGTCGCGCCGCAACTGGACGCCGATGGCATCAAGGACGAGGGGCAACCCTCGCGCGTGGACTTCTCCCTGAAGTGAACTCGGCAGGCCCCGGCAGGGACGCGAGGCGCGTCCCGCCGTGCCCGTCTTTTACCCGGAGATTGTTCGATGAAAGACCAGGACGCGCACTTCGACAGCCTGCTCCCGCCCTTGCGGCTGGACCGCCGAGGCTTTCTCGCCACCACCGCGGCGGCGGGATTCTCGCTGGCGGCAGGTCCGGTGGCGGCACAGACTGCAATCGCCACGGACGCCAAGGGCCTCGTGGCCGGCAAGGTCGAGATCCCCACTTCGGATGGCAAGATCCCCGCTTACCGCGCCGCGCCGGAAGGCAAGAAGAACCTGCCCACGATCCTGGTCGTCCAGGAAATCTTCGGCGTGCACGAATACATCCAGGACGTCTGCCGGCGCCTGGCGCACCTGGGCTACCTCGCCATCGCGCCGGAACTCTACGTGCGCCAGGGCGACCCGTCCAAGTACACCGAAATCCCCAAACTGCAGGCCGAAGTCGTCAGCAAGGTCCCGGATAAACAGGTCACCGCCGACCTGGACGCCACCGCCGCCTGGGCGGCGGCGCATGGCGGCAACCCGGACCGCCTGGGCATCGTCGGCTTTTGCTGGGGCGGCCGCCAGGTCTGGCTCTACGCCGCCCACAACGCCAAACTCAAGGCCGGCGCCGCCTGGTACGGCCAACTGGCGGGCGACCCCTCCGAACTCAAGCCCAAGTCTGCCCTGGCCATCGTCAACGACCTGAAGGCCCCCGTCCTGGGCGCCTACGGCGGCAAAGACGCCGGCATCTCGCAAACCGACGTCGACCGCATGCGCGTCGAACTGGCCAAGGGCTCCGCCGCCGCCAAGGCCTCGCGCATCGACATCTACCCCGAAGCCGGCCACGCCTTCCACGCCGACTACCGCCCGTCGTACCGCAAGGCAGAAGCGGAGCAGGCGTGGACGCGGATGCTGGATTGGTTCAAGCAGAACGGGTTGTAAGGGAAGGGCGGCGCGGGCTGAGCCCACGGGCTACCGCGCCTTCTCCCCGGGTAGCCCGTCGCTGACCTCTGCCAGCGCGCGCTTCATATCCTCGTACTTCATCACCCGTTCGCTCTGAAACCCGCCCAGCACGCCCCGGCAGCCATCGACGCCGGACCGCTTCATGTCTTCCATCATTGTCTTGCCCTCGGCCTGCCCCTTGGCAAACTCGGCGTCATACGCGCTGGCGGCAAATCCATACTCTTCGGCATAGCGCGTGAGATTCTTGCGCGCCGTGTCCTGGTGCTGCGCCAGGTCGGGTTCGGACGCGCCGCACGCGCGCGCGGCGCCGTTTGATGCGCCGGCGGCCACGACAAACGAATCGTATTGGGCCTGCTCGGCGGCGTCGGGGGCCGCCATCACGGGGGCGGCTGCCGCCAGGGTCAAGGTCAGGGCGGTCAGGAATCTGCGCATCGAAATCTCCCTGTAAGGCCCGATTCGCGGCGCAGTGCCTCTCATGGCCGCGGCGGGCGATGTCTTTACCACGGCATTATGGCAAGCGCGCGTTTCCTCTCCGTGAGGCTGCCGTGTGGAGTCGTTTCGAACTGTTCATCTTCTTTTCGTGCTTACGCCAAAGGCAGCAAGCCGGCCGCGCACGAACTATGATGGGGGCTGTGAGGCGATCCTGCCTCAATGCATTGCCCCCTTTCCTCCTGGAGATCTACATGACGATCAAAGTCGGCGACCGCGTGCCCGATGGCACGTTGACCGAATTCATCGAAACCGAAACCGCCGGCTGCTCGCTCGGCCCCAACGCGTTCCAGGTCGCCGACCTGACCCGCGGCAAGACCATCGCGCTGTTTGCCGTGCCGGGCGCCTTCACGCCCACCTGCTCGGCCAAGCACCTGCCGGGCTACGTCGAACAGGCCGCTGCCCTCAAGGCCAAGGGCATCGATGAGATCTGGTGCGTGTCCGTCAACGACGCCTTCGTCATGGGCGCCTGGGGCCGCGAACAGAAGACCGACGGCAAGGTCCGCATGCTGGCCGACGGCTCCGCGCTGTGGACCAAGGAACTCGGCCTCGAACTGGACCTGGTCCAGCGCGGCATGGGCGTGCGCTCGCAGCGCTACTCCGCCCTGATCGTCGACGGCGTCGTGAAGCAACTGAACGTGGAAGCGCCTGGCAAGTTCGAAGTCAGCGACGCGGCCACCATGCTCTCGCAAGCCTGATCCCCGCAGGTTCCTGTTTTACCGCCAGTGTTGCGGGCCGCCCCGGCGGCCCGCGGCGCTGAAAGCCAGCAGCGGTTGTCCACGCCATGCTCTCCACGATCTCATCGTTCTCGTCGCTTTATTTTGCGACCTTGCTGATGCTCATCGGCACGGGTCTGTTCAATACCTACATGGGTCTGCGCCTGACTGCGCAGTCCGTCAGCGAGGTGTGGATCGGCACCTTGATCGCCGGCTACTACCTGGGTCTTGTCTGCGGCGCGCGGCTGGGACACAAGCTCATCATCCGCGTCGGTCACATCCGCGCCTTCGTTGCCTGTGCGGCCATCGCCACCAGCATGATCCTGGCCCAGACGCTGGTCGATTCCATGCCGCTGTGGCTGGTGTTCCGCGTCATCTCCGGCATCGTGATGGTGACCGAGTTCATGGTGATCGAGAGCTGGCTCAATGAGCAGACCGAAAACCACCAGCGCGGCCGCGTGTTCTCCGTGTATATGGTCGTTTCCGGCCTGGGCACCGTGCTCGGCCAATTGGCGCTCACCGCCTACGCCACGCTCGACCTGCGTCCGCTCACCCTGGTTGCGATGTGCCTGGTGCTGTGCCTGGTGCCGCTCGCGGTCACGGCGCGCTCGCACCCGCCCACGCCGCTGCCTGCGCCGCTAGACGTGCGGTTCTTCATGCGGCGCGTGCCGCTGTCCATGACTGTCCTTTTCGTGGCGGGCAACCTGTCCGGCGCGTTCTATGGCCTGGCGGCGGTCTACGGAGCCAAGAACGGCCTGTCCACCTCGCAGGCTGCCGTCTTCGTTGCCGCCGCCGTCACGGCGGGCCTCTTGTCGCAATGGCCGATGGGCTGGCTGTCCGACCGCATCAATCGCGCCGGTCTCATCCGGTTCAACGCCTTGCTGCTGGTCCTGCTGCCCGCCGTCATGTGGGGCTGGATTGCGTTGCCGTTCTGGGCGCTGGTCGCCATGTCCTGCATCTTCGGCATACTGCAGTTCACGCTGTATCCACTGGGCGCGGCGTTTGCCAACGACCACGTGGAGTCCGAGCGCCGCGTCAGCCTGTCGGCGGTGCTGCTCATGACGTACGGCCTGGGCGCCTGCGTCGGGCCCATGATCGCCGGCTGGATGATGTCGCTGGGCGGCCCCGCCATGTATTACGTGTTCATCTCGGCTTGCGCCGTGATTCTGGTCTGGCAGGTGCGGCCAACGCGCGTCACGGGCGCGCACCAGGTCGACGAGGCGCCGACGCATTTCGTGCCGATGCCCGACACCCTGCAAAGCTCGCCGGCGGCGGCGGTGCTGGATCCGCGGGTGGATCCCGAGAACGACATCGCCATGGAAATGGTGCAGCCCGATCCGTCCGCGGCGCCGGCGCCGCCCGAGGCCGCAGCAGAATCCGCGCCGGCGGATCCGCCCGCTGCCGATACGCCGATGGGCGCCTTTGCAGACCCCGTCGCGGGGCCGGCCGCCGGGGAGAATGCCACGCAAGGTGCGGCAGGCGATTCAACCCCGGATGTCACCCCGGAGGCCGAGCCCGAACGCCAGCGGCGCACGGGCACCTGAATCCCGCCTACCAGGGTGTCATCAGCACGATGGCGGACAACGCCAGCGCGATGCCCAGCAGGTTCAGACGCGTGAGCGGTTCACGAAACGCCAGGGCGCCCACCAGGGTGCCCAGCGTGATCACCCCCATGTTCATGGACGCGAACACCAGCGCGGGATGCTCGGGCAGCGACTGGTGTGCGCGCACATAGGTGAGGATGTTGCCGAAGTTGGCCATCCCCAATGCCACGCCCGCGGCCAGATGCCGTGCCTGCCAGCGCACGCGGCGCCACAACAGATACGCCAGCATCAGCGCGCCCGCCATCAGGAAGGCGAGCAGCAGGCCACCCGCAAACGCGGTGCCGGTGCGCGCGACCTGCTTGAACAGGATGTCGATCACGCCATAGCCCGCCCACACCACCAGCGGCCAAAGCCACATGGCGCGGCTGTCGCCCGCAGCCGTGTCCTCGGACAGGCGGATGCGCGGCGGCTGGCGCAACAGGCAGAAGAGGGCGGTGAACGCCAGCAGGATCGCGGCCAGCTTGCGGCCCGTGACCGGCTCGCCAAACAGCACGAACGCGGCCAGCAGCGGAATGAAGAGCGACAGGCGCTGCGCGGCATCGCTGCGCACGATGCCCGCATGCCGCAACGCCGCGGCCATCGCCAGAAAGACACTGGGCAACAGCACGCCCAGCGCCGCCAGCACCAGCCAGGGCGTTTGCGGCGCCAGCAGGCGCGCCGGGTCGGGGCGCAGCACCAGCCAGCAGAGCAGGGCGGCCACGGCGTAGTTCATGGCGATCGCCTGGCGCACGTCCACCTGCCAACCGCGTGCAAGTTTCAGCATGACGGCCACGGTGACACTGCAGGCGACGCTGGCCGCGAGATAGAGAAGGCCAGGGGTCAGGGGCATGCCGGCCCCTCGTGGTAGGAGTGGGCGGCCGCGTCGACCCGCATGCCCAGGCGATCGAGCAGGCGCTGATCGGCGGCCATCTGCGGGTTGGCGGTGGTCAGCAGCGCGTCGCCGTAGAACATGGAATTGGCGCCTGCCAGAAAACACAGCGCCTGCAGCGCGTCGTCCATGGCCTCGCGTCCGGCCGACAGGCGGACCGCGGCGCGCGGCATTGCAATGCGCGCCACCGCGATGGTGCGGACAAACTCGAACGGATCCAGCGCCTCCACGGCGGACAGCGGCGTGCCTTCGACCTGAACCAGGTTATTGATCGGCACCGACTCGGGGTAGGGCTCCATGCTGGCGAGCTGGGCGATCAGGCCGGCGCGCTCGCGGCGCGATTCGCCCATGCCGACGATGCCGCCGCAGCATACGCTGATGCCGGCGTCGCGAACGCGGTCCAGCGTGTCCAGGCGGTCCTGGTAGGTGCGCGTGGAGATGATCTTGCCGTAGAACTCCGGCGAGGTATCCAGGTTGTGGTTGTAGTAATCCAGGCCGGCGTCCTTCAATTGCTCGGCCTGGCCGTCTTTCAGCATGCCCAGCGTCACGCAGGTCTCCAGGCCCAGCGCCTTGACGGCGCTGACCATCTCGGCCACGGCATCCAGGTGATGCGGCTTGGGACTGCGCCACGCTGCGCCCATGCAGAATCGTTGGGCGCCGCCCGCCTGCGCCGCGCGCGCCGCGGCGACCACGTCCTCAAGGGGCATCAGCTTGTCGGCGTCCACGCCGGTGTCGTAGTGCGAGGACTGCGGGCAGTACGCGCAATCCTCGGGACAGCCGCCAGTCTTGATCGACAGCAGGCTGGACAGCTGGATGACGTTCGGAACGAAATGGGCGCGGTGCGTCTGCTGCGCCCGGTGCATCAAATCCATGAACGGCAGCTCGTAGAGCGCCATGATGGCGTCGGTGCTCCATGCCGAGGCGGGCGGGCGCTTGGGCACCGTTGGAACGGGAATGGTCGCAGTCTGCATGATCGGGGGCTCCTTCGTTCGTGGCCGGATCTCGCCCCTGTGGCCAGTGGGCCAGGGGCTGGATCGGCGGATCGTAAGAAGGGGCGGCCGATTTGCGCAATGCAGGTGATAAGCGCGGATTTAAGGGTGGGTTGCCGGGGTGATCAAAGAAAATGGCCGCTTTTGGGCGGCCGCGAGTTCTAAAGCGATGGCATCTTCGGGGACGCCGAGGGGGTGAATATTTTGATTCAAATTGTAAATCGCCCTCCGCCGGTCTCAGGACTTCGTCTGCTTATCGCGGTTGCGAGCGCTTTCGTGTCCGGTGATGCCGCGGTCGCGTGCCCAGACAATGGCGGCGCTGCGCCGATGCACTCCGATCTTGCTGTAGATCGTGGCGACGTGATTACGCACGGTGTTGCGCGACAGCTTGAGCGCCTTGGCGATGCCGTCGTCGTCGTGCCCCTGGCATAACAGCCCAAGGACTTCGCGCTCGCGCGAGGTGAGTTGCGCCAGTTCGGCCACGTCGCGCGTGGCGGGGGCGGGCTGGCGCAGTTGCGCCAGTTTCTCGATGATGCCGCGGCTGAACCAGGAAGTGTCCTGCATCACTGCCTCGATCGCGGTCAGCAGTTCGGTCTCGGATCGCTTGCGCTCGGTGATGTCCTGCATGACGATCAGCACGCGGCGCAGCCCGCCGATCATGACCGGTTCGGCCGACACCAGGCAGTCCAGCTCGCCGCCGTCGCGCGCAATCATCACGGCTTCGCGGTTGCGGACGCTTTCCCCGCGCTTCAGGCCGGCCAGCATGCCTTCGTACGGACGAAGTCCCAGTTCGACGAGGTCCTGCTCCGCCTTGTCGTCCAGCGACAGGCCGGTGGCCGCCGCGAAGGCGTCATTCAGGTTCAGCACGTTCAGGGTGTCGCCGTCACAGACCGCCATCGGCACGGGCGCCAGCTGGAACGCCTTGGAAAAGCGCTCTTCGCTTTCCCGCAAGGCTTCTTCGGTACGCTTGCGGCCTTCCAGGTCGATGAAGGTGAACAGCATGCACGGTTCGTCGTGCATGTCGATGGGCTGGCCCGCCACCATGACGAACTTGCTGGTGCCATCCGGCAGTTTCAGCACGCCTTCGCGCTGCGGAATGGTCTGTCCTTCGTTGAGCCGCGCCACGGCGGTTTCCTTGTCGTCGCTGCCGTCCAGCACGTCCAGTTCGTAGGCCGATTTGCCCAGCACCGTGTCGCGCGAATACCCCGTCATCTCCAGAAACCCCTGGTTCACCTTGACGTAGCGCAGGTCGGAAAGCCGGCAGATCAGCGCTGGCGCCGGATTGGCGGAGAAGGTGCGCTCGAAGCGTTCCTCGGCATTGACCTGGGCCGTCTGGTCGTGAAGGATAAGCACGCGGTACGGAATGGGGCCGCCGTCATCCAGGTCCAGCCCGCGCGCCATCAGGTTGCGCGTGAATTCGTCGTCGTCCTTGCGGCCCAGATCCAGCAGCAGGTCTTCGAACTCTTCGCCCGCCGCAAGGCGGTCCATTGGATACTGGCGGGCCGGCACGCGGTGATGATTGCGGTAGGTAAGCGTATACCGCTTGCGGTAGCCGGCGGGCGTGCCGCCCAGCTCTTCGATGGCGTTGGCGCCGTGCAGCGCGAGTGCGCTGGCGTTGGCCCAGGCGATCGAGCCGTCGGCCTCAAGCAGGATGATGCCCTCGTTCAGGCCCGCGATGATGCTTTGCAGGTGTTGGCGATGTGCTTGGGGTGCGGCGTCGTTGGGGGTCACGTAGGCCTCTTTTTTCTTCGCATGGCGTGTACGCGCAAGCATGAAGCCGCGCGCCGGTACTGTCCAGAGGTCAAAACGGACGAGTCTCGCGGAAGGGGTACAGCGGGAGGGGATTGCACCGCGAACGCATCGCTTTGCAGCAGATCCGCAAAAGCAAAAAGCTCCGGAATCCGGAGCTTTCGATGCGTGCTGCGAGCAGCGTTCGGTAAGCGCAATGTGCTTGGCGGAGCGGACGGGGCTCGAACCCGCGACCCCCGGCGTGACAGGCCGGTATTCTAACCAACTGAACTACCGCTCCGCAGCGGCTTACTGATGTCTTCAAACTTCTTTACTGCGGCTGTGGTGTCAAGACAGCTTGTACTGCTTGCCAGCGGAAGCTGGCGTCCCCTAGGGGATTCGAACCCCTGTACTCACCGTGAAAGGGTGATGTCCTAGGCCTCTAGACGAAGGGGACCCGGAACTAACAACTTTACTACTGTACTGCGCTACTACTGTACTGCGACTGGTGGAGGTAAGCGGGATCGAACCGCTGACCTCTTGCATGCCATGCAAGCGCTCTCCCAGCTGAGCTATACCCCCAGGGCGTCCTGCTGTCCCAAACTTCAAACAACAAGGTCTCACACTTATAAAACAAAAAAGCCCCGAAAACGGAGCTCTTGAAAGACTCTGAGCGAGAGAGCTTTTGGCGGAGCGGACGGGGCTCGAACCCGCGACCCCCGGCGTGACAGGCCGGTATTCTAACCAACTGAACTACCGCTCCGCAGCGGCTTAACTCAACTACATTGTCACTTCAACTGCATCACTTCTACTGCATGCCAGAAGACTGGCGTCCCCTAGGGGATTCGAACCCCTGTACTCACCGTGAAAGGGTGATGTCCTAGGCCTCTAGACGAAGGGGACTTGGACTTGCTGTACTACTCTTCGCTTTGGACTGGTGGAGGTAAGCGGGATCGAACCGCTGACCTCTTGCATGCCATGCAAGCGCTCTCCCAGCTGAGCTATACCCCCGTTTCGCTAATCAATCCGTTCAACGTTTTTGCTAGAAACTTGCTGTTTAAAGCGCGTTTTTTGCTGTTTCGTTGCCGGTTTTGTTTAGTGCCGTTGGCGAAGAAACGAGATTATGCACGAACTAAATTTGGTGTGCAAGTCGCTTCATGGCAAAAAACAAAAAAGTTGCGAAAAAAGAGGGATGGATAGCCGTTGGAAGGGCATTGTTTGGCGCGAAAACCACGCTGCAGGCCGTGGTCGATTGATGCAGAAATCAATAAAATCAACGGCTTGTGCAGGTGCTATCGTAAACGGCTGATTTTTTTTTGCGAGGCTCGCCTTTTTTTACACGTGCTCGCCCTGTGGCGAGCCGCACGTAAAGCTGCCGCAGACCGGCAAGGACATCGACACATGAGCACTTCTCCATGAGCAGCACCGCCTTTCCCACCGTCGCGCTGGGCCGCACGGACATGGAGATCACGCGCATCGGCCTGGGCGCCTGGGCGATGGGCGGCAATGGATGGGCGGTGGGCTGGGGGCCGCAGGAAGACACCGAATCCATCAAGGCGATCCGGCATGCGGTCGACCGCGGCATCAATTGGATCGATACCGCCGCGGTGTACGGGCTGGGCCATTCCGAGGAGATCGTGCGCCAGGCGCTGGCGCAGATGCCGGCCAGCGAGCGCCCTTATGTCTTCACGAAATGCGGCCTGACGTGGTCGGCGGCGCAGCCGCAGGCCATGCCGCGGCGCACGGGCGCCCCGTCCAGTATCCGGCGCGAGCTGGAGGGGTCGCTGCGCCGGCTGGGCGTCGAGCGCATCGACCTCTACCAGATGCACTGGCCTGCGGGCGACGGCACACCGCTGGAGGCGTACTGGCAGGAGTTGCTGGACCTCAAGCAGGCAGGCAAGGTCCGGGCTGTCGGTCTGTCGAATCACAATCTGGCGCAGTTGCGCGCCGCCGAATACCTGGGACACGTGGACACGCTGCAACCCCCGTTTTCGGCGATCCAGCGTACTGCGGCGAGCGACCTGATTCCCTGGTGCGCGTCACACGGCACGGGTGTGATCGTGTACAGCCCCATGCATTCGGGCCTGCTGACCGGCAAGTTCAGCGCCGAGCGTGCACGGGCCTTGCCGCCGGACGATTGGCGGTCGCGGCACGCGGATTTCCGCTCACCGGACCTGGAACGCAATCTGGCGCTGGCCGATGCCTTCAAGCCGATCGCGGAACGGCATGGCGCCACCGTCGCTGCCGCGGCGGCGGCCTGGACGTTGGCGTGGCCGGGTGTGACGGGCGCCATTGTGGGGGCGCGCAGCGCGTCGCAGGTGGATGGCGTGATCGGCGCGGCCGAGCTGGAATTGGACGCCGAGGACATGCAAGCCATTGCCGATGCGATCGAAACCACGGGAGCGGGAAGCGGACCGTTGGCGCCGCCCGACGAAACAGGCTCGCTGCCCGCGAACCTGTTTGCGTGAGCCGGGATCAGCCGCGGCGCGGGCGGCGGGCGCTGCCCACCGCGGCAATGAGGGCCAGGCCGATCAGAGCGAGCGCGGTCTTGTCCCCAAAACGCGCGTAGGGCGTCAGCCCCGTCATGCCTTGGACGGAGACGGGCAGCACGCCCGCCTGCAGCGGCGCGAGCTGAGCGGCAACGTGGCCCTTCGCACCGATGGCAGCGGTGATGCCCGTGTTGGTGGCGGTCAGCATCGGACGCGCGGTTTCAATGGTGCGCAGCCGGCCGATCTGCAAGTGCTGGCGCAGCGCCCAGCTGTCGCCGAACCAGCCCAGGTTGCTGACGTTGACCAGGATGGTCGCACCCGGCTCGCCGTTGGGGCCGGGCTGCAAGGCGGGCAGCAGGTCGGGGCCGAAGAGGTCTTCGTAGCAGATGTTGAAGGCGATGTGCTGGCCGCCGACGGCAAAGGGCGTCTGGCGTTCGCCGCCCCGGTCGAAGTCGCCCAGCGGAATGTTGAGCATTTCGACGAACCAGTGAAAGCCGGGCGGCACGTACTCGCCCCACGGCACGAGATGACGTTTGTCGTAGCGCATGGCGGTATTGCCGCCCAGCAGCTGTTCGACCGACGTGGCGCCGTCAAAGCCGATGACGCTGTTGGTGTAGCGTTCGCGGCCGTCCACGCGATCGTGCAGCGGCACGCCCATCGCGATGACGGTGTTGCGCTGGCGGGCCAGGTCGCGCCAGACCTCCCAGACCCGCGGATCGAGCTGATCCTGGAAGATGGGCAGCACGGTTTCGGGCAGGATGATCAGTTGCGGCGCGGGCACGCCGGGCGCGGGCGGCATGGCCGTCAGATCAAGGTGGCGCCGCACGCTCTGCTCGAGAAGCGCCGGATCGAATTTCTGGGATTGTCCGATGTTGCCCTGCACGAGGCGTACGTTCAGCGGGTCGCCTACGGGCGCCGACCAGTCGATGCGCGACAGCGGCCAGCCCGCCCCGGCCAGGGCCAGTGCGATGCCGGCGGCCAGCGCGTGGCGCGGGGCCACGCCGGCCTTGCGGGAGGGCTGCCATAGGCTCGCGGCGGCGGCCGCGACAAACGCGGCCAGGAACGCCATGCCGTGCACGCCCACGAGCGGCGCCCAGCCCGCGATGGGGCTGTCGACCTGCGCGTAGCCGATATTCAGCCACGGAAAGCCGGTCAGGAGCACCGCGCGTAGCCATTCGAACGCGGCCCACATCGCGGCCCAGGCCAGTGTGGCGGTCAGGATGCGGGACGGCGTGGCGTCCGGGGCAAGCGGCGCGTAACGGCGCGCCAGCGCATTGGCGGTGGCGGGAAACAGGGCCAGGAAGGCCGACAGCGCCAGCACCGCGGCAACGGCCAGCGGCGCGGCCAGATCGCCGTAGCGGTGCAGGCTGATGAAGATCCAGTACAGCCCCAGCGCGTAGCTGGCGAAGCTGAATAGCCAGCCGCGCAGCCAAGCCTGACGGGCAGACGGGGCGTACAGCGTGACGCGAGCCAGCACCGCCAGCGCGGCGATCTGGGTGAACGCCAGCGCCCATCCGGGCAGCGGGCCGGGGGCAAAGGTCAGGGCGTGGACGGCGCCCGCCAGCACGAGGCCGGCGGCGCCGCGCAGGAGTCGGCTGCGCGCAGTGCTGGTCATGCGTCGTTGGCGGGTGCTGCGGACTGCGGAGCGGCAAGGCGCTTGACGCGCAGCCAGATGGCCCGGCGGGCATCGCCGCGCGCCACTTCCAGGCGCAGGCCTTCGATGTCGGCGTGGTCGCCGCGGCGCGGAATGCGGCCGAGCTGACCGCCCATCCAGCCGCCGACGCTGTCGTACTCGTCGTCGGGCAACTGGCAGCCGAAGACTTCATTGAAGTGCGAGATGTCGGTGGCCGCGAGCACGCGCCACTGGTTTTCGCCTTCAGGGAAGATGGAGTCTTCCTCGGTTTCGTCGAACTCGTCTTCGATGTCGCCGACGATCTGTTCCAGCACGTCTTCCATCGTGACCAGCCCGGAAATGCCGCCGTGCTCGTCGATGACGATGGCCTGGTGGTTGCGGCTGGCGCGGAACTCATGCAGCAGCACGTTCAGGCGCTTGGATTCCGGAATGAACACGGCCGGGCGGACCAGCGAGCGCACGTCGATGTTGGGTTCCAGCATGCAGCGCAGCAGATCCTTGGCGAGCAGGATGCCGATGATGTTGTCGCGATCGCCCTCGTAGACGGGGAACCGCGAATGCGCGGTTTCGATCACCGAGGCCACCAGGTAGGGAATGGGCTGCGTGACATCGAGCAGATCCATGCGCGAGCGCGGGACCATGATGTCGCCGACAGTGCCCTCGGACACGGCTAGCGCGCCCTTGATCATCTTGTACGACTCCGCGTCGAGCAGATCGCGCTCGTGCGCGGCTTCGAGGACGGCCTTGATGCCTTCGCGGTCCTCGGGCTCTCGGCGCACAAGGGAAAGCAGGCGGTCTAGGAGGGATTTGGTGGCGGGTTTGGCAGAGCGAGCGGAAGTCGCTTCGGGAGCAGGGTAAGGGTCAGACATCGTCCGGGAGGACAAGTTATGGAGGAGCCAGCATAACCGATACTGGCCCATCGTTTGTAACGCCAACCGGGAAAATGGGTGCATTGGACGCGATCTGCGCCTTGCTGCACGCCATTTTCCGGCAATTTCTCAGGGTTGACCCGGAGCCGCTGCGCTCAGGCGGCGACGTAGGGGTCGGCAATGCCCATTTGCGCGAGGGTGGCGGTTTCCAGGGCTTCCATGCGCTTGGCCTCGCGCGCCTTGATGTGGTCGTAGCCCAGCGAATGCAGCACGCCGTGGATGGTGAGGTGGGCGGCGTGGTCCAGCAAGGGCTTGCGCTGCTCGCGGGCCTCGCGAACCAGCACGGGCACGCACATGACGATGTCGCCGCGGGCCACGCCCAGCGGGTCGACGCCGTATTCGAAGGTCAGCACGTTGGTGGCGTAGTCGCGGCCGCGGAAGTCGCGGTTCAGGCGGCGGCCCTCGGCCGCGCCGACCAGCCGCAGGCTGAGTTCGGCGGCCGAGAACGCGACCAGGCCGTCTTCATGGGCGGCGCCGAGCGCCCGTTCGGCCCAGCGGCGCAGGCGCCAGCGGGGCAGGCGGGCTTCCTCGACCCCGTACTGCACGGACAGGGACAGCTCAGGCTTCATCTTCGGCGGAGCGGTCGTAGGCGTCGACGATGCGGGCGACCAGGGGGTGGCGCACGACATCGCGGCTGGTGAACTTGGTGGTGGCGATGCCCTGGACGTCATGCAGCACTTTCACCGCATGCGCCAGCCCGCTGACCTGACCGCGCGGCAGGTCGACCTGCGAGGGGTCGCCGGTGATGACCGCCTTGCTGCCAAAGCCGATGCGCGTAAGGAACATCTTCATCTGCTCGGGCGTCGTGTTCTGCGCCTCGTCCAGGATGACGAAGGCGTGGTTCAGCGTGCGCCCGCGCATGTAGGCCAGCGGTGCGATCTCGATGGTCTGCTTCTCGAACAGGCGCTGCACCTTTTCGAAGCCCATCAGGTCGTACAGCGCGTCATACAGCGGGCGCAGGTACGGGTCGACCTTCTGCGCCAGGTCGCCGGGCAGAAAGCCCAGGCGTTCGCCAGCTTCGACGGCGGGGCGGGTCAGCACCAGGCGCTGCACCGTGTCGCGCTCCATGGCGTCGATGGCGCAGGCCACGGCCAGCCAGGTCTTGCCCGTGCCGGCAGGGCCGACGCCGAACGTGATGTCGTGCTTGAGGATGTTGTTCAGGTAGTCGCGCTGGCGCGGCGTGCGCGGACGCAGGTCGCTGCGCTTGGTGCGCAGCGCGATGCCATCGCTTTCGTCGTCCAGGGCGGGCAGGGCGTCGAGTTCCTGGGCCTGCTCTTCCTTGAGCTTGTCTTCCTGGCGGCCCACGCCGATCTCGACCAATCCCAGCTGGATGTCATCGATGGACAGGGCGCGGTGCACGGCCTGTTCGTGGAAGCGGCGCAGGATGCGGCCGGCCAGTTCGGCCCGCTCGCCTTCGATGGTGACGCGGCTGCCGCGGCGCGACAGCTTGACCGTCATGCCGTCGGCAAGCTGCCGCAGGTTTTCGTCCAGAGGGCCGCAGAGGTTGGCCAGGTGGGTGTTGTCGCCGTCCAGGGTGACGATGACGGGCATGCTGCGACGCGCGCGGGAGCGGGGAGTGGTCATTCAGCCTCTTGCGATGTGCGGTCCACGTCGGCAACCCGGGCGCGCAGGGAGTTCGTGTGCGCCTCGGTGATGATGACGTCGACCATTTGTCCGATGAGCCGCGCGGGCGCGGGGAAATTGACGATGCGGTTGTTTTCGGTGCGGCCCATGAGTTCGTTCGGGTCGCGGCGCGAGGGACCTTCCACCAGCAGGCGCTGGCGCGTGCCCACCATGTTGCGGGCAATCGTTGCCGCCTGTTCGTTGATGAGCGCCTGCAGGCGCTGCAGGCGGCGCAGCTTCACGTCCTGGGGCGTGTCGTCCGTCAGGTCGGCGGCGGGGGTGCCCGGGCGGCGCGAATACACGAACGAGAACGACGTATCGAAGCCGACGTCCTCGATCAGCTTGAGCGTCTTTTCGAAGTCTTCCTCGGTCTCGCCGGGAAAGCCCACGATGAAGTCGGAGGACAGCGTGAGATTCGGGCGGGCGGCGCGCAGGCGGCGCACGACCGACTTGAATTCCAGCGTGGTGTAGCCGCGCTTCATGCTCGCCAGCACGCGGTCGCTGCCGGCTTGCACAGGCAGATGCAGGAACGAGACCAGCTTGGGCAGGCGGGCGTAGGCGTCCACCATGCGCTGGGTCATTTCCTTGGGGTGAGAGGTCGTGTAGCGGATGCGCTCGATGCCGGGGATCTCGTGCACGTATTCCAGCAGCATCGCAAAGTCCGCGATCTCGTCGGAATCGGTCATGCGGCCGCGGTAGGCGTTCACGTTCTGGCCCAGCAACGTCACTTCCTTGACGCCCTGGTCGGCCAGGTCGGCCACTTCGATCAGCACGTCGTCGAACGGACGCGAGACCTCTTCGCCGCGCGTGTAAGGCACGACGCAGAAGCTGCAGTACTTGCTACAGCCTTCCATGATGGACACGAACGCCGTGGCGCCGTCGACGCGCGGCGGCGGCATGTTGTCGAATTTCTCGATCTCGGGAAAGCTGATGTCGACCTGCGAGCGGCCTTCGTCGCGGCGGCGCTTGATCAGGTCGGGCAGGCGGTGCAGCGTCTGCGGGCCGAACACCACGTCGACGTACGGCGCGCGCTTGACGATGGCTTCGCCTTCCTGGCTGGCCACGCAGCCGCCCACGCCGATGACCAGGTTCGGATTGGTCTTCTTCAGGTGCTGCACGCGGCCCAGGTCCGAAAACACCTTTTCCTGCGCCTTTTCGCGCACCGAACAGGTGTTGAACAGGATGACGTCGGCCTCTTCGGGGTTGTCGGTCAGTTCGAGCCCGCCCTGGTCCTCGCGCAGCACGTCTGCCATCTTGTCCGAGTCGTACTCGTTCATCTGGCAGCCGAAGGTGCGGATGTACAGCTTGCGGGAGGAGCCGGCGCCGGGAACGGCCGAAGGCAGGACGGGGGAGCCGGCGTCGCGGGTTTCGCCAGGGACATTGCCCGCGCGCTTGAGAGAAGTTTCTTGCATGATGGTCGCCGTGACGGGTGTAGATCCCGGGGGCTGGAAAGAGGGGAAAGGCGGAATTTTAACCCTTGCCCAAAAATTGTTTCTTGGTCGGGCGCGCGTTGGCCGTTACGATAGCGGACCGAGCGCCGGGTGGCGCCGGCAAGATCTCCTTTTTATGCTCGTGCGGAACCGATGAATTCCAATCGCCTCACGCCTGCGGCAGCCACTCCGTCCCTCGATGGCGGCGCCGGTTCCGCCGTCCAGGACGAATACCGAAATCCCTATCCCACGTCGGTGTGGGCGCTGCTGGCAGGCGCGCTGGCGCTGGCCGCGGCGGCCTGCGCGCTGTGGGTCGACCTGCCGCTTGCAATCTGGATCCAGCAATCGGTGTCGGCTGGCGTGGACCAGTCGTTTGAATGGGTGGGCGAGCTGGGCGAGAGCGGCCATTACATCGTCATGGCGCTGGCGTTCTACGTGATCGGCCTGGTGGGCCTGGCGCGCGGATGGCGAAATCCGCTGCGCGTCAGCTATGCCGCCATGGCGCGCGGCAGCCTGCTGATGCTGTCGACGATGGCGGTGGGCGGGCTGGTGGTGCTGGTGCTCAAGCGCACCGTGGCCCGCGCGCGCCCCGAGCTGTATTTCGAACAGGGCATCTACGGCCTGGGCGAATCGTTTTCCCGCGCCCAGCAGTTCAATTCCTTTCCTTCCAGCCACACCTACGCCGCCTTTGCCGTGGCGGTGGTGCTGGGCATCCTGGCGCCCCGCTGGCGCTGGATTTTTCTGCTGCTGGCGGCGCTGGTGGCGATCAGCCGGCTGGTGAACCTGGATCACTATCTGTCGGATGTGATGACGGCCGCCGGCATCCCCGTGCTGGTCGGCCACTATCTGGCCCCCCGCGTGCTCGGCAGCAAATACCAATGGCCGCTGCGCGCCCCTTGGCGCTGGTGGAAGAAGGCCTGAGGCAGGGCTCGGGAAGCAGACAAGGCCGCGGAATCCGCGGCCTTTTTTTCGTCCGGTGACGGCGTCCGGGGACGGAATGCCGGCTTAAAACGGGGCCGGCGCGTGCGTGTCAGGCCAGCACTTTGACCCCGGACGGCGTTTCGATCTGCGCACGCAGGCGGGGCGGGCCGTCGGCCTGCTCGACGTCGATCAGGCTATCCGCGCCCATCCAGGCCAACCCCTGGCGCAGCAGCGAGGCGCGGGGATGGCAGCCGGTCAGGCGGAGCAAGCGCAGCGGCTGGCGCGGCAGGGTCGCGCCGGGCGGATTCTCGACGTCCCATTGGATCAGCGTGGGCAGCAGGCCTTCGCCAGCTTCGTAGCCGGCCTCGCGCCACGCCGGCAGGCTGCCGTCTTCCGGCACGGTCAGGCGCCAGCGCAGGTCGCCGCGCGTCATGGCGATGGCGGGCGGCAGCCGGTCGGGGTGCTCGGCCTGCATGCGCGTCAGGTCCAGCGGCGCCTCGACACGCGCGGCCCAGTGCGCCAGGAACGGTCCCTGTTCGAGACGCGCGCGCACGTCGCCCTGGTCCAGCCCGAACCAGCGGGGGCGCTCGGGCGCCGGCGCGTCGGGATCGATCGCGATGACTTCCAGATACAGGCCGTCCGCCATGCCCAGCACCCGGTTATGAGTGCCCATGCGCGGATGCGCGCCGCCGCCCTGAGGCGCGATGCCCAGCAGTCCGGCGACATATTCGGTACCGCTGGCGAGGTCCGCGGCGGCGATGACGAGGTGGTCGATGGTGAGTTTCATGAGGGGCATGGTAACGAATGGGCGCTCGTTCGTCCGGTTCGGTGTTGGTGTCAAGCCGCGACGGAGATGCCGGCCGCGTCAGACCGGCGGGCTTTGCGCACACGAATTTCAACATGCTGATCCAGCGATACCAGCGCCTGCATCACCCGTTCCAAGGAAATGTTCTGGAGCTTGTACCGCCGCATTTGAGAGATTTTGGGTTGCGTCATTCCGGTCAGCGCAGCGACCTCCCGCTGGCTCAGGGCACGCTGATCGATCAAATCGTTGAACCTGATGGCCAGCTGGACCTTTGCGGTCAACTCGGCCGCGTCGTCAAAGCCAAGGTCATAGAGCACATTTTGTGTGCCGGGATGGGGCGTGCGGGTCATGGAGCGCTCCGGTGGGGATGTTGCCGAACCATTGCACGCTTCAGCCGGCGTGATATGAGATCAAGGTCGGTCTGGGGCGTGCTGATGCCCGACTTGGATTTTTTCTGAAATGCATGCAGTACATGGATGGCGGTGTCGATCTTCATTGCGTAGGCAGTCCGATACGCATTGCCTCGCTCGGTTTCGGCAAGCTGATAAACGCCCGGCCCCAGCCCTTTCATGGCTTTTGCAGCATCGGGCCAACGGCCGCATTGCAGGGTGTACAGCGACATTCCCATTCGCTTTTGCACGGGAAGCGGGAACGCCTTGAAGTCCTTTCTGGAAGATCCTTCCCAGTAGAGAAGCTTGGGTTTTTCTGTCCACACGATATACCTGTTCGGATATATAAATCAACCGCCGTGGCGGGGGATCGGACAAACTAACCAAAAACGGTGGGGTGGACTATTCGTGCTCGCCGCACCTGCCCGTGCCCCAAAAGAAAAACCCGTCGCAAGCGACGGGTTCTTGGTGTCAGGGCCGTGGCAGTCAGGCGACTTCGCCTTCCTCGCCTTCCTTCTTGACCGGCTTGATCAGGTCTTCGCGCTTGACGCCCATCCACATGGCCAGCGCGGCGGCGACGAATACCGACGAGTAGATGCCGAACCAGATGCCGATGGTCAGGGCCATGGCGAAGTAGTGCAGGGTGGGGCCGCCGAAGAACAGCATGGCCAGCACCATCATCTGGGTCGAACCGTGGGTGATGATGGTCCGCGAGATGGTCTGGGTGATCGCGCTGTTGATGACTTCGTGCACGTCCGCCTTGCGGTACTTGCGGAAGTTTTCGCGGATCCGGTCCATGATGACCACGGATTCGTTCACGGAGTAGCCCAGCACGGCCAGCACGCCGGCCAGCACCGCCAGCGAGAACTCCCACTGGAAGAACGCGAAGAAGCCCAGGATGATGACCACGTCGTGCAGGTTGGCGATCACGCCGGCCACCGCGAACTTCCATTCGAAGCGGAAGCCCAGGTAGACCATGATGCCGATCACCACGACCAGCAGCGCCATGAGGCCGTTGTGCAGCAGTTCCTGGCCGACCTGCGGGCCCACGAATTCGACGCGGCGCAATTCCACGCCCGAATCGGCGGCCTTCAGTGCGGCCATGACGGTTTCGCTTTGCGTGGCGGACGTCTGGCCTTCCTGCAGGGGCAGGCGGATCATGACGTCGTGCGACGTGCCGAAGTTCTGGACCTGGAAGTCGGTGTAGCCCAGCTTGGACACCACGCCGCGCACGTTTTCAAGCTGCGCCGTCTGGGCGTAGTTGACTTCCATGACCGTGCCGCCGGTGAACTCGATCGACAGGTGAAAGCCGCGGGTGACGATGAAAAAGACCGCCAGCAGGAAGGTGACGAGACTGATGATGTTCAGCACCAGCGCATGGCGCATGAACGGGATGGTGCGGTGAATCCGGAAAAATTCCATTTTTCGCCTTCGGTTCTTTTCTGTGGCGGACGGCCGGGGCCGTCCGCCTTATTTTCAGTTTGCCTTCGGCTTCCAGACTTCGCCGATGGAGATCGAGGTGAGCTTCTTCTTGCGGCCGTAGTACAGATTGGCCAGCGCGCGCACGCCCACGACCGACGAGAACATCGAGGTCAGGATGCCCAGGCAGTGAACCACCGCGAAGCCCCGGATCGGGCCCGAACCGAACGCCAGCAGCGCCAGGCCCACGATCAGCGTGGTGAGGTTCGAGTCAAGAATGGTGCCCCACGCGCGTTCGAAACCGTGATGGATGGCCTGCTGGGGTGTGGCCCCCGCACGCAGTTCTTCGCGTATGCGCTCGTTGATCAGCACGTTCGAGTCAATGGCCATGCCCAGTGTCAGCGCAATGGCCGCGATGCCGGGCAGCGTCAGCGTGGCCTGCAGCATGGACAGGAGCGCCAGCAGCAGCAGCACGTTGAGCGTCAGGCCGATCGTGGAGAACACGCCGAACAGGTGGTAGTAGATGATGATGAACGCGGCGATCGCCAGGAAGCCGTACAGCGTCGAGTAAAAGCCCTTGGAAATGTTGTCGGCGCCAAGGCTCGGGCCGATGGTGCGTTCCTCGATGATGGACATCGGCGCGGCCAGCGCGCCGGCGCGCAGCAGCAGGGCGGTGTCGGCGGCTTCCTCGGAGGTCATGCTGCCCGAGATCTGCACCTGGCCGCCCGCGATTTCACCGCGGATGACGGGCGCGGTGACCACTTCGCCCTTGCCATTTTCGAACAGCAGGATGGCCATGCGCTTGTTGATGTTGTCGCGGGTGACGTCGCGGAAGATGCGGGCGCCCTTGGAGTCCAGCGTCAGGTGGACGGCGGCCTGCTGGGTCTGCGAATCGCGGCCGGGCTGGGCGTCCTGCAGGTTTTCACCGGTCAGGATGACCTGGCGGCGGACCAGGATCGGACGGCCGTCACGGTCGTTGTAGCGCTCAAGACCAAACGGGACGCTGCCTCCCAGCAACGCGGCCTGCGCGGCGGGGGAGTCGTCGACCATGCGGATTTCCAGCGTGGCGGTGCGGCCCAGCAGTTCCTTGGCCTTGGCCACGTCCTGCACGCCGGGCAACTGCACCACGATGCGGTCCGAACCCTGCTGCTGGATGACCGGTTCGGCCACGCCCAGCTCGTTGATGCGGTTGTGCAGCGTGTTGATGTTCTGCTTGAGCGCGGAATCCTGCACGCGGGTGACGGCGGCCGGGTTCAGGGCGGCCATCAGCAGCTGCTTGCCGTTTTCTTCGCGTTCGGTGAATTCCAGGTCGGGCAGGCGCGAGCGCAGCGTCGAGATGGCGCGGTCGCGGTCGTCGGAATTGGCGAAGGTGGCGGCAATGCCCATGCCGGAGCGTTCGACGCCGGCCACGGGGATCTTCTGGTCGCGCAGCACCGAGCGCACGTCGGCGGCCAGGGAATCATAGCGGGCGGTCAGGGCGCCTTGCATGTCGACCTGCAGCAGGAAGTGCACGCCGCCGCGAAGGTCCAGGCCCAGGTACATGGGCTTGGGAGCGAACCAGCCCAGGGCGCGCATCCAGGGCGGCGAGGCGGGCAAGAGGTTCAGCGCCACGGTGTATTGCGGGTCGCCGGGAACGGTGTTGAGCGATTTTTCGATCAGGTCGCGGGCCTGCAGCTGCACGTCGGTCGACGGGAAGCGGGCGCGAACCGTGCCGAGCGTGCCGTTCAGTTCGAAATAGGCGCCGTCGTTGGGAATCTTGGCATCGGCCAGGATCTGTTCCACGCGCGCCAACACGGTCGTGTCGACCTTGACCGTGGCCTTGGCGCTGGACACCTGAACGGCGGGGGACTCGCCGTAGAAATTGGGCAGCGTGTACAGCAGGCCAATGAGGACCGCGACCAGGACCGTAATGTACTTCCAGAGGGGATAGCGGTTCATTGCCGGCTACTTCATTGAAAGAGATGAAAGGGCCGCCCGGGCGAAACGCGGCGGGCGGCGGTAGGCGCCTTCTAGGACAAGAGCCCCGATGGGGCTCTTTTGGGACGCTTACAGGGCCTTGATGGTTCCCTTGGGCAGGACGGTCGACACCGACGACTTCTGCATGATGACTTCGACGGGCTTGTCGGCCAGTTCGGAGACTTCGACGGTGACGTAGCTGTCGTTGACCTTGGTGACCTTGCCGAGCATGCCGCCGGCGGTGACGACTTCGTCGCCCTTGGCCAGGGCCGCGATCAGGTTGCGGTGTTCCTTCTGGCGCTTCATCTGCGGACGGATCATCAGGAAGTAGAGGATCACGAACATCAGGATGATGGGCAGCATGCCCATCAGCGCATTGCCTTCGGGAGCGGCGGCCTGGGCCACGACGAGGCTGGCGGTATCGATAACGGACATTGAATTCTCCTGCGTTTGAGTCTGTTTGGGTTTGTCGCTATGTTTTTGATGCGCCCATCCCCGCGCGAGCCATGGATAGGGCAAGCCGACTATTGTATATAGGTTATCGCCAGCCTTTAACTAGGGCGTCATCCCAAGCGCCAGGCGGCGGTCGCCTGCAATGGCGGCGTGCCTGGTCAAATGGGGGCGAAACCCGCCGGAAAAAGCCCCCGGCGGCGGCTTTTTTACCGGACTACTCCACGCCGCGGGCACGGTCCGCGGCGAACTGGGCGCGCCAGGCGTCAAAACGGCCTTCGGCAATGGCCTCGCGCATTTCCTTCATGATAGTCAGATAGAAGTGCAGGTTGTGCAGCGTGTTCAGGCGCGCGCCGGTGATTTCGTTGGCGCGCTGCAGATGGTGCAGGTACGCGCGCGAGAAATTGCCGCAGGTGTGGCAACTGCAGCTCGGGTCCAGCGGACGGGTATCGTCGCGGTACTTGGCGTTGCGGATCTTGACGTCGCCAAAGCGCGTGAACAGCCAGCCGTTGCGCGCATTGCGGGTCGGCATCACGCAGTCGAACATGTCGACGCCGCGGCTCACGCCCTCGACGAGGTCTTCGGGGGTGCCGACGCCCATCAGGTAACGCGGCGCCTGCGCGGGCAGCTTGGGCGTGACATGCGCCAGGATGCGCATCATGTCTTCCTTGGGCTCGCCTACCGACAGCCCGCCGATCGCGTAGCCGTGAAAGCCGATTTCCTGCAAGCCAGCCAGCGATTCGTCGCGCAGCGACTCGTACATGCCGCCCTGCACGATGCCAAAGAGCGCGTTCGGGTTGCCCAGGCGGTCGAATTCATCGCGCGAGCGGCGCGCCCAGCGCAGCGACATGCGCATCGAGCGGGCGGCTTCTTCGACGGTGGCGGGGCGGCCGTCGATTTCATAGGGCGTGCACTCGTCGAACACCATGACGATGTCGGAGTTGAGCGAGCGCTGGATGCGCATCGATTCTTCGGGCGTGAGGAACAGGCGCGCGCCGTCGATGGGAGAGGCGAACTTGACGCCTTCCTCGGTGATCTTGCGCATGCCCTGCAGGCTGAACACCTGGAAGCCGCCCGAGTCGGTCAGGATGGGCTTGTCCCACTGCATGAAGCCATGCAGGCCGCCATGCTTTTCCATGATTTCGGTGCCCGGGCGCAGCCACAGGTGGAAAGTGTTGCCCAGCACGATCTGCGAGCCGATTTCCTTGAGCTCGTGCGGCATCATCGCCTTGACGCTGCCGTAGGTGCCCACCGGCATGAAGATGGGGGTCTCGACCACGCCGTGGTTCAGCGTGATGCGGCCGCGGCGGGCGCCGCCGTCGGTGGCGAGCAGTTCGAAGTTGAGTCCGGTCATTGGGCAGGGGTTTCGATGAACATGGCGTCGCCATAGCTGAAAAAGCGGTAGCGCGCGGCGACGGCGTGGGCGTAGGCGCGGCGGATGGGCTCGACGCCGGCCAGCGCCGACACCAGCATCAGCAGGGTCGACTGGGGAAGATGGAAGTTGGTGACCAGCGCGTCCACCACACGGTACGCGTAGCCCGGGGTGATGAACAGGCGCGTGTCGCCCTGGGCGGTGGCCAGCGGGACGCCGGGGGCGGTGTGGCCCTCGGTCTGCGCGGCGGCCGATTCCAGGGCGCGCACGCTGGTGGTGCCAACGGCGATCACGCGTCCGCCCTTGGCGCGGGCCGCGGCAATGGCGTCCACGGTGGCTTGGGGCACCGTGAACCATTCCGCGTGCATGACGTGGTCGGCCAGGTTGTCCACGCGCACTGGCTGGAAGGTGCCGGCGCCCACGTGCAACGTGACGAAGGCGCGGGCCACGCCCAGCCCGGCCAGGCGATCCAGCGTCGGCTGGTCAAAGTGCAGGCCGGCCGTGGGCGCGGCGACCGCGCCAGGTTCGCGCGCGTAGACCGTCTGGTAGCGGTCGTCGTCGCCCGCGTCCGCCGCATGCGTGATGTAGGGCGGCAGCGGCGTGGCGCCGTGCGCGTCCAGCAGGTCGAGCACGGGGCCCGGAAAGCGGATGTCGAAGAGTTCGCCCTCGCGGCCCAGCACGGTGGCCTCGAAGGCGTCGGCCAGGCGCAGCACCATGCCGGGGCCCGGCGACTTGCTGGCGCGCACGTGCGCCAGGACGCGGTCGGGCTCGGTGATGCGTTCGACCAGCACCTCGATCTTGCCGCCGGTGATCTTGTGGCCGGGCAGGCGCGCCTTGATGACGCGGGTGTCGTTGAACACGAGCAGGTCGTTCGGACGCAGCAGGGAGGTCAGGTCGGCGAACTGGCGGTCATGGAGCTGGCTGGCGGCATCCAGGTGCAGCAGGCGGCTGCCCGTGCGCTGGGCGGCGGGCGTCTGCGCAATGAGCTCGGGCGGCAGTTCGTAGTCGAAATCGGAAACGGTGAAGGACTGGGTCACGCGGATATCGGGATGAGTGGGGCCCGTCTGGCGGGCTTGGGGCAACCCGCTATTGTAAAGGGGACGGTTAATAGGGGCGGAACAGCGGCTTGCGCAGTTAAATGCGTCTGCGCCGGCGTTCGGGGTGGCCTCGCGCCGCCCGCAATCCGTCCAGGTTTTGTATGCTCTCGGTTTTGCTGGACGAGCAACCGGGTGGGCGTGCAATGACGGGACAAGTGATCAGGCGGGTGGGCGGACTGAAGCAATGGCTGGCCGGCGGTGTCCTGGCCCTGGCCGCGCATGCCGCCTTTGCGCAGGTTCCGGGACTGCCCCCCGACGTGGTCAAGGCCTGGAAGGCGAGCAAGCTGCCGGAAAGTTCGCTGTCGCTGGTGGTCCAGGAGGTCGGCGGCCCGCGGCTCGTGGCGCTCAACGCGAAGGAAGCCCGCAATCCCGCATCGGTGATGAAACTGGTCACGACCTGGGCGGCGCTGTCCGAGCTGGGCCCCAATTACGTCTGGCGCACCGAATTCATGACGGCGCCCGGCGCGCGTCCCGACGCCAAGGGCGTGCTGGCCGGGCCGCTGTACCTGCGGGCCGGCGGCGATCCCCAATTCCTGATGCAGGACCTGTGGACGCTGCTGCGCGAACTGCGGCTGCGCGGGGTCAAGCAGATCAACGATCTCGTGATCGACCGCAGCATCTTCGGCCAGGTCACGACCGACCCGGGCGCGTTCGATGGCGCGCCCGACCGGGCTTACAACGCCAGCCCGGACGCGCTGATGGTGGGCTTTGGCGCGCTGCGGCTGCTGTTCACGCCGGACCCGGTCGCCAACAAATGGGTGCCGCTGATCGATCCGCCGCTGCCCGGCCTGAAGATCGAAGGCCAGGTCGAATGGAGCGACGTGCGCTGTCCCGGCCCCCCGGTGGTCACGACGGACCCCCTCATTACCCAGCAGGGCGTCACCATCCGCGTCAACGGCAAGGTGGCCGGTTCCTGCGGCGAGTTCAGCCTGTATCGCCTGGCGCTGTCCCAGCCCGAATACGCCACCGAAGTCTTCCGCATGCTCTGGAAGGAGCTGGGCGGCACGTTCAAGGGACAGGTCCGGTCCGGCATGGTGCCGGCCGACGCCGTGGTGCTGGCCTCGCACGACTCGCCCACGCTGGCCGAGGCGATCCGCCAGATCAACAAGCGCAGCAACAACGTCATGGCGCGCACCCTGCTGCTGACGCTGGGCGCCGAGCGGGGCCGCCGTCCGGCCACCGTCGGCAGCAGCGAGGAAGTGGCCAAGCAGCTCCTGGCCAAGCAGGGGCTGGACATGCCGGAACTGGTCATCGACAACGGCGCCGGCCTGTCGCGCGACGCCCGCGTGTCGGCGGACAGCCTGGCGTCGATGCTGACCGTGGCCTGGAATTCGCCGGTGATGCCGGAATACATTTCGTCCTTCGCCATCGCCGGCGTGGACGGCACCGTGCGCCGCCGCCTGAAGGGCAACGGCACGCTGGGCATGGCCCACCTGAAGACCGGCTCGCTGCGCGACGTGCGCTCGATCGCCGGCTACGTGCTGGGCGCCAGCGGCAAGCGCTACGTGGTCGTCAGCATCGTGAACCACGAGCAGGCAGGCGCCGTCCGGGCATTCGACGACGCCCTCATTTCCTGGCTCGCCGAACAATGAAAATGAGCCCCCACGCCGCGCGCATTTCATGCGCTAGCTGCCCCCCAAGGGGGCTGCCCCGCCTTGGGGCGGCCCTGCGGCGGGGCGGGCTTAAAACGATTACGATCCTCTCGTGTGGCTCGCGAGCGGGCGGCGCAGGTGCGCTGCGCCGCGCCGGGTCCGCCTGAGGCCGAAAGCATTCTGACCAACAAATACTCTGGAGAGTTACGCACATGCCCGTGCACGAAATCCGCCATCCGCTGATCCGCCACAAGCTCGGGATCATGCGGCGCGCCGACCTCAGTACCAAGAGCTTCCGTGAACTGTCGCAGGAAGTGGGCGCGCTGCTGACGTACGAAGCGTCCAAGGACCTGCCGCTGGCGCCCGCCACGGTCGAGGGCTGGTGCGGGCAGGTCGAAGTCGAGAAGATCGCCGGCAAGAAAGTCACCGTGGTGCCCATCCTGCGCGCCGGCATCGGCATGCTGGACGGCGTGCTGAGCCTGATCCCGGGCGCAAAGGTCAGCGTCGTGGGCGTGGCCCGCAATGAAGAGACGCTGGAAGCGCACACCTATCTGGAACGCCTGGTGGGCGAACTCGACCAGCGCCTGGCGCTGATCGTCGATCCCATGCTGGCCACGGGCGGTTCGATGGTTGCCGCCATCGATCTGCTCAAGCGCGCCGGCTGCAAGGAGATCCGCGCGCTGGTGCTGGTGGCGGCGCCCGTGGGCATCGACGCGGTGCTCAACAAGCACCCGGACGTGCATATCTACACGGCGTCCATCGACGAGGGTCTGAATGAGCACGGCTACATCATGCCGGGCCTGGGCGACGCCGGCGACCGCATCTTCGGCACGCAGCAAAAGGGCTGAAGCCCCATCCGGCCGTGCCCGGCAGGGATATCGGCTGTGAAGAACCGGCGCGGCGCCGATGCCGCGCCGGACAGCGGTTCTAGGCCGTCAGCGTCGGCTGCCCCAGATGCTGGCCGAACCAGTGCAATTGGGGCGCCAAGCCGGCGACCTCGCCCACGATCAGCAGGGCGGGAGAGCGGACGGCATGGTCGCGGGCCAGTTCCGGCAGTTGCGCGAGCCGCCCGGTCACCACGCGCTGTTCGGGCCGGCTGCCGTTCTCGATCAGTGCGAACGGCGTGTCTGGCGAGCGGCCGTGGCGCAGCAGGCGCTGCGTCAGCAGATCAAGCTGGCCCACCCCCATGTAGAACGCCAAGGTCTGCTTTTCGCGCGCCAGCGCGGGCCAATCCAGGTTGTCTTCGTCTTCGCGGCAATGCGCGGTGATGAGGCGCACCGATTGGGCGTGTTCGCGGTGCGTCAGCGGAATGCCGGCATAGGCCGCACAGGCCAGCGCCGCGGTGATGCCGGGCACCACCTCATAGCGCACGCCATGCGCGCGCAAAAACTCCAGTTCCTCGCCGCCGCGGCCAAAAATGAAGGCGTCGCCGCCCTTGAGCCGTACCACGCGGCGGCCCGCCTGCGCGTATTCCACCAGCAGACCATGGATGCGCGCCTGCGTGGCGTGGTGGTTTTCGCCGGGCAGCTTGCCCACCGGCACGCGTTCGGCGTCGCGCCGGGCCAGCGACATGACCTCGTCGCTGACCAGACGGTCGTAAAGAATGACATCGGCTTCGTTCAGCGCGCGCAAGGCCTTGAGCGTCAAGAGGCCCGGATCGCCCGGCCCCGCGCCCACCAGCACGACGCTGCCCTCGGCGGGCGCAATCGGCGCGGCTAACGCGTCGGCCAGCGCGGCCTCGGCCTGCGCCGGCTGCTGCTGGCGCAGAAAACCCGCCACCGGGCCGTCCAGCAGCCAGTCGTAGAAGCGCCGGCGCGCGCCCAGGTCGGGGTGGCTGGCGCGAATGCGCTTGCGGTAGACGGCGGCCAGGCCGGCCAGCTGGCCCAGCGTGTGGTCGAACAGCGACTCGATGCGTTCGCGGATGCGGCGCGCCAGCACGGGCGCCACGCCCGACGACGAAATGGCGACGATGACGGGGGAGCGGTCTACGATGGACGGCACCTGGAAGGACGACAGTTCGGGGTCGTCCACCACGTTGCTGAAAATACGGCGCGCCTCGGCGGCCTGGGACACCGCGGCATTGACCGTCCGATCGTCGGTGGCGGCCACCACCAGCCAGACGTCTTGCAGCCAATCGGGGTTGAACGTCCCGGGCAGGTGGCGCACGCGGCCCTCGGACACAAGCGCCGCCAGCGCGGGCGTCAGTGCCGGCGCGCCCACGACCACGTTTGCGCTGGCTTCCAGCAGGGCCAGGGTCTTGCGCTCGGCGACCGCGCCGCCGCCAACAACGAGTACCAGCCGGTCTGTCAGATCGGCAAAAATCGGGAAAAGCTTCATGTATGCCAGCCTCGGGCGCACCCGGCTCAATGTGGGTCGATGATAGGGACGGGCTCTCATCCCCACAACTTTTGATTTCTTTATTTCATATAGCCATAACTTATTTGGCTGCCCGTCAGGCGCTGCCCAGCCATTGGCTCATCTCGACGACCTCGCGGGCGACCTCGCCCAGCCGCTTCTGGCTCTGCATGGCGCGCTCGCGCAGCAGCCGGTGGGCCTCGTCCTCGGTCACGGCGCGCGTCTTCATCAGGATACCCTTGGCTTTTTCCACCCACTGCCGGTCCGCCAGCCGCAGTTGCGCCTCGCGCAATTCCTCGCGCCGGGTTTTCTCCATGGCGAAGCGCTCGATCGCCACGGTCAGCAGGGGTTCGATGCGGGCGGCCGGCACGTCCCCGACCACGTAGGCGGCAACGCCTGCGCGCAAGGCCGTGCGGATGGTCTCGCGATTGCCGTCGTCGGTGAACATCACGACCGGGCGGTCGCTGTGCGAACTGGCCACACAGATGTTCTCCAGCGTGTCGCGGCCGGGGGCGTCGCTGTCGATCAGCACCACGTCGGCGGCGGACTGCGCGATGCTGGCGGCCAGGTCCGTGCCCGGCGCGACCTCGGCCACAACGTGCACGCCCGCCGCGGCAAGCGTTTGCCGCAGCGACGCCGCGCGTCCCTCGCCATCGTTGAGCAGCATGACCTTCAACATGAAACACCCCCTGTGCGATGACTGATGCAAGTTCCATGCCATCGTTGCCGCGCGCGGCGCGGGGCGCGCGCGCACGATGGCGGGGCGTGCGCCGCACAGCGATGGTGCGGTGCGGCATCAGACTGCGCACCAACTTGGCTCCGCCCCTGATTCAGCCCGGCGAGGCCAGACCGGCGCGGGTTGGGCGCATCGCCAGCGCTGGCGCGGGTTGCGGCGCGGTTTGCGCAGACCGCCAGAAATCTGGCACGGCGATTGCTTGAGTGAAGTCGGGGCGGCCAACGGCGGTCGCCCGACGCAACGCGCCGCATCACGCGGCCAGGGACAACGACGTTCCGCTGCGCCACTGGATAGAAATCCGTGGCGCGCGGAACGTTTTTTTTTGCCGCCACCCGCAAGGAGCCTCGCATGACGCCTATGACCCGCAGTCCCTCGACCGACGCCGCCCGCGCCGACATGACCGCCAATGCCGGCCGCCGCAAATGGCTCAGCGGCACGGCGCGCGCGGTGGCTGGCGCCGGTCTGCTTTCATTGGTCGACCCGCTGGTGCGCGCCGGCGCGTGGGCGGCGGGCACCGACGCGCCGGAAAAGACCGAGGTGAAGATCGGGTTCATCCCGCTGACCGACTGCGCATCGGTGGTGATGGCGTCGGTGCTGGGCATCGACAAGAAATACGGCGTCAAGATCACGCCATCCAAGGAAGCCTCGTGGGCCGCCGTGCGCGACAAGCTCATGAACGGCGAGCTGGACATGGCGCACGTGCTGTACGGCCTGGTCTACGGCGTGCACCTGGGCATTGGCGGACCGAAGAAGGACATGGCCGTGCTGATGAGCCTGAACCAGAACGGCCAGGCCATCACCCTATCGAACAAACTGCTTGAAGCCGGGGCGCGCGACGGCGAATCGCTCGCCAAGCTGATGGCCGCGGACAAGCGCGAGTACACGTTCGCGCAGACCTTTCCGACCGGCACGCACGCGATGTGGCTGTATTACTGGCTGGCGGCGCATGGCATCAATCCCATGAAGGACGCCAAGGTGATCACCGTGCCGCCGCCGCAGATGGTGGCCAACATGCGGGTGGGCAACATGGATGGCTACTGCGTGGGCGAGCCCTGGGGCGCGCGCGCCATCATGGACAAGATCGGCTTCACCACGGTGACGTCGCAGGGCATCTGGACGGACCATCCCGAGAAGGTCCTGGGCGCCAGCGCCGATTTCGTAAACCGCAACCCGAACACCGCGCGCGCCGTCACGGCCGCGATCCTGGAAGCCGGCAAGTGGATCGACGCGTCGCCCGAAAACCGCCGCAAGACGGCCGAGACCATCGCCGCCAAGTCCTACGTCAACACGGACGCCAGCGGCATCGTGGACCGCATGCTGGGGCACTACGACGACGGCTTGGGCAAGAAATGGTCGGACGCGCACGCCATGCGCTTTTACGCCGACGGCGCCGCCAACTTTCCGTACCTGAGCGACGGCATGTGGTTCCTGACGCAGCACAAGCGCTGGGGCTTGCTCAAGGAACACCCGGACTACCAGGCGATTGCCACGCAGATCAACCGCATCGACCTCTACAAGCAGGCGGCGCAGGCCGCGGGCGTTGCGCTGCCTGCCAGTGAAACGCGCACGTCCACGCTGATCGACGGCGTGGTCTGGGACGGCAGCAATCCCGCGGCCTATGCCGACGGTTTCAAGGTCAAGGCCTGACGGCCGCTACGAGAAGGGGACTGGCGATGTCTACCGTAACGATGACAAGCCGCGGCAGCGAATTTGCCGCGCTGTGGCGGGAACGCCTGGAATCGGCGTTGAAGGCCGTGGTGGGGCCGGTTGCCGGCTTTGCGCTCTTTGTGCTGGTCTGGCAGGTGGTGGCGATGCGCATCCCGGAGATTCCGACGCCCGGGGTCACGTGGCATGCGGCCGTGGAACTGTTCGCCGATCCGTTCTATGACAACGGTCCGAACGACAAGGGCATCGGCTGGAACCTGCTGGCCTCGCTGGAACGCGTGGCGGCGGGATTCGGGCTGGCGGCGCTGGTCGGCATCCCCGTGGGCTTTGCGATCGGCCGCTACGCCGCGGTGCGCGCGATGTTCTCGCCCATCGTCAGCCTTTTGCGGCCGGTGTCGCCGCTGGCGTGGCTGCCGCTCGGGCTGCTGCTGTTCAAGGCGGCCAATCCGGCCGCGATCTGGGCCATCTTCATCTGTTCGATCTGGCCGATGATCATCAACACCGCGGTGGGCGTGTCGCGCGTGCCGCAGGATTACCTGAACGTGGCGCGCGTGCTGAACCTGTCCGAATGGAAGGTTACGACCAAGGTGCTTTTGCCCGCGGTGCTGCCCTACATGCTGACCGGCGTGAGGCTGTCCATCGGCACCGCATGGCTGGTGATCGTGGCCGCCGAAATGCTGACGGGCGGCACGGGCATCGGCTTCTGGTTGTGGGACGAGTGGAACAACCTGAAGGTCGAGCACATCGTCATCGCCATTTTCGTGATCGGCATCGTGGGGCTGCTGCTGGAGACCCTGCTGGTCGCGCTGGCCCGCCGTTTCACCTACACCGAGGAATAGCGCCATGAAGAAATTCGTACGCATCGAGCGCGTGGGACAGACCTTTGATACCCGCAAGGGCGCCTTCGTGGCGCTGCGCGACATCGACCTGACGGTCGAGCAGGGCGAGTTCATCACGCTGATCGGCCACTCCGGCTGCGGCAAGTCCACCTTGCTGAACCTGATCGCCGGCCTGACCCGGCCCACGAGCGGCGTGCTGCTGTGCGCCGAGCGCGAGATCACCGGCCCCGGTCCGGACCGCGCGGTCGTGTTCCAGAACCATTCGCTGCTGCCGTGGCTGACATGTTTCCAGAACGTGCACCTGGCGGTCGAGCGGGTGTTCGGCGCCACGGAAAAGCGCGCCCAGCTGGCCGAGCGCACGCGCGCCGCCCTGGACCTGGTGGGCCTGCTGCCGGCGCAGAACAAGCTGCCGCGCGAGATCTCGGGCGGCATGAAGCAGCGCGTGGGCATCGCGCGCGCGCTGGCGATCGAGCCCGGCGTGCTGCTGATGGACGAGCCGTTCGGCGCGCTGGATGCGCTGACGCGCGCGCATCTGCAGGACGAGCTGCTCAAGATCGTGGCCAAGACCCGCACGACCACCATCATGGTCACGCACGATGTGGACGAGGCCGTGCTGCTGTCGGACCGCATCGTCATGCTGACCAATGGACCGGCCGCGACCATCGGCGAGATCCTGCCGGTGCCGCTGCCCCGGCCGCGCGACCGCGTGCGGCTGGCCAACGATCCGACGTACCTGGCGTGCCGCGCGGGCGTGGTGGACTTCCTGCATCGCCGGCACGGCAATCCCGAGCGTTCCCAGGCCGCGGTCCAGGCCAACGCCGCGCTTGCCGTCGTGCCCGCGCCGTTGCAGGAAGCCGGCGCAGCAGCGGCGCGCGCCGCCGCGTAAGGGAGGGCGGTCATGCAAGCCAGGCAGAAGCTGGTCGTGGTCGGCAACGGCATGGCCGGCATCCGGACCGTGGAGGAGCTGCTCAAGCTCGCGCCCGATCTATACGACATCACGGTGTTCGGCGCCGAGCCCCACACCAACTACAACCGCATCCTGCTGTCGCCGGTGCTGACCGGCGAGCGCACGCTGCAGGACATCGTGCTGAACGACGAGGCTTGGTACGCCAGCCACGGCATCCGCCTGCGGCGCCAGTGCACGGTGACCGGCATCGACCGCGCGCGGCGGATGGTCGTGGCCGACGACGGCACGCGCACGCCTTACGACCGGCTGTTGCTGGCGACCGGATCCAAGCCCTTCATCCTGCCGGTGCCGGGTCACGACCTGGCGGGCGTGGTGGCGTTTCGCGACATTGGCGACGTCAACCTGATGATCGACGCCGCCTCGCGATACCGCCACGCCGTGGTGATCGGGGGCGGATTGCTGGGGCTTGAGGCTGCAAACGGCCTGGCGGCGCGTGGCATGGCCGTGTCGGTGGTGCATCTGGGCGCGGCGTTGCTGGACCGGCAACTGGACGGCGAGGCCGCCGCGCTGCTGCGCGAAAGCCTGGAGGCCCGCGGCCTGACGTTCCTGCTTCAGCACCAGACCGAGGCGATCCTCGGCGGGCCGGACGGGCGCGTGCGCGCGGTGCGCTTCGCGGACGGCTCCGAAGTCCCCGCCGACCTGGTGGTGATGGCGGCGGGCGTGCGGCCCAACACCGAGCTGGCTCAACGCTGCGGCCTGCATGTGGATCGCGGCGTTGTGGTCAGCGACACCTTGCAGACCTTCGACCCCCGCATCTACGCGGTGGGCGAATGCGTCAGCCATCGCGGCACGGCATACGGCCTGGTGGCGCCGCTTTTCGAGCAGGCCAAGGTCGCGGCCAATCACCTTGCGCAGCATGGCATCGGCCGATACGAAGGCAGTGTCACGTCGACCAAGCTCAAGGTCACCGGCATCGACCTGTTTTCCGCAGGCGACTTTGCGGGCGGCGCGCAGACCGAGACCATCACGCTGGCCGACATGCCGGGCGGCGTCTACAAGAAGCTGGTGATCCAGAACGACCGGCTGGTGGGCGCCTGCCTGTACGGCGATACGGCGGACAGCGCGTGGTACATGCGGCTCATTCGTGAAGGAACCGGCATCGGCGTGCTGCGCGAGCAGCTCATGCTTGGCGAAGGCGCGGCAAGGGAGTAGGACATGGACATGCCGATGGCGCGACGGATTGAAATCGTCAGTGAGGCGGCGCATGAGGTCGCGTCCATCTGCTGCTATTGCGGCACGGGCTGCGGGGTGCGCGTGCAGGTGCGCGGCGGCGCGGTGGCGGGCGTGCGCGGCGACGACTCGCATCCGGCGAATCGCGGGCGCCTCTGCAGCAAGGGCCTGGCGCTTGGCGACACCGTGCGGCGCGATGACGCGCGCGTGCTGTCGGCGCAATGGCGCGAGGCCCGTGGCGAGCCGCTGCGGGATATCGGGCTGACGCCCGCGCTGGACATGGCCGCGGACCGGCTGGCCGAGGCGATCGCCAAGCATGGGCCCGATTCGGTGGGCTTTTATCTGTCGGGCCAGTTGCTGACGGAAGACTACGCGGTCTTCAACAAGCTGGCGCGGGCGCTGGCGGGCACCAACAACATCGACACCAATTCCCGGCTCTGCATGTCGAGCGCGGTGTCGGGCTACAAGCGCACGCTGGGCGCGGACGCGCCGCCCGCCTGCTATGAAGACCTGGAGCTGGCCGACACGGTGCTGATCGCCGGGTCCAACATGGCCTACGCGCATCCGGTGCTGTTCCGGCGGCTGGAAGCCGCACGCGCGCAGCGTCCGGACATGAAGGTGATCGTGGCCGATCCGCGCCGCACGGACACGGCCGCGTTTGCCGACCTGCATCTGCCGATTGCGCCGGGGTCGGACGTGGCGCTCTTCAATGCCATGCTGCACGTGATGCTGCGCGAAGGCTTGGCCGACGAGGACTACATCGCGCGCCATACCGAGGGCTTCGAGGCGCTGCGGGCGCGCGTGCAGACGGTCACGCCCGAGGCGGCGCAGCGCCTCTGCGGCGTGCCGGCAGACGACATCGTCCAGGCTGCGCGCTGGTTCGGCAAGGCGGGCGCGGCGTTGTCGCTGTACACGATGGGCTTGAACCAGTCGGTCGCGGGCACCGACAAGAACGCGGCGCTGATTCACCTGCATCTGGCCACGGGTCAGATCGGGCGTCCCGGCGCGGGGCCGTTTTCGCTGACCGGACAGCCCAATGCCATGGGCGGCCGAGAGGCCGGCGGCATGGCGACGCTGCTGCCGGGCCACCGTGATCCGGCGTCCGCTGCGCACCGCGCCGAGGTCGCGTGGCTGTGGGGCGTGGACAGTCTGCCCGACGCGCCGGGCGCCACGGCGCTCGATATGTTCGACGCCGTGGCGGACGGGCGCATCAAGGTCCTGTGGATTGCCGCGACCAACCCGGCGCAGTCGCTGCCCGATCAGGCGCGCGTGCGGGCCGCATTGGCGCGCGCCGAGTTCGTTATCGTGCAGGAGGCGTATGCCGGCACCGAGACGCTGGCCCATGCCGACCTGGTGTTGCCGGCGGCGACCTGGCCCGAGAAGTCCGGCACCGTGACCAATTCAGAGCGGCGCATCAGCCGGGTCCGCGCGGCGATCGCGCCGCCCGGCGACGCGCAGCCGGACTGGCGGCTGGCGCAGGCGGTCGCCCTACGGCTGGCCGCGCGCATTGCGCCGCACAAGGCGGGTCTTTTCGCCTATCGCGATGAAAGCGAGGTCTTCGCCGAACACGCGCGCATGACGGCCGGCCGGGACCTGGACTACAGCGCGCTGGACTACGCCGCGCTGGAAGCGGGCGGACCGCAGCAGTGGCCGTATCGCGCCGGACAGGGCACGCCGCGCCTCTATGCCGACGGCGTCTTTCCCACGGCGAGCGGCCGGGCCCGATTCTGCGACGTGTCCTGGCGGCCGACGGCCGAAGCGGTCTCGGAAGACTATCCGCTGCAGCTCACCACCGGCCGCTTGCGCGATCACTGGCACACCATGGCGCGCACCTCGCTTGCCCGGGCGCTGATCCAGCACGTCGAGGAGCCGTGGGTGTCGCTGCATCCGGACGACATGCGCCGCCTTGGCCTTGCGGCCGGCGACCTGGCCCGGCTGGACTCGCGGCGCGGCGGTCTGGTGCTGCCGGTGCAGGCGGACGACACGCTGCGGCCGGGACACGCTTTTGTGCCGATGCACTGGGGCGGCGCCTTCATGGCCGGGTTGGGCGTGAACGCCCTGACCAATCCGGCGTCCGATCCCGTCTCGCGCCAGCCGGAGCTCAAGTTCACCGCATTGCGCGCGGAACCGGCCGGGCTTGCGTGGCAGGCCGCGGCCTGGCGGCAGGGCGACGCCGTGGCGTTGCGGGCCCGGCTTGCGCCGTGGCTGCGCCGTTTCGACTACGCCGTCGTGCTGCCGGCGGTCGCCGGGGGCGTGCGGCTGCGGCTGGCGAGCCGCGTCGCGCCGGATGCCGCCGTGCTGCATGAACTGGCCGACGCGCTGGACCTGCGGCGCCCGGAGGTCGCATACGACGATCCCGCGCGCGGCTGCCTGCGCCGGGTCGCGGCCGGGCAGGGCGTGTTGCGCGCCTTTTTGCTGACGGGCGACCTGCGCGCGCAAGAAGCGTTGCTGGCCTGGGCGGCAGGCGGTGAGGCGCCCGCAAGCACCGCGGCGCTGCTGATGGGACGCGTCGCGGGCGCGGCGCGCTCCCGGACGGTTTGCGTCTGCAACTGCGTAAGCGAAGCGGCCATCCTGAAGGGCATCGAGCAGGGTTGCGACCTGGCGGCGCTGAAGGACACGCTGGGCTGCGGCACCGGTTGCGGCTCGTGTGTGCCGGAGATCAGGTCGCTGATGACGCGCGCCCCGGCGGCGGCGCTTGCGTGACGACACGTTCGGACATACGCCGCGCGCGGCAACCGGTGTAGTATCAAGCCAGCCGTCCCTCAAGGCGGGGACGGCATTTTCCGTTTTCTGGAGTGGCTTGTGACGACGATGCGAAAACTGGCATCCCTGGTTCTAGCGGCCGGCGCGTTGGGCGCGGCCGCCTCGGTGCAGGCCGGCGTGTGCGACGCGCAATTCATGCACGACGGCGGCTCGGTCCAACTGACCGGCACGGGCAATCTGGCGCTGGGCGCCGACCTGACTTTTGCCGAGGTTACAAAAAGCAATGGCGACAACTGCCGCGCGCGCGTGCAGGGCCTGGCCACGTTCAGCTACGCAGGCCTGCCGCCCGGCAAATCCAAGCTCGATTACCTGATGACGGTCAAGGGCGGCCAGGCCACCTTCCTGCGCTACGCCACCGCCGGCGAAGCGCCCAAACCCTCCGAAGGCCAGTTCGACCTGCGCATGCTGGGCCTCTTTGCCTACGACGGCAAACTGGCTTCGGGCCAGAAGCTGCCCGGCTCGTCGTTTCGCCTGAAGATCGGCAAGGAAGCGCCCGTTGGCGGCCAGCCCAGCACCACGGTGCGCATCGGCGAAAAAACCGTCGGCCAGAAGACTGCGCTGACCACGGCGCTGGGCAAGCAGTCTTGCCACCCGATCACCTATACCCGCAATTCGGATCCCACGATGGCCACGTTCCAGGGCCTGACCATTCCCATTCCCGGCATGAACACGACGGTCACGGATTGGTATTGCCCGGCCGTGAATCTGGTGATGAAGCAGGACATCGATCAGGGCGGCGTGAAGTCCGCCGTTGAGATTACGCAGATCAAGTAGCACCCGGTAGCAAGCGGGCGTTTGCGCCCGCTTGGCCGCTGGTATCATCGTCTCGTCATGGACACACAACAGGAGCTCAGAAAATGGCAACGAGAAAATCCGAAGACGTCGCAAAAGAAAAACTGATCGACAGTGTCAAGACCAGCCTGAACGACGCCGAAAGCCTGCTGCGCGAAGCCGCCAGCAGCACCGGCGACAAGGCCAACGAACTGCGCGACCGCGCCCTGACGTCGCTGCGGCGCACGCGTGAGGCGCTGTACGAAGCGCAGGACGCCGTTCTCGAACGCGGCCGCAAGGCTGCCCGCGCGACGGACGACTACGTGCACGACAATCCCTGGCAAGCCATCGGGGTGGCAGGCGTGACCGGCCTGCTGCTCGGCTTGCTGATCAGCCGCCGCTGACAGGGCAGGATGTCCGGGCGGCAGGCACGGCGATACGCCGCTGCCTGCCGCCCGGCGTTCTTTCAGCCATGGGTCTAAGAAAAACTGTATTCGGTGTTGCCTCCAGCCTGGTCGGGCTGATGCGCACGCGGTTGGAGCTGCTGGCTCTTGAAGCCGCGGACGAAAAGGCGCGCCTGCTCAAGCTGCTGGGTCTGGCGTTTGCGGCCCTGCTATTTCTGACGCTGGCGGTGCTGGTGGCTACCATCACCATCGCCGTGGCGTTCTGGCCCACGGAAGACCGCTATCTGGCCCTTGGCCTGCTGGCGGGGTTCTATGGTGTTGCTGGCGTGGTGCTGCTGCTGGTGGTGCGCCACGGACTCGTCTACGGACCGGCGCCGTTTTCGGCCACGCTCGAAGAGCTGGGCCGCGATGCGGAGCTGCTGGACAGGGTGCGCGAAGCCCAAGCCGACGACGAGACGGCGGTGCGCCGGCGCGAGGGGTTCTGAGTCATGCACAAACGATCTCCCACCGTCGACCGCGCCGTGCGCATCGAACTGCTGCGCGCCCGTGCGGCAATCGAGCGCGAGTCGCTGGCGCAGAACATCGTGTCGGCCGGGCGCAGGCTGGAACCCAGCGCGCTCATCCGCGGCATGCTGCCGGGGCTGGCATCGGGGGGCGCGTCCCGCTGGGCCTTGCAGGCCATCACGCTGGCGCGGCGCTATCCCATCATCAGTTCGTCGCTGTCCGCCATGTTCATGCGTGGCGGCAAGCGGGGCAAACTGCTCAAACTTGCCGGCGGCGCGTTCGTGGGCTGGCAGATCCTGAAGGCCGTGCGCGGCATGCGCCAGGACGATGATCCGGAACGCGATTGAACTGACGCCAGCTGAAAAGACAAAGCCCCGTTGACGGGGCTTTGTTATTTGCGCGCGGAGCAGCCGGCTACAGCCCCAACTGCCCCCACATGTCGTCCACGCGTTTCTTGACGTCGGCGTCCATGGTGATGGGCGTGCCCCATTCCCGGTTGGTTTCGCCCGGCCACTTGTTGGTGGCGTCCAGACCCATCTTGCCGCCCAGGCCGGACACCGGCGAGGCGAAATCCAGGTAGTCGATCGGCGTGTTCTCCACCAGCAGCGTGTCGCGCACCGGGTCCATGCGGGTGGTCATCGCCCAGACCACTTCCTTCCAGTCGCGCGGGTTGATGTCTTCGTCCACGACCACGATGAACTTGGTGTACATGAACTGGCGCAGGATGCTCCACAGGCCGAACATGACGCGCTTGGCGTGGCCCGCGTACTGTTTGCGGATCGACACCACGGCCAGGCGATAGCTGCAGCCTTCGGGCGGCAGGTAGAAGTCCACGATTTCCGGCAGCTGGCGGCGCAGCAGCGGCACAAAGACCTCGTTCAACGCCACGCCCAGCACGGCGGGCTCGTCGGGCGGCTTGCCGGTGTAGGTGGAGTGATAGATCGGATTGCGGCGCATCGTGATGCGCTCGACCGTGAAGACCGGGAACCAATCCTGCTCGTTGTAGTAACCGGTGTGGTCGCCGTACGGGCCTTCCAGCGCCATTTCGTAGCCGGTGTCGGGCGGCGGATTGACGCCTTCGGGGACGACGGGCTTGTTGGCGCGCGGGTCCGAGGAGGGCAGCAAATGGCCTTCCAGCACGATCTCGGCCCAGGCCGGCACGGACAGGTTGCTGCCCAGCGCCTGCGCGACTTCGGTGCGCGAGCCGCGCAGCAGGCCCGCGAACTGGTATTCGGACAGGCTGTCCGGCACCGGCGTGACGGCGCCCAGCGTGGTGGCCGGATCGGCGCCCAACGCCACGGCGATGGGAAAGGGCGTGCCGGGGTTGGCGATCGCGTGGTCGCGGAAATCCAGCGCGCCGCCGCGATGCGACAGCCAGCGCATGATGAGCTTGTTCGGCCCCAGCAACTGCTGGCGGTAGATGCCCAGGTTCTGGCGCTTGGCGTTGGGGCCGCGCGTGATCACCAGGCCCCAGGTCAAGAGCGGCGCCACGTCGCCCGGCCAGCAGGTCTGGATGGGCAGGCGCGTCAGGTCCACGTCCTTGCCTTCCCAGACGATTTCCTGGCAGGCGGGGCTCTTGACGTTCTTGGGGCTCATGTCCCACAGCGCGGACTTCAGCATCGACACCTTGGCCAGCGCATCGCGCAGGCCCTTGGGCGCCTCGGGCTCGCGCAGCGAGGCCAGCAGCTCTCCGATGTCGCGCAGCGCGCTGACGTCGTCGGCACCCATGCCGCGCGCCACGCGCGCGGGGGTGCCGAACAGATTGGCCAGCACCGGCATCTGCGCGGGCTGGCCGTTGTGGCGGGCGTTTTCGAACAGCAGGGCGGGGCCTTCGGCCCGCAGCACGCGGTCGGAAATCTCCGTCATTTCAAGCTGCGTCGACACCGGCGCGGCAATGCGTTTGAGCTCGCCCATGCGTTCAAGTTGGGCGATGAAGTCTCTAAGGTCGCGGTATTTCACTACAGATCCCAGCGATTTGGTTACATTTCAGGTTCAAAGAGAGGTTAACATTGACTCCCTCTTTTTTACGCAGGAGGTTTTATGCCCGATGCGTCAGTGGCCAGCCTGTTCAGGAATATGGCCCAAGGAGTGCACCAATATCTTGCCGAATCCCTGCGCATTTGCTCTGTCTATCTGGGCATTGCGGTCATTGTGACGGTAAGCATGGGATTCGCCCTGCCTGGTTTGCGCGACCAGGCATTGCAAGTGCACAAAGCCTTGTTGACCGCCCTCGCGCCTTCATCCATGCAGGCCAGCTCCGAATCCGAAGCCGGCTCCGAACTGGGTGCCGACACGTCGTCGGCAATTGCCATGGCCGTACCCGCCGCCCCTATCAGCAACGCCACCGGCATGCTGGGGCCGGCCCGACTCGCGCCGCCCGCGCCCAAGAAGACCGCTTCGGCGGCCACGGGGCCACAGGCGGAAGCACTGCGCAACTATATCTCGCGCAAATACAAGGTCGCGTATGACGCGACCGGCCCGCTGTTGAACACCGTGTACAAGGTCAGCCGCGAAAAGCAGCTTGACCCCTTGCTGGTCCTGGCCGTGATCGCCATCGAATCGCGCTACAACCCCCTGGCCGAAAGCCACGTGGGCGCGCAGGGCCTGATGCAGGTCATGACCAGCGTGCACCAGGACAAGTTTGACGCGGTCGGCAAGAACCCGCTGGACCCGGCCGCCAACATCGGCGTGGGCGCCACGATCCTGCGCGACTGCATCAACCGCCGCGGTTCCGTGGACGGCGGCCTGGCGTGTTACGTGGGGTCCACCGGTCCGGACGACAACGGCTATGGGGCGAAGGTGCAGGCGGAACGCCGCCGCCTGGCGCTCGCCTCGGGCATCGCGCTGGCACGCGACTGATCCTGCGTCCTGCTCCGGCACCAGGCGCGCCCCATTGGGGCGCGCTTTTTTTCGTCCGGTCAGCGTTGCAGCAGCACGCCCATCCGGGCCACCGCCTCTTCCAGGCGATCCAGGCCGGTGGCGTAGGAAAAACGCATGGTGTGGGCGGCGTGCGCCGGTCCGAAGTCCAGGCCCGGCACCGCGGCCACGCCGGCTTCCAGCAGCAGGCGCTGCGAGAACGCGGCGCTGTCCATGCCCAGGCTGCTGATATCCGCATAGATATAGAAGGCGCCGTCCGGCTTGACCGGCACGTCGATGCCCAGGCGTTCGAATTGCGGCAGCAGGTAGTCGCGGCGCTGCTTGAAGGCCTCGCGCCGGTGCTCGAAGATCTTCAGCGCGGCGGGGGTAAAGCAGGCGAGCGCGGCGTGCTGGGCCAACGTGGGCGCGCAGATCGCCAGGCTGGAGGCAATCTTTTCCACCGGCGCGACCATGTCGTCCGGCACGACCATCCAGCCCAGGCGCCAGCCCGTCATGTGGAAGTACTTGGAAAAGCTGTTGATGACGATGACGTCGTCGTCCAGCGTCAAGGCCGAGCGCGGCTGGCCGTCGTACGACAGACCCAGATAGATTTCGTCGACGATGGCAAAGCCGTCGCGGGCGCGCACCTGCGCCAGTAGCTCGGCCAGTTCGCCGTGGGCGATCGAGGTGCCGGTGGGATTGCTGGGCGAGGCCACCATCACGCCTTGCGTGGCCGGCGTCCAGTGGCGCGCCACATCGTCGGCGGACAACTGGAAGCGCTTGTCGGCCGTGCTGGGAATCAGGCGGGGCACGCCGCCCGCAGCCAGCACGAAATTGCTGTTGGCGGGATACGACGGATCGGGCATCAGCACCTCGCCGCCCGTGTTGACCAGCGCCGCGCAAGCCAGCGTCAGGGCGCCCGAGGCACCCGCGGTGACGATGACGCGGCGCGGATCGATGGCGGCGCCGAACTGGTCGCGGTAGAACTGCGCAATGGCTTCGCGCAGCGGGGCGATCCCCGCGCCCGGGCTGTAGCCGCTCAGGCCCGCGCGCGCGGCGCGGTCCAGCGCTTCCACGACCTGAGGGGGCGCGGTAAAGTCCGGTTCGCCGATGCCCAGGCTGATAATGTCTCTTCCGGCCGCCTGCAGCGCCTGCGCCTGCTTGAACAGTTCCATCACCTGGAACGTCAGGAAATCGTGAGTGCGGGTGGCAAGGCGGGGCATCGGAATCTCGAAAGCGTCATCTAGCAAAAAAGGAATTGTAGTCATGCAGCCATCCCGGCGCGCCTTCCTCCTGGGACGTCGGCCCGTCCAGACGCCGTGGGCGGCCTTCGTGCAACGCCTGGCGCTGGTGTGCCAGGGCAAGGTCCGCGACCTGGGCGAGGGCGGCGCAGACGGCACGTGCGCCGTCTTGACGCCCGTCCGCGGCGCCGACGTCGTGCAGGCCCGCAAATTGTGCGCCGAATACCGGGTAGTCCTGGAACTGGAGGGCGCGGCGGGACCGTTCGCGCCCTCCGCCCGGCCTCGCCTGCGGGTCGATCCCGTGCTGCTGACCGGGTTGACGCGGCTGGCGGGCGGCACGCCCCGCTGGCACGCGCAGCCGGGCGTGACCTTGGCCGAGCTGGCCAGCGCCGGCCTGCGGCAATTTGCCGGGTTGCCGGGCGACATGACGCTGGCTCAATGGGTGGCGGCGCCGGCTGCCTGGCCGGCGGGCCATTGCGCGGCCTCGGGCCTTGCGGCGGCGGACGTGCTGCTGGCCGATGGCGTCGAGGAAACGCTGGGGGCGTTTGGCGAGGCCGATGTCCAGCCCCTGCGCTCGGCCACCGTCCAGCGCCTGGTGCCCGCGCTGTTCCAGCTGGCCTCCGGCGGCGACGCGTTCGCCACCCACGACGGCTGTCACTGGCTGGGCCGCTACCGGCTGGATGCGCTCAAGCCCGAGGCGCCGGCCACCGTCAATCTGGCGCAATTGCTGTTGGGCCACGGCGGCACGCTCGTCTGGTTGCAAGGTGCGGTGTTGACCGACGTGCCGCCTGGCAACGACGCTCAGGCCGTGGACGAGCCCGCTTCCCGCCCCGGGCCGGCGGCCCCCGGGCTGGCCACCGTCCGGCTGGACGGACGGGTCAAGACGTTGTTCGACCCGGACGGCTGCTTCCCGGAATTCCTGTGGCCGGAAGTCTGACAAACGTTCAGCTTACTGTAAGATTTCGGCGCTCGACCTCAAGAAAGCGCGAGGCCCGCGTATCGCGCCGCCCGGCATGGGAATAGAATTTCTCCCTCTTTCGTGTCACACACTCTAGCCAGTAGCCGCCCTATGGATGCCAACCTTCGCAAAGCCGCCCTTGAATATCACGAGCACGGGCGCCCCGGCAAAATCTCGGTCACGCCGACCAAGCAACTGACGAACCAGCGCGATCTGGCGCTGGCGTATTCGCCCGGCGTGGCGGCGGCCTGTGAGGAAATCGTGGCCGACCCGGCCAACGTGTACCGCTACACCGCCCGCGGCAATCTGGTGGGCGTCATCACCAACGGCACCGCGGTGCTGGGCCTGGGCAACATCGGCGCGCTGGCCTCCAAGCCCGTCATGGAAGGCAAGGCCGTGCTGTTCAAGAAGTTCGCCGGCCTGGATGTCTTTGACATCGAAATCAACGANCAACATCGGCGCGCTGGCCTCCAAGCCCGTCATGGAAGGCAAGGCCGTGCTGTTCAAGAAGTTCGCCGGCCTGGATGTCTTTGACATCGAAATCAACGAAACCGACCCGGACAAGCTGGTCGAGATCATCGCCGGCCTGGAAGCCACCTTCGGCGGCATCAACCTCGAAGACATCAAGGCGCCGGAATGCTTCACCGTCGAGCGCAAGCTGCGCGAGCGCATGAAGATTCCGGTCTTTCACGACGACCAGCACGGCACGGCGATCTGCGTGTCGGCAGCCTTCATCAACGGCCTGAAGGTCGTGGGCAAGGACATCAAGAAGGTGAAGGTCGTCACGTCCGGCGCGGGCGCCGCGGCGCTGGCGTGCCTGGACCTGATGGTGGACCTGGGCCTGCCGCTGGAAAACATCTGGGTCACCGATATCGAAGGCGTGGTCTATGAAGGCCGCACCACGCTGATGGACCCGGACAAGGCGCGCTTTGCGCAAAAGACCGACGCCCGCAAGCTGGCCGACGTGATCCAGGACGCCGACGTGTTCCTGGGCCTGTCGGCCGGCGGCGTACTCAAGCCGGAAATGGTGGCCGCCATGGGCCCGCGCCCGCTGATCCTGGCGCTGGCCAACCCCACGCCGGAAATCCTGCCGGAAGTGGCGCACGGCGTGCGCGACGACGTGGTGATGGCCACGGGCCGGTCGGACTACCCGAACCAGGTCAACAACGTGCTGTGCTTTCCGTACATCTTCCGCGGCGCGCTGGACGTGGGCGCCACGACCATCACGCGCGAGATGGAAATGGCGGCGGTGCATGCCATYGCCGACCTGGCCGAAGAAGAGCAGAACGAAGTCGTCGCTGCGGCCTACGGCACGTATGACATCTCGTTCGGCCCTGAATACCTGATCCCCAAGCCGTTCNCCGCTGATCCTGGCGCTGGCCAACCCCACGCCGGAAATCCTGCCGGAAGTGGCGCACGGCGTGCGCGACGACGTGGTGATGGCCACGGGCCGGTCGGACTAYCCGAACCAGGTCAACAACGTGCTGTGCTTTCCGTACATCTTCCGCGGCGCGCTGGACGTGGGCGCCACGACCATCACGCGCGAGATGGAAATGGCGGCGGTGCATGCCATCGCCGACCTGGCCGAAGAAGAGCAGAACGAAGTCGTCGCTGCGGCCTACGGCACGTATGACATCTCGTTCGGCCCTGAATACCTGATCCCCAAGCCGTTCGATCCGCGCCTCATCGTGCGCATCGCGCCGGCGGTGGCCAAGGCCGCGATGGAAGGCGGCGTGGCCACGCGCCCGCTGGCCGANGCGCTGGACGTGGGCGCCACGACCATCACGCGCGAGATGGAAATGGCGGCGGTGCATGCCATTGCCGACCTGGCCGAAGAAGAGCAGAACGAAGTCGTCGCTGCGGCCTACGGCACGTATGACATCTCGTTCGGCCCTGAATACCTGATCCCCAAGCCGTTCGATCCGCGCCTCATCGTGCGCATCGCGCCGGCGGTGGCCAAGGCCGCGATGGAAGGCGGCGTGGCCACGCGCCCGCTGGCCGACCTGGAAGCCTACGAGGAACAGCTGCAGCAGTTCGTGTACCACTCCGGCGCGTTCATGAAGCCGCTGTTCTCGGCGGCCAAGCGCATCGTGCGCGAAGGCGGCCCCGCCCGCATCGTGTTCGCCGAAGGCGAGGACGAACGCGTGCTGCGCGCCGTGCAGGTGGTGGTGGATGAAGGCCTGGCCCGTCCGATCCTGGTGGGCCGGCCGTCGGTGCTCTTGACCCGCATCGAAAAGCTGGGCCTGCGCCTGCGTCTGGGCGAGGACGTCGAAGTCACCAACCCCGAATACGACGAGCGCTTCCACCAGTACTGGACGACGTATTGGGAACGCATGTGCCGCCGCGGCATCACCAAGGAAATGGCGCGTGTGGAAATGCGCCGCCGCATGACGCTGATCGGCGCAATGATGGTGCACCTGGGCGATGCCGACGGCATGGTCTGCGGGTCCGTCGGCGCGTATCACGACCACCTGCGTTTCGTGGACGAAGTGATCGGCCGCCGTCCCGGCCACAACGTGTACGCCGCCATGAACATCCTGCTGCTCAACGAGCGCACGGTGGTGCTGGTGGATACGCACGTGAACGACGAACCGACGGCCGAGCAAATCGCCGAATTCACCGTGGCCGCCGCGCGCGAGATGCGCCGCATGTACCTGGCGCCCAAGGCCGCGCTGCTGTCGCGCAGCAATTTCGGATCGGGCAGTTCGGCATCGGGCGCCAAGATGCGCCGCGCGCTGGAGCTGGTGCGCCAGATGGATCCCGACCTGGAAATCGACGGTGAGATGCACGGCGACTGCGCGCTGGACGAGGCGCTGCGCATGCGCATCCTGCCGTCCTCCACGCTCAAGGGCGAAGCTAACCTGCTGGTGTGTCCGAACGTGGACTCGGGCAACATCGCGTACAACCTGCTCAAGACGGCCGCGGGCGGCAACGTGGCGGTGGGGCCCTTCCTGCTGGGCGCCAACGCGCCCGTGCACATTCTGACCTCCAGCTCCACCGTGCGCCGCATCGTCAACATGACCGCGATGACGGTGGTCGATGTCAATACACCGCGTTGAAGTCAAGCCGGCCGGCGGGTCGTGCCCGCGCACGCCCACCGGCCTGGTCCTGACGGGCGGCGGCGCACGCGCCGCGTACCAGGTGGGGGTGCTCAGCGCCATCATGGAGCTGCTGGACCCCGACTGGCACTCCCGTTTTCAGAACCCCTTCGACATCATTTGCGGCACCTCGGCCGGCGCGATCAACGCCGCGGCGCTGGCGTGCCGCGCCGACCGGCCGCATCTGGGCGTGCGGCGCATCCGCCGCCTGTGGTCGTCGCTGAACACCGACATGATCTACCGGGCCGACGCGCCGGGCCTCATCCGCACCGGCGTGCGATGGCTGGGCCTCTTGTCGCTGGGCTGGATGTATTCGGGCCTGACGCGCAAGCGCCCGCACTCGCTGCTGGACAATGCCCCCATGCAAGGGCTGCTGGAGCGGGTGCTCGACTTTCACAACCTGCGCGCCAACCTGGAAGGCGGGTCGCTGTCCGCGCTGGCCATCACCGCGTCGGGCTACACCAGCGGCGAGCATCTGACGTTCTATCAGGCGCACACTCCCATTGAACCCTGGCACCGCTACCTGCGGCTGGCGATCCCCACGCCCATCGGTATCGAGCACCTGATGGCGTCGTCGGCCATTCCCTTCGTCTTTCCGGCGCGTCAGGTGCAGGTTCACGGCAAGGGCGAATGGTGCGGCGACGGTTCGATGCGCCAGCTGGCGCCGATCAGTCCGGCGATCCACCTGGGCGCGCACCGCGTGCTGGTGATCGGCACCGGCTACCGCGACGACACCCATCCGGAAAATCGCGAGGATTCGCCCCCGTATCCGTCGCTGGCGCAGGTGGGCGGACATGCGTTGTCCAGCATCTTCCTGGACGGCCTGTCCGCGGATGTCGAGCGCCTGGAACGCATCAACTACCTGATGGACCACGCCGACCCGAAGGGCGTGCCGCCCGCCGTGCGCCGCATCGAGGTGCTGACCATCACCCCCAGCCAGTCGCTGGATCTGATGGCGCTTGAGCATTTGCACGACATGCCGGCACAGGCGCGTGCGCTTTTCCGCGTACTCGGTGTATCGTCCGATCCACACCGTCCGGGGGGAGGGGCGCTGATGTCCTACCTGCTGTTCGAAGCCGGCTACACCAAGCGATTGATCGAACTGGGTTATGCCGATACGATGCGACGTAACGACGAAGTGATCGCCTTTTTCAGGGAGGCTCAGGCATGACGCGCAATGGCCAATCGAGTTTGCAGCGGCAGCTGATGCGCGGCGGAGCGCTGGCTCACGACGGGCTGGACAAGAAGGCCGTGGTGGACGCCGCGCATGAGCTTGGCCTGTCCTTGTTTGTTGCCAATTGCGACCCCTGCCGCAGCCGCTCAGCGGTCTTGCGCGCCATCGTCAAGGCGGTGGATTTCCCCGAATACTTCGGCGGCAACCTGGACGCCCTCTACGATTGCCTGTGCGACACGGTGCTGGACCACAAATCCGGCGTGGTGCTGTGGCTGTATCGCCTGCATTCCGGCGACCCGGCGTTGGCAGAAGACGCCGGCCGCATCGAAACCGTCTGCTCCGACGCGGCGGATTTCGCGCACGAAAACGGCCGCGTGTTTGCGTATGTGATCGAGCACGCCGGCAAGCATCCCGATCCCGAGCCCGGCGTGGCCGCGGCGCCCTACGGCGAAAACGACTGACCTACCAGCCGCGCAGGGCGCTGACCGCCGACAGCAGCGCCAGGCCGGCCGTCTCGGTGCGCAGCACCCGGGGGCCAAAGCGCACGGCGCGCACGCCGGCCTTGCGGGCCGCGTCCAGTTCCTTGTCCGACCAGCCGCCTTCCGGGCCGACCAGCAGGGTGATGGACGTCTGATCCGATGCGCCTTGCAGCGCGGTGGCCAGGTCGTCGGTGGCTTCCGGGTGGCACAGCACGCGTAATCCGTCGGCGGGCTGGGCCAGCCAGTCTTCCAGCGACTGCGGCGCATCAACGGCCATCAGACGGTTGCGGCCGCATTGTTCTGCGGCCGATTGCGCGATGCGCTGCCAGTGCCCGACACGCTTTTCCAGCCTCGCGCCCGACAACTGCAGCACGCTGCGCTGCGCCGCGATCGGGCTGACCCGGGCCGCGCCCAGTTCCACGGCCTTTTCCACCACCCAATCCATCTTGTCGCCCGAGGGCAGGCCCTGGGCCAGCGTGATGCGTCCGCCCAGTTCGGCTTCACGAGGGTTGAAGTCGCCCAGCTGGGCAAAGCCGGCCTTGCCCTCGACTTCCAGCACCGCGGGGTATTCGCCGCCCTGGCCATTGAACAGCGTGACGGTTTCGCCGGCGCGCAGGCGCAGCACGCGCAGCGCGTGATGGGCAAGCGCTTCCGGCAGGGCGATGCGGGCGCCGGCGGCCAGCGGGGCGTCGCAGTAGAAACGGGGGGCGGGCATGGGGAAGGGGACTCGAAATGATAGGGGACTGACGGAGTACGCGTAGCCTACCATCGCTTGCCGATCACCCTGAAACCCGCGATTACATAGGGCATCCGGCCGATGGCCTCCGGGAAATCCCCTGATGCTAAAATCACCTGCTTCGCAACCTACTCAACTGGCCCTATTTCTTGTCGTAGACGCGCCAGTTTCAAAGAGCCTTCCGAATGAGCAATCCGACCGCCCCTAAACTTGCCTTGGCGGATGCCATCCGCGCCCTCGCGATGGATGCCGTGCAACAAGCGAACTCCGGGCATCCGGGTGCTCCCATGGGCATGGCGGAAATCGCCCAAGCCTTGTGGGCCGGCAACCTGCGCCACAATCCCAAGGATCCCGCCTGGGCCAACCGCGACCGCTTCGTGCTGTCCAACGGCCACGGTTCGATGCTGATCTACGCCCTGCTGCACCTGACGGGCTACGACCTGCCGATCGAAGAACTCAAGAATTTCCGCCAGTTGCATTCCAAGACGCCGGGTCACCCCGAAGTGGGCATCACCCCGGGCGTGGAAACGACCACCGGTCCGCTGGGCCAGGGTCTGGGCAACGCCGTGGGCATGGCGCTCGCCGAAGCGCTGCTCGCCGCCGAATTCAACAAGCCGGGCCACACGCTCGTCGATCACCACACCTACGCGTTCACCGGCGACGGCTGCCTGATGGAAGGCATCTCGCATGAAGTGTGCTCGCTGGCCGGCACCCTCAAGCTGGGCAAGCTGGTCGTGCTGTACGACGACAACGGCATCTCCATCGACGGCCACGTCGAACACTGGTTCGCCGACGACACCGCCAAGCGTTTCGAAGGCTACGGCTGGAACGTCATCCGCGGCGTGGACGGCCATGACGTGGCTGCCGTGGACGCCGCCATCAAGGCCGCGCGTGCGCAGTCGGACAAGCCCACGCTGATCGTCTGCCGTACCGTGATCGGCAAGGGTTCGCCCAACATGGCCGGCACGCACAACGTGCACGGCGCGCCGCTCGGCAAGGACGAAATCGCCGCCACGCGCGCCGCGCTGGGCTGGTCGTCCGAACCCTTCCAGATTCCGCAAGACATCTACGACGGCTGGGACGGCCGCAAGCAGGGCGCCGAAGCCCAGGGCGAATGGCAGAAGCGCTTTGACGCCTACGCCGCCGAATTCCCCGCCGAAGCCGCCGAATTCACGCGCCGCATGAAGGGCGAGATGCCCGAGGGCTACGCGGACCAGTTCAAGGCCTTCCTGTCGGCCACGCTGGAAAAGGGCGAGACCGTCGCCACCCGCAAGGCCTCGCAATTCGCCATCGCCGCGCTGGCGCCGATGCTGCCGGAAATGCTGGGCGGCTCGGCCGACCTGACCGGCTCGAACTTCACCGACTGGAAGGGCGTTGGCGCCGTTCGCGCCGGCGACAAGGGCATCCAGTTCGGCCGCCACATCAACTACGGCGTGCGCGAATTCGGCATGGCCGCCATCATGAACGGCATCGCGCTGCACGGCGGCTACCTGCCGTTCGGCGGCACGTTCCTCACGTTCTCGGACTACTCGCGCAACGCCATCCGCATGGCCGCGCTGATGAAGCAGCGCGTCGTCCACGTGTTCACGCACGACTCCATCGGCCTGGGCGAAGACGGCCCGACCCACCAGTCGATCGAGCACGCGGCCAGCCTGCGCCTCATCCCCAACCTGTCGCTGTGGCGTCCTTGCGATACGGCCGAGACCGCCGTGGCCTGGAACGCCGCCGTGACGCGTCCGGCCAGCATCGGCATGGACGTGCATGACGGCGGCCCGACGGCCCTCTTGCTGTCGCGCCAGAACCTGCCCTTCGTGCAGCGCGACGCGGCCACCGTGGACGCCATTGCCCGCGGCGGCTACGTGCTGCGCGACGCCGAAGGCGCCCGCGCCGTCATCATCGCCACCGGCTCTGAAGTCGCCATCGCGCTGGACGCGCAGGCGCAGCTGGCCAAGGAAGGCATTGCCGTGCGCGTGGTCTCCATGCCCAGCACCGACGTCTTCGACAAGCAGGACGCCGCCTGGAAGCAATCCGTGCTGCCCAAGGGCCTGCCGCGCGTGGCCGTCGAGGCCGGCGTCACCGCCTTCTGGCACAAGTACGTGGGCCTGGAAGGCGCCGTGGTCGGCATCGACCGCTACGGCGAGTCCGCGCCGGCCGGCGCCCTGTTCAAGTTCTTCGGGCTGACCGCCGACAAGGTGGCCGAGACCGTCAAGCAAGTTTTGTAAAAAAGGAGCTTAGTCATGACCATTCGCGTCGCCATCAACGGTTACGGTCGCATCGGCCGCAACATCCTGCGTGCCCACTACGAAGGTGGCAAGAAGCACGATATCGAAATCGTCGCCATCAACGACCTGGGCGATCCCAAGACGAACGCGCACCTGACGCGCTACGACACCGCCCACGGCAAGTTCCCGGGCACCGTCGAAGTCGACGGCGAGTTCATGGTCGTCAACGGCGACAAGATCCGCGTGCTGGCCAACCGCAACCCGGCCGAACTGCCGTGGGGCGACCTGAAGGTCGACGTCGTGCTGGAATGCACGGGCTTTTTCACCACCAAGGAAAAGGCCGGCGCGCACATCAAGGGCGGCGCCAAGAAAGTCATCATCTCGGCCCCCGGCGGCAAGGATGTCGACGCCACCATCGTCTACGGCGTCAACCACGGCGTGCTGAAGTCGACCGACACCGTCATCTCCAACGCGTCGTGCACCACCAACTGCCTGGCCCCCCTGGTCAAGCCGCTGAACGACAAGCTGGGTCTGGAAAACGGCCTGATGACCACCGTTCACGCCTACACGAACGACCAGGTCCTGACCGACGTCTATCACGAAGACCTGCGCCGCGCCCGTTCGGCCACGATGAGCATGATCCCCACCAAGACCGGCGCCGCCGCCGCCGTGGGCCTGGTCCTGCCGGAACTGAACGGCAAGCTGGACGGCTACGCCATCCGCGTCCCGACCATCAACGTGTCGCTGGTCGACCTGTCGTTCGTGGCCAGCCGCGACACGACCGCCGAAGAAGTGAACGGCATCCTGAAGGCCGCCTCGGAAGGCGAGCTCAAGGGCATCCTGGACTACAACACCGAACCCCTGGTCTCGGTCGACTACAACCACAACCCGGCCTCCAGCACCGTTGACGCGTCGCTGACCAAGGTCTCGGGGCGTCTGGTCAAGGTCTCGTCCTGGTACGACAACGAGTGGGGCTTCTCGAACCGCATGCTCGACACCACCGTCGCGCTGATGTCGGCCAAGTAAGCACGCCGCCAGTCCATAAGGGGACGGATTTGTTTTCCGCCATTGCGGAAAATGGGTTCGTCCCCTTTGTTCGCCTACCGAAGGAATCCAACTATGTCCAAGGTCCAAACCCTGTCCGCGCTGGCCAAGGCCGGCGCCCTGTCCGGCAAGCGTGTGTTCATCCGCGCCGACCTGAACGTCCCGTTCGATGACGCCGGCCGCATCAGCGAAGACACCCGCATCCGCGCCTCGGTGCCCGGCATCCGCCTGGCGCTGGACGCCGGCGCCGCCGTGATGGTCACGTCCCACCTCGGCCGCCCCAAAGAAGGCGTCTTGACTGACGCCGATTCGCTTGCCAAGGTCGGCCAGCGCCTGTCCGAACTGCTGGGCATGCCCGTGCCGCTGGTGCGCGACTGGGTCGATGGCGTGAAGGTCGATCACGGCCAGGTCGTGCTGCTGGAAAACTGCCGCGTGAACGTCGGCGAAAAGAAGGACGACGAGGCGCTTGCCAAGAAGATGGCCGCGCTGTGCGACGTGTACGTCAACGACGCCTTCGGCACGGCGCATCGCGCCGAAGCCACCACGCACGGCATCGCGCGCTTTGCCCCCGTGGCCTGCGCCGGCCCGCTGCTGGAAGCCGAACTTGACGCCCTGGGCCGCGCGCTGCACGAACCGAAGCGTCCGCTGGTCGCGATCGTGGGCGGCTCCAAGGTGTCGACCAAGCTGTCGATCCTGCAATCGCTGGCCGACAAGGTCGACCAACTGGTCGTGGGCGGCGGCATCGCCAACACGTTCATGCTGGCCGCCGGCCTGTCCATCGGCAAGTCGCTGGCCGAGCCCGATCAGGTCGAGCAGGCCCGCGCCGTCATCGACATCATGAAAAAGCGCGGCGCGGCCGTGCCGATTCCCGTTGACGTGGTGTGCGCCAAGTCGTTCGGCGCAGACGCCGAGGCCACCGTGAAGGCGGCCACCGACGTGGCCGACGACGACATGATCCTGGACATCGGCCCGCAGACCGCGGCGCAACTGGCCGAGATCCTCAAGAAGGCCGGCACCATCGTCTGGAACGGCCCGGTGGGCGTGTTCGAATTCGACCAGTTCGCCAATGGCACGGAAGTGGTCGCCCGCGCCATCGCCGACTCCGAAGGCTTCTCGATCGCCGGCGGCGGCGACACCCTGGCCGCCATCGCCAAGTACAAGATCGGCGAGCAGGTCGGCTACATCTCCACCGGCGGCGGCGCCTTCCTGGAATTCCTGGAAGGCAAGACCCTGCCGGCCGTGGCAGTGCTGCAAGACCGCGCCGCGGGCTGATCCCGCGGTGTGACGGGTGTCTGACGGCCGGCAGGTGTCAGACACCCGGATTGATTTACCTTGCACCGCCCTTGAGCGAGTTGGTTTAGGCTTGGTGGTCGTCCCGCGTCGTGTGGGAGTCCTTTTTTTCAGGTCGTCCTGCTGCACCATGAACCTTCGCGTCATTCCTGGCCTGGCCAACTTCCAGGGCATCACCCGCGACTCGGCCCGGCGCGACATCACGGCGGGCATTAGCGTGGCCGCGGTGGCGCTGCCGGTGGGGCTGGCCTATTCCGCCATGATGGGGGTGCCGCCCGTTGCCGGGCTGTGGGCCGCCATTGCGGGCATGCTTGCCTACGCGTTCTTCGGCTCGTCGCGCACGCTCATCGTCGGTCCCGACACCGCCACCTGCACCCTCATTGCCGCCACCTTGACCGGCATGGCGCTGACCACACCCGAGGCGCGGCTGCAGGCCGCCACCAGCATCGCGCTCACCGTTGGCGTGGGTTGCCTCATCGCCCGGGTTCTTCGGCTGGGCGTGCTTGCGAATCTGCTGTCGCGGCCGGTGCTGATCGGGTACATGGCCGGCGTGGCGGTCACGCTGGCGACGTCGCAACTGAGCGGCCTGACGGGCGTGGGCCTGCGCAACAGCGGCCTGATCCACCCGTTCATGGAACTGTCCCACCGGCTGTCCGAAATCCGGTTGCCGACGCTGTTCCTGGGGCTGGCCTCGTGCATCTTCCTGGTGGCGATCAAACACTGGCGGCCTTCGTGGCCCGGCCCCATTTTGCTGGTGGTCGCGACCTGCCTGCTTTCCTGGCTGTTTAATTTCCCGGCGATGGGCATCGCGGTGGTGGGCGACGTGCCGGCCGGGCTGCCGGCCTTCCATCTGCCCGTCAGTCTGGAAGGCGTGGACGGCATCCTGCTGGGCGCGGCGGGGGTCCTGGTCGTCAGTTTTTCCAGTGGCATCGTGACAGCGCGCAGCTTTGCGGCGCGCACGGGCGACCACGTGGACCCGAACCGCGAACTGGTGGGGTTTGGCGCGGCCAATGTGGCCGCGGGCTTGTTCCAGGGCTACGTCGTGACGGGCGCCGATTCGCGCACGGCGGTCGGGCTGGTGGCCGGCGGGTCGTCGCCGCTCGTCAGCATCAGCGCAGCGGCCGCGCTGGCCGTCGTGGTGGGCTTGTTGAGCGAGCCGCTGTTTTGGCTGCCGCAGTTTGCGCTGTCGGCCATCTTGCTGCTCGCCGCGGCCAGCCTGTTCGACTGGCAGGCCTTCAAGCGGTTGGCGCGGATCTCCCGGATCGAACTCGCGTTCGGCATCCTGGCGGCCGTGGGCGTGGTGGGATTCGGCGTGCTGCAGGGCGTGGCGGTTTCCGTGGGCGCGACGCTGCTCTATGCCATGTACGTGTCCGGCAATCCCCGCGATGCGCTGCTGGGCCGCTTGCCGGGCGAAACGGTGCTGGGCAAGATGCACCTGAATCCGCAGGCCCAGCCCGTGCCGGGCGCCGTGATCTGGCTGTTCGAGTCCTCGGTCTGGTTCTTCAATGCGGACGCGTTCCGGCGCCGCGCGCGCGAAATCATCGAACAGGCGGGCGACGTGCGCTGGTTCGTGCTGGACGCCGAAGCCATGACCCAGGCCGATGCCGACGCCGTCGAGGCGCTGTATGAACTCAAACGCATCCTGGACGAACGCGGCATCTCATTGCTGGTCGCGGGCGGCCACGGCAAGTTCCGCGAGGCGCTGCAGCGCTCGGGGCTGGTCAAGAAGATCGGGCCGGACAGGATCTTCGTCAGTCCTGAGCAGGCGGTGGAAGCCATCGAGCGCTGGCGCCAGGGCGGGCCGGCGACGCTGGGCTGACCTGCGAATTGCCAGGTGTAATGCCTCGGTGTCTGACACCCTCGAATGACCAGGTGTCTGACACCTTGCAAGCCAGCGACCCGCCTCAATCGATGATGTGATACCCGCCGTCGATGTACAGCGTCTGCCCCGTCATCAGCCGCGCCGCATCGGTGGCCAGCCAGGCGGTCGCTTCGCCAACGTCGTCAATCGACACCAAGCTGCGCGCGGGCGCCTTGGCCTGGGCGCGGTCCAGCATGGTGTCGAATTCCGCAATGCCGGACGCGGCGCGCGTTTTCAAGGGTCCCGGCGAAATCGCGTGCACGCGGATGCCTTGCGGGCCCAGTTCGGCGGCCAGGTAGCGCGTGGCCGATTCCAGCGCGGCCTTGACCGGTCCCATCATGTTGTAGTGCTCGACCACCATCTGCGAGCCGTAATAGCTCATGCAGAAGAGGGCGCCGCCATTGCGCATCAGCGGCTCGGCCAGCTTGGCCATGCGGATGAAGGACCAGCATGACACGTCCATCGCCTGCAGAAAGCCCGCCCGCGAGCAGTCCGTGACACGCCCGTGCAGGTCCTCGCGCGGCGCGTAGGCCACCGAGTGCAGCACGAAATCCAGCGCGCCCCATTCGTCCGTGATGCGGGCAAAGACGGCTTCCAGCTCGCCGTCGTTCAAGAGGTTCAGCGGCATCAGCAAGGGCGCGTCCACCTGTTGCGCTAGCGGCGCCACGTGCGGCAGGGCCTTGTCGTTCAGGTAGGTCACCGCCAGTTCGGCGCCCATCGCGCGAAACGCCTTGGCGCAGCCCCACGCGATGGAGTCGGCATTCGCGATGCCGGTCACCAGCCCGCGCTTGCCGGCCAGCGGCAGGTGCGCGCTCATTGCTGCCTCACGAGGGCAAGCGTGTGTTGGGCAATGATGAGCTCTTCGTTCGTGCGCACCACGTAGACGCCGATGCGGCTGTCGTCGGTGGAGATGCGCGGCCCGTGGCGGGCGTTGCGTTCGGGATCCAGCTTGATGCCCAGCCAGCCCCAGTGCTCGCTGATGGCCTGGCGGATCTCGGCGGAGTTTTCGCCGACGCCGGCAGTGAAGACGATGCCATCGATGCCGTTCATCGCGCAGCCCAGGCCGATCATGCCTTCGGCCACGCGCCAGGCGAAGTACTTCAACGCCAGCTTGGCCGACGGCGCATTGCTGGCCAGGAGTTCGCGCATGTCGTTGCTGATGCCCGACAGGCCCTTCATGCCGCAGTCGTGATACAGCATGTGCTCGATCTCGTCGTGGCTCATGCCCTGTTCCATCATCCACAGCACCACGCCGGGGTCCAGGCGGCCCGGGCGCGTGCCCATCGGCAGGCCTTCCAGCGCCGTGAAACCCATGGTGCTGTCCACGCTCTTGCCCTGGTGAATCGCGCAGGCCGACACGCCGGACCCCAAGTGGGCGGTGACGATCTTGCCCATGGCAATGTCCGGCAGCGCCTGCTTCAGGCGCTGCGCGATGTACTCGTAGGACAGACCATGAAAACCGTAGCGGCGCACGCCTTCCAGGTACAGGCGCTCGGGCAGCGCATAGCGGTCGGCCACGTCGCTATGGCTGCGGTGAAATGCCGTATCGAAGCACGCTACCTGCGGAATCCAGGGCCGGCGTTCGCGGATGACGCGGATCGGCGCCAGGTTGTTGGGCTGATGCAGCGGCGCCAGCGGCGTGAACGTGTCCAGCTTGGCCAGGATGTCGTCATCGATCAGCACCGGCTCGGACAGGTCGGGCCCGCCGTGCACCACGCGGTGGCCCACGGCCAGCGGCGCGCCGCCCAGGTGGCCGCTCAACCACGTGCCCACGACCTCCTGCGCGTTGGGCACGTCGGGCGCGTGGCTGGGCGCAATGTCGCGCTCGACCAGCGTCTCGCCCGCCGCGTCGCGCACCCGCAGGCGCGGGTGCGTGGTGCCGATGCCTTCGAGCTGGCCGCCCAGCCGGGGCGCGAGCTGGTGGTTGGCATCGATGTCATACAGATAAAACTTGATGCTGGAACTGCCGGCGTTGATGACGAGGATGGTGTCGCTCATGGCGGTGTGCTTCCATGTTGGGACAAATCGCGCGAAAGCCCGCGGTGGCGGGCCGGGGGCAGGGAGCTGGCGTCAGGCCAGCGGTTTGGCCTGCTGCTGGGCAAGATGGTGGGCGTATATTGCCGCCACCGCGCACGAGGCAAGACGCGAGCGCGGGCTGTCGGCGCGGCTGGTCAGGATGATCGGCACGCGCGCCCCGAGCACGATGCCGGCGGCTTCGGCATTGGCGAGAAACGTCAGGTTCTTGGCCAGCATGTTGCCGGCTTCCAGGTCGGGCACCATCAGCACCTGCGCCACGCCCGCCACGGGCGAACGGATGCCCTTGATGCGTGCGGCTTCCGGGCTGATGGCGTTGTCCAGCGCCAGCGGGCCGTCCAGCACGCCGCCCGTGATCTGCCCGCGGTCGGCCATCTTGCACAGCGCGGCCGCCTCGATCGTGCTGGGGATGCTGGGCGTGACCTGTTCCACCGCCGACAGGATCGCCACGCGCGGTTCGCCCAGCCCCAGTCCCAGATGCAGGTCGATCACGTTGCGGATGATGTCGGCCTTGGTTTCCAGGTCCGGAAAGATGTTGATGGCCGCGTCCGTGATGAAGAGCGGCTCGGGATAGGTCGGCACCTCCATGATGAACACATGGCTGATGCGCCGGCCGCTGCGCAGGCCCGTCGTGCGCGCCACGACCTCATGCATCAGTTCGTCGGTGTGCAGGCTGCCCTTCATGAGCAGCGACGCCTCGCCGCTGCGCACCAGCGCGACAGCCTTTTCCGCGGCGGCATGGCTATGCGGCGCGTCCACGATGCGGGCATCGCCCAGGTTCAGGTTGAACTGTGCGGCCGTGTCGCGGATCTTGCCTTCCGGCCCGACCAGGATGGGCCGCAAGAGGCCCAGGTCGCGCGCTTCCAGCGCCGCGGACAACGAGGGCTCGTCGCACGGGTGGGCGATGGCGCACGCGGCCGGTTCAAGCGTCTGCGCGCGTGCGATGAGTTTGTCGTAGTGCGTGGACGTCGGGAGGCTCATGGTTGTCAGGCCTTGGCGGGTTGACGGGCGGCAGCCGCGCGCTTGGCGGGCGACTTGGCGGCGTTGGACGCGGTTTTATTGGCGGCTTTGGGAGCGGTTTTGGGGGCGGCTTTATTGGCGGCTTTTGCGGCACTCTTTGCGGCGGTCTTGCCCGCAGCCTTGGGCGCGGACGCCGCATTCACGGCCTTGCGCGCGGCGTCGGGATGCGGGCGGGCGGTCTTGCCGGGCACCTGCGCGGCCTTGTCGACCAGGTCGGTGACCGGATCATCCAGCTTCGCGTCTTCGGCGCCGCGCGAGGGCTCGGCCTTCTGGCCCTGTTCGCGGCGCTGTGCGCGGCGCTCGGCCGCTTCGAAGATGCGCTCCATTTCGTTCAGGCTTTCGCGCGCCGCGTCGCTCAGCGGTTCGGCCGCTTCCAGCACGCCCTTCATGGCGTCCAGACCGGCGCGGATTTCGGCAGCCGACGAGCCGTCAAGCAAGTGCGGCATGGCCTGGATGGCAGCGGTCGAATCCAGCGTCATCATCAGCGCCTGCTCGCGGATGACGTCCTTGAATTCCTCCAGCGACAGGGCGTTGTCGGCTTCGGCGCGCATCTTGCGGATCAGCGCGAAGCTGCGCTCGTCCAGGCCGCCCTCGGCGCCCGACACGTACAGCAGCATCCGGATCGCCGCCACGCGCAGTCCGCCTTCCTGCAGCATCGAGCGCAGTTCCGCGGCGCGTTCTTCCATGAAGCGGCGATGCTCCGGCGAGACGCCCGGATGCCTGCGCGGCGGGCCGGACTTGGCGCCCAGGCCGGCCAGATCCTGCACAACGGGCGAACCGTAGACGCTCATGAAGGTGCGTTCGTCGGCCGAATCGCGCAGTTCCTGCCAGATGTTCAGGCTGGTCTCGATCATGTTCGAGAACATCTCCTGCGCGACCAGGAACGGATTCGTGGGCGAGGCCTGCTTGCGGTTCTCGCGCACCTGTTCGGCTACCTTGGCGATGGGCGCGATGACCGGGTTGCGGTCGGAGATCAGTTCGTAGGGCAGGCGCAGCGGGTGCATGCGCTGCATCCATTCGGCAGACTGCGGCGTGACCAGGGCGCGCAGCCAGGGCTGCACGAAGCTGCGGTACATGCCCAGATTGATGTCGGAGATGCGGGCCACCGCGGCAAAACGCTGGTCGTCCTCTTCCTTGCGGTCGACGATGGCGCGCACGTCGTCCAGCTTGCGCTGTTCGAATGACAGCACGTAGTTGCCGTAAGCCAGGTCGGCGTTGGGCGTGTCCGGCGTCTTGTCGGCGATTTCGGCCTGGTAGATGCCGGGCGGCAGCACATCGATCATGTCGATGTTGGAGGTGAACTCCTGGTGCTCCTTGCGGGCCACGCTGCCGGACACGAAGATGCCCAGGTGGCCGATGCTTTCGTGGATGGCGTAGACGATGGTCTGGCCGTGGGCCAGGACTTCGGCCTCGTTCTGGTACAGGTCGGGAATCCAGCCCAGCGCCTGCGGAGGCGGGGTGATGTTGTCGCCCTTGGAGCAGAACACCACGATGGGCGAGCGGATGTTGCGCAGGTCGATGCGGATGCCGTCGGAGGTCACCAGACCCGCGGTCGCCAGGCGGTTGCCCACGAAGAGGTTGTCGACGATGTACTGGATCTCGGGGCCATTCAGGAACACGTGGCCGCCCCACCATTTCTCGAAGCTCAGGTAGCGGCTGGCCTCGGTGTCGACATTGGCGTACAGGTTGTACTGCTTGGACCACAGCGTGTTGGCCGGATTCAGGTTCTCGAAGTTCTGCACCAGCCAGGCGCCGTCGAACTTGCCGTTGCCCAGATCGCTGGTCATGGCCGTGAGCCAACTGCCGCCCAACAGGCCGCCGGCATAACGCATGGGGTTCATGCCGCGCCAGCCCGCCCAGTACGACAAGGGCGCGCCCGCGACGATGATGGGGCCGAAGAGTTCAGGGCGCACCGCGGCGGTCATCATGATCTGCCAGCCCGCCTGGCAATTGGCCACGACGACGGGCTTGCCTTCGGCATCCGGGTGCAGCGCGATGATCTCTTCCAGGAAGCGGGCCTCGGCCATCATCACGTCTTCGACGGTCTGCGTGGGCATGGGTTGCGGCAGGAAGGTCGCGAAGTAGCAGGGGTGCCCGGCACGCACGGCCACGCCGATCTCGCTTTCCGGCTTGAAACCGCCAATGCCCGGTCCGTGGCCGGCGCGCGGATCCACCACCAGGAAGGGGCGTTTGATCGGGTCCGTTTCGACGCCGGCGGGCGGCTTGATCCGCAAGAGGCCGTAATTGACCGGCCGGGGCAGCTCGCGGCCATCGAGCACCAGTTCGAATTCCATGCTGAGCACGTTGGGCGCGCGCTTGGCCATGTGATCGTGGTACTGGTTGCCGCGCTGGCGCATCACATCGGCGTAAAGCACGCCGCGCTGCCAGGCATCGACGGCGTATTCATAGGCGGCCGTCCAGGGGTTCAAGGACGGGGCAAGCGTGTGATCGGTGCCGGATCCGGCCATGGCGATCTCCTGTAAATAGCTGCTGGCGGCAAATGGCCGCCAAGCCGGTCCCCAGTGGAACCGGCGGCGTTGACCTCCCCATTACACCGCAATGGATGGTGCGGTGCAACATCGGAGCGTTTGCGGCAGGTCAACCGGGGCAGCAGGACGAAGCGCCGCCCTGGGGCAGGGATCAGCTCAACGCGCGGCGGCGTTGTGTTCCAGCCATTTCTGGACGGCGGGCCGCTGCCACTGCGCATCGGCGTAGGCGCGCAGCGTGTCGGGCAGATCGTCGTGCGCAAGGCGCTTGAGCATGACCGCCAGATCGGTATCGGCGATGCACCACGCATCGAACAGCGTCGTCTGGTCAACGCCGATCAGGTAGTTGGCCACCTGGATCAGCTTGGCGGCGGCGGCATGGGCGGCGTCTGAAAGCGGCTGGCCCGTTTCGCCGTAGAACACGGTTTCGGTGGGGCGTTCCTGGCGCAGGGCGGCCAGGTCGCTGCGCAGCCAGGCCTGCAATTGGCGGGCGCGCGCGCGTTCGTGGATGCCGGACGGAAACAGGGCTGCGTGGCCGGGCGCGGGAAAGGCTTCGTCCAGGTATTCGGCGATGACGCTGGATTCGGTCAGGTTGAAGTCCGCATGCGTCAAGGCCGGCACCCGGGCCGTGAGCGCGCGGCACTGGAAGGGCTGCATGCGCTGTTCGCCGGCGCTCAGGTCGATGGGGCGCACTTCGAAAGGCAACTGCTTTTCGGTCAGCGCCACGTAGACCGACATGGCGTACGGGCTGAGAAACAGGGAATCGACGTATAGCGTAATCGGGGCGCCCAAAGCTTGTCTCCGGTCAGGCGGGGTAACGAATGGTCAGGCTGCGCGCGGCGTCTGGTTTGCAAAGCGTAACGCAAGTGCAATACAGGCGTGTCGCGCGGGCGCGTCAGTCGACGATGAAGAGCTTGGCGCCGGTTGCGGTGGACGAGCGGTGCGGTTCGGCCTGATCGGCCACCTGATAGCTCATGCCGGGCGTCAGGACGAACTGGCGGCCGTCTTCCAGTTCGGTGTGCAGTTCGCCTTCCAGGCAGAACAGAATGTGGCCCTTGGTGCACCAGTGGTCGGCCAGGTAACCGGGGGTGTATTCCACCATGCGCACGCGCAGGTCGCCGAAATGGCGGGTCCGCCAGTAAGCCATGCCGGTGTCGCCGGCATGTTCGGTGCGTTCCACTTCGGACCAGTCGGTGGTGCCGAAGGGGATGTTGCTCATCTTCATCGTGATTCCTGCAGGGTCGGTCCGCCCCCGCATCCGGGGCGAAAAACACATACTACGCCATTCAGGCGGCCAGCTTTTTCTGCCAGAACATGGCGCGGCCGGTCGCATCGTCCAGCGCGTAGCCCTCGAAGCCCAGCTTGCGGTAAAGGCCCTGGGCGACGGTGTTGCCCTCCAGCACTTCCAGCGTGATCTTGCAGCAATCCATCTGGCGGGCGCGGTCCTCAAGCGCCGCAAGCAGCGCCTTGCCCACGCCCTGGCCCTGAAACCGGGGCGACACCGCCAGATCGTGCAGGTTCAGCAGCGGGCGGCAGGCAAAGGTGGAGAAGCCTTCCACGTAGATTGCGACGCCGGCGGCCTGGCCGTCGACGCGCGCCAGCAACGCGCGCACGGTCGGGCGGCGGGCGAGCTCGGGAATCAGGTTGGCCTGCGCATGGGCCGGCAAGGGCGTATTGCCGCCCATGGGACCGCTCGCGTATTCGTTCAGCATGGCCAGCACCTGGCGGCCGTGGTCAGGGTCGTTGAAGTCGGCGTCGATGATTTCCAGCACGATCGGTCCTTTGGGGTAAGCCGCGCAAACCGACCATTATGCGCCTGGCCGCCAACTGCGCAATCGCATTGAAAAATCGGTCCATAACCCCTATCTTCTGGCTATTCAAGGCCGGATCCGGCTGTGCCGGACGCGGCCTCAACCCTCTACGTGAGCTGGAATATGGAGTTCAAGGACTACTACAGCATTCTCGGGGTGGAACAGGGCGCGTCCGACGACGACATTCGCAAGGCGTACCGCAAGCTCGCCCGCAAATATCACCCCGACGTCAGCAAGGAAAGCGACGCCGAAACCCGCATGCGCGACGTAAACGAAGCGTACGACGTGCTGCGCGACGCCGAAAAGCGCCAGGCCTATGACAATCTCGCGGCAGGCGTGTCGCCCGGCGGCGGCTTCCAGCCTCCGCCCGGCTGGGACGAAGGCTTCGAGTTCCACCGCGGCGCGGCGCCCGGCGACGAGGCGCAATTCAGCGAGTTCTTTTCGTCGCTGTTTGGCGGGCGGGGCGGCCGGCATGGCGCGCGGCAACAGGAATTCCGCGCGCGCGGCGAGGACCACCACGCCGCGATCGAGGTCGACCTGGAAGACGCGATCAAGGGCGCCACGCGCGACATCAGCCTGCGTTCCATGCAGATGGACGACCAGGGCCGCCCGCACATGCAAAGCCGCACGCTCAGCGTCAAGATTCCGGCAGGCGTGCGCGAAGGCCAGTACATCCGGCTGGCGGGGCAGGGCATGCCGGGCTACGGCGGCGGCGACAACGGCGACCTGTATCTGGAGGTGCGCTTCAAGCCGCATCCGCGCTACCGCGCCGAAGGGCGCGATCTCTACATGACGCTGCCGGTCGCGCCCTGGGAAGCTGCCCTGGGCGCCAGCGTCAAGGCGCCCACGCCGGGCGGCACGGTCGAAGTGTCGGTGCCGCCCGGTTCCGGCAACGGCCGCAAGCTGCGGCTGCGCGGACGCGGCATTCCGGGCGATCCGCCGGGCGACCTGTACCTGGTCCTTGACCTGGTGCTGCCGCCCGCCGACAGCGACGCCGCCAAGGCCGCCTACCGCAAGCTGCAGCAGGATCTGCCCTTCAACCCGCGCCGCAACCTGGGGGTCTGAGCATGAAAAAGATAGTGATCACCAGCGCCACCGTCGTGGGCAAGTCGCAGCCGCTCAGCGCCGACGACCTGGCCCGCGCGTGCGGCGCGGAAGTGGAATGGGTGGCACAACTGGTCGAGGTCGGCATCGTCAACGCCAGCGGCAGCGGCCCCTCGGAATGGCGCTTCTACAGCGTGGACCTGCAGCGTGCCCTGCACGCGCGCCGGCTGGAGCACGACTTTGGCGCGGGCCTGGACGCCGTGGCCCTCATTCTGGACCTGAGCCAGGAGGTGCGCCGGCTGAAGTCGCAACTGCGGGCATTGGGGGCGATGCCCTGAGCGCGCGGGCCACGCGGGCCACGCGATAGCGCGCGTGCGGCGCTAGGTAAAATGGGCGCCCGCCGCACTACGTAGAAGCAATGAGCGCCTTGGAGACTCCCCCCGACGCCGCGCGCGCCCCGTCCGGCAGCGCGCGCATCGATGGACTGAAATCGTGTCTGCCGGTCATGATCGGCTACTTTCCGGTGGCCGTGACCTTCGGCATCGCCGGCGTCGCGGCCGGCCTGACGCCGCTGCAGGTCGTCCTGATTTCCGTGCTGGTCTACGCCGGCGCCAGCCAGTTCCTGTTGCTGGCCTCCATCAAGGCGGGAACGCCCTGGCTCTGGGTGGTGGCGCTGTGCTCGCTGCTGAACGCGCGGCACCTGCTCTACGGCCCGCTGCTGTCGCGCTTCCTGCCCGCTGCGCTGCGCGATCGCCTGAAGGTCGCCTTCCTGCTGACCGACGAAGTCTTTGCCACCGCCTTCAACCGCCTGCAGGCCGTCGAGCCCGGCCGCCGCCAGGGGTGGATGATTGCGCTGGGCCTGGGCGCATGGCTGACCTGGATCGCCGGCACGGCCGTGGGCGTGTACGCCGGCGATGGCCTGGAGAAACACTATCCGATGCTGTCGCAGGTCATGCGTTTTGCGCTGCCGGCGCTGTTCATGGCGCTGGTGTGCCAGAGCGCGCGGCGCGGCATGGGATGGCCCATCCTGGCCGCCGTGGGCGGGGCCGGGCTGATTGCCGCGCTGGGATACACCAGCCTTGCCATCCTGGCCGGCGCGGTCATCGGCTGCGCAGCCTATCGCATGAAGAGGGCCGCATGAACACCCATGGCTTGGAATTCTGGGGCGCCGTCATCGCGATGGCGGTCATCACGTACCTGACGCGCGCGCTGCCCTTCATGCTGTCCGAGCGCAGCCGGCTGCTGCGGCGGCTGTCCCGCGAGGGCTCGGCGCTGTCCGCGCTGGGGCCGTCGCTGCTCGCGGGCATCGCGGCCGCCGTCATCGTGCCCGATCTGCTGGGCGCGGCAAACGAGGCGGCCCGCATGGCGCCGTACGTGGGCGGGCTGGTCGTCACCGGCGTTGCCGCGCGCCTGGTCAGCAATACGGGCGTCGCGGTGCTGCTTGGCATGGGCGGGTACGGGGTATTGCTGGCCTTGGCGGCCTAGCAAGCGCGCGAGGCGTCAGGCGCCGCCCTGGATGCGCGTTTGCAGATGATCGCGCCATGCGTCGGGGCGGCCCAGATAGCGGCTTGGTTCGAGCAGCGTGAAAACGCCATCGCGCTCCAGCGCCAGCGTCGGAAAACCCGTGCCGCCCACCTGCGCCAGCAATCGGCGGCTGGCGGCAATATGCGCGGCCGTCTCGTCGCCCTCGGCCTTGCCGTAGGCGGCGTCGAAGGCGCCGGCGTCCAGGCCGATATCGGCAGCCAACTCGCGCAGCACGGCGGGGTCGGCGATGCGCAGGCCTTGAACGTAATGCGCGCGTTGGATGCGGCGCAGCAGGTCCAGGCCGCAGCCCGCCAACGTCTGCGCGGCCAGGATGGCGGTGGTGGGCGGTTCCGAATCGAATACGGCGCCGGTGTCGCGTAGCAGACCGTCGAAGTAGTCCTTGCCGAACGGCTGGCCCGTCAGGCCGGCGATGCGTTCGTCGTGCGGCATGACATAACGGCGCAGGGCGTCGGTGACCGGCTGGCGGTTGCTGCCCGTCATCATGCCGCCGCCATGGGGCTCGATGTGAAGGCCCGCAATGCCGCGGGCGGCCTCCACCAGCGGCGCGGCGCCATAGCACCAGCCGCAAAGCGGATCGAAGATGTAATGCAGGGTGGGGGAGGCGGTAGTCATGGCGCCATCGTAGACGGCGCGGGGCGCGGGCGCATAGGCCTGCGCAGTACCCAGAGTGTTGCAGCGGCCGTGCAGATTGCCTGCACGGCCGGATTTCATCAGCCGGTGAACTGCACGCCGATCCAGAAAAGGCCGGCGGCCAGCAGCATCGAGGCGGGCAGGGTCAGCACCCACGCCAGCAGAATGTTGCGCACGGTGTTGCCCTGCAGTCCGGACTTGTTGGCGATCATGGTGCCCGCCACGCCGGAGGACAGCACGTGGGTCGTCGACACCGGCAGGCTGAAGACGTTGGCCAGCCCGATGGCGCCCACGGCGGTCAGCTGCGCCGACATGCCTTGCGCGTACGTCATGCCCTGCTTGCCGATCTTTTCTCCCACGGTCAGCACGACGCGGCGCCAGCCGACCATGGTGCCCGCGCCGAGCGCCAGCGCCACGGCCACGATTACCCACAAGGGCGCGTATTCGGTGGTGGCGGTCAGGTCCGCGCGCAGCCGTTGCAGGTCGGCCGCCTCGCGGGCGGGCAGCCCTTCCAGGCGGGCCACCTTCTTGGCGGTGTCGTCCAGGCACAGCAGGTAACGGCGCACGTCGATGCGCTTCTGCGCGGACAGGTCGGCGTAGTTGGACACGCCGTGCAGGTCTTTTTGCAGCGCCATGATGGTCGGCACCGTCAGCGTGGGATCGCAGCGGAAATTGGCCGGCAGTTGTTCCTGCATGTCGACGCGGCGCAGCGACAGGTAGTCGCCCAGCAGGGCCTCGTTGCGCTGGTAGAACACCAGCAGGTGATTGGCCGCGTCGCGCGTGCGTTCGATCTGGTAGGTGGTGCTGTGGGTGTCCAGCACGAAATTGGCGGGCACGATGCCGATCAGCACCAGCATGATGAGGCCGATGCCCTTCTGCCCGTCGTTCGAGCCGTGCACGAAGCTCACACCCATCGCCGACAGGACCAGCACCAGGCGGTTCCAGAATGGCGGGTGCTTCTTGTTGTCGATGGCGCGGCGCTGTTCGGGCGTCTTGTGCATCTTGGACAGCGGCAGCCAGCGCTTGAGCGCCAGCAGCAGCAAGCCGGCCACGGCAAAGCCGGCGATGGGCGAGGCCACCAGCGACATGCCGATGTCGATGGCTTTGCCCCAGTTCACCCCTTCGCCCAGCGGCAGGTCGGTGATGAGCGCATTGGCCAGGCCCACGCCCAGGATCGAGCCGATCAGCGTGTGCGAACTGGAGGCGGGAATGCCGAAGTACCAGGTGCCCAGGTTCCAGGCGATGGCCGCCGCCAGCATGGCGAACACCATCGCAAGTCCGCGGCCGGTATCGACATTGATCAGCAGCTCGACGGGCAGCAGATGGACGATGGCGTAGGCGACGCCCACGCCGCCCAGCAACACGCCCAGAAAGTTGAAGATGCCGGACAGGACCACCGCCAGGTGGGGCGGCATGGCCTTGGTGTAGATGACGGTTGCCACGGCGTTCGCCGTGTCATGAAAGCCGTTGATGAATTCGAAGGCCAGGACGAATGTCAGGGCCAGCACAAGACTGAGGCCAACCCAAAGGTCTAGGCCGTGGAAGAGGTCGAACATGGGGGAGGGGGCGAGGTTCCGGCGAGAATGCCCCGATTATTGCAGATTTATGACCTGTCCCTGAATGAAGCGGCCCCCAAATCTTAGAACTTCGAATATTGGAATTCGATCTCCATGGGTTTGCCCAGATTGGCGGAGGTATCCGCCTGGATGACCATCACGGCCAGGATGCCGAGATACAGCAGGCAGAGCCACAGTGTTCGTTTCATGGGCGGAATACCTCGGCGATCTTCTGATTGACGCGCAGCCAGCCCAGCTCGCCCAGATGCTGCACGTCGCGCAGCGTGCCCACCTCGAAGGGCGCGTCATACATATCCATGCAGGTCATCGCGTAAGTCTGGCACAGGCCCGCGACCTGACGCTGGATCGGGTCGAACCGGTCCAGGTCCTTGAAGACCATGGGGTGCAGGGGCTGCATGACGAACAGCGCATTGACCTCGTGCTGGCGCAGCAGCGCCATCAGGGCGGCCAGTTCGCGCAGTTCGTCGCGCCCGGTCAGGGGTTGCGGCTGGTAGGCGGTCTTGCCGCCGGCGGGGATGGTGCGCAAATACTTGTTGAAAAATTCGTCGCGCACGGCATAGCGGTTGTCCGTCATCAGCGCCTGTTCGGCGGCCTGGGCTTCAGCGGCCAGCGCGTCCCAATCCACGACGCGAGCCGCCATCGCCGGGCCCTCGCGCTCCGGTTCGGGGGCGGGCGCGGCATACGCCGGCGCCCACAGGCCCGCCAGGCGTTGGCGGAACACGTACGCCTGTTCGGCCGCCATCGACCAGTACACGCCCGCGTCCGCCTTGGCGTCCAGCCAGCGCATGACCTCGGTCCGGCCATCTGGCTGGCGCAGCAGGCGCGGCAACAGCGGGTTGGCGTGCTCCTTGAATTCGTCCGGTCCCAGTCCGCCGTCGCCATCAAACCAGCCGGGCGACAACATAACCACCACGCGCGAGGCCGGCGACAGGTCGTCGGCCAGCGCCGCCAGCACGAACTGCATGCCCAGCGACTGAAAGCCCGAATGGCCGTACGCCAGGACGGGCATCTGCAGTTCATCGGCCAGGAAGCGGTAGGGCACGAAGCGCAGGTCGTTGCTGGTGAGCTCCGACGAGCCCAGGATCACCAGCCGGTCGCCCGTGCGCAGCGCCTGGCTGAGCCGCGACAGGTTGCGCGTCTGCTCGTCCAGCGTATTGCCCAGGTTGGGAATATAGAGGCCCGGCGCGGCGGCGGGCACCGGTTCGGTCTTCAAGGCCAGCGTGTGCAGGGCCGCCCAGCCGGCCACGGCCGCGGCGGACAGGGCCAGCGCCGCGGCAAGCGCGTGCTGCCGGAGAGTGCGTGTGAACATGGAAAACCTGAAAATGCGCCGCGCCGCGATATTGGGCCGGGATTGTTAGCGGATGTTATCCAGCGCCCATGACGCGAACAAGCGCGGGAAACCCTGGGCGGCGGGCGGTTTCCCCTTTTTGCGACACTTGGCGCCGCCGACCCCGCCGCATGCCGCCTTACAGAATGCGATAGCATCGATGTCGCGCGGCCGTCCGGCAAGCCACGGCGGCCGCGCTGCCTGCCGCCGCCGCGGCGCTTCATTGCCGGATTCCCCGCTACGCCATGACCCACATTGCCCGCATCGCCCGCAGCCACCCCGACGAACTCATCGTGGGCCTGGTGTCCGTTTCCGACCGCGCCTCCACCGGCGCCTATCAGGACCAAGGACTGCCCGCGCTGCGCGAGTGGCTGGGCGGGGCGCTGGCCTCGCCGTGGCAGGCGGTCGACCGGCTGATTCCCGACGAGCCGGCCCGCATCTCCGAGACCCTGATCGAGCTGGTCGACGGCTGCGGCTGCGATCTCGTCCTGACGACCGGCGGCACCGGCCCGGCGCGGCGCGACGTCACGCCCGAGGCCACGCTGGCCGTCGGCACCAAGGAAATGCCCGGTTTTGGCGAACAGATGCGCCAGATCAGCCTGCGCTTCGTGCCCACGGCCATCCTGTCACGTCAGGTGGCCGTCATCCGCGAAACGGACGGCCATGCCGCCCTGATCGTGAACCTTCCCGGCCAGCCCAAGTCCATCCGCGAGACGCTGGAAGGCTTGAAGGGCGAGGACGGCGCCGTGCTGGTGCCCGGCATCTTCGCCGCCATCCCGTACTGCATCGACCTCATCGGCGGTCCCTACGCCGAGACGCGTCCTGAGGTCATCGCGGCCTTCCGCCCCAAGTCCGCCCGCCGCCCGCCGCAGGCGTGAAGCCTTGGCCGGGCGTTGCCGGGCCAAGGCGCCAAAAGACCGTGCGGTATAGTTGGCCGCCCCGATCAATCCCTACCGACCGAGAGTTTCCATCGTCATGAAGGCTCGTATCATCCTGTCCCTTACCGTCCTGGCTGCCCTGACCGCCTGCGCCAACGTCAAAGACGTCCGCGACCGCGAGCCCGTCTTTTACGGCTCGACCGCGCGCACCGCCCAGGACTACACGCAATGCGTGGCGGACGCCTGGAAGGGGCTGGGCGTCAATTTCGAACAGAAGCCGGTGCGCAATGGTTACGAGCTCATCCTGCACGGCAGCCTGGGCGTCGAGGCCGTCATGACGACGACCCACTGGCAGGGCAAGACCGAGACCCGCCTGTCCACGCGCATCGCCCGCCGCGACCAGACCATCATCGAACCGGCCAACCTGTGCCTGTAAGCCCCATGTTCGAACGCCGCGACGTCCTGCGCGCCGGGCTGGCCGCGGCCAGCCTGTGCCTGGCCTGGCCCGCGCGGGCGCAGCAGGGCAGCTACATCGGCCGCAAGCTCGACGCCCGCGTGCCGGGCGGGGTGGCCGTCCTGACGCTGGGCGACGCGGCCAGCGCGCCCGAGGTCACATACCAGGACCGGCGCGTGCTGGTGGTGCGGGAACAGGGCAAGCAGTGGATCGCCGTGGTCGGCATCCCGCTCAGCGTGAAGCCGGGCCAGGAGCACGTCCAGGTCAAGGACGCCGCCGGCACGCGCCAGGTGGCCTTCTCGGTGGGCGCCAAGGATTACGTCGCCCAGCACATCACGCTCAAGAACCGGCGCCAGGTGGATCCGAACCCGGACGATCTCAAGCGCATCGAACGCGAGCTGGCCGAGCAGATCGAGGCTTACCGCGGCTTTCGTGCCGGCGTCACGCCCAGCAACCTGATCCTGGACCGGCCCGTCAACGGCGGACGCCTGTCCAGCCCGTTCGGCCTGCGCCGCTTCTTCAACGGCCAGGAACGCAATCCCCATTCAGGCCTGGACTTCGCCGTGCCGGCCGGGACGCCCATCAAGGCGCCGGCTGCCGGGGTGGTGGTGCTGGTGGGAGATTACTTCTTCAATGGCAAGACGGTGTTCCTGGACCATGGCCAGGGATTGATCAGCATGTTCTGCCACATGTCGGCCGTCGACGTGAAAGTCGGCGACGAGGTGCCGCGCGGCGGCGTGGTGGGCAAGGTGGGTGCGACCGGGCGGGCGACGGGCCCGCACCTGCACTGGAACGTCAGCCTGAACGATGCGCGCATCGATCCGGCGATCTTCATTGGGGCGTTCAAGCCCTGACGAACGGCGGGGATCGGGGGCGGGCCGGGTTCAGGCCTGCTCTGCCGCCAGCGCGATGCGCTTGAGCACGTATTGGTGCATGCGCTCGGCGTATTCCATCTGCTGCTGCACGCTGCGTTGGCCGGCTTCCTGGTCGTCCAGGCAGTTGTCGTATTTGGTCTTGGCTTCGGCGTAGGTCAGGCCAGTGTTGCGCAGGCTGTTGATGAAGGCCTCGCGCGACTGGCGCAGCAGGCGCAGGCCTTCCTCGCCCTTCGCGAATCTTCTTCGCGCCAGGGCAAGCTGGTCTGCGGCGGCTTGCAATTCTTCTTTCAGGTCCATCGTGCTTCGTGCGTATCCGGCCTGGCGTTGCGCCAGGCGAGGGAGCGCCATTCTTTCATGAACAGGCGTTCCACGCATTACGGCAGAACGCGAATCGGGCTTTAGGATTCGCGAAAAGTAGGTGCCGGGCGCCGGCATGAAGCCGGCCCGGGCGGCCGGCTTAGCGGCGGTACTGCTGAGGACGATGCGGGGCGGGAGCGCGTTCGTCCTTGTGGCGGAAGTTGATCCGGCCCTTGGTCAGGTCGTACGGGGACATTTCGAGGGTGACGCGATCGCCCGCGAGGATGCGGATGCGGTGCTTGCGGATACGGCCGGATGCGTAGGCGCCGACTTCGATGCCGTTGTCCAGTTTGACGCGGTAGCGGCTATCGGGCAGCACTTCGTCAACGATGCCATCCAATTCGATGAGTTCTTCTTTAGCCATGCTCTACTCCTTGATCAAAACGCGCAGCCATGCCGGCGGCATGAGGCGCCGCGCAAGGCGGCAAGCGCGTCGGACTCGGATAAACCGGTCCAGCGGTTTGAACGCAAAAAAACGTTCGGGCAAGCGTGGGTATGGGCCACGGCATCCGAAGGGATGTCTGAAATGGCGGATACTCGCGCCCTGAGGTAAGTGCGCGCGGTGCGCGCCGGGGTCGCGGCGTGGGTGCTGCGGGCACCTGGCCGGAAGAAGCGGGGTTGCAGCGGTTGCGGCAACGCCTGGCGCCACGAGGACTGCAGCGGCGTGCTGGGCAGTGACGGGGGGCGCCCAATAAAAAACCGGATCTCGTTCGCGTCGCTGACGTTCATTCAGTAGCGCCCTTTGGTGGGCGCTACAGGTTGGCACGCAGGATGACCGAAGTCCGGTTTTTGCGGAAAAATCACGGTCTTATGTTACTGCAAAGCGGGCGGTTTAGCCAGCTTTTATGCCAGATCGGCCCGTGATAGTTGCGCTTGAACGACTCTAGCGCCGGGGGATGCGGCGCTGGTACTCGGCCTCCCAGGCGGCATTGGCCGACCAGAACGGGCCCGGATCGCGCCCGGCCAGCCGGGCGGCGAGCACGTTCAGATGCGTGTGCCAGCCGCCCGCCACGTCGACCATGTCGTCCCGGGTGGCAAGCTTGCGGTGGGTGAGGACCAGCAGGGCGGAATCTGCTTTGGGGGACAGTTCGAACATCACCTCGGATGGCGCGCCCGCCGATCCGCCCCAGGTGTAACTCAGGAGGTGCGGCGGTTCGCACCGGGTGATGAGGCCTTGCGTGGTGAGGCCTTCTTCGTAGGGCTTGTAGGCCTCGGGCGTCGGTTCGCGCACGGAGGACAGGTCGGCATGCAGGAACCGCAGCGTGACGCCGCCCCCTTCCATCAGGTCCATGTCGCCTGAAGCCAGCCACTGGCCGCGCTTGTCGGATTCGGTCAGCCAGGCCCACACCTCGTCCACGCTGGCCGGCAGCGTGCGCGTGAAACGCAGGGTGGTGGGGTCCAGTACGACGCCAAAGTCGCTCATATCAGTCTCCTGTGAAGTCCGGAGCCGGACGTGGGTTCATCTTCCGTGTGAAAAGGTCAGTGGCGGCACCTGCGGATCGTGCTCGGGCGCTTCGTCCATGGCACCGGGATGCTGGGGCAGCGCATCCGTGATGTCGTACCACGGCGCCTTGCTCGCGACATGGTAATGCGCCTCGGGCTTGACGCCCGGATCGTCGTCCAGCGGGCCCAGCGGCAGGCCGTAGACGTCGGGCGTCTGGTCAAAGCGGCTGAGCAGGGGCGTGCCGCAGGCCTCGCAGAAGCCCCGGTAGTTGCCGGGCGACGAGGCGTACCAGGTCACGTGGTCTTCCCCCTGGGTCCAGGCAAAATCCTTGGACTGGACCGTTGCGCGGCTGCGGAAGGCCGCGCCATGCGTCTTGCGGCACATCACGCAATGGCAGTTCAGGGCGTCGGTGAGCGGACCGTTGATCTCGTAGGCGACACGGCCGCAGAGGCAGGAACCTTTGATCATGATGAGCGCCAGGCAGGTTGGGGAATAACCCCAATATACCCGCGGCGCCGGGCGTCGGCTCCCGCTTTTGAGCCGGATGTCTTTCAGATCGTTGCTGCGTCGGGGTTTCCGCCGGATGCCGGGCAACGCGCGGCATCCGGGCCGGGCAGCGGTCAGGCGGCGGGCTGTGCCGCCTGCAGCGCATGGAACGCGGGCAGGGCCAAGAGGGCCGCCAGCCGTGCCGCGTCAATGTCCGCCTGCGTCACCGCGGCGCGCGGCATCAGGAAGTTCACGGTGCCCAGGCACGCGCCGCCATAGACGACCGGCACGTTGATGACGGATTTCAAGCCCAGTTCGCGGATGGCGTCGTGGTCGTTGAAGAACTCGCGGATGGCGTCCTCTCCCTGGCCGACGAACACCTGCTGCTCGAGCAGGACGTGCCGGCCCCAGGCCGTGCCGGTCTTGTCCTTGCTCCCGCCCGGCGGGTAGGCCTGCGGGTTCGAGCTATACAGCCGCACCACGCGCATGGCGCTGGCGTCGTAACGATTCACGGTGCACAGCGTGTGCGCGAGGGCGAGCCCGGCGTAGGCATCGATGGCCTGAAAGGCCGCCTGCGCACTGCCCTGCGCGTACGCCTGGCCGATGGCTTGCACGCCCGTGGCGGCCGGGCTGAGGGCGTGGTCCGTCATTCCGCGGTGATGCCCAGTTCTTTGATCAACTTGCCGTACTTGTCGGCATCGCGCGCCAGGATCTGGCCGAACTGCTCGGGCGTGGTGTCGGTCAGCAGCACGCCCATGTCGCCCATCTTCTTGATGACATCGGGCCGCTTCAGAATCACGTTGATCTCGCGGTTCAGCCGGGCCGTCAGTTCGGGCGGCATGCCGGCCGGGCCAAACGCGCCGTACCAGACCGCCAATTCATAGCCGGGCAGCGTTTCGGCTACGGTGGGCACATCGGGCAGCAGCGGCGAGCGCTGTTCTTCCGTGACGGCCAGCAGCTTGAGCTTGCCCGACTGCACGTGCGGCAGCGTCTGCGTGCCAGCGCTGAACAGCACCTGCGTGCGCCCGGCCACGGTGTCCAGCACCGCAGGCGCGCCGCCGCGGTAGGGGATGTGCATCATCTTCACGCCGGCGGCCTTCTCGAACAGGACGGCGCTCAGGTGGTTGGTCGAGCCCTGTCCCGCCGAGGCATAGGCCACGTTGTCGGGATTGGCCTTCGCGTAGGCGATGAATTCCTTCAGGTTCGAGGCCGGCACCGACGGATGCACCACCATCGTGTTGGTCACGAGGGCTAACTCGGCGATCGGCGTGAAATCCTTCACGCCGTCGAACGGCATGTTGGAATAGAGCGCTTGGTTCATCGTGTGGGTGCTCATCGAGCCCACCAGCAGCGTGTAGCCGTCCGGCTTGGCGCGCGCCACGAACGCCGTGCCGATGTTGCCGGACGCGCCCGAACGGTTTTCCACGATCACGGGCTGGCCCAGCGATTGCGTCAGGCCTTCGGACAACACGCGCGCCAGGATATCCGTGGAGCCGCCGGCCGCCCACGGCACGACCAGCGTGATGGGCTTTTCGGGCCACGCGGCCTGCGAAAGCGCGGGCGCGGCCATCGCCAGTCCCAGCGCGAACGTGCGCAGCAGTCGTTTGAGTTGCAGTGTCATGGTGTTTACCCCTTGCGTAGTGTCCGGCTTCTGAGAGCCGGTCGAAAGAAAAAGTGATTTAGCGGCCGACGGCGTATCCCTGCATGCCACGGGGATTGGCGGCGGCGCGCAGCAGCAGGCGTCCGCCCGCAGCGGGTTCGCGCGTGCATGCGCTGATGCGGCCTTCGGACCAGTCCGGCCCTACCTTGACGTCGTGACCGGCCGCGCGCAGCGCATCCAGCGTGGCCGCGGGCATGCGCGACTCCACCGTCAACCGGTTCAGCGTCAGCGCGCGCGGCCAGAACGAACCTGGAAAGTGATCGATATGCCAGGACGGCGCCTCGATCGCCGCCTGCAGGTTCATGCCCATGGCGTGCCGCAGGAAGAACGCGACGGTCCATTGGTCCTGCTGGTCGCCGCCCGGCGTGCCGAACGCCATGTAAGGCTGGCCGTCGCGCAGCGCAAGGCCGGGCGACAGCGTGGTGCAGGGGCGCTTGCCCGGCTGCAACTGGCCCGGCACGCCATCGTCCAGCCAGGTCATCTGCAGGCGCGTCGTGAGCGAAAAGCCCAGCGCGGGCACCACGGGACTTGACGACAGCCAGCCGCCCGACGGCGTGGCGGCCACCATGTTGCCGTCGCGGTCGATGACGTCGATCTGGCAGGTGTCGCCCACGAACAGTTCGCGCGAGGCCCATTCGTCGACGGGCGGCAACGCCGCGAAGGTCGGTTCGCCCACGCCGTAGCGCGTGTCGGAGGCGGCCAGCGTGCGGATGGCGGCGTCCAGGTCGGGCAGGCGCGGCGGCAGGCCCCCCGGACTGCCGGGTTGCAGGGTGGGGCAGGCGCGGTCGCCGATGGTGGCGGCGCGCGCCCGCGCGTAGTCGTCGCTCAGCAGCGCCGCCAGCGGCACCTGCGCGTGATCGGGATCGCCATACCAGGCGGTGCGGTCGGCAAACGCCAGCTTGGCGGCTTCAGCCACGCGGTGCACGAACTGCGGGGACAGCGGGTCCAGCTTGTCCACGTCAAGGTGGCGCAGCAGCGCCAGCTGTTGCAGATGCACCGGGCCTTGCGACCAGACGCCGCATTTGGCGACCGTGTAGCGGCCATATTGCGTGGTCAGCGGTTCGTCGTAGGTTGCGCGCCAATCGGCCAGGTCGGCCTTGCGCAGCAGCCCGGGGTTGCGCTGGCCGGTGGTATCCAGCGCGGCCTCGTTGGTGTAGAAGCTGTCAATCGCATCGGCGACGAATCCCCGGTACCACACGTCCAGCGCCGCATCGATGCGGCCGCGCCGGTCGGTGCTGGCGGCATGGGCTTCGTCCAGGATGCGGGTGTAGGTGGCCGCGATGGCCGGCGTGCGGAACAGCGCGTCGGGGGAGGGCACGCGGCCGCCGGGCAGCCAGACCTCGCCCGAGCTTTTCCATTCGTCGCGAAACAGCGCCTGCACGGCCAGGATCGCCTGCGAGATCCGCGGGACGAGCGGAAAGCCGTCGCGCGCATAGTCGATGGCTGGCCGCAGCACGTCCGCCAGCTCCCACGTGCCGTAATCGCGCAGCAGCGTCAGCCAGGCGCCGAACGCGCCCGGCACCGTGGCGGGCAGCAGGCCGATTCCGGGCACGAGGTCCACGCCCAGCTCGCGGAAATAGGCGGGAGTCGCCAGAGCGGGCGCCGGGCCTTGGCCGCACAGCGCGCGCATGCGCTTTTCGCGTTCGCTCCAGATCAGGATGGGGACTTCACCGCCCGGTCCGTTCAGGTGCGGCTCGACGATCTGCAGCACGAATCCGCCGGCCACGGCCGCGTCGTACGCGTTGCCCCCGCGCTCCATCACGCTCATGGCCACCTGCGAGGCCAGCCAGTGCGTGGACGAGACCACGCCGTACGTGCCGCGTATTTCAGGTCGGGTGGTGAAGGACGGATTCATCGCGGGATACCGGGAGGGCAGGAAATGATGCGTGCAGTATAGGACCCAGAAATAACTGGTTTTATCTTTATGGGCATAATTGCATAACCAAATGGTTATCTGGAAAACGCCATGAGCCGCGATGCCGTCCGACTTGCCAACCGCCTGAAGCACCGGCACCTGATGCTGCTGGTCAATATCGACCGCCATAAATCGCTGACGCGGGTCGCCGCGCAGACGGGCATCAGCCAGCCCGCGGTCACCAAGTCCCTGGCCGAGCTGGAGGACATCTTCGGCGCGCCCCTGTTCCTGCGCACGGGCAGCGGTCTGCAGCCCACCCAGCTAGGCAATCTGGCGCTGGTGCGGGCGCGTCACATGCTCAGCGATCTGGACCTGTGGGAGCGCGAAGTCGAGGCCTTGCAGGCCGGGCGCTCCGCGCACCTGCACGTGGGCGTGGTCCCGTACGTGTCCAGCGCCTTGCTTACCGCCGCCATCAGCCAATTGCACCAGCGCCACGGCGTGACGCTGAGCCTGCACCGCGCCACGACCGATCATCTGGTGCCGATGCTGCGCCAGCACGAGCTGGACTGCATCATCAGCCGCGCCACGTCCACGGTGATGCACGAAGACCTGATTCATCGCGTGCTGTACCGCCAACGGCCCCGCCTGGTCGCGCACGGGCGGCTGGCCCAGCGGCTGGCCCGGCGCAAGCCCGACTGGGCCGCGGTGGCGGCGCTGGACTGGGTGCTGCCGGCGGCCAATACGCCCACGCGGCAACTGATCGTCGAACACTTCATCCGTGCCGGACTGCAGCCGCCGTCGCCCGTGCTGGAGGCCTATTCGACGGATGTGATCGAGGGCATCCTGTCGCAGAACGAATCGTCGATTTCGGTGGTGCCCGAAGACATCGCGCGCGAACTTTGCCAGCGGGGCAGGCTGGGCATGGTGCCGTGGGACTTTGGCTGGGAGCTGCCGCCGATCAACCTGATCCGGAGGAAGCGCGAACAGGCGTTGACGGCCGAGTCGCAGTTTTCCGACATCCTGCTGGACCTCTGCGCAAACGCGGCAGCACCCGTGCCTGCGCAGGCCTGACCTGCACGGGCGGCGCAAGCCTGTCTGGCAAGACATGCACATGTCCTAGGCGCAAAAACGTCGCTTCCCGCCACAGACGAAGTAGCCGGCATCTGGTTAAATGGCTGAAAGGCCACACGGCCCCGGGCAAGCCGCTGCCTTTTCCGGCTTGCCCTTCCAATTCACGGAGCCCCAGATGGCACGATTCAATTTCACCCAGGACCTCGAAGAACCCGATCTGTGGGCGGCGGAAAACGTCCCCGCCGGCGAGGGCCGGCCCCCCATCCACGTCATGATCCAGACCGACGGTGAAGAGCCCGATGCGGGCGCATCCAAGGTGGTCAAGGGCATCCTGGACAACCTGGACGACCAGATTCTGGCCGCGGCCGACTTCCTGCTCGATAACTATTCGTACGAGCACTGCAAAAAGCTGGGCATCGAAGACGACCAGCTCCTGGCCGAAGAAACGGCCGAAGCCATGGCGGAAAAAGCCGTGCTGCGCGCGCTGTGGCTGTTCGACGAAGACGGCGACGGCTACGAGCTCTGGTTCACGCTGCCCTGGGACCCGGTGCACACCTACGACGTCGAGTTCGAGGACGGCGCGCCCGTGTCCTGCTCGGTAAACGACTGACGCCACCCGGCCAGCCGGGGCAAGGTCAGCGCGGCAGTTCGTACCGCGTCGCCAGGCTTTGCCCCAGCGACTCGTCGTACTTGTAGCGCACCTTCAACGGCTTGCCCCGCAAGATGGTGCGCGCTGGCACGTTCTCCAGCGCCACCTCCACCTCCTTGTCCACGAACTCGCCGCAGTCCGTGTCGGCCCTTTCGCCGTCGGGAATGTCGGCGGCTTTGACTTTCAGTTTGAACAGCACCTGCGTCAGCGCCGTGCCGTCGGTCCGGAACTGCCGGTAGGTGGTGGGAAAGGTGGAGACCGTGCCCGTCAGGTCGCAGGAAATGCGGGTCCAGGCATGCGCAGGGGGAATGCAGGCGAACAGGCCGGCGGCAAGCGCCGCCGCCGCGCGGGGCGAAAACAGAAGATTCATGGTGTGCAGGGCCGGGCGCGGCGCCCATGCGCGCCTCGCCGGTGCGTGACGAAAAGGGCTTTTATGTTGCGCCCGGCACTCGCGCCGGTCAAGCGGGCGCGCACCATTGAAAACGGGCCGTTATGGCCCGCATTTTCATGCGTTCTGGCTGGCGGTCCGCGCCGGTTGCGGGGTCGCGTCCACGGTTCCGGAAACCGTCTCGCCGGCAATCTCGGCGTCCGTATCCGCGGGCAGATCCTCTTCATTGCCTTCGAGCTTGGCGATCACGGCCGTGGCCAGGCTGTTGCCGACCACGTTCGTGGCGGTGCGGCCCATGTCGAAGAACTGGTCGATGCCCATGATGAGCAGCAGGCCGGCTTCGGGCAGGTGGAACATCGGCAGCGTCGCGGCCACCACCACCAGCGAGGCGCGCGCCACGCCGGCCATGCCCTTGCTCGTCACCATCAGCACCAGCAGCAGGGTGAGCTGCTGCGTGAAACTCATCTCGATGTTGTAGGCCTGGGCGATGAACAGCACCGCGAACGACTGGTACATCATCGAGCCGTCAAGGTTGAACGAGTAACCCAGCGGCAGCACGAATCCGGAAATGCGCTTGGACACGCCGAACCGCGCCAGCGCCTCGATCGTCTTGGGGTAGGCCGATTCGCTGCTCGCGGTCGAGAACGCCAGCAGGGTCGGTTCCTTGATGAGGCCGCCCAGACGGCGCGTGGACTTGCCCAGGAACAGGTAACCGACGCCGAACAGAATCGCCCACAAAAGGGCCAGGCCCAGATAGAACTCACCGATCAGCTTGCCGTAGCTGATCAGCACGCCCAGGCCCTCTGTCGTGATGGCGGCCGCCATCGCGGCGAACACGCCCAGCGGCGCAAAACGCATCACGTAGTCTGTGACGCGGAACATGATCTTGGCCAGCTCGTCGATCATGTTGTAGATCGTGTTGTGGCCCTTGCCGCGGATGAACGACAGCGCGGCGCCGAAGAACAGCGAGAACACCAGGATCTGCAGGATCTCGTTGTTGGCCATCGCTTCGGCGATGCTCTTGGGAAAGACGTGCGCAATGAACGCCTTGAGCGTGAAGTCGCCCGTCTTCAGGCCCGATGTCAGCCCCGCGTCGGGAATCGCCAGGTTCATGTGCGCGCCGGGCTGGAAGATGTTGACCAGCGCCAGGCCCAGCAGCAGCGAGATCGCCGAGGCGGCGATGAACCAGATCATGGCGCGCATGCCGATGCGGCCCACCGCGCTGGCGTCGCTCATGCTGGCCAGGCCGGTTACCAGGGTGGCGAACACGAGCGGCGCGATGATCATCTTGATCATGCGCAGGAAGATGTCGGTGACAAGGCTGAAATACGAGGCGATGTGCGCCGCCTCCTGCTGGTTCTGCGCGAACTTGTTGCAGAAGTAGCCCACCACGATGCCCAGCACCATGGCGATGCCGATATAACGCGTCAGCTTCTTAGTGTTCATGTTGAATACGGGAAAACGGGAGCCGCCGCTTGGCCCGAGGGGCCAGGTCCGCCGGCATGAAGGCGGGGGCGGGCGGTCCAGTGACGGACATGCCAGGGGTCCAGGTACTGCTCGGGTTAACCCTTGGGGCGCGATGTTAACGCCGCAAACCTGACAGCCAGTTGTCAGTTTAGGGACGGATCAGCCATGCCAGAATGCCCCTTCCGGTCTTATCAAGTCAGGCCGGGCGCCACCTGGGAACCGGCCCCGAGCGGGGCGACATGGGAGACAAAGCAATGCCGAATCGCGAATTGTCCGTACTGGCTTCCGGCTACACCTATCTGGAGGGGCTGCGCTGGCACGAAAACCGCCTGTGGGCCTCGGACTTCTATACCGGGCAGGTCATCACGGTGACGCTGCAGGGCGCAGTGGATCGTGTCTGCCTGGTGCCCCAGCAGCCCTCCGGCCTGGGCTGGCTGCCCGACGGCCGCCTGCTGATCGCCTCCATGAAAGACCGCAAGCTGCTGCGCCGCGAGGCGGACGGCACGCTATCGGTTCACGCTGACCTCTCCGCGTTGACCGGCGGCCCCATCAACGACATGGTGGTGGACGCGCAGGGCAGGGCGTATGTGGGCAACTTCGGGTTCGACATCATGGCGGGCGAACCGGTCCGCACGACCACGCTGGTGCGCGTGGACCCGGACGGCGTGGCGCAGGTGGTGGCGGACGGGCTGTGCTTTCCCAACGGGTCGTTCATTACGCCCGACGGCAAGACGCTGATCGTCAACGAGACCTTCGCGAACCGCATTTCTGAATTCGACATCGAGCCCAATGGCGTGCTGGGCCCGCGCCGCGACTGGGCCAACTTCGGCGAGCTGCCGGCGAGCGACGACCTGACCACGCTGATCGCCGCGTCAAAGATCGCTCCGGACGGCGGCGCACTGGATGAAGAAGGCGCGCTGTGGGTGGGCGATGCCATCGGCAAGCGCATCGTGCGGGTCGAACGGGGCGGCAGGATCCTGGAACAGATCGACACGGGCGAGTTCGGCATCTTCGCGGCCGCGCTGGGCGGCGCCGACGGCAGGACGCTCTTCATGGCGGCGGCGCCGGATTTCGTCGAAGCCAATCGCCGGGCCAAACCCCAGGCCCGCATCCTGATGACCCAGGTGGACGTGCCGCACGCGGGCAGGCCGTAGGCCACAGCCCTAGGTCACAAGCGGGGCGGCAAAGGCCTGGCGTGCCGGACTTCTGGTCCGCATGGACGAGATCGCAAGGCGGGATATCAGCCGTCCCGCCCCTTGCGGTATCACCTGAATGGATAGGATACCGGCCGTTGCAAGACCTTTCTTCGATTCCCCCGTAAAATCACGCCATTCAGCAAGGCTTCAACCATCTCTCAATAGACAGTACCTAAGGAGGACCACTCATGGCCCTAGTCTCCATGCGCCAGTTGCTCGACCACGCCGCCGAGCACGGCTACGGCATTCCGGCTTTCAACGTCAACAACCTGGAACAGGTCCAGGCCATCATGGAAGCCGCGGCGGAGACCGACAGCCCGGTGATCATGCAGGCCTCGGCCGGCGCGCGCAAATATGCGGGCGAAGGCTTCCTCAAGTACCTGATCCAGGCCGCCGTTGAGTCCTACCCGCACATTCCCGTGGTCATGCACCAGGATCACGGCCAGTCGCCCAAGATCTGCCAGGGCGCGATCGACCTGGGCTTCTCCAGCGTCATGATGGACGGCTCGCTGAAGGAAGACGGCAAGACCATCGCCGACTACGACTACAACGTCGAAGTCACCAAGAAGGTTGTCGACATCGCGCATAAGCTGGGCGTGACCGTCGAAGGCGAACTGGGCTGCCTGGGCTCGCTCGAAACCATGGAAGGCGACAAGGAAGACGGCCACGGCGCCGACGGCAAGCTGACCATGGATCAGCTGCTGACCGACCCCGAACAAGCCGCCGACTTCGTGCGCCGCACGCAACTGGACGCCCTGGCGATTGCCATCGGCACCAGCCACGGCGCCTACAAGTTCACGCGCAAGCCCACCGGCGACATCCTGTCGATCTCCCGCATCAAGGAAATCCACGCCCGCCTGCCCAATACCCACCTGGTGATGCACGGCAGCTCCAGCGTGCCTCAGGAACTGCTGGCCGAGATCCGTGAATTCGGCGGCAACATGAAGGAAACCTACGGCGTGCCCGTCGAGGAAATCCAGGAAGCCATCAAGTACGGCGTGCGCAAGATCAATATCGACACCGATATCCGTCTGGCCATGACCGGCGCGATCCGCCGCTTCTTCGCCGAGAACCCCGAAAAGTTCGACCCGCGCGAATACCTCAAGCCCGCGCGCGCCGCCGCCAAGGCAATCTGTGTCGCTCGCTACACGGAATTCGGCACCGCCGGCAACGCCAGCAAGATCAAGCCGCTGCCGCTGACCGAGATCGCCGCGCAATACGCGTCGGGCAAGCTGTCGCAAGTGGTGCAGTAAGGTCCCCGCCGGCGCCGCCTTCCCTGTGAAGGCGGCTCAGGCAAAAAAGGGCTGGTCCGCGAGGGCCAGCCCTTTTGTTTTGTGGACGTGATGCGCGCTGCCTACGCCGGCGAATTGCGCCCAAAGCTCGGCACCGTCCGGTCCACGTGGTGCCACGAGGGCGCCGAGTCCGTCCACAGGCTCACCTTGGAATGAAACGCCTCGGGATCGTCCAGCGACCCCGCGCGCACCACCTCATAGCCCATGCCTTCCGAGCTGCCGAACAGCGGCGTCCCACAGGACGGGCAGAAGCTGCGCATGACGGTGTGGCCGGAGTCGCCCTGGTAGCGGTGTTCCTTGGGCTGGCCGCGCAGCAGCGTGACGGCGCCGGCGGGAAAGATCAGGGCGTGGGCTGGGGCGCCGCCGCTGGAGTACTGGCAGTCCCGGCAATGGCAGGTCGCCGCGGTGATGGGCTCGTCCGTGAGGGCGTAGCGGATGGCGCCGCACTGGCAGCCGCCTGTCATGTGCACCTGCGCGTCGGCGTGGGGCATGCGCTTGGGGGAAGCATCCTGCATACGACTCTGTCTCCGGACGGGTTGCGCCGTGACGCCCGGGGGCGGCCGGCGCGAATTATGGATGGGGATCAAAGCCTAACCCGGGGTCTGGCCTGCGGCAAGGTGAACTTATTTGCAGTAATCTATGCGCTTTGCAGGAGCCGCCGCGCGGCGCCGCCCCTGCCTGGTATCCGATTTCGTTCCACTTCCCGCCCTGGCGCCCGCCCGTGGCGGGAATGTTCATTTTTGCCATAGGCCATTCCCGTGACTTCTGCTTTGCATGAATCCAGCATCAAGTCCCTGCCGCTGCTGGGACGCGGCAAGGTGCGCGATATGTACGCCGTCGGCGACGACAAGTTGCTGATCGTCGCGTCGGATCGCATTTCCGCCTTCGATGTGATCCTTGACGACCCCATTCCCGGCAAGGGACAGGTGCTGACCGAACTGACCGAATTCTGGTTGCAGAAGCTGGCGCACATCCTGCCCAACCACTCCACCGGCGTGAAGCCCGAGGACGTGGTGGCGCCCGATGAGGTCGACCAGGTGCGTGGCCGGGCCGTGGTGGTCAAGCGTCTGAAGCCGATCCTGGTCGAAGCGGTGGCCCGTGGTTACCTGATCGGTTCCGGCTGGAAGGACTACCAGGCGACCGGCGCCGTGTGCGGCATCAAGCTGCCGGCGGGCTTGCAACAAGCGAGCAAGCTGCCCGAGCCCATCTTCACGCCCGCAGCCAAGGCCGAATTCGGCATGCACGACGAGAACGTGGACTTCGCGCACGTGGTCAAGGAAGTCGGCCAGGAAATGGCCGAGCGCATCCGCGACGTCACGCTCAAGCTGTACGCCGAGGCCGCCGCCTTTGCCGCGACCAAGGGCATCATCATCGCCGACACCAAGTTCGAATTCGGCCTGGACGACGATGGCACGCTGCACTTGATGGACGAAGTGCTGACGCCCGATTCGTCGCGCTTCTGGCCCGCCGACGGCTACCGCGTGGGCATCAGCCCGCCGTCCTTCGACAAGCAGTTCGTGCGCGACTGGCTTGAAACGCAAACGTGGGACAAGACCCCGCCCGCGCCGCGCCTGCCGCAGGACGTGCTGGAAAAGACCGCCGCGAAGTACCGCGAAGCGCTTGACCGCCTGATCGCCTGATCGGCCTGCTTTCCAAAAAACCGCTCCTTGCCGAGCGGTTTTTTTTTGCCCGCAGCGGTGCAACCGGCGCCTTGATACCCATGCCCGGCACCCGGGCAAACCCGCAGCCTTCGCATGAAATTATTTCGGATTGTTACGCTATACTCGTGCGCTGCTTGGTTCGGGAATTCCGATAAAAGGAGCGCCGCATGGTGATGATGCTGCCCTTTGTGACGGGGACGCTGGCAGTATGGTTTGGTCTCGTGGGCCGGCGCCGCCCCTGCGTGACGTTCTGGCTGCTGACCCTGGTCATCTTTGCTGCCTGGTGCAATTACCACATGACCAGTCCGCTGGCGTTGTCCCTGTGAAGCGCCGGCAATGATCTTTTCACGCAACCCGGCGCGCGGTTCACGCATCCTCAACGGTCTGGCCCTGCTCGGGGTCACCGTCATCCTCTGCATGGCCTTCGTCTGGCAATTCGCCTACGACGAATTGCCGTGTCCGCTATGCCTGCTGCAGCGTGTTGCGCTGATGCTTGCCGGCGTGGGATTCCTCTTGAACTTGCGGCTCGGTCCGTCGCCAATGCACTACGCCATGAGCATCGCGGGCGCGCTGGCCGGGATGCTTGCGTCGGGGCGTCAGGTGCTGCTGCATATTGCGCCGGGCGATGCGGGCTACGGCACGCCCTTTCTTGGCCTGCATTTCTATACGTGGGCCTTCGTCGCCTTCACGGCGATCATCGTGTTCTGCGTCGTGATGCTGTGCGTGGACCGCAAATGGGGCGACAGCATGCTCAAGAAGCCCGTGTCGGCGCTGGGCATGGTGGTCATGGCCCTGTTTTTCATTGTCGCGCTGGCTAACGCCGGCAGCACCACGCTGCAGTGCGGCTTTGGGCCGTGCCCCGACGATCCGGTCAGCTACCTTTGGCTGCAAACTGCGGCCACGCCGTAGGGTCCGCCGCGCCGGGTAAAATAGCGGGTTTTCGCGGGCCGGTCCCGCGGTTTCCTGACATTTCGCGGCGCGTGCGCCGTGGTCTCAACTACTAGACACCGGTTATGACAGACCAGACTTCCGCAGCGGCGCAAGCCTCCCCCGTGGTGGGCGTGATTATGGGATCTTCCAGCGATTGGGAGGTCATGAAGCACGCGGTGACGATGCTGGAGGATTTTGGCGTCGCCTATGAAGCGCGCGTGATCTCCGCGCACCGCATGCCGCAGGACATGGCCGAATACGGCGCCGCCGCGCACCAGCGCGGTCTGCGCGGCATCATCGCCGGCGCTGGCGGCGCGGCGCACCTGCCGGGCATGATGGCCGCCCTGACCGAGGTGCCGGTGTTCGGCGTGCCGGTCCCGTCCAAGTACCTGCGCGGCGAAGACTCGCTGCTGTCCATCGTGCAGATGCCCAAGGGCGTGCCGGTCGCCACCTTCGCCATCGGCGAAGCCGGCGCCGCCAACGCCGCGTTGCACGTGATCGCCACGCTGTCGGGCACCGACGCCGGCCTGCACGCAAAGCTGCTGGCGTTCCGCGCCCGGCAGACGCAGGCCGCGCGCGACATGAAAGTTCCGCCCGAGGCCTGACGCGTATGACTCAATCGACTTCTTTCATGATTGCGCCTGGCGGTTGGCTGGGCATGCTGGGCGGCGGGCAGTTGGGCCGCATGTTCTGTCACGCCGCGCAAAGCCTCGGCTACAAGGTGGCGGTGCTGGATCCGGCCGCCGAGTGCCCGGCCGGCATGGTCGCCGACCTGCACATCCAGGCCGCCTATGACGACGAGGCCGGCCTGGCCCGCCTGGCGCAGACCTGCCAGGCCGTCACCACCGAATTCGAGAACGTGCCCGCCGACAGCCTGCGCGCGCTGGCGACCCGTTGCCGCGTCAGCCCGGCGGGCGACGCCGTGGCGATCGTGCAGGACCGCATCGCGGAAAAGACCTTCATCGCCGCGCAAGGCATCCCGGTTGCGCCGCACGCCGCCATCCGCAGCGAGGCGGACCTGCACGCCGCGTCCGAAGCCCTGTTCCCCGGCATTCTCAAGGTTGCCCGCCTGGGTTACGACGGCAAGGGCCAGGCCCGCATCGACACCCGCGAAGAAGCCATCGCGGCCTTCGCCGAGTTCGGGGGCGTGGCCTGCGTGCTGGAAGCGCTGATGCCGCTGGATTACGAAATCTCGGTGGTGCTGGCGCGCGGCTTTGACGGCGCCAGCGTGGTGTTTCCCGTGGCGCGCAACGTGCACCGCGACGGCATCCTGGCGGTGTCCACCGCCGCGCCCGTGCTGCAGGACGCCGCCCACGCCGAACGCCAGGCGCGCGCCACCGAGGCCGCGCAGGCCATCGCGCAGGGCCTGGGCTACCACGGCGTGCTGTGCGTGGAATTCTTCGTCCTCAAGGACGGCAGCCTCATCGTCAACGAGATCGCGCCGCGCCCGCACAATAGCGGTCACTACACGATCGACGCCTGCGTCACCAGCCAGTTCGAGCAGCAGGCGCGCGCCATGGCCGGCCTGCCGCTGGGCGGCACCGACCTTCTGGCGCCGGCCGTCATGCTGAACATCCTGGGCGACATCTGGTACGCCAACGACACCGACACCGCGCAACGCGAGCCCGACTGGGCGGCTGCGCTGGCGGTGCCGTCCGCCAAGCTGCATCTTTACGGCAAGCACGAGGCGCGGCGCGGCCGCAAGATGGGGCACGTCACCATCGTGGCGGCCACGCTGCAGCAGGCCCGTGACGATGCCGCCCGCGTGGCGTCCGCGCTGGGCATGCAGGCGCCCGAATAAAGCGGCGAACCGATGTCCTCCTCCACGCCCGCCACCGCCAGCGCCGAGCAAATCGCCCACGCCGCCCAGCGCATGCTGGACGGCGAACTGGCCGCCTTTCCCACCGAGACCGTCTACGGGCTGGGCGCGGATGCCGAAAACCCGCAGGCGGTTGCCAAGATCTATGCGGCCAAGGGCCGGCCGTCGAACCATCCCGTCATCGTTCACATCGCGCCCGACGGCGATGTGTCGTATTGGGCGGCGCACGTGCCGCCCGAGGCGCGTCTGCTGATCAACGCGTTCTGGCCGGGTCCGCTGACCCTGATCCTCAAGCGCGCGCCGCATATCGTGGACACGGTGAGCGGCGGCCAGGACAGCATCGGCATTCGCTGTCCCTCGCATCCGGTGGCGCAGGCGCTGCTGACGGCTTTTGCCGCCGGCAAGCCGAACGGGCAGGGCGGCGTGGCTGCCCCGTCCGCGAACAAGTTCGGGCAAGTGTCGCCCACCCGCGCCGAGCATGTGCGCAGCGAGTTCCCGGACGAAGTCGCGGCCGGCATGCCCGTGCTGGAAGGCGGCGCGTCCGAGGTGGGCATCGAGTCCACGATCCTGGATCTGTCGCGCCTGGACACGGGCGCGGGGCCCGTGCTGCTGCGGCCCGGCCATATCAGCGCCGCGCAGCTCGAAGCCGTGCTGGGCGTGCAGGTCTTTGCGCCCGATGCGGCGGCGCCGCGCGCCTCGGGCACGCTGAAGGCGCATTACGCGCCGCGCACGCCGCTGGAACTGGCAAGCGACGCACGCATGCAGGAAGTGCTGCTGGGACGCAACCTGCCAGAAGGGCGCGTCGTGCTGGTGGCCTACGGTCCGCAGCCTGCCGCCGTCGATGCGCGCGTGCAGTGGCAAGCGGTGCCGGCGGACCCGGCCCGTTACGCGCAGGCGCTGTATGGCCTGCTGCGCGATCTGGACGGGCAGGGCTATGCGCGCATCATCGTGCAGGCGCCGCCCGCCACCGACGACTGGCACGCGGTCAATGACCGCATCGGCCGTGCCGCCGCCGCCTTCACGCTGGACACCACCGGCCTGTAGCCTGGCCGCTCAGGCGGCCAGGAATTCCCCGATCCGTTCAACGGCCTGCCGCAAGGGCGGCAGGAATTCTTCCTGCAAGCGCTCGAGCGGCACGCGCGCGGCCTTCACGCTGACGTTCACGGCGCCGCACGCCTTGCCGCTGGCCGAGCGCACGACCACCGAGATCGCGCGCACATTCAATTCCAGTTCCTGGTCGACCACCGCATATCCCTGCTCGCGGATGCGCGCCAGTTCCGCGCGCAGTTTTGCCTCGGTGGTCAACGTGAATTCGGTGTAGGGCTGCAAGTCGGTTGCCGCGAAATACCTTGCCAGCGCGGGCTCGGGCAACTCTGCCAGCAGCACGCGTCCGATGGACGTGCAGTACGCCGGCAAGCGGCTTCCCAGGCCCATCGACGTGGCCAGCAGGCGGTTCACCTCCGAACGCGCCAGGTACAGCATCTCGTGGCCTTCCATGATGGCGAGCGCGCAGGTCTCGTTCACGGTGGCGCTCAGTTCCTCCAGCACGGGCTGCGCCAGCGAGACGAACGGCGTGGACGAAAAATACGCGTAGCCCAGCCCCAGGATGCGCGGCGTCAGCACGTACAGCCGGCCATGCTGTTCGGCCATGCCCAGCAGGATCAGCGTGTGCAGACAGCGCTGCACCACCGCGCGCGGCAAGTTGGCGCGCCGGCTCAGTTCGGCGGCGGTCTGGGGATGGCGGCGGGTGCCGAACGCGCGTATGACGTGCAGGCCGCGCGCCAGCGTCAGCATGTAGTCCGGATCGCCGCGCAGCTGGTCGGGATGGTCTTCGGCCGCGGGCGGCGCGGCGTAGCCCGGAGGAGGCAGGTTCGGCAGCATCAGCCGGCACGCAGCGGCGCGCCGGTGCGCGCCTGCAATTCGGTCAGGGTCATGCCGTCGATCATATCCCGGACGACAAGCCCGTCCGGCGTGACGTCGATGACCGCGAGGTCGGTGTAGATGCGGTCCACCACGCCGGCGCCGGTAAGCGGATAGGTGCAGCGCTCGACGATCTTGGGATCGCCGTTCTTGCTGTTGTGCTCCATCATGATGAACACGCTGCGCGCGCCGACGGCCAGGTCCATCGCGCCGCCCACGGCCGGCGCCTCGCCCGGCTTGTTGAGCGACCAGTTGGCCAGGTCGCCGTTGGCCGCGACCTGCATGCCGCCCATGACGCAGATGTCCAGGTGGCCGCCGCGCATCATCGCGAACGAGTCCGCGTGATGGAAATACGACCCGCCCGTCAACAGCGTCACGGGCTGCTTGCCCGCGTTGATGAGGTCCAGGTTGATGTCAGCCTCGGCCGGGGGCGGGCCCATGCCAAGAATGCCGTTCTCGCTGTGCAGCACGATCTCGCGGCCTTCGGGCAGATGGGCGGCCACCAGAACGGGCATGCCGATGCCCAGGTTCACGTAGCTGCCGTCGGGGATGTCCAGGGCCAGGCGGCGCGCCATGGCTTCGCGGGTCAGGGGACGAAACATGCGGACTCCTGATTGAAGGATTGCGTCAGCTGGAAAAGGCGGCGTTGGGCACTTCGGTGACGCGCTTGACGAAGATGCCCGGCGTCACCACCGCCTCGGGCGACAGTTCGCCCAGTTCGGCCTTGGCGCGCACCTGCACGATGGTCGTCCGGGCGGCCATGCACATGATGGGACCGAAGTTGCGCGCGCTCATGTTGTAGGTGAGGTTGCCCCAGCGGTCGCCGCGGTCGGCCTTGACCAGTGCGAAGTCGCCGTGCAAGGGTTCTTCGAACACATGGCCGCGGCCGTTGATGATGCGGGTCTCCTTGCCGCGCGCAAGCTCGGTGCCGTACGCGGTGGGCGTGAAAAAGCCGCCCAGCCCGGCGCCGGCCGCGCGCAGGCGTTCGGCGATGGTGCCTTGCGGCACGCATTCCAGTTCGATGCGGCCTTCGCGGTAGAGCGCGTCGAAGACCCAGGAGTGAGACGCCTTCGGAAACGAGCAGATGACCTTGCGCACGCGCCCGGCCTTGACCAGCGCGGCCAGGCCCGTTTCGTGGTTGCCCGCATTGTTGCTGACCACGGTCAGGTCGCGCGCGCCCTGGTCGATGAGCGCATGGATCAGTTCGGTGGGCATGCCGGCGCCGCCGAACCCGCTGATCAGCACGGTGGCGCCATCGTGGATGTCCGCCACGGCGGCCGCGGGGGTGTCGATGAACTTGTCGATCATGGAGGGCTCCGATGGGGCGGGCGCGGCGGCGCCCGGCCCGCTCAGTTCACGGTGATGTTGGCCTGCTTGATGATCTCGGCGTAGCGGGCCGAGTCCTTCTTCATCAATTCGGCAAACTGCGCCGGCGTGCCGCCCACCGGCAAGAAGCCCGCATCCACGAACTTCTGCCGCACGTCGGGTTCCTTGACGATTTCGCTGATCTCACGCGCCATGCGTTCGATGATCGGCTTGGGCGTGTTGGCGGGCGCCATCAGCCCGGCCCACGAGCCGGTGACAAAGCCCGGCATGCCGGCTTCTTCCATCGTGGGAATGTCAGGTTCCGTGGGCCAGCGTTCCTTGCCCGTGAACGCCAGCGCCTTCAGGCGGTTCTGCTTGACGTACTGCATCGGCACCAGCACGGGATCGAACACCATGGACACGCGGTTGCCCAGCAGGTCCGTGAGGATCGGCGCGCTGCCCTTGTAGGCCACGTGGGTCATCGTGATCTTGTTCTGCAGCGCGAAGTCGGCGCCGGTCAGATGCGCGCTGGAGCCATTGCCGCTGGACGCGTAGGTGAGCTTGTCGGGATTCTTGCGGGCATAGGCGACCAGTTCGGCCACGTTCTTGACCGGCAGCTCGTTCGCCACGAACAGAAACAGCGGCAGGTCCGCCATCTGCACGACCGGCGTCAGGTCAGCGGGCGTGTAGCCCAGCTTGTATAGATGAAAGTTGATGATGTAGGCCGGCAGCATCGACAGGAACGTGTAGCCGTCGGGCTCGGCCTTGGCGGCAATCGCCGATCCCAGGCTGCTGTTGGCGCCGGGGCGGTTCTCGACGACGATGGTCTGGTTCAGCCTGGGTCCCAGCTTTTCCATCACGATGCGCGTCACGATGTCGGTCGATCCGCCCGGCGTGTACGGCACGATGATCTTGATGGGCTTGCTGGGCCAGTTGTCGGCCGCGTGGGCAGGGCCGGCGGCCACACCGGTTGCCGCCAGCGCGGCGAACAGCAGGTTCCTGAGGGCCTGGCGGCGGTCAGTGGCCGCCGGGCGAGGGGGCTGCGACTTGCATGCTTGTGCCATGGACTTGTCTCCTCCATGAATTGGCCGATCAGCGGTGCGCGTCCGGGTTCTTGTGTGACGCGACCGGCTTTTTTAAAGGGCTGCGGCTTTGCTGACTATCGGACAAAGACGCAAAAAAAGTATGGCACGCGGGGATGCGCGGGGCGGCGGGGCGCCGCGGCAATAAAGTTCGATCACCGGACACGGCGGCGACGTTCGAGGACGACGCGTCTTACGGGTTTTCACTAGGGATTCGTGCGTTGTTCACGCTGTGGACATGCCTTAATCTGGCGGCCGGTCCAGTAAGGCGGGACCTGGTTTCAGCCGCTCCCGGTTACGAGCCCAGAGCGGCCATCTATCTCAGGAGAAGCAGAACATGAAGCGGAAATTGATGGTTGCGGCCGGCGCGATTGCCCTGGCCTGCGCGTCCCAGGCGGCGATGGCCGGTCCCACGCTGGACGCGGTGAAAAAGAAGGGATTCGTGCAGTGCGGCCTGACGGACGGCGTCTCCGGATTCTCCGCGACGAACAGCAAGGGCGAATGGGAAGGCATGGATGTGGACATCTGCCGTGCCGTGGCGGCGGCGGTGTTTGGCGATGCCTCCAAGTTCAAGGGCACCGCGCTGTCCACCCAGCAGCGCTTCACGGCGCTGCAGTCGGGCGAAGTCGACGTGCTGCTGCGCACCGTGACGCTGACGCAGACGCGCGACACGTCGCTCGGCCTGTCCGCCGTGGCCGCCAGCTTCTATGACGGCCAGGGCATCCTGGTCAGCAAGAAATTGGGCGTCAAGAGCGCCAAGGAACTGAACGGCGCCACCGTCTGCGTGCAGCCGGGCACCACCACCGAACTGAACCTGGCCGACTGGTTCCGCGCCAACAACATCGAGTTCAAGCCGGTCGTGATCGACAAGGTGACCGAAGTCGTGCGCGCCTTTGAATCCGGCCGCTGCGATGCCTTCACGGACGACGCCTCGCAACTGGCCGCCGTGCGCGCCACGCAGGTCGCCAACCCCAACGACTACGAAATCCTGCCCGAGCGCTTCTCCAAGGAGCCGCTGGGTCCCATGGTCCGCCAGGGCGACGAGAACTGGCTGGGCATCGTGCGCTGGACGCTGTTCGCGCTGCTGGAAGCCGAGGAATACGGCATCACGCAAAAGAACGTGGATGAAATGCTCAAGAGCAAGAATCCCAACGTCCTGCGCATCCTGGGCGTGACGCCGGGCGCCGGCAAGAACATGGGCCTGGATGAAAAGTGGGCCTACAACGCCATCAAGGCGGTCGGCAACTACAGCGAAATCTTCGAGCGCAACGTGGGCAAGGACAGCAAGCTGGGCCTGCAGCGCGGCACGAACGCGCTGTGGAACCAGGGCGGCGCGATGTATCCGTGGCCGATCCGTTGAAGCGTGAACACGCATAGCGGACGGATTTACCGGTCCATTTGATCCGCGCAAGGCCTCCCTCGGGAGGCCTTGCCGTTTTTGCAGACGCCTTGAGCTGGCCCCACGATCCGCCCGGGAGCACGCCGCCGCCTTGTTTCGGCTGACGGAACCTTGCAGGAATGGTTCCATGCGCCCGATCGTAAATGGCTCTATCGCGAATCCGCCAGGCTCCCTATGATGTCCGTTGCGCGGGTGGCCATGCCACCCGCACTGCCATTGATAACTACCAGGGAAACAACGATGAACGGCGCCGACAGCCTCTGCGACACCTTGCTTGCCAATGATGTGGACGTTTGCTTTGCAAATCCGGGCACATCCGAGATGCACTTTGTGGCGGCCCTGGATCGCAAGCCCAAGATGCGCTGCGTGCTGGGCCTGTTCGAAGGCGTGGTGACCGGCGCCGCCGACGGCTACGCCCGCATGGCCGACAAGCCGGCGGCGACGCTGCTGCACCTGGGCCCGGGCCTGGGCAATGGCCTTGCCAACCTGCACAACGCCAAGCGCGCGCGCACGCCCATGGTCAACATCGTGGGCGACCACGCCACGTATCACGTGCAGTACGACGCGCCGCTGACCAGCGACGTGGAAGGCGTGGCGCGGCCGATGTCGCACTGGGTCAAGCGCACGATGACGGCGTCGGCCCTGTCCGCGGACGCCGCCGAGGCCGTCGCCGTGGCGCGCCGTTCGCCCGGCAACATCGCCACCTTGATCCTGCCGGCCGACACGGCCTGGACCGAATTGCCGGACAACGCGCCCGCGCCCATCGTGGCCAAGGACGACGCGCTGGCGCAGACCTCCGCCGATGCCGTGCGCGCCGCCGCTGCGGCCATCCGCTCGGGCGAAGTCACCGTGCTGATGCTGGGCGGCGCCGCGCTGCGCGAGCGCGCATTGAACGCGGCGGGGCGCATTGCGCGCGCGACCGGCGTGCGCCTGGTATCGGAAACGTCGAACCGCCGCATCGAGCGCGGCGGCTCACGCACCCCGGTGGACCGTCTGCCGTATCCGATCGATCTGGCCGTCGCCAAGCTCAAGGACGTCAAGCACCTGGTGCTCGCGGGCGCCAAGTCGCCAGTCGGTTTCTTTGCCTATCCCGGCAAGCCCAGCCTGCTGGCGCCGCAGGACAGCAACCAGGTGGTGCTGGCCACGGCCGACCAGGACCTGCCGCACGCGCTGGAGTGGTTGGCCGATGAACTGGGCATCGCCGCCGATGCGCCGCGCCTGACGGCGCCCGCCGCCAGTTATGAAGTGCCCGCGTCCGGCAAGCTGACCGGCGCCGCCGTCAATATCCTGGTCGCGCATCATCTGCCCGAACAGGCCATCGTCTGCGACGAGTCCATCACGCAGGGCCGCGAGTTTCCGCTGTACAGCGTCAGCAGCGCGCCGCACGACTGGCTGATGCTGACGGGCGGCGCGATCGGCATCGGCCTGCCGTTGGCGACGGGCGCGGCAGTGGCGTGCCCCGACCGCAAGGTGGTGACCTTGCAGGCGGACGGCAGCGGCATGTACACGTTGCAGGCCTTGTGGACGCAGGCGCGCGAAAACCTGGATTGCCTCACCATCATCCTGGCCAACCGTTCCTACGCCACGCTGCATGGCGAGATGAAGAACGTGGGTGTGCAGGAACCGGGCCGCAATGCGCGCCGCATGCTGGACCTGCAGGACCCGCATCTTGAATGGACCCATCTTGCGCGCGGCATGGGCGTGGAAGCAGTCAGCGTGGATACGGTCGAAGGCTTTGCGCGCGCGCTGGCCGAAGGCCTGAAGCGGCGCGGCCCCTTCCTGATCGAAGCCGTGATCTGACGGTTGCCCCGGCGGCGCGGGCGCTTCGCGGGCGTTCTACCCACGCGCCGTGCCGCTACACCCCCAGATAGCGCGTCAACTGCTCGGGCTGCCGGGCCAGCGACGCGCTGTCGCCATCCTGCACGATCAATCCCTTTTCCATCACCAGGCACCGGTCGGTGTGTTCCAGCACCGCGCGGTAGTTGCGGTCCACGATCAGCGTGGACATGCCGGTGGCGCGGATCTCGCGGATGATGCGCCAAATCTCCGCCACGATCAGCGGCGCCAGGCCCTCGGTGGCCTCGTCCAGGATCAGGAGGTCGGGGTTGGTCATCAGCGCGCGGCCGATGGCCAGCATCTGCTGCTCGCCGCCCGACAACTGCTGGCCGCCGTGGCCCAGACGTTCGCGCAGGCGGGGAAACGTATCCAGTACCCGCGCATAGGTCCAGTCCTGGCCCGCGCGCTTGCCCGGGCGTGCCGCCACCTGCAGGTTCTCTCGCACGTTCAGGTTGGGAAAGATGCCGCGGCCCTCGGGCACATAGGCCACTCCCATCCGCGCGATCGCATGCGGCTGCGCGTGGGTGCAGTCGCTGCCGCGCACGCGCACGTTGCCCTGCGCGCTTTTCACGTGGCCCATCAGGCTGCGGATGAGCGTGGTCTTGCCCATGCCATTGCGGCCCACCAGTCCCACCGATTCGCCCGGCGCGATGTGCATGTCCACGCCCCGCAGGACATGGCTGGCGCCGTAGTACACATGCAGGCCGCCTGCTTCGATCAGCGCGTGCATCAATGCGCTCCTTGTCCGTCTTCGCCCAGGTAGGCGGTGCGCACTTCCGGATTGGCGCGGATCTGTGCGGGGGCGCCGCTGGCGATGGCGCTGCCGTTGACCATGACGGTGATGGTTTCGGCAATGCGGAACACGGCGTCCATGTCGTGCTCGACCAGCAGGATCGCGTGGCCCGCCTTCAGGGTCTGTAGCAGATCCAGGATGCGGTCGGTTTCCTCGGGGCCCATGCCCGCCAGCGGTTCGTCCAGCAGCAGCACCTGCGGTTCGCCCGCCAGGCACATCGCAATTTCGAGCTGGCGCTTGCGGCCGTGCGGCAGCAGGCCGGCCGGTTGCCGCGCGTCGCCGGCCAGGCCCGTGCGGTCCAGCGCCGCTCCCGCCAGCTCGGCGCTGCGCCGGCAGCTGGCGGCATCGCGCCACCAGTGCCAGAAGCGCTGCCGGCTGGCCTGCGCGGCCAGCCGGCAGTTTTCAAACACAGTCAGTTCCGGAAAGATCGTGGATCGCTGGTAGCTGCGGCCGAGCCCGGCGCGCGCCCGTTCGGGCTGAGGCCAGGCGGTGATGTCGCGGCTGCCCAGCGTGACCTGGCCGCTGCTGGCCGCCAGTTCGCCCGAAAGGATGTTGATGAGCGTGGACTTGCCCGCGCCGTTGGTGCCGATCACGGCATGCACCTGGCCGCGCAGCAGATCGAGCGATACACCGTTGACCGCGGTAAGACCGCCGAAGCGGCGCGTGACCGCGGCGGCCGAGAGCAGGACATCAGACATGGCGTTCTCCCTGGAGGGGCAGGCGCGCGGCCGCCGGTTTGCTTTCCGCGCGGGCCGGGGGCGCCGCGTCTTTGCGAACGTCCGCGGCGCGCGCGTGGCGGCGTTCGCGCCATTGGGCCGGCAGACCTGCCAGCCCGTTCGGCAACAGCGCCACCAGCGCGATGATCGCCAGGCCCAGCGGCAGGTGCCAATGGCGCGCGTAATCGCCAAACAGGTCCTGCGACTGGAACAGCTCTTGCAGCAGCACCATCGTCACCGTGCCCAGCACCGCGCCGCCCAGGCTGCCCATGCCGCCCAGGATGACCATCAGCAGCACCAGCCCGGACTGTTCCCAGGCCAACAGCTCCGGTGTGACGAAGCCATCTTTCAGCGCGAACAGAAAGCCCGCCAGGCCGGCCAGCGTGGCGCCGACGACATAGGCGGCGAGCTTGTAGGGATAAGTCGAATAGCCTGCCGCGCGCATGCGCTGTTCGTTGATGCGGATGCCGGCAAGCGCCGCGCCGAATGGCGAGCGGCGCAGCAACGCCAGAAAGCCCCACGTCAGCGCCAGGCAGGCCAGGACAAAGAAATAGAACGTGCCGGCGTTGCCCAGATCGAACGGCGTCCAGCCGCTCAGCGAGAGTTCCGGCCGGAAATACAGATAGATGCCGTCGCTGCCGCCGCCGATCTTGGTGTCGTGGAACACGTAGTACGCCATCTGCGAAAACGCCAGCGTGACCATGATGAAGTACACGCCGCGCGTGCGCAGGGCCAGTGCCCCGGTCACCAGGGCATACGCGGCGGCTGCCAGAAGGGCGGCCGGCAGCAGCCACCACAGGCTGGCCGCTTCCGACTCGGGCGACAACAGCGCCGCCACGTAGGCGCCGATGCCGAAGAACGCCGCGTGTCCCAGGCTCACCAACCCCGCGCCGCCCACCAGCAGTTGCAGGCTGAGCGCGAAGATCGCGTAGATCATGATCTTCACCGCCAGGCCGGTGTAGTAATCGCTGCCGCTGAAGGAAAAGGCCGCCAGCGCCAGCAGCGTGGCGATGGGCAGAAGTCGGTTGAGCAGAGGCGCGCGCATGCGTGGGTCCTTTTGAGGTCGACAGGACCTAGCCCTGTTTGAACAGCCCTTCGGGCTTGCAGAGAAGAATGAGGGCCATCAGCAGATAGACCAGCACGCCCGCCGCGGAAGGGAACAGCACCTGGCCGAAGGTCTCGGCAAAGCCCACCAGCATCGCGGCCAGGAAGGCGCCGCGAATCGACCCGATGCCGCCGATCACCACCACCACGAAACAGATGATGAGCACGCCGTTGCCCATGCCGGGATACACGGACGACACGGGCGCGGCGATGCTGCCGGCCAGCGCCGCCAGCGCCACGCCCGCGGCGAACACGACGCGGTAGAGCTTGTTGATGTCGATGCCCAGCGAGCTGATCATCTCGCGGTTGCTGGCGCCGGCGCGCAGCATCATGCCCAGCCGCGTGCGCGAGATCATCCAGTACAGCAGCAGCGCGACGACGATGCCCACGGCGGAAATGAAAAGGCGGTAGACGGGATAGGTCATCACGTCGCCCAGCGCAATGCTGCCGCGCAGCCATTCGGGCAGAGGCACGCCATGCACGTCGTTGCCCACCAAGATGCTACGCAGTTCCTCGAACACCAGGATCAGGCCGTACGTCATCAGCACCTGCTGCAGGTGATTGCGCTTGTATAGGTAGCTGAAGAACGCGGCTTCCAGCAGGTATCCCATCACGCCGGCCGCCAGCACGCAGACGGCCAGCGTGGTGAGAAACCCGCCGCCCAGCCAGCGGTCGACCAGCGGGCCCAGCGCGAACGCCATGTACGCGCCGATCATGTAGAAGCTGCCGTGCGCCAGGTTGATGATGCCCATGATCCCGAAGATCAGCGTCAGGCCGCTGGCCACCAGGAACAGCAGCAAGCCGTACTGGAATGCGTTCAGGCTCTGGATGAGCAGGATGCTGATGTCCATGGGGCCTCCCGTGGCGGACGCGTTCGGCGGGCTACAGCTTGCAGCCGCGGGCGGGGTCGGCCAGCTTCTGCACCGCGACCTCGACGACCTTGTTTTCCAGGCCGTCGACGCGGCGCAGGTAGATGTCCTGCACCGGATTGCCAGCCTTGGACAGCGTGAACGAGCCGCGCGGGCTGTCCACGGTGGCCGTGCGCATGGCGCTGCGGAAGGCGTCCTTCTTCGTGAAGTCGCCCTTCACGGCGGCCAGCCCCGACTGCATGAGCTGCGCGGCGTCGTAGCCTTGCACCGCGTAGACGTCCGGCTGCATCTTGTACGCCTTGGAGTAATCGGCGCGGAAGGCGTTGTCGCGCGGCGTGTTCAGGCCGTCGGCGTAATGCAGCGTGGTCAGCAGCCCCTGCGCCGATGCGCCTTGCGCCTGCAGCGTGCCGTCCGTCAAAAAGCCCGAGCCGTACAGCGGAATCGTCTTGTCCAGGCCTGCCGCGTGGTAGTCCTGCACGAACTTCACGGCGCCGCCACCGGCAAAGAAGGTGAACACCATGTCGGGCTTGAGCGCGGCAATCTCTGTCAGGAGCGACTGGAATTCCACGTTGGGAAACGGCAGGCTCAGTTCGCGCACGACCTTGCCGCCGGCCTTCTCGAAACCTTCCTTGAAGCCGCCGATGGCCTCGTCGCCCGCCGCGTACTTCCAGGTGATGGTCACTGCGGTCTTGTGGCCCTTGGCGTACGCCACCGGGCCCATGGCATAGGCCGGCTGCCAGTTGGTGAACGAGGTGCGGAAGATGCCTGGGCCGCACAGCGGACCGGTGATCGCGTTGGCGCCCGCGTTGGTGACGATCAGCGTGGTGTCGGCGTCCTTGGCCGCCTTGGCCAGCGCCATCGCCACGCCCGAATGCACGGTGCCGATCAGCACATCGACCTGATCGCGCTTGATGAGGCGGTTGGCGTTTTCGGCGGCCTTGGCCGGATTGGATTCGTCATCCACCTTGAAGTATTCGATCTCGCGTCCGCCGAGCTTGCCGCCTTGCTCGGCAACGTAAAGTTTGAAGCCGTTCTCGATGGCGTTGCCCAGCGCGGCAAAGGTGCCGCTGTAGGGCAGCATGAAGCCGACCTTGAGCTTGTCGTCGGCATGCGCGCCGCTTGCGGCGATCGTCAGGGCGGCGGCCAGCGCGGCCCGGGTCAGGACGTGGTTCATGGTTTGTCTCCGTGCTTGTTATGGGCGGACGCGGGGCCTTGATGCGCGGCCTGTGTCAACCGGGTTTTTCCAGCGCGCCGACAAAGCGTGCGACGGCCTGGATAACGGTGGCGGGCTGATCCCGGTGCGGCGAATGGCCGCAATCCGGAATCTCCAGCAGTTCGGTTTGCGGCGCGCGCCGGCGGATGCCGTGCACCTGCGCCAGCGTGCCGTATTCGTCGCCGGTGCCCTGAATGGCCAGCACGGCACAGGTGATGCGGCTCAGATCGTCCTCGATGTTCCAGGCGCGAAATTCCGGGTTCAGCCAGATGTCGTTCCAGCCCCAGAACGCGGAGTCGACATCCTGGTGATGGCGGCCCAGCCGCGCGCGCAGATCCGATTCCAGATAAGCGCGGCGCGCGGCCGCGATGCTGGTGACGGACACCTCTTCGACAAGGATGTGCGGGGCTGCCGCGATCACACCGGCGACCGCGTCCGGATACCGGGCGGCGTAAAGCAAGGCGATCGAGCCGCCGTCGCTGTGGCCGAACAGCACCGGCTTGTCGCGGCGCGCATTCACCCCCAGGACCTCCAGCAAGGCCGGCAGGACGTCGTGCGCTTCGCGGTGCATGAAGTCCACGGGCCACGCATCGTCCCGCGGTCGCGCGGTGGACCGGCCGTATCCGTAGCGCGAATACACCAGCCCGCGGCAGCCGGCGGCCTCGCACACCTGCACGGGCCAGTCCTTCCACATCGACACCGACCCCAACCCTTCATGCAGAAAGACGATGAGCGGGGCGTCCGTGCGCTGCGGCGCGATCCAGCGGCATTCCAGCCGCAGATCGCGTCCGCGCGCGTGGACGCCGGCAAAGACCGTATCCGAGTCGGCGGCCGCCGTCATAGCGACGCCTCTTCCAGCGCGCGCAGGCGAAAACGCTGGATCTTGCCGGTGGCGGTCTTGGGCAGTTCCTCCAGGAAATCGATCTGGCGCGGATACTTGAAGGGCGCCAGGTGTTGCTTGACGTAATGCTGCAAGGCGGCGCCCGTCTGCGCGTCCGGTTCGAAGCCGTCGCGCAGCACCACATAGGCCTTGGTCTTGACCAGCCCGTCGTGGTCCGGCACCCCGATCACGGCCGCTTCCAGCACCGCCTCGTGCTGGATCAGGATGTTCTCGACCTCGACTGGCGACACATACTGGCCGCTGACCTTGATCATGTCGTCGCTGCGTCCGGCGTAGGTGTAATAGCCATCCGGATCGCAAACGTATTTGTCGCCGCTCTTTAACCAGTCGCCCAGAAAGCACTGGCGCGTCTTGTCGCGGTTGTTCCAGTACATCAGCGCGGCGCTGGGACCCTTGATGTACAGGTCGCCGATGGCGCCGGGCGCGACGGGCGCGCCGTTGTCGTCGCGCAGCTGCACCTCATAGCCCGGCACGGGCTTGCCCGTGGTGCCGTAGCGCAATTGCCCCGAGCGGTTGGAAATGAAGATGTGCAGCATCTCGGTCGAGCCGATGCCGTCCAGGATTTCACAGCCGAAATGCCGCGTGAAACGCTCGCCGATATCACGCGGCAAGGCTTCGCCGGCAGATGTGCAGACGCGCATCGCCACCTGCTCGCGGGGCGGCAGGTCGGGCGAGGCCAGCATGCTGGCATACAGCGTCGGCACGCCGTAGAACACGGTGGGGCGATGCCGCACCAGGCGCTGGAACACGGCTTGCGGCGTGGGGCGCTCGGCCATCAGCACGACCGTGGCGCCCACCGACAGCGGAAAGGTCAGGCCGTTGCCCAGGCCGTACGCGAAGAACAGCTTCGCGGCCGAGAACACCACGTCGCTTTCGCGGATGCCGAGTACGGGCTTGGCGTACAGTTCCGCCGTGTGCCAGAGGTTGCCGTGGGTGTGCACCACGCCCTTGGGCTTGCCGGTCGAACCGGACGAATACAGCCAGAATGCGATTTCGTCGGATAGCGTGCGGGCCGCGGGCGCCAGCGGGGCGGCGGCCAGCAGCGTGTCGAACGCGTGGGCGCCATCGGGCAAGGCCGCGCCGGGCTGCGACACCACCAGATGTTCGACATCCGCCGGCGCCTGAGCCAGCGCCGCCTGCAGCACCGGCAGCAGGGCGCCGGACACGAACACGGCGCGCACGCGGCTGTGCGCAATGATGTAGGCGTAATCGTCCGCGGTGAGCAGGGTATTGACGGCAACCGGCACCACGCCGGCGTGCAGGGCGCCCAAAAACGCCACCGGCCAGTCGGCCGTGTCCTGCATCAGCACCAGGATGCGTTCCTCGCGGCGCAGGCCCAGGTTGCGCAGCGCGCCCGCCATGCGGGCCACCCGCTCGGCCAGCTCGCCATACGTGAGCTGGCGCGTGTCGTCGATGTAGGCCGGCTTGGCGGCGCGCGGCGCGTTCAGCGCGGCAAGATGGCTGGCGAAATTCAGTTCGGCGGGGCAGGTGTTCACGGTTGTCTCCTGGTGTCCTGGTGGGTGGACGCCGTGCCTGTGGTTGTTGTTGGCGGCACGGTTGCTGCGTCCGGGCCGGTTTTCAGCCGGGGCGCGTGAATTCGATGGCCCCGCCGGGCAGCAGATACAGCACGAGGGCCCGGCCGCGCGTGACCGTGGGGCTATGGGCCGAGCCCGGTCCGTAGACGAGCCAGCCCGCGCCGTGGCCGTCAAAGCGCGCGTCGCCGGTAAGCGGCATGATCATGTCGATCTCGCCGTTGGGATGGGCGTGGTGCGGGCCGGCCAGGTCATTCATGTCGACGACGTCCACCGAGCAGCCGCCCAGGTCGTCGGCGGGCTTGATGACCCGGCCGTACTTGATGCCGCCGCCTTCGCGGTTGCACATCCAGCCGTCGGCCACGCCCTGCCTACAGGTGGCAAAGATGTCCTGGAACAGGGCGCTGTCCGGGCCGGCCGCCTGGTTGAGCCGGACCTGCAGCGCCGCGTCCAGCGGCTGGCCGGCCGTCAGGCGCGTCACATCGCGCATCAGGGCGTGGAATTGGTCGGGCGTACTCACCAGGCGGCTCCTTTACACTGTCGGCGCTCAGGCAGTCCGCATTTGGACTGCTGTTTTTTTGCACCGGATCGGCTGTGGACTCGTTGGATGGAAAAATAGTGCTTCCGTTGGCGTGGGTCAAGCACTATAGTGCATAAAAGAGCGGTAATCAGGGTTTTTGCGGAGTCAGTCGAACCATGAATCAAGCGCTAGACACGGCGCCCATCGAACCCCGGCGCGAGCCCTTCCTGATCGCCTTGGGCGAGCGCGTGCGCCGCCTGCGCGCCATCCGCGGCATGACGCGCAAGGGCTTGTCGCAGGCGACCGGCGTATCCGAACGGCACCTCGCCAACCTGGAGCACGGCGTCGGCAATGCGTCGATCCTGGTGCTGCTGCAGATTGCCCGGGCGTTCAACTGCGCGCTGGCCGAACTGGTCGGCGACGTCACCACGGAATCGCCAGACTGGCTGCTGATCCGGGAGTTGCTGAGCGGACGCACCGAATCCGATCTGCAGCGCGCGCGCGAGGCGCTGACGCAGCTGTTCGGCGTGGGTGCCGGCGCGCAGCGGCCCAACCGCACCCAGCGCGTGGCGCTCATCGGCCTGCGCGGCGCGGGCAAGTCGACGCTGGGCCAGATGCTGGCCGACGACTTGGGTTATCCGTTCGTGGAACTGAACCGCGAGATCGAGCGGGTGGCCGGCTGCGGCATCCTGGAAATCCATAACCTGTATGGTCCAAACGCCTATCGCCGCTACGAACGGCGCGCGCTCGAAGAGGCGGTGCAGATCTACCCGGAAATGGTGCTGGCCACGCCGGGCGGGCTGGTGTCCGAACCCGCCACGCTCAACCTTCTGCTGACCCATTGCTATACGGTCTGGCTGCGCGCCACGCCCGAAGAGCACATGGAACGCGTCATGGCGCAGGGTGACTTCCGCCCCATGTCGGGCAACAACGAAGCCATGGCCGACTTGAAGCGCATCCTGGCCGGGCGCGAAGCGTTCTACGCCAAAGCCGACCTGACCTGGGTGACCAGCAACCTGGAAGTGGCCGAAAGCTTCGCTGGCCTGCGCACACAGGTCCGCAAGGCCTGCGGGTTGCCGCTGTAGCGCCGCCGGCCTGCCGCCTTCGTTTCCGAGGCCGCCCCATTCGGGGCGGCCTTTTTGCTGCGCGCCTGATACGCATGGCGACATGCACTTTCCTGCATATTCCGCTTGACGCTCCAAAACGCCTGCACTAATCTGCATAATAATTCATGTAGTGCAGTATTTTTCCTGTCAGTGAACAGGGCGTACGAGGAGACACACGATGAGCAGTCCCATCAACCGGGTCGATTTCCGGACCGATCCCGCTCAGTACCGGCACTGGCGCCTGACGTTCGACGGTGCGGTCGCCACCCTGGCCATGGACGTGGCCGAAGACGGCGGCTTGCGCCCCGGCTACAAGCTCAAGCTCAATTCGTACGACCTGGGCGTCGACATCGAACTGCACGACGCCCTGCAACGCATCCGCTTCGAACACCCCGAAGTGCGCAGCGTGGTCGTCACCAGCATGAAAGACCGCATCTTCTGTTCCGGCGCCAACATTTTCATGCTGGGGTTGTCCACCCACGCCTGGAAGGTCAACTTCTGCAAGTTCACCAATGAAACCCGTAACGGCATCGAAGACTCCAGCCGTCATGGCGGCCTGAAGTTCATTGCGGCGCTGAACGGCGCGTGTGCGGGCGGCGGCTATGAATTGGCCCTGGCCTGCGATGAGATCCTCTTGATCGACGACCGCTCGTCTTCCGTTGCGCTGCCCGAGGTGCCCTTGCTGGGCGTGCTGCCGGGCACAGGCGGGCTGACCCGCGTGACCGACAAGCGCCGCGTGCGCCATGACCACGCGGACATCTTCTGCACGCTGGTCGAGGGAGTGCGGGGGCAGCGCGCCAAGGATTGGCGGCTGGTGGACGACGTGGTCAAGCCCGCCCGCTTCGAGGAGGAAGTCCGGGCCCGCGCGCTTGCCTTGGCGCAGGACAGCGACCGTCCGGCAGGCGAGCAGGGCGTGGCGCTGACGCCGCTGCAACGCACCGAGACGGAGAGCAGTCTTTCCTATCGCTATGTCGACGTGCAGCTCGACCGCGAAAAGCGCCAGGCCACCTGGACCGTGCGCGCGCCGCAAGGGGAAGTGGAAACCGATCTTGCGGACATCGTTGCCGCGGGGGCGGCCTGGTGGCCGCTGCAGATGGCGCGTGAGCTGGACGACGCCATCCTGACGATGCGCACCAATGAACTGGATATCGGCACCTGGATCCTCAAGACCGAGGGCGACGCGCAGCAAGTGCTGGCGGCGGACGCCGCGTTGGAACAGCACGCGGGCCACTGGTTCGTGCGCGAGACCGCAGGCATGCTGCGCCGCACGCTTGCGCGGCTGGATGTCACGTCCCGCAGCCTGTTCGCGCTGATCGAGCCGGGCTCCTGCTTTGCCGGCACGCTGCTGGAACTGGCGCTGGCGGCCGACCGCAGCTACATGCTGGACGTCGAGGACGAGGAAGACATCGACGCTGCGCCGCCGCGCCTTGTGGTGGGCGAGCGCAACTTCGGCGCGTACCCGATGGTGAATGGACAAAGCCGACTGCAGCGCCGTTTCTACGGCGAAACCGGGTCGCTGGAAGCGGTGCGAGCCCAGGCCGGACGCAGCCTGCCGGCCGCCGACGCGCTGGCGCTGGGCCTCATCACCTATGCGCCCGACAGCATCGACTGGGACGACGAGGTGCGGCTGGCGCTGGAAGAGCGCCGCGCGCTGTCGCCCGATGCGCTGACGGGCCTGGAGGCAAACCTGCGCTTTGGCGGGCAGGAAACCATGGAAACCCGCATCTTCGGTCGGCTGACTGCCTGGCAGAACTGGATCTTCAACCGCCCCAATGCGGCGGGCGACAAGGGCGCGCTCAAGCTGTACGGCAAGGGCGAGCAGGCGGCATTCGACTGGAACCGCGTCTGAGCGCCGCGCGGCTGGCGGCCCATCTTAAAAAAATCAGGAGAGAGACATGTCCGGCATCAACTACAGCGACAAGATTCCCAATAACGTCAACCTGTCCGGCGACCGCGCGTTGCAGCGCGCGCTGGAACACTGGCAGCCCAACTACCTGCAATGGTGGCAGGACATGGGCCCCGACGGTTCGCACGGCTTTGACGTTTACCTGCGCACGGCGGTCAGCGTCGAGCCCGACGGGTGGGCCCATTTCAATCACGTGCGCATGCCCGACTACCGCTGGGGCATCTTCCTGGCGCCGCAGGACGGCCAGCGCAAGATCCATTTTGGCGAGAACATCGGCCGCGACGTGTGGCAGGACGTGCCGGGCGAGCACCGCGCCAACCTGCGCCGCATCATCGTCACGCAGGGCGACACGGAACCTGCGTCGATCGAGCAGCAGCGGCACCTGGGCCTGACGGCGCCATCGCAGTACGACTTGCGCAACCTGTTCCAGATCAACGTCGAAGAAGGGCGGCACCTGTGGGCAATGGTGTACCTGCTGCACCGCTATTTCGGCCGTGACGGGCGCGAGGAAGCCGATGCGCTGCTGCAACGCAGCTCGGGCGATTCGGACAATCCGCGCATCCTGGGCGCCTTCAACGAAAAGACGCCGGACTGGCTGGCGTTCTACATGTTCACCTACTTCACCGATCGCGACGGCAAGTTCCAGCTGTGCGCGCTGGCCGAATCCAGCTTCGACCCGCTGGCACGCACCACCAAGTTCATGCTGACCGAGGAAGCGCACCACATGTTCGTGGGCGAGTCCGGCATTTCGCGCGTCATCCAGCGCACCTGCGAAGTGATGAAGGAACTGAAAACCGACGACCCGCAAGCCGTGCGCGCGGCGGGCGTGATCGACCTGCCCACCATTCAGCGCTACCTGAACTTCCACTACAGCGTGACCATTGATCTGTTCGGCGCGGACCAGTCGTCCAACGCCGCCATCTTCTATGGATCGGGCTTGAAGGGCCGGTACGAAGAGAGCAAGCGCACCGACGACCATCAACTGAAGAACGACACCTACCGGGTGCTCAACGTCAGCAACGGCAAGCTGTCCGAGACCGAAGTGCCGATGCTCAATGCGCTAAACGAAGTGCTGCGCGACGACTTCATCCGCGATTCGGTGGCCGGCATCGGCCGCTGGAACAAGGTGATCGAAAAGAGCGGCCTGGCGTTCCGCCTGCAGGTGCCGCACAAGGCGTTCAACCGCCAGATCGGCACCCTGGCCGGCATCCGCATGTCGCCGGAAGGCGAGATCCTGTCCGAGTCGCAGTGGCAGGCCAACCAGCACAAGTGGCTGCCCACGCCGGAAGATCGGGCGTTCGTCGCGTCGCTGATGGGCCGCGTCACCGAGCCGGGCAAGTTCGCCAACTGGATCGCGCCGCCCGTCATGGGCATCAACCGCCAGCCGGTGAACTTCGAGTACGTGCGTTTCAACTAAAGGCCGCGCGGGCCGCGTGCCCGCGCGTAGGGAGGACGGCGATGAACGCCCCATTACCGGTGGAAGTCCTGAAGCAGCATCTGATCGATCCCGAGATCTGCATCCGCTGCAACACCTGCGAAGAGACCTGTCCGGTCGATGCGATCACCCACGATGCGAACAACTACGTGGTGGATCCCGAAATCTGCAATGGCTGCATGGCCTGCGTGCCGCCGTGCCCGACGGGCTCGATCGACAACTGGCGGCTGGTCGTGCGGGCCGAGGCCTATTCGGTGCAGGACCAGTTAGGCTGGGAAGAGCTGCCGCAGGAAAAGCCGCTGCCGGTAGATGCGGCGGCGGAAGGCGAGGGCGGTCAGCCCATGCCGGCGCCGCAGGCCGAAGCGGGCCTCGCGCAGACGGCGGCGGCCGTGACGGCCGCCACGCCCGGCGCCGCGGTGCCGCCGTGGTCGGCCGCGCACCCTTACGTGAATCTCTACACGCACAAGACGCCGATCACCGCGACCGTGGTGGGCAACTATCGCGTCACCGGCGCCGACACGGAAAGCGACATTCACCACATCGTGCTGGACTTCGGCGAGCAGCCGTTCCCGGTGCTGGAGGGCCAGTCCATCGGCATCCTGCCGCCGGGCGTGGATGCGCAGGGCCGGCCGCATCACGCGCGCCAGTATTCGCTGGCCAGTCCGCGCGACGGTGAACGGGCGGGATACAACAACCTGTCGCTGACGGTCAAACGCGTCACCCAGGACCACGGCGGCGCGGCCGCGCATGGCGTGTGTTCCAACTATCTGTGTGACCTGGCCAAGAACGACACCGTGCAGGTGATCGGCCCCTTCGGCCACACCTTCCTGATGCCGAACCACCCGCAGGCCAATCTCATCATGATCTGCACGGGCACGGGTTCTGCCCCGATGCGCGCGATGACCGAACGCAGCCGCCGCCTGATCGGCACGGCGGACATCGGCAAGCTCATGCTTTTCTTCGGCGCGCGCACCGAACGCGAGCTGCCGTACTTTGGCCCGTTGATGAAGCTGCCGCGGGATTTCATCGACATCAACCTGGCGCTGTCGCGCGAACCCGGCCAGCCCAAGCGCTACGTGCAGGACCTGATCCGCGAACGGGCCGCGCTCGTGCGCGGGCTGCTGGCCGACCGCAATACCTGCATCTATGTCTGCGGGCTGAAGGGCATGGAAGTCGGCGTGCTGGACGCCCTGCGCGACGTGGTGGTGCAGTCGGGCGAGGATTGGTCTATCCTGCATGATGCGCTGCGCCGTGAAGGCCGGCTGCACTTCGAGACGTACTGATTCCAACAACAGTTGCGTGACGAACGGCGCGCCTGGGCGCGCCGTTTTCGTTGGCAGGGGAAAAACAACATGAAGTTCGCCGAATTCAAGGACGGCATGGTGATCAAGGCGGGGCCGGTCACCGTGACGGAAGCGGAGATCCTGGAGTTCGCCCGCAAGTACGATCCCCAGTGGTTCCATACCGATCCGCAGCGCGCCGCGGAAGGCCGCTGGGGCGGGCTGATCGCCAGCGGCTGGCACACCTGCGCGATGGCCATGCGCATGGCGGTCGACGCCGCCCTGCATGATTCCGAATCCTTCGGTTCGCCCGGCCTGGGCGAAGTCCGCTGGCGCACGCCGGTACGCCCCGGCGACACCCTGCGCCTGCACGCGCGCGTGCAGGGCGCGCGGCACTCGTCCTCGCGCCCCGATTTGGGCATCATCAACTGGGCATGGACGGTCGTGAACCAGCACGACGAAAGCGTGCTGGAAATGGACGCGACCAGCCTGTTCGACCTGTCCGGCAACAACTAGGCGCAGCGGCTACCGCTTGCTCGCCTGCTTGAGAATGGCGGCCGCCTCCGGGCCGGCCGCCGCCTTCCACGCATTGATCGATTCGGCGGAAGCGTCCTTCAACGCCTTCTTCACCGCCGGGGGCACGGCGGTGTTGATCGCGACGCCGTTCTTGCGCATGTTCGCGTAGTTCTGCTGCAGGCGGCCCTCGATGCGTTTCCACTGCTCGGCCTCGGTCTGCGCGGCTGCCTGGTCGATGGCCTTGCGCGAGCGCGCATCCAGCGCCTCGTAGGCCTTCAGGTTCATCGTCGCCACCGAGACCGGCATGGCGTAGTTGATCTCGGCAAAATTCGGCAGGTATTCCCACAGCTTGCGGCCCGCGCCGCCATCGCCGGAAGACAGCACCGCGTTCACCTCGCCGGATGCGATGCGCGGCATGGCGTCCGCGAACGAAATGTTCTGCGCCTTTGCGCCGGCCCGCTGCATGACGTCCTGCGAGGTCGCATCGTAGGTGCGGATGGAGAGGCGCTTGAGCGCCGCCACGCTGTCCAGCTTTTGCTTGGACCAGATGCCCGACGCGGGCCACGGCGTGGTGTAGAGCAGCTTCTGGCCATGCGCGGCCAGCAGCTTCTCGTACGCCGGGCGCGCCGCCTTGTTCAGATTGCGCGCCTTGGACAACGAGTCGGCCAGGAAGGGCAAGGACGAGACGCCAAAGATCGGATACTTCGTGGCCAGCGCGCCGGCAAAGGCGTCGCCCGCATCCACCTTGCGCGTCTGCACGGCCTCGATCATGTCGCCCGACTTGATGCCCTTGGCGGCGTCGAAGCTCGCGTCGATGACGACATTGCCGGCCGACTTGGCCCGAACCAGTTCGGCGAACGTGGACACGCCTTGACCCGGCATGGAGGTGGCCGGGTACTCGGTGGTCATGGTGAGCGTCGTGGCGGCCTGAGCGCCTTGGGCGATGAACGCCATGGCGACGACTGCCGCCAGGCGCAGGGGGGTGATGCCGTGCATGCGCGACTCCTCGTGAAGGGACCCGTGAAGCGTAAGAGGTATACAGGCGTACGCCTAGTCGGGCTTTCGGCAATGCGCAGGCGGGGAGGGATCGGACGTATGGCGTAGTCCCATTCGGTCGGTGTCTGACACCCTGGGGAGGTGGCCGTCAGCTTGTTGCGGCGGCGCAGAGGGTGTCAGTCACCTGGCGCTGCCGCAACGCGCCAAAAAAAAGGCCGCCCCATGGGCGGCCTCCTTCGCTACACCAGGCAGGCGATCAATAGAACGCCTGGATGCCGGTCTGGGCGCGGCCCAGGATCAGGGCGTGCACGTCGTGGGTGCCTTCGTAGGTGTTGACCACTTCCAGGTTCACCAGGTGACGGGCCACGCCGAATTCGTCGGAGATGCCGTTGCCGCCCAGCATGTCGCGGGCCAGGCGGGCGATGTCCAGCGCCTTGCCGCACGAGTTGCGCTTCATGATCGAGGTGATTTCCACGGCGGCGGTGCCTTCGTCCTTCATGCGGCCCAGGCGCAGGCAGCCTTGCAGCGCCAGCGTGATTTCGGTCTGCATGTCGGCCAGCTTCTTCTGGATCAGCTGGTTGGCGGCGAGCGGGCGGCCGAACTGCTTGCGGTCCAGGGTGTATTGGCGGGCGGTGTGCCAGCAGGCTTCGGCGGCGCCGACAGCGCCCCAGGCGATGCCGTAACGGGCGGAGTTCAGGCAGGTGAACGGACCCTTCAGGCCGGACACGCCGGGCATCATCTGGTCGGCGGACACTTCCACCTCGTCCATGACGATTTCACCGGTGATCGACGCGCGCAGGCCGACCTTGCCGTGGATGGCGGGGGCGGACAGGCCCTTCATGCCCTTTTCCAGGATGAAGCCGCGGATCTTGCCGTCGAAGTCGCCGCCGACGCACTTGGCCCACACCACGAACACGTCCGCGATCGGCGAGTTGGTGATCCACATCTTGTTGCCGCTCAGCTTGTAGCCGTCGGCGGTCTTGACCGCGCGGGTTTCCATGCCGTTGGGGTCGGAGCCGTGATTGGGTTCGGTCAGGCCGAAGCAGCCGATCCATTCGCCGCGCGCCAGCTTGGGCAGGTACTTCTTCTTTTGTTCTTCGCTGCCGAATTCGTTGATCGGCACCATGACCAGCGAGGACTGCACGCTCATCATCGAGCGGTAGCCGGAGTCGACGCGTTCGACTTCACGGGCGATCAGGCCGTAGCTGACGTAGTTCAGGCCAGCGCCGCCGTATTCGACGGGGATGGTGGCGCCCAGCAGGCCGAGCTCGCCCATTTCGGAGAAGATCTCGGGATCGGTCTTTTCGTTGCGGAAAGCGTTGAGCACGCGCGGCGCCAGCTTGTCCTGCGAGTAGGCGTAGGCGGCGTCGCGCACCATACGCTCTTCTTCGGTCAGCTGCTGATCCAGCAACAGGGGGTCTTGCCAGTGGAAGGAGGGATTCGAGGACATGCTGGGTCTCCGCTATGGATTTCCGTGATCGGAATCTAGAAAGTTTAAACTTAAAATAATTCGGGCGGCAAGTTGGGGTTTGCACGGCGGTGCGCCTGAGCGCGCCGCCGGTCCTGACGCCCGTGCAGGGTTCAGTGCTGAGCCTTCAGCGCCGCCTCGCGGATCTTTTCGAGGGTCGTGGACGGGCTGATGGTTTCCGGATCGATGAAGCAGTGCAGGATCGCCGGCTTGCCGCTGGCCAATGCACGTTCAAATGCCGGACCGAACTGTTCGGTGGTCTCCACGCGTTCGCCGTGGCCGCCAAAGGCGCGCGCGTAGTCGGCGAAATCGGGGTTCTTCAACTGGGTCGCGGAAATGCGGCCCGGATAGTGCTTTTCCTGGTGCATGCGGATCGTGCCGTACATGCCGTTGTCCACCAGCACCACGATGATGGGCAGGTCGTATTGCACGGCCGTCGCAAATTCCTGGCCGTGCATCAGGAAGCAGCCGTCGCCCGCGAAGCACACGACGGTCTTGTCCGGCCACACGCGCTTGGCGCCCACCGCTGCCGGCAGGCCGTAGCCCATGGACCCGGAAGTCGGCGCAAGCTGCGTGCCGAAGCGGGTGAAGCGGTGAAAGCGGTGCAGCCAGGTGGCGTAGTTGCCCGCGCCGTTGGTCATGATCGCGTCGGCGGGCAGGGTCTTTTCCAGATACGCCATGACCTGGCCCAGCTGCAGCGCGCCCGGTGTGGTGATGGCGTCGGGATCGCTCCATTTCAGGTACGACTCGCGCATCGCCTTCGTGCCGTCGGCCCAAGCGGGGGCGGCAGGCGCCTTCAGGCCGGCCAGCGTCGCGGCGAAGGCGGACGGCGAGGTGTTGATGGCGAGGGTGGGGCGGTACACCCGGCCCAGTTCCGCGGCGTCGGGATGCACGTGCACCAGCTTTTGCTTGGGCACGGGAATGTCCAGCAGCGTGTAGGCCTGGCTGGGGTTTTCCGACATGCGTCCGCCCACCAGCAGGATCAGGTCGGCATCGGCCACGCGCTTGAGCAGCGCCGGGTTGATGCCCAGGCCCACGTCGCCGATGAAGCAAGGATGGTCCGCGGGAAACAGCATCTGGCGGCGGAACGACACGGCGGTCGGCAGCGAATGCAACTGCGCGAAATCGGCGAACTGCTGCACGGCGCGGGCGTCCCAACGCGTGCCGCCCAGAATGGCGACGGGGTTCTTCGCGCCGGCCAGCAGCTTTTCCAGATCGGCCAGCTGGCCAGCCGTGGGGGCCGCATCGATGACTTCGTAACGCGGGGCGTCGGCCACTTTGGCTGCCTCGACCAGCATGTCTTCCGGCAGCGCGATCACCACCGGACCGGGGCGGCCCGAGGTCGCGATGTGAAACGCGCGCGAGATCAGTTCGGGAATGCGTTCGACCTGATCGATCTCGGTCACCCACTTGGCCTGCGTGCCGAACACGGCGCGGTAGTCCATTTCCTGGAAGGCCTCGCGCTCGCGCATGCCGCGCTCGATCTGGCCGACAAACAGGATCATCGGCGTGGAGTCCTGTTTGGAGATGTGCACGCCGGCCAGCGCGTTGGCGGCGCCGGGGCCGCGCGTCACCATGCAGACGCCGGGTTCGCCCGTCAGCTTGCCGTGCGCGTCGGCCATCATGGCCGCGCCACCTTCCTGGCGGCACACCGTGACCTTGATGTCGGCATCGTGCAGGCCGTCCAGCACCGCCAGATAGCTTTCGCCGGGGACACAAAATACATGTTTGACGCCCTGGGCGACCAATTGGTCGACCAGAATGTGACCGCCAAGGCGGGAATCTTGCTGAGGCATGGTGGTGTCGTGGTTAGCCTAGGGTAGAACTGCCGAGCATATGTTCCCTGAGCGCACAACGCAATTGATAAAATTGCACATTCTGTTGATCCCCCGGCACGTCCCGCCTGGTGCGCTGCAACATGCGCGCGCGCCGCGACGGGCCGCATTTCAGGCGGCATTCCCTCCATGAGAAACGGCATTCCCAATCTGAGCGCCCTGCAGGCATTCGAGGCCTCGGCCCGGCTGGGCAGTTTTTCGCGCGCCGCCGAGGAGCTGTCGCTGACCCACAGCGCGGTCTACCGGCAGGTGGCCAGCCTGGAGGCGCGGCTGGGCGTGCAGCTTTTCACCCGGGTGCGCCGCCGCATCGTGCTGACCGACCACGGCGCCGAATACGCCGGCCGCATCCGTCACCATCTGGACCAGATCGAAAAAGACACCTTCGGGCTTGTCAGCCGGACCGGCATGGGGCGCAGCATCCACATTGCCGTCGTGCCCACCCTGGCCACCACCTGGCTGATCCCGCGCCTCGCGGATTTCCAGCGCGAGCACGGCGACATCACCGTCAGCCTCTCCGTGCGCACGCTGCCGTTCCAGTTCAAGGACCAGCCGTTCGACGGCGCGCTGTATCACGGGGACGGGCTTTGGCCCGGCACGCAGGGCGGGCTGCTGTTCCCCGAGCGCGAGCTGGTGCCGGTCTGCGCGCCCGAATTGGCCGAACGCGTGGCGCAAGCGGGGGGCGCCGCGCTGACCGGCATGACGCACCTGCATCTGGCCTCGCGGCCGGACGCCTGGCGCCAGTGGTACGCAGCCAATGGCCATCTGTACGGGCCGCAGGCGGCCGGCGGCCCCCGATATGAGCTTTTCACCATGGTGATGGCGGCGGTGCAGGCTGGGCTGGGCGTCGGGCTGATGCCGCGCTTTCTGGCGCAACCGGCGTTGGACCAGGGCGCCCTCGTCATGCCCGTGCCGCAGTCGCTGGCGGTCAGCCAGGGGTATTACTTCGGCTATCCGCAGCGCAGCGAGCGCTCCGAGGCGCTGAAGGTGTTCGAGTCCTGGCTCAAGTCCGCCGCCGCCGGTGTGGGCGAGCGCCTGCCCAACCGCGCCGCGCCGTAGAATCCCGCCATGTCCACCGCCCGCCAGCCGCTGGCCTCCCAGGCCGATATCGACGCCTTCATCGACGCCGTCTGGCTCGAGGACGGTCTTTCCGCCAATACCCTGGCCGCCTACCGCCGCGACCTGACCGGTTTTGCCCGCTGGCTCGAAGACCCCGAGGCCTACGCCCGGGAGCTGGCCGACCGGCACGGCGAACCCGAGCGTGCGCAGACCATGCCCGTCGGGCCGGCCAAGCCGATCCGCGATGCGCAGAAGGCGGATATCGAGGCCTGGTTCGCGTTCCGCCACGAAGAAACCCGCGCCACCACCGCCAACCGCCGGCTGGCGGCGCTGCGCCGCTTCTACGCCTGGGCGCTACGTGAACACCGCGCCGAACGCGATCCGTGCCTGACGCTGGTCGCCGCCAAGCAACCGCCGCGCATGCCCAAGACGCTGTCCGAGCAGCAGGTGGACGCCCTGCTGCGGGCGCCTGACCTCGGCCAGCCGCGCGGCCTGCGCGACCGCGCCATGCTCGAGACCTTGTATGCCACCGGGCTGCGCGTGTCCGAGCTGGTGGGCGTGCGCTCGCTGGACGTTAGCCTGAACGAAGGCGTGGTGCGGGTGGTGCTGGGCAAGGGCGGCAAGGATCGTCTGGTGCCGCTGGGCGCCGAAGCCGCGCACTGGATTGCGCAGTATCTGAATACCGCCCGCCCGGAACTGGCGGCGGGCCGCGTCAGCGATGCGCTTTTCATCACCAGCCGCGCCGAGGCGATGTCGCGGCAGGCGTTCTGGCAACTGGTCAAGAAATACGCCGTGATCGCGGGCGTGCATGCGCCCCTGTCGCCACACGTGCTGCGCCACGCCTTTGCCACGCACCTTCTGAATCACGGCGCGGACCTGCGCGTGGTGCAGATGCTGCTGGGCCACGCAGACATCTCCACCACGCAGATCTACACCCACGTGGCGCGCGAACGCCTGAAGGCATTGCACGCGGCCCATCACCCGCGCGGCTAGCCGCCGCCCACCATTCCCTTTTCAACCGGCATACCCATGAGCAAAGCCCGCCACGTTTCCGAAACACCCGCCACCCAGTTCCTCAAGCAGCACAAGGTGGCCTACACCGAGCACACCTACGACTACGTCGACCACGGCGGCGCAGGCGAAGCCGCGCGCCAGCTTGGCCTGGACCCGCACGCGGTGGTCAAGACGCTGGTGATGGAGGACGAATCGGCCAAGCCGCTGATCGTGGTCATGCACGGGGACCGCGAAGTCTCCACCAAGAACCTGGCGCGGCAGGCCGGCCTGAAGAAGGTCGAACCCTGCAAGCCCGAGGTCGCGCAGCGCCACTCCGGCTACCAGGTGGGCGGCACGTCGCCCTTCGGCACCCGCAAGAAGATGCCGGTGTGGGTGGAGGCCGAGGTGCTGACGTATCCGGCGGTCTACATCAACGGCGGGCGGCGCGGGTATCTGGTAGGCATCGATCCCAAGGTGCTGGTGGACCTGCTGGGCGCGCGGCCGGTGACGGTGGCGTTGGAGTAGGGCGGCGCTTGGCGGTCGTATCCCGCGCCGGTGGTATCCCATTACCACCCGCCCCGCCGGCGCGGCGCGCACAATGGGACGAGAAGACCAGGAACTGGCCCCCACCCTCATCCCAAGGAGACAATCATGAGCAAACGACTGTTGATGCTGGTCGGCGACTACGCCGAAGACTACGAAACCATGGTGCCGTTCCAGACGCTGCTGACCGTGGGGCACACGGTGCACGCGGTCTGCCCGGACAAGAAGGCCGGCGACACGGTTGCCACGTCCATCCATGACTTCGAGGGCGCGCAGACCTACACGGAAAAGCGCGGCCACAACTTCACGCTGAATTACGACTTCGACCGCGTCGAGCCCTCGTCCTACGACGGGTTGGTGATCCCCGGCGGACGCGCCCCCGAATACCTGCGCCTGAATGAAAAGGTGCTGGATATCGTGCGTGAATTCGACAAGGCCAACAAGCCCATCGCCGCGGTGTGCCACGGCGCGCAAATCCTGGCCGCGGCCGGCGTGCTGAAGGGCCGCACCTGCTCGGCGTACCCTGCGTGCGCGCCCGAGGTCCGGCTGGCCGGCGGCACCTATGCCGAGATCGCCGTCGACCAGGCCTACACCGACGGCAACCTGGTGTCGGCGCCCGCCTGGCCTGCCCATCCGGCGTGGATGGCGCAGTTTCTGGCGGTGTTGGGCACGAAGATCACGCCCTGACCGCTCGCGCGGGGGGCGTGAGAGCGCCGTTTCGCTGCGATCAGCCACGGGGTGCGGCAAATGCCGCACCCCGGGGCGAGTATGGGCGCAAAGCGATCAGGCGAAGTCGAGCACGATGCGGCCTTCGATCTGGCCCTTCTTCATGCGGTCGAACACGCTGTTGATGTTGTCCAGGCTTTCGGTGGCGACGGTGGCGTGGACCTTGCCTTCCTCGGCAAACTGCAGCGATTCCTGCAGATCCAGCCGGGAGCCCACGATGGAACCGCGCACCGTCACGCCATTGAGCACCATGTCGAAGATCGACAGCGGGAAGTCTCCTGGCGGCAGGCCGTTCAGCGAAATCGTGCCGCCCCGGCGCACCATTCCCAGCGCCTGCTCGAAGGCCTTGGGCGACACCGCCGTGATCAGCGCGCCATGCGCGCCGCCGATTTCCCGCTTCAGGTAGGCGGCCGGATCGGTGTTCATCGCGTTGACGGTGACTTCCGCGCCAAGCCGGCGCGCGAAGTCGAGCTTGGCGTCATCGATGTCCACGGCCGCCACATTCAGGCCCATCGCCTTGGCGTACTGCACCGCCATGTGACCCAGGCCGCCAATGCCCGAAATGACCACCCAGTTGCCGGGCCGGGTGTCCGTCATCTTCAGGCCCTTATAAACCGTGACGCCGGCGCACAGCACCGGCGCCACGTCGACAAAGCCGACGTTCTTGGGCAGCAGGCCCACGTAGTCGGCGGCCGCCAGCGCGTATTCGGCAAAGCCGCCGTTGACGGAGTAACCCGTGTTCTGCTGCTGCTCGCAAAGGGTTTCCCAGCCGCCCAGGCAGTGTTCGCAATGTCCGCAGGCGGAATACAGCCAGGGGATCCCGACCCGGTCGCCTTCCTTGACGTGGTTGACGCCGGCGCCCACGGCCACGACGTGGCCAACGCCCTCGTGGCCGGGAATGAAAGGGGGATTGGGTTTGACGGGCCAGTCGCCTTCCACGGCGTGCAGGTCCGTGTGGCAGACGCCGCAGGCTTCGATCTTCACCAGGAGCTCGCCCGGGCCCGGGCGCGGCACGGCGACTTCCTCGATCACCAGGGGTTTGCCAAATGCGCGTGCAACTGCGGCCTTCATGGTTTTGTCCATCACTACCTCCGAAGTCTGATCAGTTTCACTATGCTCGAACGCTTGCGCGCTCAAATCCATGATGTACATCAATCGGCGCGGGAAGGCGGGCGTATTGCGGCAGGCGCGGCAATCGTCGTACAGTCGATCGCAGGCGCGCCGGTCCGGCTGCGTGTCGCCGATGCCCAGGAGCTCCCATGTGTGAAATCTTCATCCGCGCCACCGAGCATTCATATGCGTGCGAAACCCGGTCCTTGCGCCTGCACGGCGTGGCGACCAGCCTGCGGCTCGAGCACCTGTTCTGGCAGGTCCTCGAAGAAATCGCCGGCCGAGACGGCCTGCGGGTCACCCAACTGATCGAACGCCTGTACGACGAACTGGTCGAGTACCGCGGCGAGGCCGCCAACTTCACCTCGTTCCTCCGCGTGTGCTGCCTGCGGTATCAGCTGTTGCAGGCCGAGGGCAGGATCCCGCGCGACGCCAGCGTGCCGATCCGATCGCTCAATGCGAAAGCCGTCCTGGAAGGGCTGCCGCCTTCGCTCTGCGACGCCCAGCCCGTCCCCGCTAAGCGCCGCGCGGCGTGAACCGCTTTGCCGCACCATGCAAAAGGGCCCGATAAGATCGGGCCCTTCGTTTTGCCGTGTGGAGCGGTCAGGCTGGCATCAGCCGCCCGAGGCAATCGACGCCATGGCCACTTCGCTTTGCACGATGCGGCGGATGCGCACGGCATCGCCGATGCGCGAAAGCTTGCCCTGCGAATCCAGCAGCACGATGGCCAGATCGCGGCCGTTGATGCGCGCCAGCATCACCAGGCATTCGCCCGCTTCATTGATGTAACCCGTCTTGGACACCTTGATGTCCCAGTCGGGCTTGCGCACCAGCAGGTTGGTGTTGCGGAAGGTCTGCGTGCGGTTGTTGATCTCGACCTCGTACTCGGTATCGGTGGAGTAGCGATGGATCAGCGGGCGCTGCGACGCGGCGCGCAAGAGGCGGGCCAGGTCATGCGGCGACGACACGTTGTTGCTGGACAGGCCCGTCGGCTCGATGAACCGCGTGCTGGTCATGCCCAGCGACTGCGCCTTGGCGTTCATGGCGGCCACGAAGGCGCGCAGCCCGCCCGGATAGTGGCGGCCCAGCGCGTTGGCGGCGCGGTTCTCGGAAGACATCAGCGCCAGATGCAGCATGTCGCCGCGCGACAGCTTGGTGCCCACCCGCAGCCGCGACGTCGTGTGCTTGAGCTCGTCGACGTCCTCGTCGGTGATCTCCAGCATTTCGTCCATCGGCAGGTTGGCGTCCACCACGACGACGGCCGTCATCAGCTTCGAGATGGAAGCGATGGGGCGCACGACGTTTTCGTTCTTGGCGAAGATGACGGTGGAGGTTTCAAGGTCTTGCACGTAAGCGGTGCTGGACCGCAGCGCGGCCGCTTCGGCGCGCGCCGAGGCGGCGGGCGGCGGCATGGCCGCGCTGGCTGCGCCGGCGGTGGCTACGCGCCGGCCGCGTGCGGCCTTGTCCGTCTTGCCGCCCTTGCCGGCAGCGCCCGATTTCTTGGGCGGCGTGCCTTTCGCGGCGACCTGCTTGCCGCTCTTGGGCGGCGCCTTCTTGGCCGACGAGGATTTGGGCGGCGCCTTCTTGGCGGACGGCGCCGCCTGCTTGGCGGCGGCGCTCTTGCCGGAGCCCGCCTTGGGCGCCGGCGCTTTCTTGGCTTGTTGCGCCTTGCAGGCCGCCGACTTGGCGTTGGTCTTGCAAGGGTCGGAATTTTTGGCTGCTTGCGCCGCAGGGGGCAGGAGCGCGCACACCGCCAGCGCGGCAGGCGCTATGGCGTTCGCAATTGCACGTTTCCAGGAAAAGGCCATGGTTGGGCAGGCTTGTGGTCTGTGAGCAAATATTTCTTAAGCCGGCGTTTCGTCGGATCAGAAAAAGTCCAGATGAATTATGGGCTTACGCGTCGAATTTAAACAGCAATTTCAAGTAGTGCGCAAGGCGATTTGCGAGTTTTTCAGAAAAAAAACCGTGACGGATTGTGGCCGCATCAATTAGTCACAAGTCGGAAGCCGCAAAGCTAACCGCGCGGCGCGCAAGAGCGTAGCCCGGATTAACCCTCATCTGGCTGAATAGGTGGACTTTTTTGAGAAGAATCTGCGCGCGGAGTCGAGGCCGAAGCTGGCCTCGCCGGGTGGAATCGAACCACCAATTGACCCTTAGGAGGGGCCGGTTATATCCATTTAACTACGGCGAGCGAGGAGGGGGGGGGCGCAAGGCAGTGCCGTCGCCATCGACGGAAAAGGGCCGCCAGAACTGGGGGCGCTTTGCATTAAGGCCTTGAAATTGCTGCGGAACTTGCGAGCCGAAGTTTAGCACTGCAGACGCGGGCTTCGAAGCAGGACGCAAGTCTATCAGCAGGCGCGGCAACGCCCAAATCACCGCGCGCCGGGCGCTCGCCCGGGATGGCCTCTCGGGTGAAGCTTGTTGCGGCAACGCGGGTATTCACGGACCCGCATGCTGACTTGTATATGATGTTCGCGTCCCACCGCTGCGTGGGGCCGCCCCGAGGAGGGGGCGCAAACCCAAAAAACAACCAGACACGGGTTTCATGTCTAGCCAAACCGATACCATTTCCGCACGCACCATTGTCTTGGGCACCCTGGTCGTGCTGCTTGCCATGGGGGTGCGCGCCACCTTCGGCCTGTTCATGCAGCCGATGGGCCTGACGCACGGCTGGAGCCGTGAAGTATTTTCGATGGCGTTTGCCCTGCAGAACCTCGTGTGGGGCGTGGCCTGTATCTTCATGGGCATGCTGGCCGACCGTTATGGGTCTGGCCGCACCATTGCGCTGGGCGCCGTGCTGTACATGCTGGGCCTGATCGGCACGCGCTTTGCCACCGACGAGGCTACGCTTTACCTGACCGCGGGCGTGCTGGTCGGACTGGGACAGGCGGGCACCACGTTCCCCGTCATCCTGCCCGTCGTCGCGCGCGCCGTGCCGCCCGCCTACCGCAGCACGGCGATGGGCATCGCCAGCGCGGGCGGCTCGCTGGGCCAGTTTGCCGTGGTGCCGACCGGGCAGCTGCTCATCAGCGGGCTGGACTGGACGGGCGCGCTCTGGGTGCTGTCGCTGTTCGTGGCTTGCGGCGCGCCTTTGGCGTATTTCCTGCGCGGCCGCCCCCAAGCGCACGCCGGTCCTCATCAGTCGCTGGGCACCGCCATCAAGCAGGCCGTGCGCCATCCGTCGTTCCACTTCCTGTTCTGGAGCTACTTCGTCTGCGGCTTTCACACCGCGTTCATCACGCTGCACTTGCCGGCCTATGTGACCGACGGCGGGCTGACGGCCGGGCAGGGCGCCACCGCGATCGCGCTCATCGGCCTGTTCAACGTCCTGGGTTCGTTCTACGCCGGCAAGCTGGGCGGCAAATACAGCAAGAAGCGGCTGCTGGCGGTGGTGTACTTCATGCGCGCGTTCGGCATCCTGTTGCTGCTGTCGGTGCCGCTGACGCCGTGGGTGCTCTATGCCTTCGCGGCATGGATGGGATTGTTCTGGCTGGGCACCGTGCCGCTGACGCAAGGGCTCATTGGCCAGATCTACGGCTTGCGTTATGCGGCCACGCTCTCGGGCATCGTGTTTCTCGGCCATCAGTTGGGCAGCTTCATTGGCGTGTGGCTGGGCGGTTACGCGTATGCCAAGACCGGCAGCTACGATCTGGTCTGGTGGCTGGGCGTGGCGCTGGCCGTCATCGCGGCGCTGCTCTGCCTGCCCGTGCGCGAGCAGCCGGTCGCGCCGGCGCAGCCCGCCACGGCCTGACCGCGACCTGCCGGAGCCCCGCCGTGACCCTCGGACCGCATTCCCAAACCCGTCGCCGCAAAGGCTGGCGAGCGGTGGGCGTGCTGGCGCTGGCCGCGGTGCTGGGGCTGGCGTTCTGGGGCTACACCACGCCCGAGATGCAGATTCACTGGGAAAACCTGGCCGCACTCTGCGGGTTTTGACAGGGCTCGGCTTACCGCAACCGCCGCGTCGCGGCGGCCGCCTCGCGGTATCCTACGGCGGAGATTTTTCTCCGCCTTTTTCATTGCTTTCTGTCGCGCGGCTGCCCGCCGCGCGCGCCCTTGGATGACCATGCAGGACGCAGCGCCTTCCTACTCCGATCTCTCGTTGCCGGACATCGCCAGTCTGCCCGCGGCAGACACGCTCGTGCTCACGGTGAACAACCGCCTGTCGCGCCGCCTCACGCTAGAGCTCGCCGGATTGCTGCGCCAGGAACGCCAGGTCAGCGAGCTGCCGCGCATCCTGCCGCTGTCCGCCTGGCTCGCTGAATCCGCCAATGAACTCGCGTTCGAATCGGACGAAGACGTGCCCGCCTACCGGCTGGACAGTTTTGCCACGCAGCTCGTCTGGACCGAAGCCATCCGCCTCGAAGAAGCCGAGCGCGTCCTGCTGGATGCCAGTCAGGCGGCGCGGCTGTCCATGGATGCGGACCTGCTGATGGACGAATGGGCGCTGCAGGTGCCGTCCGGCGCGGACACCGACGAATACCGCGGCTTTGCGCGCTGGCGCGAGCGCTATCGCCACACGCTGGCCGGCATCGATGCCGAAGACGCCAACCAGGGTTACGCGCGCGTGCTGCGCGCCCTCGAAGCCGGACGCCTTGCCACGCCGCTGCAACTGGTGCTTGCCGGGTTTACCGACATCTCGCCCCGCTTTCAGCGCCTGCTGCACGCATTCGAGGCCCAGGGCACGCGCGTGGCGCAATGGCGCGATACCCAGCGTGTGGCGGCAGTGGCGCAGCGCTTCGAGGCCGCGGATCAGGGCGCCGAATGGCGCGCCGCCGCCGACTGGGCGGCCAGCCGTTTGAAGGCCGACCTCGCCGGGCGTTATGCCATCGTGTCGCCGCAACTGGAAGCCGAATCCCCCTTCGCGCGCCGCGTGCTCAGCCAGGCGCTGGCCGGGCGCGACGGCGCGCCAGCGTTTGCGTTCAACGTTGCCGTGGGCCGGCCGCTCGACGAATGGCCCATGGCCCGCGCCGCGCTGGCCTGGCTGCGGGCGCTGGCCGAATGCGCGCAGGGCAAGGGCTGCGGCGTCGGCGTCCTGGGCGCCGCGTTGCTTGCAGGCCATTGCGCCGGTGACGTGCGCGACCGCGCGCGGCTTGCCGCCATCGACGCGCGCTGGCGGCGCCAGGGGCAATTGCATGTCGCCCCGCAAGCATGGCGCAAGTTGCTTGCCGATCTGCCGGCGTTGGCGCAGGCCTGGAACCACGCCACCGAAATCTGGACGCAAGGCGGCCGCCAGGCCACGTGCGACGTCTGGATGCTGCGCATGAAGGCCGCCTTGACGGCGCTGGGCTTTCCCGGCGAAGCCCCGCTCGACAGCGTGGGTTATCAGGTCATGGGCGCGCTGGGCGATGCGCTCGGCAGCTTTTCGGCGCTGGCGCCGGCCGCGGGCCGCCTGGGCGGCGTGGCCGCCGTGAACCTGCTGGAAAGCGTGGCGCGGTCCTCCTCGTTCCAGCCGCAGCGCGATCCGCTCGCGCGGCTGGACGTCCTTGGGTTGCTGGAAGCCGAAGGCGGTTACTGGGATGGCGTCTGGCTGCTGGGCCTGACAGACGACGTGTTGCCCGCTTCGCCCAAACCAAACCCGCTGCTGCCGCTTGCCGTGCTGCGCCAGGCCCGGGCGCCGCGCGCCACGCCCGAGCGCGAACGCGAATGGGCCGAAGGCATGTTTGCCGCGCTGTGCCGCTGCGCGCCCGACATCATCGTCAGCCACGCCCACATGGATGGCGAGCGCGAGCTGCGTCCTTCGCCACTGATCGCGGCGCTCTCTCTTACTGACTGGACGCCCGCGCTTACGGCGGCGCAGGCCGCCTTGCCGCAGGAATCGCTCGACGATTCGCAGGGGCCTCCATTGGCGGCCGGCAATCGCGGCGGGGGCGGGCTGGATGTGCTGGACACGCAGGCGCGCAATCCGCTTTGGGCGTTCGTGCGCCATCGCCTCGGCGGCCGGGAGCTCGCGCCCTATGCCGATGCCGCCACCGTCAACGTGCGTGGCCAGTTCCTGCACAAGGCGCTTGAAGTGGTGTGGGGCATGATGCCCGACCAGGACGCGCTGCACGAGCAGCTTGCGGCTGGCCGTCTGCCGGCGTTGCTGGAGCAGGCCGTGGCGCAGGCCGCCGACGAAGAACTCAAGGAATACGCGCCAGCCTTGCGCGCGCTGGAATGCCAGCGCGCCCAGGCCGTGCTGGCCTCATGGCTGGACCTCGAAGCGCAGCGCCTGCCGTTCGCGGTGGCACAGGTCGAAAAAAACCATCAATGGCAGCGTGGCGCGTTGAACCTGAAGTTGCGGTTGGACCGCATCGACCGTCTGCCCGACGGCCGCAACGTCATCGTCGACTACAAGACCGGCGTGGCGGCGGCCAAGCCCGAGCCCGACTGGTCCCGCAGCCGTCCCGTGAACGTGCAGTTGCCGTTCTATGCATCGGTCCTGGCCGACGCGGCCGGCGGCGAAGCCGCGGGGCTGGTGCTGGCGCAGATCCACGCGCGGCAGGTCGCCGCGCAAGGATTGGCCGACGAAGACCTGGGCATGCCCGGCGTCACACTCGCCAGCGAAAGCAAATACTTCGACGGCCTGTCCTGGCCCGAGATCCGCCAACGTTGGCGCGTGGCGATCGAATCCCTGGCCGACGAATACGTGGCGGGGTACGCGGCCAACGTCGCCTACCGGCGCGACGATCTGAAATACTGCGATGCCTTGCCGTTCCTGCGCTTGCATCTTGACGACGAGGACGCATGAACATGGCCGAACCCGATCGCCTTCCGCATGACCACGCCGCTCGCGCGGATGCGCTCGACCCCGCGCGGTCCTTCCTCGTCCAGGCGCCCGCAGGCTCAGGCAAGACCGAGCTCCTCACCGACCGCATCCTGGCCTTGCTGGCCACGGTGAACCGGCCCGAAGAAATCGTCGCCATCACGTTCACGCGCAAGGCCGCGTCCGAGATGCACGCCCGTGTGCTGAGCAAGCTGCGGCGCGGGCTGGATGCGCCTCCCGAGGCCGCGCACGAACGCCGCAGCTGGGACCTCGCCCGCGCGGCGCTGGCGCGCAATGCCGAACAGGGCTGGCATCTGCTGGAGCATCCCGCGCGTCTCGCCATCCGCACCATCGACTCGTTCTGCGCGGGGCTGGTGCGCAGCATGCCGTGGCTGTCAGAGCTGGGCGGCATGCCGGACATCACCGACGATGCGCGCTCGCACTACGAGGCCGCTGCGCGCGCCACGCTCGATCTCGCGGACGACTACGAGGCCGTGCGCATTTTGCTGCGCCACCTGGACGTCGACGTGCAGGCTGCCAAGGACGCCATCGCCGACATGCTGGGCCAGCGCGATCAATGGCTTCCGCTGCTTCGCCACGGCTCCGACCGCGAGGCCATGGAGGCCATGCTGGCCGAGGCCATCGGCGAAGACCTCGATGCCTTGTGCGCCGCCATGCCCTACGGCTGGTCCGAATCGCTTTGCGGCCCGGCGCGCCTGGCGGCCGCCCACCTGCAGGACGCCGAAGACGACAACAAGCTGGCTGCGTTGCTGGACTGGACCGAAGCACTGCAACCCGACGCCGAACTGCTGGACGCCTGGCGCGCCGTCGCGCACCTGCTGCTGACCAGCACCGGCTCCCTGCGCAAGACCGTCAACAAGAACCTGGGGTTCCCGGCCAAGTGCGCGCACAAGGAACCCTTCGTCGCCTGGCTGGAAGGCGCCGACGCGCAAGCCGCCTGGGTGCGCCGCTTGCACGCCGTGCGCGATATTCCGGCGCCGCATTTCACCGATGCCCAATGGGAAGTGCTGGGCGCGCAGCTCATGACGCTTGCCCTGGCCGTGGCGCAGTTGCGGCTGCGCTTTGCCGAAAAAGGCGAGGTCGACTTCATCGAGATCGCCCAGCGGGCCGCGGCCGCGCTGGGTAGCGCCGACGACCCGGGCGAACTGCTGCTCAAACTCGACGCCTCGATCCGGCATCTGCTCATCGACGAATTCCAGGACACCAGCCAGACACAGCTCGACTTGCTGCGTACCCTCACGGCAGGCTGGCAGTCCGGCGATGGCCGCAGCCTGTTCCTCGTGGGCGATCCCATGCAGTCGATCTACCGCTTCCGCAAGGCAGAGGTCGGCCTGTTTCTCGAAGTCGCCGACATCGGCGTGGGCGAGGTCAAGCCCGACTTCCTGAACCTCACGGACAACTTCCGTTCGCAGGCAGGCATCGTCGACTGGGTGAACCAGTCGTTCGTCGACCTGCTGCCCCGGCGTAGCGACGCCGCCGCCGGCGCCATCGCGTACAGTCCGTCCACGGCCTTCCACCCGGCGCTGCCCGACCCCGCGGTGCGCTTTCATCCGGCATGGTCGCGCGAGGGCGCGCCGCCCGCCGAAGAACAGGCCGAAGACATCGCCGTGGGACTGGTGCGCCAGGCGCTGATCGATCACAAGGGCGCCAAGCACCCCGTCGCGATTCTCGTGCGCGCCCGCAGTCACCTGGGCAACCTCACGCGCCGGCTCGCACAGGAAGGCATACGCTCGCGCGCCGTCGACCTGGTGCCGCTGGCGCTGCGGCCGGTGGTGGCCGACCTGGTGCAACTCGTGCGCGCCGTGTCGCATCCGGCCGACCGCCTCGCGTGGCTGTCCGTGCTGCGCGCGCCCTATTGCGGCTTGACGCTCACCTCGTTGCAGCGGCTCTTCGGCGACGACCACATCACGCCGGTGCCCGTGCTGCTGGAATGCGCCTTGCGCATCGCCCCGCAGCCCATTGCAACGGCAGCGCCCGAGGCATCCGGCCCGCAAGGCTCGCTCTTTGACGCGCCCGCCCCAGAACCGCAAGTCCCGTCCGCGCAAGCAATACTCAGCCCCGACGAATTCGCGCGCCTGCGCCAAGTCGCGTCGGTCCTCCTGGACAAACGCAACGCATCGGGCGCCATCCCCTTCGCCGCGTGGGTGGAATCGCTGTGGCGCCGCCTGGGCGGACCGGGCCTGTACGCTGGCCTGTCGGTCGCCAACGACGCGGAAAGCCTGTTCCAACTGGTCGAACGCCTTGCCCCGCACGGCAACATCGACGTGGCCGCCCTGGACGCCGGCATCTCCCGCCTCTTTGCCGCGCCCGACGCGGCGGATGAAGACGAAGGCGCGGTCGAGATCATGACCATGCACAAGTCCAAGGGCCTGCAGTTCGAAACCGTGATCCTGTACGGCCTGCACCGCGCGCCGCGCGGCGATCAGGCTCCCCTGGTGCGCTTCGAACAAAGCGGCGGCCGCGTCCTCTTCGGCCCGGTCAAACCTCGCGCCGAAACAGAAGCAGACCCGGTCTCGCGCTACCTGGGCGCCCGCGAAGCCCGCCGCGCCTCCTACGAAATAGACCGTCTCCTCTACGTCGCCGCCACCCGCGCCCGCAAACGTCTGCACCTGGTCGGACACGTCTCGATCGACGAAGCCTCTGGCCAAATCAAGACCCCGCCCGCAGCCAGCCTGCTGGGCCGCCTGTGGCCGTGCCTGACCCCGCCCGTTCCACCTTCGCTGAATGGCGAAACGGTGCAAGAAGAAACCGACGCCCCCGAATGGCAAGGCGAACCCGTGCGGCGCATCGACAACGCAGGCCTCGCGCAGCTGCAACGCCAATCCAGCATCACCATGAGCGCCGGCTTCGCCACGGCCACCCGAGGCGCCTGGGGCGAAGCCGCCGAACATCCCGCCTGGCAACTCGAAGCCGGCTACGACGCCGCCATCGGCACCCTGGCCCACGCCTGGCTTGCCCGCATCGGCCAGGACGGCATACAAGCCTGGCCCCCAGAGGCCCTCACGCCCCGCCTGCCCGCCATGCGCCGCCAACTCACCCGAGCCGGCATCCCCGCCAGCCAGGCAGACGCCGCCGCCGAGGCCGTCCTGGAAACACTGCAAGCCACCCTGGCAGACGAACGCGGCCTCTGGCTCCTATCCCAATCCGGCGCCCGCCGCGAATGGCCCCTTATCGACGCGGCCGGAAAAGTCTCGGTCATCGACCTGGCGCTCAGCACCGAAGACGGCTGGCTGATCGTCGACTACAAAACCGGCCGCCCCCACCCCGGAGAATCCCCCGCCGCCTTCGCAATCCGCATGCGCCAACGCCACGGCGAACAATTGCAGCGCTACTGCACCCAAGTCACCGCCCTGGACGGCCGCAGCGCCCGAGCCGCGTTGTACTTCCCGCGCGCAAAGGCATGGATAGATCTGCTGGAGTAACGCGCAACAGGGCAAGCACAACGGCGAGCGAAGCAACTCCCCAAGCAAAAGCAACTGCGGCATTCGAGGCAACCACGCGAAGCGAGAAAAAGGGGCGAGCGAAGCAACGCCTCCGTCAAAAGCAGCCCCGCACAGAGAGCAAGGCAAAGCGAAGCGAGCCAAAAGGGCAAGCGAAGCAACGCCCCGCGCGCTAAGCAGCGCCGGATAGGAGCAAGGCAAAGCGAAGCGAGCCAAAAGGGCAAGCGAAGCAACGCCCCCGCGCCAAGAAATTGCCCCATGCAAAGCAGCCAAGCAAGGCAAAGCGAAGCGAGCCGAAGGGGCAAGCGAAGCAAAGCCCCCACCCCCTCCCCCTCGGGGGGAGGGCCGGGGAGGGGGCCCACATATTGCCCCTCGGGGCCCGCCTGCCGAGATTCGAGCGAGCGCGCGAAGCGCAGCTCTGCTAGAATCTCGGCTGGCGGGCCCCTTCGCATGGTTCGACGGTGAACCTGGTCAGGTCGGGAACGAAGCAGCCATAGTCGTTTAGGGTCAGTGCCGGAGTAAGGCTCGCCAACCGGATTCTTCAAGGCAGTAGCGTTTGCTACATCGCTTTCACAGGGGACGGGGTTATTTTCCAAGGATTCGTTCCACGGGAATAAGCCCGTCCCCTTTGCATTCCAGCCCGCTCGATCAACGGGTTCAACAATCAGGCTCTACAATCCAGCCATGACTTATCTGGTATTGGCCCGCAAGTGGCGGCCGCGATCGTTCGATACCCTGGTGGGACAGGATCACGTGGTGCGCGCGCTCACCCATGCGCTCGACACGCAACGCCTGCATCACGCCTGGCTGTTCACCGGAACCCGGGGCGTTGGCAAGACCACGCTCTCGCGCATCCTGGCCAAATCGCTCAACTGCGAAACCGGCATCACCTCCAAGCCTTGTGGCGTCTGCCGCGCCTGCACCGAGATCGATGCCGGCCGCTTCGTCGACTACCTTGAGCTGGACGCCGCGTCCAACCGCGGCGTCGAGGAAATGACGCAGCTCCTGGAGCAGGCGGTCTATGCGCCCGGCGCGGGACGCTTCAAGGTCTACATGATCGACGAAGTCCACATGCTGACCGGGCACGCGTTCAACGCCATGCTCAAGACGCTGGAAGAGCCGCCCCCGCACGTCAAGTTCATCCTGGCCACCACCGATCCGCAGAAGATCCCGGTGACGGTTTTGTCGCGTTGCCTGCAATTCAATCTGAAGCAGATGCCGGCCGACTCCATCGTCGGACACTTGCAGGCCGTGCTCGGCCAGGAAGACGTGGGCTTTGAGATCCCGGCCCTGCGGCTGATCGGGCAGGCCGCGTCGGGTTCGATGCGCGACGCCTTGTCGCTCACCGACCAGGCCATTGCCTACAGCGCGGGCAACCTGACCGAGGACGCCGTGCGCGGCATGCTCGGCACCATCGACCAGCGCCATCTCGTCCGCCTGCTCGACGCCTTGTCCTCGGGCGACGCCAAGGGCGTGCTGGCCGTGGCCGATGAACTCGCGATCCGCGGGCTGTCGTATGCCGGCGCGCTGGCCGACCTGGCCGTGCTGCTGTCGCGCGTCGCGATCGAGCAGCGCGTGACTGGCGTCACCGCCGCCGAAGATCCGCTGGCCGCCGACATCGCCCGTCTGGCGCTGGCGCTCCATCCGGACGCCGTGCAACTCTTCTATTCCGTCGCGGTGCACAGCCGCGGCGAATTGACGCTGGCGCCTGACGAATACGCAGGCTTCATCATGGCGTGCCTGCGCATGCTGGCGCTCAATGGCGACGCTGGCCCGCAGACGGCGCTGGAAGCGCCCGCCGCACCCGCCCGCCAGACGGCAGCGCCCGCCGCAGCTGCGGCCATCGCCGCGCCCACGGGCGCCGAGGCAGGCGCTTCTAAGCCAGGTGCTGCGTCAACGGCCGCTTCGTCGACGGCGGCTGTGCCGACCGCCGCGGTATCGTCTGCCGCGGTATCGACCGACGCGGTATCGACCGACGCAGTGCCGGCATCCGCGCAGTCGGCAGACGCTCCTTCGGCAGCGGCTCCTTCGGCAGCGGCTCCTTCGGCAGCGGCTCAGCCTGCAGCCGCCGGGCAACCCATCGACGCTAGACCCGACGCCGGCCCGTCCGGCCCCACGGCAGCTTCCGCGCCGGCCCACAATTCGGCAGCGGACAACGCGCCGGCTGGAAACGCGTCGGCCACCGCCAATGCGGCAGCCACTGACGCTGCCTTCACCTCAGTACCCAACGGCGCCGCCGCGCCGACAGCCGATCCGGTGACGACCGGCGCGAGCACGGCCCACACGGCAATGCCTGGTGCCCCGGCAGCCAACGCCAGCGCGCCATTCGATGGCGCAGCCGCCGCCACGCCGGCAGACGGCTCCGCGTCCTCGCCCGACGCCGCCCATAGCCCCTCGATATCGTCGGCAAACGATGCGGCAGCCCCCGCGCAACCGGCCCCGCCGGCCGCAGCGGCGCCGGCGCAATCGTCCGCCGCGTCCGCCCCGCAATCCGGGGATCCCAACAATGTCCCGCCTTGGGAAGACCTCCCCGCCGACGCCGCTTCGCCGAACCCGGTCTCCGCCAAAGCGCAAAATTCCGCCGCCCTGGCCGTGACGCCCGCCGCGGCGGCGATCGCCCCGGCCGTGGACGACGCCGACGGTCCCCCGGCATGGGTCGACGAAGAAATTCCTTTCGAAGCCGAAGGCGGGTTCATGCCTGACAGCGGCTTCACGTCCGACCCCGACGACGATTTTGAAACGCTGGCCACGTCACCGTCGCCCGCACCCGCACCGCCCGCCGCCCGCCGCGATGGCCCCGCGCCCGCACGCAAGCGCCAATCGCGCGCGCCGCGCCTGGCAGACATGGACGCGGCGTCCTGGCCCGAACTGGCCGCACGGCTGCCGGTGACCGGCCTGGCCTCGGAACTGGCGCGCCAGAGCGAATGGGCCGGTGTGCAGGGCGATGCCATCATCCTGCGCGTGGCCGTCAAGACCCTGGCCGAAAGCGAAAGCCGCGTGCGGCTGCAGACCGTCCTGTGCGAACATTTCGGGCAGGGCATCCGGCTAGACGTGCGGGTCGGCGTCACCGGCGATGCCACGGCGTATGCCGTGGCGCAGGCCGAGAGCGCGGCGCGCCAGCTGGCGGCCGAAAATGCCGTGGCCGACGATCCCTTTGTGCAAGCGCTGTTGGCGGATTTCGGAGGCCATGTCGTGCCTGGCTCGATCCGCCACGTTGATTCATCGGCCGCCGCCTGACGGCGGCCAACCTCATTCCCCTCGTTCAAGGAAGCTCCCATCATGATGAAAGGACAACTCGCCGGCCTGATGCGCCAAGCGCAGCAGATGCAGGAAAACATGAAGAAGGCGCAGGACGCGCTGGCCGACATCCAGGTCGAAGGCGCCTCGGGCGGCGGTCTGGTGAAGGTCACGATGACCTGCCGTCACGACGTCAAGCGCGTCGAGATCGATCCGTCGCTGCTGGCCGACGACAAGGACATGCTGGAAGACCTGGTCGCCGCCGCGTTCAACGACGCGCTGCGCAAGGCCGAAGCCACCTCCCAGGAGAAGATGGCGTCGGTGACCGCCGGCATGCCGCTGCCCCCGGGCATGAAGCTGCCGTTCTGATAGCCGCTGCCATAGGCTGCAATGGATCCCTTACTGCCTGAACCCGAGCCGCTGGTCTCGCTGATCGAAGCGCTGCGTCGCCTGCCCGGCGTGGGCGTGCGATCGGCCAGACGCATGGCCTACCACCTGTTGCAGCATGATCCGCAAGGCGCGGACATGCTGGGGCGGGCGCTTGCCGGCGCGGTGCGGGATCTGAAGCACTGCGCGCGCTGCAATAGCTTTTCCGAAGACGAGGTCTGCGCGACCTGCTCCAACGCAAAGCGTGATCCCTCGCTGCTGTGCATCGTGGAAACGCCGGCCGACCAGAACATGATCGAGTCCAGTCACGGCTATCGCGGCCTGTACTACGTGCTCATGGGCCGCGTCGCGCCGCTGGAAGGCATCGGCCCGCGTGAGCTGGATTTCGACCGCGTCATCAAACGCGCGACCGACGGCGTGGTACAGGAGGTCATCCTGGCCACCAACTTCACGGCCGAAGGCGAGACCACCGCGCACTTCCTGGGCGAGGCCCTTGGCGAGCGCGGCCTGCGGGTCACGCGCCTGGCGCGTGGTGTGCCGGCCGGCAGCGAGCTTGAATACGTCGACGCCGGCACCATCGCCTGGGCATTGATGGAGCGCAAGACCACCTGACGCTCGCGGTACCAGAACGCCCGCCGGCAACGCATCGGCAGGGCAACCAATGTGAGGAAGACAAACCATGTCAGCGCTGACCGGACTCAAAGTCCTGGAACTCGGCACGCTTATCGCCGGCCCGTTCGCCGCGCGCATCTTCGGCGAATTCGGCGCCGACGTCATCAAGGTGGAAACCCCGCACGGGCCTGACGGCACGGGCGGCGGCGATCCCATCCGCAGCTGGCGCCATCTGCACGAGGGCAATTCCTTGTGGTGGACGGTGCAGGCCCGCAACAAGCAATCCATCGCGCTCAACCTGAAAGACCCCCGCGCCCAGGAGATCGCCCGCAAGCTGGCGCTGGACGCCGATGTGGTGGTCGAAAACTACCGCCCCGGCGTCCTGGAAAAGTGGGGGCTGGGCTACGAACAGCTAAGAGCCATCAATCCCGCCCTCATCATGGTCCGCCTTTCCGGCTATGGGCAGACCGGCCCCATGAAGGATCAGCCCGGCTTTGGCGCCATCGGCGAATCGATGGGCGGCCTGCGCTACGTGTCCGGCCATCCCGACCGTCCGCCGCTGCGCGTGGGCATCTCCATCGGCGACTCCATCGCGGCACTGCATGGCGTGATCGGCGCGATGATGGCGCTGCGCCATCGCGACGCCACCGGCGGCCGCTGGAACGGCAAGACGGGCGATGAATGCCGGGCAGGGCAGGGCCAGATGGTTGACGTGGCCCTGTACGAAGCCGTGTTCAACATGATGGAAAGCCTGGTCCCCGAATACGACGTGGCCGGCGTGGTGCGCGAGCGTACGGGCGGCGCGCTGCCCGGCATCGTGCCGTCCAACACCTACACCACCCGCGACGGCCAGAACATCGTCATCGCCGGCAATGGCGACGCGATCTTTCATCGCCTGATGCGGGCCATCGGCCGCGACGATCTGGCCGAGGATCCGGACCTGGTGCGCAACGACGGCCGCGCGCGGCGTGTCCAGGAGATCGACGGCGCCATCCAGCAATGGTGCGACGGACGCGGCATCGAATCGGCACTTGAGACGCTCAAGCGCGCCGACGTGCCGGTCGGCAAGATCTACAGCGTGGCCGATATGTTCAGCGATCCGCAGTTCCTTGCGCGCCGCATGATCGAGCAGCATCGCCTCGCCGACGGCAGCCCCGTCAAGCTGCCAGGCGTGGTTCCAAAGCCTTCGGAAACGCCCGGCCAGACGCGCTGGGTAGGCCCGAAATTAGGGGAACATACCGAGGAAGTCCTGAAATCGCTGGGGTATGATTCAGCGGCTATCGACGAGCTGGCGAAGACCGGCGCTATCGGAAAACCCGACAACCAGGAGACAAACCAATGACAGTCACCCGCCGTGAACTGCTCAAGATGGCCGGCGCTGCCGGCGTCATGGGCATGGCCCCTGCCATCGTGCGCGCGCAGAAACTCGAAAAGACCAAGGTTCAGATCGCAGTCGGCGGCAAGCCGCTGATCTACTACCTCCCGCTGACGATTGCCGAGGTGCGCGGCTACTTCAAGGATGAAGGGCTGGACGTCAGCATCGCCGATTTTGCCGGCGGCTCCAAGGCCTTGCAGGCCGTGGTGGGCGGCAGCGCCGACGTGGTCTCGGGCGCCTTCGAGCACACGCTGTCCATGCATTCCAAGGGCCAGGCCTATCGCGCCTTCGTGCTGCAAGGCCGCGCGCCGATGATCGGCGTGGGCGTGTCCAAGAAGAACATCCCGGGCTACAAGGGCCCGGCCGACCTGAAGGGCAAGAAGATCGGCGTGACCGCGCCGGGTTCGTCCACCAACATGGTCGTCAGCTTCTTCCTGGCCAAGCATGGACTTAAGGCCTCGGACGTTTCCTTCATCGGCGTGGGCGCCGGCGCGGGCGCCGTGACCGCCGTTCGCAGCGGCCAGATCGACGCCATCTCCAACACGGACCCGGTGGTCTCGATGCTGGAAATGCCCGGCGAGATCCAGATCATCGTCGACACGCGCACGCTCAAGGACACGCAGGAGATTTTCGGCGGCAACATGCCGGCCGGCTGCCTGTATGCGCCGCAGGCGTTCATCGACGCCAACCCCAACACTGTCCAGGCGCTGACCAACGCCATCGTGCGCGCCGACAAGTGGATCCAGAAGGCCGGCCCCGACGAAATCGCCAAGGTCGTGCCGGAAACCTATCTGCTCGGCGATCCGGCCGTGTACAAGGCCGCGCTGGGCAAGAGCATGGAAGGCCTGTCGCCTGACGGCATGATTCCAGAAGATGGCGCGGCCACCGCGCTCAAGGCGCTGGCCGCCTATCAGACTGACTTCGACAGCGCGAAGGTCGATCCGTCGAAGGTATGGACCAACGATTTCGCGCGCCGCGCCAACGAGAAGTATGCCAATGGCTGAAGCTGCACTGTCGCTGGAAAACATAAGTTGCACTTTTGTCTCGCGTGACGACCGGTCGCAGCGCTACACCGCGGTCAGCGACACGACCCTGGCCATTGCGCCAGGTGAGTTCGTGTCCGTGGTGGGCCCGACCGGTTGCGGCAAGTCCACGCTGCTCAACGTCAGCGCCGGTTTGTTGGCGCCGTCGTCGGGGCAGGTGAAGGTATTCGGCCAGCCCCTTGCCGGCATCAACGAACGCGCCGGCTACATGTTCCAGGGCGAGGCGCTCTTGCCCTGGCGCAGCGCGCTGGACAACGTCATCGCCGGCCTGGAGTTCGCCGGCGTGGCCCGATCCGAAGCGCTGGATCGCGGACGCGAATGGATGCGCCGCGTCGGCCTGGGCGGCTTCGAGGGCCGCTACCCGCACCAGATGTCGGGCGGCATGCGCAAGCGCGCCATGCTGGCGCAGACGCTGATCCGCGACCCGGACATCATCCTCATGGATGAACCGTTCTCCGCGCTGGACATCCAGACGCGCCAGCTCATGGAGAACGAGGTCCTGGATCTGTGGATGGCCAAGCGCAAGGCGGTGCTATTCATCACCCATGACCTGGACGAAGCCATCGCGATGAGCGATCGCGTGATCGTGCTGTCGGCCGGTCCGGGCACCCATCCCATCGGAGAATTTGCCATCGATCTGCCGCGTCCTCGCGACGTGGCCGAAGTGCGCATCGACCCGCGTTTCGTCGAGCTGCACGCCGCCATCTGGGGTGTGCTGCGCGAGGAAGTGCTCAAGGGCTATGCCCAACAGAAGCGAGCCTGAACCATGCCCAAACTGAATAAATCCGGTTCCGGCAGCCTGCGCATCTGGCAATTGCTGCTTCTCGTCATCATCCTGGCCGTCTGGCATTTCGCGTCGCGCGATCCCAAGGTCGCCTTCTTCTTTGGCGAACCGCTGAAGGTCTGGGGGCGGATCTGGGCGTGGTTCGTCACCAATGCCGACATCTACACCCACTTGGCCGTCACGCTGACCGAGACCGTGCTGGCGTTTTTCATCGGCACGATCGCGGGTCTGGGCTTTGGTCTGTGGCTGGGACTGTCGCCTCGCGCCAGTGCCATCCTCGACCCGTACATCAAGGCGGCCAACTCGATGCCGCGCGTCATCCTGGCGCCCATCTTCGGCATGTGGTTCGGCCTGGGCATCTGGTCCAAGGTGGCGCTGGCCGTGACGCTGGTGTTCTTCATCGTGTTCTTCAACGTGTACCAGGGCGTGCGCGAAGTCAGCCCCACCTTGCTGGACAACGCCCGCATGCTGGGCGCGCGCAAGCGCCAGTTGCTGCGCCATGTGTATCTGCCGTCGGCCACAAGCTGGGTGTTCTCCAGCCTGCATACGTCGGTGGGGCTTGCTTTCGTGGGCGCGGTCGTGGGCGAATACCTCGGGTCGGCAAGCGGCGTGGGCTACCTGATCCTGCAGGCCGAGGGCACGTTCGACGTGAACACCGTGTTTGCCGGCATCATCGTGCTGACGGCCTTTGCACTGATCCTGGACACCATCGTCGGGGTCGGCGAAAAGCGCCTGATGAAGTGGCAGCCCAAGTCGGGCGAAACTGAAAAGCTATAGATGCCTTGCCGGTGCGCTGCCGGGCTCAGGCCCGCAGCGCACCCTGGCTGCGCAGCCAGCCGGTCAGGCTGTCGAACGCGTCACGGGCGCCTTGCAGCGCTTGCGCCTCGCGGTCCCGCGCGCCAGCCTCGCTGTCCAGATACAGCAAGAACGCCTTCCACAGCGGTCCCACTTCTTCTTCATAGCCGCGCAGGTACCGCTGGGGCAGGTCGGGCGCCGCCGCCTGCAGCCGCTTGGCCAGAAACCGGCCGCCCAACTGCGAACCTTCCACAACGTACGCGACGCCCAATGCGTAGGCGTCGGGCGCCGCCACCTGCGGGGGATGCGCGCAATGCACGATGGGCGCGGTATCGCCGGCCGCCTGCAGGTCTTCGTACAGCCAGGTGGTCTTGCCGGCGCGTTCCGGCGCACGCAGTTCCCGCGGCCAATCCAGTTGCCAGAGCCGCTCTTCCAACGGTTCCAGCCATCCCAGAAGCGCACGCAGGTAAGCCAGATAGTTGCCCCGGTCCACATCGCCGTCGGCAAGCGCCAGGCCATGATCCAGCGTTTCGTGACGGTCGCGGGTGCCTTCGCGCAGCACCTGGTGGACGGGAGAAATCATGGCGTTCTTGTAGTGAAGGGTCTTGACGAGACGAGTCTCGATGGAATCGGTTAAGCGGGCAGATGCAGCGACCAGCAGCGGTCCTGGCGTTCCAGCCGCCAGCCCGCCGCCGTTGCAAGCAGCTCGACTTCCTGGGCGTCGAACGCTGGCGGCCGTTCGGAGGCCGCTTCGCCCTCGGGGACGCGGGCGCGCCAGACGCCGGGTTCGGAGGCATCCAGTTCAAGGTGGGTGTCGGCCGGCACCAGCGGCAACAGGCACAACAACCACGCCAGCACCAGGTAACGGGTGCTGAACAGCGGCACGTCGGCGTGGGCGACTTGCTCCGGCCAGCGAATGCCGTGGTGCGACAACAGCAGGTGCGAAAACATCAGCTTGCGGCAGTCCTGCAGCAAGTCGCCGCACGCCACGTTGGCGCCGCCGTCGCTCAGCCATCCTTCCAGGTCGCGCACCACGTTCACGCTTTCGTCGAGCATGTCGGAAAGGTCGCCGGCGAGGCGTTCGCAGCGTTGCTGCACGGCTTCGTCGCTGGCGCCTTCAGGGGCCTGGCGCAGCATGGCGGCCGCAAGAGAGGCGCTGGACAGCGGGCCCAGGACTTCGTGGCGCAGCACCGGAAAGATCTGGCTGAGCACCTTGAGCTGCACGCCCTTCACGGCCAGTCGGCCAAGGGTGTCGGATTGCATCATGAAAGAACCGTCAGGTGGCCTCGTGCAGAATGGCCAGGAGCGCGTCGGGGTCCGCCGGCTTTTCGATCCATCCGGTGAAGATGCCATTGATGGCATCGCGTCGTTCGTGCCGCGCCAGGCCGCTCAGCGCGTAGATGCGCGGCGGATTGGCGCGTTCGCGCAGGCGCTTGGCGAGCTCGTAGCCGTCCATGTCGGGCAGCAGGATATCCAGCAGCACGGCATCCGGCGCAAACGTGCCGACCAGCTCCAGGGCTTCGGCGCCGGTGGCGGCGCACCGCGTCTCCAGGTTTGAAAGCGCCAGGAACTCGGCCAGCAGTTCCGATCCCATTTCGTTGTCGTCCACCAGCAGGACGCGCATGGCGCGCACTTCGTTCAAGTTATGTCTCCCAGGTTCAAGAGGGGGTTGATTCCGGCAAGGCGCGGGGCAACGAGACCGTGAAGATGACGAGCCCGTCGCGGCATTGGACCGAGATGTCGCCACCGTGATCGCGCACGACCTGCTCGGCGATGTACAGGCCAAGGCCGAGGCCGGTGCGGTTGCGCGACTGGCCCACGGACTCCGGCTTGAAGGGCGAGAACAGATGCGCAAGCACGTCATCGGCGATCGGTGCGCCATGGTTGATGACGCTAAGCGTGACGCCGTCGCCGGAAGCCGCCGCGTTCACCACAATGGGCTGACGCGGCGCGCCGTGCTGGCGCGCGTTGCTCATCAGGTTGGTCACCACCTGCGCGATGCGGTCGGTATCGGCCATGAGCGTCAGGCCGTCCGGCACATCGGTTTCAATGCGCAGGCCAGGGTAGGCCTGGCGCTTTTCCTCGATGAGGCCGTTGACCAATGCCGACAGGTCGCACAGCCGCTTTTCAATGCCCAATCCCAGCCCGCCCTGCAGGCGCGACAGGTCCAGCACCTGCGAAATCAGGCGCTGCATCCGGCCGCTGGAATAGCGGATGCGCTCGCCCATGCGCGCCCCGGTATCGGTGCGCGACAAGAGCGTTGCAGCCATGGAGATCGATTGCAGCGGGTCGCGCAGATCGTGGCCCAGCATGGCCAGTAGCGCGGTGCGGGCGCGGTCGACGTCCGCGGCGCGGCTGGTCGAAATGTGCGAGAGCTCGTCGCGCAGATTGTCCACGGCTTCCAGTTCGGAGGGCAGCCAGGGCAGACAGACCCCGCGCACGACTTCGCGCCACGCCTCGAACGAACCGCGCGGAGTCAGGCGCGGGCCGAGGCTGCCGACGGCGTACTGCTTTTCCGGCTTGCCGCCCCATACAAGGGTCTCGATCTGTTCCTTGCGCAGCCAGATCAGCCAGCCATTGTTCATGGGGTCGAACTTGCAGGCAAGCAGCCCCGCGTACGGGACGATTTCGGTCTGCAAATCAGGGAAATCGCGCGCGATGTTGGTGGTGTGCACCACGCGCTGCCCGCTCTGGTCCAGCGCGTTCAGAATGCCCGCCAGTTCGCCGCGCGGCGCAATGCCGCCAAACACGGTGACACTGTTGCTCCAGAGGCAAAGCGCGGCGTCGTTCGGGACCAGCGAGGCGGGCGTTTCGCCGCCCTGCGACAGCGCCTGATGCACGTTTTCAGAGGCCGACACGCGCTCGACCAGCTTGCTGACCAGCGCGGCGTTCTGGCGGGATTGTTCAGCCCGCTCGTTCGCTTCGATGCCAGACACGGTGGCGGCAACGACCTGCGCCATGGCTTCGCACGCCAGGCGGGCAGGGTATGGCAAGGCCCGCGGCGTGTGGTGGTGGCACGCGATCATGCCCCACAGGCGGCCGCCGATCACCAGCGACAGGCTCATCGACGCCCGCACGCCCATGTTCGCCATGTATTCCAGATGGATGGGCGACACGCTGCGCAAGACCGAAAAGCTCATGTCCAGCGCACGCGGCTCCGGCGACGGGCCGCTCAGCACGCGCACGGGCTGGTAGGTCGCGTCGGCGATCAGGCGCAGGGTGTTTACCGTATAGAGCCGGCGCGCCTGCGCCGGGATGTCGCCGGCGGGGTAGCGGCGGCCCACCCAGTCGTCCAGGTCGGCGCGGCGCTGTTCGGCCACGATCTCGCCGCTGTCGTCGGGATGGAAGCGATACGCCATCACCCGGTCAAAGCCCGTGGCGCGCTGCACTTCGCGCACCATGCTGTCCAGAAGCGAGGGAATGTCGCGCTGCCGGCGCACGCGCTCGATGCTGCGGTAGATGCGCTCGGGCGCGGCAATGCCGACGCCGTCGGCGCGGCGCTCGAGTTCGACGATGGTCAGACCGTCGGCATTGCGATGGCCAATGACGTCATACGTGGCGCGATCCAGCGTGATGGTCAGCGGATCAAAAATGGGGTCATGGTTGCCGATCCACGTGGACAGGCAGTACGCCAGGCCGGGCGGCAGCGCCTCGGGCGGGCAGGGCTGGTCCAGCGTCAGACACGTGTCGAGCAACTGGGCGGCATTTTCGCTGGCGTAGCGCAGCGTGCCGTCCATGTCGAACGCGAGCAGCGCCCCCAGCGGCTGGATGGCGCCCGGAATATGTATCGGTTCGCTATCGCAATTGGCGAGAGTGAGTTGAGGGTAGGATTCTGTGGGCGCATTCATGCGAGTGAGTTACCGTGGACGCGCGGATGTAGTGCCATTATGTCAAAGATATTGTGAGAATGTGTGCATTTGCTGCCCCCTACCTTCCGGAGTTCGCATGGCCCGTTTGCCCTACGCTGATTTGACTCATCCCGAAGCACGGCCCCTGGTGGAACGCATCGTCGCGCAGCGAGGCAGTGTGCTGCATCTGTATCAGATGCTGCTGCACAGTCCTGCCGTGGCCGACGGCTGGCTGAACTACCTGACGTCGATCCGGCAGCTCAGCACGTTGCCGGGCGATCTGCGCGAGCTCGTCATCATGCGGGTGGCGGCCATCAACGGTGCGCCCTACGAGGCCGACCAGCATGCGCCGATCGCATTGAAGGAAGGCGTGTCCCAGGCGCAGCTCGATGCGCTGGATGCGTGGGAAACCTCGGGTCTGTTCAGCGAACGCGAACGGGCGGTGCTGGCCTACACGGACGCCATGACGCGTCACGTGCAGGTTCCCGAAGCGGTGTTCGACGCCGTCCGGGCGGCCATGGGGTCGGAAAAACTGGTGGTCGAGCTGACGGCGACAATCGCCGCGTACAACATGGTATCGCGGTTCCTGGAAGCGCTGCAGGTGCACTCCCACGATCACCGGTAGGAAAGGGGCGCGCGGACGGGCGCCGCGCGCCACGCTGGCTCAGCCTCGCTGCGCGTCGATCAGAGCGTCCAGCTTGATGGCATCGGCCACAAACAGGCGGATCCCCTCGGACAGTTTTTCGCTGGCCATCGCGTCTTCATTGAGCTGGGTGCGGAACGTGACTTCATCCGCGCCGATGCGTTCGAGGCCGTCGCGCGCGTCGCCGGCGCGAAGCTGCGCCGGGGCGTCGCCTTCGGTGGAGGCCAGCTTGTTCAGCAGGTCCGGGCTGATCGTCAGCAGGTCGCAGCCGGACAAGGCAAGGATCTGCCCCACGTTGCGAAAGCTCGCGCCCATGATCTCCGTGGGAATCCCGAAGTGCTTGTAGTAACGGTAGATATTGGTGACGGATTGAACGCCTGGATCGCGCGCGCCGGTATTGTCCTCTTCGACCCACGACGCCCCGGCCGATTTCTTGTGCCAGTCGTAGATGCGGCCCACGAACGGGGAGATGAGCTGCACGTGCGCATCGGCGCAGGCGACGGCCTGCGGCAGCGAGAACAGCAGGGTCAGGTTGCAGCGGATGCCTTCGGACTGCAGGACGCGGGCGGCCTGGATGCCTTCCCAGGTGGAGGCAATCTTGATCAGCACACGCTCGCGCGGGATGCCGGCGGCCTCGTACAGGGCGATCAGGCCGCGCGCGCGCTCGATGGTGGCACGGGTGTCGAACGACAGGCGGGCGTCCACTTCGGTGGAGACGCGGCCCGGCACGATGTCCAGAATCGCGCGGCCGAAGGCGACCAGCAGGCGATCCATGAGCTCGGCAGTTGAGGCGCCGCGGTGTTCGCGCGCGGTCTTTTCCAGCAGCGGGCGGTAGGCGTCCTGCTGCACGGCCTTCAGAATCAGGGACGGGTTGGTGGTCGCGTCGGTGGGACGCAACGCCTTCATGGCTTCGAAATCGCCGGTATCGGCGACAACGGTGGTGTGATCACGCAGGGCGTCAAGTTGGCTGGGCATGGACTTATACGACTCGCAGCAGGCTAGGGTTGAAGGTGCTGCTAGCGTATCACCGACGCCGCCACGCCGCTGTCCGCCGCAAGGCCGAGGGCGGTCATGGAATGCCGCGCAACGGCGCGGCAAAACAGCCAAAAACACCGGTTTCGGCCTTATTTGGCGCGGTTCTCCGGGAAAAACGGCCGGTCAAGGTATAATCCGAAGGTTTGATTATCGATTCTAAAACCGGGGTTTACTGTGCTGCCGCAACTCTTTCCCGAGGGGATCAACCGCTTCCCTCCTGCAATTCTGGCTCTGGCGGACGGTACCATTTTTCGAGGCGTGTCGATCGGTGCGCCTGGCCATACCGTCGCCGAAGTGGTGTTCAACACCGCGATGACCGGGTACCAGGAAATTCTCACCGATCCCAGCTATAGCGGCCAGATCGTCACGCTGACCTATCCGCACATCGGCAACACCGGCGTCAACGCCGAAGACGTGGAATCCAATCGCGTCTATGCCGCCGGCCTGGTGGTACGCGACTGCCCCGCGCGCGTGTCGAACTTCCGTTCCACGCAATCCTTGCCTGACTACCTGAACGAGCAGGGCATCGTTGCCATTTCCGGCATCGACACCCGCAAGCTCACGCGCATCCTGCGCGAAAAGGGCGCCCAGGGCGCGTGCATCCTCGTGGGTTCCGACGCCGAGCGCGCCGTTGAACTCGCCCGCGGCTTTCCCGGCATGGCCGGCCAGGATCTGGCCAAGGTCGTGTCCATCAAGGAAAGCACCGGCTGGACGCAAGGCACCTGGCAGCTCGAAGGCGGATACACGTCGCCCGACCAGTCCAAGTTCCACGTGGTCGCCTATGACTACGGCGTGAAGAGCAACATCCTGCGCCTGCTGGCCGACCGCGGCTGCCGCATCACGCTGGTGCCGGCCCAGACCAGCGCCGAAGACGTCTTCAAGCTCAATCCCGACGGCGTGTTCCTGTCCAACGGCCCCGGCGACCCCGAGCCCTGCGACTACGCCATCGACGCCACCCGCGCCTTCCTGGACAAGAAGCTGCCCGTGTTCGGCATCTGCCTTGGCCACCAGATCATGGGCCTGGCGGTGGGCGGCAACACCGTCAAGATGAAGACGGGCCATCACGGCGCCAACCACCCCGTGCAGGACCTGGCGTCCAAGCGCGTGTTCATCACCAGCCAGAACCACGGTTTCGGCGTCGACGCGGCCAGCCTGCCCGCCAACGCGCGCGTGACGCACGTGTCGCTGTTCGACGGCACGCTGCAAGGCTTCGAGCTCACCGACCGCCCGGCCTTCTGCTTCCAGGGTCACCCCGAAGCCAGCCCGGGTCCGCACGACATCCTCGAGCTGTTCGACAAGTTCATCAGCCTGATGTCCGGCCAAAAGTAAAGATTGCATCATGCCCAAGCGTACAGACCTAAAAAGCATTCTCATCATCGGCGCCGGCCCCATCATCATCGGGCAGGCCTGCGAATTCGACTACTCCGGCGCGCAAGCTTGCAAGGCGCTCAAGGCCGAGGGCTACCGCACCATCCTGGTGAACAGCAACCCGGCCACGATCATGACGGACCCGGAAACGGCCGACGTCACCTACATCGAGCCCATCACCTGGCAAGCCGTCGAAAAGATCATCGAGCGTGAAAAGCCCGATGCGCTCCTGCCCACGATGGGCGGCCAGACCGCGCTGAACTGCGCGCTGGACCTGGCCCACCACGGCGTGCTCAAGAAGCACAACGTCGAGCTCATCGGCGCCAACGAACACGCCATCGAAAAGGCCGAGGACCGCCAGAAGTTCAAGCAGGCCATGACCGACATCGGCCTGGAATCGGCCAAGTCGGGCGTGGCCCACAGCATGGACGAAGCCTGGGAAGTGCAGCGCCGCATCGCGGCCGAAGTCGGCACCTCCGGCTTTCCCGCCGTCATTCGCCCCAGCTTCACGATGGGCGGCTCGGGCGGCGGTATCGCCTACAACGCCGAAGAATTCGAAACCATCTGCCGCCGCGGCCTGGAAGCCTCGCCCACCAGCGAACTCCTGATCGAAGAATCGCTGCTCGGCTGGAAGGAATTCGAGATGGAAGTGGTCCGCGACAAGGCGGACAACTGCATCATCGTCTGCTCCATCGAAAACCTGGATCCGATGGGCGTCCACACGGGCGACTCCATCACCGTCGCGCCGGCCCAGACGCTGACCGACAAGGAATACCAGATCATGCGTAACGCATCGATCGCGGTGTTGCGCGAGATCGGCGTGGATACGGGCGGCTCGAACGTGCAGTTCGCCGTCAATCCCAAGAACGGCCGCATGATCGTCATCGAGATGAACCCGCGCGTTTCGCGTTCGTCGGCGCTGGCCTCCAAGGCCACGGGTTTCCCCATCGCCAAGGTCGCCGCGCGCCTGGCCGTCGGCTACACGCTCGACGAGCTGCGCAACGAAATCACCGGCGGCGCAACGCCGGCTTCGTTCGAACCGACGATCGACTACGTGGTCACCAAGGTGCCGCGTTTCGCCTTCGAAAAATTCCCCACCGCCGACGCGCGCCTGACCACCCAGATGAAGTCCGTGGGTGAAGTCATGGCCATCGGCCGCACCTTCCAGGAATCGTTCCAGAAGGCGCTGCGTGGCCTGGAAGTGGGCGTCGACGGCCTGAACCAGAAGACCACCGACCGCGAAAAGCTGCAGGTCGAACTGGGCGAGCCCGGTCCGGAACGCATCTGGTACGTGGGCGACGCCTTCGCGCAAGGCTTCACGCTGGACGAAGTGCACAACATCACGCACATCGACCCGTGGTTCCTTTCGCAGATCAAGGAAATCGTCGACATCGAGCTGGCGCTCGAGCAAAAGACGCTGGCCGACCTGGACTACGCCACGCTGTTCGAACTGAAGCGCCGCGGTTTCTCGGACCGCCGCCTCGCGTTCCTGCTGGACTCCTCGGAATCCGAAGTGCGCAAGCTGCGCCACCAGCTCAACGTGCGCCCGGTCTACAAGCGCGTCGACACCTGCGCCGCCGAATTCGCCACCCGCACCGCCTACATGTACTCCACGTACGAGGAAGAGTGCGAATCCGCCCCCACCGATCGCAAGAAGATCGTGGTGCTGGGCGGCGGCCCGAACCGGATCGGCCAGGGCATCGAGTTCGACTACTGCTGCGTGCATGCCGCGCTGGCGCTGCGCGATGACGGGTACGAGACCATCATGGTCAACTGCAACCCGGAAACCGTGTCCACCGACTACGACACCTCCGACCGTCTGTACTTCGAGCCGCTGACGCTGGAAGACGTGTTGGAAATCGTTCACAAGGAAAACCCGGTCGGCATGATCGTCCAGTACGGCGGCCAGACCCCGCTGAAGCTGGCGCGCGCCCTGGAAGCCAACGGCGTGCCCATCATCGGCACCAGCCCCGAATCCATCGACGTCGCCGAAGACCGCGAGCGCTTCCAGAAGCTGCTCAACAAGCTTGGCCTGCGTCAGCCGCCCAACCGCACCGCGCGCACCGAAGGCGAGGCCCTGGCCCACGCCGCCGAAATCGGTTATCCGCTCGTCGTGCGTCCCAGCTACGTGCTGGGCGGCCGCGCGATGGAAATCGTGCACGAGCAGCAGGACCTCGAGCGCTACATGCGCGAAGCCGTGAAGGTCAGCAATGACTCGCCCGTGCTGCTGGACCGCTTCCTGAACAACGCCACCGAAGTCGACGTGGACTGCCTGGCCGACGGCGAAACCGTCTTCATCGGCGGCGTCATGGAACACATCGAGCAGGCCGGCGTGCACTCGGGCGACTCGGCGTGCAGCCTGCCGCCGTACTCGCTGTCGGCGGAAGTCATCGCCGAAATCAAGCGCCAGACCACGATGATGGCCAAGGCCCTGAACGTCAGCGGCCTGATGAACGTGCAGTTCGCCATCCAGGGCGGCGACGTCTACGTGCTGGAAGTGAACCCGCGCGCCTCGCGCACGGTGCCTTACGTCTCCAAGGCCACGGGCCTGCAGCTTGCCAAGATCGCCGCGCGCGCCATGGCCGGCCAGACCCTCGCCGCGCAAGGCATCACGAAGGAAGTCGTGCCGCCTTACTTCTCGGTCAAGGAAGCCGTCTTCCCGTTCGTGAAGTTCCCTGGCGTGGACACCATCCTTGGACCGGAAATGAAGTCGACCGGCGAAGTGATGGGCGTGGGCATGAGCTTCGGCGAAGCCTTCGTGAAGTCGCAGCTGGCTGCCAGCGTGCGCCTGCCGGAATCCGGCACGGTGTTCATCAGCGTGAAGAACCAGGACAAGCCCCGCGCCGTCGAAGTGGCGCGCGGTCTGCACACCCTGGGCTTCAAGCTGGTCGCCACGCGCGGCACGGCCGCCGAGATCGAAGCCGCCGGCATTCCGGTGCAAGTGGTGAACAAGGTAAACGAAGGCCGTCCGCACATCGTCGACATGGTCAAGAACGGCGAAATCTCGCTGGTCATCAACACCGTCGAAGAACGCCGCAACGCCATCGCCGACTCGCGCACCATCCGCACCCAGGCGCTGGCCGCCCGCGTGACCTTCTTCACGACCATCGCCGGCGCCCGCGCCGCGGTCGAAGGCATGCAGTATCTGCGCCAGGGCCTCGGCCTGCAGGTGTACCCGCTGCAAGAGCTTCACGCTTCCCTGCACGGCTAAGCCGGTAGTCAACGTTAGGGCACGCGAGAGCGTGCCCTAATTCTTTGCAACGCCAACACAGCGACGGGCACACATGGTCAACGTCTTCATTACCGGCGCCAGCAGCGGACTGGGCCGCGCGCTGGCGCAGCAATACGCCGCATCGGGCGCCACGCTGGGCCTGCTGGGCCGGCGCGAGGACGCGCTGCAGGAACTGGCCGGCAGTCTGCCTGGCGTCCACCGCTGCTATGCCGTCGACGTGCGCGACCGCCAGGCGTTGCATGCCGCGGCGCAGGACTTCATCGCGTTCTGCCAGGGCAGGGTGGACGTCGTCATCGCCAGCGCGGGCATCAGCGCCGGCACGCTGACTGACCATGGCGAGGATTTCGACGTGTTCAAGGCCATCGTCGACACCAACCTGCTGGCCACGGTCTCCACCTTCGAGCCCTTCATCGGACCAATGCGCGCGGCGGGGGCGGGGCGGCTGGTCGGCATCGCTAGCGTGGCCGGTGTGCGCGGCCTGCCCGGGGCGGGCGCCTACAGCGCGTCCAAGTCGGCGGTGGTGACGTATTGCGAGAGCCTGCGACTTGAACTGGCCGCCCAGGGCATTGGCGTGGTGACGATCGCGCCCGGCTACATCAAAACCGCCATGACGGCGCACAACCCGTACTCGATGCCCTTCCTGATGGAAGCCGACGCCTTCGCATCGCGCGCCCGCGCGGCAATCGACAAGGGCACGAGCTACACGGTGATTCCGTGGCAGATGGGTGTGGTGGCCAAGCTGATGCGCCTGCTGCCCAACGCCGTGTACGACAGGCTCGCCCGCAACGCTCCGCGCAAGCCGCGCAAGACGGCCTGAGTCTGGCTGCGTTGTCCTCCGGTGTCTGACACCCGGCGGAAACGACCTTCAACTGCCGCACCTGTTTCAGGGGTGTCGGACACCCACGGACTCCCGGGTCCGATTCAAGGCACCACGTCGTCGCCCACCTCGGCGGCCACGTGGCTGACATCGCCCCAGTCCAACACTTCCCATTTGCGGCCATCAACGCCGACGCGGTTGATGCTGACATTGAGCAGCGCGGCATCGCGCGGCGCGTTCAGCGGCACGCCCGAGGCATGGCGCCAGATGATGTCCAGCACGCCGCCGTGGGTGAACAGCAGGATGCGCTCGCCTTCATGGCGGCTGGCGATATCGTCGACCGTGCTGATGACGCGCGACTGGAACTGGCCCAGTGTTTCGCCGCCGTCCAGCGGGCGCAGCGGATCGCGGCTCTTCCAGGCGGCCGCGGCCTCGGGCGCCAGCACGTCGATGCGCTCATGGTCCAGGCCTTCCAGCACACCGAAACCCCGTTCGCGGATGCCGGGCTCCACGCGCACGCGCAGGCCTAGCTGCTCGGAGACCGGCACGGCGGTCGCGTGCGCGCGCTGCAGATCGCTGCTGTAGATCGCATGGATGGGCGTGTGCTTGGCCTCGTCGTGCAGGCGCGAGGCCAGCAGGCTGGCCTGGTTGACGCCAAATTCGTTCAGGGGGATGTCTTGCCAGCCTTGCAGGCGCCGCTGGCGATTCCAGTCGGTTTCGCCGTGGCGGATGAACCAGATTTCAGTCATTGCAGTCTTGTTGCGGGAATTGAGCCTTAAGCCTGGGCGGGCGCGATGGGCGCGCGCGGTTTCCAGATGGCTTGAATGATCGAGCTTAACGCGACCAGCGCGGGCTCGCTAGCGCGTTCGTAAGGCAGCATGAAGCCCAGCACGGCGTCCACGCGCGCCTGGCCCCACACGATGAAGTCGTTGGACGCCGCGCCCGCCAGCGCGGTTTCCTCGCGCAGCAGCGCGCAGCCCGCACCCGCCCGCACCAGCGCGTCCATGTTGGCCTGGTCGTCGTTCTGCATCACGATGCGCGGCGACAGGCCGTGCCGTTCGAACATATCGCGCAGCAGCAGATGCGTGTGACTGCCGGACTGCCCGTCCAGCCACGGCAGTTGCGCCACTTCGCGCCAGCCGCCGCGTTTGAGCACCGCCGCGTGCTCGCCGGGCATGGCGATGCGGTATCGCACGCTGCGCAGCGGTTGCCACAGCACGCCGCGCGGCGCGTTGGCCGCGATGGTCAGCGCGGCAGGCAGACGGCCCGTGCTCACCTGTTCGGCCAGCGCCGCCGCGGGCTGCGTCTGTGTCTTTAACTCAACCAGCGGCAAGCGCTGCGTGACGGCCGACGCCAGCTCGCCCAGGCGCAGGAAATCGGGCTTTTCGCTGGGTACGCCCAGCTCGACGATACCGTGCAGATTGCCCTGCAACTGCTGCGCCTCGGACTTGAACTGCGCGCCCAGCACCAGCAGCGATTCCGCCGTCGGCAGCAATACTTCGCCCGCCTTGGCCAGGGCCAGGCGGCCGCCGCTGCGATCGAACAGCGCCACGCCCAGGCTCTGCTCCAGCGCCTTGATCTGTGCCGTCACAGCGGGCTGCGTCAGCGACAGCGCCTCGGCCGCCTTCGTCAGGTTGCCCAGCCGGGCGACCGTGACGAAGGCGCGGATCTGGTAGATTTCCATGGCCGCGAGTGTAGGTCAGGCCGCCAGCAACCGCACCTGTGTCGGCTCCAGCCCCACGGACACCGGCGCGCCCGCCGAAAACGGCGACAGCCCGGCCAGATGCGCCTGGTCCGCGGTCAGGCGCTGTTCGCCGACCTGCACCTGATAGCGCGTGAATTCGCCCAGGAATTCGCTGCTTTCCACAATGCCGGGCAGCCAGACGTAGCGCGCATCGCCCAGGCCGTCCGCCATCTCGATCTGCACCGTGTGGGGCCGGAAACTTGCCGCCAGCCGCGTGGCCGCGGGCGCGTCGCCCGCCAGCGGCAGATGCAGGTCGCCCACGCCGTCCACCGCCAGCGTCACGCTGCTGCTGGTGCGCTCGCGCACATTGCCTTCCAGCACATTCATCGTGCCCACGAAGTTCGCCACGAAGCGGTTCACCGGATAGTCAAACAGCGTGCTGGGCGCACCGATCTGCTGCACCACGCCGTGGTCCAGCACCGCCATGCGGTCGGCGGTCGTCATCGCTTCTTCCTGGTCGTGCGTGACGAAGATCGTCGTGATCCCCAGGCGGCGCTGCAGGCTCAGGAGGTCCTGGCGCATCTGCACGCGCAGCTTCTTGTCCAGGTTGGACAGGGGTTCATCCAGCAGCAGCACCTGCGGTTCGATCACGATGGTGCGCGCCAGCGCCACCCGCTGCTGCTGGCCGCCGGACAACTGGTTTGGACGCCGCTTGGCATATTGGGACAGGCCGACCAGATCGAGCGCTGCTTCGACCTTGGTGCGGATCTCGGCGCGCGGCAGCTTGCGCTCGACCAGCCCGAACGCCACGTTGTCCCACACCGTCATGTGCGGCCACAGCGCGTAGTTCTGGAACACCATGCCGATGTTGCGGTGCCAGGGCGGGGTGCCGCTGATGTCCTTGCCGTCCACCAGCAACTGGCCGGCGCTATGCCGGTTGAACCCCGCGATCAGCCGCAGCAACGTGGACTTGCCGGACCCCGACGGCCCGAGCAGCGCGAAGAACTCGCCCGGCTCGATGCTGATGCTGACGTCCTTGAGCACTTCGGTGTTGCCGTAGGAAAGCTGAATGTTGCGGCATTCGACGCTGACTTTCTTCATGCGGATTCCCCTTCATTGCGCGCCGGCTGCTGGCGTTTGGACGCGCGGTCCACCAGCAGGTGCGAGATGTATGTGCCGATGCCCACGGCGACCACCGCCAGGACGCCCAGCGCGGCGCCCGGGCCCCGGCCCGCCGCGCTTTGCATGTAGAGATAGATGCCATAGCTCATGGGCGCCTGGCTGTCCTTGGTCACCAGCATGATGGTGGCCGACAGTTCCACGGCCGCGGTGACGAAGCTGGTCACAAAGCCCGCCAGCATGCCGCCCGCCATCAGCGGCACCACCACGCGGCGGATTGTGCTCATGCGCGTGGCGCCCAGGGACTGCGCGGCTTCTTCCAGCGACACGTGGATCTGCTGCAACGCCGCCACGCACGAGCGCAGCGCATACGGCAACCGCCGCACGGAATACGCCAGCATGATGATGATCCACGACGAGGTCAGCAGCGTGCCCGTGCCCGGCAATTCGATGCCGCGGAAGGTGCGCAAAAAGCCGATCGCCAGCACGATGCCCGGAATCGCCAGCGCCGCGGAAGCAAGAAAATCCAGCCATTGGCGCGCAGGCAGCCGGGTGCGCAGCATCAGGTACGCGATCGCGGTGCCCAGGATCACGTCGATGCCGGCAGCCAGCCCGCAGTACAGCAACGTGTTGGCGATCATGCCCTGCGATTCCGAGAACACGGCAGAGTAGTGCGCCAGCGTGTACCCGTCCGGCAGCGGCGCGTAGCTCCAGACACTGGCCAGCGACAGCAGCAACACGCCGATGTGCGGCGACAGCACCAGCAGCAGCACCAGCACGATCCAGCCATACGCCAGCACGCTTTCCACCGGTCCCAGCTTGCGCTTCTGGATCGAATTGCCGCCCTTCTGCAGCGTGGAGTAGTCGCGCCCCTTGAGCACCCGCGCCGACAGCCACAGCGCCAGGATCGAGAAGCCCACCATGATGACGCTGATCACGTAGCCCAGCGGGTCTTCCAAACCGACCTGCGTGATGCGCAAATAAGCCTGCGGCGCCAGCATGTTGGTGGTGCCCAGCACAAGCGGCGTGCCCAGGTCGTCGAACACCTTCACGAACACCAGCGACGCGCCGGCCACGTAGCCGGGCAGGGCAAGCGGAAAGATCACGCGGCGAAACAGCCGGAAGCCGCGCGAGCCCAGGTTGAAGGCCGCTTCCTCCATGGCCCCGTCGATGTTGCGCAGCGCCACGACCAGGTTCATCAGGATGAAGGGGAAATAATGGATGGCCTCCACGAAGATCACGCCGTTCAGCCCTTCCATGAACGGAATCGTGAAGCCGAACCAGTCGTTCAGCAGCAGGTTCACGCTGCCCGAGCGGCCGAAGATCAGCTGCATGGCCACCGCGCCCACGAAGGGCGGCATGATGAGCGGCAGCACGCCCAGGGTCTGGATCAGCAGGGCGCCCCGGAAATCGAAGCGCACCGTGAAGTACGCCAGCGGCACCGCGATCAGCGAGGCCAGCAGGGCCGACCAGCCCGCCACGTACAGGCTGTTGAAGAACGCCTCCCGCATCAACGGCTGGTTGAAGAAGGCGCCGAAGTGCCCGGTCGTGAAGCTGCCGTCGGCGTTGACGAAGGCGCTGTGAAAGACCGTGCCCACCGGCACGATCAGGAACAGCAGCAGAAAGCCCAACACCAGCAGCGCCGCCAGGACGGGGCCGGGGGGCAGGCGCAAATGGCCCGAATGATTCATCGAGATTCCCGAAAATCGTTGCCAGAAGACAAGCGCTGCCCGCGGCGGGCAGGTCAGGCCCGCTCGCCGCGTTCAGTGCGTCCTGCGTATCAGAGCGCGGCGGCTTGCCGCGCCAGCTTGACGGCTTCTTCGTAGTTGGCGCGCGCGCGGCCGTTCCACTCGCCTTCGAGCTGCGTGATCTGCTGATTGACGGCCGCGTCCTTCTTGTTGCCCGCGAAGATCGCCAGGAACGCAGGATCGGCCGCCTTCTTGCTGTCCACCAACGGCGCCCAGGCCAGCTTGCGCGCCTGGTCCAGCAGTTCCGCCGCCTTGCCGCTCTTGGCCTTGTCGCCCAGCTTGGCTTCGGCGTCGTAGATGGCCTTGGTGGCCGCTTGCAGCTCTTTCAGCCGGAACGTCACGGTCTGGTCGTACAAAGATTGCACGACGTAGTAGCGCGTCTGCGACAGGTCCGCATCGAAATGCACCTTGCTGCGCTTGGCGATTTCCGCCGGATCGGGATAGCCCGGCGGAATCTTTCCGGCCAGCGCGGGGTAGGGCAGCACCGGCAACCGCGAGATCTTCGGCTCCAGCAGCAGCTCCTGGCCTGCCTGGCTCAGCGTGAAGGCGATGAACTTCTTGCCTTCCTCGGTGTTCTTTGCGCCCTCGATCAGCGCGATGTTGGCCGGGACGATGGCCGTCTCTGAGGGATAGACGAACTCGACCGGGAACTTGGAATACTTGCTCGACAGTCCGAAGAAGTCGATGACCGGGCCTGCGCCGAACTGGCCGTTGTTCACGCCGTCCGGCACGCCGAACGAGCGCTCGGTCACGGCGCTGCTGTTGCCCGACATGCGAAGCAGCGTGCTCCAGCCGTCATCCCAGCCTTCGCCCTGCAGGATGGTCTCCACCGTCAGGTGCATCGTGCCCGAGCGCGACGGCGAGGTGATGCCCACGTGGCCGAACCACTTGGGCGACAGCAGATCCTTCCATTCCACGGGAGCCGGGATCTTGTGCGCCGCGATGTACCGGGTGTTGTAGATGATGCCGTAGCCCGCCAGCGCCTGGCCCAGATACATGCCGCCCGGATCGTTGATGGGGTAGCTGCCGATCTTGTCGGGGACGTCCTTGTTGGCGATGTCGGCCGACTTGGCCAGCAGCTTGTCGCGCCCCAGCACCTCGAACGCATCGGGCGCACTCGCCCAGAAGACCTCAGGGCGTTGGCCTGCCGGCGTCTCGCGGACGAAGGCGATGCCCGACACGGTGTTCTTGTTCAGGATTTCCAGGGTGATGCCTGGGTTCGCTTTTTCGAACGCGGTCTTGTAGGCCTGGGTCAGGTCCTTGGGGAACGACGTGATCACCGTAACGGTGCCGGCGAGCGCCGGCGCCGCGCAAACGGCCAGCAACGCCCCGGCCAGGGCTGTGCGCATAGCGTGCATGGTTTGTCTCCGTGGTTTTAGATTTGTCTGGAGACAGTACCGGCACGCCCGAGGAGCGTCCAATCAGAAATTTTGATGCGCGCCATCAGCGACGGTGCCACATCGCTTGCCCCGAATCAGGCCTGGGCCGACACGCCGGCCTGTTTGGCAGCCTGCGCCTGTTTTGCCAGGAGGTGGGAAATCTGGCCTTGGATCTGCACCGCCTGGGCATTGAGCGCCATGATCTGCTGCGCCTTCATTTCGGCCGACATGCCGCTCGCCTTTACTTTGGCGATCTGATCCATGATGCGCTTGAGCTGCTTTTGCAACTCCTTGATCTGGCGGGTGTATTCGTCGTCGTTGTCGGTTTCTTCGGTGGCCTGCGCGTTGCCGACCTTGGTGGCGCCTGGATTGTTGACGCGGATCTTGCCTTCCGCAGTCACCGACACCGCATCCTGTCCCGAAGCGTTCTTCGCTTCCTTGTTGGCCTGGATCTTCTCGGCCCAAAGATCTGCAAGGCTGCTGATCCGGGAGGTGCCGCTGATGCTGTTGATCGCCATGACTGTTCCTTCACCTGGGATTTCGGGGTTTCCACTAATACGGCAATCGGCCGGCAAAACTTAAACGTTGCCCCCGCTTGATGGCCCCCTTTACACTGGCGCCCGCTCGCAGTTTGAAACCCTCTCGTACCACCCCGGGGAATCCATGTCCAACTCCTACTTTCCGCGCTGGCGCCTGGCGGACGACGCCGAGCCCGGCGTCATCATCGCGCCCGACGAACGGCTGTCCTGGCCCAAGAACGTCGCCATGGGCGCACAGCACGTCGTCGCGATGTTCGGCTCGACCGTCCTGGCGCCGTTGCTCATGGGGTTCGATCCCAACGTCGCCATCCTGATGTCGGGCATCGGCACGCTGATCTTCTTTCTGTTCGTGGGCGGCCGGGTGCCCAGCTACCTGGGTTCCAGCTTCGCGTTCATCGGCGGCGTCATCGCGGTGACCGGCTATGCCGGCGGCGGGGCCAACGCCAACATCGGCGTCGCGCTGGGCGCCATCATTGCCTGCGGTCTGGCTTACACGCTGATCGGCGTCATCGTCTGGATCGTCAACGCCCGGGCAGGCGGCGGGGCCAACTGGATCGATACGCTTATGCCCCCCGTCGTCACGGGCGCGGTGGTGGCGGTGATCGGCTTGAATCTCGCGCCCATCGCCGCCAAGGGCGCGATGGGGGCGTCGGGCTTCGATAGCGCCATGGCCATCGTCACGATCGTCTGCGTCGGCGGCATCGCCGTCTATACCCGCGGCATGGTGCAGCGCCTGCTCATCCTGGTCGGCCTGATCCTTGCCTGCGTGGTGTACGCGGTGCTGGCCAACGGCCTGGGCCTGGGCAAGCCCATCGATTTCTCCGCGGTGTCCGCCGCCGCGTGGTTCGGCCTGCCGCAGTTCTCGGCGCCTGTCTTCAAGGCCGAGGCCATGGGCCTGATCGTTCCGGTCGCCATCATCCTGGTGGCCGAAAACCTCGGGCACGTGAAGGCCGTCAGCGCCATGACGGGGCGCGACCTGGACCGCTACCTGGGCCGGGCCTTTGTCGGCGACGGCGTGGCCACGATGGTGTCGGGCGCCGTTGGCGGCACGGGCGTCACCACCTACGCCGAGAACATCGGCGTCATGGCGGTCACGCGCATCTATTCCACGCTGGTGTTCGTGATTGCTGCGGTGATTGCGATCGTCCTGGGCTTCTCGCCCAAGTTCGGCGCACTGATCCAGACGATCCCGGGCCCCGTGCTGGGCGGGATGTCGGTGGTCGTCTTTGGCCTGATCGCCATTGCCGGCGCCCGCATCTGGGTCGTCAATCAAGTGGATTTCACCGACAACCGCAATCTCATCGTGGCCGCTGTCACGCTGGTGTTGGGCGCGGGCGACTTCACCATCAAGCTGGGCGACTTCACGCTGGGCGGCATCGGTACCGCCACCTTCGGCGCCATCATCCTGTATGCGCTGTTGCGCCGCACGAAGTAAACGCTGCGGGCCGGGGCGCCCTGGCGCCCCGTTTCAAGCCGCACAGGCAATCTTTCAGGTGTTTTTCAGCGATAGCGGATCCCGGAAAACCCGCACTCCGCATCCCGGTTTGCCGCTACGGTCGGCATCGCCAGCGTTTTTGGCGCGAAATCGCCGTTTTTAGCGGGTTACAGCGGCGAAATGCGCCGAAAAGGCCGTTTTCTCCGGCGGCTTGCATTTCCCAGCAAGTTTGACCACAATATGAACTTGATTGCCCCGGTTCCGACCCGAGCCGGGGTTTTGTTTTGGTCGCCCGCGCCGCTCGCCAGGTTTTTTCAAGCATCAGATGGCAAGCGCGCCGGTCCAGCGGCCTTCACCGAGAACGCTCCTTCGGGGCGTTTTTCTACTTTTTGTTTGGGAAACGACATGTCTGCCATTCCTTTGACCGTGCGCGGGGCCGAGCGCTTGCAAGAAGAGCTCCAACGGCTGAAAACCGTCGAACGTCCTGCTGTGATCAACGCGATCGCCGAGGCTCGCGCGCAGGGTGATCTGTCGGAAAATGCCGAGTACGATGCCGCTCGCGAGCGCCAGGGTTTCATCGAGGGCCGGATTGCCGAGCTTGAAGGCACGCTTTCCAATGCCCACATCATCGATCCGTCCTCGCTCGAGGCCGAAGGCCGCGCCGTGTTTGGCGCCACCGTCGACATCGAAGACCTGGATTCGGGCGATCGCGTCACCTATCAGATCGTCGGCGACGTCGAAGCTGATATCAAGTCCAACCTGATTTCCGTGTCCAGCCCCGTGGCTCGCGCGCTGATCGGCAAGAGCGAAGGCGACGTGGTCGAGGTCATGGCCCCGGCTGGCGTTCGCGAGTATGAAGTCCTGGGTGTGCGTTACATCTGACGCAAACCCGTCAAGCAGTAAAAATGTCAAACCACCCTGGCCCTGACGCAACGTTCGTCTGAATTCCGCGGTACATTGCGGATCGCTATGGTGGACCGGGCGCGTAAAGCGCCCGTTTTTGTGCCTGGACTTACCGTTTTGCAGTCTTGCGGCTGGTGCCGCTGCGGGCTCCGGCGCGCAGGCTCAGCGCGCTGCCGGCGCGGCGCGGAATGCCGTGGCCGCTGGTGGTGGCGCGTTTGTTGGACGGCCGCATGGGCTTGCCCTTCTTGTTGAGTTCGTCCTGGGGGACGTAACGCTTCTTGGCGGGCGCGGGCTCTTCGGACTCGCTGCGGCGCGGGCGCTTGGCAAGGGTCCGGCCTTCGGCGGCCAGCTTCTTGGGCGTGTACGGCTCCGAGGCGCGGCGCTTGGCGGGGGCTTCGGGCTCCTGGGCGGCCAGCGCGGCGGGCTTGATATTGCCGGGCAGCGGGCGGAACAGGATCAGGGTCTTGCCCAGGTGATGCACGGGCGCGCACGATAGCGTGTCGCAGATCGTGGCAAGCATGGCGTCACGGGCCTCGCGGTCGTCGCCGCCGGCGCGAACCTTGATGAGGCCATGCGACGTCAGCGCCCGGTCGATTTCCTTCAGCACGGCGTCGGTCAGGCCGTTGTCGCCAATCAGGACGACAGGGCGCAGAGGGTGAGCGGCGGACCGCAGGTCGCTGCGCTCACGAGAGGTAAGTTCTAATATAGGCATGCGTGGAATTGTACGGTAATGGCCAAGAATAAATTCTCTAAAGACTGGATTCACCAGCACATCAACGATCCCTATGTGAAGCTGGCGCAACAGAAGGGCTATCGCGCCCGCGCCGCCTTCAAGCTGATCGAGATTCTCGACACCGAAAAGCTGCTGCGCCGCGGCGACCTGGTCGTCGACCTGGGCTCCGCGCCCGGCAGCTGGTCACAGGTGGCGCGCGAACGGCTCGCGGGGCCGGGCGGCGTCGTGGACGGCCGCATTATCGCGCTGGACATCCTGCCCATGGAACCCGTGGCAGGCGTGGAATTCATCCAGGGCGACTTCCGCGAAGATGAAGTCTTGAAACAATTGGAAGACATGGTCGGAACCCGTGCGGTGGACCTTGTTATTTCCGACATGGCCCCCAACTTGTCCGGGGTGGGTATTGCCGATGCCGCGCGCATCCAGCATGTGTGCGAATTGGCGATGGAATTTTCCTGCGCCCACCTCAAGCCCAACGGGGCGCTGATCGTCAAGGCATTCCACGGCACTGGCTTTTCGCAGATCGTCGAATCCTTCAAAAAGCGCTTTCGCCGGGTGGTTGAACGCAAACCGAAGGCGTCACGGGACAAGTCCTCTGAAACCTTTCTGGTGGCGCGCGATCTGAAGTAACCCTTCCGTATCCATCCGGGGCAAGGTGCCCTGGCCAAGAAAACCCCGGCCCGCCGAGACAACGACCAGAAAACTCAAGAATCAAATGTAATTAAATGGGCCCCACGGCTGCCGGGACGCAACTCCGTCCTACAGGTTAGAATGGGCTATTGACATACTTGTGACTGTGCCATACGCGGGTGCACAGTCGCCGGTCGGAATCGAAAGCAGGAGATCGACCTTGAACAATTCATTTTCCAAAGTCGCTGTCTGGATGGTGATAGCCCTGGTGCTGTTCACCGTCTTCAAACAGTTCGACGGACGCGCTCAGACCCAGGACGGCGTGACCTACACGCAGTTCATGGACGACGCCAAGGCGGGACGCATCCGCAAGGTCGACGTTCAAGGCGACGTGCTGTACGTCACCCCGGACGCGGGCCGCGCCTATACGCTGACTTCGCCCGGCGATCTCTGGATGGTCTCCGACCTGCTGAAGTACGGCGTGCAGGTGTCGGGCAAGCCGCGTGAAGAGCAGTCGCTCCTGATGAGCATCTTCGTGTCGTGGTTCCCCATGCTGCTGCTGATCGGCGTCTGGGTGTTCTTCATGCGCCAGATGCAGGGCGGTGGCAGGGGCGGCGCGTTCAGCTTCGGCAAATCGCGCGCCCGGATGCTCGACGAAAACACCAACCAGATCACCTTCGCCGACGTTGCCGGCTGCGACGAAGCCAAGGAAGACGTCCAGGAGCTGGTCGACTTCCTGCGCGACCCCAGCAAGTTCCAGAAGCTGGGCGGCCGCATTCCGCGCGGCGTGCTGATGGTGGGCTCGCCCGGTACCGGCAAGACGCTGCTGGCCAAGGCCATCGCCGGCGAAGCCAAGGTGCCGTTCTTCAGCATCTCGGGCTCGGACTTCGTTGAAATGTTCGTCGGCGTGGGCGCGGCCCGTGTCCGCGACATGTTCGAAAACGCCAAGAAGCACGCGCCTTGCATCATCTTCATCGACGAAATCGATGCGGTCGGCCGCCAGCGTGGCGCCGGTCTGGGTGGTGGCAACGACGAGCGCGAACAGACGCTGAACCAGATGCTGGTTGAAATGGACGGCTTCGAATCCGGCCAGGGCGTCATCGTGATCGCCGCAACCAATCGTCCCGACGTGTTGGATCCGGCGCTGCTGCGTCCGGGCCGTTTCGACCGCCAGGTTGTCGTGCCGCTGCCAGATATCCGTGGCCGCGAGCAGATCCTGAAGGTTCACATGCGCAAGGTTCCGCTGTCGCCCAACGTCGACGCGACCATCCTGGCGCGCGGCTGCCCGGGCTTCTCCGGCGCCGACCTGGCCAACCTGGTCAACGAAGCCGCGCTGTTCGCCGCCCGCCGCAATGGCCGCACGGTGGATATGTCGGACTTTGAAAAGGCCAAGGACAAGATCATCATGGGCGCCGAGCGCCGCTCCATCGTGATGCCCGAAGAGGAACGCAAGAACACCGCGTACCACGAGTCCGGCCACGCGATCGTCGCGCGCATGCTGCCCAAGACCGACCCCGTCCACAAGGTCACCATCATCCCGCGCGGCCGTGCGCTGGGCGTGACCATGCAGCTTCCGGAGACGGACCGCTACAGCATGGACAAGGGCCGTCTGCTGTCCACGATCGCCGTGCTGTTCGGCGGCCGTATCGCGGAAGAGATCTTCATGGACCAGATGACGACGGGCGCCTCGAACGACTTCGAACGCGCCACCGCCATCGCCCGCGACATCGTCACGCGCTACGGCATGACCGACGAACTGGGCCCGATGGTCTACGCCGAGAACGAAGGCGAAGTCTTCCTGGGCCGCAGCGTCACCAAGACCACGCACATGTCCGAAGCCACCATGCAGAAGGTGGACACCGAGATCCGCCGCATCATCGACGAGCAGTACGGCGTTGCGCGCAAGATCCTGGAAGACAACCGCGACAAGGTCGAAGTGATGACCGCCGCGCTGCTCGAATGGGAAACCATCGACGCCGACCAGATCAACGACATCATGGAGGGCCGCCCCCCGCGTCCTCCGAAGACGCCGCAAGGCCCGTCGGATACGTCCGATACGCCGCCGACCGGCCTGGCTGCAGACGGCAACACGGCAGCTGCGGTCTGAGGTCCTTCGTTCTGGGTTATGGCAAATAACTTCCTTTGCGGGCGCTTCGAGTTTGATCTCGAGCGCCCGCTTGTCATGGGCATCGTCAATGTCACGCCGGACTCGTTTTCCGACGGCGGCCAGCACGACGATACCGATTCCGCGGTGGCGCATGCGCGCCGGCTGATCGACGAAGGCGCGCAGATCCTGGATCTGGGCGGCGAGTCCACGCGGCCCGGCGCAGACCCCGTGTCCGTGTCCGACGAGCTGGACCGGCTGCTGCCGGTGGTCGAGGCGCTGCGCGACTGCGGCGTGCCGCTGTCGATCGACACCTTTAAACCGGAAGTCATGCGCGCCACGCTGGACGCGGGTGCGGACATGATCAACGACATCTATGGTTTCAGGCAGCCGGGCGCGATCGAGGCCGTCTCGCAATCGCGCTGCGGCCTGTGCGTCATGCACATGAAAGGCGAGCCGCGCACTATGCAGGCGGCGCCGCCCGAGTACACCGACCTGATCGGTGAAATCGGCCTCTTCCTGGGGGCACGCGCGCAAAAGCTGCGCGCGGCCTGGATCGATCCTCGGCGCATCGTGTTGGACCCGGGTTTCGGGTTTGGCAAGACGGCCGACCAGAACTTTCAACTGCTGCGCCGGCTGTCCAGCCTGCGCAGCACCGGTTATCCATTGCTGATCGGCCTGTCGCGCAAGAACATGATCGGCCAGGCCACAGGCCGGCCGGTCGGCGACCGGCTGCCCGGCAGCATTGCCGCCGCGCTTGCCTGCGTCGCGCGTGGCGCTTCCATCGTGCGCGTGCACGATGTTGCGGCCACCGTGGATGCGCTTAAGGTATGGCAGGCGGCTGAACAAGGAGCTATCAGTTCATGATTCGACGCAAATATTTCGGTACCGATGGCGTACGCGGTGAAGTCGGCGGTCCGGTGATCAACGCCGAATTCGCGCTGCGGCTGGGCTACGCGGCTGGCCGCGTGCTGGCGCGCGAGCACGCGGTTCGCGGCGCGACGCGCCCGCAGGTCGTCATCGGCAAGGACACCCGGATTTCCGGCTACATGCTGGAATCCGCGCTGGAGGCGGGGCTGTCCGCCGCCGGCATCGACGTGCTGCTGGCCGGCCCGATCCCTACGCCCGCCGTGGCCTACCTGACCCGCGCCCTGCGCCTGGTCGCCGGCATCGTCATCAGCGCATCGCACAATCCCTACCAGGACAACGGCATCAAGTTCTTCTCGGCGCAGGGCATGAAGCTGCCCGACGACATCGAAGCCGATATCGAGGCCGCGCTGGACGAGCCGCTGGGCTGCGTCAGCTCCGAAGGCCTGGGGCGCGCGCGCCGCATGGGCGATGCCCAGGGCCGCTACATCGAGTTCTGCAAGAGCACGTTCCCCAACGATCTGGACCTGAACGGCATGACCATCGTGGTCGACGCCGCGCACGGCGCCGCCTACAACATCGCCCCGCACGTCTTCCGTGAGCTGGGCGCCGAAGTCCACGCGATCGGCGTGAACCCGGACGGTTTCAACATCAACAAGGGCGTGGGCGCGCTGCACCCCGAGCTGCTGGCCAAGGAAGTCAAGGCGCGCGGCGCCCAGCTTGGCATTGCGCTGGACGGCGACGCCGACCGCCTGCAGATGGTCGACGGCGAGGGCCGCATCTACAACGGCGACGAGCTGATGTACGCCATCGTGCGCGAGCGCATGCAGCGCGGCAAGGTCGAAGGCGTCGTGGGCACGCTGATGACCAATTTCGGCTTCGAGCGCGAAATGAAGCGACTGGGCGTGGGCTTTGACCGCGCCAACGTCGGCGACCGCTACGTCCTGGAACAGATGCAGTCGCGCGGCTGGCTGTACGGCGGCGAAAGCTCCGGCCACCTGCTGTGCCTGGACTGCCACTCCACCGGCGATGGCATCGTGGCCGCCTTGCAGGTCCTGACGGCGCTGCGCCGCAATTCGGCTGCGCTGGGCGATTGGGTCAGCGATCTGCGCATGTATCCGCAGAAGATGATCAATGTGCCGCTCACGCCCGGCATGGACTGGAAGACGCATCCCGGTCTGACGGCGGCGCGCCAGGCGGTCGAAGCCGAACTGGACGGCCGCGGCCGGATCCTGATCCGCGCTTCGGGGACGGAACCCAAGCTGCGTCTGATGGTCGAGGCCGAAGACGAGGCGCTGGCGACCAATTCCGCCGAGAAGCTTGCGCAAAGCTTGGGGTAAACCCGGAGTTTTCGTTTTAATATGTGGGCCACGCGTCGAAAATCGGCGCGTGGCCTTTGTTTATGTGCACTTTCTGTACCGGCCTAATCTTCATAGTCACGTAACATATTGGTCAAGTCATTGACATACAGGGCGTCCACACTGGCTGGACTCTCTAGGAGCTTCGCGCAATGCTGGAATTAGCACGCATCAACCCGAGCCGCAGTACCGCAGAACCCTGGACGGGCGCCGCCCCCAAAGTCCTGGCGGTCGGCCTGGCGCGTACCGCCGAAGAAATAGAGCAGATTCAACGCCTGCGCTATGACGTCTTCACGGAAGACATGGGCGCCGTCTTTCCAGATGCGCAAGACGGCATCGAACAAGACCGCTTCGATCCCTTCTGCGAACACCTGATGGTGCGCGAGCTCGACACAGACCGCGTCGTCGGCACCTATCGGATCCTGACCCCCGAAAAAGCCCTCGAAGCCGGCGGCTATTACTCGCAATCGGAGTTCGACCTGTCGGGTCTGGGCGCCATCCGCGACGAAGTCGTCGAGGTCGGCCGCTCGTGCACCCACGCGGATTACCGGGGCGGGGCGGTCATCATGCTGTTGTGGTCCGGCCTGGCCGAATACCTGCGCCGCGGCGGTTACGAATACGTGCTGGGTTGCGCCAGCGTCAGCCTGCGCGACGACGGCGTCACCGCAGCCGAAGTCTGGCGCACGGTTGCCAAGCAGATGCCCCAGGGTACTGAGCCGCGTGTCACGCCGCTGCACCGCTACCCGGTCGAAAAGCTCAACAGCACCCTGCCGGCCCGCGTGCCGCCGCTGATCAAGGGTTACCTGAAGCTGGGCGCCAAGGTTTGCGGCGAACCCGCCTGGGATCCGGATTTCAACGCCGCCGACTTTCCGGTCCTCTTGAAGATGGAGCGCATGGACGAGCGCTACCGCCGCCACTTCGGCCTGGATCAGCCGGCCGTCCTCAATACTCAGCGCTAGACGCCACTACCATGCGCCGCCTGCTCCGCCGAATGACTATCAGACTGATACGGCGGGCCACCCGGCCGCTGCGCATGGAACTCAGGCGGCTCGATCGCGAAACCGATCTGTCGCCATTTTGAAGCGCCGGGGCGGCCAGGCCGCCCCGCGCGGCCGCTTCAGAACTCCAGCAACTCGAACGAAAACCCGACCTTGTTCCACTCGGCTTCTTCCGCGCGCAGCGTGAAGTCGCTGAGCGGATGTTCGGCCAGCCATTCGCGATTGACGCGCACCACGATGGAGTTGTCGCGGACCGAGGCGGTCAGCGGCAGGGGCTCGATCTCGCCGCGGCGGCGGAACAAAAGCACGGCCAGACGCAGAGCCAGAATGGCTTTCCACTGCGGGCGCGACCGCACCAGGGGTTCCAGCTTGACCAGCTTGCCCTGGTGACCCAGCGCCAGCAGGGCCAGCAGTTGCTGGTCCGCGCGCGAGAAGCCGGGCATGTCTGCGTTTTCGAGCACATAGGCGGTGTGCTTGTGATACGCGTTGTGCGCGATCGACAGGCCCACTTCGTGCAGGTCTGCCGCCCAGCCGAGCGCGGGCCGCAGTTCGGCGCGTTCCTGGCCTTCCGGGAACATCGCATCGAACAGGGTGAGGGCGGCGTGGCGCACGCGGCGCGCCTGGTTCACATCGACGTGATAGCGCTTCATGAACTGGCGCACCGATTCATCGCGCTTGTCGTGCTCGTCGTCGCGGCCCAGCAGGTCGTACAGCACGCCCAGCCTCAGCGCGCCGTCGCCGGTGTGCATGACGTCGATGCCCAGTTCGTCGAACAACGCGCTCATGATGGCCAGGCCGCCCGGTAGCACGTCGGCGCGCTCGATCTTGATGCCGGGCAGCTCGGACGGAATGACGCGGCCCGAGCGCACGAGGCGGTCTTTCAGCTTGTTCAGCCCGACGCGCGTGATGCCGCGGTTGGAATAGCCGCCTTCGGTCAGGATGGCAAAGAGCGCCTTGGCCGTGCCGGAAGAGCCATACACTTCTTTCCAGCCCGTCTTGCGGTACTGCTTGGCGATGACTTCGATTTCGCGGCGCGCGGCCAGTTCGGCCTGTTTCATCTGGTGGGCGTCCACCACGCCGTCCGAGAAGAACTGGCGGCTGTAACTGACGCACCCCATGTAAAGCGAGGACATCAGACCGGGTTCGAGCCCCTTGCCGATGATGACTTCGGTGGAACCGCCGCCAATGTCGATGATCAGGCGCTTGTTGGGGGAGGGGGGCAGGGTGTTGACCACGCCCGTGAAGATCAGGCGGGCCTCTTCGCGGCCGGCGATGACTTCGATCGGAAAACCCAGCGCGGCTTCGGCCCGGGGCAGGAAGTCCCGCGTGTTGCGGGCGACGCGAAAAGTGTTGGTGGCAACCGCGCGCACCCGATTGGGGTGAAAGCTGCGTAGCCGTTCGCCAAAGCGTTCCAGCACAGCGATGGCGCGGTCGATGGCGTCGTCGCTAAGCCGTTTATCGGCATCCAGGCCGGCGGCCAGCCGGACGGTTTCCTTGAGGCGGTCGATCTGGTAAATCTGGGGCGTACCGTCCTGCTGAACGATGCGTCCGATGGAGAGGCGAAAGCTGTTGGACCCGAGGTCCACCGCGGCCAGAAGTTGATCCATGCGGCTCGTGATATTGGCTGTGAGGTGGACCGATTATAGAGACCCCATGTGACAACGCCTTCGGCTTCGGGTTTTTGCTTATGGAACAGGCGCTTGCAAGCGTCAGGCCGATGCGCCATACGTCCCGTATTTGACGTACCCTTAGCGAATGGGCGCTGTCATAGAACCGTCACTCTTTTGCAGTAAAACTTCACGCTCTCTTTTCGTATGGAATCCGGTATGCCCACACGTCCGCCAGGCGAGCCTCTGCTCATGAATCGCGAATTGTCGCTGCTCAAGTTCAATGAACGGGTGCTGGCGATGGCGGAGAACCCCAAGACGCCGCTGCTCGAGCGGCTGCGCTACGTGTGCATCGTCAGTTCCAACCTGGACGAGTTCTTCGAGATCCGGATTTCCAGTTTGAAAGAGCAGCAGCGCCAGTCGCCCAACCTGGTCGGACCGGACGGCATGACGCCGGACGAGGCTTTCGACTGCGTTCAGCAGGCCGTGCATGAATTGGTGGGCCGCCAGTACAACCTGCTCAACGACGACATCCTGCCGGCGATGCACGCCGAGGGCATCGCGCTGCATCACGCTTCCGAATGGAACGCCGCGCAGCAGGAATGGGCGCGCGACGTGTTCCATCGCGACGTGATGCCGCTCTTGACGCCCATCGGGCTGGATCCCGCGCATCCGTTTCCGCGCGTCTACAACAAGAGCCTGAATTTCATCGTGTCGCTGGCGGGCGCCGATGCCTTCGGCCGTCAGGCATCGATCGCCATCGTCCAGGCGCCCCGGGCCCTGCCGCGTCTGATCAAGATGCCCCAGGAACTGTCGGGGCAGCCCGAAGGCTACATCCTGCTGACCTCGCTGCTGCGCGCCTTCGTGGGCGAGCTGTTTCCGGGCCTGGAAATGCTGGGCTGCTATCAGTGGCGCGTCACGCGCAACAGCGATCTCTTCGTGGACGAGGAAGAAGTCACCAACCTGCGCCATGCGTTGCAAGGCGAGTTGTCGCAGCGCAACTTCGGGGCGGCCGTCCGGCTGGAGATCGACAAGCTGACGCCGGTTGAGCTCGAAACGTTCCTGCAGCGCGAGTTCTCGCTCAAGGCGGACGACACCTATCGTGTGCCCGGCCCGGTGAACCTGTCGCGCCTCATGCAGCTGTGCAATTCCGCGGCGCGCCCGGATCTGCTGTTTCCCGACTATCGCGCCCCGGTGCCCGCGCCCTTTGACCGGGTCGGCGACAAGCCGGCCGATCTCTTCGAAGCAGTGGCCGAGTGCGACCGCCTGCTGCACCACCCCTACCAGTCGTTCCAGCCCGTCATCGATTTCCTGACCGCGGCCGCGCTGGATCCCGACGTGATGGCCATCAAGCAGACCATCTACCGTACCGGCGAGGACTCCGAGCTGATGAAGATCCTGCTGGCGGCCGCGCGCGCCGGCAAGGAAGTGACGGTGGTCGTGGAGCTGATGGCGCGATTCGACGAACAGACCAACATCAACTGGGCCTCAAAGCTCGAAGAGGTGGGGGCGCATGTCGTCTACGGCGTGGTGGCGCACAAGACGCACGCCAAGATGGCGGTCGTGCTGCGCCGGGAAAAAGGGCGTCTGCGCCGCTACGCCCACCTGGGCACCGGCAACTACCATCCCCGCACGGCGCGGCTGTACACCGATTTCGGACTGCTGACCGCCGATCCCAAGCTGTGCGAGGACATGGACAAGGTGTTCGCCCAGCTGACCGGCCTGGGCGCGCGGCGGGCATTGAAGTCGCTGATGCAGTCGCCGTTCACCCTGCACGAGGGCATGGTGTCGCTGATCCGCGCCGAGGCGCGCGCCGCCAAGGCGGGCAAGCGGTCGCGCATCATGGCCAAGATGAATTCGCTGCTCGAAGAGCAGATCATCGCCGAGCTCTACAAGGCCAGTCAGGCGGGCGTGAAGATCGACCTGATCGTGCGCGGCGTCTGCGCCCTGCGCGCCGGGGTGCCGGGGTTGTCGGAGAACATCCGTGTGCGTTCCATCGTGGGCCGCTTCCTGGAGCACTCCCGCGTCTTCTATTTCTATGCCGAGGGCGAAGAGACGGTGTACCTGTCGTCGGCCGACTGGATGGACCGCAATTTCTTCCGGCGCGTGGAAATCGCTTTCCCGATCTATGACAAGACGCTCAAGAAGCGCGTCATCGACGAAGCATTCACCTATGCGCTGCGCGACAACCAGCTCGCCTGGCAGCAGCAACCCAGCGGCGACTACGCGCGCGTCAAAAGCCGCCGCGAGCCCTTCAACCTGCACCAGTTCCTGATGCAGAAGCTGGGCGTGTAACACCGGCACGGCGGCAAACCGTCCCTGATATTTCACCAGGTGCCGACCGCCGCGCCATGCCGGTCCCCGAGCTTGAGCATGGCCCCGGCCAGCCCATTTCCGCAGTGGAAATGGGCTTTTTCATTCGGGGACGGGCTTGCCAATGCAGCCGAACGGATCTGGCTTTGCCGGTCGGCCACTGGGGATCATGACTGTCATGGTCTTGTCACGTTGGGCTCCTAAGATGCGAGGGTCGCTGAAAGACAGGCAGCTAAAAAGCCTGCCAAGACTCCTTTAACGAGCACAGAAGGAACCCAGATGTTCAAACGTGTCTTCAAGCAAGTTTCCGTGGGCGTCGCGCTGAGCGCCGCCGTTTTCGCAGTCCAGGCCGCCAACGTGACCGGCGCCGGCGCATCGTTCCCGTACCCGATCTACGCCAAGTGGGCGTCCGACTACAAGGCTGCGACCAACAACGCGGTCAACTACCAGTCCATCGGTTCGGGCGGCGGCCAGCAGCAGATCATTGCAAAGACCGTCGACTTCGGCGCCTCGGATGACCCGATGAAGGCTGCCGACCTGGAAAAGCACGGCCTGCTGCAATTCCCCGCCGTGATCGGCGGCACCGTTGCCGTCGTGAACGTCGACGGCGTCGAGCCGGGCAAGCTGAAGCTGTCGGGCAAGGTCCTGGCCGACATCTTCCTGGGCAAGGTCAAGAAGTGGGATGACGCCGCCATCAAGGCGCTGAACCCCGACCTGAAGCTGCCGTCGGCCGACATCATCGTCGTGCACCGTTCGGACGGTTCGGGCACCACCTTCGGCTGGACGAACTACCTGTCCAAGGTGTCGCCGGAGTGGAAGTCGCAAGTCGGTGAAGGCAAGGCCGTCAAGTGGCCCACCGGCCAGGGCGGCAAGGGCAACGAAGGCGTCGCCGCCTACGTCGGCCAGCTGAAGAACTCGATCGGCTACGTCGAATACGCCTACGCCAAGCAGAACAAGCTGGCCTGGACGCAACTGCAGAACAAGGACGGCAAGTTCGTCCAGCCCGAGCAAAAGGCGTTCGCCGCCGCGGCCGCCAACGCCGACTGGAAGAGCGCGCCGGGCATGGGCGTGGTCCTGACCGACGAGCCGGGCGCCGATTCGTGGCCCGTCACCGCCGCTACCTTCATCCTGATCCACAAGTCGCAAGACAAGCCGGCTCAGGGCAAGGCGGTGCTGGAATTCTTCGACTGGGCCTTCAAGAACGGCGCCAAGTCGGCTGAAGCCATGGACTACGTGCCGCTGCCGGAAGCCGTGACCAAGGAAATCCGCGCCGCCTGGGGCGAAGTGAAGTCCGCCGACGGCCAGGCTGTCTGGAAGTAAATCAGTAACGCGCGGCCCCGACGCCACCTGGCGGGCGGGGCCGCCGCCTGTAATTCGACCTACCTGCTTTTCCCCCCAGGTTTCCTAAGGAAAGTCCATCCATGAGCGCGGTAATGGATAATAGTGTGCCGCTTCCGCCCAGCGTGGCGGATTCCGTGACTACCGGCACGCCTTCGCCTATGAAGCAAACAAAAAACGCGCTGATGGATGCGCTGTTCAAGAATCTGACCCGCCTGTTCGCCTTCCTGGTGTTCATTCTGCTGGCGGCAATTCTTATCTCCCTCATCTATGGCAGCCGCGAATCGCTGGCCAAATACGGCCTGTCGTTCCTGTGGCTCAATGACTGGGATCCGGTCAATTCCAATTACGGTGCGGTCGTGCCGATCATCGGTACGTTGCTGACGTCCGCGATCGCGCTGATCATCGCCGTGCCGGTGTCCTTCGGCATCGCCATCTTCCTGACCGAACTGTCGCCGACCTGGCTGCGCCGCCCGCTGGGCACCGCCATCGAAATGCTGGCGGCCATCCCGTCCATCATCTACGGCATGTGGGGCCTGTTCGTCTTCGTGCCCGTGTTCCAGCAGTACGTGCAGCCGTTCCTGATCGCGACGTTGGGCAATCTTCCCATCATTGGCGGACTGTTCGCGGGTCCGCCGTTCGGCATCGGCATCTTCACCGCCGGCCTGATCCTCTCGATCATGATCATCCCGTTCATCGCCGCCGTGATGCGCGACGTGTTCGAGCTGGTCCCCGCGATGCTCAAGGAATCGGCGTACGGCCTGGGCAGCACGACCTGGGAAGTGATGTGGCGCGTGGTCCTGCCCTTCACCAAGTCGGGCGTCATCGGCGGCATCATGCTCGGACTGGGCCGCGCGCTCGGCGAAACCATGGCCGTGACCTTCGTCATCGGCAATGCGTTCAAGTGGTCCGGCTCGCTGTTCTCGCCGGGCAACTCCATCGCCTCGGCGCTCGCCAACGAATTCAACGAGGCGGGCGGCATCCAGAAGGCGGCGTTGCTGGAACTGGGCCTGATCCTGTTCCTCATCACGACCATCGTGCTGGCCCTGGCCAAGGCGCTGCTGGTCCGCCTGTCCGCTGGCGAAGGCAAGAAGACCTGACGCCCGGAAGCACAAGGAAAAACCATGGCTGAATCCGTACTCAACATGCAGAACGGCATCTATCGCCGGCGCCGCGTGGTTAATCGCATCATGCTCGCCGTGTCGATGACGACGCTGATTTTCGGCCTGTTCTGGCTGTTCTGGATCATTATCACGTTGCTGATGAAGGGCGCCCCCGCGCTGTCGTACACGCTCTTCACCGAAATCACGCCGCCGCCGGGCCAGGCGGGGGGCTTGCTCAACGCCATTCTCGGCAGCGTGATGATGGCGGGCGTCGGCACGCTGATCGGCACGCCGGTGGGCATCCTGGCCGGCACCTACCTGGCTGAATACGGCCAGCGCGGCTGGCTGGCGCCCGCCACGCGATTCCTGAACGACGTGCTGCTGTCCGCGCCGTCGATCATCATCGGTCTGTTCATCTACGCCGTGTACGTGGCGCAGGTGGGGCATTACTCCGGTTGGGCCGGCGCGGTTGCGCTGTCCATCCTGGTGATTCCCGTCGTGGTCCGCACCACCGATAACATGCTGCTGCTGGTGCCCAACAGCCTGCGCGAGGCCACCGCCGCGCTGGGCTGCCCGAAGTGGCGCATGATCACCATGGTGTGCTATCGCGCCGCCAAGTCCGGCATCATCACCGGCGTGCTGCTCGCCATCGCCCGCATCTCCGGCGAAACCGCGCCGCTGCTGTTCACCGCGCTGTCCAACCAATTCATGTCGCTGAACATGAACGGGCCGATGGCCAACCTGCCGGTCGTCATCTACCAATACGCCGCCAGCCCCTTCAAGGACTGGAACAACCTGGCCTGGGCCGGCGCGACGCTGATCACGCTGCTGGTGTTGGGCATCAACATCATCGCCCGCAACTTGTTCCGCAAGTAAAGATCGCTATCCCGGCGCGCCAGGCGCGCCGGAGCCAAGGGAAATGCAATGGAAAACACCGCTACCGCAGTCAAGAACAAGCTCGAGGTCAAGGACCTGAACTTCTACTACGGCAAGTTCCACGCGATTCGCAACGTGAACATGTCGATCCAGGAGAAGAAGGTCACCGCCTTCATCGGCCCGTCGGGCTGCGGCAAATCGACCCTGCTGCGCACGTTCAACCGCATGTTCGAGCTCTACCCCGGCCAGCGCGCCGAGGGCGAAATCCTTCTGGATGGCGAAAACCTGCTGACGGCCAAGACCGACATCTCGCTGATCCGCGCCAAGGTCGGCATGGTCTTCCAGAAGCCCACGCCGTTCCCCATGAGCATCTACGACAACATCGCCTTCGGCGTGCGTCTGTTCGAACGCCTGTCCAAGGGCGAGATGGACGAGCGCGTGGAATGGGCGCTGAGCAAGGCCGCGCTGTGGAACGAAGTGAAGGACAAGCTGCACCAGAGCGGCAACAGCCTGTCCGGCGGCCAGCAGCAGCGCCTGTGCATCGCCCGCGGCGTGGCGATCAAGCCCGAAGTCCTGCTGCTCGACGAGCCGTGCTCGGCGCTGGATCCCATCTCAACCGCCAAGATCGAAGAGCTGATCGCCGAACTGAAGAACGACTACACCGTCGTGATCGTGACGCACAACATGCAACAGGCCGCGCGGTGTTCGGACTACACGGCGTATATGTACCTGGGCGAACTGATGGAATTCGGTCAGACCGACCAGATTTTTGTTAAGCCCTCGCGCAAGGAAACCGAGGACTACATTACGGGCCGCTTCGGCTGACCGCAGGGTCGGGCGCAGCGCACGCCAGACACCAGTTTCTGGTATAGTCTCCACCCTTCGGGGCGTAGCGCAGCCTGGTAGCGCATCTGCTTTGGGAGCAGAGGGTCGTGAGTTCGAATCCCACCGCCCCGACCAATATTCATGCGGGTCTTCGGATTTCCGCAGTGCAAGAAAAGACGAATGGTGGCCCATCCTATGGACCACCAATCGGTAGGACAAAAAAAATGGCCCCAAGCTCACAAAGCTTGGGGCCATTTTGTTGTGTCCCTTCCTCCTACTGCCGCGGTATCTTCGCGTCTTCGATCAGCTTTTGCCATTGCGCATCGCTGCTCGCCACGAACTGCCCAAACGCCGTGGGCGAGGTGGGCGGGCTGACCTTCACGCCCAATTCCTTGAACCGTGCCTGGATCTCCGGCTTGGCCATGACGCGGCTGAACGCGGCGTTCAATGTCTGGACGATGGGTTCCGGCGTATTCGACGGTGCAAAAATTCCGGTCCAGAAGTAATAGTCCATCCCGTTGAGTTCCGGTGTTTCACCCGCCGACGCCAAGTCCGGGTTGCCGATGTCGCGGTCGCGGCTCATGACGCCCACGCCCGTCACACGGCCGCTTTTGATCAGTTCAAGCAGGGCGGGTAACCCGGACACCGCGATATCCACGTTCCCGCCGATGACATCGGTCGCGATCTTCGAGGCGCTTGCATAGGGAATGAAGGTGATGTCCGTACCGGTGGTGAGCTTGAAACTCTCCATCGCGATGGCGGGCAGCGAGCCGACGCCTGTGGCGCCGTAGGTCAGCTTGCCAGGGTTGGCCTTGGCGCGCGCAATCAGGTCGCCGAACGATTTCACGCCCAGGTTCGGATTCGCCACCACGCCGACGCCGCTTGTGCCCAGCGGCGCGACGGCGGCCAGGTCGCGATAGGTGTACTTGGCCGACGATTGCAGAATGGGCGCGATCACGACGTCGGACACGATGCCCATCAGTACCGTGTACCCGTCGGGCTTGGCGTTGACGGCGCGCGTGACGCCGATGATGCCGCCGGCTCCCGCGACGTTCTCGATGACGACGGTCTGCCCCAGCTCGCGGCCCAGTTCGGGGGCGATGATGCGAGCGAACGTGTCCACCGAGCCTGCCGGCGCGTAACCCACGATGAGTTTGATGGGATGGGCGGGGTAGGCCTGCGCATGCGCCGCGCTCGTTCCTCCCAACACAAGGGCTCCCAGCAGCGCCGCGCTGGAAAGGGTTCGGATATTCATGGTTGTCTCCCGTTGTTGTCGTTTGTGTTGCTTCAGCTTTGCAGCCAGTTCAGGACGCGTTGGAACACCTCGTCGCTATTGCGGTCCATCATCGGCAGGTGCGAATTGCCCGCGATGCCGCTGGCGGGCAGGTCCAGCACCGTTACGTCGGCGCACCCCCGTATGGAATCCAGGTAACGCTCGGCTTGTTGGCGGTAGCCGACCCAGTGCGACCCCGATGGTTCGATGAAGTCGCCCCACACAACAAGATGCGGCGGCAGCGCATCAATCGGCGCCGCTTGCGGCATGCCGCCGGGCTCCACGCCCACCACCCGGCGCACCGCGCTTGGCCGGCGGCGCGCAATTTCGGCTGCAAAGCCCGCGCCTTGGCTGTGGGCCACGATATGGCAATGTCCCACCCGGTCGATCAACGCTTCATAGGCCGCCAGGATCATTGACTCGTGGCCCGGCCAGCGCGGCACCCATTGATTGGCGAACGCGTCGAACGCCTCGGTGGGAAACTGTTGCCCTGCATAGGCTTCGCGCCGCGCAGGGTCCGGGTCGTAGACAGGCCCGATGCGAAACGTCGTCCAGGCCTCGCGCTTGGTGCGAAAGACGGGCGCCTCGCGATACACCTGCGGAAACCGTGCCCATGACGAACGGCCCCGTTCCACCGCATCGCTGACCAGCACGTCGTAACCGGCGTCCAGGAATTTCCACAGCCAGCCGTTGCGGCCATCGGGGGTCGTTTCCCAGGTGCAGCCGGTCATGCCCCCGCCATGCCATAGCAGCACCGGATCCGGATGGCGGGGCTGCGCCAGGCGGTACTCCTGGACATACATCTGCCCATAGACCTGTTCTCCGTTCGGGTTGACCTCGCGCGGCGATCCGTTCAGGACCATGCTGCGATATTCGACCGGCAGGCCTTCCAGCACGGCGGTCGCGCCGCCCACGAAGAAGCTGCTCATCGATTTCAGGAAAATGCCCTTGCCTTGTGGATTCATGATGGCTCGTCGAAGTGATGCCGGCATGTTCGGCCAGCGCGTATAGTTACGTCTATCGAAAAAATTTCAACCATTATTGATCCATGCGAATCAATTACGATCTGGAAGATATCCGCGCGTTCTGCTGCGTGGCGCGCATGGGTCAATACACGTCGGCCGCCGCGTTGCTGTGCGTCACGACGTCGGCCTTGAGCCGGCGAATCGCGAAGCTGGAATCGGAAATTGGCGGGCGTTTGTTCGAACGCACGACGCGCAGCGTGGTGCTGACGTCGGTGGGCCGCGCGCTCTACGAGCGCGTGCTGCCTATCGTGACGCAGATGGATGCCAGCCTGACCGAGGCAGCCCGCCGCGCGCGGGGGCACGAAGGCACGCTGATGGTGAGCACGGTGGCTTCGGTAGGTTATTCGGTGCTGCCGAAGGTGCTGCCCGAGTTCTATGCACGGCATCCGCAGGTGTACCTGTCGATCCGCGACGGCAACGCCACCGTCACGACGGGCCTGGTCGAAGAACGCGAGGTGGAATTCGGCATCACCACGCCGGTGTCATTCGGCCCCACCCTGGAGGCCGAGCGCGTTGCCACCTATGGCTTTAACCTGGTGTACGCCGAGCGTTCTGCGCTGGCGCCACGCAGCCGCAAGCTGTCGTGGAAAAAGTTGCCCGGCCTGCCGGTGGTGGGACTGAATCCGGTCAGTTCCACCCGCCTGCAGATCGACAGCGTCCTCAATGCTCGCGGGCTGGAGTTGCCCTGGACCATCGAAGTGGATCAGCTGGCCACCATGATCGGACTGGTGCAGTCGGGCAATTTCGTGACCATCATGCCGGCATTGTTCGAGGCGCATGGTTATGGCCTGAAGTCGATTCCGGTGCTGGATCCCGACATTACGCGGGATGTGTACATCGTGCGTCGGCGTGACAGCACGCCGACGCCCCAAGGCCAGTATCTGATGGAACTCGTGCGCGCCTACCTTGCGCGTTGAGTCACGCAAATTGATTCGGCGGTTGCCCGCCGGCAAGGCGCAGCGCAAGCGCCGCCATCAGCCCACGGTGAGCTTGTCTTCCACGCTGATGACGCTTGGCGCGCTCCATGCGGCCTGCTCGGCGACGCGCCTGTCGGCCAGACTATTCACTTTTCCCATCAGCGTGACGTGCCTGTCGTGCACGGCCACCTGAATATCGTGTGCTTCCAGCGCGGCGCTTCGTTTCAACGCGTCCTGAATTCGCTGCTTCACATCGCTGATCTGCGCGTTGTTCGACAACTTGATCTGGTTCGCGACGCCCTTGACGCCGGACAGGCGGCGAATGGCGCTTTCGGCCGCCACGCGCTGGAAGTTCCAACTGACCTCTCCGGTCAAGGTCACCCAGCCGTGTTGCACCTTGACCTGCACCTTGTTGTCGGGAATGGACACATTCCAGCCAATACTGGTGATCGCGCGTTTGGCCAGCTCTTCGTCCGAGTTTCCTTGCTCGTAGCCGGTTCGGACTTCGAGCTCCTGCGCGATGCCTTTGACGCCTTTCACGTGTGCGGCAATCTTCTCTGCGTCGTACTTTTCGCTGAACGTGCTGACATGCCCCGTCAGCGTTACGACCCCTTGGGAAGCCGCGACCCCGATGCCGGTCGCATCGACGCGGGGATCGAACTCCAAGGCGTCCAGCACGTGACGGCGAAGTTCTTCGTCTTTCATGATGGCTCTCCTGTCGGAATAAGGGACGAGTTAAGGGGTACGCGTGTTCCGTCGCGCACCCCGGATTCGGCGCTCTTCGCATCGATTTTCCCGGGGCAGGGCGAGTCAGTATTGACGATCGTCAATGGAAAAATGGGGTGCGTTTTATGCCTGGCGTTCGGGGGGCGACGCGTGCACGCCCGCCAAGCGGAGCGCGTCTTTGCCCCTGCCAACAATTCGATGAACGGGTGGTTGGAAAATTCGTGATTTTCGTCAACAAGGCGCCGCGGCGCCGGTTCATGATGGGCTATCCCGCCGCGTCGGGCGGCGAACATCCAGGAGGCCATCATGCAGCAACCCGCCAAAACTCCCCCGCCGAAAGCCAGAAAAGAAGAGGCGCGCCAGAAGGAAGACGCCGTGGCACAGCGGCAGAAGGCCGAAATGGCCGAGTCGCTGGGACGGCACAAAAATACTGGCCAGAAGGATCACAAGGGCGCGCGTTGATATCCGCGCGGGTCACGGCCTGGCAACACAACTGGCTGGGGACGCAAGAGATCATGAACATTCTCTTCAGAAACCGGCGCGAGGCCGGGCTGTTGCTCGCGCGGCAATTGGCCAGATATGCGGGGCGGCCGGATGTGATCGTGTTGGCGTTGCCGCGAGGCGGCGTGCCGGTGGGATTCGAAGTCGCAGCCGAACTGGATGCCCCCCTGGACATCAAGGTGGTGCGAAAGATCGGCATGCCGGGGCATCCCGAATACGCCATCGGCGCGATCAGCAGCGATCAGTCGCTATTCCAGACCAGGGAAATTGAGGCCTACGGCGTAGATCCAAAAGCGATCGAGTCCATCGTGTCGCGTGAACGGAAAGAAATCGAGCGCCGTGAATCGCTCTATCGTGCGGGGCGGCCACCGCTTCCATTGCAGGGAAAAGTCGTCATCGTGGTCGATGACGGCCTTGCGACGGGTTCGACCATGCGCGTGGCGCTTCAGTCCGTACGCAAGAATAATCCCGCGTGGGTTGTTGCCGCCGTGCCCGTTGCCGCTGCCGAAATCAGGCAAGAACTTGAGGGCGAAGCGGACGAAGTCGCGTGCCTGCATACGCCGACGCCGTTCTATGGCGTCGGGCAATGGTATGCGGATTTTGAACAGACCGCGGACGACGAGGTCCTGCATCTGCTGCACGAAGCGCAGCGCCGGCATCCGCCCACCGCGTCGACGACGACTTCTTCGTCGCGCAACGGCTGATGCCCCCTGGTCCAGCCTTTGGAGTGCACATGGAAACCGCCATCGATGCTCACGCCGCCACGCTTGCCCAACTGTCTGCGGCCGCGCGGCCGCTTACGGGAGCAATGACGGACTATGACGCGCTTCTTGAACATATCGGCGGCGCGCGCTTCGTGCTGATTGGCGAAGCGAGTCATGGCACGCACGAATTCTACGAAGAACGGGCGCGCATTACGCAGCGGCTGATCGCCGAAAGGCGATTCTCTGCGGTGGCGGTCGAGGCGGATTGGCCCGATGCCTATCGCGTCAACCGATACCTGCGCGGGCAAGGCGACGACAATGCCGGCGAGCAGGCGCTGGCGGGGTTCAAGCGATTTCCAACGTGGATGTGGCGCAATACTGAGGTCGTCCGGTTCGTGGAGTGGCTTCGGTCTTTCAACCAATCGTTGCCCGCACGCGCGGCGCCCGTCGGGTTTTATGGGCTAGATCTATACAGCCTGTTCACGTCCATTGCCGAAGTGCTGAAATACCTGGATGAGGTCGACCCGGAGGCTGCGCGTCATGCGCGTCAGCGTTACGCCTGCTTCGATCATTTCGGCAGCAGTAGCGAGCGCTATGGCTACTCGGCGCACCATGGCCTGTCGGCGTCGTGCAGGGACGCCGTGATCGCGCAAATGCAGGATCTTAATGCCCGTGCGGCCGAATACATAAGGCGCGATGGCCAGGCGGCAAGCGATGCGCTTTTTTACGTGCAGCAGAACGCGCGCCTGATCGCAAACGCCGAGCAGTATTACCGAACCATGTTCGACCAGCGCGTTTCGTCCTGGAATCTGCGGGATCGGCACATGATGGAAACGCTCGATGCGCTCGCCAGGCACTTGCCTCGGACGGAAGACGGCCTGCCACCTAAGATCGTGGTGTGGGAACACAATTCTCATGTGGGCGACGCGCGCGCCACCGAAGTGGGCCAGGCCGGCGAGTTGACCGTGGGACAGTTGGCGCGTGAATCCTATGGCAAGCAGGCGTTTCTGATCGGACTGACGACCTACCACGGCAGCGTGACGGCGGCGGCCGATTGGGACTTGCCCGCCGAGCGCATGCGGGTGTGCCCTGGCCTGCGGGGAAGCTACGAATCGCTGTTCCATGAGACGGGCCTTAGCCGCTTCATGTTGCCGCTCAACGGCGATCAAGAGGTGATGCGGGCGCTGTCGATGTCCCGCCTGGAGCGCGCCATTGGGGTCGTCTATCGTCCGGAAACGGAACGAGGCAGCCATTATTTTTACGCCTGCCTGCCACGGCAGTTCGACTGCGTGCTGCATGTTGACGAGACGCGAGCGGTTGAACCTCTTGAATGGGGCGACACCTGGAAATTGGATGAGGCGCCAGAAACCTTCCCGGCAGGTGTTTAGCGGCGCCGGCACGCCAGACGGAGCGGCATTGCGATGCGAGACGGACCAGCATGAACCGGACAGACGAACACGTGGACCCGGACGCGCGGTGCCAGGCCGCCACGCTGGAATTCTTGACCCGTCCTGATGTTCACGGCGTGCCTGCGGGCGACATCGTCACGATACGCACCCATATCTCCGTTATTGTCCTTGCCGGGATTCGCGCCTTCAAACTGAAAAAGGCGGTGCGTTTTCCCTATGCCGATTTTTCCACTGCTGCCCTGCGCTTGGCGGCCTGCTTGCGTGAACTTGAGCTCAACCGGCGAACCGCGCCCGATCTGTATGTGGCGGTGCGGGAAATCAGGCGGGACGACAAGGGCAATCTGAATTTCGACGGCCCCGGAGAATTGATCGACGCCGTCGTGGAAATGCGGCGCTTCCCGGACGATGCGCTGCTGGAAGCCGTCGCGCAGCGGGAAGGGCTGACCGACGGGCTGGCCGAGCGCATTGCGGGAGAGATTGCCAAGTCTCATGACAACGCGCCGGTCGTGGGCGGCGTGGATGTGCCTTCCAGGCTGGCCCACGTGCTGGCTGCGGCGGAGAAGCTTCTTGCCGCGGCCGGCGTGCTACCCGGACCGAAGATCGAGGTGCTCTGCGCCGCGATTCGTGACGAGTTGGACAAGCAGGCGCCGCTGCTGGCCGCGCGGGCGGCGGCCGGGCTTGTGCGCCATTGTCACGGGGACCTGCACTTGCGCAATATCTGCGTGATCGCTGGGGCGCCGATGCTGTTCGACTGCCTCGAGTTCGATGATGCCCTTGCCACCATCGATGTGCTCTACGACCTGGCATTTCTGATCATGGATCTTTGCTCCCAGGGGTTTTCGCGGCAGGCCAACGTCGTGCTGAACCGATATCTGGATCTCCGCCATGATGACGCGGGCATGGCGCTGATGCCGTTGTTCCTGGCCATCAGAGCCGTCATCCGCGCCCACGTCCTGGTCGCGCGGGCCGAAGAAGCCAACGACACCACGCGAACGTCTCTGCTGGGAAAGGCCCAGCGCTATATCGATACCGCGCTTGCCTGCCTGTCGCCGCGCGTTGGGCGTCTGGTTGCCATTGGCGGGCTCAGCGGCTCGGGAAAATCATCGTTGGCCGTCGCAATCGCGCATGCGCTTGGCCCGATGCCGGGCGCTCGGATACTGTCCAGCGACCGTATTCGCAAGCAGATGTGGGGAGTGCCGGCTTCATCGAAGCTGCCCGAAATGGCTTATCAGACCGACTTCTCCGAAAACGTCTACGCGGCACAAGCCGATTGCGCGCAGAAGCTGGTCCAGGCCGGTTGCGCAGTGATCGCCGATGCAGTGTTTGAGCGGGAGGCCTGCCGTCAGCGTATTGAACAGAGCGCGGCGCGCGCAGGGGTTCCCTTCAGCGGATTTTGGCTCGATGCATCACCGGCCGCGCTGTCGGCACGCGTGAATCAGCGCACGAACGACCCTTCGGACGCCACTGAGGATGTGGTGCGCGCCCAATTGGCGCGGCAACGCGACGTCAAAGGCTGGACGCATGTCGATGCGCAACGCCCGCTGGAATGTGTCGCCGCGTCCGTCCTTGCACACCTTGACGGGCACGGGTCCTGACACATCGCGTTACTGCATCCGTGGCGACAGATGATTGCCGCATGGTAGATATATCGGCGGGAGTTGCCGCGCGGCGCGTCGCCGGGCGCATCCCCCATTTTCCAAGGAGCCGACCATGAATGCTGCTCACAAGATGAATGCTGTTCAAGTGTCCCTGAAAAGCTTTTCCGCGATCCTTTGCCTGGCGGGTCTGGCGTGGACGTCTGGCGCGGCCCATGCTGCCGACACCAGCGCTACCTCGCAAGCGCAGCATCAGCAGGACGTCGCGACCTGCAAGAGTGGCGCCTCTGGCCAACCGCTGGAGACATGCCTGCGCGAAGCGGCTGCGGCACGGCAAGAGCGTGATCGTCAGAACCTGAACGCGCAGAGCCCGGAACAGCTCCGCCAGAACGAGCTGGCGCGCTGCAACCGTCTGCCGGAATCGCAGCGGCAGACCTGCGTGGCGAAGATGAACTCGCCCACCAGTGTGCAAGGCAGCGTGCAGGGGGGAGGCGTACTGCGCAAGAAAGAGATCCAGGTGCCCGCTACCCCGGCCACCCCCGCCACGCCGGCCGGCAGTGCACCGGCGCCCGCGCGTTGAACGGGTCGTTTCCGCACGTATGAAACGCGGTGTTTCGCTGCCATGCGGCACATGCTTGCGTGGCAGCGTTTGTCCAATGGGCGCCGCTGCCTAAAACCGCTGATCCTTGTCGAACGGCACCTCGGAATCGCTAGGCGCTTCGAACGTCGGCGCTTCGCCGTTCAGATCCGCGACGTGGATCTGCGCGAGGCGGGTGGCCTCGGCAATTGCGCCGTGGGCGGAATGAAACCGTTCATCGATGGCGATGCGCTCGGACGGCACGCCGGCGATGGGAGAGATCAGCGTATAGCCAATGCGCCAATCATCGCCGTCCTGCTCCGGCTGCGCGATCTGAAAGTCCCATTTTGCGGTCTGCATAATTTCCTCCAGTCGGTCGGTGCATCCTACTGCACTCGTTGCGCCGTTGAAAGTGGGACCACGAAACGCATGCAGCCAGCCATGCAGGTCTGGATGTGGGCACAGTAGAACAACGATTCCCGTCCTGCTCCCTCGTCAAGGCTTCGACGTTGGCAGCAGCTGCATACCCGTGCGCCGTGCGAATTCCTCGTAGCTGATGGGCGCGCCCGCCGTGGTGCTGGGGCTGTTGGCCTGCCAATGCACCCACGAGCGTCCGGTGGACGCATCGTAGACGACCTTGAACAGATGGCTTGGCACGGCCACGCCCGAGCCGATCTGTTTGGGCTTGTCGCCGTAGTAGGGGCCGGTGAAGACATACACGTCGCCCGAGGCGCGCATGACGTACTTGCGCGTGTCCTGTTCGATCTGGCTCCATGGGCCGCCGTTGTGATGCTGGTCTTGAGGCACCATGTTGGCCAGCGAAAAGCTCTGCGCCATCGCTTCGGGCGTGGACATGTCGCCCGCCGGAGCCATGTGGCCGCGAGAATAGCCCGAGCCGCGGTAATCCGTCAGTTCGGCACGTTCGGCGCGGGGCACGCGCGCTTCGGCATAGAACTTGTCGGACCGCTGCATGTCCTGCGCCTGCGTCAATATCTTGCGGTTCAGGCGCTCTGCCACGAATACCGGCGTCTTGGTCTGGCCGTTGTGCAAGATGGCGAAGTTGGAAAAGCACAGCTCGCGCAGGGCTTGGCTGGCCGGGACGACCGGCGGGCGTTGCTGCGGGAAGAACTGCGGGCACTCGGCAAAGCGCGTGTGCGCCATGCCGCCTGCCGGCGCCGCCGCGGGCGCGAACTTTTCGTGGGTCGGCCAGCCGACGCGCGCAAGTATGTCGTCAAGCGAAAACTGAGGGCGCCACTGCGGATTCAGCGCATAGGTGGCTGCGCCGAAGGCGGCCACCGAGGTCAGCGCGAATGTGCGCAGGAACCGGAAGATGCGGCCGCCGCTTGCGGCCTTGCTTCTGCTGGCTGGGGCTTTCTTTCTGGGTGCTGATTTCTTCGCGCGGGTCATGCTGCCTGTTTGTTGCGGGCCGGCGCCACTTCGCGCTCGGCAACTGGCGGCATTGTAGATGACCGCAACATGACAGGCGCAGACCGGGCAATCGGGCCGACGCCGACAACGGCAAGATCGTTCGCCGGGGTATTCTTATGCTCGTTCCAAATTCATAACCACAACGTCATAACCACAACGGCCGCACATGCCGGCCGCCAGGATTGGGGAAGTTCAATGAGATCGTCCGTGCTTTTCGTGGCCGCGCTCGTGGCGGGTTGCGCCTCGCCCGCGCCGGGAGACCTGGTCACGCAATCGAAGGTGCAAGCCATCAAGATCAACGTTACGACGTTCGATGAGATGGTTCGCGATTTTGGCCCGCCCCGCACGCAGAGCGTCAGCAAGCAGGGGCTGCGCACGGCGTCGTGGTTCTACTTCAACAACAGCGAGTTCGGCGCCATGCAGGATCAGCGCACGCTGACCGTGACTTACAACAAGGACGGCACGGTCAAGGAATACGTGAATTCGTCCGCTGGCGAGAAGGACGGCGCCCGGACGCGATAGCGCGCAGTTTCACCCTCTGCGCCGGCAGGCAATGCCTCATTGCGCCGGCGCCGCCTTCGAGGCGTTCGCCCGAATCTGTTCGGACCGCTGGCGCTGCTCGGCGCGAATCGGGATGCAATCGACGACCAGCACCTCTTCGCCCGTGCGCAGGTCGATGACCTTGGTCGCTCGGTACAGGTTGCTGGGCGGGCCGCGATCCAGGCACGCGCGCTTGGCGCCGGAACTGGCGCGAAAGAGCTCGGGCACGCCTTCGTATTGCGGGTTGGGCACGCTCCACTTGCCGCTCATGTCCTGGGTGCGCACCACATACTGGGCAAAGGCTGGACCGCCGCACAGCAGCATGGCCAATGCGCACGCGACGCCAACTGCGGTTCTCATGGCGGACGTTCCTTGATGGACGACGGTAGGGCAGCGTAGCAGCGCACTGCCGCCTTCGCCGTCCGCCAGAAGGATGAGGGATTACCTCACAAGCCAAGGGACGCGGTTCACGGATTGTCATTGGCGCCCGCCGCCACCAGATGGTCCAGCAGCAACGCGGCAGCCGCGGGCAGCGCCGACGCGCTGCGCATGCAGATGGCAAAGCGCCGCCGGCTCCAGGTGTCCTTCAGCGGCAAGACCCGCAGACCGTGCGCCAGCGCATACGGCGTGGCCACTTCAATGGGCGCCACGCTGATCGCCAACCCCGCCAGCACGACGCGAAAGGCCGAGTCGAAGTTGCTGACCGTGACGCGGTGCCGCAGCGTCTTGCCGCTGTCGCTGGCGGCTGTCTGCAGCATGCGCAGCACGGCGCCCGCGGCCGGCATGCTGACATGCTCGTATGCCAGCGCCTCTTCAAAAAAAACGGCGTCGCGCTCGGCGAGCGGGTGGCCTGGGGCGGTGACGACAGCCAGGCGGTCGCCCCGGTATGGGCGCTGTTCCAACCCATGAAAGTCGGCGGCGTCCCAACAGATGCCAAGGCTGGCTATGCCTTCCCGGACACCGCGCACAACTTCGTGGCTGACCCGTTCTTCCATGTCGACGCGGATATTGCGGTGGGGCGCGGCCTGGAGAAAGGCGGCGATGTCCTCGGCCAGGGACTCGGCCAGGACGGACGCGGTGGCCAGGATCCGGACCTGCCCCTTCACGCCGCTGGCGTAGGCCGACATGTCGCGCTCGATGCGCTCGGAGCTGGCCAGGATGGCGCGTGCGTGCTCCAGCAGCGTTTCCCCCGCCTCGGTGGGCTCGACACCGCGGCGCCTGCGCGTCAGGAGTTTCGCGCCCACGGTGTCTTCCAGCTGTGCGAGCCGCTTGCTGATCGCCGACCCCACGATGTTGGCGCGCTGGCCGGCGCGGGCAATGTTGCCGGTCTCGCAGACGGAGATGAAGAGCCGCAGGGTGGTGATGTCCAGGTCGCGCATGGGCAGTTGTCCGGTGTGATATTCCAATATGGAATTTTAAGCGTTCCAAAATACCGCTTGTGACGCTATTGAGAATATCTAAAACTGGAATCTCTTAATTCGAGTCGCTCGCCATGTCCAACCAAGAATCTTCCCGTCGTCCGCGGGCCGTCTCGATCCGAGAGGTCGGCCTGCGCGACGGCCTGCAGAGCCTTTCCGTGGTGATGCCCACGCAGACCAAACTCGACTGGATCGATGCGGCCTACGCCGCGGGCCAGCGCGAGATCGAAGTCGGCTCCTTTGTGCCCGCGCGCCTTTTGCCCCAATTGGCGGACACGGCCGAACTGATCGCCCATGCCACGCAGCTTCCTGGCCTGTCCGTGTCCGTCCTGGTCCCCAACCTGAAGGGCGCGGAACTTGCATTGGCCACCGGCGCGCACCTGATGCTGGTGCCGCTGTCGGCCAGCCACGCGCACAGCTTGGCCAACCTGCGCAAGACGCCCGACGACGTCGTGGCGATGGTTGGCCAGATGCGCGCCGCGCGCGACGCGGCGGGGTCGAGCATGTTGATCGAAGGGGGCGTTGGCACGGCCTTTGGCTGCACGTTGCAGGGTGAAGTGCGGCAGGACGAAGTGCTGCGCCTGATGCAGGCGTTGCTGGACGCCGGGGCTGACCGCGTCAGCCTGGCCGATACGGTGGGATATGCCGACCCCGCGTCCGTCGGCCGACTGTTCGATGCGGCGCGCCGCATCGCGGGCGATCGCTTGTGTTGCGCGCACTTTCACGACACGCGAGGGCTGGGGCTGGCAAACGTGCTGGCCGCGCTGGACACCGGGGTAACGCGCTTCGACGCTTGCCTGGCTGGCATTGGCGGGTGCCCGCACGCGCCTGGCGCGAGCGGCAATGTCAGCACCGAGGATCTGGCGTTCATGCTGCAGCGCATGGGCATCGAGACCGGCGTTGACCTGGAGCGCCTGCTGGCCTTGCGCGCGGCCGTGGCCGGCTGGCTGCCGGATCAGCCCTTGCACGGCGCCCTGTGGCGCGCCGGCCTGCCCAAGACTTTACCCGCACGTCACGGCCAGTTGGCCTGACCGTGCGCATCCACGAATCTTCATCGAGCCTTGCCATGCAACCCGTTTCCGACACCGACGTTCCCCAATCGTCCCGCCCGCTGCCGCTCGCCGGCCTGCGCGTCGTGGAGTTCACGCACATGGTCATGGGCCCAACTTGCGGCATGGTGCTGGCCGATCTGGGCGCCGAGGTCATCAAGGTCGAGCCGGTGCGCGGCGACCGGACGCGCCATTTGCTGGGCGTGGGCGCGGGGTTTTTTCCCATGTTCAACCGGAACAAGAAGAGCATTGCGCTGGACATCCAAAGCCCGGCGGGCGCCGAGGCCGCGCGCAGACTGGCCGCCAGCGCCGACGTGGTGGCGGAAAACTTCCGGCCCGGCACGATGGCGAAATTCGGCTTGGACCATGCCTCGCTGTCCAAGGAAAATCCGCGCCTCATCTATGTCAGCCACAAGGGATTCCTGCCGGGGCCCTACGCGATGCGCACAGCGTTGGACGAAGTCGTGCAGATGATGGGCGGGTTGGCCTACATGACGGGCCGGCCAGGCGACCCCGTGCGCGCCGGCACCAGCGTGAACGACATCATGGGCGGCATGTTCGGCGCCATCGGAGCGATGGCGGCGCTGATTCAGCGCGGCATCACCGGTCGAGGCCAGGAAGTGCAGTCGGCGCTGTTCGAGAACAACGTGTTTCTGGTCGGTCAGCACATGCTGCAATACGCGATCACCGGCCAGCCGTCGGCGCCGATGCCTGATCGGGTGTCGGCCTGGGCGCTTTACGACGTCTTTACCGTCAAGGACGGCGAGCAGATCTTCCTGGCCGCGGTCAGCGACGCGCAATGGGTGACGTTCTGCGATGCCTTTGGCTTCGACGACCTGAAGAACGACCCGGCGATGGCCACGAACAACGACCGTGTCCGGCTGCGCCCCACCTTGCTGGCGGATCTGCGCAAGCGGTTGGCGAATTTCCGCGCAGCCGAACTGGCGGCGGTATTTGAACGCATAGGGCTGCCGTTTGCGCCCATCGTCAAACCGGAGGAGCTGTATGACGATCCGCACCTGCGCGCCACGGGCGGACTGGCCGAGATTCGGCTGCCCGACGGCGAGCGGGCAGGGCAGACGGCCGGGGCGGCGTTGTTTCCGCTGATGATGGACGGCAAGCGGCTCGGCGTGAGGCGCGATCCGCCCGTGCTGGGGGCGGACACCGACGCGCTATTGCAGGGGCTGGGATACGACGCCGGACAGATCGAGGCATTGCGCGCACAGGGTGCGGCGGCGTGAAGCGGGTACGGGCATCGCGCCCGTTCTGTGGAAGGGACGCCGCACAACCGTTGTAGTAAACGGCCGCACAAGTCGGCCGGCATATAACACCATCAGGAGACAGACATGAGCAATCAACGTGCGGGCGGGCGCTGGAGCCGCCGCCAGGTCCTCGGTGCGCTGGGCGCCGCCGTGCTGGGCATGCCCGGCCTGGCCCGGGCGCAGTCGGACAGGCCGGTGAAATTCATCTTGCCGGTGGGCGTGGGCTCCGGCGTGGACACGATCACGCGGGCCGCGGGGCCGGCGCTGTCCGCCGCGCTGGGGCACACGGTCGTGGTCGAGAATCAGCCCGGCGCGGGCGGCATCGTGGGCACTTCCGCGCTCGTGCGCTCGGCGCCAGATGGCTACACGCTCAGCATGCTGTCGAACAACCACGTCATTTTTCCCAGCGTTTACAAGAACCTGCCCTTCGACCCGCTCGCCGACATCACGCCGATCAGCATGATCGGCATGACGCCCTTCCTGCTGGTGGCCAATCCGCAGAAGATAAGTGCAAACGATATCCAGGCGCTGACGGCGCTCTTGAAACGCGAGCCGGGCCGCTTCAACTACGCATCGTCGGGCAATGGCACGATTCTGCACCTTGCCGCCGAGATGTATGTGCAGCAGGCGGGCGTGAAAGCGCGGCACATCCCGTACAAGGGCGTGGGCCCGATGATGGCCGATCTGATCGGCGGACAGGTCGACTTTGGCGTGCTGTCGCTGCCTTCGGTGCTGCCGCAGATCAAGAGTGGCGCGCTCAAGGCTCTGGGGGCCTGTGGCGGCGAGCGCATGGCGGCGCTGCCCGATCTGCCCACGCTTCGAGAGCAAGGGATGGCGGACTACGAAATCGGCGGGTGGTTTGCGGCGGCCGGACCGGCAAAGCTGCCGCAGGCGGACGTGCGCCGCATCTTTGATGCGCTTGCGCGCGCGTTCAACTCGCCGGAGGTCAAGCAGTCGATGGCGACTCAGAACAACCGTATCGTCCTGATGCCGCCTGAGCAGACGGTGGCGTACTTTCGGTCCGAAATGGCGAAGTACGCCGCCGTCGTCAAGGGCGCGGGCCTGGAATTGATGTAGCCCGCATGGGGCGGCAGGTCAGCTGCCGTTGCGCTTGTCGTGACCGTTCTGGTCGGCTGCGCGGAGCAGTCCGTAGAGCTTGTCCTTGAGGTGCAGTTTTTCTTTTTTTAGCACCTCGATCGCGGTGCCCGAGGACGGCGTGATGCCGTCCTCCATGTTCTGGATTTCCTGGTCCAGATCGTTGTGCCGCTGGAACAGCGCCGAAAAGTGAGCGTTTTCGGATTTCAGTTGGGTAATGAGCTCGCGGTATTCAGGGAACATAAAGGCCTCTTGAGGAACCGGTTGACGGGACCGACGATGCGCCTGGCTCGACGCCTTCATCAGCGTCAAGCCCATGACACGCCAACGCCAACGGCTTGTCAACCTCAGGGACCGCGGCGCGCCTCCCGCCCGTTGATGGGGCGCAAGGGCTGCCTTGAAATGAGTCATTCTGTCGCGTACGTTCACCTTTCATTACAGGACGCCCTGTCCCCGGCGATACACTCGCTTCCCTTTGGACTGTCCCAGAACACCCATGAAAGAGCGCGCCCCGGTCTACCGCAGAGTGATGGACCTTTTCAAACAGGATGGCCGGATCCACCCCGGCACCGGCATGATGAGCGGCGTGATCGCGCTTTTCCTGGCGATCCTATCGGTGCTGGGCGTGCTGGCGTTCCACTTTCCCGCCTACCTCACCACGCCGGAGCTGCGCAGCTTCTATTCGGTGGAGGCAATGCGCACGCTGCTGTTCAGCGCGCTGCTGGTGTCGGGCTCGATCGCGCTGGCCAATACCGTGCTCGGCCGCCAGCGCTGGCTGAATATCTCGGCCTTCGTGCTGGTCTGCTGCGCGGTGGCCGCGGGCGGCAGTCAGGTCGCCGTCACGGCATCGAACGCAGGCGGCCACCCCTATCTGGGACTCGATTGGTTCATCCTGGACCTCTTGGCCTCCAGCACCGTCTTCATCATTTTCGAAAAGCTGACACCGCTCTATCCTGGCCAGCCCGTATTCCGGGGCGAGTGGCAGGTGGACATGAAGCACTTCCTCTTCAATCACCTGTCGGTGGGGGCCGTGCTGCTGTGCATCAACTTCTTCATTCACCGCCTGTTCTCCTGGGCGGCTTATGAACCGCTGCAGCAGGCCATCCAGTCCATGCCGTATCTGCTCGAGCTTTTCGTGGCGGTGCTGGTGGCGGACCTGGCGCAGTACGCGGCGCACCGTATCTATCACGAGGTGCCGTTCATGTGGCGCTTCCATGCAGTGCACCACAGCACGCGCACGCTGGATTGGCTGGCCGGCTCGCGGCTGCACATCGTGGAACTGCTGATCACGCGCGTGGCCGTGCTGGGCGTGCTGTTCGTCCTGGGGTTCTCCAAGGCGGTGCTCGACGCCTACATCATCATCGTGGGTTTCCAGGCGGTGCTGATCCATTCCAATGTGAAGCTGCCATGGGGTTGGCTGCGCTACATCATCGTCACGCCGGACTTTCACCACTGGCACCATTCGTCCGATACCGAGGCGATCGACAAGAACTACGCGGCGCACTTTTCCTTCATCGACTACCTGTTCGGCACCGCGGTGCGCGGGGTGGGCAACCGGTTGCCGCAGCACTACGGCATTCTGGACAACGACATGCCAGGAACCTTCCTGGCGCAACAGGCATATCCCTTTGCCCGCAAGGCGAAATGACGAAGGCCCAGGCATATCGCCTGGGCCTTTTTTCATTGGCGTCTCAGCGGGTTACGGCCGGCAGTCCGGCCGCGCGCCTTACTTGGTCGACTTGAAGGCCGAATACGAAGCCATCAGGTTGCGGTAGTCGGGGATATGGTTGGCGAACAGGGTGCCCAGGCCTTCCACGTCGTTGCGCCAGTCGCGGTGCAGTTCGCACGCCACGCCGAACCACGACATCAGCTGTGCGCCGGCCTGTTCCATGCGTCGCCACGCCGCATCGCGGGTGACTTCGTTGAAGGTGCCCGACGCATCGGTCACGACGAACACGTCAAAACCCTCTTCGATGGCCGACAGCACGGGGAAGGCGACGCAGACTTCGGTCACGACGCCGGCGATGATCAGTTGCTTCTTGCCGGTTGCCTTGACCGCCTTGACGAAGTCTTCGTTGTCCCAGGCATTGATGTTGCCGGGGCGGGCGATATACGGCGCGTCGGGAAATTTGTCCTTCAGCTCCTGGACCAGCGGGCCGTTGGGGCCGTCTTCGAAACTGGTCGTCAGGATGGTGGGAAGCTTGAAGTACTCGGCCAGGTCGGCCAAGGCCAGCACGTTGTTCTTGAATTGATCGGGTTGGAAGTCGCGCACCAGGGACAGCAGGCCCGCCTGGTGATCCACCAGCAGAACGGCGGCTTGGGACTTGTCGAGCTTAACGTAGGGCTTGGTCATGGCTGATTCCTTTGGTCGATTCAGTTTTGCGCAGTGGTGCGCGGTGTTGAGAACAACGCTGAGTGCGTAGAAGGAATACTAATTTCAGGACGATAAAGCCGGTAGTCGGGTGATTTGCACCTCAGCGTTCTATAAATTGAACGCCGGCGATAGCGCGTTCAGCGTGGGAATGCCGTGGCGCGCCTGGGATTCTGCCTCTCGGCGCGCGTTTTCACGATACTCCGCGCCCATGAAATCCAACAGTTCGCGCACGGCCGGCAGCAGGCCGCGACGCGACGGAAAGACGGCATGCACGCTGCCCGGCTCGGGTTGCCAGGGGGCGCCCACGGTCACGAGCGTGCCCGCGTCAAGTTCCTCGCGGATCATCAGAAGGGGCAAGGCCACGACGCCCACACCGCGCAGCGCGGCCTGCTTGAGCGCCAGCATGTCGTCCGTGACCAGCCTGGGCATGAAGGGAACGGCAAGGCGCGCGTTGCCGGGCCCCAGCAGGCGCCATTGGCATTCGCGCTGCTCGGTCCCAAGCGCCAGGGTGGGTTGACGGCTGATCGTCTGCAAGTCGGCGGGGTCGGGCAACGAGCGGGCCAGCGCGGGGCTGGCGACCAGGCTCTGGCAGCTCATGCCCAGGTTCTTCATCACGAGATCGCTGCTTTCGATGGCGCCAAAGCGCACCCGCACGGCCAGGTCAAAGCCTTCACGCAGGACGTCCACGGGCCGGCTGAAGCTTTTCAGGTAGACGTTCACCTTCGGGCACTTTTCCATGTAACGCGCCACCACGTTGCCCAGGAAGTAGTAGATGAGCGCGGGCGGCGCGGCGATGCGGATGGTGCCTTGTGGTTCAGCGTGGGTGCGGTCGATGACATCCTGCGCCGCTTCCGCGCCCGCCAGCATTGCCAGGCACTGGTCGTAGTATTCCTGTCCAAGTTCGGTCACGGCGAACGTCCGCGTGGACCGCTGGATCAGGCGCACGCCAAGGCGCTCTTCCAGTTGGGCAATGCGCCGGCTCAGGCGCGATTTCGGGATGTTCAGCGCCCGGCCGGCCGGCGCGAATCCGCCATGCTTGACGACCTCCACGAAGAAATAAAGGTCATTCAGGTCGTGCATGCAAAATCCTCTCAGGTCGTCGGTGGGCCGCCGAGCATATTAAGGCGCGCGGCGCCGATTCCCTAGAAATGCGGCATTACGCGGACAAATCCCGGTCGTCTTCGAGGCTTGGGGGGAGATCGGCTTGGGACCCGCGGGTCGGGGCAGCGCTCAGGCGGCCAGCGCGGTCTCGTCCTTCCAGCGCTGCTTGTCGCGCAGCGGCGGCGCGCCGAAAAGGCGGCTGTACTCGCGGCTGAACTGCGAGGAACTCTCGTAGCCCACGGCATGCGCGGCCAGCGCCACGCCGGCATCGTCCGTCAGCATCAGCCGCCGCGCTTCCTGCAGCCGCAGGTGCTTCTGATATTGCAACGGGCTCATGGCGGTGGCCTGCTTGAAATGATGATGCAGCGACGACACGCTCATGTGCACGTCGCGCGCAATCTCTTCCACCCGCAACGGTTGCGCGAAATTGTCGCGCAGGATGCGGATCGCCTTTGCCACGCGGTTGAGCTGGCTGTCTTGCAGCACCGTCTGGCGCAGCACGACACCCTGGCCGTTCATGAGCAGGCGGTACAGCAGTTCGCGCTTGATCATCGGCGCCAGGATCGGAATGTCGCGGGGCGTGTCCAGCAGCCGCAGCAGACGCAGCACGACGTCTAGGAGCGTGCTGCCCAGCGGGTTGATGCACAGCGCGCGTGAGGCTTGCTCAGGCACCAGCGGCGGCAGGTTTTCGTCGCTGATGAGCGCGGTGATTTCCTCGGGGTTCAGGTCCAGCCGCAAGCCCAGATACGGCAGGGTGGGGCTGGCGACGGACACCTTGGCCACCACGGGCAGGTCCACCGACGAGATCAGGAAATGGAAGGGATCGTATTCGTAGGTCTCCTCGCCGATGAGCAGGCGTTTCGACCCCTGCGCAATGACCGCCAGCGCCGCCCTTTGCAAGGCCGGCTTCGCCCCCGACGGCTGCGACAACCGGTGCAGGTACAAGCCTTCGATCGGCGTATCCAGCGCCCCTTCCAGATTGCCGGTCATGCGTTCCAGCATGCACAGCAGCTCGGACCGCGCCAGTTCGCAGGCGGCGTCGTGACCGGCGCCGGTGGGGGCGAGCGATCGGGCAGGATTCAGGGACATTGACGGGCTCTCGCAGGCGCACCGTTCGTCACCTTGAGAGGCGACGACGGCGGAGGATTGGGTGTCCGCCAGTGTATTGCCATCTCGGGCCTCAGGTGGCGTGTTCACTTGGGGGAATGGAGAATCAGGCAGGAATTCCGGAGAAAACGACGGGTCGGTCCGGCCTGGCCGCCGTGCCGGAGAATCAGGCAAAAAAAGGGCAGGATCAAGCAGCGCGTGCCGGGCCCGCAGGTCGCATACTGTCCGCACCCCGGCAGGCTGCCGCAGCGGCGTTCCGTCCCGGAACCCGGCGCGCCCGCCAGCCCCTGAAGGAGCAAACATGCGATACAAGAAATTCGGCAGCACGGGCCTGTTCGTCTCGGAGCTGTGCCTGGGCACCATGACCTTTGGCGGCGAAGGCGAGCTCTGGAGCAAGATCGGCAGCCTGCAGCAGGAGGACGCCAACCGCCTGGTGGGACGCGCGCTCGACGCAGGCATCAATTTCATCGATACGGCGGACGTCTACTCCGAAGGACGCTCGGAAATCATCACGGGCCAGGCCCTGCGCGATCTGAACATCCCGCGCGAAGATGTCGTGATTGCCACCAAGGTCTTCGGACCGACCGGCGCGGGCGTGAACGCGCGGGGCAATTCGCGCGTGCACATCCTGGACGGCGTGAAGAAAAGCCTGTCGCGCTTGCAGCTCGACCATATCGACCTCTATCAGATCCACGGCTTTGACCCGGCCACGCCCATCGAGGAAACCCTGCGCGCGCTGGACACGCTGGTGCAGCATGGCCATGTGCGCTATATCGGCGTGTCGAACTGGGCCGCCTGGCAGATCATGAAGGCGCTTGGCATTTCCGAACGCCTGGGGCTGGCGCGCTTCGAGTCGCTGCAGGCCTATTACACGGTTGCCGGGCGCGATCTGGAACGCGAGCTCGTCCCCATGCTGCAAAGCGAGGGCGTCGGGCTGATGGTGTGGAGCCCGCTGGCCGGGGGCCTGCTCAGCGGCAAGTACGGCCGGGACGGCGAAGCCGAGGCGGGCAGCCGCCGCGTGGCGTTCGATTTCCCGCCCGTGAACCGCGAACGCGCCTACGACAGCATCGACGCGCTGCGGCTGATTGCGGATGCGCGCGGCGTGTCGGTGGCGCAGGTTGCGCTGGCCTGGCTGCTGCACCAGCCGGTCGTCACCAGCGTCATCATCGGCGCCAAGCGCGTGGATCAGCTCGAGGACAACCTGGCGGCCACGGACATCCGGCTGACCGGGGTGGAACTGGCCGCGCTGGACAAGGTCAGCGCGCTGCCGCCGGAATACCCGGGCTGGATGCATGTGCGGCAGGGCGAATACCGGCGCCAGCAGTTGCGCGAATCGGGCGAGGCCTGACCCGCACCGCGCTAGGGAAATCCTCGCGGGCCGGCGTCCTGCCGCCGGTCCGCGCCGGAGGGATGCCGCGCAGCCTCATGGAGAAGGCCCAGGACAAACGCCGTAAATCAACGGCGGTCGGCCATCTTGGCCCGGCGACGATTCACCGCTCGCTAGTAGAATCGGACCAGTCCCTTTTTCCTTGAAGCATCACCATGAGCGAGTTTTTCACGTCGGCCGAACTGCAGGCCTTGCGCGAGCACGGCATCGCGGTGTTCGCGGACCGCCTGCTGATCGATGTGCAGCCGCCATTGCCCGACGCCCGTATCGCCGAGATCCAGGCCCTGTGCGAAGGGCCGCTCCCGCCCGCGCTGCTCGACCTGTGGCGGCTCACCGCCGGGGGCGAACTGGCGTACGACCTGCGCGCCCAGATGGATGGCAATGAAGAGGCCCTGAGCTGGTCCGAACTCTTCTATGACGGCAGCGATCACTATCGTGACCTGCAAGGCTGGATCGAGCACGAACAGGAGTGCGCCCAGGACGCCGCCGCCGAGGACGGCGCTACCTGGAACGGGAAGTTGCGCTATCTGCCTATTGGCGGCTTCGAATACTGCGACCGCATCTACGTCGCCGTGGAGCCAGGCCCGCAGGCCGGCAGTGTGGTCGCGTGGAAGCAGGGCCTGCCGGGCTGGACGCACGCCTTGCAGCAGGACGGCATCGCCACGATCGCCCCGGACCTGCACGCGGCCTTTGCCGCGCTCCGCCTGGAAACCGACCCCGGCGAAGACGAGAACAGCACCGGCCTGCGCGTGCTGGAGTATCTGGATGAACGCGTGTCGGACCATGGGATGCCGCAGGCGCTTGCCGACCGCGTGGCCGCGTTCCACCGGCGGGCGCTGGTGGACTGGCGCGGCCCGCTTGAGGCCGGCACGCTGGCCGGCACCCCCAGTCTTGCCACGCTGGCCTTGCAGCACGCGTTGTCGCACGACGACGCCGGGCTCGTGCATCGCCTGGCGGCGCAGGGCATGCGCTTCGATGCGCCGCTGCGCGGCAGCGCCCAACCGCTGGACGTGGCCCTGATGCAGCATGCGTACTCCGCGGCCCAGGCGCTGCTGGACGCGGGCGCGCCGGTCAGCCCGACGGCCCTGCACCGGTTCGACCGGCAGCCGCCCGTCGCGCTGGTCGCCGCGCTGCTGGCGCACGGCGCCGTGTCTGATGCGCTGGGTATGGCGCGCTGCGTTGCCTGCGGATCCCCGGAGGCCGCGCGTCTGATCGCCAAGGCGTGCGGGGATGGGCTTGCCGACGCCTATGCCCAGGTCCGCGATTCGATGGCCAGCCGCTACCAGGAAGACATCAAGCGCGTGCGCGCGGGCTCGCTGGGGCACTACCTGGGCGCGGAAGGCCTGGCTGAGCGGGTCGCCAACCTGCGGGAATTTTCGCTATGAATCGCCGCCTGGCCGCGCTGGCGCTGTGCCTCTCGCTGGGCAACGCGGCGGCATGGGCGGCCGGCACGGCCTCCTTCGATTGCGCCAAGGCGCGCACCGAGGTCGAAAAGGCGATCTGCGCCGATGGCGCGCTGGCCGGGCAGGATGCCAGCATTGCCAGACACTTCGGCAAGGCCAGGATGACCTTCGATGCCGCGACGGGCAAGGCGCTGACGCAAGATCAGCGCTGGTTCGTTCAGGTGCGCGACGAGGCGTTTGCGTCGCCGCCCGGCAACGATCCGCCGCAAAAGGAACTTGCCGACCGCCTGAAGTACCGCGATGCCTTTCTTGCGTCGCTGGTGCTCAAGCGGCGGCAGGGCTTCGAGGGAGACTGGGAGAACCTCGCGGGCGGCGTCTCGATCAAGCGGCAGCCCGACGGCAGCCTGTCGTTCGACGGCTCCGCGGCGCATCCGGAAAACGGCCGTTGGGTGTGCGATGTCCGGGGCACGGGCGCCATCAAGAACAAGGTGCTGGTCGTCGAGACCGTCGATGCCGAGGGCTGGACGCTGACGTTGTCGCGCAAGGGGTACGGCCTTGTGGTGTCGGAAAACCCGCCGGCGGGGGCGGCCGATGCCGCGGGCCGGCCGTACTGCGGTCTGAACGGCGCGCTGGGCGGTGTTTACTATCCCGTATCCAGGCCTTGATCGACCCCACCCCGGCGCGTCTAGAATGTTTTCCGAATCGCAGTGAATACGCTCTTCTGTTGAAAGGACTGGCGTGACCATCCCGTATCTGCGCCGGCTGACCGCCGTCAGCCGAAGCCCGCAAGCCAACCGCCATCTCGCCTATCTGCTGACCTTTACCGCCGGCGCCGTCAACGCGGGCGGTTTCCTGGCGGTCCAGCAATACACCTCGCACATGTCCGGCATCGTCTCCATGATGGCGGATCACATGGCGCTCGGCGGAGTGATCGTGGTGCTGCAAGGCTTGGCGGCGCTTTTGTCGTTCATGGCCGGCGCCGCCAGCTCGGCCTTCCTGATCAACTTTGGCCGCAGGTCCCGGCTGGCCAGCGAATATGCGTTGCCGCTGCTGCTCGAGGCCGTGCTGCTGCTCGTCTTCGGCCTGTTGGGCGCCAATCTCGAAACGCTGCGCTGGTTCTACGTGCCCGGCACGGTGATGCTGCTGTGCTACATCATGGGCCTGCAGAACGCGATGATCACCAAGGTGTCCCGGTCCGAGATCCGCACGACGCATGTCACGGGCATGGTGACCGACATCGGCATCGAGCTTGGCAAGCTGTTTTACTGGAACGTCGCCAAAGGCGATCCGCAGACGATGCCGCGGGTGCTGGCCGACCGCGGCAAGCTCATCGTCCTGAGCCTGATGGTGACCCTGTTCTTCGTGGGCGGCGTGACCGGCGCGTATTCGTTCTACAACTTCGGTTTTGGATCGACCTGGCCGCTGGCGCTGTTGCTGATGCTGCTGGCCGCGGTGCCGATCCTGGACGACATCCGCAGCTTCATGCACCGCGCAAAGGGCGCCTAACGCTGCCGCTTCGGCTTGGCGGCAGCGGAATGGCGCAGGAACACCTGCAGCGCGGCAAGCGTTTCGGCATGCAGCCGTGCCAGGCGGGCGTCCTTGGCGGGTTCGGTGACCGCATAGCCCCTGGCATCCAGCGGATAAGGCGCTTTGAGCAACCGCGCCATGTCGATCTGATAGAAGCTCGCGCTGCCGTACGGCCGCTTGCCATCGATGTAGGGCATGGGCCAGAAGCGATCGCCTTCGCGCAGCACGGCCTGTAACGCCGGCCCCTCGGCCTCGCGCCAGTCGGCGGCACGCAGCAGCATCAGGTGCGCATCGCGCAGCGTAAACATGCCGTCCGCGCCCACGCCGCTTTCCGGAAAGTCGAAGGCCTCGCGCATTTCGGCCGGCACGTCATAACGGCCCGGCGACAGCTTGCCGATCGCGCGCACATAGCGCGGCACCAGCCGGCAGACTTCGGCCATCCTGCGCACCGCCAGGGCATCGTCGGCGGTATCGAGCGTGCGGCGGACGATGGCCAGCGTATCGTCGCCGCCCAGCAGGGGCTGCTCGAAATCGATGGCGGGCGCCCCGGACTCCACCGGCATCCACTGCACGCGCAACAGGCGCATCAGCGCGGCGTGCTGCGCGGTGTAGGGCAATCCGTCTGCCGGCGCCGAAAACACGCCGCGGATGATGGCGTCCCGGCTGGGCGATGCCAGGGCGTGCAACGGTGCGGCGATCAGGCTGGCCAAGGTCAGGAGCAGGGGGCGGCGTTGCATGGGGGTCAGAGAAGTGAACGCGAGGGGACATAAGATACCGAAAAGCGCGGCGCGCGGGGAAAAGCGCGCGGGTGCCGGGCCGGGAATACAATCCAGCGATCGTCCTGCGCGCAACGTGTGCGACACGGATCCTTTGGAGGAGCAGACAAGTCATGGACGCGGAATTCTGGCTGGAACGGTGGCGCGAAGGGCGCACGCATTTTCATCAGACGCGGGTCACGCCGTTATTGCAGAAATATTGGCCGTCGCTGGACGTGCCCAAGGGCGGCAAGGTGCTCGTGCCGCTTTGCGGCAAGTCGCTGGACATGGTGTGGCTGGCCGCCCAAGGCCATCAGGTGCTGGGCGCGGAATTGTCCAAGCTTGCCGTCGAGCAATTCTTTGACGAGAACGAGCTGCGGCCGGTGATTCACGATTCGGTGTACGGGACCCATTACGTGGCCGGCAACATCGAGATCGTCTGCGGCGACATTTTCAAGCTGGATGCCCAGGTGCTGTCGCATTGCGTGGGCGTCTATGACCGCGCGGCGCTCGTTGCGCTGCCCGACGCGATGCGTGCCGACTACGTGCGGCACGTCTACGGTCAGCTGTCGCCGTCTTACCGGGGCCTGCTCATCACGCTGGACTATCCCCAAGAAGAGATGGCCGGCCCCCCGTTTTCCGTGGTGGACAGCGAGGTGCAGGCGATCTTTTCCGGCGTTTCGCCTGCGGTCATCATCGACCGCCGCGACATCCTCGATAAGGAACCCAAGTTCCAGTCGGCGGGCGTAAGCCGCCTGGACACCGTGGTCTACCGGCTGGGCGTGCAGGCCTGACCCAGTGCGCCCCGGCAAAAGGCCCGTTCGATTCGAACGGGCCTTTTGCTAGGTCATGAGCCAGCCGCCGGCCACGTCCAGCACCTGGCCGGTCACGAAACGGGCCTGATCTGACGCGAAGAACAGGCACGCGTCCGCCACTTCCTCGGGCGTGCCCAGCCGCCGCAGCGCGGTCACGGACGCCACGGCGTCGTTGATTTCCTGCGGCACGCTTTTCAGCAAGGGTGTGCTGATGCGTCCCGGCGCCAGCGCATTCACCGTCACCTGGTGCTCGCCAAGCTCGGCCGCCCAGTGACGCGTCAGCCCGATCAGACCGGCCTTGGTGGCCGCATAATGCGCCGCCACGATATCGCAATACGCCTTGCCGGCCACCGACGACATGTTGATGACGCGCCCCTGCCGCGCCTGCACCATGTGCGGCGTGGCCAGATGCGTCATGTAGAACACGCTGTTCAGGTTCACCGAGACGACGTTGTTCCACTCTGCCGGCGGCATTTCCCAGACCTTGAGCGCGCGGCCGTTGGTTTTGGGCGAGATGCCGACGTTGTTGACCAGGATGGTCGCGGGGCCCAGATCGCGCGTGATGCGATCATAGGCCGCCTGGCACTGATCGAAATGCGCGACGTCGGCCGGCACGAAGCACACGTCGTGGCCACGCGTCTTGAGTTCTTGCTCGTAAGCCTGGCCCGCCTGCGCGTTGAAGTCGACAAGACCGACACGCCCGCCCTCGGCCAGGAACGCCTCGACGATTGCCGAGCCGATGCCTCCCACGGCGCCCGTGACGATGACGGTCTGGTCCGCAAAGCGTGCGCTCATGGCTTCACCTGCAGCATGATCTTGCCGATGTGCTTGCTGCTTTCCATCAGTTCGTGCGCGCGCGCGGCCTCGGCCAGCGGGAAGACTTCGTGGATCAGCGGCAGGCACTGTCCGGCCTCCATGAGCGGCAGCACCTTCTGTATCAGCGATTGCGCGATGGCGGCCTTGTCCTCGTCCGAGCGCGGGCGCAGCGTGGACCCTGTGAATTGCAGGCGCTTGGTCATGATGGGCAGCGCGTCGATCTCGGCCTTGCTGCCTTCCAGGAAGGCGATCTGCACCAGCCGGCCATTCAGCGCCAGCAGCCGCAGATTCTTGTTGATGTAGGCGCCGCCCACCATGTCCAGGATCACATCGACGCCGGCGTTGCCGGTGCCCTCGCGCACGGCGGACTCGAAGTCCGCGTCGCGGTACAGCACGGCATGATGCGCCCCGGCCTTGACGCACGCCTGCGCCTTTTGCGCGTTGCCCACGGTGGTCCAGACTTCGGCGCCGAACGCGCGCGCGAGCTGGATGGCGGTCAGGCCGATGCCGCTGGAGCCGCCGTGAACCAGGAATTTCTCGCCCTGCGCCAGGCGCGCTCGGTCGAACACGTTGGTCCAGACGGTGAAATAGTTCTCCGGAATGGCCGCGGCTGTCAGCAGGTCGATGCCGCGCGGCACCGGCAGGCAGTGCCGCTCGTCGGCCAGGCAGAATTGCGCATAGCCGCCACCCGGCGTCAGTGCGCAGACCTGGTCGCCCACCTTCCAGTCACGCGCCTCGGGCCCGGTCGCGACGATGGTGCCGGACACTTCCAGGCCAAGATACGGAGAAGCGCCCGGAGGCGGGGGATACGAGCCGGAGCGTTGCAACACGTCGGGGCGGTTCACGCCCGCGTAGGCGACTTCGATCAGCACCTGGCGTCCCGTGGGCGCTTCCATGTCGCGTTCGGCGACGCGCATGCAATCGGGCGCGCCGCCCTTGCCATGGTCGATGAATGTGCAGCGTTGTGACATGAGACGATGGTCCTTGGATTTCAGTGGCCTAGATAGGCCTTCTTGACGTGGGGATCGCTGAGCAGCTCGGCGCCGGTGCCCGTGCGCACGATCGCGCCGTTCTCAAGCACGTAGCCGCGATCGGCCAGGCGCAGCGTGCGAAACACGTTCTGCTCCACCAGCAGCACCGTGACGCCATGCGAGGTGACATCGCGGATGATGTCGAACATCTGCTGCACCAGTAGCGGCGACAGGCCCAGCGACGGCTCGTCGAACACCAGCAGTTTCGGATCGGCCATCATGCCGCGCGCGATGGCGACCATCTGCTGTTCGCCGCCCGACAGCGATCCGGCGTACTGGCTCAGTCGTTCCTTCACGCGCGGGAAGATGCGCAGCACCTCCTCCAGCTTGCGCTCGACGATCGGGCGGGCCGCCCGCTTGTACGAGCCCATCAGCAGGTTGTCGCGCACCGTGAAATGGGGAAAGAGCTGGCGGCCTTCGGGAATCATCGTGATGCCGGCATCCACGATGTCGTAGGGCTGGAGGTTGGTCAGATCCCGGCCTTCGAATTCCACCTTGCCCTGCGTGGCGGCGATCACCCCGCACAGCGTCTTGAGCGTGGTGGTCTTGCCCGCGCCATTGGCGCCAATCAGCGTGACGATCTCGCCCGCGTGCACCTCGAAATTCAGGCCGTTGAGCACCTGGCTCTTGCCATAGCCCGACGTCAGATTCGACACCTTAAGCATCCTGATACTCCTTGCCCAGATAGGCTTCGATGACGGCCGGATTCTCGACCACGTCCTTCGGGGCGCCGCTGACCAGCACGCCGCCTTCGTTCAGGACGATGATGCGGTCGGACAGCGCCATCGTCGCCTGCATCATGTGTTCGATCAGCAGCACCGAGACGCCGGAATCGCGGATGCGCCGGATCATCTGGATCGATTTCTCGATGTCCGTGGGATTCAGGCCCGCCATCACTTCATCCAGCAGCAGGATGCGCGGCTTGATCGCCAGCGCCCGCGCCACCTCCAGCCGCTTCATGCCGCCCACCGTGAGGCTGCGCGCCTCGGTGTTCAAGTACTTCACCAGGTCGGTCTGCTCGGCCACCTTCAGCGCGATCTGCTCGGCTTCGTCGCGGTCGGACGTGTGAATGAAGGCGCCCAGCATGATGTTCTCCAGCACCGTCAAACCCGTGAACGGTTTGGCGATCTGGAACGTGCGGCCCAAGCCCTTGTGTGCAAAGGCGTCGGGCGTCTTGCAGCTGACCCAGTTGCCATGCTGGTCGCGCATCGTGATGTCGCCCTTGTCCGGCGACAGAAAGCCCGACAGCAGGTTGAACACCGTGGTCTTGCCGGCGCCGTTGGGACCGATCATGCCCAGGATCTCGTGCTGGTTGAGCGTCAGCGACACGTCGTTGGTGGCGCGCAGGCCGCCAAAGCTCTTGAACAGGCCCTCCGCTTTCAGCACGGGCTGCTCGCTGCGCGTGGCGTTGCGGATGCGGATCTCGTCGGCGAGCTTGCGCTTGGCCGGGGGCGTGCCCAGGTACGGCAGGCGCGCCAGCATGCGCTCGATGAAGGGCCCGAACGCGCCGGCCAGACCGCGCGGAATCGTCAGCACCACTGCCACCAGGATCAGGCCGTAGATCAACCCGTGCATGCCGTTGCCCACGCTGCTGAGCCAGCCGCGCGCCAGTTCCGCGATGGGCAGCACCAGGAAGGTGCCCGCGATGGGGCCGGACACGGTGCCCAGTCCGCCGATCAGCGCAAACATCGCGACCTGGATGGACAGCTCGAGCGAGAACGCGGAGCTGGGGTCGACGAAGGTCAGATACGTGATGTGGAAAGTGCCGATGATGCTGGTCAGCACGGCCGACGCAACGGCGGCGATGATCTTCACGCGCACGGTGTGGATGCCCACCGCCAGCGCCGCATCCTCGCGTTCGCGGATCGCGATCAGGTAATGCCCGATGCGTGACTTGCGGATGTACCACGAGACCCAGGTCACCAGCACGAACAGGCCGAACGCGATGATGACGTAGTTGATCTTCTCGCGGAACACGATCCAGGCCCAGCCGATGTTCAAGGGCAGGCTGATGCCGCTGGAACCGCCCGTCCAGCTTTCCTCGTGGATGACCAGGAGGCGCACGACTTCCAGGATGGCGATGGTCGCCAGCGCGAAGAAGGGACCCCGCAGGCGCAGCGTGGGATAGCTGATCAGGATGGCGACGGCGGCGGAAATGGCCGCGCCCGCAAACATGCCTATCCACGGCGAGATGCCGAAGTTCTGCGTCAGCAGGGTGGCCGTGTAGCCGCCGATGCCGTAGAACACTGCGTGGCCAAGGGACAACTGGCCGGCATAGCCGCCCACGATGTTCCAGGCGACCGACAGCGCGGAAAACACGAACAGCAGGACAAAAAGGTTGGTCCAGAAAGGCGTGCCCATGACGACGGGCACGAGGAACATCGTGATCAGCAGAATGAGGCTGACGTAGGCTTTGGGATGTCGAAAGTCGGGAAACACGTCTTGCTCCTTGTTGTTCTGGTCACTCTGTGCCGATGCCGAACAGACCGTTAGGCTTCAGGACAAGGATCAAGAGGAAGATCCCGAAATAGACGACCTCCTTCAGGTCGGGCGCGATGTAGAAACCCGCCAGCGTGTCGACGATGCCGATGATCATGGAGCCGGCGACCGCGCCGTACAGGCTGCCCAGGCCGCCCAGCACCACGATGACAAACGCGGTCAGCACGAAGTACGTGCCCACCGTCGGGAACACCGGATACTGCGGCGCAAGCAGACCCGCGGCGATGCCCACGAATGCGGTGCCCAGGCCAAAGGCGATGGCGTACACGTTGTTGACGTTCACGCCCATCAGCGTGGCGGCATAGCGGTGCTGCGCCACGGCGCGCAGCGCGCGGCCAAGATAGGTGCGGTGCATGAACAGGTGCAGCAGCACGGCCAGGGTCAGGCCGATGACGAAGGTGACGAGCTGGCCGGTGACCATCGAGAACGGGCCGACGTCGATGGCGTTGGTGCCCAACTCCACCGGCGCGCGGTACACGTTGGCCCCGAAAATCACGAGCGCCAGGTTCAGCAGGATGGTGGATACCCCCACCGTGGCGAAGATCTGGATGTGCTGGTCGGCGTGCAGCAACGGCTGGATGATGCCCTTCTGCGTCAGCGCGCCCAGCGCGAACAGGATCACGGCGACAGGAATCAGGCCGGCGTAGGGGTGGATGCCGAACTGCGCCGCGATCAGATAGACCATGTACATGCCGATCATCAGGAACTCGCCGTGCGCGAAGTTCACGACGCGCACGACGCCGAAGATGAGTGTCAGCCCCAGGCTGATGATCGTGTATGCGCCGCCCAGCAACAGGCCATTGATGACCAGTTGAATGAATAATTCCATTGTGCAACCTCTAAGTGCGGGAGGCGCCCCGTCCCCGTCCCGCAGCTTCCAGGGACGGGGCGCTCGAACCCCGGGTAATGCCGGACGCGCGCCGGGGCTGCAAGCCCCCCGCGTCCGGCCGCTGGCATCGCGCTTTATTTCTTGAAGATGGGCTTGCCGAGAGCGAGGTTGTCAGGACCGATGGTGACGAGCTTGCCGTCCTGCCACTGCATCACGTAGAAGGTGGACGCGTTGTTCTGTCCGTCTTCGCCGAAGTCGAATCCCCAGCCATTGGCCGTCTGGCCCGCGGGCTTCTTGTAGGCCAGCACCGCGGCGCGGATCTTGTCCTTGTCCGTGGACTTGGCGTTGCCGATCGCTTCAAAGAACGCCTTGGCGCCGACGTAGTTGGTCAGGCTGTGGCCGGATTGCGGATCGCTCTTGTACGTGTCCTTGTAGGCCTTCAGGAACTTGTCCAGCCCCGGCGCGCCGGCCGGGTTGATGGACGCTTGCGGGAAGTCCAGGTCGAACACGCCGTTCATGTCGGCGCCGACAGCCTTGGCGGTGTCGGCAAGCGAATAGCCGCCGCCCGCGCCGATCACGACCTTGGGCTTGAAGCCCGCCGCGCGCGCCTGGCTGAAGAACAGGATGGCGTCGTTCTGGTAGGCCGTCTGCAGCACGACGTCGGCCTTGGCGCCCTTCAGGCGCAAGATCAGCGAAGACAGGTCAACGGTCTTGGCCGAGTAGGGCAGAACTTCGACGACGTTGTAGCCAAGTTCCTGCGCGCGCTTCTTTTCGGTGGCCGCCACGTCGGTCCCATACGGGCCGTCTTCGTGGATGATGCCAATCTTGATGTCCTTGGGGTTCAGGCCCATCCCGGGCGCGATGGTCTCGTGCAGCGCATTCACGACCGACACGCCGTACAGCGCGGTGTTGGGATTGCTGCGGAACAGGTACTTGTAGCCGCGCGTGGTGATCTTGTGCGCGGTGGCGCCCAACTCGAAGTAGGGCACGCCGGCCAGCTCGGTCACGGGCGAGGCGGCGTACGAAATGCCCGACGCGTAGCTGCCGAAGACGCCGACCACGTTGGCCGAGATCAGACGCTTGGTTTCCGACACGGCCTGCGTGGGATCCACGGCGTCGGCCTTGATGATTTCGATCTTTTCGCCGTTCACTCCCCCCGCGGCGTTGATCTCGTTCACGGCCAGTTCCAGTCCGCGATAGCTTTCCTGTCCAAGCAGCGCAAGCGCGCCACTGAACGGGAACAGGGCGCCTACCTTCATGTCGGCCGCTGCGGTGCCGCTTGCCAGCGCGCCGCACACACCCAGCGCCAAAACAATTTTGTTGAACTTGAACACTGTCTACGCTCCTTTGTCGGTATGGGATGCGGACTGGATTCTGAGGTCCGTCCGTCTTTTGCTATATATGATATATGTGCCGGCGGGGCGTGAAACCCTCGCCTTGGATTCTAGTGGCGGTCGCTGCATGCCGAATCAGGGAATTCCCTGAAACCGCATGAATAAAGCCTTAGCGGCCGATATACAAGAAAAAATCACACTTGATTCCGTCTGGCGGACCACGCCTTTTGTACGAGGTTAGGGCCGCTTGGCGGATCACAGCATAGCCGGTTTTATCATATATCGTATATGATGATTCGCGCTCATAAGAACGATCCGAGGAGACAAGAGCATGTTCGATGAAGTCGATTTCAACGGCAAGAAAGTGCTTATCACGGCCGGCGCCGATGGACTGGGTCTGGAAATGGCCAAGGTCTTTCATCATGCCGGCGCCACCGTGTTCGTGTGCGACGTCAATGAAGCGCGGCTGGCAGCCTTGCCCACCGAATTGCCCGGCGTGCACGTGGCGCATGCCGATGTGTCTGACGAGGCCAGCGTCGAGCAGCTCTTCGCGGCGGTCCGCCAGACGCTGGGCGGTCTGGACATCCTGATCAACAACGCCGGCGTCGCCGGTCCCACGGGCTTTGTGGAAACGCTTTCCAAAGCGGACTGGGATCGCACCCTTGCCGTCAACATCACGGGCCAGTTCCTGTGCGCGCGCCAGGCCATTGCGCTGCTCAAGGAATCGAAGGCGGGCGTGATGATCAATCTGTCGTCGGCGGCGGGGCATCTTGGGTTCGCCGGCCGGTCGGTGTATTCGGCATCCAAGTGGGCGGTGATCGGTTTCACCAAGTCGCTCGCCATCGAACTGGGTCCCCATAACATCCGCGTCAACGCCATTCTGCCCGGCGCGGTCGAAGGTCCCCGCATTCGCGCGGTGATCGCCGCCAAGGCCGGCACACTGGGCCGGCCGGTTCAAGAGATCGCGGCCCAATACGAAAACCAGGCCGTGCTTGGCCGCATGGTCACCGCGCGCGATATCGCCAACATGGTCCTGTTCAACGCCAGCGAGGCCGCCCGCAGCGTCACCGGGCAGGCCATCGTGGTGGACGGCTTCACGCAGAAGCTCTACTGATGGGCACGGAAAACGCCGTGCGGCGCGCCGCCATCATTGGAACGGGATTGATCGGGCAGGGGTGGGCCATTGTCTTTGCGCGCATGGGCTGGGAAGTGCGGCTTCACGACGTCAATGCCGCCATGCTCGCCGAGGCGCGCACCCTGATCCTGCAGCAGCTGCGCGTGCTGCAAGCGCAGGGCTTGCTGGACGACGCCGACGCCATCGTCGATCGTGTGCAGGTGTCTTCCAGCCTGCAGGAAGCCCTGGCCGGCGCCAGCTACGTCCAGGAGAACTCACCGGAAAACGTGGAGATCAAGCGTGCGCTCTTTTCCGAACTGGATGCTTTGGCCGAACCGCACGCCATCATCGGCAGTTCCACGTCCAGCATCCCGGCAAGCCAGCTCACCGAGCATCTTGCCGGCAGGCGCCGGTGCCTCGTCGCTCATCCCGTCAATCCGCCATATCTGATCCCTGTGGTCGAACTGTGTCCGGCGCCGTGGACCAGTCCTGAAGCGCTGGCGGGTGCGCGCGAAATCATGACGGGCATCGGCCAGAAGCCCGTGCTCGTGCGGCGCGAAATCGAAGGCTTCATCCTGAACCGCCTGCAGGGCGCGTTGCTGCAAGAGGCCTTCCGTCTTGCAAGCCAGGGCATCGCCAGCGCGCAAGACATCGACACCACGGTCAAGGACGGACTTGGCCTGCGCTGGTCCTTCATGGGCCCCTTTGAAACCATCGATCTGAATGCGCCGGGCGGCATCGCGGATTACTGCCGGCGTTACGGCGGCCTGTACCAATCCATCGGCGCCACGCAAGGCGACTGCGTGGCCTGGGAAGGCGCGCTGGTCGACTCACTGTCCGACGAGCGGCGCGCCTTGCTGCCCGAAGAGGATCTTGCCGCACGCCGCTTCTGGCGTGACGAAAAGTTGATGCGCCTCATGCGTCACAAACAATGCAACGGAGACAACAATGGCTAAGCCCAAATCGAAGGTCGTCATCACCTGCGCCGTGACGGGCGCCATCCACACGCCCAGCATGTCGCCGCATCTGCCGGTCACGGCCGACGAGATCGCCGAGGCCGCCATTGGCGCCGCCAAGGCCGGCGCTGCAGTGCTGCACCTGCATGCGCGCGATCCCCAGACCGGCAAGCCTTCCCAGGATCCGGCGCTGTTCAAGCCCTTCCTGGAACGCATCAAGCGCGAGACCGACGCCATCATCAACATCACCACGGGCGGCAGCCCGCACATGACGGTGGAAGAGCGCATGCGGCCCGCCACCACGTTCCAGCCGGAGCTGGCGTCGTTGAACATGGGTTCCATGAACTTCGGCCTCTTTCCCATGCTGGACCGCTTCTCGGAGTTCAAGCACGACTGGGAGCGCGAGCATCTGGAAAACAGCCGCTCGCTGATCTTTCGCAACACGTACCAGGACATCGAATCCATCCTGACGCTGGGCAATGCCAACGGCACGCGGTTCGAATTCGAGTGCTATGACATCAGCCATCTCTACAACCTGGCCCATTTCGTGGACCGCGGTCTGGTCAAGTCGCCGCCCTTCATCCAGTCCGTGTTCGGCATTCTGGGCGGAATCGGTCCGCATCCGGAAGACCTGATGCACATGAAGCGCACGGCGGACCGCCTGTTTGGCAACGACTACGAGTGGTCGATCCTGGGTGCCGGACGCAACCAGATGCCGTTGGCGACCATCGGCGCGGCCATGGGCTCGAACGTGCGGGTGGGGCTGGAGGATTCGCTGTGGATCGGGCCGGGTCAGCTGGCCGAATCCAACCGCGTTCAGGTCGAACGCATCCGCGGCATTCTCGAAGCCTTGAACCTCGAGGTCGCCACGCCGGACGAGGCGCGGGCCAAGCTGGGGTTGAAAGGAAAGGACAACGTCGCGTTCTGACCGGGCAAGCGGCGCGGGCGGGCGGTCAGCGCCGCCCGCTTTTTTGCGCTAAGCCGGATCAGGCGTGGCGCCGCAAGGCCTCAGCCAGCGTGCTCACATCCAGCGTGCGATCGAAGTTGGCGGCATGCCTGGCTTTCAGGCTGAGGTCCGCGGCCAACGTCAGTTCCGCGTCGGTCGGCTGGCCGGGCGCGCCGAGTTCGCGCAGCGTGGTCGGCAGGCCGACCTGGGCGTACCACTGTTGCAGATCGGCCAACATCCCATCGCCGCGGCTTTCCAGGTCCAGCTGCACCAGCAGGCCCACCGCGACCTGCAGGCCATGCAGCGCCGTCGCGATGCCGTTGATCTTAGGCAGCCCGCGCGTCAGGGCGTGGGCAATGGACAGGCCGCCGCTTTCGAAACCGAGACCGCTCATGAGGATCATCGCTTCCACCACGCGCTCGAACGCGGGCGTGGGCTGGCCGGTTCCCGCCACGGCCACGGCGTCAGCGCCGTCCGCCATCAGCGTGCGCAGGCAGCCGTCCGCAATGAGCTGGGCCGTGAGCAGCGGCGCCGCGTCATACATGTTCTTGCCGCCATTGCGCTGGCATTGCTCGGCTTCGAACTTCTTGGAAATCGCATCGCCCAGTCCGGCGCGAAAGAAATGCACCGGCGCGGTCGCGATGATGGCGGTGTCGACCAGCACGATGGTGGGATTGAACAGCATGTGCTCGACGGCCAGGAGATTGTGATGAGCGTCGTAAAGCACGTAGTTCTTGCTGGTGGGCGCGTCGTTGGATGCCACCGTGGGCACGGTGATCAGGTGGCAGTGCGACGATTTGGCGACGGCCTTGCCCGCATCCAGCGACTTGCCGCCGCCCACCGCAATGACCATGTCGATGCCCGCGGGCGCGGCCTGCGCGCGCAAGCCGTCAATGACCTCGGGCGTCAGGTCGCCCTCCACGATCAGCGGCACAAGCGTCACGCCGTGCCCGGCGCACACCGCCTCGATTCTTGGACCCAGCACGCCATGGACGTAGCTGTCGATGACGAGCGCGGCGCGTCTTCCGAACAGCGCCGCATATTGTCCCAACGTTTCCAGGGCGCCCGATCCCTGGATGTAGCGGCTGGGCGCTCCAAAAATCTTCAGCATGGCGTCTTCCTATTTGCGGGCCCCGGGGGGGCGGTAGTCCAGTTCTTTTTCCCGTTCGACCAGCCAGTCGATCATGATCTTTCCGCCCCATACCAGGTCGGCCTGAATCGCTTCCCGCGCCGCTTCCGAATCGCGCGCCTCAAGGGCCTCGATCACGGCCTCGTGGCGGTGTTCGTTCTGCGAGTAATCCAGCCCCGCCGTCTTGACGTGAAACACCTTGAGGATGGGGCCGGTGATGACCCAGAACGACTCGACCGTGTTGCGCAGGATGGGCTTGTTGCTGGCTTCCAGGATGGCGAAGTGGAACCTGCGGTTCAGGTAGCTGGCGCGTTTGGGATCGGTGGAGGTGCACGAGATGAAATCGCGCTGCAGCGCGATCAGGTTGTCGAGCTGCTTGCGCGTGATGTGCTGCGCGGCTTCGGCGGCGCCCATGCCTTCCAGGTGAAAGCGGATCTGCTGGATCTCGCGCAGCTTTTCCGAGTTGACGTACGGAACATACACCGCGGTGGCCGCCTGCATTTCCAGGCCTTGCTCGCTGATGAGCCGGAAGATGGCTTCGCGGACCGGCGTGATGGACACGCCCATTTCCTGTGCCAGTTCGCCAATGATCAGGCGTTCGCCAGGTTCGTACTGCCCGTTGATCAGGGCATTGCGGATTTCGTTGTAGACCCTGACGGAAAGGTTCTCTTTTTTGACCGGTTTGAGGCTGGGCATGGCGTTTCTGGCTTGCTGTATAGGGGATGCGGGACGAACCCAGGAGCGATTCTAGCCCGGCGTAGCCAATTCGAGCGCAATGGGTATATTATATATCATATATCCATACAACACGAGGAGGCGCGATGCGCAAGGAGCAGGGGACCCCTACCGCGGGGGAAATCGCGATGCTGCGGGCAAAGGCCCGCCATATCAGGCTTGAGACGATCCGCCTCATTGAAATTGCCAAGGTCGGTCATTACAGCTCCGTGTTCTCGTGCGCCGAGATATTCGCGGCGCTCTACTACGATGTGATGCGCCTGCGGCATGGCGAGCCGCAATGGCCGGATCGCGATCGTTTCCTCATGGGCAAGGGCCACGCCGCGGTGGGCTTGTTCCCGATACTGGCCGATCTGGGCTTCATCGACCGTGAGCTGCTCGACGGCTACACGCGGCTGGGCAGTCCCCTGGGCGATCACCCCGACATGAGCAAGGTGCCCGGCGTGGACTTCAGCTCCGGTTCCATCGGCCACGCCTTGTCCAACGGCGTGGGCATGGCGGTGGGCGGGCGCATGAACGCACGCGACTTCAACGTGTTCGTGATGCTCGGCGATGGCGAAATGCAGGAAGGGCAGGTCTGGGAAGCCGCGCTCTTCGCGGCGCACAATCGCTTGTCCCGTCTGATCGCCATCGTCGATCGCAACGGCTATCAGCTCGACGGCAAGGTCGACGACGTCATGGGCGTGGAATCGCTGAAGGAGAAATGGCAGGCGTTCGGCTGGGAGGTCCACGAGGTCGACGGCCACAATCTTGCCGACCTGACGGCGTTGCTGCGCCGTCTGCGCGACGACGACTCGCGCGCCCGGCCGGCCTGCGTGATCGCCCGCACCGTCAAGGGCAAGGGCGTGACCTACATGGAAACCGAACCGGGTTGGCACCTGGGCTACCTGGCTCCTCAAGATGCGCAAAGCGCTGTCGAAGAAATCCTCTCCCGCGAGATCTGAATGGCACAGGCACAAGTCCTCTCCCCCGATTCCTGGCAATACCGCGCCCTCAATGCGGTGAACCCCGGGCTGTCCTATCTCTCTGATGCGCTGATCGAGCTGGCGAAGGCGGGGCATCCGGTCGTGGCCGGGTCGGCCGACCTGCAGTACTCGAACGGCTTGAACCGTTTCGCCCAGGCCTACCCCGATCGCTATGTGCAGTTCGGCATCTCCGAGCAGAACATGGTGTCGGCGGCGGCCGGGCTTGCGACGACCGGCATGATGCCGTTCGTCGCCACCTTTGCCTCGTTCCTCGGCCTGTTGTGCTGCGAGCAGATCCGGATGGACGTCGCCTACACCCGGCTGCCGGTGCGCCTGATAGGCCATCACACCGGAATCAGCCTGGGCTTCTATGGCACCTCCCACCACGCCACCGAAGATATCTCCACCATGCGCGCGCTCGCGGGACTGACAGTGGTGTCGCCTGCCGACGGGCCGCAACTTGCGTCCGCCATCAAGGCGTCCGCGGACTGGCCCGAGCCCATCTACTTCCGTATCGGACGCGGACGCGATCCGCAGGTCTATGAAGACGGCACGCCGTTCCAGTTTGGCCGTGCGATTGTCCACGATGTTGGTAGCGACCTGACGCTGATCGCGTGCGGCATCACGCTGCACGGCGCGCTGGCCGCCGCCCGGCAGTTGCGCGAAGAGGGCCTGTCGGTAGGCGTGATCGACATGCCCACGATCAAGCCGCTGGACCGCGACGCCATCCTGAAGGCTGCGGGCCAATCCCGGCTGATGATGACGGTCGAAGAGCACAATGTGCTGGGCGGCCTCGGATCGGCGGTCGCCGAGGTGCTGGCCGACGCAGGCACCGGTACCCGGCTGCGCCGTCATGGCATCTATGACGAATACAGCCTCATTGCGCCGCCGACCACCCTGTACGCCCATTACAAGCTCGACGCCGAAGGCATTGCCGGCGTCGCGCGGGAATTCATCAAGCTTTGATCCGGAGACATTCATGAACGAAATCAGCGGCAACACACGCTTGTTCGGCATCCTGGCCGACCCCATTCACCATGTGAAGACGCCGCAGCGCATGAACGAGCATTTCGCCAAGATCGGCTATGACGGGGTTTGCGTGCCGTTTCACGCGCGGCCGGACAACCTTGCTGCCGTGGTTGAAGGCCTGCGCCGGCTGGAAAACCTGGGAGGCGTGATCGTCACGGTGCCCCACAAGACGGCCATCCTGGAATTGGCCGACGAAGCCACGCCTGTCGCGCGCAAGATCGGCGCGGCCAACGTCCTGCGGCGCGAGGCCGATGGGCGTCTGGTGGCGCATATGCTGGACGGCGAAGGTTTTGTCCGCGGTCTGCGCAGTTGCGGCGTCTCGCCGGAAGGCAAGAGCGTCTATCTGGCCGGCGCGGGCGGCGCGGCCAACGCGATCGGCTTTGCACTCGTGCAGGCTGGCGTGTCGCGCCTGACCATCGCCAACCGCACGCCGGCCAAGGCCGAGGACCTCAAGGCCCGCATCCTGTCGCTGCATCCGGACGCGCAGATCTCAGTGGGCAATGCCGATCCGTCCGGCCACGACCTGGTCGTCAACGGCACGTCATTGGGCATGAAGGAAGGCGATCCGCTCCCGCTGGACGCCAGCCGCCTGACGCCGGATCAACTGGTCTGCGAGGTCATCATGCAGCCCAAGGACACCGCGTTGCTCGTCGCGGCGCAGGCGCGCGGCTGCAAGGTCCATTACGGCGCGCCGATGCTGGCCTGCCAGATCGAACTGATGGTGGAAACGCTGGGCGTGACGGCCGCGCGCTAGGCGCGCGGCGCATCTCTGGAACCCGGTGGAAAAAGATGGGCGACTACGATTTCATCATCGCGGGCGGCGGAACGGCCGGCTGCATCCTGGCCAACCGCCTCAGTGCGGATGGCAGGTATCGCGTACTGCTGCTGGAAGCCGGCCACGAGGCGCGCAGCATGTGGATTCCGATTCCAGCGGGCTTTTCCAAGCTGCTGGTCGATCCGCAATACAACTGGCGCTTTGCGACCGAGCCCGAGGACAACGTCCACGGCCGGGTCATCGCCGTGCCGCGCGGCAAGGGCTTGGGCGGATCGACGCTCATCAACGGCATGATCTACGTGCGCGGCCAGCCCCAGGATTACGACGGCTGGGTGGCGGCCGGCGCGGCAGGTTGGGGCCGCGACGTGGCCGAGCGCATCTACCGCAAGATCGAGAACTACGCGCCGGGGGGCGAGCACCGCGGCAAGGATGGGCCGATGCACCTCGAAGAGGTCGCCGAACGCTTCCCCGTGTCGGATGCCTTCCTGCAGGCCGCGCGCGAAGACGGTCAGCCGTTCAATCCGGATTACAACAGCGGCGATCAGGAAGGCGTGGGCTATTACCAGGTGCTCCAGCACCGCGGCCGGCGCTGGAGCGTCGTGGACGGCTACCTGAAACCGGCGGCCGGCCGGCGCAATCTCAGTGTCGAATGCGGTGCCCATGTCACGAGGCTGGTATTCGAAGGAAAGCGCTGCGTCGGCGTGGCCTATCGCAAGAACGGGCAAGAACACACGGTGCGTGCGCGCCGCGAAACGTTGCTTTGCATGGGTGCGGTGCAGTCGCCGCAATTGCTGGAATTGTCCGGCGTGGGCAATCCGGCCCTGTTGAAGGCGCATGGCATCGACCTCGTGCACGCGCAACCGTCGGTGGGCGAAAACTACATCGACCACTTCGCCACGCGCATGAACTGGCGCGTCAAGAACACGGTGACCTTGAACGAGATGTCGCGCGGCTGGCGGCTGGCGCAGCAGGTGGCGCGCTATTACCTGAGCCGCAAAGGCATCCTGACGCTCGGCACGGGGTTGGTGCACGGCTTCGTGAAAAGCCGTCCCGGCCTGCCCACGCCGGACGTGCAGTTTTTCTTTGTGCACGCCAGTTACGCCAACGCAGCCGAACGCATTCTGGATCGCCACCCCGGCATGACCATCGGCGTGGCCCAATTGCGTCCCGAGTCGGTCGGGTCCATTCACATCAAGTCGGCCGATCCCATGGCCGGACCTGCCATCCGGCCCAACTTCCTGTCCGCGCAGGTCGACCGCGATAGCCTGGTGGGCGGCATGCAGGTGGCCCGGCGCATCGTGGGCCGGCCCGCCATGCAGCGCTATGTGCAAGCGGAAATCAGCCCGGGGCCCGATGTGGACACCGACGACGACTGGCTGGATTTCGCCCGGCGCAACGGTCAGACCATCTATCATCCCATCGGCACCTGCCGCATGGGGACGGATGCGGCGGCCGTCACCGACGTGCGTTTGCGGGTCAATGGGCTGACGGGCCTGCGCGTGGTGGATGCGTCGGTCATGCCGAGAATGGTTTCCGGCAACACGCAGGCCGCTGTCATGATGGTGGCCGAACGCGGCGCCGAATTGATTCTTGAAGACGCGGCGCAGGGGTAAATACACGACCCCAGCATGAAAAAGCGCGCAGGCCCGCCGTCTGCGCGTTTTTTTATCGCCGCGTTTTTTCGCGTCTGCGGCATGCGTCTTGCTAACAGCCGACTGCGGCTGCAGACTGCAGATTCGGCTGCGCCAACTGAAAGGAGACCGTATGACTTACGACCTTTGGTATTGGGATGGCATTCCCGGACGGGGAGAATTCGTGCGCCTGGCGCTGGAAGCGGGCGGCATTCCTTATCGGGAGCGGGCGCGTGATCCAGGCGCCGACGAAGGCACGTTGATCGAGGACATGCGATCCGCCCGCAAGCATCCGCCGTTTGCCCCGCCTTATCTGGTGGCCGGAAAAATGACGCTGGGGCAGACGGCCAACATCCTGCTTTTCCTTGGCGAGAAACATGGCCTTGCCCCTGAATCGCTCGAAGGACGATTGTGGGTAAATCAGCTGCAACTCACGATCGCCGACATGGTGGCCGAAGCGCACGACACCCATCACCCCATTTCCGCCAGCGATTATTACGAAGACCAGAAGGAAGAGGCTGCTCGTCGCGCCCGGGTCTTTCGCGAAGAGCGTATTCCGAAGTTTTTGGGATACTTCGAGCGGCTGCTGGACGGGACGGATGCCTGGCTGGCGGGAGGCGGCAAATGGACATATGTCGACCTGTCCTTGTATCACCTGGTCGACGGGCTGTTGTACGCCTTTCCCAAACGCATGGCCACGGTGGCGGCGGATTATCCCAATGTGTTTGCGCTGCACGAACGCGTGACTGCGCTGCCCGAATTGCAGGCGTATTTTGCAAGCGGACGCCGTCTTCCATTTGGCGAAGGGATTTTCCGTCGGTATCGCGAGCTGGATGCGGCTTGAACCCGGGATTACCCGGGGTGTGCGTCATGACGACGATTTGGATTTATTTTTGACCGATCCCAAAAAACGCGATGAGCCGTGATAATTTCTGGGATTAATAGTATCTATTAGATACACGTGTACCAGGCACGCCGGCAAACTCACCCCTGGAGGTCACCATGCTTTGGCATACTCTTGGCCGCTTCATCCGTGGATACCGCGGTACCGACAAAGCAGATCTGCTCGGACAAATCGACGCGATCCATAAATCGCAGGCGGTCATCGAGTTTGATCTGAACGGCCACATACTGACGGCCAACCAGAATTTCCTGGACACCATGGGCTATGCGCTCGACGAGATCCAGGGACAGCACCATCGTATGTTCATCGCGCCGCAAGAGCGCGGGTCGGCGCAGTATGCGGCCTTCTGGGAAAGGCTGGGGCAGGGCGCCCATGATTCCGGCCGCTACCGGCGAATTCGCAAAGACGGATCGGATGTTTGGCTGCAGGCGTCCTACAACCCCATCTTTGACAAGCGCGGGCAGCCACTGAAGGTCATCAAGTACGCCACGGACATCACCGAGCAGCAACACCGGCAGGCGGATTCCGAAGGCCAGCTCGCGGCGATCTGCAAGGTTCAGGCGATCATCGAGTTCGAACTGGACGGCACCATCATGCGCGCCAACGACCTGTTCCTCAGTGCGGTGGGCTATCGCGCGGACGAGGTGCTGGGCCGGCACCACAGCATGTTCGTAACTGCCGACGAGGCGAGAAGCACGGCCTACAAGGATTTCTGGCGCAGACTGCGCAATGGCGAACATGACACGGGTCAGTACATGCGCCTGGGCAAGGGCGGCCGCCAGGTGTGGATCGAAGCCAGCTACAACCCGATCTTCGACGCGCACGGCCGGCCCTTCAAGGTCGTGAAATTTGCCACCGACATTACCAAGCGGTTTACGGCGGCGCAGACGTTGCAGGTCGCCGTGCAAGGCCTGACGGAGAACGCCGAACGGGCGCGGCAGGCCAATAGCCTTGCGCAGGACGCAAGCCGCGTCGCGGAAACCGGTGGCGACACGATGCGCGAGGTGGTGGCCACGATGGAAGCCATCACCGGCAGTTCGCGCCGAATTTCCGAAATCATCGGGGTCATGGACGGCATCGCATTCCAGACCAACATCCTGGCGCTGAACGCCGCGGTCGAAGCGGCGCGCGCGGGCGAACACGGCAAGGGGTTCGCGGTCGTGGCGTCCGAGGTCCGCAACCTGGCGCAGAGCAGCGCCGCCGCCGCCAAGGAGATCAAGGCGCTCATCACGACGTCGGTCGCGCAGGTCGAAGGTGGCGCGGTGCACGTCCAGTCAGCAGGAGGCACGATGGAGGGCATCGTCGCCTCATCGCGCCGCGTCACCGAAATCATGGGTCAGGTCGTTGAAGTGTCGCTCGCGCAATCGGCCAAGCTGGCCGGCGTCACCGAAGACCTGACCGAAACCCGCGTCGAGGCTACGGCACGTCTGCGCGCCGCGTGACGCGGCCCAGCCCGCGCGAAGCGGGTCCCGATTGCGCTATAAAGACGGCATTGCCGATCCTGAATCGTTTTCCCGCGCCCAGCAGTTCAATTCCTTTCCTTCCAGCCACACCTACGCCGCCTTTGCCGTGGCGGTGGCCGCCACTACAAGGGCGGCCTGTATCGCTATGTGGGCACTGCCCGCCATTCCGAGACCGAGGAGTCGATGGTGGTGTACGAACATCTTTGGCCGCACGCGCGCGGTCTGTGGGTGCGACCGGCCGAGCTGTTCTTTGGCAAGCTTGCCGACGGTTCGGACCGCTTCGCAGCGCTGCATCCCGCGGAGTAGGCCCGTGAGCTTTTTCTATCGGCGCACGCCTTCGAGCGGCGCATCACCGGCACGCTCCTCCCGGCCGGCGGCCCGAGTTCAGGCCGCGGTCACGCAAGCCCTTGACGCGTTGGGCGGCCCGTTCATCGTGGCCGACCTTGAAACGACCGGCCTGTCCACTGCCAGTTGCGAAATCCTTGAATTCGCGGCGGTCAGGGTCGGCGAGGGCGGCGTCGTGGTGAACGAGTACACACAGGTCGTGCGGACCTGCGCACGCGTGCCCTCCTTCATTTCCCGCCTTACCGGCATCACGCAGGCCGAAGTCGATCGCGACGGCATACCGGTCGCGCAGGCCTTTTCTTCGTTCCTGGCGTTTGTCGAGGACCTGCCGGTGTTTTTCCACAACGCTTCGTTCGATCGGCGCTTCCTCAGCGCGGCGGCAGACCAGACGGGGATGCCTTTCTCGAACGCCACCCACTGCACGTTGGCGCTGGCGCGCCGCGCGTGGCCCGAGCTGACGTCGCACAAGCTCGACATCCTTGCGCGGCACGTGGGCGCTTCGCAGCCCACCCACCGGGCCTTGGCCGACGTGCGCACGACGGTTGCGGTTGCGCTTGCGGCCAGCGCTCGGCTGGCCTCGGTTTAGCGCGGCGTCATTTTTGTGGGAGTTTCCATGTCAGACCTGCATGAGATCCGGCTTGCCGTGCGTCAGTTCACGGCCGAACGCGAATGGCAGCAGTTCCATTCGCCCAAGAATCTGGCCATGGCCCTGGCGGGCGAAACGGGCGAGCTGGTTTCGCTGTTTCAGTGGCTAAGTGAAGACGAGTCGCGCAATATGTCTGCCGCCCGCCTTGCGGATGCCGCGGACGAGATCGCCGATGTGCAGATGTACCTCGTGGCGCTTGCCGATCAGCTGGGCATCGATATCGCGCAGGCGGTAGCCGGCAAGATGGAGAAGAACGCCAGCAAGTACCCCGCCGACGCGTTCCGGCGCAGTGCGCGTAAATACAACGAGCCGCCCCAAGAATAGTGCCGCGCCGTGCTGCCGCCCGGCGCGGGGGCGCTCAGATCACTTTCTGTTCGTGGTGCACCTGGGGCGGCTCGACGAAAAAGCCGCCCACCAGCTTGCGCCATTCCTGGAAATCGGGCGATTCGCGGAAATCCACCATGTGGTTTTCGACCGTTTCCCAGTCCACCACCAGCGTGTAACGCTGCGGCTGCTCGATGCTGCGGTACAGTTCCATGCCATGGCAACCCTTGGCGCGCAGAAAAAGCGGCTTAGCCTGAGTCACACCGGCTTCGAACAGCGCTTCCTGTCCTTCGCGGACGTGGATGCTGGCAATCTCCTGAATCATGGTTTTGTCTCCGATTGAAGGGGGAGGGGGGCAAGGCCGGGAGTAGTATGGCCGAAATTTCCGCTTCCAGTCCGATTGATGAATCACCGAGCCGTTACCTTGACTCGTCTCATTTCCGTTCGCCTGCTCTGGTATGTGGGCGTCGGCATGATCGTATTGATGTCCCTGTTCCTGCATACCCAGTTCGCGGTTGACGTGCTGCTGTCGGCCATCGCCATTTACATCCCTCTGTCGATGCTGAGCCTGCCGCTGGTGGCGTGGTTGTGCCTGTCGCGCCGCCCGCGAGCCGTCGCGTCCGGGGGGCCGCCCACTTGGCCCGCATATCTTGCCGGCGTCACCGGCATCGCCCTGCTGGCGACCTATCAAGTTGTCGCCAATCTGAATCTGGCCGAGTGCGGATTCCTGCTGGTCATGGTGGCCGTGGACCTGATGCTGGCGCGGCGCGAGACCGGCTGGTGGCTACGCCTGGCGCAAGAGGGTGCTCGCCCTCTTGCGCGCTAGATATCATGCGCGAGCCGCCCGCGCGCACACCCATCCTTTGAGCTGAAAGCCGCCCGGACGGCGGGTCTTCGCGCACGCTTGGCGTCATCCATACGCATGGCCGCATGGGCCCGGCGTCTCCTCTTTCAGGTTTGTGTAATTCGCGAGTCCATCCGCCAGAAAGACCCGGTCGTTCGTTTAACCGATACCGACCTGCCTAGGACGGCGCAATCATTCCGTACCAATACGAAAGTCCCACGCCCTGGCCCTGGACGGGCGCAGTACCTGGGGGAGTAACGGTCCGCGCCGGTCGGTCTCCGGCACCTGTGCATCCGTGCAGACGGATCAGGAGGAGCGCAAATGAAAAAGCTCGCAGCAGTCGCCGCATTGTCATTGTTCGCCGCATCGGCTTACGCCACTGGCCCGGGCCAGGTCGGAGGTTCGGTAACCGGCCACGCCGGCGCCATCAACGGTACCGCGTCATCCATCTCCACCGGCAGTTCGGTGGTCGCCACCCAGATCAACGGCTACGGCTCATCGAGCCAGACGTCGTTCGGTAGTACGGGCGGCATCGCGGAGGTCGGCGGCACGTTCAGCCGCGACGGCACGCAAGTCGTCACCAGCACACGGCAATACGCCAATAGCGAGTCCTACGGGCATGTGTCGGGCAACGCGCCGATCATGGTCGGCGACAGCATCGCGAACGGCGGCGCCACATTCGGCAAGACGGAAACGAGCGCATCGGCGACGGGGACGTTCCATGCAGCGAACATCGGCGCTTTCGGGTCGATACACGGCATCGGCGCGGTGGGCCATGTCGGCGGGTTCAATCGCTGACCGAATTATCCGGACGGCTTCGGCCGTCCGGGCGAGGGGACATCATGAAGACCATAGTTCTAGCCATTTCCCTGTCGCTTGCCGCCATGTCGGCGGGGGCGCAGACCAGCACGTCCAGCTCCTCGACCTCGGCATCGTCCGGGTCGACCAATGCGGGCAACAACCAGGGCATCACGCTCAATTCCAGCAATAGCGGCACCAGCACGTTGCGCAGCGCGCCGCCGGTCGGCGGCCAGAGCTTCTACGGCTCGTTCTCGTCCGACAGCTGCATGGTGTCGGCGGGCGGCGGCGGTTCCGTCGTGGGATTCGGGATGAACGTTGCGATTCCGATCGAAGACCAAAAATGCAGCCTTCGCCGCAACTTCGAGCGCACGATGCAGGCGGCGGCGTCGACCAAGGACGCGGACCGCTCGCGGCGTCTGGAAACGGCAGCCATCGATATCCTGTGCCAGACCGACGACCGCACCAAGGCGGCGCTGGTGGCGCAGGGACTTTGCACCAATCCGGCCTTGACGACGGCGGATCACCGGTTCGACAGCGGCGCCGTGGCGCAGGTCGCGCCGCAAACGCCCGTCCAGACCGCGGGCCCCGTGCCCGTCGCGCCCCAGGCGCAGGCGCCGCAAGGCTACCCCGTGATGTCGGCCCGCAGCGCGGCGTTTACCGCGCCGCCGCTTCGCAATCCCCGCCTGGAGCGTCAGCAGTTTGCCGACCTGTATTCGCCCGGCTGAGACGGCGGGGCCGAGGCCGGGCGGCCGTGCGGGCAATCAGGGTGATGCGGGCGGGGCTACCGCGATGGGCGCAGGCGCCTGCGCGGGCTCCGGCGCCGCCGCAATCAGCATCGTCGGCGGCGACGACACTTCGAGCTTGGCCTCGTCCAGCCGCTTGAGCACCGTGAACAGAAGCGCGCTTCGCACGCCGTACGCCGCACGGGGCGAGGACACGTAGCCCCTCGCGTTGAAGATCAGGTGGCCTGCATCGATCCCATCCAGGAATACGTTGGGCGCAGGCGACTCCAACACGTCCTCGTGATCGGCAAAGGCCTGCAGCATCAGCTCGCGCACCTTTTCGGCATCCGTCGACAGCGGCATGGGCAGCTTGATCTGCACCAGCCCAAGCGGGTTGGACCGCGTCACGTTGCGCACCGTCTTCGTCACGAATTCGGAATTGGGCACGATCACCGTGGACCGGTCGCCCATCTGGATCTCGGTGGCGCGCACGTTGATGCGCAGAATGTCGCCTTCCACGCCGCCGAGCGACACCCAGTCGCCCACCTTCACCGGCCGCTCGGCAAGCAGGATCAGACCCGACACGAAATTCTGCACGACGGCCTGAAGGCCAAAACCGATACCCACCGACAGCGCGCTCGCAATCCACGCGACCCGTTCCAGACCGATCCCGGCCGCGGACAGCGACAACGCCACCGCCAGCACGAAACCGCCGTAGCCGAACAGCGTCGCGGCAGACAACTGCATGCCGGGATCCAGTTCGGTCGTGGGCAGGTAGCGGTTCGAGAGCCAGCGCTTGAGCATCTTGACGCTCAGCAACGACAGCGCCAGCACGATCAGCGCCTGCAGCACCGCACCCGGTCGGATCTGTGCCTCTCCGATGGCCAGACCTTTCCGCAGCTGGTCAAACCGCTGCACCAGATCCATCGGCGCTTCGCCGAACGGCGCCAGCACCAGAATGATTGCGAGCAACGCGATCGCCACGCGGCCAAGGCCCGACAGGAGCACCGCGGCCTGATCGCGCATGCTGGGCCCTTCGCCTTCGCCACCTTCGCGGTGCGCCGTGCCCAGCAGCGTGCTGAATCCGTCCTCGATCAGCGTGGAGGCCAGGTACGCCGAGGCCAGCACGATCAGCACCCACAACACCTGCTTGACCAGGAAGCTGCCAAATGCCACGTAGCCCGCCAGCAGGCTGGCAAGGCTGACGATCAGCACCGTCCAGATGGCGGCCAGCATCAGCGAGACCCACAGCGGAATCGGCGCTTCGCTGTCCTGCATGACCTGCCGGCGCAGGCGACGGCTGATTGCCAATACGGCGGCCAGCATCGCCATGCTCAGCACGCCCACGATGCCGGTCAGCGTAATGGTCGTCGTCAGGCTGGCGTCGAGCAGTACGGGCAACCTTTCGGCGAGCCAGATCAGGACCACCAGCACGCCCAGCGTGCCGGGGAGCCAGCGCAGGCGGTTCGCGACGATGTCGCTGACCGGCGGCAGGCGCCAGGAAGGACGATTGGTCGACAGCAGCGCGAAGCCCAGCCCCGAAACGAACCCGCCAAAACACACGGTCGCCACCAGGTTGGTCAGGAGTGACGCGGTGCGGTCCGAAAGTTGCGACCGCCAGTCCAGGCCGGCCTGGATCAGCAAGGCGATCACGCCGGGCGTCGCGACCGACAGCGCGACGAGGGCCACGGCCAGGAAAGATCGGCGCAACCGGCCAGGCGGCACGCGCGTTGCCGTCACCTGCAGCAGGTAACGGCCAACCCAGACGCGCAGGGCAATCGCCAGACCGGCAACGACGGCGAGCAGCAGCCAGCCCCATTTGGGCGTCTGTCCGACGGCGGTAGCCAGGTCATCGCGCAAGGCTTCCAGCCGCTCCAGATCCCGGGGGAATTCCTGGCGGAATTCGGTCCAGAACTGGCCAGACAGGAAGGAATCGCGACGCTCGCCCAGGCGCGCCTGGAACTGCTTGCGCCGCTGGGCCGATATCTGTTCGGCGGTCTGTCCGGCGTCTACCGACAGCAGCCGCGCCAGCTTGAGTTGCGCGTCCAGGGCGCGGCTGTTTTTCTCAAGCTGCGTGCGCTGTGCCGCCACATCGGGCGCTTCCTTGGCGCCGTCCGGCGGCGTGCCCAGTTCGCTCAGGCGCGCCGTCACGCTGGCCAGCTGCGGCGTCAGCGCCTCCGTGGCGGCATCCGCCTTCGATTGGATGTCCAGCGCCTCGCCACGCTGTTTGAGCAGCACGGCGTCGTCCGTTTGGTCGGGGATCTGCTTGCGGATCTCGTCGATCTGTTTACGCGCGGCGGCCAGTACGGCTTCGGTGTCGGCTGGGGTAGCGGGCGGCGCCGCATAGGCCGGCAGCAAGCTGAACACCAGCAGCAGCGCGGCAAGCAGCGCCGCCAGGTTGGGCGCGCGAACGAGGCGGGCGCGCATGAGCAGAGGGTACGTGGTGGGGATCATGTTCTTGGGGCGAGTTGCTCGCGTCGAGGCGGCAGCATAACAAGCCGCCCGGCTGCCCGTTGCAACAAAAATGCTGTTGCGTCCCTAAATTTTAGAGTTCACGCCTGCGCGGTGAATATCGCCGTTGGCGGGCATAAAAACGGGGCCGGATTTGCGGCGCTTGGGCGTCGCGCGCGGGCGGCCATGGCCCCCTAGCAACCCCTGTTTACGAGCCGAACGTTTGGATTCAACTCCCAGATGCGTGGGGGGCGCGCGCCGCCCGGCTCCGAGGCTTGCCCAGCACGGCATCGCACACCTCCAGCCAGGCGCGGGCGGCAAACGACAGATAGCCGGATTGCAGCCAGATATGCCCAACTTCCCACTGCATGCCGGACTTCGCCAGCTTGGCGGTGCTAAGGCCCCGCGTCTTCATCCGCTGCATCAGGGGTTCGGGAAGCAGGGCCACCCCCAGCCCTGCCGACGCCATCGCCACCAGGAAATCCCAGTGAGCGCTCTGCGCCGCGATGCTGGGCTGCAGTCCCGCATCGGCAAACGCCTGGCGCAACCGCCGGGTGATCGCGAAGTCGTCGGTGGGAATCAGCAGCCGCGCGTCGCGCAACGCGCTCAGCGGCAATGAGGTCTTTCCGGACCATGGCGCGTCGGGCGGTCCAATCACCCAAATCGGATAGCTGCCAAACGCTTGAGCAACCAGGCCGCCGTCGGGGGCGACCGGCAGGATGGTGGCTCCAACCTCCAGTTCGCCGCTTGCCACCAGGCCTTCCACGGCCTGACCGGTCCCTTCGCGCAGTGTCAGATGAATGCCGGGATGCAATTCGCGAAACCGCTTTACCACCGGCGTGAACAGCAGATTGATCATGGGGGGGATGCCGACCTCCAGCGCGCCGCGCCCCAGTTCCGCGGTTTGCCGCAGTTCTTCCGACAGCTGGCGCATGGTCTCCAGCACCTGCAGACCGCGCTGGTACATGACCCGGCCTGTATCGGTGGGGCGGGCCGTATGCCCATCGCGAATCAGGAGTGGCGTGCCGGCTTCTTCTTCCAGCTGCCGGATCATCTTGCTCACCGTGGACTGCGTGACGAACAGCGCCTTCGCTGCCTGCGTGAAGCTGGCATGGCGGACGGTTTCCACGAAATACCGCAAAGCGCGCACGTCCATGGGAAAGCTGACCCCTTCGCGCGATGCGCGACAAAAACGCAAATGATGAAAAAAACGACTGGATTGGATGATTTTAAGTCATTACGAGATTTGCGCCCGCGTTCCTATACTGCCGAAAAATCGTTCCATCGCCCGCATCCGCGGCCCTTGGAACCTCGGGAAACGCCGCGTCAGACGGTGCCCGGGCGCTGAAGATCCTTCGCCGCGCCCGGCCCTAAGCCGCAAGCCTTTGAATTTGGAGACAACATGCCTTTCGACCGGATCCGCAACCCAGAACTGCACGCCCGGATCACCACAGCCGAACAGGCCGCCTTACTGATTCAGGACGGAATGACCGTCGGAATGAGCGGATTTACCCGGGCGGGCGACTGTAAGTCGGTGCCCGCCGCGCTGGCCGCGCGAGCCGAACGCGAACCGCTCTCCATCACCTTGATCACCGGCGCATCGCTCGGGCACGACACTGACAAGATGCTGGCGCAGGCCAATGCGCTCGCGCGGCGCCTGCCGTTCCAGGTCGACACGACCCTGCGCCGCAAGATCAATCAAGGCGAAATCGCCTTCATCGACCAGCACCTGTCCGAAACGGTGGAACAATTGCGGGCCGGTCACCTGGGCCCCATCAACGTGGCCATCATCGAGGCCGCCGCCATCACCGAAACCGGCGCGATCGTGCCGACGATGTCGGTGGGCAATTCGGCGTCGTTCGTGCAACAGGCCGACAAGATCATCGTCGAACTGAACACGAGCGTGCCCGCGGCCATCGAAGGTCTGCACGACATCTACATCCCCGGCGATCGTCCCGCCCGCCAGCCCATCGGACTGGTGTCGGCAGACCAGCGCATCGGCCAGCCCTTCATCGAGGTGGATCCTTCCCGCATCGCTGCCATCGTCATCACGCAGGAGCCCGACAGTCCCTCCAACGCGCTGCCGCCCGATGCAGAAACCAACGCGATCGCGGGCCACATCAACCAATTCCTGCGCGGCGAAGTCAACGCCGGCCGTCTGACCAATTCGCTGCTGCCGCTGCAGGCAGGCATCGGCACCATCGCCAATGCGGTATTGCACGGCTTCGAGTCATCCGACTTCGAGCACCTGGTCATGTACTCCGAGGTGCTGCAGGATAGCGCCATCGAGCTCCTCGACCAGGGCAAGCTCGCATTCGCATCGGCGTCCTCCATCACCGTGTCCAAGCCGGTGTATGAAAAGATCCTCGCCAACATGGAACACTACCGCCAGCGCATCGTGCTGCGCCCGCAAGAGATCAGCAACGCGCCTGAAATCGTGCGGCGCCTTGGCATCATTGCCATCAATACGGCGCTGGAATTCGACATTTACGGCAACGTGAATTCCACGCACGTTGGCGGCACGCACATGATGAACGGCATTGGCGGCTCAGGCGACTTCGCCCGCAACGCGCATATCTCGATCTTCGTGTCCAAGTCGATGGCCAAGAGTGGCGACATCTCCAGCGTGGTCCCGATGGTGTCCCATGTCGATCACACCGAGCACGATGTCGATGTGCTGGTCACGGAATGCGGTCTGGCCGACCTGCGCGGTCTCGCCCCGCGCGAGCGCGCGCGGGCCATCATCCAGAACTGCGTGCATCCGTCTTATCGCGACGCGCTGCAAGACTACTTCGATCGCGCCTGCGAACGCGGCGGTCAGACGCCGCATCTGCTCGAAGAAGCATTCTCGTGGCATCAGCGGTTCAACGAAACCGACTCGATGCAGCCGGTCGCCGCATCCGCCCGCAAGGTCGCCTGACGCGGGACTAAAGATTGACTGCCGCCGTCGCGGCGTCCGCCTGGGTTTCGAGCGAAGCGAACCCAGGCTATTTGAGGCTAGGTCCTGCCGGACGCCGTGTTTTGGTCAAGGTAAAGCGGCTGCGTGCTGCTTTACCTTTTTTTTCACTGGGCCTCGTTCTCGTCCTCGGACTTGGAGGTCACCAGAGTCTGGCGCGAAATTTCCAGTTCGTCGCGCAGCCACTGCTTGAACTCGGCCAGGGGCGCCCAGTCCCGCAAGCTTGGCCGATAGACCAGGTGATAGGTCTGCGCCAATTCGTATTGCACCCGCACCGGCGACACCTGCACAAGCCGCCCCGCGCACAGCGCGTCCGCCGCCAGCAGTTCTCGGCCCAAAGTAATCCCCAGCCCCTGCTCAGCTGCTTGCAGCATCATTCCCGCATCGTTGAATGACGCCACAGGCGTGACCTGAGTCGGAAATCCGGCCGCTGCAAACCAATGCTGCCATAGCTCACGTTCGCCCAGCAGCGGTTGGCGCGCCAACGTTTGGGGGGAGTTGTCGGGCAGGGCGGCCATCGTCTCGGGCGAAGCAAGCACGATGAGCGGCAAGGGCACATCGAACAGCGGCTCAGATTCCACGCCGGGCCAGGGCCCTTGCCCGATTCGAAGCGCGGCATGAAAGCCGTCGCGCAACAAGTCGACCAATTGCTGGGACGTCTCGATCTCCAACGCCAGGCCGGGATGCCGTGCGCGCCAACGTGCCATGCGCGGAAGCAACCACCGCTGGGCAAACGAAGGCAGCACGGACACCCGCAGCCTTTGCTCGCTGCCGGACGCAGCCGCGCTCGCAGTCATAAGCCCTTCATCGAGCAGCGCCATGGCGCTTTGCACGCTGCACAGAAGTGCCGCGCCCGCCGAGTTGAGGACGATGCCGCGCCCGCTGCGCTCGAAAAGCGGAAAACCAATCTGCTCTTCCAGCACCTTGATCTGCTGGCTGACCGCGCTATGCGTGAGGTGAAGGCGCTCCGCCGCAGCGCGAAGGTTCTGCAATTCCGCGACAACGCGAAACGCAGGAAGCGTATTGAGGGGCAATCGCATGGCAGATCCAGGCTGGAATTCGACTGGTCATCTTAGCTTACCGATCATGCCAAAACAATTCGATTTTCAGGAGGATATTGGGCGACTACGCTTACCAAAACGGATCAGCAAAGGAGCCCGTGATGACCGCTCAGCCTTTCATGCCGCCTGTCACCTTGGCCGGTGCACCCCCCAAAGCCAACCTGGCCGACGCCGAACCGGTCGCCGTGCTGGAAAGCGCCCAGGCGCCAGACCGCAGTTTCCTGGCGCGTCTGTGGAACGCCTACTGTGCTCGCCGCAACGAACGGCGTATGCGCAACCTCGCACAAGACATGGATACCCACCTGCTCAATGACGTGGGCGCGCCCCAATGGCTGGTAAACGAAGTCGCCCTGAGCCGCGATCTCGCGCGGTTGCGCAACAATCATCACTTGCGCTGGTAAGTGGTCCCGCCCGCCGCGTCTGCCGCCTACCACCCACGGGCTTCTCGCTGGTTCGATATATATGTATAGAGAGACAGCGAATCGCGTTACCCGTGGTCGGCGGCGCCTCGCCACCGACGACACACCAAAAATTTGCGACACTGGCATGACAGCCCAAAATTCTGTGCTATAGTCTCGCTCCTTCGCAGCTCAGACAGTTTTGAGACGCGAAGCCAAGCAAGTGCAACAGGTGACGGGGCAACCCAATCTCNCCAAAATTCTGTGCTATAGTCTCGCTCCTTCGCAGCTCAGACAGTTTTGAGACGCGAAGCCAAGCAAGTGCAACAGGTGACGGGGCAACCCAATCTCACCTGCCGCAACGGCAATCAGTAATGAGCGCCAAGCGGTTATTGCAAGGATCGACGCAAATCAGGCAGGAGCCAGTTGCAAGATCTGCAAAAATTGTGCTATAGTTTTGGGCTTGGCAGTTACTGAAAAATTAGGGTTTACCCTGAAGTTTCAATAACTGCTAGGGCAGGTCAAAAGTCCTGGCGAGGCCTGAAGAGGTCGCAGCAAGTAAGTGACGCAGCGGCGTAAAGCAAAAGCGAAGCTGACTTGACAAGCGATAAAAACTTCTTCATAATCTCGTTTCTCTGCTGCAGCGACAGCGACGACGCGAAAGCGAAGTTAGCCGAAGTTGAGGGCAGAAACCAGTAGTACAGAATTTAGCAGTACCGCTCTTTAACAACTAAACAACCGATAAGTGTGGGCGCTTGATGCGAGTGCAGCGATTAGGTTTCGGCCTTATCGCAAGCACAAGAAATCAAGTGCTCACTAGAAGTGAAGTACCTTAGACGTCAAGTTTAAGAACATACCTCACTTCCTTTGAGTAG
>NZ_LMHN01000018.1:0-209132 GCF_001428165.1 Achromobacter sp. Root170
CATGGCAAAAGGCAAGTTTGAACGTACCAAGCCGCACGTGAACGTGGGTACGATTGGTCACGTTGACCACGGCAAAACGACGTTGACGGCGGCGATCACGACCGTTCTGTCGACCAAGTTCGGCGGCGAAGCCAAGGGCTACGACCAGATCGATGCAGCTCCTGAAGAAAAGGCACGCGGCATTACCATCAACACGGCTCACGTCGAGTACGAAACGGAAWCGCGTCACTACGCGCACGTTGACTGCCCGGGCCACGCCGACTACGTCAAGAACATGATCACGGGCGCTGCCCAGATGGACGGCGCGATCCTGGTCGTGTCGGCCGCTGACGGYCCSATGCCGCAAACGCGYGARCAYATCCTGCTGAGCCGCCAGGTTGGCGTGCCGTACATCATCGTCTTCCTGAACAAGGCTGACATGGTTGACGACGCCGAGCTGCTCGAGCTGGTGGAAATGGAAGTTCGCGAACTGCTGTCCAAGTACGACTTCCCGGGCGACGACACCCCGATCGTCAAGGGTTCGGCCAAGCTGGCGCTGGAAGGCGACAAGGGCGAACTGGGCGAACAGGCCATCCTGGCCCTGGCTGCCGCGCTGGATTCGTACATCCCGACGCCTGAGCGTGCCATCGACGGCGCGTTCCTGATGCCGGTTGAAGACGTGTTCTCGATCTCGGGTCGCGGTACCGTGGTGACCGGCCGTATCGAACGCGGCATCATCAAGGTCGGCGAAGAAATCGAAATCGTCGGTATCGTTCCGACGGTCAAGACGACCTGCACGGGCGTGGAAATGTTCCGCAAGCTGCTGGACCAAGGTCAAGCTGGCGACAACGTGGGCATCCTGCTGCGCGGCACCAAGCGTGAAGACGTCCAGCGCGGCCAAGTGCTGGCCAAGCCGGGYTCGATCACCCCGCACACGGACTTCACGTCCGAGGTGTACATCCTGTCCAAGGAAGAAGGCGGCCGCCACACCCCGTTCTTCAACGGCTACCGTCCCCAGTTCTACTTCCGCACGACGGACGTGACGGGCACGATCGACCTGCCGGCCGACAAGGAAATGGTTCTGCCGGGCGACAACGTGACGATGACCGTCAAGCTGCTGGCCCCGATCGCCATGGAAGAAGGTCTGCGTTTCGCCATCCGTGAAGGCGGTCGTACCGTCGGCGCCGGCGTCGTCGCCAAGATCCTGAAGTAANCTGCGCCCCGCTGCCATTCAGATTGGTGACCTTGACGGCGGTATCTGCTGGCCCCGATCGCCATGGAAGAAGGTCTGCGTTTCGCCATCCGTGAAGGCGGTCGTACCGTCGGCGCCGGCGTCGTCGCCAAGATCCTGAAGTAATTCGGATCTACTAAGCAGCACCCAACCAGCGAGGGCGTGATCCCGCCCTCGCATCTCGTTCTTTAGGAAACGCCATGAAAAACCAAAAGATCCGCATCCGCTTGAAAGCCTTCGATTACAAGCTGATCGATCAATCGGCCGCCGAAATCGTCGACACCGCCAAGCGCACGGGCGCTGTCGTCCGCGGTCCGGTGCCGCTGCCCACGCGTATCCGTCGCTATGACGTCCTGCGTTCGCCGCACGTCAACAAGACGTCGCGTGACCAGTTCGAAATCCGTACCCATCAGCGCCTGATGGACATCGTTGATCCCACCGACAAGACCGTTGACGCCCTGATGCGTCTGGACCTGCCGGCCGGCGTCGACGTCGAAATCGCGTTGCAGTAAGACGCTCCGAGCCTGCTACCTTCGCCGGCAGGTTCGTCAAGAATGGCCGCACTCCCTCGGGATTGCGGCCATTTTGTTTTGCGGCTGCTGTGACAGAGGTGAGCAGGCGCTCACTCTCGTGCAATGTGCGCCATCAGGCCATGCGCGTATCTGGCCGCAGATCCGGGCACGCAAACCGTGGCGAAAATGCCCACCGCCGCATGCCTTGAATCCGCTAAGTGCTTGTGCCGCTTAGAAAAAACATGCTAATATGCGAAGCTTGCCATTTTGTGGCAAGTCTAACTATGGATAAAGCGAAAACCGCCCTGCAGTTCGAGGTCGGCGCGCCAAGTCCAGGTTGAACATAGTCGTAGGGCAAAGGCCGTTACCTTTTGCCTGATTAGCCCCGACCAATCGCAGTCGGGAATGGAGAAAACGATGTCGAATTCGACACCCACGCCCGCCGCTCACCGGCTGGGGCTGGTGGGTCGCAAGGTCGGCATGACCCGCATTTTTACCGAGGAAGGTGAATCCATCCCGGTGACCGTGCTGGACGTGTCCAACAACCGCGTGACCCAAGTTAAGTCGCTGGAAACCGACGGCTACGCCGCTATCCAGGTGGCTTATGGCACTCGTCGTGCCTCGCGTGTGGCTCAGCCGCAAACGGGCCACTACGCCAAAGCCGGCGCTGAAGCCGGTAGCATCCTCAAAGAATTCCGCCTTGATCCCGCTCGCGCCGCTGAATTTTCGGCCGGTTCCGTGATCGCCGTGGAATCCGTGTTCGAAGCCGGCCAACAGGTCGACGTCACGGGCACGACCATTGGTAAGGGCTTTGCCGGTACCATCAAGCGTCACAACTTCGGTTCGCAGCGCGCGTCGCACGGTAACTCCCGTTCGCACCGCGTTCCCGGCTCGATTGGTCAAGCTCAGGATCCGGGTCGTATTTTCCCGGGTAAGCGCATGGCTGGTCACCTGGGTGACGTCACCCGCACCGTTCAAAACCTCGACGTCGTTCGCGTTGACGTTGAGCGCGGCCTGCTGCTGGTCAAGGGCGCTGTCCCCGGCCACGCTGGCGCCGACATCGTTGTGCGCCCGGCCATCAAGGCCCCGGCCAAGAAGGGAGCGTAAGTAAATGGATCTCAAGCTCCTGAACGACCAAGGTCAGGCCGCTGCTACGTTCAGCGCGCCCGACACGATCTTCGGCCGTGACTTCAACGAAGCGCTGATTCACCAGATCGTCGTGGCTTTCCAAGCCAACGCGCGCTCCGGCAATCGTGCTCAGAAGGACCGTACGGAAGTCAAGCACTCCACCAAGAAGCCCTGGCGTCAAAAGGGTACCGGCCGCGCTCGCGCCGGTATGACTTCGTCGCCGCTGTGGCGTGGCGGTGGTCGGACTTTCCCGAACTCGCCCGAAGAGAACTTCAGCCAGAAGGTCAACAAGAAGATGTACCGCGCCGGGATCCGTTCGATCCTGTCGCAGCTCGCTCGCGAAGACCGCATCGCCGTCGTTGAATCGTTTGATCTGGAATCGCCCAAGACCAAGGCAGCCGCTGCAAAGCTGAAGAGCCTGGGTCTGGACTCGGTCCTGATCATCACCGACAGCGTCGATGAAAATGTTTACCTCGCCACCCGCAACCTGCCGCACGTTGCCGTTGTCGAGCCCCGTTATGCCGATCCGTTGTCGCTGGTCCACTACAAGAAAGTGCTGATCACCAAGCCGGCCATCGCTCAACTCGAGGAGATGCTGGGATGAACGCTGAACGCTTGATGCAAGTCATTCTGGCTCCGATCGTGACCGAAAAGGCCACGTTCGTCGCTGAGAAGAATCAGCAAGTCGCTTTCCGTGTCGTGGCTGACGCTACCAAGCCGGAAATCAAGGCTGCCGTCGAACTGCTCTTCAAGGTGCAGGTCGAGTCCGTGCAGGTCCTCAACCGTAAGGGCAAAGTCAAGCGCTTTGGCCGATTCGTTGGCCGCCGCCGCAATGAGCGCAAGGCCTACGTCTCGCTCAAGGACGGCCAGGAAATCGACTTTGCGGAGGTGAAGTAAATGGCCCTCGTAAAAGTTAAGCCGACTTCGGCTGGCCGCCGTGGCATGGTGAAGGTTGTCAGCCCGAACCTGCACAAGGGTGAGCCCTACGCGCCGCTGCTCGAAAAGAAGACCCGTGGTTCTGGCCGTAACAACAACGGTCACATCACGATCCGTCATCGTGGCGGTGGTCACAAGCAGCACTACCGTATCGTCGACTTCCGTCGCGATAAGGACGGCATCCCGGCAAAGGTCGAGCGTCTGGAATATGACCCCAACCGTACGGCGCACATCGCACTGCTGTGCTACGCCGACGGCGAACGTCGTTACATCATCGCTCCCCGTGGCCTGGAAGTCGGTGCAACCGTGCTGTCGGGCACCGATGCTCCGATCCGCGCTGGCAACACGCTGCCGATCCGCAATATCCCGGTCGGTACGACGATCCACTGCGTCGAAATGCTCCCCGGCAAGGGTGCCCAGATGGTCCGCTCGGCCGGCGCTTCCGCCGTCCTGCTGGCTCGCGAAGGCATCTACGCTCAGGTGCGTCTGCGCTCGGGTGAAGTCCGCCGTGTGCACATCGAATGCCGCGCCACCATCGGTGAAGTCGGTAACGAAGAACACAGCCTGCGCCAAATCGGCAAGGCCGGTGCAATGCGTTGGCGCGGTGTCCGCCCGACCGTTCGTGGCGTTGCCATGAACCCGGTGGATCACCCGCACGGTGGCGGTGAAGGCCGTACCGGTGAAGCACGCGAGCCGGTCAGCCCGTGGGGCACTCCGTCGAAGGGTTACAAGACCCGTCGCAACAAGCGGACGAACAATATGATCGTCCAACGGCGCAAGCGCAAGTAAGAGGCGAACACTATGTCACGTTCGATCAAGAAAGGCCCGTTTGTCGATGCTCACCTGATCAAAAAGGTGGACACGGCCGTCGCGGGCAAAGACAAGAAGCCGATCAAGACCTGGTCGCGTCGTTCCACGATCCTGCCCGAGTTCATCGGTCTGACGATCGCTGTGCACAACGGCAAGCAGCATGTTCCCGTGTACATCAACGAGAACATGGTCGGTCACAAGCTGGGCGAGTTCGCGCTGACCCGTACGTTCAAGGGTCACGCCGCGGACAAGAAGGCGAAGAGGTAAGCGATGGAAACTACTGCCATTATCCGTGGGGTTCACATCTCCGCACAGAAGACCCGTTTGGTTGCGGACCTGATCCGTGGCCAGAAGGTCGGCCGTGCCCTGGAAATCCTCACCTTCTCGCCGAAGAAGGCTGCCGTCATCCTGAAGAAGGCTGTCGAGTCCGCCATCGCCAACGCCGAGCACAACGACGGCGCCGACATCGACGAACTGAAAGTCACCACGATTTTTGTGGACAAGGCTCAGTCGATGAAGCGCTTCTCCGCTCGCGCCAAGGGCCGCGGCAACCGTATCGAGAAGCAGACCTGCCACATCACGGTCAAGGTCGGAGCTTAAGGAGTCACGATGGGTCAGAAAATTCACCCCACTGGGTTCCGTCTCGCGGTCACCCGTAATTGGTCCTCGCGTTGGTTCGCCGACGACAAGGCCTTCGGCTCGATGCTGGCCGAAGACATTCGCGTTCGCGAGTACCTGAAGAAGAAGCTCAAGAGCGCCTCCGTTGGTCGCGTGATCATCGAGCGTCCCGCCAAGAATGCCCGCATCACCGTCTACTCGGCTCGTCCGGGCGTGGTGATCGGCAAGCGCGGCGAAGACATCGAAAGCCTGAAGGCTGATCTGCAGCGTCTGATGGGCGTGCCCGTGCACGTCAACATCGAAGAAATCCGCAAGCCGGAAACCGATGCTCAACTGATCGCCGACTCGATCTCGCAACAGCTCGAGAAGCGCATCATGTTCCGCCGCGCCATGAAGCGCGCGATGCAGAACGCCATGCGTCTGGGTGCCCAAGGCATCAAGATCATGAGCTCGGGCCGTCTGAACGGTATCGAAATTGCTCGCACCGAGTGGTATCGCGAAGGCCGTGTGCCGCTGCACACCCTCAAGGCCAACATTGACTACGGCACCTCCGAAGCCCACACCACGTACGGCGTGATCGGCATCAAGGTCTGGGTCTACAAGGGCGACATGCTGGCTAACGGCGAATTGCCGCCGGAAACCGCAGCCCCGCGTGAAGAAGAACGTCGTCCGCGCCGCGCTCCGCGTGGCGATCGTCCGGACGGTGCTCGCACCGGTCGTCCGGGTGGTCGTGGCCGCGCTCCCCGCAAGGCGGATGCTGCTCCGGCGCCTGAAGGAGAATAACCATGCTGCAACCCTCCCGCAGAAAGTATCGCAAAGAGCAGAAGGGCCGCAACACCGGTCTGGCGACCCGTGGTACCCACGTGTCGTTCGGCGAGTTCGGCCTGAAGGCTACCGGCCGTGGCCGTCTGACCGCTCGTCAGATCGAAGCTGCTCGTCGCGCCATCAATCGTCACATCAAGCGTGGCGGCCGTATCTGGATTCGCATTTTCCCGGATAAGCCCATCTCGCAGAAGCCTGCCGAAGTCCGTATGGGTAACGGTAAGGGCAACCCGGAGTACTGGGTTGCTGAAATCCAGCCCGGCAAGGTGCTCTACGAAATGGAAGGGGTTAGCGAAGAGCTCGCGCGTGAAGCTTTCCGCCTGGCCGCTGCCAAGCTGCCGATTTCGACCACGTTCGTCGCGCGTCATATCGGTGCTTAAGGAGTACTAACATGAAAGCTAGCGAACTCCGTTCGAAAGACGCCGCCGAGCTCGGCAAAGAGCTCGAAAGCCTGCTGAAGGCACAATTCGGTCTGCGCATGCAGAAAGCCACGCAGCAACTGGCCAACACCAGCCAGCTGCGCAACGTGCGCCGCGACATCGCTCGCGTCCGCACCTTGCTGACCGAGAAGGCAGGGAAATAAAGATGAGCGAAACTCAAAACACCCAAGTGGCCAAGCGCCAGCGCACGCTGGTTGGCAAGGTCGTCAGCAACAAGATGGACAAGACTGTCGTCGTTCTGGTTGAGCGCCGCGTCAAGCACCCCATCTTCGGCAAGATCATCATGCGTTCCGCGAAGTACAAGGCGCACGATGAATCGAACCAGTACAACGAAGGCGATACGGTTGAAATCGCTGAAGGCCGTCCCATCTCGCGCTCGAAGTCGTGGCGTGTGGTGCGTCTGGTTGAAGCCGCACGTATCATCTAAGTGAAAGCTGCACTTCGGAACGGTTCGCCGTTCTGATATAAAACGGCAAGGGCCAAAACCCTTGCCGTTTTTTTATGTCTTGCACTTGGGAAACCTGAAAGTAAGCATGCTCAGCGTCAGCAAATCAGCCCGGCTTGCCGGTGTGGCCCTGTGCTGGATGGTCATGACCGCCGGCGCGGCGATGGCCCAGGAGCGCGCTGCGCCCGTGCAGCCGGACCTGCCGCGGCCGGCACCGTCTCCGAAGCCGTCGCCATCGCCGACGGACGCGACGACGCTCGGCCAGCAGCTGCTGAACGCCGGGCCGGATCCGCGGGTGGAGCTGGACGGCAGATCCCGCGACCATGCTGCCATCTTTGGCTCCGATGACCCTGGTGAGCGGGCCTTGCTGGATCAGGAACGCGCGCTGCAGGCGCAGCGCGACCAGCTCAAGGTTCTGGAACGCGTGCTGAACGCGCCGCCGCCAGGCGCCGATTCCCATCCGCCCGCGATGATTCCCCTGACTTCCGGGCGTCCCATGAATGTGCCGCAGTTGCTGCCCGCGCCTTCGGGTTCGCAACTGGATCAGCAGCGCAGCGAAACCCGGCGCAGCGTCGACGACATGCAGCGGCGCGTCGACGGACTGAGACGGGAGGCAGATGCGCTGAGGCAGGGCGGCAAATAGCCTGGGCCTGGATCAAGGACAAGCGCCTAGGTCAGGGACAAGCGCCCGGGTCGCGCAAGTAAGTCGTACCGCAAGCGCGCGATCACCTGCGCGCTACGTGCGTCTTGCAAGCTCCCTGAGCCTTCCGGCGACACCGGTCGGAAAGTAGTACACCGACAGCACGAACAGAATCCCAAGCCACAGCAGCCAGCGATCCGGCTCGAACAAGAGCGCCAGCGGCGGGATGCCGGAGACGACCTCGTGCACGGCGTGCAGGCCGTCCTGCAGGTAGCTCTGGGCGAACACGAACAGGGTGGCGCCGACCACCGCGCCGTACATCGTGCCCATCCCGCCAATCACCACCATCAGCAGGATGTTGAGCATGATCTCGAACGACAGCGTCGTATCAGGGCCGTTGTAGCGCAGCCAGAGCGCGTACAGCGCGCCGGCCAGCGTCGCGAACGCGGCCGCAAGCAGGTTCGAGAGGCTGCGGTAGAGCACGGTGCGATAGCCGATCGCCTCGGCGCGAAAGGGGTTTTCGCGGATGGCTTGCAGCACGCGGCCAAAGGGCGAGTTCACGATGCGCAGCAGCATCACGAACAGCACCACGCAGACCGCTGCAATCAGGTAGTAGGTGATGATCCGCCCGTCCACGGTGACGCCGAACAGGGGCTCGGACAACGGGCGAAACGCGGGCCGCAGCATCAGCGGGACCTTGAAGTTCAAGCCGTCCTCGCCGCCCGTCAGTTCAGATAGCTGCGATACCAGCGTTTGAAACGCCGCGGCAACAGCCAGTGTGATCATCGCGTAAAAGATGGCGCGCACGCGCAGGCTGGCCAGACCGATCACCAACGCGAAGGCGAGCGACACCGCCAGGCCGGCGGCGGTGCCGGCAAGCACCGCGGTCCATCCCGGTTCCATGCGGATGCTGGCAATCGCCACGCCGTAGGCGCCGATGCCGAAGAACATGGTGTGCGCGAAGCTGACGATGCCGGTGTAACCCAATAACAGGTCGTAGCTCGCAACCAGGACGATGAAGACCAGGACCTTTGCCGCGACCGCCAACGCCTTGGGGCCGGGGAACAGGAAGGGCGCTGCGGCCAGCGCGGCCACGATTGCAACAAGCAGCAGCGCCAGGATCGCGCTGCGCGGCGGATCGCCGGAAAGCAGACGAAACGACATGTCGGCGGCTCCTAGCGGTTGGTGACCGGATACACGCCTTGCGGTCGCCACAACAGAATGGCGACCATCAGCGCGATGTTCGAGAACAGGGCGGCCTTGGGCATCAGAAAGCCGGTGTAGTTGGCCATCAACCCGACCAGCAATGCGCCGATCAGGCAACCCACGGTGGAACCCAGGCCGCCGATCATGATGACGATGAAGATCAGCACGTTCACCTGTGCGCCCAGCTGCGGCACGATCGACTGCTGATACATCCCCCACAGCACGCCGCCCAGGCCGGCCAGCATCGACCCGGCGACGAACACGCCGACAAACAGATGCCGGATCCGGTAGCCCAGGCTTTCGACCATTTCGCGGTCCTCGACGCCGGCACGGATCAGCAGGCCAAGCTTGGTGCGGTTAAGCACCCACAGCATGCCGCCCAGCACGATGAGGCCCACCGCCAGCGCGACGACGCGGTATTTCTCGATGGCGGCGTCGCCCAGCAGAAATGCGCCACGCAACGACTCCGGCAAGGGCAGCGTGATCGCCTGCGGTCCCCACATCATCTTGATGATCTCTTCGCCGATGATCATGCCGCCCATGGTGATGAGGATCTGCTTGAGGTGCTGACCGTAAACCGGGCGCACGATTACGCGCTCGAAGGCAAGGCCGACCGCGCCCGCCACCAGCATGCCCATGATCATGGCCGGCAGCACCGCGGCCAGATTGGTCCAGAGGCTGCCCGACTGCGTCCAGTCCGCCATGGAGCCCAGCACGGTGGCCGCCATGTAGGCGCCGATCGCGATGAAAAGGCCATGCCCGAAGTTCAGCACGTCCATCAGCCCGAAGACGAGCGTCATGCCCGATGCCACGATGAAGATGATCATGCCCATCGCCAGGCCGGCGAAGGTGAGCGTGACCCAGGTGGAAAACGACCCGACCAGCGGCAGCGCGATCGCGGCCAGCGCCAGCACCAGCAGCACGGGCATGAGATCCGCGCGCGCGCGGGGCAGGGGAGCTTCGATGTCCAGCGTGCTCATTGATGGCTTCCCAATGACAGGCCCAAGAGGCGCGTCTGCAGCGCCTCGTCCTCGGCCAACTCGGCCATCGTGCCCGCATGCACGACCTGGCCGTTGTCCATGATCGCCGCGAAGTCACCAACGCGGCGGGCGAAGTTGAAGTTCTGTTCGACCAGCAGGATGGTGGTGCTGGACTGCTTGAGTTCGATGAACGCGTCGATCATGTTCTGGATGATGGCCGGCGCCAGGCCCTTGCTGGGTTCGTCGACCAGCAGCAGGCGCCGCGGTTCGATGATCGCGCGTGCCATTGCCAGCATCTGCTTTTGCCCGCCCGACAGCTTGCCGGCGGGATGCAGCCAGAACTTCTTGAGCGCGGGGAAGAACCCGAAGATCCATTCCAGCCGCGCGGTGTCCAGTTGCGCGGCATTCCTGGCCATGCGCGCGGCCAGAAGGATGTTCTCCTTCACGGACAGGTCGCCGAAAATGCCCATGTTCTCGGGCACGTACGCCATGCCCATGCGCGCCATGTCGGGCGGAGAGGTGCGCGTGCCAGCACCGCCGATTGGTGTGCCGTCCAGGCAGACCTGGCCCTGCGTCGCGCGCCACAGTCCCATGATGGTGCGCAGCGTCGTTGTCTTGCCAGCGCCATTGCGCCCGAGCAGCATCGTCACGGCAGACGCCGGCACCGACAGGTTTACGCCGTGCAGGATGTGATACGCGCCGATGTGCGTATGGACGTCCTTCAGTTCCAGAAGCGGCTGCACGGTCATGATGCCTCCGGCGCGCTGATGCCCAGGTAGGCCTGCTGCACGATCGGCGATGCGATCACGGTGGCCGGGTCGCCATCGGCCATCAGCCGGCCGTTGTGCAGCACGACGATCCGGTCGGCCAGTTCGCGCACGACGTCCATCTTGTGTTCGACGAGCAGGATCGTCTTGGACGCGTCAGCCTTCAGTTCGCGGATGAGGTCCAGCACGATGGGCACATCATCCACGCTCATGCCGGCGGTGGGTTCGTCGAACATGAACACCGCCGGTTCCAGTGCGATGAGCATGGCGATTTCAAGCTTGCGCTGATCGCCATGCGGCAGGTCGGCGGCGGGTTGGTCGCGGCGCGCCGCGAGCCGCGTTCGCTCGAGCAGCGCGTCGGCGCGATCCATGAGGCCGCGATCGTCGCGCCACGTGCGCCAGAACCGGATGTGGCGCCACCCCATGCCCTGCTGCCGCGACTGCAGCGCCAGCCGCACGTTCTCGTGAACGCTCAGCCGAGGAAAGAGCTGTGTGAGCTGAAACGCGCGTCCCAGCCCCGCGTGCATGCGCGCCGGAGCCGACAGCGTGGTCAGATCTCGTCCGTTCAATGCCACGGTTCCGGCGCTGGCGCGTAGCTGGCCCGAGATCAGGTTGAAGTACGTCGTCTTGCCAGCGCCGTTCGGGCCGACGATGGCGGTCAAGGTGCCGGGCGCGTAGGCGCAGCTGACATCGTTGACCGCCACGTGGCCGCCGAACCGCACCGTTAGCGATTGGGTCTCAAGCATGAGTGCGAGGCATCAGCGCTTGTTCTGGATGGGAACGGCCATCTGGTCCGGCGTGATTTCCTTGACCAGGTCCTGCACCGCCCACGGCACCGACGGGTCGTTCTTGATCCGGAAGTGGTACATCGATTGCATGGCCTGATGGTCCTCCGGCCGGAAGGTCATCTTGCCCTTGGGCGTGTCAAAGCTCATGCCCTCCATCGCCTTGATCAGCGTGTCGGTGTCCGATTTGCCGCCCGTCTTGTTCAAGGCGGCAACGATGGCGATGCCCGATGCCATGCCGCCGGCCGTGAAGAAGTCGGGCGGCTGGCCGAATCGTTTCTGGTGCTCGGCCACCAGCCAGTCGTTGACCGGGTTCTTGGGGATGCCGTAGTAGTAATAGGTGGCGCCTTCCATGCCCGCCAGCGACTTGAGCGGCGTCATGGCCGTCAGCGTGTTGCCGCCCGTCGCGATCTCGATGCCGTAACGCTTGGGATCCAGATCGGCGATCTTGAACGGGTTGCCGGCGCCGGCCCACAGGATGAAGATGATCTTGCGGCCGGGCTTGTCCTTGAGCGCATCGAACAGCCGCTGCGCGCCGGCGGTGAAGTCCGTCGCGTTGGCGGGCAGGTATTCCTCGTGCACGATCTTGGCATTCTTGAGCGCGCCCTTGAATGCCTTCACACCGTCGCGGCCAAAGGCGTAGTCCTGCGCCAGCATCGCGATCGACGTGCCTTCCTGGTCGAATGCCACGGCGTTCGCGATGGCGTCCTGCGAGGAATTGCGGCCGGTGCGGAAGATGTACTTGTTCCATTTTTCGCCGGTGATCGAGTCCGCCACCGCCGGCTCCACGAGCAGGATCTTTTCGTATTCCTCGGCGATGGGCAGCATGGCCAGCGCCACGCCTGACGACGTGGGACCCACGGCGATGTCGGCGTTGTCGTCGGCATAGGCGGACGCCAGCTGCGCGCGGGCGACGTCGGGCTTGCCCTGGTTGTCCTTCTCGATGACGCGGATCTTGCGCCCGGCCACAGTCATGGTGCCTTGCGTGGCGTACTCAAGTCCCAGCATCAGCCCGTTCTGCGTCTGCTTGGCGTAGGCCTCCAGCGGGCCGGTCTTGTCATAGACATGCGCGACAACGAAGTCCTTTGCCGCCAGCGCGGAACTCATGCACAGGCTGGCCATTGCGGCGAGCAAAATGCGTTTCATGGAAGTCTCCTGGTATCAGTGGGCGCGCGTGGCCGTGTCGTCCGGTGTCGCGAGGAATTGGCGGATGGGGTCTATCTGGGATGCCACATTCAGGGCGGGGGCGTGACCGCAGCCGGGAAAGTCGATGCGGTGCGCGCGGGGACCGCGCTGCGTCATGGCGTGTGCGACCTCCGGCAGCAGCAGGTCCGAATCGGCGCCGCGCAGCAGCAGGGTCGGCATGCGCAGCGTGTCGTATCCCGCCCACCGGTCGTAGTCATGGGGATGATGGCTGAATTGGCCGACGATGGCCGGGTCGTAGTGGGCGGTGACCTTGCCATCAGGCAAACGGCGCACGGAGGTCTCGGTCATGCGGCGCCATTGTTCGTCGCTTTGCCAGCCGTAGGGCTTGTAGGCGGCGCGCAGCCAGGCTTCCAGTTCCGTCACCGTGTCGAAGGCGGGCGGGTTGCCGGCATACGCCAGGATGCGCTCGATGGCTGGCTGTGGCAGTTCCGGTCCGATGTCGTTGACGACCAGGTGCGAAATGCGATCGCGCAACGTGGTTGCCGCAGCGTGCATGCCCGTGGCGCCGCCCATGGAGGTTCCCACCCAGCGCACATGCGTGAGCGACAGACCGTCCACCAATGCGCGTGCCAGCGTGGCGTAGAAGTCGAGCCGATATTCGGCCACCGGATCGGGACTCCATTGCGACAGGCCTCGGCCGATCGCATCGGGACAGATGACGCGGTAGTCGCCGGCAAGGGCCCGCGCCAGTTCGTCGAAGTCGCGGCCCGTGCGGGCCAGACCGTGCCACATGATGATGGGGGGCGCATCGGCATGGCCCCATTCGGTGTAGTGCAGCTCGCGTCCCGCGCAGCGCAGATAGCGCGACGCCGGCGTGGGGGGCGCGCCTGCCGTCCCTGCCTCGTCCATGGGTCTCCTCCCGGGTTGGCCAGGTTGTGTGCTTATCGGGCTGAATATAGACTTGCGACACGCGCGCCCACAATGCGCCGTCCACCCCACAGCAGGGTGAGTCAACAATATGTAGACGCAAGATCAATTTGCGCGCCCGTGCACCAGGAGACGTGCCATGCCAGATACGGAATTCGCCATTTCGGCCAGCGCCGGCGCCGACCGGCGCGATCAGTGGCGCGCCGCGCTGGCCGATGCCTTCGGGCCGTTCGAGGTGCACGGCGGCAAAGCCGGTCAGTTTGCGGGCCACGTCCGCTACGCGCGCCGCGCCAGCCTGCAATTCAACGACCTGCATTACCAGGGCCAGCGGTTGGAACGCACCGCGGGCAATGTGTCGCGGCTGGACCAGGAGTTCTACACGTTTGGCCTGCCGCTGGCCGGTCCGCTGGCGGTGCGTCAGCAGGGCCGGGAATTCCAGGTGGAACCGGGTTGCGTGTACCTGATGAACCAGAGCCTGCCCTACCAGGCCACCGCCAACGGCGCGACGGGCTATCGAAGCCTGAGCGTCTCGTTTCCCCGTAGCGCGTTGTCGCAGCGGGATTCGCGCATCGGCGCCTTCTACAAGCTGCGCACCGACGACGGATCGCCGCGCGGTGCGCTCCTGGCCGGCTACATGGATCACCTGTTCAAGGGCATGGAAGGCTGGTCCGATACCGAAGCGGCCGAACTGGGCGAGCGGTTGATCGATCTCATCGTGCTCTTTCTGGTGCAGCCCGGACACGGGCAGGTGTCGGAGGCGGACAGCAGCGTCACGGTGGCGCATCGCGCGCGCGTGCTGGCTTACATCCGCCAGCACCTCGCCGATCCTGATCTGTCGCCCTCGCGGGTGGCGCAGGGCTGCGGCGTTTCCGTCGCCTATCTGCACCGCATCCTGCGCGCGGGTGGACTGTCCGTGGAGTCATTCATCTTCGAGCAGCGGCTGGACCGGTGCCGCGAACTGCTCCTGGACGCGCGGCATCGTCATCGCGGCATCGCCGAGCTGGCGTATCAGGTGGGATTTTCCCACCCTTCGCATTTCAGCCGGCTGTTCAAGCAGCGCTTTGGCGTGACGCCCCGGGATCTGCGGGCAGGCGGCCGTGCCACCCAGGATTGAGCACGAATCGCCAATGCACAACGGCCCGCTGGATCAGCGGGCCGTTGGCCATTCAGGGCAGGTAAACCCGCTTAGAACGGCGAAGGCTGGTTGGACAGGTTGACGATGCTGTTGGTGGTCAGGTCCAGGCGGATGTGCTCGGACGGCGCGCCGTTTGCGAGCTTCAGCATGATCGCCATCAACGGCTTGAAGCGCGCCTTGAACAGATCGGCCGGCGTGTTGGCGTTGCTGACGTTGTTGCCGTTCATCTGCACGGCGGCGTTGGTCTGATTAAGCGCCTGGGCCAGCAGTTTGTACTGGCTGGCGCGCTGCGCCGGAATATCCGTGAACGCCAGGTCGCCCGCATTGGCAAGGCGCACGAAGTCGCCTGCCATTTCCAGCGCCGTCCACTGCGCGAAGTCCGACAGCTGCATGCCGTTGGCCTGGGCCAGGGCTTGTGCGCGCGTCTGGGCGTTGGCAGCATCCGCGGCATAGGCCGCATTGCTAGCGCCGCTGCCGCCGCCATCAGACAGGCACGCGAAGAACGCGGGCGTCAGATTGTTCTGGTTGCCGGTGTTTGCCAGCTCCTTTAGCGTCACCGTCGTCTGCAGCTGGGACAACGCCAGCAGGTCTGCGCCCGTCAACGGGCTCTTGACCAGTTCGCGCATTTCGCAGCGCCAGTCGTCGTTGAGCAGACGCAGGCGCACCAGCTCGCTCATGTAGCGATACGTGAAGTCGCCGTAGTCCTTGGCGTCCAGGATCGACACGTCCCAGCGCGGCGGCACGGTGTAGGCGTTCTCGGCGCGGTAGAGGTCGAACAGTTCATCAAAGCGCGGCACCTCGTCCAGACGGATGGTCTGCACTTCGATCTCGTCGGCGCTCTGCAGCGTCATGAGTTTGTACGCGGGCACGTAGGCCGCCATGGAGGGCGCCTGGATGTTGAAGAGCGCGTGTTCGCCGCCGTAGTTGCGCAAGGCCATGTCATTGAAGTGCATGTGGCCGCCCACGTGCACCTTCAAGCCGGTCTCGGCCAGCGCGCGGGTGGTGTTCTCCGCGGGTCGGCGGATCATCTGCATCTTGTTGGCGCCCAGCAGCGCCTCGATGTCGTCTGACGCGCCATTGAAGAACTCGGACATCGGGAAGTGGCTGAAGGCGATGACCTGCTTGCCCTGCGCCTTGCCGCGCGCGACCACGTCGGCCAGCCACTTGATGACGTGGGCCTTGTGGGTCAGCATCTTGTTGTAGCCCTGGTCGCCCGAACCGGTGAAGTCGTTTGCGCCCGGGCCCGTGGGCACATAGACGTTGGCGTCCAGGCCCACCAGCCACACGCCCTTGACGGGTTCGACCACGTAGGACGTGTCGGGCACCATCTTGCACAGCGTGTAGTTCTGCGGCTTGTTCGGGCCGCCCGTGCCTTCGGCGCAGATCTCATACTGGCGGTTGATCCAGTTGGCTTGCGCCGCCGCGGTCGCGTAGTCGTAGTCTTCGTACTTGTAGGTGCTGTAAGGCGTCTCGTAGTACACGTTCTGCGGCTGGGGCATGAAGCCGTGCTGCTCGAGCGCGGCCGTGATGCCCGAGTAGCCCATGTGCAGCACTTCCTCGGTGCAGTACGTATTGCCAATCCGCGTCCAGTCGCCGCTGTAGGCCGTGTTGCACACATTGGCGCCGCGGCTGTAGATCGGTTGCGAGAAACCGATCGCGCCCGTCACGGGATCCAGGCCAAGATAGTCGCTCTTGCCGGCCGGCTGGTTGAAGGGGCGGTTGGGATCGTGGTTGCCCGGTGCGGCGAAGAACTGGATGCCGTGCTTCTTCGAATAGTCATCCATGATCTTGACCAGGCCGCGCATGTGCACAGGCTGGCCGTCGTCCGAGAAGTCGCCCGGCAGCGCGATGTACTTCACGCCGCGCTTTGCGGCATCGTCCAGCGCGGCCAGGAACGCAAAGTAGTTCTCGTTGAACAGACGCGTGGACGTCAGTTGCGCGTACATCGTGCGGATGGTCGCGTTGTCGCCGGCCTTCGGGTTCGGAATGCCGGGGAACGAGCCATCCTTGAAGTCCGCGTAGACGTCATGGAAGTGGATGTCGGGCATGAATGCAACCTGCACGGGGGCGGGCGGCTGCGCGGGCGTTTCGGTCGGGGGCGGCGTCTCGGCAACGGGCGGCGTCGTGTTGTCGTCGTCCTTGTCGCCGCCGCATGCGGCGAGTAGGGCAACGAGCAGCAGCGAGGCTGCGGTGCGGACGGGGCGGTAAGGGCGAAGCGTCATCGGGCTTGGATATCCTGGATAGTTCGGTGCGGCGGCGTTCGGGCAGGGGTGTTGGCCATGCCGGGCCGGCAGCCGCTGGTCAGCTGCCTGGGACAGTTTTTTGGGTCAGCTACTTGTAAGCGGGCCCAATGCTCACTGACCCGCATGACAGCGTCATGAATGCCGAACCGGTCCGCGTCACGCGACAGGCAAAAAAAAGCCCCGCACCTGACGTGCGGGGCTTTGCGATGCGACGGTCGCAGGATCAGACGTGCGTGATGAACTTCGTGACCAGGTAGCCTTCGAAGGTTTCCGTGCCGCCTTCGCTGCCGATGCCGCTGTCCTTGATGCCGCCGAAGGGCGTCTCGGCCAGGGCGCTGCCGAAGTGGTTGATGTTGACCATGCCGGCTTCCAGGCCGTTGGAGACCTTGGTCGCGGTCTTCAGCGAGTTCGTGAACACGTACGAAGACAGGCCGAACGGCAGGCTGTTGGCGCGGCGCAGCACCTCATCGGTGTCGCTGAAACGAACCACGGGTGCGACCGGACCGAAGGGCTCCTCGGTCATCAGCATGGCGTTGTCGGGCAGGTCCGTGACCACGGTGGGCGCAAAGAAGAAACCCTTGCGATCCAGCGGACCGCCGCCGACCACCACCTTCGCGCCGTGCTTCTTGGCGTCGTCGATGAAGGCGCTCATGGCGGGCACGCGGCGCTCATGGGCGAGCGGCCCCATTTCGGTGCCGGCTTCCAGGCCGTCGCCCACCTTGATGTTCTTGAGCACTTCCGAGAACCGTGCAAGAAACTGCTCGTACGCGCCGTCCTGCACATAGAAGCGGGTGGGCGACACGCAGACCTGGCCGGCGTTGCGCACCTTGAACTTGGCCAGCATCTCGGCCGCGCGGTCGATGTCCGCGTCGTCGAATACCAGCACGGGCGAATGGCCGCCCAGTTCCATGGTGACGCGCTTCATGTGCGCGCCGGCCAGCGCCGCAAGCTGCTTGCCCACCGGCACGGAGCCAGTGAACGACACCTTGCGCACGATCGGCGAACGGATCAGGTAGTCCGAGATCATGGCGGGCTCGCCCCAGACGATGTTCAGGCAGCCCTTGGGCAGACCGGCGTCGTGGAACATGCGCGCAATGGCCATGACCGCGCTGGGCGAATCCTCGGGTCCCTTGAGCACGACCGTGCAGCCGGCGCCGATGGCGGCGGCGATCTTGCGGATGGCCTGGTTGTACGGGAAGTTCCAGGGCGTGAAGGCGGCGCAGACGCCGATGGGCTCGCGCACCACGATCTGGCGGACGTCGGGATTGCGCGGCTGGATAACGCGGCCGTAGATGCGCCGGCATTCCTCGGCGTGCCAATCGGCGTGTTCGGCGCAGGAGGTGACTTCGCCGACGGCTTCGGCCAGCGGCTTGCCCTGATCCAGCGTCATGTTGCGGCCGATCTCCTGGGCGCGCTCTCGCGACAGCGTGGCGACCTTGCGCAGGATCGCCGAGCGGTCCATGGGCGAGGATTTCTTCCACGATTCGAAAGCGCGCTGGGCGGCGGCAAGGGCGCGATCCAGATCCGCTTGCGTGGCGTGGGGCAGCTGGCCGAGCACCTCGAGCGTGGCCGGGTTGATGACGTCCTGGGTGCGCCTGCCCTCGCCGGCGACGAATTCGCCGTCGATATACAGCGCCAACTGTTCATACATGCCTGTCGTTCCTTGCGAAATAGGAATGGGTAGCGGAAAGGAGCAGCGGCTGCTGCTGCCCACGGCAGTCTAAACCAGCTTGTCCCGGTCAAACGGAGCCAATCCCCGATGTGAGCTTGGGGCCATTGGGCTCATCGCACGCTTGCGCGCGCGCGTCGCCAGGGGCAAAAATAGGGAATCTTCGGCTGTCTTTTCGTCTACCTATGGTGCAACCCGTCGATGCGCGCCCGGCCACCCATCCCAGCCTGTACTCCCGGGTGTTTTTCGGTTTCATCGACTGGCTGCGCCAGCGCATCGCGCAGGCCTCGCTGGTGGGCGACAAACCCATATTCCAGAACAGCCAGTTCCCCTGGATTGCCGCCCTCGAAGCGCGGGCGCCCGCCATCCGCGCCGAACTGACCGGCCTCTTGGCCGACCGCCAGGCCTTGCCTGCCTTCCATCAGATTTCACCGGACGTGGGCATGATCACGTCCGACGACCAATGGAAGACCTTCGTCTTCATGGGCTACGGCCTGCGCTCCGAACGCAATCTTGCGCGCTGCCCGGATACTGCCCGCGCGCTGCAGGACATTCCGGGCATCCGCACCGCCTTCTTCTCCATCCTCGAGGCCGGCAAGCGCATTCCGCTGCACACGGGGCCGTACAACGGCGTGTTGCGCCTGCACCTGGGCCTGATCGTCCCCGAGCCGCCCGAGCAGTGCTGGATCGAGGTGGGCGGCGAACGCTATAGCTGGCGCGAAGGCCAGGCTGTCGTCTTCGACGACCTGTATCCCCATCAGGTGCACAACGACACCGACGGCCTGCGGGCGGTGCTTTTCGTCGACTTCGAGCGTCCTTGCCGCGCTCCTGTAAAATGGTTGAATCGCCTGGTGCTCATGGCTGCGCCGTTCACGGACGAAATCCGTCGCGGCAAGGCAAATCATGACGCCTGGGAGAAGGGCTACTACCGCCAGAAATAGGGGCGGATGGCCCGCCAAACCGACCCCCTTGACAGGGGGCGTGGTCTTTTGTGCGCAATCCCAACAAAGTGCTTGCGCTCAAAAATTAACCACGTTAGAATTATCAGCTTTCCCAGATTGTCGATTCATCGAAGCCGAAGGCTAGATGAGCGCGTCGGGGGGAATACCCGCAGGATTTCAACCCAGGGTCGTTGCGTTGCCAACCGGTTGCTGGTCCAAGTAGTTACGGACTTGCCGACATAAAAGCAGGGCGGCTGACCTGACGGGACCAAAACTGGCAGGAATTGCAGTGTTCCCTTGTTGGGAAAACCGTATTTCCAGTTAAGTTGGAACAGGAAAAATCATGATCCAAATGCAGACCACGCTGGACGTGGCCGATAACACTGGTGCGCGTCATGTCATGTGCATTAAGGTGCTCGGTGGCTCCAAGCGCCGTTATGCCGGTATCGGCGACATCATCAAGGTGAGCGTTAAAGATGCGGCTCCGCGCGGACGCGTCAAGAAAGGCGAAATTTACAATGCCGTGGTGGTTCGTACCGCCAAGGGCGTGCGCCGTAAAGACGGTTCGCTGATTCGTTTCGGTGGCAATGCCGCCGTGTTGCTCAACGCCAAGCTGGAGCCTATCGGCACCCGCATCTTCGGACCCGTTACGCGTGAACTGCGTACCGAGAAGTTCATGAAGATCGTGTCGCTGGCCCCGGAAGTGCTGTAAGGAGCCCTACGATGAACAACATTCGTAAAGGCGACGAAGTCATCGTCCTGACCGGCCGCGACAAGAAGCGTCGCGGTACCGTGCTGGCCCGCGTTGGCGCCGACCACGTCCTGGTCGAAGGCGTCAACGTTGCCAAGAAGCACGTGAAAGCCAACCCGATGGCTAACAACCCGGGCGGGATTGTCGAAAAGACCATGCCGATCCACATCTCGAATGTGGCGCTCTTCAACCCCGCAACCGGTCGTGGCGACCGCGTGGGCGTTCAAGAAGTCGAAGGTCGCAAGGTCCGCGTGTTCCGTTCCAATGGTGCCGTTGTCGGCGCCAAGGCGTAAGGGGCGATAGACATGTCTCGTTTGCAAGATTTCTACAAGAGCAAGGTCGCTGGCGACCTGCAGGCCAAGTTTGGCTACAAGAGCGTCATGGAAGTGCCGCGCATCACCAAGATCACCCTGAACATGGGTGTCTCGGAAGCGGTCTCCGACAAGAAGGTCATTGAACACGCTGTGTCGGATCTGACCAAGATCGCCGGCCAGAAGCCTGTCGTGACGAAGACCAAGAAGGCTATCGCCGGTTTCAAGATCCGCGAAAACTACCCGATTGGTTGCATGGTCACGCTGCGTGGTCAACGCATGTACGAATTCCTGGATCGCCTGGTGGCGGTTGCGCTGCCTCGCGTGCGCGACTTCCGCGGTATCTCGGGTCGTGCGTTCGACGGCCGTGGCAACTACAACATCGGGGTGAAAGAGCAAATCATTTTCCCCGAAATCGAGTACGACAAGATCGACGCGCTGCGTGGGCTGAACATCAGCATCACCACCTCCGCGAAGACCGACGAAGAAGCCAAGGCGCTGTTGACGGCCTTCAGCTTCCCGTTCCGTAACTAAGGGGCTGATGACGTGGCTAAACTTTCCCTCATCAATCGCGACATCAAGCGCGCCAAGCTGGCTGACAAGTTCGCTGCCAAGCGCGCTGAGTTGAAGGCGATCATCGACGACCAGTCGAAGACCGACGAAGAACGTTACCAAGCTCGGCTCAAGCTGCAACAGCTGCCGCGCAATGCCAACCCGACGCGTCAACGCAACCGTTGCGTGGTCACCGGTCGTCCTCGCGGTGTGTTCCGCAAGTTCGGTCTGACGCGCCACAAACTGCGTGAAATGGCGATGAAGGGTGAAATCCCCGGCATCACCAAGGCCAGCTGGTAGGAGAAACAATATGAGCATGAGCGATCCCATCGCCGATATGCTGACCCGCATTCGCAATGCGCAGCAAGTGGACAAAGTTACGGTGAGCATGCCCTCCTCGAAGCTGAAGGCGGCTATTGCCGCTGTGCTGAAAGACGAAGGCTACATCGACAGCTTTGAAATCAAGGGCACCCAGGCCAAGCCTGAGCTCGAGATCACCCTGAAGTACTACGCTGGCCGTCCGGTCATCGAGCGCATCGAACGCGTCTCGCGTCCTGGTCTGCGTATCTACAAGGGCCGTACCAGCATTCCTCAGGTCATGAACGGCCTGGGCGTGGCTATCGTTTCGACCTCGCGCGGCGTCATGACCGACCGTAAGGCTCGCGCCAACGGCGTCGGCGGCGAAGTGCTGTGCTACGTGGCCTAAGGAGAAATTCGAATGTCACGTATCGCTAAGTATCCGGTCGAACTGCCCAAGGGCGTCGAAGCTGACGTCAAGCAGGATCAGATCACCGTCAAGGGCCCGCTGGGCTCCTTGACCCAACCCCTGACTGGCGACGTCACGATTTCGCTGGACGGTGGCAAGCTCACGTTTGTCGCCGCCAACGATTCCCGTCACGCCAATGCCATGTCGGGCACCGTGCGCGCGCTGGTGGCCAACATGGTCAACGGCGTGAGCAAGGGATTCGAGCGCAAGCTGAATCTGGTTGGCGTGGGTTACCGCGCCTCGATTCAAGGCGACGCCGTTAAGCTGCAGCTCGGTTTCTCGCACGACGTTTTGCATCAGTTGCCGGCCGGTATCAAGGCCGAATGCCCCACCCAGACGGAAATCGTCATCAAGGGCTCCAACAAGCAAGTCGTCGGTCAGGTGGCCGCTGAAATCCGCGCGTACCGCGAACCCGAACCCTACAAGGGCAAGGGCGTGCGTTACTCGGACGAACGCGTCGTCATCAAAGAAACCAAGAAGAAATAACGGCGCACGCAAGGACGAATCATGGACAAAAAAGTTTCCCGTTTGCGTCGTGCGGTTCCGACTCGCCGGAAGATCAACGAGCTGCGCGTTCATCGCCTCTCGATTTTCCGCTCGAACCAGCACATCTACGCCAACATCATTTCGCCGGAAGGCGATCGCGTTCTGGTCAGCGCCTCGACGGTGGAAGCCGAAGTGCGTGCGCAACTGGCCGGCCAAACCGGTCAGGGCGGCAACAAAGCCGCTGCGACGCTGGTTGGCAAGCGCGTGGCCGAAAAGGCCAAGGCTGCCGGTATCGAACTGGTCGCTTTCGATCGCTCGGGCTTTCGTTACCATGGCCGCGTCAAGGCGCTGGCCGATGCCGCGCGTGAAGCCGGCCTGAAGTTCTAAGCGAGGATCTGTCAAATGGCTAAAGTACAAGGCAAGAACGCCGCGGAAAAAGAGAACGATGACGGCCTCCGCGAAAAGATGATCGCGGTCAACCGCGTGAGCAAAGTGGTCAAGGGTGGTCGCACCATGAGCTTTGCCGCGCTGACCGTGGTTGGCGATGGCGATGGCCGCATCGGCATGGGTAAGGGCAAGGCGCGTGAAGTGCCGGTGTCCGTTCAGAAGGCCATGGAACAAGCCCGTCGCGGCATGTTCAAGGTTGCTCTGAAGAACGGCACGCTGCACCACACCGTGGTTGGCAAGCATGGCGCCGCTACCGTGCTGATTTCGCCCGCTGCTGAAGGTACTGGCGTTATCGCCGGCGGCCCGATGCGCGCTATTTTCGAAGTGATGGGTGTGCGTAACGTGGTTGCCAAGAGCCTGGGCTCGAGCAACCCCTACAACATGGTTCGCGCCACGTTGAACGGCCTGCGCGCCTCCCTGACCCCGGCCGATGTTGCTGCCAAGCGCGGCAAGACGGTCGAAGAAATCCTGGGGTAAATCATGGCTCAGAAGCAGATCAAAGTGACCCTCGTGCGCTCGGTGATCGGTACCAAGCAATCGCACCGTGATACGGTTCGCGGTTTGGGCTTGGGTCGCATCAACAGCAGCCGCGTGCTGGTCGATACGCCCGAGGTGCGTGGGATGATCCGTAAGGTGGATTATCTCGTTTCCGTCTCGGAAGCCTAAGGAATCACCATGTCGGATATGCAACTTAATACGCTGAAGCCCGCCGAGGGCAGCAAGCACGCCAAGCGCCGCGTCGGCCGTGGCATCGGTTCGGGTCTGGGTAAGACCGCCGGCCGTGGCCACAAGGGTCAGAAGTCGCGCTCGGGCGGTTTCCACAAGGTTGGCTTCGAAGGCGGTCAAATGCCGCTGCAACGTCGCCTGCCCAAGCGTGGTTTCACCCCGCTGGGTCAACACCTGTATGCACAAGTTCTCTTGTCGGACCTCGAAGCCCTGCCCATCGACGAAATCGATGTGCAAGCGCTGAAGGCGGCCGGCGTGATTGGCCAGGCGGTTCGTTACGCCAAGGTCATCAAGTCTGGTGAACTCTCGCGCAAGGTCGTGCTCAAGGGCATTACCGCGACGGCCGGCGCTCGCGCCGCCATCGAAGCCGCGGGCGGCTCGCTTGCTTGATCAGAGGTGACGAGTGGCTAACGCGCAGGCATTGGGCAAATCCGGAGCACGATACGGCGATTTGAAGCGCCGTCTGGTGTTCCTGGTGCTCGCCCTGGTGGTTTACCGTTTGGGTACACACATCCCGGTTCCGGGTATCAACCCGGACGCGCTGGCGGACTTGTTCCGTCAGAACCAGGGCGGGATCCTGGGCCTGTTCAACATGTTCTCGGGCGGGGCGCTCTCGCGTTTCTCGATTTTTGCCCTGGGGATCATGCCGTACATTTCGGCATCCATCATCATGCAGTTGATGTCGGTGGTGGTGCCGTCGCTGGAAGCGCTCAAGAAAGAGGGCGAATCCGGTCGTCGGAAGATTACCCAATACACCCGCTACGGCACGGTTGTGCTGGCGCTGGTGCAAGCAGTGGGCATTTCGGTGGCGTTGGAGTCCCAACAGGGACTGGTGATCGATCCGGGCATGCTGTTCCGCTTCACGACCGTCGTGACCTTGGTCACCGGCACCATGTTCGTCATGTGGCTGGGTGAGCAAATCACGGAGCGCGGTCTGGGCAACGGGATCTCCATCCTGATCTTCGCAGGTATCGTTGCGGGTCTGCCCGCGGCGCTGGCTGCACTGCTGGACCTGGTCCGCACCAACGCGATGTCTGTGCTTTCGGCGCTGTTCATCGTGGCTCTGGTGGTGCTGGTTACCGCTTTTGTGGTGTTCGTGGAACGCGGACAGCGCAAGATCACGGTGAACTACGCCAAGCGTCAGGTCGGCAACAAGGTCTACGGTGGTCAGAGCTCGCATCTGCCGCTGAAGCTGAACATGGCAGGGGTGATTCCGCCGATCTTCGCGTCGTCGATCATTCTGTTCCCGGCCACGATCACGAGCTGGTTCTCCAGCAGCGAGAACATGCGCTGGCTTAGCGACCTGGCTGCGGCCCTGTCGCCTCGTCAACCGCTCTACATCACGCTGTACTCGGTCGCGATTATTTTCTTCTGCTTTTTCTACACGGCTCTGGTTTTCAACAGCCGCGAAACGGCGGACAACCTGAAGAAGAGTGGTGCGTTTGTTCCGGGCATCCGTCCGGGCGAGCAAACGGCGCGCTACATCGACAAGATCCTGATGCGTTTGACGCTCGCAGGTGCCATCTACATCACGTTGGTGTGCCTGTTGCCGGAATTCTTGGTGATGCGCTGGAACGTTCCTTTCTACTTCGGTGGTACGTCTCTGTTGATCATTGTGGTGGTGACGATGGATTTCATGGCGCAGGTTCAGGCCTACATGATGTCTCACCAGTACGACTCGTTGCTCAAGAAGGCCAACTTCAAGGGCGCGGGTTTGCCGATGCGGTAAGCAAAAGAATGTCCAAGGACGACGTCATTCAGATGCAAGGTGAGGTTCTTGAGAACCTCCCGAACGCGACATTTCGCGTCAAGCTCGAAAACGGCCACGTGGTGTTGGGCCATATTTCCGGCAAGATGCGTATGCATTACATCCGGATCCTGCCGGGTGACAAGGTCACAGTGGAGCTCACGCCCTATGATCTGACGCGAGCCAGGATTGTTTTCCGCTCCAAGTGAGCGAAACCGGATTACGGAAAATTAGGAGTCAACCATGAAAGTAATGGCATCGGTTAAGCGGATCTGCCGCAACTGCAAAGTTATCAAACGTCACGGCGTGGTGCGCGTTATCTGCACCGACCCGCGTCACAAGCAGCGTCAAGGCTAACTCGGGTTAGCGACTACGCAACGGATTTATTCAAGGAACAGTCATGGCCCGTATTGCTGGCATTAACATTCCGCCGCAACAGCACGCCGAGATCGGCCTGACCGCCATTTTTGGCATCGGTCGTACGCGCGCTCGCAAGATTTGCGAAGCGGCAAACGTACCCTTTGACAAAAAGGTCAAGGATCTGAGCGACGCTGAATTGGAACGCGTCCGCGAACATGTTGGTTTGTTCACGGTTGAAGGCGACCTGCGTCGTGAAGTACAGCTCTCGATCAAGCGTTTGATCGACCTGGGAACCTACCGCGGTATGCGTCACAAGCGCGGTTTGCCCGTGCGCGGCCAGCGCACTCGCACCAACGCCCGGACCCGCAAGGGCCCGCGTCGTGCTGCTGCGTCCCTGAAGAAATAATCGAGGAACAGGATTATGGCGAAAGCTTCCACCAGCGGCGCTTCGCGCGTGCGCAAAAAGGTCAAGAAGAACGTCTCGGACGGCATCGCGCACGTTCACGCTTCGTTCAACAACACCATCATCACCATCACCGACCGTCAGGGCAACGCGCTGTCGTGGGCCACGTCGGGCGGTGCTGGCTTCAAGGGTTCGCGTAAGTCGACCCCGTTTGCCGCGCAGGTTGCCGCTGAAACGGCCGGCCGCGTTGCGCTCGAGTACGGCATCAAGACGCTGGAAGTCCGCATCAAGGGCCCCGGTCCTGGCCGCGAGTCGTCGGTTCGCGCACTGAACGCGCTGGGCATCAAGATCTCGTCCATCGCCGACATCACGCCCGTTCCGCACAACGGCTGCCGTCCGCCGAAGCGTCGTCGTATCTAAAGGGAATCCACATGGCACGTTATATTGGACCCAAATGCAAGCTCTCGCGCCGCGAGGGTACTGACCTGTTCCTGAAGAGCGCCCGCCGCTCGCTGGATTCCAAGTGCAAGCTGGATTCCAAGCCTGGCCAACACGGCCGCACTTCGGGTGCCCGCACTTCCGACTACGGCCTGCAGCTGCGCGAAAAGCAAAAGCTCAAGCGTATGTACGGCGTGCTGGAAAAGCAATTCCGCAAGTACTTCGCTGAAGCCGAGCGTCGCCGTGGCAACACCGGCGAAACGCTGATCCAGCTGCTGGAATCGCGCCTGGACAACGTCGTCTACCGCATGGGCTTCGGCTCGACGCGCGCCGAAGCTCGCCAGCTGGTGAGCCACCGCGCCATCGAACTGAACGGCCACACGGCTGACATCGCTTCGATGCTGGTCAAGGCTGGCGACGTCATCTCGGTTCGTGAAAAGGCCAAGAAGCAAGGCCGTATCAAGGAATCGCTCGACCTGGCCACCAGCATCGGCATCCCCCAGTGGGTGGAAGTCGACGCGGCCAAGCTGACCGGCACGTTCAAGTCGGCCCCCGATCGCGCTGACGTCGCTCGCGACATCAACGAATCGATGGTCGTCGAACTGTACTCGCGTTAATCACGCCTGCTGGCGCCTCCTTCGCAAGGTGCTGGCAAGCTGGTCCCGCGACCCGGTCGACCCGTTTGCACGTCCCGCAGCAGCCCGCTTTCGCCGTTTTGGTGGAGCGGGCTTTGCGGTAAGTATCGGGCGGCTTTTTCGCAGCCCGTGTTTCAAGCTTTACCGTCTCACCCTGTCCATCAGCCTTATCGGTGTAACGAGCCGAGGGTATTGAAAAGGAATTCAGTACATGTCCACTCAAGGTTTCCTGAAGCCGCGCTCCATTGAAGTCGAACCGGTCGGCACGCACCATGCCAAGATCGTGATGGAGCCGTTCGAGCGTGGCTACGGTCACACGCTGGGCAACGCCCTGCGCCGCATCCTGTTGTCTTCGATGACCGGCTACGCGCCGACCGAAGTCCAGATGACCGGTGTGGTGCACGAATACTCGACCATCCCGGGCGTTCGCGAAGATGTCGTCGACATCCTGCTGAACCTGAAGGGCGTGGTCTTCAAGCTGCACAACCGCGACGAAGTGACGCTGGTTCTGCGCAAGTCTGGCGCCGGCACCGTGCTGGCCAGCGACATCGAGCTGCCGCACGACGTCGAGATCATCAACCCCGGCCATGCCATCTGCAACCTGACGGAAGCGGGCAAGCTGGAAATGCAGATCAAGGTCGAGAAGGGCCGCGGCTATGTGCCGGGCAACGTGCGCGCGCTGTCGGAAGACCGCACGCACACCATCGGCCGCATCGTTCTGGACGCCTCGTTCAGCCCGGTTCGCCGCGTGAGCTACGCCGTTGAAAGCGCCCGCGTGGAACAACGCACCGACCTGGACAAGCTGGTTCTGGACATCGAAACCAACGGCGTGATCTCGCCCGAGGAAGCGGTGCGCCAATCGGCCCGCATTCTGATGGACCAGATCTCGGTGTTCGCCGCTCTGGAAGGCGCCGGCGATTCGTACGAAGCCCCGGTCCGCGGCACGCCGCAGATCGATCCGGTGCTGCTGCGCCCGGTCGACGACCTGGAGCTGACGGTGCGTTCGGCCAACTGCCTGAAGGCCGAAAACATCTACTACATCGGCGACCTGATCCAGCGTACCGAAAACGAGCTGCTCAAGACCCCGAACCTGGGTCGCAAGTCGCTCAACGAGATCAAGGAAGTGCTGGCTGCACGTGGCCTGACCCTCGGCATGAAGCTCGAGAACTGGCCGCCCCTGGGCCTGGAGCGTCCCTAAGTCTTGAAAGGTTGCCGCCCCTGCGAAGGGGCGTCTCCCGTAGCGCCCGGCCTTTGTTGCCGGGCGATTTGCGAAATCGTCGTAAAATGCCCCGTTTTCTACCGGACCGCAGCCTGATTGCAGGCTGATAGAAGAGCCGGCAACCCGATGGCGGAAACGCCGTCTTTAGATTCAAAGGAAACTTATCATGCGTCACGGTAATGGCTTGCGTAAGCTCAACCGCACCAGCAGTCACCGTCTTGCCATGTTCCGCAACATGGCTGTTTCGCTGATCACTCACGAAGCAATCAAGACCACGCTGCCGAAGGCGAAAGAATTGCGCCGCGTCATCGAACCCCTGATCACGCTGGGCAAGGAGCCCACCCTCGCGAACAAGCGTCTGGCGTTTGCCCGTCTGCGCGATCGCGATGCGGTTGTGAAGCTGTTTGCCGAAATCGGCCCGCGCTACGCGGCCCGTAACGGCGGCTACACCCGCGTGCTGAAGATGGGCTTCCGTCAAGGCGACAACGCTCCCATGGCTTTCATGGAACTGGTTGACCGTCCGGAAGTCGATGAAGCCGCTGAGGACAGCGCCGAGTAATTTCGGCAGCTAGATAAGCGACAAGGGCGGGTCTTCGGACCCGCCCTTGTTTTTTTCGCCTTCCTTCGCTTACTGCGCGCGTTCGCCGCGCTCATTCTCCACGTTCGGGGCCGCCGCGCAGTTGCCCGCGTAGTTGCGCCGCCGTGGCCGCCAGCGCTTCCGGCGGCGACTGAGGCGGCATCTTGAACGTCAGATCCTGCTGCTCGATGTACTGCGTCGATGTCACGTCCTGCGGGTGGTGCATCGGGATGACGTGCGCATGCGCGTGCGCAACGTGGATCCCCGTGAAGGCAAAACCCACGCGCTCAACGCCGTACAGGCGCTTCATCTGGCGCCCCAGCCGCTGACCCAGGTTGACGATGCTGGCCGCCAGGTCGGCCGGCATGTCCTCGTAGTAGGGATAGTGCTGCTTGGGGATGATGAGCGTGTGTCCGGCGCGCACGGGGTGGATATCCAGGAAGGCCAGGAGGCGGTCGTCTTCGTGAACGACGTGCGCGGGGATCTCGTGACGGGCGATGCGGCAGAACAGGCAGTTGTCGGACATGCTTGCCTCGGCGTGAAAAGGGATGGCGCGGCGGCCGCGCGACCGGCAGCGCCGGGGAGTTGGCCGCAATATCGATAAAATACCTCGAGTTACATCCCACGCGGGTATCCCAAGGAGGTTCCATGTTGCGCGATGACGACGTCGTGCTGGTCATCAGCAATGCGCCGGATCTGCTTCTGGCCAAGCGTATCGCGCACGTGCTCGTCGAGGACGGGCTGGCAGCCTGCGTGAACCTTGGCGCGCCGGGGTTGTCCATCTACCTGTGGAACGGAGAGGTCGAAGGGACGGAGGAAATTCCCATCCACATCAAGACGACCTACGCGCGGCATGCCGCCGTCGTACAGGCCCTGTCGCAGATGCACCCCTACGACGTTCCCGAGATCATCGTGCTGCCAGTCATCGGCGGCGCGGCGCCATACCTGGACTGGGTGCGCGAGCAGACGGCCATTACGCAGAACAAGAGAAACTGATGTTGCAACTTGCCGGTACGGTTGGCGCGCGCGGGCGCGCCGGCAGCGTGACCCCTTCGATCCTGAGGCACTGCCTGGCATTGCTGGCAGTGATGCTTCTGCTGCTCGGATGGCAGACCGCCGCGCGGGCGGAAACTGAATTCCTCGAGCCGGAAAAGGCCTTTGTGTTCAGCGCGCAAATGGCGTCGCCGGATACGCTCGAATTGCACTATCGCGTGGCGCCCGGCTATTACATGTACCGCGAGCGCTTCGGGATTGCGATCACCCCGGCCGACGCCACCACGCTCGGGCAAGCCGTTTATCCCAAGGGCGAAGTCAAATACGACCCGACCTTCGAAAAAGATATGGAGGTCTTTCACAAGGACGTGACGATCCGCGTCCCCGTCGGCGCGGGAGGACAGCCCTTCACGCTGACGTTGACGGGCCAAGGCTGCGCGGATGCCGGGCTGTGCTATCCGCCGATGGACAGCACCGTCAAACTCACGCCCGTGGCCGGCGGTTATGCGGTGGCGGGCACGGGCATTGGCGGAGCCGCGTCTGCGGCGCCGGCAACTTCCGGCGGATTGTCCGCGTTAGTGAACGCGGGCGACACGGGCTTAGCCGATGCCTTGGGCGGTCTGGGCTGGATCAAGACAGCGGGCGTCTTTTTGGTGCTGGGCCTGCTGCTGGCTTTCACGCCATGTGTGCTGCCCATGATTCCCATCCTGTCGTCGATCGTGCTGGGCGGGGCGCAGCACCACCGGCCGAGCCGCAGCCGCGGTCTGGCGCTGGCCGCGACGTACGTGCTGGGCATGTCGGTTGTGTACACCGCGCTGGGCGTGGCGGCCGGGCTGAGCGGCGCGGGGCTTGCCGCCTGGCTGCAGACGCCGTGGATCCTGTCGCTCTTCGCCATCCTGCTGGCCGTGCTGGCGCTGGCCATGTTCGACGTGTTCACGTTCCAGATGCCTTCCGGCATCCAGGCCATGCTGTCGGACCGGTCCTCGCGCATGCCGGGCGGGCGATATACCGGGGCCCTTGTGATGGGCGCGCTGTCGGCCCTGATCGTGGGTCCCTGCGTTGCGGCTCCGCTTGCTGGCGCCTTGCTGTACATCTCGCAGACGGGCGACGTGGTCTTGGGCGGATCGGCGCTCTTTGCAATGGCGTGGGGCATGGGCGTGCCGCTGCTGATCGTCGGCGCGTCGTCTTCGGCATTGCTGCCCAAGGCCGGTCCCTGGATGGACGGCGTCAAGCGGCTGTTCGGCATGCTGTTGCTGGCGACGGCGTGGTGGATGCTCATCCCCGTCGTGCCGACGTGGGTGCAGATGACGGGCTGGGCATTCCTGGCCGTCGTGTCGGCCGTGATGCTGCGCGCCTTTGATGCCCTGCCGCCTGGCGCAGGCGCCGGTCGCATGTTTGGCAAGGGACTGGGCCTGCTGCTCGCCCTGGCGGCCGCGGCGTGGCTGGTGGGGGCCGCCAGCGGGGGCCGCGACGTCCTGCAGCCGCTCTCGCACCTGGCCGCGCGCGGTGAAGCGCCGGCTGCCGGCGGGGCCGCGGCGGGCGAGGTCCAGTTCACTCGGGTTCGCAGCAACGCCGAACTGGACGCGGTGCTGGCGCAGAGCACCCGGCCGGTGATGCTGGACTTCTATGCGGACTGGTGCGTGTCGTGCCGCGAGATGGAGCGATTCACCTTTACCGATGCGGGGGTCGCGCAGCGCATGGCTGGAATGGTGCTGGTGCAGGCCGACGTGACGGCGAACAATGCCGACGACCGCGCGCTGCTCAAACGATTTCGACTGTTCGGCCCGCCGGGCATCATGTTCTTCGAGCCCGGCGGCAAGGAGATCGCGGAAGCTCGCGTCGTGGGATTCCAGGACGCCAAGCGCTTTACCGAGTCGCTGGACCGCGTCCTGGTCCGCTGAGGGCGCGGCGGACAAGCAGGCAGTGCGCCATCGTCTGATGCGCGCAACGCGGCCCGCCGCGCATTGAATCGAGGGAAGGGGCGATATACCATGATCGCTTCGCTGCCCGCGCGGCGCATCCATCTCCCTCCAGGCTGACGCCGTGACGTCCCCCACCGTTGATGCAAGTCAGGACCGGCATGGTCTGATCTATCTTCAATTGATGTTCGTCATGGCCACCTGGGGCCTGAACATCGTCTCCATCAAGTATCTGACGCAGCACATGGACATCCAGGCGCTGGCCGCCGTTCGGATCGTCATTGCGTTTGTCACCGTCACACTCATCATCAAGGCGCGCCGCGGCCGCATCCCGAAGCTCGGTGGCACGCAGTTGGGCTGGGTGGCGCTGGCAGGGTTCCTGGTGGTGTACGCGCACCAGGTGGCACTGGTGTCGGGACTGCGCTTTTCATCGGCAGCCAACGGCACGCTCATCATGGCCACCAGCCCGTTGCTGTCCGCCTTTCTGGCCGCTATCTTCTACCGCGAAAAGCTAACGACCACCCGCATCGCCGGCGCGCTGCTGGGCCTGTTGGGTGTGGGCATGGTGGTGGTGGGCAGCGGCGCGCAACTCGGACTGACGGGCTGGGGCGACGCGGTGGTGTTCGTGGCCGTGCTCGTCTTTGTGTTTGGCGGCCTGGTGATTCAGCGGATGTCGCGGATGATGGATCCGCTGGGCATGCTTTGGTACATGTATCTGGCCGGCGGATTGATGCTGGTCGGGCATGCCGCGCTGACGCCGTCTTCGTACCAGGCGGGCACGTGGCAGATGGCATGGTGGCCCTGGGCCGTGCTGATGTTTTCGGCGGTGATCGCCTCGGGTGTCAGCAACATCGTCTGGAACGCGGGCATCGCGCGGCTGGGGATCAGCCGCGCCGCGCTGTTCGTGAATTGGTTGCCGATTTTCGGGCTGCTGTTCGCGGCCCTGTTCCTTGACGAGCACGTCACCCTGACCCATGTCGTCGGACTGGGGTGTGTGCTGGGCGGAACGTGGCTGGGCCTGCGCCGCGGCGCGCAACCGGCACGCGCTGCCGCTGCAAAGGCCTGATTCGATGGGGGGGCCGGCGCCTGACGCCGGCAAAGTACGGGAAGGGCGCAAACGGCAGTCCGCTGCGCCCGCGGGCTTTAACGCTGGCTTTTCAGCAGCTTTGCCGCTTCGATGGCGAAGTACGTCAGGATGCCGTCGGCGCCGGCGCGCTTGAATGCCAGCAGCGCCTCCATCATGACCTTGTCGTGGTCGAGCCAGCCATTGGCGGCGGCGGCCTTGATCATGGCGTATTCGCCGCTCACCTGATAGGCGAAGGTCGGCACGCGGAACGTGTCCTTGACCCGGCGCAGCACGTCCAGGTAAGGCATGCCCGGCTTGACCATGACCATGTCGGCGCCTTCCTGCAGGTCCCCGGCCACTTCGCGCAGCGCCTCGTCGAGGTTGCCCGGATCCATCTGGTAGGCCATCTTGTTGGACTTGCCCAGGTTGGTGGCCGAGCCCACGGCGTCGCGGAACGGACCGTAGAACGCGCTGGCGTACTTAGCCGAATAGGCCATGATGCGCGTGTGGATGTGGCCATTGGCTTCGAGCGCGCGGCGCACTGCGCCGATGCGGCCGTCCATCATGTCGCTGGGGGCGACCATGTCCACGCCGGCTTCGGCCTGCGTGAGCGCCTGCTTGACCAGGATTTCGACGGTGGGCTCGTTGACCACGTAGCCGTCCGCGTCGATGACGCCGTCCTGGCCGTGGCTGGTGTACGGGTCCAGCGCCACATCGCACAGGACGCCCAGTTCCGGGAAACGCGACTTCAGTTCGCGGACCACGCGCGGGATGAGGCCGTCGGGATTGGTGGCTTCGATGCCGTCCGGGGTCTTGAGCGCCGGGTCGATGGCGGGAAACAGCGACAGCACCGGAATGCCCAGCGCCACGCATTCCTCGGCCACGGGCAGCAGGGTGTCCAGCGAATAGCGGACCACGCCGGGCAGAGACGCCACCGGCTGGCGCAGGCCGGAGCCTTCGGCCACGAAGACCGGGTAGATCAGGTCATTGACCGTCAGGGCGTTCTCGCGCACCAGACGGCGGGTGAAGTCGTCGCGACGCAGGCGGCGGGGGCGGGAAACCGGAAACTCAGGGGTGATGATCTGCGGGTTCATGGTACGACCTTCGGCGAAATCCAATTTTCGATGTGAGCGCCGGCCTCTTCGAGCCCGATGCGCTCGGGCGCCGAGAAGGGGACCGTATGCAGCGCGCCGATGTCGGCGAGGTCCTTGCGGACCGAGAAGACGGTGCGCATGCGCTGGCCGTACGGCAGCTTGTCGGCCTTGGTCAGCAGGGCCAGCACCGGGCGGCCGGTGGGCGCGATGAAGTTGGCCAGGCGCCGGTCCAGTTCGGTCACGCCGCGGCGGATGTCGATGAGCAGCACGATGCCGACCAGCGATTCACGGTCGCGCAGATAGCCGCCCAGGATGTCTGCCCACTTTTCCTTTTCGTTGCGGGCCACGGACGCATAGCCGTAGCCGGGCAGGTCGACCAGATAGCCGATGTGGGCTTCCGGGTCCAGCGGGTCGGGCAGGCTGAACATGTTGATCAGGCGCGTGCGGCCCGGCGTCTTGCTGGAGAACGCAAGACGGCGCTGGTTGCACAGCACGTTGATGGCCGTGGATTTGCCGGCGTTGGAGCGGCCAACGAAGCAGACCTCGGGAGCGCCGGCGGGCGGCAACTGGTCGAGGCGAGCCGCGGAGGTGAGGAAGGAGGCGCGATGTAGGAGGGACACGGATGGCTTTCGATACGGTTGGTTTCGAGCCCTATTGTATAATCCGGCGTTTGCTACAGTGGTCCGCGGGTGCGGAGCCGTCTTTTTTGCTTACTGTTTAGCTGCCATCCAGACGTTTTGTAGCCCTTCTTGGGCCGATGGATGCAGCACCGCAGCAAGATCGCAAAGCAGGACAAGCAAAACAGGTTCGATACGGTTTACTGCAAGTGCGGGCAGGCGTGGGCGCCTTTTTGCGCCTTGATCGATGTGATCGTCGAGGTCTTCATGAAGCGTGTGCTGTCCCGGATGTTGGTTGCGAGCGGGCTGTTGCTCGGCGCCTCCGCCTTCTCTGCTACGAGTTTCGCCGCCAATGGCGCTGCGGGCCCGGCCAAACCAGACGCCGCCAAGGGCGGTCAGCTGTTTGACCAGGGCGACGCGTCCCGCGGCATCATTGCCTGTGCTTCCTGTCACGGCGCGGCGGGTAACAGCACCATTCCGGTGAACCCGAACCTTGCCGCGCAGCCGCACGAGTACCTGGCCAAGCAGCTTGCCGACTTCAAGGTGAAGGAAGGCGCCAAGACCCCCGTGCGCAATGGCCCCGACGGCAATCCCAGCCCCATGACCGCCATGGTGCAGAACCTGACGCCGGCAGACATGCAGAACATTGCTCTGTATCTGGCGCAGCAGCCCCTGAAGGAACCCGCCACCGCCGGCCATGAGAACTTGGTTGAGCTAGGTCAAAAGATCTGGCGTGGCGGTTTGCCTGACCGCAACGTCCCGGCTTGCGCGGCGTGCCATTCTGCCAATGGCGCAGGCATCCCTGGCCAGTACCCCCGTTTGTCGGGGCAGTTCCCCGTGTATATCGAAGAGCAGCTGAAGCTTTTCCGCAGCGGCGACCGCAAGAACGACGTCATGCACGCCATCGCGGACCGCATGTCGGATGCCGACATCAAGGCGGTGTCGGACTACGCGGCTGGCCTTCGGTAAGCAATTGGCCGCAACGTGCGCGGCCGGTCCGCGTTGATGCAACTTGCGCGCGCCGGAACCTCGTTCCGGCTCGCACTGTCTATGAGGGGGGTAGCCGATAGCGCGGCCCCCCTTTTTTCATGAATTCGACCCGAACCCACTCCCGCCCCTCTCTGCGCAGCCTGCCAGGCGATCTCTTTGAACTTCTGGGTTCGATGCGTTTTGCCGTCAGCCTGCTGATGTTCATCTGCGTGGCCAGCCTGGTGGGTACGGTGCTGCAGCAGAACCGATCGTCCAACAATTACATCGACCAGTTCGGGCCGTTCTGGTTCGAGGTCTTTGACAAGTTCTCTATCTGGCACGTCTACAACAGCTGGTGGTTCCTGCTGATCATGGGCTTTCTGGTCGTATCGACCTCGGTGTGTCTGATCCGAAATGCCCCCAAGATGCTTCGCGACGCGCGATCGTTTCGCGAGCACGTGCGCGAAGGCAGCCTGCGCGCCTTTCCGCATCGCGTAGAGACCACCGAGCCCACCGGCGTGCCGCAGACGGTGACCGGCCTGAAGGCGCTGCTGGGCCGCATGGGTTACGCGGTGCGCGTGCGCGAGGCCCAGGATGGCGTTCTGCTGGCCGCCAAGAAGGGCAGCGCCAACCGGCTGGGCTATGTGTTTGCTCACGCCGCCATGGTCATCATCTGTATCGGCGGCCTGCTCGACAGCGAACTGCCGGTGCGCCTGCAGGTCATGTTCGGCGGCAAGCAGCCCATCGTCGAAAACATGCTGATTTCCGAGGTGCCTGAAAGCGGGCGCCTGTCGGTCAACAACCCCAGCTTTCGCGCAAGCGTCCTGGTGCCCGAGGGCGGGCAGGCCAGCACGGCGGTCGTGATGGTGGGCGATGGCGCGCTGGTGCAGCCCATGCCTTTCACGCTCAAGCTCAAGAAGTTCATTGTCGACTACTACTCCACCGGCATGCCCAGCCGCTTTGCCAGCGAAGTCGAGGTCACGGATCCGGACACGGGCAAGACCTTCGATTCGACCATCGAAGTGAACGAGCCGCTGCGCTTCAAGGGCATGACGGTGTATCAGTCGAGCTTTGACGACGGCGGCAGTACAGTCGTGCTCAAGGGGTACCCGCTGGTGGGCGTCAACGACACGACGTTCTCGGTCGACGGTACGGTGGGCAAGACCAGCGAGCTGACGGCGCAAACGGCCAAGGGCCCGCGCAGCATGGGCATCGAGGTCACGGCCATGCGTCCGATCAACGTCGAAGACCTGACCCGCGGCGCCCCCAAGGGCGCCGACCAGAGCTTTGCCGAACACGTGGCCTCGGTCGCGGGCAGCGCGGCCGGCAAGAAGAACGAAAACCTGCGCAACGTGGGGCCCAGCGTCGAATACAAGCTGATCGACGATGCGGGTCAGGCGCATGAGTTCCAGAACTACATGCTGCCCGTCGAACTGGACGGTGCGGCCGTCTTCCTGGCCGGCGTGCGCAACAACGCCGGCGAGCCCTTCCGCTATCTGCGCATCCCGGCCGACGACGACAGCTCCATCGCCGAATTCATGCGTCTGCGCGCCACGCTGGCCGATCCGGCCGCGCGCAAGGAAGCGGCCCGCCGTTTTGCCGAGCGCAACAGCCCGTCGGGGGCCGATCGCCAGCCGCTGGAAACCGCGGCCGAACGTGCGCTGGACACCTTTGCCGCCGGCGGCCTGCAGGCCGTCGCGGCGTTCTTGCAAGCCAATACTCCCGCCGCCGATCTGGAGCGCGCCGCCGATGTCGTGATTCGCCTGATCGGCGCCAGCATGAACGAATTGCGCGCCATCGCACGCGAACGCGCCGGTCAGCAGCCGGTGGCCGTCGATGGTCCGGAAGGCGAGCGCGCGGCAGTGTGGTCGCGTCTGGCCGTGGCCGCGCTGTCCGACCTGACCGTCTATCCCGCACCCGTGTTCCTGTCGCTGGCCGACTTCAATCACGTGCAGGCCAGCGTCTTCCAGGTCAGCCGCACGCCGGGCAAGAACACCGTCTATCTGGGCAGCCTGTTGCTGGTCCTGGGCGTGTTTTCGATGTTCTATATCCGCGACCGCCGCGTCTGGATCTGGGTCAAACCGCAAGGCGGCGGCAGCAGCGTCCTGGCGGCCATGACGTCACAGAAGCGTACACTTGACTTCAATCAAGAGTTCGAACGCTTCAAGCAGGCGCTGCTGCGCCAGAAAAAAGGGTCTTAAGGTTATTTATGTCCACCACGACCACCACGCCACCCCCGTCGCCTGAATCGCTTTGGCAGGATGCCTTGTCCGAAACCGGCGACAGCCGCGCGCAACGCGGAAAGCCCGACTGGACTGACATCGTCTTCTTCCTGCTGCTGGCAGTGGGGGCTGGTTTCGCGCTGACCCGCTACGGGCACGCGATGGACTATTACGAGAAGATCATCCTGTGCGGCACGGTGCCGGCGGTGGCCTGGCTGGGCTGGCTGTGGCGTCCGCTGCGCCGTTTGATGATCGCCTGTGCGATCTCCGCGGGCTTCGCGCTGATGCTGTACGGCAACGATCTGGCTCGCGCCGAGCAGGTGTTCTTTTTGAAGTATCTGTTTTCCTCGCAGTCCGCGATCCTGTGGATGAGCGCGCTGTTTGCGCTGTCGATGGTGTGCTACTGGATCGGCCTGTTCAGCCCGACCGCCGCCTGGCTGGGCACGGCGCTGAGCTGGGGCGCGGTGTTCGCGGGTGTCACGGGCCTGCTCGTGCGCTGGCGCGAGGGCCATCTGATGGGTCCGGACCTGGGCCATATCCCGGTCAGCAACCTGTACGAAGTCTTCGTCCTGTTTTCGCTCATCACCGCGCTCTTCTACCTGTACTACGAACGTAAGTACGCCACGCGCGCGCTCGGCGGCTTCGTGATGCTGGTGGTGACCTCGGCCGTCGTGTTCCTGCTCTGGTATTCGTTCACGCGCGACGCCGGACAGATCCAGCCGCTGGTGCCTGCGCTCAAGAGCTGGTGGATGAAACTGCACGTGCCGGCCAACTTCATCGGCTACGGAACGTTCTCGCTGGCGGCGATGGTGGGCTTCGCATATCTGGTCAAGCAGCATGGCCACACGACCTCGTGGGCCAAGCTTGCGCCGCTGTTCATCCTGGGCGTGTTGCTGTGCGCGGAGCCCATGGTGTTTCGCACCGATGGCCTTTCCGCGACCTGGATGTTGTACTTCGGCGTGGGGGCCGTGATAGTGGGCGCCATCCTGCTGGGCCGCCGCCGTATTGCGGACGCGCTGCCGTCGCTGGAAGTGCTGGACGACATCATGTATCGCGCCATCGCGATCGGGTTTGCCTTCTTTACCGTCGCAACCATCCTGGGGGCGCTGTGGGCGGCCGATGCGTGGGGCGCGTATTGGCAGTGGGACCCCAAGGAAACCTGGGCGCTGATCGTCTGGCTGAACTACGCGGCGTGGCTGCACATGCGCCTCATCAAGGGCCTGCGTGGCGCCATGGCGGCCTACTGGGCGCTGCTGGGCCTGCTGATCACGGGCTTTGCCTTCCTGGGCGTGAACATGTTCCTGTCGGGCCTGCACTCGTACGGTCAGCTCTAAGCCCGCGCCAGCGCGGTGTATAAAAAAGGCCCCTGCATGCAGGGGCCTTTGTGTTTTGCGGCGCGCCGATTCAGGGAAGCAGCGATTCGCCGCGGAGCTGATCGGCCAGCGTTTCGCGCTGGCGCACGACATAGTATTTGTCGCCGTCGACCATCACTTCGGCCGGGCGGCCGCGCGAGTTGTAGTTGCTGGCCATGGTCATGCCGTAGGCGCCGGCCGATTCCACCGCCAGCACGTCGCCTTGGCGGATGGCCAGCAGGCGCTGCTTTGCCAGCCAGTCAGCGCTTTCGCAGACGGGGCCGACGATGTCGTATTCGGCGGTGTCGCCGGCGCGCGGGTGCAGCGGCTGCACGCCGTGAAAGGCCTCGTAAAGCGCCGGGCGCAGCAGGTCGTTCATGGCCGCGTCGACGATGGCGAAATTGCGGGCTTCGGCGTGCTTGATGTATTGAACGGTGGTGAGCAGCATGCCGGCATTGCCGACGAGCGAGCGTCCCGGTTCCAGAACCAGATGCAGATGCCCCTGGCCGCGCGCGTTCAGCCGCTCGAAGACGCGGTCCAGCAGGGCGCGCGGCGATGGGGGCGTTTCGTCCTGGTAGCGGATGCCCAGTCCGCCGCCCAAGTCCAGGTGTTCGATGCGGATGCCCGCCTGTTCCAGGCTTTCGATCAGGTCCAGCAGCTTTTCCAGCGCGTCGAAGTAGGGACTGATATCGGTCAGCTGCGAGCCGATATGGCAGTCCACGCCGACGATACGCAGGCCGGGCAGCGACTGCGCGGTGCGGTAGGCAGCCAGCGCCTGCCCGATGGCGATGCCGAACTTGTTTTCTTTCAGGCCGGTCGAGATATAAGGGTGTGTGCGGGCGTCCACGTCCGGATTCACGCGTAGCGACACCGGGGCGCGCAGGCCCATGTTTGCCGCGACGTCCGACAGGCGATGCAGTTCGTCCACCGATTCGACGTTGAAGCACTTCACGCCGGCGAGGAGGGCGTCGCGCATTTCCCAGGCCTGCTTGCCCACGCCCGAGAACACGATTCGCGACGCGTCCGCGCCCGCGGCGAGCGCGCGATGCAGTTCACCGCCCGACACGATGTCAAAGCCGGCGCCCAACCGGGCGAATTCGCCCAGCACCGCCAGGTTGGAATTGGCCTTCATGCCGTAGCAGACTAATACCGGACGCTGGCCGATGGCGCTGCAATAGGATTGCCACGCGGCTTTCAGCGCCGCGCGGGAGTAGACGTAAAGGGGCGTTCCCAACCGTTCGGCCAGATGGTCAAGCGGCACATCCTCGGCGTACAACGCATTATTGCGGTACTGGAAGTAGGGATGGCCGGCCAATTCTGGCGGGGTGGGGAACGGGGGCGTCATGGGAGGGACGGGGCCGGAGGGATTTGCGCAGGCGGCGGCGTTTGCTGCGTGCGGGCCGGCGCCTTGCCTTCAGGGGGCGGCGGCATGAAGAGCGGCCCCTTGTACCCGCAGGCCGCTACCATGCCGGTCGCCAGGAGCGTGGCTACAATGCGAAGAGCCATGCGGCTGTATGCCAATTGGAACACTGGGAACTCCGTAATTCTTGCAGGCTCGATTATGACCGAAACCGAATTTCTTGCGTTGATCGACCAGGTGCTGGACAGCATCGAAAGCCAGGCCGATGACTGGGCGGCTTCGCTCGACGTCGATGTGGAAACCAGCCGCAGCGGCAATGTGCTGACCATGGTTTTCGAGGACAACACCCACGTCGTGGTGAACAGCCAGGCTGCCATGCAGGAGCTGTGGGTCGCCGCGCGCAGCGGCGGCTTTCACTACCGCTACGATGGCCAGCACTGGAACGATACCCGGGGCGGACCGCAGTTGCCGGACGCCCTGTCCCAGATCTGCTCGGCTGCCGCCGGCGTCCCCGTGACGATCCGGCTGTAAAAAAAGGCCGGCCCGATGGGCCGGCCTTTCTGCATCAGAAGGGAATCTTCTGCGACCAGGGCGTGGCGGTCTGCGTGCCCACGCCCGGCGCGACCTTGATCCGGGTGTCTTCGCCGGAGCCGCTGGTGAGGCCGTTCAGGAATTCACCCAGCGTGTCGGCTTCCGGCAGTCCCAGACGGGCCACTGCCTGTCCGGGCGGGAACTCGGAGAAGTAGAACTCGCCGTTTTCCACGAGCAGGCCGTCCGGACGCGGGCGCTGCTTTTCTTCCGGCACGCCCTTGAGCACGCTCTGCATGTAATCCACCCAGATCGGCATGGCCACGCCGCCGCCGGTTTCGCGCGAACCCAGCGACTTGGGCTGGTCAAAGCCGAGCCAGGCGGTCGCGGCCAGCGTGGGCGTATAGCCCGAGAACCAGGCGTCCACGGATTCGTTGGTCGTGCCCGTCTTGCCGGCGATGTCGCCGCGCTTGAGCAATGCACGCGCACGCGCCGCGGTGCCGTACGTGGTGACGCCGCGCAGGATGTCGTCCATGACCCAGGCGGTGCGCGGGTCGATGGCGCGGGCTGCGGCGTCGCCAGCGACAACCGGCTTGGACTGCATGATGACCTTGCCGCTGCTGTCGGTGACGCGGTCGATCAGGTAGGGCGTGACGCGGTAGCCGCCATTGGCGAACACCGAGAAGGCGCCTGCCAGCTGCAGCGGCGTGACCGAGCCGGCGCCCAGCGCCAGCGGCAGCACGGCCGGCTGGCGCGCCTTGTCAAAGCCGAAGCGCGTGAGATAGTCCTGCGCGTACTGCGGACCGATGGCCTGCAGGATTCGGATCGACACCATGTTCTTGGACTTGTACAGGCCCTGACGCAGCGTCAGCATGGGCTCGTACTGGTTGCCGTAGTTTTTGGGGTTCCAGGCCTTGGAGCCGGTTTGCGCGGCGGTCAGCTCGAACGGCTGGTCCGAGATCTGCGTGCCCGGCGTCAAGCCGCGTTCCAGCGAGGCGGCGTAGATGAAGGGCTTGATGTTCGAGCCCGGCTGGCGCCATGCCTGCGTCACACGGTTGAAGTTGCCGCGGTAGAAATCAAAGCCGCCGACCATGGCGCGGATGGCGCCGTCCTGCGGCGACAACGCCACGAAGGCTGCCTGCACCGAAGGCATGTTGATGATTTCCCAGTTGTCGCCGAACTTGCGGATGTAGACCACGGAACCGCGCTTGATGCGCTGTTCCGGCTTGGCCTTGTCGTTCAGCGCGCGGGCCACCACGCCCAGCACCTTCTTGTCCGTGACGGTGATGATTTCGCGCGAGCTGCGCGCCAGCTTCACTTCGGTGGGGCTGGCCGACAGCACCACTGCGGTCAGCAGGTCGCCGCTGTCGGAGAACTTGTCGAACACGCCATCCAGGAATTCGTCCAGCGCGGCGGGGTTGTTCTCGGTGCCCGGGGGCAGGTCGAGCTGTTCTTCCGGACCGGGATAGGGCGCGCGGCGCGTGTATTCCAGCACGCCTTCGCGCACGGCGCGGTAGGCGGCTTCCTGGTCCTTGGACTGCACGGTCGTGTAGATGTTGATGCCGCGCGAATAGACGTTGTCCTGGTACACGTTGTAGAGCAGCTGGCGCGCCAGCTCGGCCACGTACTCGCCATGGATGGAATAGCCGCCGGCCGGCGTGCCTTCCGCGGACTTCATGACGATCGGCTGCGCCATCGCCTGCTTGTATTCCGGTTCGGTCAGGTAGCCCAGCGAATGCATGCGGCCCAGCACGTAGCGCTGGCGCAGTTCGGCGCGGGGGCGGTTGGCGATGGGATTGAAGCGCGAGGGCGCCTTCGGAATGCCGGCCAGCATGGCGGCTTCGGCCGGCGTGACTTCCGACAGCGGCTTGCCGAAGTACGTGCGCGAGGCGGCCGCAAAGCCGTAGGCACGGTGGCCCAGGTAGATCTGGTTCATGTAGAGCTCGAGGATCTGGTCCTTGGTGAGCTCGGATTCAATCTTGAATGTCAGCAGCAGTTCGTAGAACTTGCGCGAATAGGTCTTTTCGGACGACAGGTAGAAGTTACGCGCGACCTGCATCGTGATCGTGCTGGCCCCCTGCGTCTTGGACATGCTGATCAGGTTGGTCAGGCCGGCGCGCACCACGCCCATCCAGTCGATGCCGCCGTGCTGGTAGAAGCGGTCGTCCTCGGCCGCCAGCACCGCGGACTTCATGACGTCCGGGATTTCGTTAAAGCGCAGCACGTTGCGGCGTTCTTCGCCGAACTCGCCGATCAGGACGCGGTCTGCGGTGTACACGCGCAGCGGCACCCGCGGCCGGTAGTCCGTCATGGCGTTCAGGTCGGGCAGGTTGGGCCACGCGAGCGCCAGCGCCATGCCCGCGAGCAACACACCGCACAGGAACAGGCCGGCGAAAAGAATGCCGGTTTTTACGAAGAACCGCAGTATCGGGGAGCCGCTGCTGGCGGGCTTGTCTTTCTTGGAGGAATTCTGGGGCTTGCTCATCGCGGCGATTTTACGGGTATCTCCGGTCCCGCCTTATCGCGGGGGATCGGTTTCTGTAACAAAATAGGTCAGTGTGGTGCGCGGGCAACTGCGGCAAATGTGATAATGCCGGCATGAACTTTGCCGCTAACTCATGTCCGGAGGCAGCCCCGGACCCGGCGCGCGCCGACGCAGCGCCTGAAAGCCAGCCCTGCGCCGTCGAGTGCACGGGCAAGACCGTGTCGTTGCCGCACGACCTGCCGGTATTCTTGGTCGGAATGATGGGCGCGGGCAAGACAACCATAGGCCGTAGCCTGGCGCGTGCGCTGGGGCGCGACTTTATGGATCTGGATCATGAGCTCGAGGCGCGTTGCGGCGTACGGGTGCCGGTAATCTTCGAAATCGAGGGCGAAGCCGGTTTTCGTCGCCGAGAGTCCGCCGCCTTGGAAGAGTGTACCCAACGGCGCAACATAATTCTTGCCACCGGCGGCGGCGCCATTCTGGCCCCCGAAAACCGGCAGCTCTTGCGTCAGCGCGGGATTGTCGTCTATCTGAGGGCCAGCGTGGACGAATTGTTCCGCCGGACCTGCCGCGACCGCAACCGGCCCCTGTTGGCCACCGCCGATCCGCGCGGCACGCTGCGCGACCTGATGACCCGGCGCGAGCCGCTATACAAGGAAGTGGCCGACCTGGTGGTGGAAACGGGGTCAATGCCCATCCACACCCTGGTCAAGGCGCTGCTGCCGCAATTACAAGCTTTCGAGAAGCGCATATGAACGTTGTTGACGTCGACACCCCGGGTGGAAGCTATCCGATCCACATCGGACCTGGCCGCCTGGATTCCCTGGATCAATGCATTCCCGCGGACGCGACCGCGATCGCCGTGGTCACCAACCCCACGGTGGCGGCCCTGTACGGCGAGCGCGCCGAAGCGGCGCTGGCGCGCACGGGCAAGCGCGTGCTGCGAATCGAACTGCCTGACGGCGAAGCCTACAAAGACTGGCAGTCTCTTAACCTGATCTTCGACGCGTTGCTCGGCAACCGCCTGGATCGCCGGTGCGTGCTGGTTGCGCTGGGCGGCGGCGTCATCGGCGACATGACCGGCTTTGCCGCGGCCGTGTACATGCGCGGCGTGCGCTTCCTGCAGGTGCCCACGACGCTGCTGGCGCAGGTGGACTCGTCGGTGGGCGGCAAGACCGCCGTGAATCACCCGCTGGGCAAGAACATGATCGGCGCGTTCTATCAGCCGATCGCGGTGGAAATCGACACCGATGTGCTGAACACCTTGCCCGCGCGCGAGGTTTCGGCCGGCCTGGCCGAAGTCATCAAGTACGGCCTCATCCTGGATCCGGCGTTCTGGAGCTGGTGCGAGGACAACGCGCAGCAGCTACGCGCGCTGGACGGCGACGCCGTGGCCTACGCGATCCGCCGCTCGTGCGAACTGAAGGCGCAGGTGGTGGGCAAGGACGAGCGCGAATCCGGGTTGCGCGCCATCCTGAACCTGGGCCACACATTTGGCCACGCCATCGAGTCGGGTCTGGGCTACGGCGCCTGGCTGCACGGCGAGGCAGTGGGTTGCGGCATGGTGCAGGCAGCCGAGCTGTCGGCCGATGTGGCGGGCTTCGATCGCGCCGACGTGGCGCGTGTGCGTGCGCTGGTGCAGGCTATCGGGTGCCCGGTCGTCGCGCCCGACCTGGGTGCGGACCGCTGGCTGGACCTGATGCAGGTGGACAAGAAAACGGAAGGGGGCTCGATCCGCTACGTGCTCATGCCGCGCATCGGCGAGGCCGTGATGCGGCCGGCGCCGGACGATGCGGTGCGCGCCGTGCTGGCCCGAACCACCCAGTAAACGCAGTGATGGACGGTGTTGCAGATGAATGAACTGGCTTCCTATGCTTCTCACCCGTCACGATCGCGCGGCCGGACCCACACCGAGCCGCCGCCGGAAAACCGCACGGAGTTTCAGCGCGACCGCGATCGCATCGTGCATTCCAGCGCCTTCCGGCGGCTGGAATACAAGACGCAGGTCTTCGTCAACCATGAAGGCGACCTCTTTCGCACGCGCCTGACGCACAGCCTGGAAGTGGCCCAGATCGCGCGCACGCTGGCGCGCAGCATGGGGCTGTCCGAAGACCTGACCGAAGCCATCTCGTTGGCGCATGACCTGGGCCACACGCCGTTCGGCCACGCCGGGCAGGACGAGCTCAATGCCTGCATGCGCGAACTGGCGCCGCAGGCGGGCGGCTTTGAGCACAACCTGCAAAGCCTGCGCGTGGTGGACGAGCTTGAAGAGCGCTATGCCGACTTCAATGGCCTGAACCTGTGCTTCGAGACGCGCGAGGGCATCCTCAAGCATTGCTCGGTTGCCCATGCACGGATGCTGGGGGAGGTCGGCGAACGGTTCCTGAACCGCACGCAGCCGTCGCTGGAGGCGCAGCTTGCCAATCTGGCCGACGAGATCGCGTACAACAACCACGATGTCGACGACGGTTTGCGCTCGGGGTTGATCACGCTGGATCAGTTGAAGGACGTGTCGATTTTCGAGCGCCACCATGCGTATGTGCTGGACCGCTATCCCGGGCTGGCGCCGCGGCGCGCGGTGGCCGAAACGATACGCCGAATGATCAACACGCTGATCGTCGATCTGACCCGCACGTCACTGGCGCGCATCCGCGACGCGGCGCCGGCCAGCGCGGACGATGTGCGGCGCTCTCCGCCGCTGGCGGGGTTCTCCGACGATATCCGCCGGGAAGCGGACACGCTGAAGAAATTCCTGTTCGACAACCTGTACCGGCACTACCGCGTGCTGCGCATGACGAGCAAGGCCCGCCGCATCGTGCGCGAGCTGTTTGCGGCCTTTCTGGATGATCCGCGCCTCTTGCCGCCCGATTACCGCCGCGAGCAGTTCAATGAACAAGCCCGCGCCATCGCCGACTACATCGCCGGCATGACCGACCGCTACGCCATCCGCGAACACAAGCGGCTGTTCGACATGGCGTAGCCGCGCCGCGGGCAAGCCGGTCTTCAGCGGTGCTTGCGGTAGGGCTCGTCCGCTTCGACGAAGGTGGCTTCGGCCTGTGCGTCCCGCGTCCACTCCTGCATGGCGGGCAGCGCCAGCACGGCATCCATGTACTCGCGCACGGGGCCTGCGGCCGCGATGCCGTAGGTCGTGAAGCGCGAGACCACCGGCGCGAAGAACGCGTCGGCAATCGAAAACGCGCCAAACAGGAAGGGGCCGCCCTGGCCGAACTGCGCACGCGTTTCCTGCCAGATGGCCTGCACGCGCGCCACGTCCGCGCGCGCCGCTTCCGGAAATTCGATGCCCGGCAAGTGGGCTTCGACGTTCATCGGCATGGCCTGGCGCAGTGCGCCAAAACCGCTGTGCATCTGCGCGGCCAGCGAACGTGCCCGCGCGCGTGCCTTGGCGTCCTGCGGCCACAAGGCGGCCTCGGGGTGGCGCTCGGCGGCGTACTCGCAGATGGCCAGCGAATCCCACACGGCAAAGTCGCCGTCCAGCAACACAGGCACGAGGCCTGCGGGCGACACCTGCGCCACCCGCGCTGAAAACGCCTCGGTGAACAGGCCGACCTTCTGCTCCGTGAATGCGATGCCGGCGGCGCGCAGGGCGATCCACGGACGCATGGACCAGGAAGAGTAGTTCTTGTTGCCGATGATGAGGGTGTACATGCTGGCGTTTCCTATGCAGATAGGGAAGGTTCAGTCGGCCGGCTTGCGGCGCAGCAGCTTGCCCAGGTACTGGCCGGTGTGGCTGGCCTTGGCCGCCGCAACCGTCTCCGGCGTGCCTTGCGCCACGACACGGCCGCCGCCGTCACCGCCCTCGGGGCCCATGTCGACCAGCCAATCCGCGGTCTTGATGACGTCCAGGTTGTGCTCGATGATGAGCACCGTATTGCCGGCGTCCACCAATTGATTGAGCACCTGCAGCAGCAGCTCGATGTCGCGAAAGTGCAGGCCCGTGGTCGGTTCGTCCAGGATGTACAGCGTGCGGCCGGTGCTGCGGCGCGACAGCTCCTGCGACAGCTTCACGCGCTGCGCTTCACCGCCGGACAGCGTGGTCGCGCTTTGCCCCAGGCGGATATACGACAGGCCCACGTCGATGAGCGTGTGCAGCTTGCGCGAGATGGCGGGCACCGATTCGAAGTACTCGAGCGCCTGCTCCACGGTCAGGTCCAGCACTTCGCTGATGTTGCGGCCGCGGTAGCGGATTTCGAGCGTCTCGCGGTTGTAGCGCTTGCCGTGGCAGACGTCGCAAGGCACATACATGTCCGGCAGGAAATGCATCTCGACCTTGACCACACCGTCGCCTTGGCAGGCTTCGCACCGGCCGCCCTTCACATTGAAGCTGAAACGGCCCGGATCGTAGCCGCGCGTGCGCGCTTCCGGCACGCCCGCGAAAAGCTCTCGGATGGGCGTGAACAGGCCCGTATAGGTGGCCGGATTGCTGCGCGGCGTGCGCCCGATGGGGCTTTGATCGACGCTGATGATCTTGTCGAAGTTCTCCAGCCCCTGCATCGACACGTAGGGGGCGGGCTCGCTCTGCGCGTGGTGCAGCTGGCGCGATACGGCCACGGCCAGCGTGTCGTTGATGAGCGTGGATTTGCCCGAGCCGGACACGCCCGTCACGCACACGAGACGGCCAGCCGGCACGCGCAGTTCGACGTTCTTGAGGTTGTTGCCGGTGGCGCCGGTCAGCGTCAACCACGGCAGTTCGTCGTCGACGGGACGGCGCTTCGGGATGGCGATGGCGCGCGCGCCGCTCAGGTACTGCCCCGTCAGCGAGTTGGGATCGCGCTGCACGGTCTCGGGGTCGCCCTGGGCGACGACTTCGCCGCCGTGTTCGCCGGCGCCGGGGCCCATGTCCACCACCCAGTCGGCCATGCGGATCATGTCTTCGTCGTGCTCGACGACGATGACGCTGTTGCCCAGATCGCGCAGATGTTGCAGCGTGCCGATCAGGCGGTCGTTGTCGCGCTGGTGCAGGCCGATTGAGGGCTCGTCCAGCACGTACATCACGCCCGTCAAGCCCGAACCGATCTGGCTGGCCAGACGAATGCGCTGCGCTTCGCCGCCGGAGATCGTGTCCGCGCTGCGATCCAGCGACAGATAGTTCAGGCCCACGTTGTTCAGGAAGCTGAGCCGCGCCTCGATCTCGCGCACGATGCGCTGCGCGATCTCCTGTTTGGCGCCGGTCAAGTTCAGGTTGCGGAACCAGTCCAGGCAGCTGGACAGCGGCATGGACTCGACTTCATAGATGGCCTGGCCGTGGCGCTCGCCGCCGCGCGGGTCGTGCCCGATGAGCACGTTGCGCGCTTCGGGGCGCAGCCGCGAGCCCGCGCAGTCGGGGCAGGTCTTGATGTTGCGGTACTTGCCCAGTTCCTCGCGCACCGTCGCCGAGTCCGTTTCGCGCCACCGGCGCTCCAGGTTCGGGATGACGCCTTCGAACGTATGGCGCTTGACGGTACTGCGGCCTTTTTCGTTCAGGTACAGGAACGAGATCTCTTCTTCGCCGGACCCGTACAGGACCTTGTCGCGTAGCGCCTCGGGCAGCTCCTCGAAGGGCGCCTCGATGTCGAATTCGTAATGGGCGGCCAGGCTGGTCAGCAGCGAGTGCGTGAACGCATTGCGGCGATCCCAGCCGCGGATCGCGCCGGCGGCCAGGCTCAGTTCCGGAAAGGCGACGACCCGCTTCGGATCGAAGAAGCCCACCTGGCCGATGCCGTCGCAGCTGGGGCAGGCGCCCATCGGATTGTTGAAGCTGAACAGGCGTGGCTCCAGCTCGGGCAGGCTGTGGCTGCACACCGGGCAGGCGTAGCGGCTGGAGAAGACCTGCTCGCGCTCGTTGTCCATGTCCAGCGCCAGGGCGCGGCCTTCGGCAAGCTGCAGGGCGGTTTCGAAGCTCTCGGCCAGGCGCTGCTTGCTCTCGGGCCGGATGCGCAGGCGGTCGATGACGACGTCGATGTCGTGCTTCTCAGTCTTTTTCAGCGGCGCCATGCCGTCGATTTCCAACATCTGGCCGTCGACGCGCAGGCGCACATAGCCCTGCGCCTGCAGGCTGGCGCATTCGTCCTCAAAGCTGCCCTTCTTGCCGCGCGCGATGGGGGCCAGCACGGCCAGCCGCGTCTCGGGCGTCCAGCCCAGCACCGCGTCGACCATCTGGCTGACGCTCTGGGCCTGCAGCGGCAGGCCGTGATCGGGGCAGTAGGGCGTGCCCACCCGCGCGTAGAGCAGGCGCAGGTAGTCGTGGATCTCGGTGATGGTGCCGACCGTGGAGCGGGGATTGTGTCCCGCGGCCTTCTGCTCGATCGAGATGGCCGGCGACAGCCCCTCGATGAGATCCACGTCAGGCTTGTCCATCAGTTGCAGGAACTGGCGGGCGTAGGCGGAAAGACTTTCCACATAGCGCCGTTGGCCCTCCGCGTACAGCGTGTCGAACGCCAGCGAGGATTTGCCGGACCCGGACAGACCTGTGACCACCACCAGCTTGTGGCGCGGCAGGTCCAGCGAGACGTTCTTGAGATTGTGGGTGCGGGCACCCCGGATGCGTATGCTCACGTCTGTATGGGTAACGTCCAGTTGCGTCGAAGACGCCTTTGATCCCGCGCACCCTTTGGGCGCATTTAAGCGGTTTCAAAGGCCAACTTGGTACTATAGCGCGCCGAATCCCCTCGCGTTCAAGGTCCTCCATCTGGTGGGACGGAACCGGGGCCGGCGCCGCACCGCCAGAATCAGACCGTGAGCGTATGACGTCAGATGCATGCGCGCCGCCCTAGTCATCGTTGAAATTTCCGCATGCCGGCAGACACCAAACTGAAATTGACCCCTTCCGAGCGCCGCGCCAGCGTGGCCTTGGCCGGCCTGTTTGCCGCGCGGATGCTGGGACTGTTCCTGTTGCTGCCGGTCTTTGCAGTGGCCGCAAGCGGCATGCCGGGCGGCGACGATCCCGCCCGCGTCGGCCTCGCGCTGGGCATGTACGGGCTGACCCAGGCTTTCATGCAGATTCCCTTTGGCCTCGCCTCCGACCGGTGGGGGCGCCGTCCCGTGGTGCTTTTCGGCCTGTTGTTGTTCGTCATCGGCAGTGTCGTCTGTGCGCAGGCGACCGATGTGTTCTGGATCACGATCGGCCGCGCCATCCAGGGGGCGGGGGCCATTTCCGCGGCCGTCACCGCCTGGCTGGCCGACGCCACCCGCGACGAGGTGCGCACGCGCGCCATGGCGATGGTGGGCGGATCGATCGGCCTGTCGTTCGCCGTATCGCTGGTGCTTTCGCCTGTGCTGGTGGGCTGGTGGGGGCTGTCGGGATTGTTCTGGACGATCGCCTGCCTGGGCGTCGTCTGCCTGGCCGTGGCGCGCTGGGTGGTGCCGGTGGTGCCTCGCACGCAGGCCCGCACCATGCAGGCGGCCAGGCCGCGCGAGGTCCTGACCCATCGTGACCTGCTCCGGCTGAATTTCGGCGTCTTCGTGCTGCATCTGATCCAGGTGTCGCTCTTTGTCGTGGTGCCGGCGCTGCTGGCCAAGGTCGGCGGGCTGGACGCGCGCGATCTCTGGAAGGTCTACCTGCCGGTCATCCTGGTGTCTTTCGTTCTGATGGTGCCGGTGGTGTTCGTGGCGGAAAAGCGGCGCGCGCACCGCGGCGCGCTGCGGGCGTCGGTGGCCGGGCTGGTGCTGGTGTGCGCGCTGCTGCCGGCCGCCAGTCACGGCTTCTACACGCTGGCCATCGCCCTGACCGGCTTTTTCGTCGCCTTCAACGTGCTGGAGGCCTTGCAGCCCTCGCTCGTGTCGCGCGTGGCGCCGGCGGCCTACAAGGGGCTGGCGCTGGGCTTTTACAACACGGCGCAGGCGGCGGGGCTGTTTGCGGGCGGAGCCCTGGGCGGATGGCTGGCCGCGCATTCGGGCGCCAGCGCGGTGTTCGTGGCCGCGGCGGTGCTGTCGGCGATCTGGCTGGCGGTCACCTGGGCGCTGCGGCCTCTGGCGTGATCGCTGGGACTTTCCCGCAGCGTGAGGAAAGTCGCCGATCTGGTCGCAAACGGCGTCCAACAGCGCCGAAATGGTTTGCCAGCGGTGATCGATTTGTCACCGAACCCGTTTGGCGCGGCGAGCGCTTTCGTCGATAATACGCATCAACACAGGCTTCACCTGAGCAATCGCCGGTCATCGCTTCGCTGACCGGCGACTTTCATGAAGCCGGTCTTCAACATCGCTTTTTTATGTTGTTGCCGGCGCGCTCGCGGCAACGCGAATCGCAGGCTGTCAACAACAGAGGGACATCGGCATGGCATCGGTTAACAAAGTCATACTCGTGGGCAATCTGGGTCGCGACCCGGAAGTCCGCTACAGCCCCGACGGGGCGGCAATCTGCAACATGTCGATCGCCACGACCTCGTCCTGGAAGGACAAGGCCAGCGGCGAAAAGCGCGAAGAAACCGAATGGCACCGCGTCGTTATGTACAACCGCCTGGCTGAAATCGCCGGCGAATATCTGAAGAAGGGCCGCTCGGTCTACATCGAAGGCCGCCTCAAGACGCGCAAGTGGCAAGACAAGGACACCGGCGCCGACCGCTACAGCACCGAAATCGTCGCTGACCAGATGCAAATGCTGGGCGGCCGCGAAGACGGCGGCGGCGGTGGCGGCAGCTACGGTGGCGGTGGCGGCTACGACGACGCCCCGCGCCAGCAACGCACCGCTCCGGCGCAGCGCCCCGCGCCCCAGCAGCGCCCGGCGGCCCCCGCAGCGGCCCCGGCCAGCAGCGGCGCCAATCTGGCGGACATGGACGACGATATTCCGTTCTAAGCGAATTTCAATTCGGCCAAAAATGGCGGACCTTCGGGTCCGCCATTTTTTTCGTCTCGAAGGGCGGGCGGAGAGGTCTACGAACTTGCTTACCTGCATCTCGGGCATCAACCATGCTGTGTAGCGGTTGAATTTCACGCATTCCGATTAACTTCTGCCTACAAGTCTGGACTTCACCGGTTTTGGTGGAACAAAAATGTGTGCATCTGCCAGCGGAACGGACCCTCCGCACGACGGCTTACCAGACCTAAATTACATCTATAGCCGCAAGGTAATAATTTCACGGGTTGCGCAATGGTTGGTGGATATTGGTAACAATGTGAATTCTATATATGGATTGCGCCGATTGTTTAACTATTCCGGGCTTTGCCTTGTGTCGGGAGCGGCGCTGCCGCTTGCCCCGGACGTGACTCTCTGATAGCCTCTTCGGCGGTCAACCGATTGTTCTGAAAAAATGGTCCGTCACTGGCCTAAAATGCTGCGAAAAAGGAACATCGATAGTGGGCGACAATAACTTGATGAACGCCGCGGCCCGGGAAAACGGTGCTGACGCGCCGGCGACGCCGCGTGGCGATTATCCAAGGGAAATTTTTTGGCGGCGTTTATTCTGCAACTGGAAAACACTGGCAATCGCTGCAGTGTTTGGAGTCGCCTGCGGCGTTGCGGCTTATTTTTTTGTGCCGAAACAATGGCCGGCTATTCTTATCGTCCGGGTCGGCGATGTCAGATCAGGGCATGAGCTGAAACCCGAATTGCTGGAACAGGTATCGCTGACTACGGAGTGGATAAAAAGCCACGAATTCGTTGACGCGGTGGTTTCCTCGGCAAATGCAGCGTCGGCCGGCCAGGCTGGCGGTGATTCACGCGACGCCAAGCTCTTTCGTGAGACGCTGACAGTGAAGGCGATTCCCGGCAGCCAAATGCTTAGAGTGGATTACCTGGGATATTCGCACTACCAACTGCAGGCCTATGTCAACGCAATTGAAAAGCAGATACGCGCGTCTCACGACGAGGTGATGGACGCGCGGCTGGAAGCGCTGATTGACTTACGTAATAAATATGATGGCGAGGTCGCGGCTGAGGGAAGAAAATTTGAGAGCTTGGGCCGCAAGTACAACTACGTTGTGCGGGGCGATCCTGATGTGTCGCTTTGGCTTGCTCCGCAATTAAGAGCCGAAATTTCCCAGAGCGAACTGATGATCGGAATTTTGCGGCGATCCATAGACGAGTTGGATGATCGCATTGCTTTGGCAGGGCACTATTCGGCGGATGTCGCCCAGGCCGAAATTCTTGTGCAGCCGGTATTTCCAAGACTGAGAAATCTGCTGCCTCCCGCGATGTTGCTGGGGATTTTGTGCGGCTTCATCTTTTTGGTTATTCGAGGCAAGACGCGTTTTGTTCTCTTAAAGTAGCAGTTGACGTCTTGACGCGGCGCCCGCGGCATCCTTGACGGCTTGTGGGTCCGTAGCAATGAAGATTGCCTTGAGGGGCTCCGAATGTCAGCCCTAGAGCGTCCTTTATGTTACGGAAACTTCCTTTGGTCTATCCGTGAAATTAATCCGACATTCCGTTTACAACCTGCTCGGCCTGGGGCTTCCGCTACTTACCGCAGTATTCAGCATTCCGGTTCTCATCCGCGAGTTGGGGGATGCCCGGTTTGGGCTGTTGACGCTGATCTGGGCAGTCGTCAGCTACTTGAGCCTGTTTGACCTGGGACTCGGCCGTGCGTTGACGCAGCATCTTGCAGTGATGCTCGAAGGCAAGGAGCGTCGGCGCGTGGGCGCTCTGGTTGTTACCGCAATCTCAGTGATCGCGCTCTTCAGCATCGTTGCGGGCGCATTGATGGCTGCGGTGGGCCCCTGGGGGCTGGGATTCATCAGCGCCGTGCCTGACCAGGCGGAAGTGCTCAATGCCATCTGGATCATGGCGCTGGCCATGCCCGCTGTCGTGTTGACCGCGGGCTTTCGAGGGATTCTGGAGGCCAGGCACGCGTTCGCGATCATCAATCTGATCAGGCTGCCGATGGGCCTGTTGACCTTTTTGGGGCCGCTGGTCGTGGTGCTTTATGGCCCGCCCCGGCTGGACGTGATAACGATGGTTCTGGCCGGTGGGCGCGTGGTGACGTGCGCATTGCATGCGTGGTACGCGAAGCGCTACCTGCCGGACGATGTGGGGCCCTTCAAATTCGACAAGTCACTGATTCGGCCGCTATGCAGTTCAGGGGGGTGGATGACAATCAGCAATATCGTCAGTCCCGTCATGAGTTACGCTGATCGGTTCATTGTGGGCGCTGTTATCTCGTCGGCGGCCGTTGCTTATTATGTTACGCCGCAAGAGTTGATCACCAAATTGTCGATCCTGCCAGGCGCCTTGACGGCCGTGTTGTTCCCGGCCTTGGCGGCGCAGATTGCCCGGCAGGACAAAGCGGTAATGCCGTTGATAAACAAGGCAGTGGGCTGGATTTTCCTGACCCTGTTGCCCATTACGGTGGCCATCGCGATTTTTGCCAAAGAACTTTTGACGTTGTGGGTGGGCGAGTCCTTTGCGTCGCAAAGCTATGTGTTGCTGCAGATATTCTCGGCGGGCATGTTCATTACCTGTATTGCTCAAATTCCCTTCACCGTCATCCAAGGCGCCGGAAAATCGCACTTGACAGCCATATTTCATCTGATCGAGGTGCCGCTATTTCTGGGAGCGCTGCTTCTTCTCTCGCGAAATTATGGTCTGACGGGAGCCGCCATTGCGTGGTTTCTCCGTGTCGCGGTTGACGCCGCTTTGATGTTCTGGGGCGTCAAGCTCGTGCTGAACCGGTCGATGTTCACCAGTGCGAAGCTTCGACTGCTTTCAATTTCGGGCCTGGCGGTAGTGGGGTTTGTGGGAGCGCTCGTGCCCAGTCCATCCGTCCGTGCCGCCTGGCTGGTTGCGATTGTCGCATTGGTGCTATTGATTGCTGTGCGCGGCAGCGCGCGTTTCGGCCGTGGGAGCAGGGCATGACTCAGGATATGGCGTTGCCTTACCGTTTCGACACGCGGCTTGCGTTGTTTGTCATCCTGCTTCCGTTCTTTCTGTTGTTTGTCGGCGATATACAGGTGCCCGTCGGCGTAAGCACGATGACCGTCCCGATGGGATTATTCATTGTCCTTCCGCTGCTGCTCACCGCAATTGCGCTTCCCCGGATTGTGATTCCCACGCCCGCCATATTGCTGGCGGGAACGGTATTTTTTGGGGCGGTTGGCGTGGCGATGACGCCCGAGGGCGCATATATGCGGGCGGCCGCCGGTGCCTTGCCGATGATCTATGCAATTTGCACGTTGATCTTTTACGCGCAGTTTCATCAGTACATCAAGCAGGATTGGATCGTGCGCATGATGCTGGCCGGAGGCGTCGTGCTGGCACTCGCCGTCATCGTGCTGTTCTACATCGCTGCGTATAGTCCGGGCGATTATTACGCGCGTAAGTTGTTCATCGCGACGCCGCTTGGCAGATCGAATTATCTTGCCGCCTTTCTCGTATTTTTGTTTGCACTTGCGTCGGCTAGAATGCGCGTGCTGCGGTGGCTTTTTGCGATCGCCATTTTGTGCACGATGTCCCGCGGCGGTGCCATCATATTGGCGTTGTACCTCGTTGCGCTACTGCTGGACAGGAAGCGGCTGCTGTGGCTCGTATGGGTCGCGCCGGTGGTCGGGTTCGCGCTGGCGATTCTATTTTTTTCGATTGATGGTCAAAACCAGCTTCGTGACTATGGTGGGCCGTTTGCCAGCGAACTGAGCTCCGCGGTAAATCGGCTGTTGCTGTGGGCGTTCAGCTTCGACCTGTGGCTTCAGCACCCTTGGTTCGGCATTGGCCCCAATACATTCAGGACGTTCATCGAGGCTAACCCGGGTATCGAGGACGTCTGGGGGACGCATAACTCCATCCTCCAGCTGCTTCTGAATTACGGACTATTCGGGGCCGTATTGTATGGATGGTACTTGCGGCTAATCTATAGGCACTTGGTCCGGGCAGAGCAGACGTCGCCGTGGTTCCGCTATCTGCGCGTGGTTTTTGTTGTACTGCTGGTGTTTTCCCTGTTCGAGCCCCTGGTGGGTTCGGCAGCATTCGAAGTGTTGCTTGTATTCATGTTGATTCTGGCACTGACACACGCCCTCCCCGCCGGCTCGGGAAGACTGATGATAATTGCGATAAGTTATTCAGAAAATGGAAATATTGCTATCCGTTGTGATTCCCACGCACAATCGCTCCAAGTATGCGATTCATGCGGTTCGCTCCATACTGGCCATCGGGGATCGCAGCCTGGAACTGGTTGTCAGTGACACCAGTACAGACGGACTGCTCGAAGAGTTGGTTCGCCAAGGTGATAATCCGCCCTGCGATGATCCCCGCTTCAAATATTTGCGGCCCGCAGAAAAGCTGGATATGACCGGGAATCACAATAATGTGATCGGCGCCGCCTCCGGAGAGTTTGTCTGCCTGATCGGCGACGACGACACCATTACGGAAGACGCGTTGCTGGCGGCGCGGTGGGCCAAGGAAAATCAGATCGACGTTATCGCGCCGAAGGTCATGTCGAATTACGTGTGGCCGGATTTCAGGTCCAAGATTTTTGGCGCGGGGCACGCCGGCAGGTTGTATCTGCCGAGCCGGATCGGACCCGTGGTTGTTCGCGAGTCTGCCGACAGCCTGTCCGCAGCCTTGTTGAATGCCGCCCAGGGCACGGACGGCCTTCCCAAGATCTACCACGGGATCGTGCGGCGCAGCCTGCTCGAAAAAATGAGGACGCTGTCTGGCGCCTTTTTCCATGGATCCAGCCCCGATGTGTCCGGCGCGATCGGCTTGGCGCTGTGCGGTGGCCGGTTCGTGGAGATCGACTATCCCTTGACCATTCCCGGCGCATCGGGCGGCAGCAATACAGGCCGCAGCGCCATGAACCAGCACAAGGGAAAGCTGGGCGTCGAATCGCAAACCAAGGCGTTCGTAAGCGCCGGTTGGACGGAAGGGGTGCCGCGCTTTTTTTCCGTTGAAACCGTCTGGGCGCATGCGGCGCTGGAAACCATCGCAAAGATATCCCCGGCCGAGGTGTCGCGATTCAATTTCGCGCGGTTGATCGCCGTGTGCCAGGCGTTGCACGGCGAGTACGCTTCCGAAATTGAGCAGGCGATTCCGCTGGCCGCAGGCATCGTCGGCATGCCACGGTCTGATTTCCTCAAGAAAGTGGCTTTCGAGAAAAGGCGTTATCGCCGCCAGCGGCTCGTCAGGCTCCTGCGCCGGGCATTGCGTCCCACGGTTGCCGGCGGGCGGGAGTATACCGGGGCCATCGATACGGTGGCTCAGACGCCGGCGGTGCTCAAGGCGCACATGGCGGGCCGTCATTGGAGTTGGGACAAGGCGGTCAAGCGCTGACCCGCCAGACGCTGCTGGTGGCGGCGGCTACTTTTTCCCGGGGGCCGGCGTCGGTTGTTCGCCGGCCGGGAGAAAGGCCTGCACCAGAAAATCAATGAAGGCGCGCGCGCGGGCCGTCTGATTGCGGCGCTGCGGATAGTAGACGAACAGGTCGGCCGACGGCAGCGCGAAATCGGGCAACACCACCCGCAGCCGGCCGCTTTCCAGGTATTTGGCCAGATCCCATTCCGACCGGATCAGGATGCCGTGGCCATCCAGCGCCCAGCCCAGAACGATGTCACCGTCGTTGCTGGAAAGCCCACCTTCGACCTTCACCACTTCCACGCTGTCTTGATGCGTGAAGCGCCAGACGCCGTGCGCTTCGTCGTTTTGCCGATGAAGAATGCATTGGTGATGGGCGAGGTCGGCAAGGGTGGCCGGCGTGCCGTGCGCCTTCAGGTAGTGAGGCGAGGCGCAAAGAAAGCGGCGATTGGTCATGATGCGCCGCGCGGCAAGACGCTTGTCGGGGAGTTCGCCGAAGCGGATGGCCAGGTCGAAGCCGCCTTCCACCAGGTCGATGGGACGGTCGGTCACCTCCAGTTCGACCTGGACCTGCGGATAGCGCCTTGCAAAGTCCGAGACCAGCGGCGCGATGGTCGTGCGGCCGAAACCGAGCGTGGCATTGACCCGGATAAGGCCGCGCGGTTGCGCGCTGCTGCTCGACACCACGTCCTCCATTTCCCGCAGGTCGGCAAGGATCCGAGCCGCGTAGGTCAGATAGGTTTCGCCTTCATTGGTCAGACTGATGCTGCGCGTCGTGCGGTTGACCAGCCGCACGCCGAGGCGCTTTTCCATCAGCGCGAGCCGCTTGGTGGCCGCGGGAGGCGTCAGGTCCAGCTGCCGCGCCGCCGCGGACAGGCTGCCCAGCCGCGCGATCAGCACAAAGAATTGCAGCTCTGAGGCAAGGTCCGCTTTCACTGGAAGTTAATAATCAAATGAACTTGGGTGAATTCTAGGGCAGGGATGCGCCACTAATCTATCGATTCACGATGCGCCCCAACTGGAGACAAGCCATGAGAATCGTCGATATCCGCGAGCAGACCCTGCCCATCAGTTCACCTATCCGCAACGCCTACATCGATTTCAGCAAGATGACGCTGAGCCTGGTCGCGGTGATCACCGACGTGATCCGCGACGGCAAGCCGGTGGTCGGTTACGGGTTCAACTCCAACGGCCGCTATGGCCAGGGCAAGCTGATGCGCGAGCGCTTCATCCCGCGCGTGCTGGAGGCGGACCCGGATTCGCTCGCGGATGCCACGGGGCGCAACCTGGACCCGCACAAGGTCTGGGATGCGATGTTCAGGAACGAGAAGCCCGGCGGCCACGGCGAGCGATCGGTGGCGATCGGCACGATCGACATGGCCGTGTGGGATGCGGTGGCGAAGATTGAAGGCAAGCCGCTTTTCCAATTGCTGGCCGAACGCTACGGCAATGGCCAGCCGGATCGGCGCGTGTTCGTCTACGCCGCAGGCGGGTACTACCATCCGGGACAGGACCACGCCAAGCTCAAGGACGAGATGCGCAGCTATCTGGACCGCGGCTATACGGTCGTGAAAAAGAAGATCGGCGGTGCATCGCTGGACGAAGACCTGCGCCGGATCGACTCGGTGCTCAGCGTGCTGCAGGACGGCCAGAAGCTGGCTGTCGACGCGAACGGGCGGTTCGATCTGGACACGGCGATTGCATACGCCAAGGCGCTGTCCCAGTACGATCTCTTCTGGTACGAGGAGGCCGGCGACCCGCTGGACTTCGAACTGCAGGCGACGCTGCGCAACTACTACGACAAGCCCATGGCGACGGGCGAGAACCTCTTTTCGATGCAGGATGCCCGCAACCTGATCCGCTACGGCGGCATGCGCGCGGACCGCGACTATCTACAGTTCGATTGCGCGCTCAGTTACGGGCTGGTGGAGTATCTGCGCACATTGGCGATGCTTCGTCAGCACGGCTGGTCTGCCAGCCGGTGCGTGCCGCATGGCGGGCACCAGATGTCGTTGAACATCGCGGCGGGCCTGGGGCTTGGCGGCAATGAAAGTTATCCGGATCTGTTCCAGCCGTTCGGCGGGTTTCCAGATGGCGTGAAGGTGGAAGCTGGCCATGTGACGATGCCCGATCTGCCTGGCATCGGCTTCGAGGGCAAGTCCGATCTGTATGCCGTCATGCGCGCACTGTCGGCGTGACGCAGGGCGGGGCGGCTCCGTTGGCTGAGTCGCCGGACCGCCCGGCGCAGCGTTGCGCGTGCCGCCGGGGCCCTACAGGCTGTGTTGCCAATCCGCCCCACGAAATAAATTGTTTCACTTAAACTGCTTGCGCTGTCTATCTAGTAGTAGGTAAGATTCATCCATCGACGCAGCGCACCCCACAAAACCGCCCGGCGCCGAACCCAGAAATACAGTAGGACCGCTTTTTTATTTCGCTCGACATCTACCTACAAGTAGATAGCTAACTGAAACGCACACTTTAACTTATCTCGGAGATTGACCATGAAGACCCTCGTATCCGCCCTGATTCTTTCCGCTTCGTTCATCGGCGCCGCCCAAGCCGGCGAACTGGACTACCCGCCTGCCCTGGACACGCACAGCACGGTGACCCGCGCTCAAGTCCAGCAAGAACTGGCCGCTGCCCGTGCCAACGGCGCACTGGCGTTTGGTGAAGAAGGCTACGCCGCCGCCCCGATCGCTTTCGCCGGTGACAAGACCCGCGCCCAAGTGAAGCAAGAACTGGCTGCCGCCCGCGCCCAAGGCCTGACCGACAGCGGCGAACTGGACTACCCGCCCGTTCAAGGCTGATATTTTTTCGACCGCTTATCTATCTATAACTAGATAGCCGTAACCCAACTTCGACGCAGCAACTCACATTGACTGGAGCATTCTCATGAAGACCCTCGTATCCGCCCTGATCCTGTCCGCTTCCTTCATCGGCGCCGCCCAAGCCGGCGAACTGGACTACCCGCCCGAACTGAACACCCAAAGCACCGTGACCCGCGCTCAAGTGCAGCAAGAACTGGCCGCCGCCCGTGCCAACGGCGAACTGGCGTTTGGTGAAGAAGGCTACGCCGCCGCCCCGATCGCTTTCGCTAGCGACAAGACCCGCGCCCAAGTGAAGCAGGAACTGGCTGCCGCCCGCGCCCAAGGCCTGACTGATGGTGGCGAACTGGATTACCCGCCCGTTCAAGGCTGAATTTTTCCGACCTCTTATCTATCTACAACTAGATAGCACCAACGCAACTTCGATATAGCAACTCACATTGACTGGAGCATTCTCATGAAGACCCTCGTATCCGCCCTGATCCTGTCCGCCTCCTTCATCGGCGCCGCCCAAGCTGGCGAACTGGACTACCCGCCCGCCTTGAACACGCAAAGTACGGTGACCCGCGCTCAGGTGCAGCAAGAACTGGCCGCCGCACGCGCCAACGGTGAACTGGTGTCGGGCGAAGAAGGCTACGCCGCCACCGCGTATGCCCACGCCGGCGACAAGACCCGGGCCCAAGTGAAGCAGGAACTGGCCGCCGCCCGCGCCCAAGGCCTGACCGACGGCGGCGAACTGGACTACCCGCCCGTGCAAGGCTGAAGCAGATGGCAATCGAAGCGGACCCCGGGAACGGGATCATTCCCGGCCGGGGTTCGCTGGCACTGTCGGCGGCTTGAGCGGACCTCTCGGCAATACCGATCAGGGACCGTCCCAATGACGAGCCGACCTATTAGTAGGTAATATGCAGCCATGGATACCCCGACTTCCAACACCACTCGCGAATTGCTTCTGGCGCATGCCGAGAAGCTGATCCGCATGCGCGGATGCAACGGCTTCAGCTACCGCGACCTGGCTGAGCATGTGGGCGTGAAGACGTCCAGCATCCACTACTACTTTCCGGGCAAGGACGACCTGCTTTACGAAGCCGTCGAAGCCTACAGCACGCGCGCACTTGGCGCGGTGCGCGGAATCGATACCACGCTGCCGGCGCAGGCGCAGCTTGAGAAATACCTCTCGATGATGGAATCGGCCGCGTGCGGTTCCGGTGAACTCTGTCTGGGCGGCATGCTGGCCGCCGACGTGATGAGCCTGTCCGAGCGGGTCCGCGGCGCGTTGCAGGGATTTTTCCGCGCGCACGAAGCGTGGTTGGCCCGCGTGCTGGCCGAAGGCGCGGCGCAGGGCACCTTGAAGTTTTCCGGAACGCCCGAAGCCGCGGGGCGCGCCGTGTTCGCGACGATCCAGGGCTGCCTGCTGGTGTCGCGACTGTTTCAGCAGCCCCCGGCCCTGTGCGAAGCGATCAGCGCGCTTTACGTCGAATGCGAAGGCAAGACGGCGGGACACGCAGCCTGAACGTTGTGCTTCGGCACCCGCCTTTCACTGATTCACGGTCGCCTTGCGCTTGCAGGCGGCCGTTGTCATTGGGCCCGCGGGTCTCGTAGCAGCGGTTCTACGCCAACGCGCGCGCCATGTCGGTACTGGTGCGTTGCTGCACGCCAAGATCCCGCATGCGATGCAGAAAACCGGCCTGCGCGTTGGCAAAACCCGCGACCGGGCTCATGCAGTCGGTCAGCAGCACGATGCGCGACAGGTTGCCGCCGGGCAGATGTTCGGCCAGGTGCTCGACGGTGGCCTTCACGCAGTGGCTGCCCGCTTCGCCCGCCACAAGAATCAGATCCGCGCGGTCCAGCGAATCCAGCAAGCCGCGGTTGAGCTGGCTGCGCGGGTCGTCGGCGTCCGGCACTTCGGCCATTAGTGCGCTGTAGTGTTCCGTCCAGGGGTTGGCGCCTTTGGGCACCTTGCGCACGATGAACTGGCGGTCTTCCTCCCAGCGGCCGTAGGCGGCGCGCACGTCGGCATGCACGTTGTGGCCCCAGGTGCCGATTTCGCAATGCACCGGCCAGGCCATCAGGGTGTAACGGCCGCGAGCTTCTAGTTCGTCCAGGTAGTTCAGGGTGCGCGGCACGTCGTCATCATGCCGGGGCACGAATTCACCCGCGCGCAACTGCGCCGCCGTGATCGGCGTGAAGGGCGGCACCGGGTCGCCGTTGCCCATGCGCCAGAAGGTGGGGTGCGCGATATCCAGCCGGTGGTGCGAATCGAGCGTGACCGTGATCGACGAGAGCGCGTGAGCGGTGGCGTCGATGAAGCGCGCCAGCCGCTGCATGTCCGCATGCGCGCCTGCGATGGGCAGCGCGGGCTCGACCGCCGATCCGGTCAGGGGATCGGTGGGCCGATAAGCGTCGGGCAGGTCGCAAAAATCGTTTTGCGGGTCGACGATCAGCAGATGAATGGAGCGCGTCATGGTGTGTGGGGCGGAGTGGAAGCCGGACGGTATTCCCGGGCGCCCGGACTCAGAACAGCACTAGATGGTCGGCGCGGTCGGGCAACTGGCGCAGCAGCGCGCGCCACTGGCGCCAAAGGACGGAGGATACGCCTAATGCGCCTATCGGAATGAGAATCCACATGGCCTGCTCCTGTCAATATTCGCACGGTCGTGCGAAATTTAGCGAAAGTAAATGCCGGGACGGAGCCGGCGAGGTGGGGACTACTCGATGTACTTGAAGCTGCGGTACGTGGAAATGAGGCGTTCGTAACCTGCCTTCACGCGCTCGTGCGCCTTGGGGTCGCGAAGGAACCGAGCGTCGTGCATCAAGCCGATCATCAGGCTGTAGACCTCGAACACCAGCTGCTGCGGATCGGTGTCGGGACGCAGATGCCCGGCCTCCAGCGCTTGGTTCACTGTGCGCACCATGGCGGCGCGCCAGCGTTTCAGGTTGTGTTCCAACACCGAGCGTAGCGGGGAGTCGACGTCGTCGTATTCAAATGCGCCGGCCACGTAGATGCAGCCGGTAAGCGTCTCGACATTGCTGGCGCGGTCGATCCACAGCGAAACCAGGGCATTCAGGCGCGGCAGACCGCGCGGGTACGCCATGGCCGGCGTGAAGACGGCTTCGACGAAGCGCCGGTCGTATTCATCCAGCACCGCCTGCTGCAGGGCTTCCAGCGAGCCGACGCGCGAGAACACGCCGCTCTTGCTGATGCCGAGCCGTTTGGCGACCTGGCCCAGCGAAAGGCTTTCCATGCCTTGCGCGGCGGCCATGTCGAGCGCCGTGTTCACGATCGCCGCGAAGGTGAGTTCGCTTTTCTCGGTTTTTGCTGTCATGGCGGGAATTTAGCACGATCGTGCGAAAAGGTCGCTGCCTTTAATTCGGGGCGGATGGTAGCGTGAGATCCGGCTTGCGCGAACGCCTTGGCGGGCAGTGTCAGCCGAAAAAAAAAGTCGGACGGCAATGCCGTCCGGCGTGGTCACGCTTGCACAGCCTGGATCAGGCGCGCGCGGCCTTGTACTCCAGGCGGTACTTGTGCAGCAGCGGCTCGGTGTAGCCGTTGGGCTGCGTCAGCCCTTCGAACACCAGCGCGCACGCGGCCTTGAACGCCAGCGAGGTGTCAAAGTTGCCTGCCATCGGCTGGTAGAGCGGATCGCCCGCGTTCTGCCCGTCGACGATCTTGGCCATGCGCTTGAAGGTCTCCATGACCTGATCGCGGTTCGTGATGCCGTGGCGCAGCCAGTTGGCGATGTGCTGGCTGGAGATGCGCAACGTGGCGCGGTCTTCCATCAGCCCCACGTTGTGGATGTCGGGCACCTTCGAGCAGCCCACGCCCTGGTCGATCCAGCGCACCACATAGCCGAGAATGCCTTGCACGTTGTTGTCCAGCTCTTGCTGGATGTCGGCGGCGGACCATTTGGAAGGATCGCCGACCGGCACGGTGAGCAGGCCATTCAGAAGCTCGTCGCGCACGCTGTCGAGCTGGGTGCGTTCGAGTTCCTGCTGGACCGCCTGCACGTCGATCTGGTGGTAATGCAGCGCATGCAGCGTGGCGGCCGTGGGCGAGGGCACCCAGGCGGTATTGGCGCCCGCCTTGGGATGCGCGATCTTCTGTTCGAGCATGGCGGCCATCAGGTCGGGCATGGCCCACATGCCCTTGCCGATCTGGGCGCGGCCGCGCAGGCCGGCGTCCAGCCCGACCAGCACGTTGTTGCGTTCGTAGGCGGTGATCCATGCGCTGGACTTCATGTCGCCCTTGCGCAGCATGGGGCCGGCTTCCATCCCCGAGTGCATTTCGTCGCCGGTGCGGTCCAGAAAGCCCGTGTTGATGAACGCGACGCGCGAGGCAGCGGCTTCGATGCAGGCCTTCAGGTTGACGCTGGTGCGGCGCTCTTCGTCCATGATGCCCATTTTCAGGGTGTTGCGCGGCACGCGGATCAAGTCTTCGACGCGGTCGAAGAGCTCGCTGGCGAACGCGGCTTCGGCGGGGCCGTGCATCTTGGGCTTGACGATGTAGACCGAACCCGTGCGCGAATTGAGCTTCTTCTGGCGGTCCTGCAGCGCGGCCAGGCTGGTGACGACGGCGTCCAGGATGCCTTCGGGAATTTCCTGGCCGTCGCGGTCCAGCACGGCCGGGTTGGTCATCAGATGGCCCACGTTGCGCACGAACATGAGCGAGCGGCCATGCAGCGTCAGCGCCGAACCGTCCGGCCGCGTGTAGTTGCGGTCTGCGTTGAGCTTGCGGGTGAAGGTCTTGCCGCCCTTGGTGACGTCCTCGGTCAGATCGCCCTTCATCAGGCCGAGCCAGTTGCGATAGATCTGGACCTTGTCGTCGGCGTCGACAGCCGCGACCGAGTCTTCGCAGTCCATGATGGTGGTCAGCGCCGCTTCGACAACCACGTCCTTGACGCCCGCCGCGTCGGTGCTGCCAATGGTGCTGGCGCGGTCGATCTGGATCTCGAAATGCAGGCCGTTGTTCTTGAGCAGGATGGCCGTGGGGGCGGACGCATCGCCCTGGTAGCCGACGAATTGCGCGCCGGACTTGAGGCCGGTTGCGCCGGTGGCAAGCGCCACGCGCAGCTCACCGCCCTCGACCGTGTAGCCCTTGGCATCGGCGTGCGAGCCCTGTGCAAGCGGCGCGGCGGTGTCCAGGAAGCTGCGTGCGCGCGCGATGACGGCCGCGCCGCGTTCCGGGTTGTAGCCGCGGCCCGTGTCGCCGGGCGTGGCGGGGATGGCGTCGGTGCCGTACAGGGCGTCGTACAGGCTGCCCCAACGCGCGTTGGCCGCGTTCAGCGCATAACGGGGATTGGACATCGGCACGACGAGCTGCGGGCCGGCCTGCTGCGAGATTTCGGTGTCCACGTTGTCGGTGGTGGCGCGCACGGTGGCCGGTTGCGGCAGCAGATAGCCGATGCCTCCAAGGAACTTGCGGTAGGCGGCCGGATCCGTAATGGGACCAGGATGGGCGCGGTGCCAGGCGTCGAGCTCGGCCTGCAGGCGGTCGCGCTCGGCGAGCAAGGCCCGGTTCTTCGGCGCCAGATCGTGCACCAGGGCTGCAAAGCCTTGCCAGAAGCCGTCGACATCCAGGCCGGAGCCGGGCAGCGCTTCCTGTTCAATGAATTGACTGAGATTGGCCGCCACTTGCAGGCCGTGGTGCTGGATGCGTTGAGTCATGCGGATCTCTGGCGATAAGTAAGGCAGACCGGCGCGCCGCGCCGGGTGAGGGGTGCTGACATCATCGTCCGCGCCCGCGCCGATGTCCATACGAAAACCAGCTGGTCATACCAGTTTGTGAGGCGAGCGTCAGGCGAAGCGCCGATTTTTGTGGTTTGATATCAGCCACTTACCGAGGCAAGGCCGAGCCGCGCAAGCGTCGACCGCGCATGGTCATACCACTGGTGCGGAGATTGCATGCACGCGGAAATCGAAGAAAAGCCCCGTCAGGTGGCCGATGAAGTCGCCGAACGGATAGAGCGCCTGATTCTGGATGGCGTGCTCAAGGCGGGACAGGCCCTGCCGTCCGAGCGGCGCCTGACCGAAAAGCTGGGCGTGTCGCGCACGGCGCTGCGCGAGGGACTGAAGCTGCTGCGCGCGCGCGAGATCATCCACACCGCGCAAGGCAAGGGCTCGTTCGTGGCGCAAATCTCGAAGGTGGACGCCGGCCCGCTGATGCATCTGTTCAATTCGCAGCCGCGCACGCTGTATGACCTGCTGGAAGTGCGGTCGTTGCTGGAGGCCGAATCGGCGCGGCTGGCGGCCATTCGCGGAACCGAGGCGGATTTCATCATGATCCGGCGCCGGTATGACGAGATGGTGTCCGCGCAGGGCGCCGCCACCGACACCGCCACCCACGCGCATCTGGACCATGCCTTTCATCTGGCGATCTGCGAGGCCTCGCACAATCCCGTGCTGGTGCATACGCTGCAATCGTTGACGGATCTGTTGCTGGGGTCGGTGTTCGCCTGCGTGAACAACCTGTATCACCGCGAACCGGAAAAGCGGCAGATCGACCGGCAGCACACGCGGCTTTTCAATGCCGTGATCGGGCGCCAGCCCGAGCAGGCCCGCAAGGCGGCGGCGGACCATGTGGATAGCGTGCGCCAGAGCCTGGCGGACATCGAGCAGGAAGAACAGCGCCTGGTGCGTGCGACGCTGCGCCTGGAAGGCTGGACGTAACGCCGCACGCACGAAAGCGCGGGTCGCGCGTGCGGCCCCCGGAGCGCTAGCGGTCGGCTACCGCGCAGCCGGCCAGCGCCAGGGGCTTGCCCGCATAGATGCGGCCGAAGCGGTTGGTGAGGAGCGCGTCCAGACCGATGGCCTCTTGTCCCACAAAGCCCTGCTGCGCCAGCACCCCGTGCGCCACCAGATCGAGCGCGGCGCAGATGCCGGCAGCGGTGGACAGCTGGATCGCGCTGAGCCGATGGCCGTCCACCTCGGCGCCGAACACGCGGATCGGATACGACTCTTCTTCCAGGCGGCCATGCCGATAGCCGGAGGCCGATGCCTGGATGACGATCACGTCCTGCTCGGTGGTGGGGATGGCCGACTCGAAGATGTCCTTGAGCAGATCGCGGCGATCACGCAGGCGCAGGTCATTGAGCAGCAGCTTCATGATGCTGCAATGACCGGGGTAGCGCACCGACTTGTAGTCGACGTTGCGGGCGCGCCCCAGCAGCGTGGCGGGCAGGGTACCCAGACCGCCGGAGGTGTTGAAGGCCTCGTACTCGACGCCGTCCAGCGCAAAGGTTTCGTAGCCTTCCAATGCGGGCACGCTGGTCAGTTGCCCGTCGACGATGGCCTCGCACGGATTGCAGTATTCGTTGATGAGCCCCTCGGTGCTCCACGTCAGGTTGTAGCGCAGGCTGTTGGAGGGATAGCGCGGCAGTGCGCCGACCCGCATCCGCAGGTCCAGCAGGGTGTCGAAACGGCGGGCGAGCGCGTTGCCGACGATGCCGATGAAGCCGGGCGCCAGGCCGCATTGCGGCATGAGCACGGCGCGCGCCTCGTTGGCGAGCGCCTGGATCGCATGCGTGCTGGCGACGTCTTCGGTGAGGTCGAAGTAATGCACGCCGGCCTTGGCACATAGGCCCGCCACCGCGACTGCGCGATGAAAGGGCAGCGCATTGACCACGGCGTAAGCGCCTTCGATGCAACGCGCCACGCCGGCATCGTCGCTTACCTGGCGCGTTTCGCAGCCCAGTTCAGCCAGCACGGCAAGGCGGCCGGCGTCCTGGTCCGCGACCAGAACCGAATAATCGCCGCTGCGTTCCAGCATCAGCGCGATCGCGAAACCGATTTTTCCGGCACCCAGCAGAACGATGGGTTTGGTGTGCGTGGACATGATGCTGCTCCTGCAATGAGAGGGAAGGGAAGTGGCCTCAATCCTATGCGGGAGTGCTGTCGATTTGTAGCAGCAAAAATGTCGAATCGGTTTTAAGTAACGTCGATATGACTTATTTATTTGTCGAAACGTCAAACAAAAAGCCCTCTGGCTTGTGGCCAGAGGGCTGCCTGGTTGTGATTCACGGCCGGCGCGGCCCGTGGATCAGCTGCCCAGGTGGGGGGGATAGTCCATGTTGCCGAAGGTCACCAGGCCTTCGGTCTTGGCTTGCGCCAGTTGCGATTCAACTTGGGCGCGGGTCAGCGTCGAGGCGGAAGCCGAAGCCGCGACGGGCGGGTAGTCCATGTTGCCGAAGGTGACCTGGCCGGCATTCTTGGCCTGGGCCAGTTCAGCTTGCACTTGCTGCGAGGTCAGGCTGCTGCGTTGGGCGATGGGGGCGGGGTAGCCTTCTTCGCCAAAGGTGTATTGGCCCGAAACCTTGGCTTGTTGCAGCTCGGCTTGAACTTGAGCGCGGGTGGTGGCTTGGTCGGCTTCGGCGGCTTGGGCGCCGGCGGCCAGAACGGACATGGACAACATCAATGCGGTAGCAAGGGTTTTCATGGCAGACCTCCGAGTCTTGTGAGCTTGGGATTCGAGCCTCAGACCTAATTGCCTGGGGCTCGCTTGCTGTGTCCCGATGAGAGGCATTCTGTGCCTAAACAACCCTGGGATAAACCCTTATTCCTTGAAAACATCTTTCCATAATCATGGCTAATCGACATGGATTGTCCATGTTGACGCCATGGGTGGCGATATTTCCACCGGATGACGTGTCAGATTTTCGGCAGCGCGCCGGGGGCTGGCGGGTGCAGCGAAGACAGGGGGAGGGGGCCAGAAGTCGGCCAGAAGGAGATGGCCGGAAGTCGGCCGGAAGGAGGTGGCCAGCGCGGCGAGCCGCCCTGGCCAGCAGACTGCGGCGGATCAGCGGTTCAGATCGGCCAGTGCGTCGTTGTATTCGGCCTGCGCTTCGTCGAGTTTGCGTTGGGCCTTGTCGATCTTGTCCTGCTTGCCCTTGGCCTTAGCCTCTTTCAGCTCTTGCTGGCGCTCAGTGACCTTGGATTGCTTCTCGCGCACGTCGGCCTCGCGCTGCGATTGCAGGCGGCTGTCGGTGCAGCTTGCCTTGGCCTCGGACAGCGCCTTGCGCAGACCCGCCTCGCGGCGTGTGTTGTTCTGCGCCTGCGCGGCGGCGATGTCGTTTTCGATGTGGCAGAACTTGGCCGCGCAGCCGCGCAGCGGTGCGCAGTCGGTGGCGGCCTGTGCCGGCAATGCGGCAAAGAGGGCGCACGCGGCGGCGGCGACAGTCAGGGATTTGAACGATGCGGGCATGCGGTGACTCCGTGACGTGGGCGGAAAGGCCATCATCGCCCGCGCGCGGCAATCCCGCAAACAGGCGGCCAAAGCGGCAAGCGCCACGGCCGGGCGCCGTGGCGTTTGCCGGGGATCAGCGGATCAGCGCACCCGCCAGCGCGGCCACGACAAGCAGCGCGCCCAGCCACAGGTTGGCGCGAAAGAGCATGAAGTTACGGTCGGGACGCTGAATGTCGAAGACTTTCAATTGCCACGCGAGGTGCGCCGCCACGGCGATCATGCCCACCTGATAGGCCCACGACAGGCCCATCGCATGCCCGCCCCAGGCCCACAACAGCACCGTGCCCACGTAGAAACCGCCGATCCAGAGCTTGCCCTGGTCGCCAAAGCGCATGGCGGTCGAGTGCAGGCCCAGGCTGCGATCGTCGCGCACGTCCACGTAGGCGTAGATGCTGTCGTAGCCTACCTGCCACAGCACGGCGCCCATCCACATGGCGATGGCGGCAAGCGGCACATGGTTCTGCGTGTCCGACCAGGCCATGAGCATGCCCCAGTTAAAGCAGATGCCCAGCACGACCTGCGGCCAGTACGTGACGCGCTTGCACAGCGGATAGATGAAGACGAAGGGCAGAACCGCCACGGCTAGCCAGCGGCTCATGTCGTTCAGGAAAAAGAGCAGCGAGCCGCAGACCAGCAGTTGGCCGAGCAGGAACCAGATGGCGTTCTTCATCGACAGCTGGCCGCTGGTCAGCGGACGGAAGCGCGTGCGTTCGACGTGCTTGTCGAAGTTGCGGTCGCACATGTCGTTGACGGTGCAGCCGATGCCGCGCATGAGCAGCGCGCCCAGCGAGAACACGATGAGGCGTTTGAAGTCGGGCAGGCCGCCCGCGGCCTGGACCAGCGCGGCGATCGCCGGCAGCAGGGTCAGCCAGGTGCCGATGGGACGGTCCAGGCGGCACAGGCGGGCATAGGGACGCCATGACTTCGGAAGCCAGCGTTCGACCCAGTCGGTGAAGACGATGTCACTGAGGTCGGCGGGGGAAGGTTGCGAAGCGCTCACTGTCTCGGTCAAAAGAGGTCGGGAAAGCCGACAGCATAAAACAACGGCCGGGCGCTGCGCCCGGCCGATCGGTGATCAACGCATCCGCGCCGCCCCTGCGGGGACGGCCGCGGACGTTGTCATTCCGCCTTCAGCAGCTTGCCCAGGATGGCGATGCCGGTGCGGATCTTGTCTTCCGGCACGGTCGCGAAACTGAGGCGCAGCGTGTTTCGCTTGCCTTCGCCGCTGTAGAACGGCGCGCCGGGCACGAAGGCCACGTTCTGCGCGATGGCTTTTTCGAGCAGCTTGGTGCTGTCGATGTGCTCGGGCAGCGTCAGCCAGATGAACATGCCGCCTTCCGGCTTGGTCCAGGTGACAGTGGACGGGAATTCCTTTTGGATGGCGTCCAGCATGCAGCTGCCCTGGGCGCGGTAGATCTCGCGCACGTTCGGCAGGTGTTCGGCCAGGAAGCCGTCCTTGACGATTTCGTACACGGCCATCTGGGTCAGCGTGGGCGTGTGCAGGTCCGTGGCCTGCTTGGCCTGCACCAGCTTGTTGATGAGGGCGCGGCCGCCAACGATGTAGCCCAGGCGCAGGCCCGGCGCCAGCACCTTGGAGAACGTGCCCAGGCGGACGACGTTTGCGCCGTATTCCTTGGCAAGCGCGATCAGGCCGGGCTGCGGCTCGCCGGCGTAGCGCAGTTCGCCGTAGGGATCGTCCTCGACGATGGTCAGGCCCAGTTCGGCGGCGCGCTTGACCAGCGCGATGCGGCGTTCCAGGTTGAGCGTGCGGCCCGTCGGGTTCTGGAAGTTGGGCAGGGCGTACAGGAAGCGGGCGCCGGCGGCCAGTTCGGGCGTGATCGCTTCGGGGATCAGGCCGCCTTCGTCGGTGGGCACCGGCACGAAGTTCGGCTGGTACAGGCTGAACGATTGCAGCGCGCCCAGATAGCTGGGGTCTTCGACCAGCACCTTGCTGTCCTTGTCGATGAGCACCTTGCCCAGCAGATCCAGCGCCTGCTGCGAGCCGGAGACGATGAGGACCTGGTCGGGGGCGACGTCGGCGCCGGACGCGGTCAGTTCATCGGCGACCCACTTGCGCAGGGGCGCATAACCTTCGGTGGGGCCGTATTGCAGGGCCGCGCGGCCGTTGGTGGACAGGACCTTGTCGAATGCCGCACGCACCACTTCTACCGGAAAGCCGCCGGGCGCGGGCAGACCGCCTGCGAACGAAATGACTTCGGGGCGCTCGGTGACCTTGAGAATCTCGCGGATGGCGGAGCTGGTGAGTTGCAGGGCGCGTTCCGAAAAGGAAAACGCAGGTTCGATAGGCTTGTCCATGGAGTGCTTCTTGATCAAGAAGGGTGGGTCGGGTGATACGGTTGACAACAAAGTATTGTCCCATACGGTAACAGCCCGGCCCCTTTATCGGGGGGAACCCCTAAAATCACCTGCATCGATAACCGCCTGTACAGTTACATTCCATGTTCGAAGCCGCTCCAATCGTCGCCGAGTCCAAAGCCGCCCTGTATGCCGAACTGACCGTCCAGGCGCGTGCGCTGCTGCAAGGCGAGCCCGACCGCATCGCCAACGCCGCGAACCTGAGCGCGCTGGCGTTCCAGGCCCTGCCCGAACTGAACTGGGTGGGGTTTTATTTCTTCGACGGCACGGAACTGGTGCTGGGCCCCTTCCAGGGCAAGCCCGCCTGCGTGCGCATTCCGCTTGATCGCGGCGTGTGCGGCGCAGCAGCCAGCCAGCGCCAGACGCAACTCGTGCCGGACGTGCATGCTTTTCCCGGCCACATCGCCTGCGACGCGGCTTCGCGTTCGGAAATCGTGGTGCCGCTGGTGCACCGGGGCGAACTGATTGGCGTGTGGGACGTGGACAGCCCCGTGCCGGACCGCTTTGACGAAGACGACCGCAAGGGCATGGAAGCGCTGTGCCAGGTGTTTCTCGCGACGCTCGGCTGATTGCCCTCCCGCGGCCACCGGATTCGGCCGGAAATGCCTGTCGTTGACACCGCCGCGCCCGCCCGGTAGATTGCTGCATCCGCCGCCTATCGCGTCCCCGCTCATTCATGATTCATCAGGCCCACCAGACTGCTAGCCACCTCCGCGCCCTTGGCGTGGTGATGGCTGCCGCCGGCCTGAAATCCAAAAAACAGCCGCTCATCTGACCGGAGCATGCTGTTCCGTCAGATGGGCGACGGAACAGCGGCCTGCCGGCAGCGCTTTGGCGCACCCGCGCGCACCCCCACTGATATCCCGAGCACTTCTGTACGGTCCCCCAACGGTCCATACGAAGGAGTGTTCTCATGCAATCGAATCAATCTCTGTTCCAGGGTGTCTGGGTGCCCCTGGTCACGCCGTTTTCGGGCGGCCATGTCGACGGCGGAGCCCTGCGCCGCCTCGTGCGTCACTATCTGGCGGCGGGCGTGGACGGTCTGGTCGTGTGCGGCAGCACCGGCGAGGCGGCGGCCCTGGACGATGCCGAGCAGCTCGCCGTGCTGGACGCGGTGCTGGCCGAAGCCGGCCCGCTGCCCATCGTGATGGGACTGGCCGGCAATCACCAGGGCCATGTGCTGCAGCGGCTGTCGGCCTTCGGCACGCGGCCGCTGGCCGGCATCCTGGCGCCCGCGCCGTACTACGTGCGCGCGGGCCAGGAAGGCGCCGCCGCCTACTTCCGCTGCCTGGCCGATGCCTCGCGGTTTCCGCTGGTGCTCTACGACATTCCGTACCGGACCGGCACCACGCTGGACACGTCCACGCTGCTGGCGCTGGCGGCGCACCCGAATGTCGCCGCCATCAAGGACTGCGGCGGATCCCTGGAAAAGACGGTGGCGCTGATTGCCGATGGTCGGATGAACGTGCTGGCGGGCGAAGACCTGCAGTCGCTGTCCGCAATGTGCCTGGGGGCCACGGGCATGATCGCTGCCGCCGCGCACGTGCGTCCCGATCTTTTCGTGGCCATGCACCGCGCGGTGCGGGCGCAGCGGCTTGACGAAGCCAGGACCCTGTTTCATGCGTTGGCGCCGGTGATCCGGCTGACGTTCGGCGAGCCGAATCCGGGGCCGCTGAAGGCGCAACTTGCCCGCCAGGGGCTGCTGTCGAACGAATTGCGCCTGCCCATGCTGCCGGCCAGCGCGGCGCTCGCGGCGCAGCTGGATGCCGCGGTGGATGCGCTGGATCGGCAGTTTCCGGCGGGTGGGCCGGCGCTGCGCGCGGCATGAGCGCTTTGTGGCGTCCGGATTCAATTGGTAATACTTGCCCTACCGGGAAGCTGACGGATTGCTTATGATGCGGCCATTCTTCGGGGTGAAACAAAACCTTCATGGGCCAAGCTTTTGAAGCCTTGTCCGCCTGGCAGGTCATGCTGGCGGGGCTGCTCTTTTTCGGCGGCATCTACCTGGTCTTTGGCGCGGCCACTTGGCTGCTGACGCGGCACATCCTGCCGGCCCTTGGCCTGGGCCGGCCGCTCGATCCGCGGCCCCTGGCGCCGGGACAGCTGCGGCGCGAACTGGCGCAGTCGGGTCTGTCGATCCTGCTGTTCGGCACCGGCATGATCTTTCCGTGGGGCCTTTTGCAACTGGGTTGGGCGCGCCTGGACCCGGACGCGAGCTGGCAGCAGATCGTGCTGGAAATCCTGGCGCTCGTGGCCTGGAACGACGTGCATTTCTGGATCAACCACCGGCTGCTGCATACGCGGCTGCTGCGCCGCTTTCACCTGCCGCACCACCGCTCGGTCGTGACCACGCCGTTCTCGACCTACAGCTTTCATCCCATCGAGGCGCTGATGCTGGGCAACGTGATCCTCTTGCCGATGGTGGTGCATGATTTCAGCTTCTGGTCGCTGCTGTCGGTGCCGCTGTTCAGCCTGTTCTTCAATTGCATCGGCCACGCCAACTACGATTTCTTTCCCAAGGTGTCGTACGCGCACTGGTTTGCCGCCAGCCGGCGGCACCATCTGCACCATGCCTGCTACAACGGCAACTACGGCTTCCAGTTCACCTTCATGGATCGCCTGTTCCGCACGCGGCTGGGGGCGGACGCCGCCGAGCGCCAGTTGCAGGCCCACCGCCAGCGCGAGTCCGGCGCGGGCCTGCGAGGCTCCGCATAGTGGCGCCAAGTTTGGGCCCGCGGCGCACGCTGCCCGCGCTGCGCAATCGGCGCGATTGGCAGAGCCTGGCCTACCTGGCCGCGCTGCCCCTGCTTGCGGGCTGGCAGTGGTTCCACGGGTTCTGGTGGCCGGCCTACGCGCTGATGCTGTTCCTGACGCTGGGCATCGGCGTCATCCATCACAATCACACGCACTTGAGGATGTGGCGCGGCCGCCGCGCCAACCGCATCACCGATTTCTGGATCACGTTGCTGCAGGGCCATCCGACGTTCGTGTTCTACCCGGCCCACGTCGCCAATCACCACCGCTTCAAGCACGGCGCGCATGATGTGGCGCGCACCTATCGGTTTGGCGGCGATACCAACCATCTGTGGGGCTACCTCATCCATCCGGTGCAGGCGGCCTGGGTGCTGTATCCGTTGTTCTTTGCGTGGCTGGGCCGGTTGCGCCGGCATTGGCCGGGCGCCTGGCGCTATTGCATGGCGCAGTACGGCGCGTGGCTGGGCCTGTGGGCCGGTCTCATCGCCGTAAATCCTGCCAAGGCGCTCGTGTTCGTGATCGTGCCGCAGCTTCACGGCCTGCATTGGCTGCTGGCCACCAACTATCTGCAGCACGCGCACGCGGACGGCGGACCGCGGCAGGTGGCGGGCCTGAACTATGCACGCAATTTCGAGGGGCTGGTCAATCCGCTGCTCTTTAACATCGGCCTGCACACTGCGCACCACGAGCACCCGCGCGCGCACTGGTCCGAACTGACCCGCCTGCATCGCGACCACTACCGCGGCCGCGTGCGCGCCGAATTGAACGAGCGCGGCCTTGCGCCCTACATGTTCCGCGTGTTCGTGCTGGGCGCCTTCGTCCCCAGGTTTCGCAGCCGTTCCTGCATGGCGCCCGAGCACGTCCGCTAGCGCCGCACTCCCCCTTTTTCAACCAGAGATCCGTCATGCCCATTGCGTTTCATCGTGTCTACCTGGAGAGCGCCGGTTATTTCATGCCGGGCGAGCCCGTGTCCAACGAGGCCATGGATGACTACATCGCCCCGCTGAACCGCATGTCCAGCCGGATCAAGACCCGCATCCTGGCCGAGAACGGCATCAAGCAGCGCTACTACGCCATCGACCCCGAGGGCGCGACCGTGTTTTCCAATGCGCAGCTGGCGGCCAACGCCATCCGCGATTGCCTGCGGCGCCACGACACCGACCTGTCGGCCATATCGATGCTGGCCAGCGGTTCGTCCGGGGGCGATGCGCTGATGCCGGGGTTTTCCAACATGATCCAGGGCGAGCTGGCCGCGCCGCCCATGGAAACGCTGTCGGTGCATGGCATCTGCGCCGCGGGTGTGTCGGCGATCCAGGCGGCCGCGCAAGGCGTGGAACTGGGCGCGCATGCCAGCGCGCTGGCGGTCGCCAGCGAATTGCCGTCGCGCCTGTTCAAGCGCTCGCGCTTTGCCGCGCGCGGCTACGACGCCGACTTCGACGCGCACTTTCTGCGCTGGATGCTGTCGGACGGGGCCGGTGCGGTATTGCTGGGCAACAGCGGACGGCCGTTGCCCGGCGCCTCGCAGGGCGTGCGGTTGCGCCTGAAGTGGGTGCATCAGCGCTCGTTCTCGGGCGACTATCCCGTCTGCATGCAGCTCGGGCTGTCCGCCGACCGGAGCAAGGGGCATCTGGACTACCCCTCGTGGAACGGGGCTGAAACCGACGGTGCGCTGTCGCTGCGCCAGGACATCCGCCTTTTGCCGCATCTGTTCGACATCGGCATCCACGAGTACGCCAAGCTGGTGCGCGACGGATGGGTGGATCCGGACCAGGTCGATCATTTCCTGTGCCATTACTCGTCCGAGAAATTCATTCCCGTTGTGGAAGACCTGATGGAGAAGGCCGGGCTGGTGATCCCGCGCGAGCGCTGGTTCAGCAATCTGGCGTGGCGCGGCAACACGGGCGCGGCATCCATCATGATCATGCTGGCCGAGTTCCTGGAGACGCGCGAGGTCAAGCCGGGCGAGCAGATCTTCTGCTACATCCCCGAATCCGGGCGCTTCATGGCGGCCTACATGCTGCTGGAAGCCGAAGCGGTGCACGCAACGCCCGCAGTGGCTGCCGGTGCACCCGCCGCGGCCGCGCGCGAGGATGCCGGGTCCGCCGATGCCGACGCGATCGCGCCGCCGCATGATCCCGACATGGCGCCGCAGGGCCTGGGACAACTGTTGACCGAGCTGGCGGCGATCTGGCACGACTACCGCTCGCGCGTATGGCGCACGCCGGTGATCCGGCGTCTGCGCAACCGGCAGTTCCAGACCGCGGACTACCTGGCGTGGATGGAGAACTGGATTCCGCAGGTGCGCGAAGGCAGTAAGTGGATGCGCGAGGGCGCCGCGTCGCTGACCGAGCAATACGCGCCGCTGGCCGCGCTGATCGACATGCACGCGGGCGAGGAGCAGAACGACTTCCAGATCCTGTTCCAGGACTATCGCAACGCCGGCGGCGCGGTGGACATCATCGACGCCTTGCGCCGCAATCCGGGCGGCGAAGCGCTGAATGCCTATCTGCACAGCCTGGCCGCCACGCGCGACCCCATCGGCCTGTTGGGTGCGATCTACATCATCGAAGGCACGGGGCAACGCATCGTGCCTGCGCTCTTGCCGCTGCTCAAGGCCAGCCTGAAATTGCCGCCTGACGCCTTCCGCTTCCTGGAGTACCACGGCCACAACGATGAGCACCATCTGGCGCGGTGGCTGTCGGCGGTGGAACTGGCGCTCGATTGCGACGAGGATGGGCGCGCCGAACAGCGCATCGTCGACACCGCGCGCCGCACGGCGGCGCTTTACCTGATGCAGTTTCATCATGTGATGGAGGCGGATGCGGCATGAAGAAGGAACCCGAATTCCTTGCCCGGGAACACGATCCGGCAGACCCCAGCCCCTGGCTGGCCCTTTACCTGGATCGCAGCACGCCGCTGCCGGACAAGGTCAAGAAAGCGTGGCTGACGGATTCCAGCTGCGCGTCGCGGCAATACCTGCTGCCGTTCCTGCGGCCGATCGCGCGCGCCTTCATCATCCTGATCCAGATCGTCAAGACGTTCCTGCCGCGCCGCTGGTCGCATTCTCGGCTGCTGCACCGCATCCTGGCCTGGGGCTTGAAGCGGTTCGTGTCGCCCGAGGCGAACTGGCTGATTTTGCGGCACTTCCATCTGGGGGCGCAGGCGCTGTCGTTCATCGCCGCGAACTCGCCGGTGCCCATCAGCACGACGCCGCTCGAGCCGATGACGATCGACGATCTGAAGGACGACCTGTTCGTCAAGCACGACCTGAACCTCTTTAACTTCGTCATCCGGCTGAACCAGGCGCTGCGCGACGCGGGCGTGGAGATGCATGCCCCGCAGACGGTGGATTATTCGATGCTGCGCGATCCGCCGATCCGGCTGGAGGACATGCCGCAGGGCAAGCTGAACTTCCTGGACCTGCAAAGCGCCATCGAGCTGTTCACACCGCTTTACCAGCTTTTGCTGACCGACAACGATTTCTGGCGCGCGGCCAATTCGCTTCAGCTTGATGAGACCGTGGGCATCTATGCGGCCAAGCTGCTGGGGGCCCCGCAGCACCTCATCCTGGTCAACAACAACCATCCGCTGGTGCCGATGTCCACGCTGCGCGCGGGCTACCGGCTGGTGCTGCACGGGCTGTCCACGGAAATGCTGCACAGCCTGCTGATGGAGATGAAGGCGGCGCAGGCGGGCGCCGAGCCGCCGGCCCCGATCGCGTAGAAAAGGCGGCAGGGATCAGTGTTGACCCTGCGTTACACGGGCCGGGCGCTGGGCTATATTGCGACGCTTGTCTTACAAGCCCGGCGGCGCCAGTAGCCGCCCGGCACCCTAGGAAATGCCGCAAATGCCTCAGACGCTAGAGGTCATCGCCACCATCCTGTTCGCCGTGGCGGTCCTCCATACTTTCTCGGTTCCCTTCTTCGCGCGGCTCGCGCATCGAGGGGGGCCGCACGCGGGCTTCTGGCATCTGTTCTCCGAGGTCGAGGCCGTCTTCGGCGTCTGGGCGTTCGCGCTGATCGTGACCATGGCCGCGCTGGCCGGGCCGGCGACCGCCATCGACTACATGGACACGCGCAACTTCACGGAGCCGCTGTTCGTCTTCGTCATCATGGTCGTGGCGGCCAGCCGGCCGATTCTTGAGATGGTGGGGCTGCTGGTGCGCATCGTCGCGCGAGCCCTGCCCATGCCGCGCGAGCTGTCCACCTTCTTCGTCGTGATGGCCATGGTGCCGCTGGGCGGCTCGTTCATCACCGAACCGGCCGCGATGACGCTGGCCGCGATCCTGCTGCGCGACGCCTACTTCCGCAGCAGCGGCCGGGCCGGTTTCAAGTACCTGACGCTTGGCGTGCTGTTCGTGAACGTGTCCATCGGCGGCGTGCTGACGTCCTACGCGGCGCCGCCCGTCCTGATGGTGGCGGGCACGTTCGGCTGGGATTCGGCGTTCATGCTCCAGCACTTCGGCTGGCGCGCGGCGCTGGCGGTCTGCCTCAATGCGGGGCTGCTGACGTTCATCTGCCGCAAGGCGCTGCTGGAAGGCGCGGTGGGCACGCGTGGCGGCGTCGATGCGCCGGATGGCGCGGGCAAGCGCGCGCCGGTGCCGGCCATCGTGATCGCGGTGCACCTGGTGTTCCTCATCGCCATCGTGCTGACTGCGCATCATCCGGCCATTTTCCTGGGCCTGTTGATGATGTTCATCGGGTTCTCCGAGGCCTACAAGCGCCACCAGGACCGCCTGATGATCAAGGAGGGCCTGATGGTGGGCTTCTTCCTGGCCGGACTCGTGGTGCTGGGCGGACTGCAGAAATGGTGGCTGCAGGACCTCTTGGGAGGGCTGGAGCCTTTCGTCCTGTTCTGGGGCGCGACCGCGCTCACGGCCATTACCGACAACGCGGCGCTGACCTATCTGGGTTCGCTGGTGGAGGGCACCAGCGAGGCCTGGCGTTACATGCTGGTGGCCGGCGCGGTCACGGGCGGCGGGCTGACGGTGATCGCCAATGCGCCGAACCCGGCCGGCTTCGCGATCCTGAAGAACCATTTCCCGGACGGCAGCATCTCGTCCGGGCGCCTGTTCCTGTGCGCCCTGGGGCCGACCCTGGTGGCGGCCTTGATGTTCCTGCTGCCCGTGTAGCGAGCCGCCCGCCTGCCCGGGCGGTCTGCCCCACGGGCGCGGCCCGGGGCCTGCACGCCGGGCCGGACTCCGACGCTTTATGAAAAACCGCTAAAATTCAAGACTTTCCCGTATTTTTCTAGCCTGGCCCAGCGTCCGCGCCCCGCGCCCGCGCGCGGCGGCAGGCCGATTTTGATATGCCCGGCTTTTCGCCTGGGAGTCCTCGATGCCCATCTATGCCTACAAGTGCAGCGCCTGCGGCCATGCCAAAGACGTCTTGCAGAAGATCTCTGACGCGCCGCTTTCGGAATGCCCCGAATGCGGTCAAAGCACGTTTTCCAAGCAGGTGACCGCGGCTGGATTCCAGCTCAAGGGCTCCGGCTGGTATGTCACGGACTTCCGTGGCAACGGCAGCGGCGGCAGCCAGGGCGCAGCGCCCGCGGGCGCGTCAGCCCCGGCTGAAAGCGCCGCATCCGCCGCCGCGCCTGCCGCGGCGCCGGCAGCCACGCCCGCCCCGGCGGCGCCTGCTGCCGGCAGCGCCGCTTCCTAGAGCGCTCGCGATGCGAATGCGCGTCATCAAGAAGTACTTCATCACCGGGCTGTTGATCTGGGTTCCCCTGGTCATCACGGTGTGGGTACTGGGGCTGCTGGTCGCCACCCTGGAAGGGTTCGTGCCTGGCTTTCTGTCCTCCGAATCGCTGTTCGGCCTGGACATTCCCGGTTTCCGCTTCGTCCTGGTGATCGCGGTGGTGCTTCTGACGGGCGTGTTCGCCGCCAACCTGATCGGCCGCACGATGGTGGACCAGTGGGAAAGCCTGCTGGGCCGCATCCCGCTCGTGCGCTCCATCTACAACTCGGTCAAGCAGGTCAGCGATACCGTGCTTGCCCCCAACGGACAGGCGTTTCGCCGCGCGGTGCTGGTGCAGTATCCGCGCGCGGGGGCCTGGACCATTGCTTTCGTCACCGGCACGCCCAGCGGTGAAGTGGCCGACAGCCTGCCTGGCGACCACATCAGCGTGTATGTGCCGACGACGCCCAACCCCACGTCCGGCTTTTTCCTGATGATGCCTCGCGCCGAGGTGATCGACCTTCAGATGAGCGTGGACGCGGCCTTGAAGTACATCGTTTCCATGGGCGTTGTCGCCCCGGCCCCGGCGGCAACGCCCGTGGTCCGGCCGGCTACGCTCGCTCCGGCGCCGGGCGTGCAGGACGCACCCCGCGCCGATTCGTAACCCTTACACACCAAGCACAAAACGGAGTCATCCCGCATGCGTACCTGCTACACCGGCCAGGTTTGCCGTGACCATCTCGGCCAGACCGTCACCCTGTACGGCTGGGTGAACCGCCGCCGCGACCACGGCGGGGTCATCTTCATCGACCTGCGCGACCGCGCGGGCCTGGCGCAGATCGTGTTCGATCCGGACAACGCCGCTTTCGCCACCGCCGAGCGCCTGCGCAATGAATTCTGCATCCGCGTCACCGGCCTGGTGCGCGAGCGTCCGGCGGGCACGGCCAACGCCGAACTGGCCTCCGGCGAAGTCGAAGTGCTCTGCAAGGAAGTCGAGATCCTGAACGCGTCGGTCACGCCGCCGTTCCAGCTGGACGACGACAACCTGTCGGAAACCACCCGCCTCACGCACCGCGTGCTGGACCTGCGCCGCCCGCAGATGCAGCGCAACCTGATGCTGCGCTACCGCGTGTCCATCGAAACCCGCAAGTTCCTGGACGAGCTGGGCTTCATCGACATCGAAACCCCGATGCTGGCCAAGAGCACGCCCGAAGGTGCGCGCGATTACCTGGTGCCCTCGCGTGTGAACGCCGGCCACTTCTTCGCGCTGCCGCAGTCGCCGCAGCTGTTCAAGCAGATGCTGATGGTGTCGGGCTTTGACCGTTACTACCAGATCACCAAGTGCTTCCGCGACGAAGACCTGCGCGCTGACCGTCAGCCGGAATTCACCCAGATCGATTGCGAAACCTCGTTCCTGAACGAGATCGAAATCCGCGAGATCTTCGAGAACCTGATCCGCCACGTGTTCAAGGTGGTGCAGGGCGTCGACCTGCCGTCGCCGTTCCCGATCATGCCGTGGACCGAAGCGATGCGCCGCTACGGCTCGGACAAGCCCGATCTGCGCGTGCAACTCGAGTTCACCGACATCACCGACGTGATGCGCGACGTGGACTTCAAGGTGTTTGCCGCCGCCGCCACGGCGCCCGGCAGCCGTGTGGTCGCCCTGCGCGTGCCGGGCGGCGCCGAAATGTCGCGCAGCGAGATCGACGCCTACACGCAGTTCGTCGGCATCTACGGCGCCAAGGGCCTGGCCTACATCAAGGTCAACGAAGTGGCCAAGGGCCGCGACGGCCTGCAATCGCCCATCGTCAAGAACCTGCACGACGCCGCGCTGGCTGAACTGGTCAAGCGCACCGGCGCCCAGGACGGCGACATCATCTTCTTTGGCGCGGACCGCGAGAAGGTCGTCAACGACGCCATCGGCGCGCTGCGCGTGAAGATCGGCCACAGCGAATTCGGCAAGAAGACGGGTCTGTTCACGGCCGGCTGGAAGCCGCTGTGGGTGGTCGACTTCCCGATGTTCGAATATGACGAGGAAGACGGCCGCTACACCGCCGCCCACCACCCGTTCACCAGCCCCAAGGACGGCCACGAAGACTTCCTGGAATCCGATCCCAGCAAGGCGTTCGCCAAGGCCTACGACATGGTGCTGAACGGCTGGGAAATCGGTGGCGGCTCGGTCCGTATCCACCGCGAGGAAGTGCAGAGCAAGGTGTTCCGCGCGCTGAAGATCGGCGCCGAGGAAGCCCGCGAGAAGTTCGGCTACCTGCTGGACGCGCTGCAGTACGGCGCGCCTCCGCACGGCGGCATCGCCTTCGGCCTGGACCGCATCGTCACCATGATGACCGGCGCCGAATCGATCCGCGACGTGATCGCCTTCCCGAAGACGCAGCGCGCCCAGGATCTGCTGACGCAAGCGCCTTCGGAAGTCGACGAGAAGCAACTGCGCGAGCTGCACATCCGCCTGCGCAACGTCGAAAAGGCGTAACCACTTCCGAAGCGTCCTTGACGCTTCGGAAGCGGGTGTCTGACACCCAGGTGCGGGGCTCTCGGATTGAAGGGCCTCTCGCGGGGGTGTCAGACACCGGTGCCGAGCTCGCGCCGTCGCAAAGATGGGACGGCCGGCTGAAATGGAGTAATCTGGCTAACGCCGCCAACCACGGCGGCGGCTGGCCAGAGGACCTTCCGGGACCCGGCCGGCAGTTCCCAAGATTTGAAAGGCGCCATTGCTTCCATGTCGCTCATCCGAGTCGTCAGCTACAACATACACAAGGGCCGTTCGGCACTAGGCCGGCGCGACTCCCTGAATGAACTTCGCCTGGGCCTGTATGGCCTGCGCCCAGATCTGGTCTTCCTGCAGGAGGTCCAGGGCCGCAACGAGCATAAGTCGCTGCTCGACGCGCAGCACGAATCCCTTGCCGCGGCCTTGCGGCTGGATGTGGCCTACGGCCGCAACGCCGTGCGCCATGCCACCGATCATGGCAACGCGCTGCTCTCGCGCTATCCCATCATCGACCACGAAAATCTCGACATTTCCGATCACCGTCTCGAACAGCGTGGACTTCTGCACGCGCGCGTCGAGGTCGGGGATCGTGCCGTGCATTGCTTCGTGGTGCATCTGGGCCTGTTCGCCGGCAGCCGCAGCCGCCAGATCCTGGCGCTGACCGAGCGCATCAAGCGCATGGTGCCCGATGGCGAACCCATCCTCATCGCCGGCGATTTCAACGACTGGAACGACAGGCTGGCGCCGATGTTCGTGCAGCAACTCGGGTTGTACGAAGTGTTCTCGCATGCCCCGCGCAGCCATGGCGGCGATCTGCCGCGCCTGCGCGACTCGGTCAAGCGGCTGTCCAACGCCTTGCGCGGACTGCCCAATAGCGGCGTCTCGGTCATGGAGCGCACCAACCAGCTTGGCATGGGGGGAAGCTCGTTGCTCGCGCCGCCGCCGCGAACGTTCCCGGCGGTGTTTCCCTGGTTCCGCCTGGACCGCATCTACCAGCGCGGCTTCGCGGTGCGCAGCGCCCGCGTGCTGCGCGGCCGCGAGTGGGCCAAGCTGTCCGATCACTCCCCCTTGCTCGCGGAGCTGGAACTCCCGTGAAGGACGAGCAGGACAGGCTGGAATGGGTGCCGGGCAACGATATCCGTCTGCTCCAGAATGGCGCCGACTTCTTTCCCGCGCTGTGCGCGGCGATCGATGCCGCCACCGTGAGCGTGCATTTGGAAACCTACATCTTCATGATCGACCGCACCGGCGCGAAGGTGCTGGAGTGCCTGGCGGCGGCCGCGCGCCGTGGCGTGAAGGTGCGCGTGGTGCTGGATGGGTTTGGCAGCGCCTTGCATGGCGAGCGCGTGCGGGTCGCGCTGACCAATGCAGGCGCGCAGTGCCGCATCTTCCGGCCTGAGCCGCGCTGGTTTGCGCGGTACGTGCCGTCGCGCAGCCGCCTGCGGCGCCTGCATCGCAAGGTCACGATCATCGATGGCCGCATGGCGTTCATCGGCGGGATCAACGTCATCGACGACTACGACGATCTGGATCCGACCGACGGCCTGACGGGACCGCGGTTCGATTTCGCCGTGCAGGTCGAAGGCCCGCTGGTCACGCAGGCGGCCCACGCGCAGGAACTCTTGTGGGTGCGCCTGAACTGGGCGCGTCTGCGGCGCCATCCGCGCGACTGGCATCGCCTGCAGCTGCTCAAGCCGCGCGACGTTCCCGCGCCGCCAGGCGGCATGCTGCGCGCCGCGCTGGTGCTGCGCGACAACCTGCGCTTTCGGCGCACGTTCGAGCGCGCCTATCTGTTCGGCATCTCGCGCGCGCGCCGCGACATCCTGATCGCCAATGCCTATTTCTTTCCCGGCGTGCGCTTTCGCCGCGCGCTGGCCAAGGCCGCGGCCCGCGGCGTGCGGGTGCGTCTGCTCTTGCAGGGCAAGGTCGAGTACCGGATGCAGTACCACGCCACGCGTTCGCTGTACGACAAGCTTCTGCGCGACGGCATCGAGATCTACGAGTACATGCCGGGTTACCTGCACGCCAAGGTCGCGGTGATCGACAACGTGGCCACCGTGGGCTCGTCCAACCTGGACCCCTTCAGCCTGCTGCTGGCGCGCGAGGCCAACGTCGTGGTCGACAGCCAGCCGTTCGCGTGGGACCTGCAGGAACGCCTGGAAACCGCCATTCGCGAGGGCGGGCGCTTCATCCGGCCGCTGGACTATCAGCGCCGGGGATTCGTGCGGCGTTGGATCGACGCGGCGTCCTATGCGCTCTTGCGGATCGGCGTGGCGTTCACGGGAACGTCGGACAAATACTGAGCACGGGCGCACGCCGGCGCGGCAGTAAACTACCCGCTTTGGAGGCCTGCCCTCCGATCAGGCACAACGCAATGAGCATTCTCGTCACCGGAGGCGCCGGGTTCATCGGATCCAACTTCGTGCTGGATTGGCTGGCGCTTGGCGATGAGACGGTCGTCAATCTGGACAAGCTGACCTACGCCGGCAACCGCGCCAATCTGGACAGCCTGGCGCACGACGCGCGCCATGTGCTGGTCGTGGCGGACATCGCCGACACGCATCGGGTGACCGAGGTGCTGCGCCAGCATCGTCCGCGCGCCATCATCAATTTTGCCGCCGAAACCCACGTCGACCGTTCAATCGCGGGCGCGGGCAATTTCGTCAGGACCAATGTCGGCGGCACGTTCGGTTTGCTGGAAGCCGCCCGCACGTTCTGGAGCGAACTGGACGGCGCCGCGCGCGATGCATTCCGGTTCCTGCATGTGTCGACGGACGAGGTCTACGGCTCGCTGGCACCGTCCGATCCGGGCTTTACCGAAACCAGCCCCTACCAGCCCAACAACCCCTACGCCGCCAGCAAGGCGGGCGGGGACCATCTGGTGCGCGCGTGGGCGCAGACCTACGGACTGCCGGTGCTCATGACGCACTGTTCGAACAATTTCGGCCCCCGGCAGTTTCCCGAAAAGCTGATTCCCCTGATGATCCATCACGCGCTGGCGGGCAAGCCACTGCCCGTTTACGGAGATGGCCTGCACGCGCGCGACTGGCTGTATGTCGCCGACCATTGCGACGGCTTGCGCAGGGTGCTGGAACGCGGCCGGCCTGGCGAAACCTACAACCTGGGCGCGGGTAACGAGCGCACCACGCTGCAGGTCGTGGAGGCGGTGTGCGCCTTGCTGGATGTGTTGCGGCCGCGGCCCGATGGCAGGGCGTACCGCGGCCTGATCGCGCTGGTCGCCGACCGGCCCGGCCACGATCGCCGCTACGCCATCGATGCGCACAAGGCGCGGCAGGCGTTGGGTTGGCAGCCCGCCGAAACGTTTGCCTCGGGCCTGGAAAAGACCGTCCGGTGGTATCTGGATCATCCGCAGTGGCTGCGTGATGGGGCAGGGCACGCGCGCCCGGCCGAAGGAGATGCGCCATGACGGCAACGGGCGCGCGCAAGGGGATCATCCTGGCGGGCGGGTCGGGCACGCGGCTGCATCCCGCGACGCTGGCGGTAAGCAAGCAGCTCATGCCCGTCTACGACAAGCCCATGATCTATTACCCGCTGACCACGCTGATGCTGGCCGGCATACGCGAGATCCTGATCATCTCCACCCCCGACGACCTGCCGCGGTTCCGGCAGTTGCTGGGCGACGGCGGGCAATGGGGCCTGTCGCTGGAATACGCGGTGCAGCCGGCGCCCGAAGGCCTGGCGCAGGCGTTTTTGATCGGGGCGGACTTCGTCGGGCAGGCGCCCTGCGCGCTGGTGCTGGGCGACAACCTTTTCTACGGGCACGATTTTCACCAGCTGCTTGCCGGCGCCATGGCGCGTCAGGCGGGCGCCACCATCTTTGCCTATCATGTCCAGGATCCGCAACGCTACGGCGTGGTCGAGTTCGACGCGCACGGCAACGCGCTGCGTATCGAGGAAAAGCCCGCGTCGCCCAAATCGAACTACGCGGTGACCGGACTGTATTTCTACGACAATCGGGTGATCGACCTGGCGCGCCAGATCCGTCCGTCCGCGCGCAACGAGCTGGAAATCACCGACGTGAATCAGGCGTACCTGGAACTCGGGGCGCTCAACGTCGAAATCATGGGACGAGGGCATGCGTGGCTGGATACGGGCACGCACGATAGCCTGCTCGATGCATCGCAGTTCATTGCGACGCTTGAACGCCGCCAAGGCTTGAAGGTGGCATGCCCTGAAGAGATCGCATTCCGTAAGCGCTGGATCGACGCGGCGCAACTGGAAACGCTGGCCCGTCCGCTGGTCAAAAGCGGCTATGGCCAGTACCTGATGAACCTTCTTACCCGGCTGCCTCATTGATGCGCGTGACTCCCTTGTCCCTGCCCGAGGTCCTGCGCATCGATCCCGTGATGCACCGGGACGACCGCGGCTATTTCCTCGAGACCTATGTGCAGTCGGTCTTTGACGCGGCAGCCGGCCGGCCGGTCCGCTTTCTGCAGGACAACCAGTCGCACTCGCGGCGCCATGTCCTGCGCGGCCTGCATTATCAGACGCTGCAACCGCAGGGCAAGCTGGTGCGCGTCACCGAAGGCGAGATCTTCGATGTCGCGGTCGATATGCGGGAAGGATCGCCCACGTTCGGCCAATGGACGAGCGAGATCCTGTCGTCGGAGAACCTGCGCCAGCTCTGGGTGCCCGAAGGCTTTGCGCACGGATTCCTGGTGCTGTCCGAATACGCCAATGTGGTCTACAAGACGACCGCGCCGTACCTGCCGGCGCATCAGCAATGCGTGATGTGGAACGACCCGGCGATTGCGATTGCCTGGCCGGTGCAGGCCGAGCCGATATTGTCCGACAACGACCGCCGCGGCCTCGCCCTGGCGCAAGCGCCGCGGATGGCGCCGGCCTGACCGGGCGTTCAGCGGGGGCGCTTCATCCCGACCAGTCCAAGCGCCAGCGCGGTGCCCACAAGAATGATGCCGGCGCCCGCGAGGATGGGCGCGGTGATGGCTTCGTCCAGGAACCACGCGCCCCAGACCACCCCGAAGATGGGAACCAGGAACGTGACGCTGACCGCGCCGGTCGGGCCTACGTTGGCGATCAGCCGGAAGAACACGATGTATGCGGCGCCGGTGCACACGACGGCAAGCAGGACCGTCGCGCCCCAGGCCTCCCAGGATACCGGCTGTTGCGGCCAGGTGGCCACGGCAGCGGGCAGCAGGACCAATGCGGCCGACACCATGCTGCCCGTTGCGCTGGTCAAGGGGTCCACGCCTGTCAGGAAACGCTTCGTCCAGTTCGCGGCAACGCCGTAGAAGACGGGCGCGGAGACGGCGGCGAGCACGGCAAAGCCCGTGCCGCCGGATTGAAAGTCGAGCTTGTCCCAGACCAGCACCACGATGCCGGACAGACCGATCAGCAGTCCCAGCGAGCGCGTCCACGGCAACCGGTCTTTCAGCCACAGCCAGCCGATCACGGCGCCCCACACCGGCGTCACGGCGTTGGCGACGGACAAAAAGCCCGCGCCCAATGACTGGGCGGCGTACGCGTAAAGCAGGAAGGGCAGCGCGGCATTCAAGGTGCCGACCACGAGAATGGCTTTCCAGCGGCGCGCGATCAAGGGCAGCTTGTTGCGCCAGATCGCGGCGGGCAGGAGAAAGAGCGCGGCCAGTCCCACGCGCAGTTCGATGAGCGCCACCGGCCCGAACTCCGGCACGGCGACACGCATGAAAAGAAAAGAGCCGCCCCAGACGGCGGCTAGAATCAACAGGTCCTGCAGATCGCGGCGTTGCATGTTCAGCTCTGAATCAACCGTGGCTGCGGCTCGTGACCAGGTTTCTCATTTTCACCCGGTGCGCCAGCACCGCGCATGTGAGGGACAGGACAATACACAGGATCAGGCCGGTGCGCACGCCCGAGAGCACCGTGCTGTGGGAAATCAGGATGCCGACCACGGCGGTGCCCAGCGCGCTGCCGATGGCGCGCGTCGTCTGCACCAGCGCCGAGGCCACGCCCACGTCGCGCCGCTCGCTGAGCATCTGCATGAAAAGCGTCAGGTTGGGCAGCAGAAAGCCCAGTGCACAGCCGTTGACGAAGAATGCGCCAAGAATCCACCACGCCGACGTGCCTGGCGAAATCAGCAGCACCATCAGCGATCCGGCCGCGAGCAGGACGCCGCCGAACACCATCAGGCGCTGCGGTTCGGTCTGCTTGGGAAACATCCGGCCGTTGATGATGCTGCCCACCGAGATCGCGGCCACCAGCGGCGTCAGCAGTAGTCCCGCCTGACTGGGCGTATAGCCCAGCACCTGTTGCAGCAGCAACGGGCTGTAGAAGATCAGGATGAACATCACCGCACCGACCATCATCGCCGCCACGTTCAGCAGGCGGGGTTCGCGACCTGAGAGCACGCGCAGCGGGAAGATGGGCGACTTCACGCGGCGCTCGGTGGGAATCAGGATGGCGATGGCGGCGGCGCCGACCAGCGCCAGCGTCAGGCCGAGGATCGGGTGCGCGTGTTCGCCGCTGGCAAAGGCAAGCTCCAGCGCGGCCAGCGGCGCGCCCACGGCCAGCACGAGCAGGATGGCGCCAAGCCAGTCGATCTTGCGGCTGCCGTCATGGATGGGCCGGATGCGCGGGAAATATCGCGCCAGGAGGAAAAACGCGCCCGCGGCCGCGATGGGCGAGATGAAGAACGCGGCGCGCCATCCCAGGGCCTGCGTGGCCGCGCCGCCCAGCACCGGACCGATGCCGCTGGCCATGGCGAAAGCGGCGGACACCAGCGCCATCCATCTGACCCGCTGCTTGGCGTCGGGGAACAGGTCCGCCGGCGCGGCGAAGGCGGTGGCGATCATCATGCCGCCGCCCACCCCCTGCAGGGTGCGGAACACGATCAGCTGCGTCATGGACTGCGCCAGGCCACAGGCAATGGAGCCAAGCGCGATGATGAGCACCGACACCAGCATCAAGGGCTTGCGGCCGAACATGTCGCCCAGCCGGCCAAAGATCAGGATGGAAGCCGCCGTGGCAAGCAGATAGCCCGTGCCGACCCAGGCGTACAGCGCCATGCCGTTCAGGGCCTCGGCCACGCGTGGCAGCGTGGTGCTGATGATGGTGGAGTCCAGGGCGGCAAGCACCACGGTGGCCGACACCCCCGCCATCGCCATCAGCAAGTCCCGTCTTGAGCGTGCGGGATCAGTGGCTGGCTGAGCGGGTGGCGGCGGCGGAGTCATGCCGCCTAGGATATCACCGGCACCCTAGGGTTATCACTTGTAAAAAGCGTGGTATCCCCAGAATACGGCGATCACCAATACGACCAGCATCCAGGACCAGCGGGAATTGGACAGGCCCCGCGGTTCGGGCTCGGGCGGCGGTGGCGGGGGCGCCAGACGCGGCTGGGCCGCCATGTGGTCGATGAAGGCAGTGAAGAACTTGTCGACGATTTTCTCGGCGGCCTTCAGGAGCACGCCTTCCCCGCACTCGCCCAGCTTGCCGCCTGCCATGCCGGCAACGGTGTAGGCCACGCGGGTGCCCTCGTCCTTGGTGGTCAGGTTGACCTGGGCCGTGCCGATCGCCAGGCAGGCGGCCCGCCCCTTGCCTTCGAACACCAGCGTGCAGCTGTTCGGGGCGTTGACATCGGAGAGCAGGATCTCGCCGTCGTAGTCGGTGTCGATACCGGCGATCTTGGCGCGCAGCGTGACCGCGTATTCGGTCGGACTGCGCATGGCGACTTCCACACACCCCGGAATGCACTTCTGTAACACTCGCGGGTCGGTCAACGCATCCCAGGTCTGGTGCTGCGTCGAAGGAATCCATTGGGCATCGGCAATGCGCATGGCTGTCTCCCTGTTCCAACAGTGTTGTGAATCCATTGTGGACCGGTCTGGAGAAAATAGCCACGAGACGGCGGCAGTGCCAGGTCTCAGTAATAGTGAGACGTACTATTGTTTGTAGATCTGAATGAGTAATACCGTCGGAAAATCCGCTTCGGCCTGCGTTTTCAGCATGTTATGATGTTCAGTTGCACTAAAACTTAGTATGCGCACCTTGCGCCCTGAGGTTTCGTCCGTTCATTTTGAATAATTTGCAAAACCAATGTTGCGAATAATTTGCTGGTTGTAATTTGGACGCCCGGGCTTTAAAGCGATAGGTCGGCAGCATATTACGGCGCTTTTTTCCTGATGAATCAGCCTCTGAATGGCCGCTCCCGGGTTTTGGCGGCGTCAGTAATGCAATTATTTCCAATAACTTTATGTCCGCCCCGGATTTCGTAAGAAGCGGGACGGTCAAGTGGGATAGGTAGTGTGAATCCTCATCAGGCACAGCGTGTATCTCCGGCTGCGATGTTCGACAGCATCTGGAGCAATCGAAAGCTCGCGGTTCAAATGTGCAAGCGGGAAGTCCTGGGCCGCTATCGCGGCTCGATCTTCGGGCTGGCGTGGTCTTTTTTTACGCCGCTGCTCATGCTGACTGTATACACGTTTTTCTTTACCGTAGTGTTTAAGGCTCGCTGGGGCGTCAGCCAGGATGCCAGCCACGCGAATTTCGCGGTCGTGCTGTTCGTGGGGCTGATCGTTCACGGGCTGTTTTCCGAGTGCATCAGCCGCGCGCCGGGCCTCATCCACAGCAACGTGACCTACGTGAAAAAGGTCGTCTTTCCCTTGGAGATCTTTCCGTGGGTGGCGATGGGCGCGGCGCTCTTTCACGCGGCGATCAGCGTGTGTGTGCTCTTGATTGCTCAATTGGTGCTCAGCGGCTCCATCAGCTGGACGGCGATATTTTTCCCGGTCGTGCTGATGCCGCTGCTGATGGTGACCATGGGATTTGCCTGGTTCCTGTCGGCAACGGGTGTTTATGTGCGCGACATCGGCCAGACGATCGGCCTGTTGATGTCGGTGCTGCTGTTCGTCTCTCCCGTGTTCTATCCGATTTCAAATCTGCCGCCCAAGGTGCAGATGGTTGTGATGCTCAATCCCCTTACCTTGATTATTGAAGAATCCCGCAAGGTGCTGCTTTACGGTGAATTGCCGAATTGGGGCGCGCTTGGTATTTATGCAGCCATCAGCATGGTGATTGCGTGGGCAGGTTTTTGGTGGTTCCAGAAAGCGCGCAAGGGGTTCGCTGATGTCCTCTGATGGCAATGTCATTCGCGTAGATCGGCTGAGCAAGTGTTATCAGATCTACGATCGGCCGCATGACCGGCTGAAGCAGTTTGTCGCGCCCCGTCTGCGCAGCATGCTTGGCCGGCCGCCGGTCAACTATTTCCGCGAGTTCTGGGCATTGCGCGACGTGTCCTTCAATGTGGGCCGCGGCGAGACTGTGGGCATCATTGGCCGCAATGGCTCGGGCAAGTCCACCCTGCTGCAGATGATCTGCGGCACGCTGATGCCGACCTCGGGCACCGTGGAGACGCAAGGCCGCGTTGCCGCTCTGCTGGAACTGGGCGCGGGATTCAACCCCGAGTTCACCGGGCGCGAAAATGTGTTTCTAAATGCGATGGTTTTGGGCTTGAGTCAGCCCGAAATCGAGGCGCGTTTTGATGAGATTGCGGCATTTGCCGATATTGGCCAGTTTATCGAGCAGCCGGTCAAACATTATTCCAGCGGCATGTATGCCCGCCTGGCTTTCGCTGTTGCGATCAACGTGGATCCGGATATTCTCGTCGTCGACGAAGCGCTGGCTGTTGGCGACGAACCCTTCCAGCGCAAATGTTTTGCGCGAATCGACGCGATCAAGAATCGCGGCGCCACGATTCTGTTTGTTTCGCATTCGGGCGCGGCCATTATCAATCTGTGCGACCGCGCGGTGCTGCTCAATGCAGGCGAACGCCTGTTCACCGGTATTCCGAAGAGGGCCGTCTATTTCGGCCAGAAGCTCGGCAACACCACCAGCGATAAAGCCGTCGAGCTGATCGCGGAAATCCGCCGGATCGACGCCGAGGGCGAGAGCGCGGCCAGTCTGGCCGAGCCGGCGGCCGACGAAGCCAAGCCGGCCGCTGCCGCCGATTCGGTCCCGTCGGGCGGCCTGGAGCCGTTCTTCGATGCGAGCTTCGTGCCGGATACGCTGTCCTACGACGAAGTGGGCGCCAAGCTGTCCGCGCCCATGCTTCAGACATTGGGCGGCGCGCAGGTCAATCACATTCTTCGCGGCCATCGCTACAAGCTCAAGTGCAGCGTGCAGTTCACCGAGGATTGCCCCGCGGTCCGGTTCTACGCGCTGATCCGCACCACGTCGGGTATCGATCTGGCGGGCTGCGCCCACCCCATCCTGGACGAACACGGCATCGACTTCACCGCCGGCACCTCGTTGGACCTGGAATTCGAGTTTGAATGCTCGCTGAACCCAGCAACGTATTTTTGCACCTTCGCCGCTCAGGGCGAAGACGGTTCATTGCATCATCGTATTGTCGACGCGATTGTTTTTCGCGTGATGGCGGACGAGCCGCGTCCGGCTACTGGCCTTTTCGACATCGGATTTCAACCCAGGATCTTGCTGGATGCCGTTTCCGAGTAATCGGCGACGCCTGGCAGGATAGAGAACTGAAATGCATAATCTTCCGACGGATTACAAAGAACACAAGGGAATGCTGTTTCCGGAGACGGACGGCAGTATTCCCGAATTCACGTACACCGATGGCGCCGAGTTCGAACAGCAGATCGAGCGCATCATCGCCGACGCGAAGGATCGCTCGCTGTTTTCCCGCGAATTGGTGGGCGCCATCTGGGACTGGCGGTCCGCCTGCCACCTGTCGCCCGTGCGCGCCAACATCCTGCGCCCGCTCGAGAAGCTGTGCCGGGGCCGCGTGCTGGAACTGGGATCCGGCTGCGGCATCATTACGCGGTATCTAGGCGAGCTGGGCGGCGATGTCGTGGCCCTGGAGGCCTCGGCTCACCGCGCCTCGATCACGCGCCAGCGGACGGCGGACTTGAACAATGTCACCGTCGTCTGCGACCGCATCGAAGATTTCAACGCCGAAAAGAAATTCGACGTCGTGACGATGATCGGCGTATTGCAGTACGCCCGGCTTTTTTCGCATTGCGGCGACCGCGCCGAGCTGGACCTGCTGGCCAATGCCGCGCGCCAGCTCAATGACGACGGCGTTCTGGTCATCGCCATCCAGAACAAGCTGGGCCTGAAGTATTTCTCGGGCTTTCCCGAGCCGAACGTGGACGTGCCCTACTACGGCGTGGAAGGGCAGTACGGGCCCGAGACCATCATCCGTTTCGGGCTGGATGAGCTCAAGGGCATCCTGGGTTCCGTCGGACTGAGCGCGCAGGAAGTGTATTTCCCGCTGCCGGACTATCACATGCCGGTGTCGCTCCTGACCTCGAAGGGGCTGGATCCGAAGGGCCAGTTTGCCGCCCGTCCGCTGTTGACCGGCACGGTCGGCCGCGACCGCGCCCGGCCCGACTGGATCGTGCCGGCTTTCTCGCTGGAGCAGGCCTGGGCCTCGATCCACGAAAACGGCCTGGCCGAAGACCTGGCGAACTCGTTTCTGATCATTGCCGGCAAGTCGGAGCGGGCCGTGGCCGCGCTGCGCGAAGCGCAGGATCTTGCCTGGCACTACAGCGTCGAGCGCCACCCGGCGTTTGCCACCGCGAAGCGCTTTTACCTGGACGGCGGCGAAGTCCGCACGGCGCGGGACCGCGTGACGCAGGAAGCCGCGCCGGCGTTGCCGGTAAGCCATTCGATCGACGATGGCCCGTATCTGAAGGGCAATCTCTGGTGGCTGGGCCTGGTCAAGGTGCTGAACACGCCGGGCTGGTCGGCGATGGACGTGTGCAACTGGGCGCGGCCCTGGATCGACGCGATCTGCCGCGAGGCGGATCTGGGCCCGGCGGTGTCGCTGTCTCTGGACAAGTCGGTGCCCGGCGCCCTATTCGACTGGACCCCCTTGAACTGCATGGAAGTCGCGCCCGGCGAGCTGGCCTTCTTCGACAAGGAATGGAAGCTCGAATCGGACCTGACGCTGTCCTACGTGATCCTGCGTGGCCTGTTCGGCAGTCTGGCCAGCGTTTCCAGCTGCGCCCAGCCGGCCGAAGGCACGCCGCTGGAAATCCTGGAACTGTTGCGTGAGTCGTTGCGGATGCAGAGCATCGGCATCACCGATGACCATGTCGAGAAATACATCGCTCAGGAATCCAGCGTGCAGCACTGGATCAACGGCGGCGTTGAAGGCCGCATCGGCGCGCCGTGGGTCAGCTACGTCAAGTCCGCCAAGCTGGTGGTGCGCATCGACGGCCGGCACATGCGCGCGCTGCTCGAAGACGCCAAGGCGCATGACGCGAACCAGCAGGCGGTGATCCAGACGCAGGCCGCGGAGATCGCTGCCATGCGCACGACGCTGGAACAGTATCAAAGCAGGGCGCTTGCGGAAGCTGGCTCCCGGTGGCGGCGTGCGTTCCGGGCGTTGTTTGGACGGTCCGCCTGAGCCTTACGCGGTTTTTGGGGCGACGACGGTAGCGCATGGTTGCGTTGTCGCCATTACAAGAGTGAATGAAATCCCATGTAGCGCCAGGCGGAGGGGAAACCATGAAAAACGTACATGGTCAGCGTTCGCAACAGGCCTGGTTCGACATAAGAGGATTGGCGGGCACACGATGAGAGTTTTGCAAGTTAACGGATACCAGTCGCCGGGACGCCGCTTCAACGGGCTTTCCCTGAAGCCTCATCTCGAGGCGCTTGGTGTTTCGTCCAAGCATTTCGTGTGGGAACAGGACCGTCAGGAAGAAGGCGTCGTGAGCCTGCACGGCAAGCTGCTGCGCAAGGTCAACCGGCTGACGCGAGGCGCCGAGAAAGTGCTGTCGCTGCAATCGCAGCTGTATTCCAACGGCATGCACATGCGCCGCATGGAAGCGTTCCGCGAAGCGGACCTGGTTCACTACCACATCATCCATTCGGGTTTTCTGAGCATGCAGTCGCTGCCGGCGATGACCGCCGAGAAGCCCTCGCTGTGGACGCTGCACGATCCGTGGGCGATGACCGGCCATTGCATTCACCCTTTTTCGTGCCAGCGATGGAAGACGGGCTGCGGCCAGTGCCCCGATCTGAAGACCGATTTTGCGATCCAGCGCGACACGACGGCGCTGAACTTCCGGCTCAAGCGGATGGCCTACCGGCGCTCGAACTTCGAGATCCTGGTGGCTTCGAGCTGGATGGAGAACATGGTCCGGCAGTCGCCCCTGATGGACGGCGTGCCCGTTCACAAGGTGCCGTTTGGCCTGGACCTGGATTTCTTCAAACCCGATGACCAGGCAGCGGCCAAGGCCCGCCTGGGCATCGAGCCGCATCGGCTGGTGCTGTGCTTCCGGTCCGTGGTCAACGATTTCAAGGGCCTGCAGTATGTGATCGAGGCGCTGGACCGCTTGCAGACGCATGTGCCCATCTGCCTCTTGACGCTCAACGACAAGGGCCGGATCGAGAAGTTCAAGGACAGGTTTCAGGTCGTCGAACTAGGCTGGACGAATGACGATAGCGTGATGCAGGACGTCTATAGTGCGACTGACCTGTTCCTCATGCCGTCGCTGGCCGATTCGTTTGGGTTGATGGCGGTCGAGGCGATGGCTTGCGGCAAGCCCACCATCTGCTTCGAAGGGACCGCCTTGCCCGAGGTCGTGTTCACGCCGGAGGCGGGGCTGGCGGTGCCGTCCCGCGATTCGGCCGCGCTGGCGGCGGCGATGGAGCGGCTGATCGGCGATCCGCAGGAGCGGCTGGCACGAGGCGCAAGATCGCGCCAGCTGGCCGAGCAAAACTATGACATACGCTTGCAGGCCGAGCGTATGGTGGATGTTTACGAACGTGTGATCCACGGAAGGCAGTCGGGAAAATGACAACGGCGGATACGTTGACCACCAGGATTGCGGATCCGAAGTCCGACGCGGTGCCTGGCAAACAGAGAGCGGCCTGGGCGGACCTGTGCCGCGTGGTGGCCATCTATGGCGTGATCCTGATTCACTCTTGCGGCGCGGCGTTCTACGCCTTCGGCAAGAGTCCGTTGCCCGACTGGCTGTCGGCCAACGCGCTGGATTCCGCCGTGCGCGTGGCGGTGCCGCTGTTCGTGATGATTTCGGGCGCGATGCTGCTGCGCCCGGGGATGCAGGTGGTCTCGACCGGCAACATCCTGCGCCGGGTGCTGAAGGTGTTCATCCCGCTGGTCTTCTGGAGCGCCGCGTTCCTGTACCGCAACGGTGCGCTGGGCAGTTACGGCGCGGGCCTGCTCGCGATGTTTTCCGAGCCGGTGATGTACCACCTGTGGTTCGTGTACATGATCGTGGGGCTGTATGTCCTGCTGCCTTTCCTGCAGGCAATCTACGAAGTGCTGCGCAGCCGGCCGGCGCTGAGCGTCTATTTCTTCGTGATCTGGTTCGTCGTCACCAGCGTGCCGCAGTATTGGCCGCTGCCGGTCCTGCGGATCATGCAGCTCACCAGCTTTCTTGGGTATGGCGGGTTGTTCATCCTGGGCGGCCTCTTGGCCGGCGTTGACCGCAAGGCCATCCCGCGGTGGGCGTGCATTGCCGTCTATGCCATCTGCTCGGCGATCACGTTCTATCTGACGTGGCGCTTCAGCGAAAAGGCCGGCGTGCCGGTCGAACGCGCCTACGTCTATTTCACGCCTAACGTGGTCATTGCGTCGATCGCGGCGTTTCTGGCGTTCGTGACGGTAGATCTGTCGGCCCGGTCTGCGGCGATTGCGAAATGGCTGAGCGACCGCGCCTTCATCATCTTTTTCGTGCATGTGGTGGTGCTGGAGCATGTTCGCTTCAGCAGCGCGATCCGCATTGCGACGGAGCACCTGCCTGCCGGGCTCGTGATCCTGTTGATTTCCCTCAGCACGTTTTTGATCTGCGGCGTTATCGCGGCCGCGATTCGCCTGATTCCGGGAGCCAGCCGTGTTGCCGGATAACGATTCGATCACCATGGACCATCCGAACGCGCGCAAGGGCAGGATTCTGCTGGTCAGCTACGCCTTCCCGCCCATGCAGGTGCAGATGACGGCAGCGGTCTACAAGCCCATGGCCGCGCTTGCCCGGTCCGGATACGACGTCGACGTCGTGTGCGCGGACTCCTTCTGCGCGGAATTGCCGCTGGACCACAGCCTGCTGCCGTTCGCCGAGAAGACGTTCGGCCGGATCGACCGGCTGCGGCCCGCGAAGAACCTGATGAGCCTCGTGCGGTCTTCCATCCGCAAGCTTGATCGCGTGCCGGACCTGATGACCGTGCTGCGCGAATCCGCGTACAGCAAGCTCATGGACATGGATCTGAGCCAGTACGACGCCGTGATGACCTGGTCGCCGTTTCATTCGGTCAACGCCGTGATGACGCGCGTGAAGAAGGCGCGGCGCAACGTGAAGTGGCTGGCACAGTTCAGCGACCCCTGGGCGGGCAATCCGCTTGAGGTCAGCCGGCTGACCAAGCTGTGGAACGCCCGGCACGAGCCGCGCGCGGTGGCGGCGGCCGATTTCATCGTGCACAGCTCGCGATATTCCCTGGATCTGATGATGCAGGGGCAGCCCGAATCCGTCCGCCGGCGCACCGATGTGATTCCCCATGCTTTCGATGAAGCCCTCTTCCCGCAGCGGCCGAAAGCAAGGAACGATCGCATCGTCATGCGTTATGTGGGCGTGCTGTACGGCCGCCGCTCGCCCGAACCGCTGTTCCAGGCACTGGGACGCCTGTTTCAGCGGCGGCCGGACCTGCGCGGCGTGCTCTGCCTCGAGCTGATCGGCCTGGTGCCGCCCGAGATGCTTGCCACCGAGGCCGCCATGAGCCTGCCGGAGGGCACCGTGCGCGCCGTCGGCAATGTGTCGTTCGTCGAATCGCTGGAGCAGATGTACGACGCGGACATTCTGCTGCTGATCGAAGCCAATGTGCGCCAGAACCTGTTCCTGCCCAGCAAGCTGTCCGACTACATCGGCGCGGATACGCCCATCGTGGGCCTGACGCCGCCGGGCGGTTCCGAGGACGCAATGAAGCACCTTGGCTGCTGGCACGCCCGCCCGTCCGAGGTCGAGGATATCGAGAAGGCGGTCGAGGGCGCCGTGGACCACGTGCTGCGCAAGGACGGGACCGATTGGTGCAATCAGGCCTACCGCGATACATTCAGCGGCAATCGGATCGCGCAGCGCTTTGGCAAGATCCTGGAGGGGCTCTGACGCTGGCTTGCCCGCAGGCAACGCCGGTTCCCGCATATCCATGCCCATAAGCTACTAATCAAAATGGCTGTAGAAGTCGTCTTATACGCACCCAACGTGCATACCGGCGGCGGCCTTGTGCTGCTGCAGGCGCTTTTGGGCGCCTGGCCGGCCGGTTCGCCGCTGCGTCTTTTTCTGGATGCCCGCAACGAACCGCGGGTGCAGATTCCCGAGGGCGCTGCCGTGCATTGGGTGGCGCCGACGGCGCTGGCCCGCCTGAAGGGAGAATTCGCGGCGCGCCGGGCCGCGGGACCAGACGCCATCCTTTTCTGCTTTCATGGCCTGCCGCCGGTGCTGCCTTCGCGCGCGCGCGTCGTCGTGTTCCTGCAGAACCGGAATTACCTGCGCGGGGTGCGGCTGTCGCAGTTTCCGCTGCCCACGCGGCTGCGCCTGATCTTCGAGCGGACAATCGGGCGGTGTTTCCGCCATCGGGTTTCGGAATACGTGGTTCAGACGCCGACCATGCGCCGCGAGGTGCTGGATTGGCTTGGTGCCGCCGAGCGCGTGCCGCCCGTCAGGATCGCGCCTTTCGTGGCCGACATCACCGTGGGCGATCCCGCAGCGCAGGCAGAGCGGACCCGCCAGTGGGATTTTGTCTATGTGGCCGACGGCGTGGCGCACAAGAATCATCGGCGCCTCCTCGAAGCTTGGCGGCTGCTGGCCGAGGACGGTTTGCGTCCGTCGCTTGTTTTGACCCTGGGCCCTCGGGACAAGGTCTTGGCGCAGGAACTTCTGGCCGTGGCAGACCGCCACGGGCTGCGGGTCGAGAACCGGGGCGAGCTGACGCGTGAAGGCGTGGCGGCGCTGTATGCGCAGGCAGGCGCGCTGGTGTTCCCGTCGTTCGGCGAATCGTTTGGCCTGCCGTTGATCGAGGCCGCCAATGCCGGCCTGCCGATCGTGGCGTCCGAGCTCGATTATGTGCGCGACGTGTGCGTGCCCGTCCAGACGTTCGATCCGGGCTCGGCCACGTCAATCGCAAGGGCGGTGCGCCGCCAGCTCGCCGTGCCTAGCCCAATTGTGGCGCCCGACACGCCTGCCCAGTTCTGGGCCCGGCTCCGCGACTCCTCGGGAGCGAGCGCCTCGTGAGAATCCTGATCGTCAGCCAGTATTTCTGGCCGGAACAGTTCTTCATCAACGACTTCGTGCGCGCATTGACGGCGCAGGGGCATGTGGTCGAAGTGCTGACCGGCAAGCCCAACTATCCGGACGGCAAGATCTTCGATGGCTACACCGAGGAGGGTTGCACGAACGAGCAGTGGGATGACGGCACCGTGATTCATCGGGTGCCGCTGCGCACGCGGCGCGCGGGCGGCGGCAAGAATCTGGTCCTCAATTACCTGTCGTTTGTCGTAAACGGGCTGCGCCATGGTTACCGGGCTGTCGGGCACAAGGATTTCGATGTCGTCCTGGCGGTGGCATTTTCGCCGATCACGTCGGTAATCCCGGCTATTTACCTCAAATGGCGCAAGAGGCTGCCGCTGGCGATCTGGATTCAGGATCTCTGGCCGGAAAGCCTGAGCGCGACCGGCTTCGTGCGAAATCGCACGATTCTTGCCGGCGTGGGGATGATGGTACGGGCGATATATGGGGCCGCATCGCTGCTGCTCGTGCAGTCCAAGGCATTCCGCGAGCCCGTTGCACGTCTGGCCTCTGACAGCAAGATCGTCTACTACCCCAATTCAAGTCCCGATCCCCGCGCAACGCCACTGAAGCCTTGCACGTTGCCGGCCTCCCTGCTGGCCACGCTGGAGGATAATTTTTGCGTCGTCTTTGCAGGTAACCTTGGGACTGCCCAATCGCTGCATACAATCCTTGCCGCCGCGCGCAAGCTCAAAGGGCGCAACGATTCCAGAATCGTGCTGGTGGGCAGCGGCAGCATGCTGGGGCGAGTCCGCGACGAGGTGGAGCGAGAAGGCTTATCCAATGTGGTGCTCGCCGGCCGCTTCCCCAACGATCAGATGCCGCATATCTTTGACAGGGCGGGGGCGTTGCTGGTCACTTTAAATAGGGACGCGATCCTGGCGCAGACGATTCCCAGCAAAGTGCAGGCGTATTTGGCCGCGGGCCGACCGATCATCGGCGCGCTGGACGGGGCGGGCGCCGAGGTCATTCGTGATGCGGGCGCCGGACTGGTATGCGCCGCCGAGGATTCGGATGGTCTGGCCGATTGCATAGAACGCCTGCGCGCAATGAATGAGGGCGAGCGCGAGGCGCTTGCCGCCTCCGGCCGCCGGTTCTACCTTGAGCATTATGAGATAACCCGTCAGGTCGACCGATTAGTGAGTATTCTTTCTGAGAAACTCGAATTGAAAGAGAAGGCTTAGCATGAAAATTTTGGTTCTAGGGGTAACGGGCATGCTGGGTAGCGCGGTTTTTTCGCGCTTCAGCGACGATCCGGCATTCGAGACGTACGGGACGCTGCGCGGTGCGGCTGGCCTGCGCCATTTCGATGAGCGCCATCGCAATAATCTGCTGACCGGCGTCGACGTGCTGGATAATGATTCCCTCGTGACGGTAATGGCCCGGGTCAAGCCGGACGTGGTCATCAACTGTGTCGGTTTGATCAAGCAGCTTGCCGATGCCAAGGATCCCTTGGCGGCGCTGCCGGTGAACGCCATGCTGCCGCACCGGCTGTCGCGCCTGTGCGCGCTGGCGTCGGCCCGCCTGATCCACGTCAGCACCGACTGCGTGTTCGATGGCCGCAAAGGGATGTACCTGGAATCGGATCCCTCCGATGCCGAGGACCTTTATGGCAAGTCGAAGTACATTGGCGAGGTGACGTCCGACGTCAACGCCATCACCCTGCGCACGTCGATCATCGGTCACGAATTGGGCAGCAATGTGGCGCTGGTGGACTGGTTCCTGTCGCAACCGGGCCCCGTCAAGGGATTCACGCGCGCCGTGTTTTCCGGCCTGCCGACCACCGAGCTGGCGCGGGTGATGAAGGACTTCGTGATTCCCCGCCCCGAGCTGCACGGCCTGTATCACTGCGCCGTTGCGCCGATCGACAAGTATTCGCTTCTGAAGCTCGTGGCGCAGGTGTATGGCAAGGACATCGACATCATTGCAGACGATCAATTGAAGATCGACCGGTCGCTGGATGCCACGCGCCTCTTGCAGGCGACGGGTTATGTGCCTCCCTCGTGGCCGGAATTGATTCGTGAAATGCACGCGCATCGCCTGGTTCCCTAACGGATTGAATGGTTAATTTATGTTCGACAATAAAGTTCTCATGATTACCGGCGGCACCGGGTCCTTTGGACATACGGTGCTCAAGCGTTTCCTTTCCACTGATGTGCGAGAGATCCGCGTCTTCAGCCGCGACGAAAAAAAACAAGAGGACATGCGCATTGCCTTGGCCGACGACAAGGTCAAGTTCCACATCGGCGACGTGCGCGATTACGACAGCATCGCCCAGGCGATGATCGGCGTGGACTATGTGTTTCACGCGGCCGCGCTCAAGCAGGTGCCGTCCTGCGAGTTCTATCCCATGGAAGCGGTCAAGACCAACGTGCTCGGCACGGAGAACGTCCTGAACGCGGCGATTGCAGCCGGCGTGCAACGCGTGGTCGTGCTGAGCACGGACAAGGCCGTGTACCCGATCAACGCCATGGGCATCTCCAAGGCAATGGCCGAGAAGCTGGTGGTGGCCAAGTCCCGCGTCGCCGTCAATAACGGTCCGGTGATCTGCGCGACGCGCTACGGCAACGTGATGGCCTCGCGCGGCTCGGTGATTCCGCTGTTCATCAGCCAGCTGAAGACGGGCGAACCGCTTACCGTCACCGATCCCAACATGACGCGCTTCCTGATGTCGCTCGAGGATTCGGTGGACCTGGTGCTGCATGCGTTCGAGCACGCCAAGCAAGGCGACATCTTTGTGCAGAAGGCGCCGGCTTCCACCGTCGCCGACCTGGCGGTTGCGCTCAAGGAACTGATTGGCGGTGACAGCCCGCTCAAGGTGATCGGCACGCGGCACGGTGAAAAGCTGTACGAGTCGCTGATTTCGCGCGAGGAAATGGCAAAGGCCGAAGACATGGGCCGCTATTACCGGATTCCCGCCGATAACCGGGATCTGAACTACAAGAAGTATTTCGTCGAAGGCGAAACCGAGATTTCCGAGTTGGACGATTACACGTCGCACAACACGGAGCGGCTGGATGTCGAAGGTGTGAAGAAGTTGCTGTTGAATCTGGAATACATCCGGGGGCAGATCGATGCTTAAGGTCATGACGCTGGTCGGCACGCGTCCGGAACTCATCAAGATGAGCCGCGTCATCGCGGAACTGGATGCGCAGGTCGATCATGTACTGGTGCATTCCGGCCAGAATTACGACTACGAACTGAATCAGGTGTTTTTCGACGACCTGCAGATTCGCAAGCCGGATTATTTTCTGGGCGCAGCGGGCGATACCGCAGCCAAGACGATCGGCGACGTCATCATCAAGTCCGACGAGATCTTCGAACAGGAAAAGCCGGACGCGCTGCTGCTGTACGGCGACACCAACACCTGCCTGGCGGTGATCGCCGCCAAGCGCCGCAAGATTCCGGTGTTCCACATGGAGGCGGGCAATCGCTGTTTCGATCAGCGCGTGCCCGAAGAGCTGAACCGCAAGGTGCTCGACCACCTGAGCGACATCAACATGGTCCTGACCGAGCATGCGCGCCGCTACCTGATCGCCGAAGGCATCCGTCCCGAGACGATCATCAAGACCGGTTCGCACATGCAGGAAGTGCTGGCGTACTACATGGACGACATCCAGAAGTCGGACGTGCTGGCGCGCGAAGGCCTGACCGAAGACAAGTTCTTCCTGGTCAGCGTGCACCGCGAAGAAAACGTGGACACGCCGCAGAACCTGCGCGATCTGCTCGACACGCTGCGCCACCTGGCCGACACGTACGAGTACCCGATCATCGTGTCGACGCACCCGCGCACCCGCAAGCGCCTGGAGGCGTTGGGTGACGCGCTGGACCATCCGCTCATCCGCTTCGTCAAGCCGTTTGGCCTGCTCGACTACATCAAGCTGCAGATGGGCGCATTCTGCGTGCTGTCCGATAGCGGCACGATCACGGAAGAAGCTTCGCTGCTGAACCTGCCGGCCATCACGGTGCGCAATGCGCACGAGCGTCCCGAAGGCATGGACGAGGGCACGCTGATCATGAGCGGCCTGAAGGCCGAGCGGGTGGCTGACGCGGTTCGCGTGGTCACCAGCCAGCATCGCCGCGGCGAGCGCGTGATTCCCGTGGTCAAGGACTACGAAGGCGGCCCGGTCTCCAAGCAGGTCGTGCGCGTGGTGTTGAGCTACACGGATTATGTGAACCGGACTGTGTGGTCGAAATCCTGAACCGTCACCTGACTGCTGAATCATGCCTACAGTGATTTTCTGGTGCATTCTGGCGGCGGCCTTGGGTCTGGCCTGGGTACTTACCGGCGCGCTGCGCCGGTATGCCCTGGCCAGCCGCAGGCTGCTTGACGTCCCGAACAGCCGTAGTTCGCATGTGGTCACCACCCCGCGTGGCGGCGGCGTGGCCTTTGTGCTGAGCTTTCTGCTCGGCCTGCCGGTGCTCGTCTGGCTGGGCCTGCTGCCCGCGGTGACCGCGGTGGCGTTGGGCGGAGCGGGCACGGCCGTGGCCATCATCGGATTTCTGGACGACCGCGGCCATGTCGCGGTCCGCTGGCGGCTGCTGGTTCATTTCGGCAGCGCGGCCTGGCTGATGGCCTGGTTTGGCGGGTTGCCCGCGGAAGCGCTGGGCCAGGCGTCCGCGTTCTGGGCGGCCGTGGCAAGCGTGCTGGGTGTTTTTGCGCTGGTCTGGCTGCTCAACCTGTACAACTTCATGGATGGCATCGACGGCCTGGCTGCGTCGGAGGCGATCTGCGCGGCGGTCGGGGCAAGCGTGATCTACGTTCTGACCGGACACGAAGGCGCCATCGTCGCGCCCCTGCTGCTGGCTGCGGCCGTGGCGGGCTTTCTGTTGTGGAATTTCCCGCCGGCGCGCATTTTCATGGGCGATGCCGGCAGCAGCTTTCTGGGAATCGTCCTGGGTGGCCTGGCGCTGCACGGCGCGTGGCAGCAACCGGCCTTGTTGTGGGCCTGGCTGATCCTGCTGGGCGTCTTTGCCGTGGATGCAACCTGGACGCTCTTGCGGCGGCTTGGACGCGGGGAGCGCGTCTATCTGGCGCATCGCATGCACGCGTACCAGCACGCCACGCGACGCTTCGGCGCGCACAAGCCGGTTCTGCTGACGGTGATTGCGTTGAATGTGTTCTGGCTGTTCCCCATCGCGCTTTGCGTGGCGCGCGGCTGGCTCTCGCCGCTGGCAGGCGTGCCTTTGGCGTATGGCCCTTTGCTGGCGCTTGCGATAGGCTGCAAGGCGGGCGTGCCCGAGAACCCCGGGCACCATCCGCAGGCGTCATAAGACGGCACTGAGGAAACCTCCGTTATGTGTTTTTCCCGGTCCGCTTGATTGCCGGCCGTATTGCTACACTTTCATTTCGAGTCTTGGATTGAGACCACGAAGACCAAACGCCCACAATGACGAGCGGCATGAGTTTCCGGCAGATGCCGCTCGGTTGGGGTGACAAAAAGGGACAATAAGAGACGATGGCGAGATCGCTAGTGATTATCGGGGCGGGCATGCACGGACGCGCGGTGGCCGAGGCCGCCGAGCTCAGCGGCCATTGGCAGGAAATCCTGTTTGTGGACGACCGCTGGCCCGCCTTGCAGGAGAGCGCGGGCCGCAAGGTCGTGTCCAATCTGGCGGGCCTGAGCAGCCTGAGCAGCCTGAGCAGCCTGAGCGGCTTGGCGGCCGATCAGGCCCAGGCGATTGCGGCAGTCGGCAATAACGCGTTGCGCGCCGGCTGGGTCAAGGCGATCGAAGCCGCGGGCTTGCCCCTGGCGACGGTGATTCATCCGGCGGCCTGCGTCAGTCCCAGCGCCACCATCGAGGCAGGAACCGCGATCCTGGCGATGGCGATGGTGGGTGCGAGCGCCTATATTGGCTCGGGGTCCATCCTGAACGCGCACAGCACCGCGGATCACGATACCCATCTGGAAAACTATGCGCACCTGGGCACCGGCGTGCATCTGGCCGGCGGCGTGAAAGTCGGCGCCGGCGCGTGGCTTCAGGCGGGCTGCTGCGCGGGCTATGGCGTGGTCGTTCCCCCGGACACGGTGTATCCCCCGGGAACCGCTTTGAGCAATTGATTCGCCTTGTCCGAATTTGTTGTCAATCCTTTAACTGAACGTCGCTGGACGTAAACCGTGCCATTACCCATCGCTTTTCGTTCCCTCATGGTGTTTCTGTTCGACCTGTTGGCGGCCCTCGTCGCCTGGGTGGGGGGCTTTCTACTGCGCTTCAATTTCGAATGGCCGGTGGGTTATGGCAACCAGATGCTGTTCGGCCTGCCGCTGCTGCTGATCGTGCACGCGATCGCTTGCCGTTGGGCCGGTCTTTATCGCGGCATATGGCTCTTCGCCAGCCTGCCCGACCTGAAGCGCGTCCTGAAGGCCGTGGCGGTCTCGGCGATCGCGCTGCTGATCGTCGCCAACCTGGTTCCCCCCTCGTTTTCGATTCCCCGCTCGCTGTTCCTGCTGTACCCGCTGCTGCTGCTCCTGTTCATGGGCGGCGGCCGGGCGGCGTGGCGGATGTGGAAGGAGCACCGGCTGTACGGCGGCCTGATCGCCCAAGGCAAACCCGTGGTGCTGGTGGGGGCGGGCATGCGCGCCGCTTCGCTGGTGCGCGAACTTGAGCGCAGCCCGGACTGGCAGGTCGTCGCGCTGGTCGACGACAACCCCAAGAAGTGGGGGCGGGAACTGGGCGGTTATCCCGTCGTGGGATCGCTGGATCGCCTGCCCAGCGTGTTGCAGGAGTTCAAGGCGCGGCACATCATCCTGGCCATGCCGGGCGCGGCGGCCGACGTCAAGCGCCGCGTGACGGAGTTGGCCGTGCATTCGGGCGCGCAGGTCTTCGTGCTGCCCGAGGTGGACGACTTGATGAGCGGACGCGTCGCCATCAGCCAGATGCGGCCTGTCGAGATCGAGGATCTGCTGGGCCGCGACCCGGTTGAGATCGACTCGGCCCACGTCAGCACTCTGTTGCGGGGCACCACCGTGCTCGTGACCGGGGCCGGCGGGTCGATCGGCAGCGAGCTTTGCCATCAGCTCGTGCGCTTTGCGCCGGCGCGCGTCGTGCTGGTCGAAACGAGCGAATACGCGCTCTACAAGATCGAACAATGGTTTTCCACGCATTGGCCGGGCGTCAGCCTGGTCACGCTGGCGGGCGACGTGAAGGACGCCGACCGCATGGACGAGATCTTTGCGCGCTACCGGCCGCAGGTGATCTTCCACGCCGCCGCGTACAAGCATGTCCCCCTGATGGAGGTCGACAACGCGTGGCAGGCAGTGCGCAACAACGTGGGCGGCACGCTGGTCGTGGCCCAGTGCGCGCAGCGGCACAAGGCTGAACGCTTCGTCCTGATTTCCACCGACAAGGCGGTCAACCCCACCAATGTCATGGGCGCAACCAAGCGCCTGGCCGAGATGGTGTGCGAGGCCTTCCAGGCCGAAAAGGGCGGGACGCGCTTTGGCATCGTCCGATTTGGCAACGTGCTGGGCAGCACCGGCAGCGTCATCCCGAAATTCCATCAGCAGATCCAGCACGGCGGGCCGGTGACGGTCACGCATCCTGACATCACCCGCTATTTCATGTCCATTCCCGAAGCCGCGCAGCTGGTGCTGCAGGCGGCCGCCATGGGAGACGGGGGCGAGATCCATGTGCTGGACATGGGGTATCCGGTCAAGATCGTGGATTTGGCACGCAACATGATTCGCCTGTCGGGGTACGACGAAGAGCAGATCCGGATCGAGTTCACCGGGTTGCGGCCGGGCGAAAAGCTCTATGAAGAATTGCTGGCCGATTGCGAACAGACGCGGCCGACGCCGCATACCAAGTTGCGCATCGCCCGCTCGCGGCCCGTGCCGCCGGCGTTCCTGCGTGAATTGACCGAATGGCTCGAAAGCAGCAAGACCTACAGCGACGAAGTCGTGCGCGCCGGGTTGTTGCGATGGGTGCCGGAGTACACGCCCAAGGCGCATGAGGCCGGGTCCGGAGCGATGGCGGACGTTTCCGCGCGCACGGAGGCCTCGTCATGATGGCCGTCACCGATACGCGTCGCGTGGGCGTGCTGGGCGCGACCAGCCTGGTGGGCGCCGCGCTGCTGAGCGAACTGAAGGCCCAATCATTCGCGCCCATCGCCTATTCCCGCCGGCGCGCCGCGTCCGCGGACGATGGCGTCCAGTGGCGCGCGCTTCCCGAGGCCGGCGGCAAGCCGGAGTCGGTGTTTGGCGAACAAGACATTCCGGTATGGGTGTCGCTGGCGCCCATCTGGATCCTGCCGCAGTATTTCGACGCGCTGCGCGCCAGCGGGGCCAAGCGAATCGTCGCCCTGTCCTCGACCAGCCGGTTCACCAAGACGTCGTCTTCGGTTGAATCCGAACAGGCCCTGGCGCGCAAGCTGATCGACGCCGAGGCCGCGCTGATCGCCTGGGCTGAAGCGGCCGGCGTCGAGTACGTGATCCTGCGTCCGACCCTGATCTACGGGGGCGAGCACGACGGCAACATTTCCGAAATTGCCCGTTTCATCCGCCGGTTCGGCATGTTCCCGGTGTTTGGCGCCGCGCGCGGGCTGCGGCAGCCCGTCAAGGCCGCCGATATCGCGGCGGCAAGCGTTGCGGCCGTTACCGCGCCGGCGGCGGCCAATCAGGCGTACAACCTGTCGGGCGGCGAAACCCTGCAATACCGGCAGATGGTGGCCCGGGTGTTCGCGGCGATGGGCAAGCGCCCGCGCATCCTGACCGTGCCGCTGGGCATCTTCAAGCTTGCGCTGGCCGGCGTGCGCCTCGTGCCGCGCTACCGGCACTGGTCGGTCGGCATGGCCGAACGCATGAACGAAGACCTGGTGTTCGCGCATGACGACGCTCAGCGCGACCTGGGCTATCGGCCATCAAAGTTCGAACCCTAGGCAAGGCACCGGGCGCGCATGGATCCGGCGGTTTGTTGTAAATTGCCGGAATTCGCGGGATTTTCCATTGCCTTTCAATTGGTCCAAGCAACCGTGATCGACGCTTGCACACGGCCTGAACCATTGCATTCTTCTTGATGCCCACTCGCATTCTCATTGTCCGCACGTCTTCCCTGGGCGATCTCGTCCACATGCTGCCGGCGATCACGGATATCGCCCGGCATGTGCCGGACGCGCAGATCGACTGGGTCGTCGAGGAAGCGTTTGCCGAGATCCCGACGTGGCATCCCGCCGTCAACGAAGTCATCAAGGTCGCGCACCGGCGCTGGCGTAAGTCGTGGTGGTCCGCCCAGGTGCGGGCCGAGCGCCGCGCGCTGCGCGAGCGCCTGCGCGCCGTGCGCTACGACGTCGTCCTGGACATGCAGGCCCTCTTGAAATCGGCCTGGCTGGTGCGCCAGACGCAGGGCGTCAAGCACGGGCTGGACTGGCGGTCGGCGCGCGAACCGCTGGCCTCGCTGTTCTACAACGTGCGTCATCGCGTCGAGTTCTGGCAGCCCGCCGTGATCCGGCAGCGCAAGCTGGCAGGCCTGACGTTCGGCTACCAGCACGCCGGCCTGCCGGATTTTGGATTGCAATCCTTTGCGCGACAGGCCACGCAGGCCCCCGAGCCGGTCGTGGAAGTGGGCAGCAGCGGCCTGAACGCCGCCGAGCTGCCCCGGCTGCACCACCTGGACACGGACCGCGGCTATGCGGTGATCATGCCGTCGGCCAGCCGCGACGACAAGCTGTGGCCCGAAGAGGACTGGCGCGTGGTGTTCCGCCGCCTGCGCGAGGCCGGCTGCACGCTCAAGCTGCTGGCGGGCAACGAACAGGAAGCCGAACGCGCCCAGCTGCTGGTGGCCGGCATGGAAGGGGCCGAGGTGATGCCCCGCATGGACCTTACCGCGGTGGCCAAGCTGCTTGCCGGCGCGCGCCTGATGGTGGGGCTGGACAGCGGCCTCACGCATCTGTCGGCCGCGTTGGGCCGTCCCACGATCGGCATCTACCGCGCATCCACGCCGGTACGCACCCCGCTGGTCGGATCCAACTACACCGCCAGCTTGGGCGACCGCGGCGCCTCGCCGTCGCGTGAGGCCGTCATGGCCTCGGTCGAGCAGGCGCTCGCCGCGCAGTGACATGAACCGCGGCGTCTACACGCTGGCGCTGCGGACCCTCGCGCCGCTGATCTGGCTGTGGATGGCCCGCCGCGCCAAACGCGCAGGCGGCCGCTGGGAAATCTTTTCTCCCGAGCGTTTCGGCCGCGCCGAGCCCGCCTCGCAGTCACCGGACGACCCCGTCTGGGTGCATGCCGTCAGCCTGGGCGAGACACGGGCCGCGCTGCCACTCTTGAACGCGTTGCTGGCGCAAGGCCTGCCTGTGTTGCTGACGCACACGACGGCGACGGGCCGCGCCGAGGGCGAGCGCCTTTTCAAGGACGCAATCGCCCAGGGACAGCTGCGCCAAGCCTGGCTTCCCTACGATTTTCCGGGCGCGACCCGCCGCTTCATGGCGGCGCACCGTCCGCGCTGCGGTCTGCTGATGGAGCGCGAGATCTGGCCGAATCTGCTGGCAGCGGCCCGGCAGGCCAAGGTGCCCATGGCGCTCGTCAGCGCGCGCTATTCCGCGTCGTCGCTACGGCAGGCGCGCCGGATGGGCAGCGTGATGCGCGAGGCGCTGGCGGGTCTGGACAAAGTGCTGGCGCAGACGGCGGAAGATGCCGGCCGGCTGGCGCAGGCTGGGGCGCCCGCGGCCCAGATCACCGGCAATCTCAAGTTTGACCTTGTGCTGCCGGCCGCGCAGGTCGAGGCAGGACACGCCTGGCGCGCGCATCTGGGACGTTCCGTGGTGGCCGTGGCCAGCACGCGCGAGGGCGAGGACGCCCCGTTCATCGCGGCCATCAAGCGCCACGCGGTTGCACCGGGCGCGCCGCTCTTTCTGTTGATTCCGCGGCATCCGCAGCGTTTTGACGAAGCGGCGGGGCTGCTGTCGAACGCGAAAGTGCCGTTCGAACGGCGCTCGGCGGGCGCCGCCGCATCGCCGGATACCGCCGTGCTGCTGGGCGACACGCTGGGCGAAATGGCTTTTTATTACGCGGCTTCGGATGTGGCGATCGTGGCGGGCAGCTTTGCGCCGCTGGGCGGCCAGAACCTGATCGAAGCCTGCGCGGCGGGCGTGCCCGTGATCGTCGGGCCGCATACGTTCAATTTCAAGCAGGCGGCCGAGGATGCCATCGAGGCCGGCGCGGCACGCCGCGCGGCGGATCCGGTGCAAGCGGTGGACGCCGCGATGGCGCTGCTAAGCGATACGGCCGGCAGGCGGCAGGCGAGCAAGGCGGCCAGGGCCTGGTTCGACCAGCACGCCGGCGCCACGGCGCGCACGATGGCCGCGCTGGCGCCCTGGCTGGGCGAGCCGGCCGCGCGCCGGTAAGGCGTTCGTCAAGGCGCTAGTTAAGGCGTTTTGCGCGGCGTCAGCGTCACGGCGCCGGGGTTCAATTCCTGGCTGAACCGCCGCGCGTCCCGGCCCTCGTCCTCGGGCCGGGCGCCCAGCCAGCCCTGTCCCAGCGCAAAAACGCCCAGGTTCGCAAGCAGGATCAGGATGAAGAGCACGCGCATGCCGTACCTTCGTCAGAAAGAGGTGTTCAACGTGGCGCGCGCCACGGCGGCCAGCCCGTCCAGGACGGGATGGTCCAGGTAGACGGGAACGGGCGTCGCGCCAAACGCGCCGCCCGCATCGGCCAGCAGGCGTTCGATTTCTTGATGCACTTCGGGCCAGCCGCCGCCGGCCGCGTAGATCTGCGGCGTCTGGCCGTAGCGCTGGCGGCCCGCCAGCCATTGGCGCACGACGGCGCCGGCCTGGGCCGCGGCAATGCCCGAGGCGATGGCCTCGTGCGTGTCCGTGGGGTAGGGCACGACCTGGCCGTTGGCGATGGGCAGGTTGGCCGTGCCGTGCGCAAGCGAGGTGCGCATCATGGCCGGGCCCGGCAGGATCAGGCCGCCCGCGAAGACGTTGTCCGGTCCGACGGTGTCGATGGTGGTGGCGGTGCCGAAGCTGGCCAGCACGAAAGGCGGATGCGTGCCCGGCAGGCGCGAGAGCACGCCGAGCAGCGATGCCCAGCGGTCGGCGCCCAGCTGGGTGGGGGTGCGATAACTGTTGACCAGACCCAGCGTCGTTGCTTGTGACAGCGACCAGGTGACCGCGCAGCCGTGTTTGTTCAGGATGTCCGCGATGGCGTCGCCGCGCGCCGCGCCGGCGACGTTCACGCCCAACGCGCGCAGCGGCGGCCGCGGCAGGGCGGCCAGCCAGTCATCCAGCGCGTTCAGGTCCAGGCCGTCGAAGGCGACGGCCGCGGGCTCGCGCGGCATGTCCGGATTGCTGGCGTCCAGCCAACCCACTTTGAGTCGGCTGTTGCCGGAGTCGATGAGAATAATCATGCTTGGCGTCGAATCGAAATTTCACCGACCGAGATCGGTGTGGCGCCCTCGGGCGTTTGCACCAGCAGGCGGCCTTGATCGTCCACGCCACAGGCGGTGCCGCTTAGAAGAATAGCGCCCTTGTCCAGCACGTTCACCTTGCGGCCCGCCAGGGCGTCCACCTGGTCGAAACGCTGCCGGAATACGCCGAAGCCTTCGCGTTCGAGCGTGCGGACCGCCTCGTGCCAGGCCGTGGCGCTGGCGCAGACCAGGTCGGCAGCCGCAGCCGCGTGCGCGGCGCCGGCCTGCACCTGGGTCCAGTCCGCGACCTCGCGGCCCAGGGCAAGCGACAGCTCGGCCGCATCGATAAGGTTCACGCCCATGCCTATCACCACGGTGTATCCGGCGTCGCGGCCGCCCGGATTGCGGGTGGTTTCCACCAGGATGCCGGCCAGCTTGGCGTCGTGCCATTGGACGTCGTTGGGCCATTTCATGCACAGGCCGCGCGGCTCGGGCCCGGCGACGGTGCGCAGCGCCTCGCAGGCGGCCACGCCGGCCAGCGGCGATAACGCGGCCAGTTGCGTGGCCGGCAGGTGCACGTCGAATGCGCACGAGAACATCAGCGTGGAGCCCGAGCGGTTCTGCCACGGGCGGCCGGCGCGGCCTCGGCCGGTCTCCTGCAGATGCGTGCCCAGCAGCCAGGGCTTGCCCGCGCCGGCGCCCGAGCGCGCGCGCGCAAGCAGGTCGGCATTGGTCGATCCGGTGCTGTGGGTCCAGGCAATGTCCTGGAAGGCGGGCAGGCGGTCCGCGAGCGTCCGGGCAAGCGTTTCCGGGGCGGGCAGGTCGATGGGGCAAACGGGTGCGGGCATGGCCGCGATTGTAGGGCACGCAGGCCGCGCTCGCGGCTGCGGGGCCCCAGCGTTTATGATTGGCGATACATTTTGCATCGGTACCCCGACGACATGCCGCATTCCGCACTGCTTGCGACCGCCGCCGCGCCTTTTCGATACGAAGGCGGGGTTTGCCACGTGGGCGGCGATTGGAGCGTCCTGGCGCTGGCCGAGTCGGGCGAGGTCGAACGCAGGCGCGCGGCCCTCGCACAGGCGGCCAAGGACGGCGCCCGGTGGGACATGCACAGCATCCACCGGCTGGACACCATCGGCGCGCTGATCATCTGGCAGGCCTGGGGCGAGAAACTGCCCGAGCGCGTGCGTTGGGGCGCCGGGCAGCAGGATGTCTTCAACACGCTGGCGATGAACAAGGGCGAGACACCCGCGGCGGCGCCCAAGCCCGAGACATGGTCGTGGGTACGCGCCACGGGCGGCGCGGTCCTGCAGGCCGCCGAAAACGGCAAGGCGCTGCTTATCATGCTGGGCCAGCTCGTGCTGGATGTCGGCGCCATGCTGCGCCGGCCCTGGCTGGGCCCGTGGCGCGAGATTTCCGCGCAGGTGTACCGGACCGGCGCGCAGGCGCTGGGCATCACGGCGCTGGTGGGCTTTCTGATCGGCGTGGTGCTGTCTTACCTGTCGGCCCAGCAGCTTCAGATGTTCGGCGCCGACCGCTTCATCGTGCGCCTCCTGGGGGTCTCGATCGTGCGAGAGCTGGGACCGGTGCTTGCGGCGATCCTCGTGGCCGGCCGGTCGGGATCCGCGATTACGGCGCAGATCGGGGTGATGCGCGTGACGCAGGAACTGGACGCGATGCTGGTGATGGGCATTTCGCACGGCCAGCGCCTCATCCTGCCGCGCGTGGTGGCGCTGGCGGTCACGATGCCGCTGCTGGTGCTGTGGACCAGCGCCATGGCGCTCTTGGGCGGCATGCTGGCGGCGATGGCGCAGCTGGGCGTGTCCGCGCAGTGGTTCCTGCAATCGCTGCCGGATGCGATCTCGCTGACCAATTACTGGATCGGCATGCTCAAGGGCGTGACCTTCGGCATCCTGATCGCGCTCATTGCCTGCCACTTCGGCCTGCGCATCCAGCCCAACACCGAAAGCCTGGGACGCGGCACCACGACATCCGTGGTTACGTCGATCACGGGCGTGATTCTGCTGGATGCGGTGTACGCGGTCATCTTCAGCACGGTGGGCATCTGATGAATAGCGCCGCGCAGCACCGGCTGTTTACCGAAGAGGGCGTGACCGTCGAGCCGGTCATCACCGTGCGCGGCCTTCGCACGGCTTTCGGCGATCACGTGGTGCACGAGAACCTGGACCTGACGGTGTTTCCCGGAGAAATCCTGGTGCTGGTGGGCGGCTCGGGCACGGGCAAGACGGTGCTGCTGCGGCAGATCATCGGACTGGACGTGCCGGCCGCGGGCACCGTGAAGGTGCTGGGGCATACGCTTTCGGAACTGTCTCCGGGCGAACGCCGGCGCCTGTCATACCGCTGGGGCATGCTGTTCCAGGCGGGCGCGCTTTTCTCGGCGCTGTCGGTGTTCGACAACGTCGCGCTGCCGCTTCGCGAATTGCGCACGGTGCCCGAAGACCTGGTGCGCGACGTGGTCATGTGCCGGCTTGCGATGGTGGGCCTGTCGTCGCGAGATGCGGACAAGCGTCCCTCGGACCTGTCCGGCGGCATGGTCAAGCGCGTGGCGCTGGCGCGCGCGCTGTCGCTGGACCCGGAATTGCTGTTCCTGGACGAACCCACGGCGGGGCTCGATCCGCTGCGGTCCGACGAATTCGTCGACCTGGTGCGCAGTTTGCACCGGCAGCTTGGCTTTACCGTCGTCATGGTGACGCACGACCTGGACACGCTGCTGGCGCTGGCCACGCGCGTGGCCGTGCTGGCCGAGAAACGGGTGATCATTTGCGACACGGTGCCTGAAGTCCTGAAGTTCGATCACCCGTTCATTCATACGTTCTTCCTGGGCGAGCGCGGCTTGCGCGCGCTGGGAGATTTGGCACCGAAGGGAATGCACCATGGAAAACCGTAGTCATGCGCTCATGGCCGGTATCTTCACGCTGGTCCTGCTGGCTGCCGCGACGCTGACGGCCATCTGGATCGGCCGCGACCGGACGCAATTGCAGCCATACGAAATCATTTCGGCCACGGCCGTCACCGGCCTGAATCCGCAATCGGCCGTGCGCTACCAGGGCGTGCCCGTGGGCCGCGTGCAGTCGCTGGCGCTCAATCCCGACAAGCCGGGGCAGGTGCGCATCCGGATTGGCGTGGCCCCCAACACGCCGATCACCGAATCGACCTGGGCCGAACTGGGCGTGCAGGGCGTGACCGGCATGGCCAACGTGGACCTGCGCGATGACGGCTCGTCGCTCAAGCGCCTGACGTCCACGGCCGAGCATCCGGCCGCCATTCCGCTGCGTCCGGGCTTTCTGGACCGCATCGAAAAGCGCGGCGACAAGCTGATTTCCAACGTCGAGGTGGCGACGGAGCAATTGAAGCGCGTGCTGAGCGAACAGAACGTGCAGGCCCTCACGGCCAGCCTGCAGAACGCCACCGACATCTCGCAGTCCCTGAAGGACGCCACCCGTGATCTGGCGCCCACGCTGGCCAAGCTCGGTCCGCTGATGGATTCCTTGAACACCACCTCGCGCCAGGCCGACCGCGCCGCGCGCGAGATCGGCGACCTGGCCCAGCAGGCCCGCCAGTCGCTCGCGCGATTGAACGCGCCCGACGGCCCGCTGGCCGTCGCCACCCGCAGCCTGAACGACATCGCGCTGGCCGCCGCGCGGCTCGATGGCGAGACCTTGCCGGCCTTCACCACCATGGCCAACGATGTCAGCACGGCCGCACGGGGCGCCACCACCACCTTGCGCCGTGTGGACAGCACGCCGCAATCGTTCCTGTTCGGTCCCGCGCCCATTGCGCCGGGACCCGGCGAACCCGGCTTTGCCGGATTCCGGAGATAGATCCCATGAAGATGCGCAGCGCCATTCTGATCCTGACCCTGGCCCTGGCCGGTTGCGGCATCGGCCGCGTGGACGCGCCGCCCCAGTTGTTCGACCTGGGGCTGGACGCGCGGCCGGTGCCTGCGTTGCCGGCGCGCGATCCGATCGCGCTGTCGTTCCAGGCCGCGCCGGGGCTGTCCGACACCGGCATGATCTGGCGCGTGGGCGACAGCGCCGCGCCCCGGTCGTACGCCACCTATCGCTGGGCGGCCTCGCCCGCCGAGCTGGTGCGCCAGCGCATCACCGATCGCCTGTCGCGCCAGGGCGCTGTGCTGGGCGACCGCGTCACGTTGCAGACGCCGCAATTGCAGGTGTCGCTGGCGCAGTTCGAGCAGGTGTTCACCGAGGACGGCCAGTCGAGCCAGGGACGCCTGCTGCTGCAAGCCGTGCTGCTGAACGGGCGCGAGGTCGTGGACCAGAAGCGCATCATGGTGGCCGCGCCCGCGCCCACGCAGGATGCCGCAGGCGGCGTGGCCGCGCTGCGCCAGGCTACCGACGAGGCCAGCGACCAGCTTGCGCAATGGCTGGCGGCGACGCTGCGACCGCCTGCCGCTGCGCGCGGAAAGTGAGCTCGGGCTCGCGCTTGCGCGCGCCGTTGACGGTTGACCCGGATTTCGCCGCGCGGGCCGGGCGGTTAACATCGTTCCTTTTTCCGCACGTTGAGTCCCGCCATGTCCGCACGCACTGAAACCCACGCTTTCGTCGGCGCCGCCGGCCGTATCGATTGCGCCATCGACTGGCCCGCCGACGCGCCGCGCGGCTGGGCGCTGGTGCTGCATCCGCATCCGCTGCAGGGCGGCGCACGCGAGAACAAGGTGGTCACGACCTTGTCGCGCGCCTGCGTGCAGCACGGCCTGGTGGCGGTGCGTCCCAACTTCCGCGGTGTCGGCCACTCCGAAGGCGTGTTCGACAAATCCGTCGGCGAAACCGAAGACATGCTGGCCGTCGTGGCGCAGATGCGCGAGCTGCACCCCGAGCTGGCGCAGGCGCCGTGGGTGCTGGCGGGATTCTCGTTTGGCACGGCGGTCGCCGCGCAGACCTACGCCGCGCTGGCCGAACAGGGCGACGCCGTCCTGCCGTCGGCGCTGATGCTGATGGGGCCGGCGGTCAACCGCTTCCAATCGCACGAAGTGCAGGTGCCCGACGACACGCTGATGGTGCATGGCGAAGAAGACGAGGTGGTGCCGTTGTCCGAAGCCATGGACTGGGCGCGGCCGCGCTCGATTCCGGTCGTGGTGGTGCCGGGCGCCTCGCATTTTTTCCACGGCAAGCTGCTCGTGCTGCGTCAGCTGGTGCAGGCCCGCCTGAAGGTCGCGCTGGACTGAAACGGGCCTTGCCGCCGCGGCAGGTTGCATCAGGTTGCATGTTTTAGGCGCGCAGGGAACCCTGCGCGGCCGGGATGGGTCTGATCGACTGCCTATAATTGTCAGCCACTTGCCCCGCGCCGGCGGGCGTCATTCCTGGACCCACGTTGCCGATGAAGAAATTGCCTCACTCCGCTCAATCCCCCGTTGTCTTTACCCGCCGCCTGATCTCGGGCGCCGTGTTGTCAGCGATGCTGGCGGCCTCACTGCCGGCGTGGGCGCAGCAGGCGCCAGCCGCACCCGCCGCCGCGCCGGCCGCGACGGCCCCGGCGCCGTCGCCCTCGGGTGCAGTGCCTGTTGGCGACGTGTCGGCCGTCCCGGCTCCCACCATCGCGGCCAAGGCCTGGATCGTCATCGATGTGAATAGCGGCCAGACGCTGGCCGCATCCAACCCGGACATGAAGGTCGAGCCGGCCTCGCTCACCAAGATCATGACGGCCTACGTCGTGTTCAACGCGCTGGACGAAAAGCGCCTGACGCTGGAGCAGACCGTGCCGGTGTCCGAGCACGCGTGGCGCACGGGCGGCTCGCGCATGTTCATCGAGCCGCGCAAGCCGGTCACGGTGGACGAACTGAACCAGGGCATGATCGTGCAATCGGGCAACGACGCCTCCGTGGCGCTGGCCGAAGCCGTGGGCGGCAGCGAATCCGCCTTTGCCGCGCTGATGAACCAGGAGGCCGAGCGCCTGGGCATGAAGAACACGCACTTCATGAACGCCACGGGCCTGCCCGATCCCCAGCACGTGACGTCCACGCGCGATCTGGCCACGCTGTCCGCGCACCTCATCACGGATCACCCGGACTTCTTCCACTACTACAAGCAGAAGAGCTACACCTACAACAAGATCACGCAGCCCAACCGCAATCGCCTGTTGTGGGCCGACCCCTCTGTCGATGGCATGAAGACCGGCCATACCGACTCGGCCGGCTACTGCCTGGTCTCCACGGCCATGCGCGGCGACCGCCGCATCCTGGTGGTCGTGGTGGGCACCGACAGCGAAGCCACCCGCGCCGAAGAAAGCCTGAAGCTCCTGAACTGGAGCTTCCAGAACTTCGACACGGTCAAGCTGTTCGACAAGAGCCAGCCCGGCATCGACGCCCGCGTCTGGGAAGGCACTGCCGAAAACGTCAAGCTGGGTCCGCCCAATCCGGTGTCGATCGCCGTGCCGCGCGGCAAGGCCGGCGACTTGAAGCCGGTTGCCCAGCGCACCGATCCGCTGATCGCGCCGCTGGCCAAGGGTCAGCAGGTCGGCACGCTGCAGTTCACGCTGGACGGCAAGGTGCTGCGCACCGAACCGCTGGTGGTGCAGGACGCCGTCGAGCGCGCCGGGTTCTTTGGCCGCATGGTCGACACCGTCAAGCGCTGGTTCCAGTAAATCGGCGCACCGCGGCTGGGGCCGCGGGTGTAAGCTAGCAGCGGGCGTTTCGTGCGCGAAACGCCCGTTTTGCATTCTTCGGGGGCGGGCCGCGCGGCTCGTCCCTGTTCCATTTCAAATTCAGGAGTGCCTCATGATTCCGGGCGTGCCGGGCGAAAGCCAGGTGTATCTCAACGGTGAATTCCTGCGCATGGACGAGGCCAAGGTCTCCGTCCTGGACCGCGGCTTCATTTTCGGCGACGGCATTTACGAAGTCGTCCCCGTGTACCAGGGCAATGCGTTCCGCATGGCCGAACACCTTGACCGTCTTGACCGCAGCCTGGCCGCCTTGCGCATCGCGCAGCCGTTCGACCGCAGCGGGTGGATCAATCTGATCGAGCAGTTGCTGGACCGCTCCAACCTGGACACCTGCATCGTCTATCTGCAAGTGACGCGCGGCGTGGCCAAGCGCGACCATCCGTTCCCGTCGCCGGCCGTCACCCCCACGGTGTTCGGCATGATCGCGGCCTGGTCGCCGCCGACGGCCGCGCAACGCGCACAGGGCCTGTCCGCCATCAGCATCCCCGACGAACGCTGGCTGCACTGCGAGATCAAGTCCGTGTCCCTGTTGGGCAACGTGCTGGCCAAGCAGCAGGCCGTGGATGCGCAGGTGGACGAAGTCCTGCAGTTCCGCGACGGCTACCTGACCGAAGGCGCGTCCACCAATATCTGGGTCGTGTCCGGCGGAAAGCTGCTGGCCCCGCCCAAGAACAACCTGATCCTAGAAGGCATCCGCTACGGCCTGATGGGTGAACTGGCCGCCGAGGCCGGCATCCCGTTCGAGTCCCGCCGGATCTCGCAAGCCGAGGTGGAGCAGGCCGACGAGCTGATGCTGTCGTCCGCCACCAAGGAAGTGCTGGCCATCGTTTCGCTGGACGGAAAACCGGTCGGATCGGGCAAGCCCGGCCCTGTTTTTGAGCAATTGCGTGCGGGTTATGATGCCCGCATCGCCGCGCTGTAGTCCCGGCGCGGGGCGGCCCGCTTGCGATACCTGCGGGTCGGCCGCCCGCCCCGGCGGCGCCCGCCGGCACTTGCCGGCGCGCCGCTTGCCCCCATATAAGAATATTCAGGGGCAACTCTTTTTAGGCACATCATGCACATTCCGCCCGAAGATTCGTTGATCGAATATCCCAGCGACTTTCCCATCAAGGTCATGGGCAAGCACCATCCCGACTTTGCGCAGACGCTGACCGAGGTCGTATTGCAGTTCGATCCGGCATTCGACGCCGCGACCGTCGAAATGCGCCCCAGCAAGGGCGGCAACTATCTTGGCCTGACCTTCACCGTGCGCGCGACCTCGCGCGAGCAGCTCGACGCGCTGTACCGGGCGCTGCATGGCCATCCCATGGTGTCCATCGTCCTGTAAGGCAAGACCGCTGTGATCAAGTGGCTCGCGCGGCCGGTGGACTACCAGCCGGTCTGGCAGGACATGCAGGCGTACACCAGTCAGCGCGACGCCGGCACGCCAGATGAAATCTGGCTGTGCGAGCACACGCCGGTCTACACGCTGGGCCAGGCGGGCCGGCCGGAGCACGTGCTCAACCCCGGCAACATTCCCATAGTGCATTGCGACCGCGGCGGTCAGGTGACCTATCACGGCCCCGGGCAGGTCATGGCCTACGCGCTCTTTGACCTGCGCCGCGCCGACATGTACGTGAAGGAATACGTGTCGCTGCTGGAGTCCGCCGTCATCGACACGCTCGCGCAATTTGGCGTGGCCGGGGCCTGTCGCAAGCCCGGCGCGCCGGGCGTCTACGTGCCCCATCCCGCCGGCGGCGAGCTGGCCAAGATCGCCGCGCTGGGCATCAAGATCCGCAACGGGCGGGCCTATCACGGCGTCTCGCTCAACGTCGACATGGATCTGGCGCCCTTCCTGGGCATCAATCCGTGCGGCTACGAAGGCTTGCGCACCGTCGATATGGCGGCCTGTGGCGTGCGGCGCTCTCCCACCGAAGCGGGCGATGCGCTGGCGCAGAATCTGGCGTACGCCTGGAATTGCCGAAGGAACGCATTGTGAAGACCTATACGGCCGCCGAGGTCGCCGCGACCACGCCCGAACAGCTGGCGCGCCTGCGAGAAACCGGGCCGGCCGAAGACTACGCCGCCTGGATCCGCGCGGCAGCCGAATTGGGGCTGACCGAGGCGCAGACGATCTACGGGCAGATGCTGCTGGACGGCGTGGGCGTCGAACGCCAACCCGCCGAGGGACTGTCGTGGTTCAAGCGCGCGGCGCACGCCGATCACCCCATGGCCATCAACATGGTGGGGCGCTGCTATGAAAACGGCTGGGGTGTGGCGGCCGACGATACGGTCGCGGCCTACTGGTTCCGGCGTGCGGCGGACGCGGGCCTGGATTGGGGCATGTACAACTACGCGCACATGCTGCGCACGGGCCGCGGCGGCGTCACGCAGAATCAGGCCGCGGCGCTGGCGCTGTACCAGCAGGCTGCTCAAGCCGGCCACGTGAAGTCGATTGGCGTGGTGGGCCGCTATCACGAAGCGGGCGATGTAGTCCCGCAAGACCTGGAACGCGCGTTCGACTGCTATCGGCGCTGCGCCGAGGGCGGCGATTTCCGGGGCATGTTCCACCTGGGCCGCATGCTGCTGTTGCAGGGCCGCAAGGAAGACGCCGTCGCGTGGCTCGTGCGCGTGCCCGAAACCGCCACGCAGGCGTTCCTGAAGGAAGCGAACGGCATGCTGCAGGACTGCGGCTTTCCTGCCCTGTACGAGGTCGCGGACTGACGCGGATCAGGTGCTGAGCCGCAGGTCCAGCGCCACATCGATCATGTCGCGCTGGCCCGCGCCGCGTTCGCCTTCCAGCCGGTCCAACAGCAGCTGACCGGCCCGCCGGCCCAGTTCGGCGGCGTCCACGCCCAGCGTGGTCAGGCCCTGCACCCACTGCACGGCGCTGCCGTCATCCGAAAACCCCAGCACGGCCAGATCCTGCGGCACCTGCAGGTCGCGGTTGTGCGCTTCCGACACGGCGGCGGCCGCCAGCAGGTCGGACGTGCAGAACACCGCATCGAAGATCGTGTTGGTGGCCAGCAAGCGCAGAAAAGCCATGCGGCCGTCGTTCATGTGCTGGACCTCGGGCTGCACGATGTCGGCGACCCGTTCCAGGCCCAGCGCGGCGGCGCTGCCGACGAAGCCTTCGCGCCGGGCGCGCTCCCAGGGCGTGTCGGCGCTGATGCAGGCGACGCGCAAGTGGCGCTTTTCGGCCAGGTGCCGCGCCGCGATGCGGCCGGCCTCGGCGTTGTCGATCGCCACGGCGCTGTCCAGCATCTGGGGCGAAAGGCTCCAGGTCTCGACGACCGGAATCTCCAGCGCGGCGAGCGTGGCGCGCAGCGCGGCGTTGTCCAGGGGACCGACGACGAGGGCGGCCGCTGGCCGCAGCGCTTCCAGCAGCGGCAGCGCCGCGGCGTCGTGCCAGGGCGCCGCCGCCAGGTAGTAGCCGGCGGGGGCCAGCCGCTCGCTGCACGCCTGGAGGGCGCGGGCGGTCGGGCCGGCATCCAGACGGGCGGCAATCACGGCAATCGGGGCGGGCGAGGGCAGGCAGGGCATGGCAAAAGACAGGAAATGCGTCAGGCCAGACGATAACCCAGGGCTGGGCATCGCCGGGGCGCGGGACGTTCCCGCGGCGGATCGGGCCGTGAGGGGTAAAATGCCTGTTTTCTCCCAGACCCGGCCGTCTTTGCGCGCCGGTCACGAAGGTGTCCCATGTCCACGCTCGCCGAGTCTCCTGTGCCCTCGAACGAATCCGCCGCCGCGCCTGCCGAGGCGGTCTACGATCCGACGCAAAAGCAGAAATCGCAGGCCAAGACGGCGCGCATTCCCATCAAGATCATTCCGGCCGAGCGCCTGAAGAAGCCCGAATGGATCCGCGTGAAGGCCGCCGCGCCCGGTTCGCGCTTCTACGACATCAAGCGCATCCTGCGCGAGCACAACCTGCACACGGTCTGTGAAGAGGCCTCGTGCCCCAACATCGGCGAATGCTTCGGCAAGGGCACCGCCACCTTCATGATCATGGGCGACAAGTGCACGCGCCGCTGCCCGTTCTGTGATGTGGGCCACGGCCGGCCCGATCCGCTGGACACCAAGGAACCCGAAAACCTGGCGCGCACCATCGCCGCCATGAAGCTGTCGTACGTGGTGATCACCTCGGTCGACCGCGACGACCTGCGCGATGGAGGCGCGGGCCACTTCGTGGACTGCATCACGCATATCCGCGAACTGTCGCCCACCACCCGCATCGAGGTGCTGGTGCCCGACTTCCGCGGCCGCCTGGACCGCGCGCTGACCATCCTGAACGCCGGTCCTCCGGACGTCATGAACCACAACCTGGAAACCGTGCCGCGTCTGTACAAGCAGGCGCGTCCGGGCTCGGACTACATGCACTCGCTGAAGTTGCTGGCCGAGTTCAAGAAGCTGCATCCCGAAGTGCCCACCAAATCGGGCCTGATGCTGGGCCTGGGCGAGACCGACGAGGAAATCCTGCAGGTGATGCGCGACATGCGCGAGCACAACGTGGACATGATCACGATCGGCCAGTACCTGCAGCCGTCCGAACACCACCTGCCGGTGCTGCGCTATGTGCACCCCGATACGTTCGCGATGTTCGAGCGCGAAGCGTACGCGATGGGGTTCTCGCATGCGGCGGTTGGCGCGATGGTGCGGTCTTCGTACCACGCCGACGAGCAGGCGCACGCGGCTGGCGTGAACTGATCGTCTGATCGGTCTGGGCGTAGCCTTGCGTGGCCGCGCCCGCTACGCCTGCGAAAAAAACTTCTCCACGCCGCAGGCCACGAGCGCATCCAGGCTCTCGTCCACATACGTGGTCCAGTCGGCCGGCGCAAAGCCGGTTGCCAACGCCAAGGCCGTCGTGTCCAGCCGTGAGTTGCGCGGCCGCGCGGCGTCTGCCGCATAGTCCGCCGACGCCACGGCGGCAATCTGCTCAGGTTTCAGCGTCAGATTGATGCCCCGCTTGCGGGCGCCCGCGACAAGGTACTGCGCGTACGCATGCCAGCTTGTGGAGCCGGCGGCCGCGACGTGATAAAGCCCCGACGGCAGCGCCCGCGCCTGATGCAGGGCGATGCAGCGCACCGTGGTTTGCGCGATCAGCGAAGCGGGCGTCGGCGTGCCGTGCTGGTCCGCCACGACATGTAGCGATGCACGCGTGCGGGCCAGGTTCAGGATCGTGCGAAAGAAATTGTGCCCGTGCAGCGAATGGATCCAGCTGCAGCGCAGCACCAGCGCCTGGCAACCGCTTGCCGCAATGGCGCGTTCTCCGGCCAGTTTGGTGGCGCCATACACATTGATGGGATTGGGCGCGTCGGCTTCGGTGTAGGGCCGCGCAAGCGCGCCGTCAAAGACGTAATCCGTGGAGTAGTGAACCAGCAGCGCGCCGCTGGCCGCCGCGTGCCTTGCCAGCGTGGACACGGCCACCGCGTTCACCTGGGCTGCCGCTTCGGGTTCGCGCTCGGCCTGGTCGACCGCGGTCCATGCGGCCGCGTTGACGATGATGTCCGGGCGATGCGCGTGCAGCACCGCGGTAATCGCCCCCTGGTCGCGCATGTCCAGGGCATCCCGGCCCAGCGCCGTCAGATCGCCCGCCGCCGGCAATACGGCCTGCAGCGCACGGCCCAGCTGGCCGTCCTTGCCCAATAACAGGATGCTTGGCATGAGGGCGGGCTCCGGAAGGCGCGAGGACAGGTCAGCGGCGCGCCTGCGCGCCGGCCCAGAAGGTGTCCTGCTGACCAAGATGCCGGTTGACGTAGCGAGCCAGCACGAACATCAGGTCCGAGAGCCGGTTCAGGTATTGCCTGACCGGCGCGTTGACGGCTTCGACGCCCGCCAGCGCCACCACGGCGCGTTCGGCGCGCCGGGCCACCGTGCGGGCCATGTGAGCCAGCGCCGCGGGCCGGGAACCGCCAGGCAGGATGAATTCACGCAGCGGCGGCAGCGCCGCGTTGTAATGCGCCAGGCGCGCATCCAGGTGGGCCACCTGTTCGTCCTTGACCGCCACGTGGCCGGGGATGCACAGCTCCGCGCCCATGTCGAAGAGGTCGTGCTGGATGGTGAGCAGGTCGGCGGCCACGTCCTCGGGCAGGGTTTCGGTCAGCAGCAGGCCGATGACGCTGTTCAGCTCGTCCACGTCGCCCAGGGCGGCGATGCGGGGGGCGTCCTTGGGGATCCGGGATCCGTCCCCCAGTCCAGTGGTGCCATCGTCACCGGTGCGGGTGGCAATGACGGATAAGCGGTTGGCCATGGTGATGTGATTCGGTGTGGTGAGAAGCGTGTAGTGAAAGAGGTAAGCGGCTTGCGTCCGACGGTAAGCGCGCGCACCGTGAACAGGGGCTGTCAGCAAACAACCGTCAGGATTGTTGCGCACTGGCAGCGGAACTGTTGCATTCGCGCAGTATCCTAGCACTGTAAAAAGCGGCAAGGCCGCCTCGGCGTCTTGCCCGCTCGGACCGCATAGGGAGGTTTCATATGGGTTTTAACCGCAAATACACAACGCCCATGGCCGTTGCCACCGCAATGGCCGTCGTCTCGCTGGCCACGCCCCTGGCGTTCGCGCAGCAGGCCGACGCCACGGGCGAGGTGCGGCGCGTGGACGCCGCTGCGGGCAAGGTCACGATCAAGCACGATGCCATCAAGGCGCTGGACCTGCCGGCGATGTCGCTGGTCTATCAGGCCGATCCGGCGTTGCTGGCCAATATCAAGGCGGGCGACAAGGTGCGCTTCACCGCCACGCGCAAGGACGGCAAGTACGTGGTGACGGCGATCTCGAACTGACGCCGGCCTAATGAAAAACCCCGCCGCAATCGCTTGCGGCGGGGKTTTTTGCGCCCGGTTGCGCCGGGGGCGGGATCAGAGCACGTAGCGCGCCAGATCCTGGCTGCTGGCGGCTTCGGCCAGCTGCGCGTTGACGTAGGCGGCGTCGATCCTGACGTGCCTGTCCTGACTGGAGGTCGCATCGAAGGACAGCTCGTCGAGCAGCTTTTCCATCACCGTGTACAGACGGCGGGCGCCGATGTTCTCGGTGGTTTCGTTGACCTCGAAGGCCAGCTCCGCCAGGCGGCGCACGCCTTCGTCGGTGAATTCGAGCTCGACGTCCTCGGTGGCCATCAGCGCCGTGTACTGCTTGGTCAGCGACGCATCCGTGTCGGACAGAATGCGCACGAAGTCTTCGGCCGTGAGCGATTCGAGTTCGACGCGGATCGGGAAACGGCCTTGCAGTTCGGGGATCAGGTCCGACGGGCGCGACAGGTGAAAGGCGCCCGACGCGATGAACAGGATGTGATCGGTGCGGACCATGCCGTAGCGCGTGTTGACGGTGGTGCCTTCAACCAGCGGCAGCAGGTCGCGCTGCACGCCCTGGCGCGAGACATCGGCGCCGCCGGATTCCTGGCGGGCGGCAATCTTGTCGATCTCGTCCAGGAAGACGATGCCGTTCTGCTCGACGTTGGTGATCGCCACGCTGCGCAGGTCTTCTTCGTTGACGCGCTTGGCGGCTTCTTCGTCGACGATAAGCTTGAAGGCTTCGCGCACCTTCATCTTCTTGGGCTTTTTCTTGTCGCGCGCCATGCCCGCGAACATGCCGCGCAGCTGCTCGGCCATTTCTTCCATGCCCGGGGGCGTCATGACGTCCATTTGCGGCACGGTCTGGGCGACTTCGATCTCGATCTCAAGATCGTCGATCAGCCCTTCGCGCAGACGCTTCCTGAAGGTCTGGCGGGCGCTGTTGTCTTCGCCGCGCTGCGGCTCGCCCGAGGCGCCGCGGGGCGGAGGCACCAGCGCGTCCAGGATGCGGTCTTCAGCGGCGTCCTCGGCCTGGGTGCGCACGCGGCGCATTTCCAGCTCGCGGGTCTGCTTGATGGAGTATTCGGTCAGGTCGCGGATGATGGTGTCCACGTCGCGGCCCACGTAGCCGACCTCGGTGAACTTGGTGGCTTCGATCTTGATGAACGGCGCGTTGGCCAGCTTGGCCAGACGGCGCGCGATCTCGGTCTTGCCGACGCCGGTCGGGCCGATCATCAGGATGTTCTTGGGATGGATTTCGTGGCGCAGGGGTTCGGCGACCTGCTGGCGGCGCCAGCGGTTGCGCAGCGCCACGGCGACCGCGCGCTTGGCGCGGTTCTGGCCGACGATGTACTTGTCGAGTTCGGAGACGATCTCTCCGGGCGTCATGTTGGATGCGGACATGAGGGCGGATCCTTGAAGCTAGGGCGGGCTGGGAGGGCGCCGCGGCGCAGGCTGCGCCGCGTGGCGGGCGTCAGTCGCCCAGCGTTTCGATGACGTGGTTCTGGTTGGTGTAGATGCACAGGTCGCCGGCGATCTCGAGCGATTGCTTGATGATCGTCTCGGGCGGCAGGTCGGTGTTGCGCAGCAGCGCGAGGGCGGCCGACTGGGCGTACGCGCCGCCGGAGCCGATGGCGGCCAGGCCGTGCTCGGGTTCCAGGACGTCGCCATTGCCGGTGAGCACCAGCGTGTGCTCGGCGTCAGCCACAATCAGCATGGCTTCCAGACGGCGCAGGACGCGGTCGGTGCGCCAGTCGCGGGTCAGTTCGACCGCGGCGCGCATCAGGTTGCCCTGGTGCTTTTCAAGCTTGGCCTCGAAGCGTTCCTGCAGCGTGAACGCATCGGCGGTGGCGCCGGCAAAGCCAGCGAGGATCTTGTCGTGATAGAGGCGGCGGATCTTGCGGGCAGTGCCCTTGATGACGATGTTGCCCAGGGTGACCTGGCCATCGCCGCCCAGCGCGACGCGGTTGCCGCGGCGCACACACACGATGGTGGTGGCGTGAAATTGTTCCATGCGTTCCTTCCTATGAAAAAGTTAGCTGGGGGCGGTCGCGGGGATATCAAGGTCTGGGGACTCCATGCGCCCCGGGGACGATAAAAAAGGCCATGCGCGGAAACCGGCATGGCCTTTCAGGGGACGGAGCGAATGCGGGACGGGTCAGTCGCCGTACAGCTTTTGACGCATCTCGCGGCGTTCCTGCGCTTCGAGCGACAGGGTGGCCGTGGGTCGGGCGAGCAGGCGAGGGATCCCGATGGGCTCGCCCGTTTCTTCGCACCAGCCGTATTCGCCGCTGTCGATGCGGGCGATGGATTGCTGCACCTTCTTGAGCAGCTTGCGCTCGCGGTCGCGGGTGCGCAGTTCCAGGGCGTGCTCTTCCTCGATGGTGGCGCGGTCGGCGGGATCGGGCACGAATTGCGTTTCACGCAGGTGCTCGGTGGTCTCGCCGGCGTTGGCCAGAATGTCCTGCTCGAGTTGTTTGAGCCGTTCCTTGAAGAACGCCAATTGGCGGTCGTTCATATAGTCGGACTCGGGCATGGCCAGCAATTCCTTCTCGCTGGGCAGATCAATCGCCGTATCGCTCGTCGACTTGCTTGATTTTTTGGTTGCTGCCTTGGTAGCCATGTAAACACTCCACTATGAATCGATCCTGGCGCGGGCGTCCGTCCCGGTCCGTGTTACTTGTTGCCTACGCTATCCGTACCTCACAGTACTGCCTTCGTCGCATCGCGTCACGCAGGAATGGGGATTACCCCGCCAGGCACTGCTCCAAGCCCCGGGTAAAAATCTCCTGGGGCAGCTTTCGTCCGATGAACACCATCTTGGTGGACGGTTTTTCGGCCGCGGTCCACGGCTTGCCGGGTTCGGCGCCCATCATCATGTGCACACCCTGGAACAACATGCGGCGGTTGATGCCCTTCATGTACAGGATGCCCTTGTAGCGCATCAGGTCGGGGCCATAGACCTGCACGACGCCGCCCAGGAATTCCTCAAGGCGCGCGGGATCGAACGGCTTGTTGGAACGGAACACGAACGCGCCGATTTCGTCGTCGTGCTTGGGGTGGTGATGATGGGCATGATTGCAGTGCGCGCCGCATTCGCCGTCGTGGTCATGATCGTGACCGTGGTCATGGCCGTGGCCGTGATCATGGTCGTGATCGTGCCCGTGGGCATGGTCGTGCGCGGCGTCCGGATGCTCATCGGCCAGGAACTCCGGGTCGATGTCCAGAATGGAATTCAGGTTGAAGCCGCTGATGTCGATGATGGACTTGAGGTCGACGTCGCCGAAGTTGACGGCGGTGATCGGCGCGCGCGGGTTCATGTGAACCAGGCGGTGGCGCAGCGCTTCGTAGTCGACTTCGTTGACCAGGTCTTTCTTCGAGATCAGGATGCGGTCGGCGAAACCGACCTGCTTCTGGGCTTCGGGTTGTGCGTCGAGCGTGGCCATGCCGTGCTTGGCATCGACCACCGTGACCACCGCGTCCAGGCGGTAGTACTCGGCGATGTCGTCATCCATGAAAAACGTCTGGCACACGGGGCCGGGGTTGGCCATGCCGGTGGTTTCGAGGATGACGCGTTCGAAATTCAGGTCGCCGGCTTCGCGCTTGGCGCGAAGGTCGGACAGCGTGCGCATCAGGTCGCCGCGCACCGTGCAGCAGACGCACCCGTTGGACAGTTCGATGATTTCTTCGTCGCTGTCCTGCACGAGCAGGTCGTTGTCGATGCTTTCCGGCCCGAATTCGTTTTCGATGACCGCAACGCGGCGGCCATGGAATTCGGTCAGGATGCGTTTGAGCAGGGTGGTCTTGCCCGCACCGAGGAAGCCGGTGAGGATGGTGACGGGAACCATTTTGTCCAAACTGCGCGGGGTATTCATGGCGAAGCTGCTAGCGTGATGTCAGGGGCGTGAAACACGGCGCCTGACGGGGTTTTCAGTCCCTGCCGGAGATGTCTGCCACAGGCTGCGACAGCCGCCGATAGCGGCCGGACGCAGGATTACAGCACAGTCGGGGGCAGGGGGCAAACCCCGGGCCAACCCGGGGGGCCGTGGCCGCCAGATGGCAGCCGTACGCCGTCAAGTATGGGGCGATACCCCTATTTTGGGGCGGTTTGCGGGGTTTCAAGGGCGCATGGATACGCAAGCAGTAACCGGGCTGAAACGTTCCGCCCAGTCGGGCGCATCCAACGGATGAAACGAAAGGGGGAAGATCCCCGTTCAGTGGTGATGGTGGTGGTGACCCGCGTCGGCCGGCTGCGTCTTTTGGCACTGCGGGCACAGGGCGCGGATCTCGGTTTCGTGCGTGGCCAGCGCATAACCCGTCTGGGCGACGCGTTCGGCCAGCTGCCGGCTCATGGCCGGGTCGGAGACTTCGGCGACGGCGCCGCAACCGGTACAGACGACGAGCAGGTCGTGCGGCGCGCCGCCGGCGTCGTGGCAGGCGCTCCAGGCATTGACGGCGTCCAGGCGGTGTATCAGGCCTTCGTCCATCAGGAAGTCCAGCGCACGGTACACCGTGGGTGGCGCGGCGCCGGGGTGAACGGCGCGCATCGCGTCCAGCAGCTCGTAGGCCTTCAGGCTGCGGCCATGGCGCAGCAGGAGTTCAAGGACCTTGCGGCGGATGGGGGTCAGGCGGCGTCCGCGCTGCGCGCACAGCGTTTCGGCGACGCTGAGCTGAGCGCCTACGCTGTCGTTGCGGGGTGGACGGGACGGTGCGGACATGGCGGGCTTTATCTGAATGGAAAGCGCGCGCGCGATGCGCGCGCGAGATGCCTGGAAGGTAGCAGAAAACCCCTGGGTCCGGGAACTGGCAGGCGGGCTAGTCCAGTTCAGTTATGATATAACATAATAAAACCATCGCTGTTCCTTTACGCTGCCGTTTTCCGCTGTTGCCTGCCATGTCCCATTTCACGCTCCTGCCCCCGCGGTCCGGCGCCGCGCCCGGCCGGCGCGCGCCCGCCCGATCCGCATTTCTTGTTTCCGCATGGCGCCGCATGGCGTATGCCGCGGTGGCCGCCGCCGTGCTGTGGGCGCTGACCGGCTGGGCGCTGAACTGGTGGACGCTTGAGGGGTGGCTGCGATGACGGCGGCGCCCATCACCGTCGAGCTGGCCGACGCCTCGTTCGGCTGGCACGGGCGGCCCGCGCTGCGCTCGGTCTCGGGCAGTTTCGCGCCGGGCGGCATGACCGCTGTGGTCGGCCCGAACGGCGCGGGCAAGTCCACGCTCATCAAGGGAATCATGGGCGTTCTGCGCCCGATGACGGGCAGCGTGCGCATCCAGGGCGCCGGGCGGTCGGCGCTGGCGTGGCTGCCGCAGGCGGCGGAACTGGACCGGTCGTTTCCCACCACGGTCCTGGACCTGGTGGCCATGGGCGCCTGGCGACGCGTGGGCGGATGGCGCGGGTTCGGCGGCGAGGAGCTGGATTGCTGCATGCAGGCGCTGGAAACCGTCGGCCTGGCCGATGCCGCGGACCGGGGCGTGGACACGCTGTCGGGCGGGCAGATGCAGCGCGCCCTGTTTGCGCGGATGCTGGTGCAGGACGCGCCGGTGCTGCTATTGGATGAGCCTTTCGCGGCCGTGGACAGCCACACGGCCGAGGACCTGATGGCCCTGCTGTGCGGCCTGCATGGACAGGGCCGCACCGTGATCGCGGTGCTGCACGATCTGGACCTGGTGCGCGATCACTTTCCGGAATGCCTGCTGCTGTCGGGCTCGGTGGTGGCGTGGGGCGACACTGCCGCGACGTTGAGCGAGGCCCACCTGAAGGCGGCCCGGCAGCGGCAGGCGGGAGCCTGGTCATGACGCTTGCACAGTGGCTGGCGTCGCCGTTCCTGGACTACGGCTTCATGCGGCGCGCGCTGGCCGGCGCCTGCGCGCTGTCGCTGGGCGCGGCGCCCTTGGGCGTTTTTCTCGTATTGCGGCGCATGAGCCTGATGGGCGACGCGATGTCGCACGCCATCCTGCCAGGTGTGGCCGCGGGCTTTCTGATGGCGGGCCTGTCGCTGGGCGCGATGATGCTGGGCGGCATCGCCACCGGCCTGGCCGTGGCATTGCTGGCCGGGCTGGTGGCCCGGCTGACGCCGCTGCGCGAAGACGCCAGCTTTGCCGCCTTCTACCTGATCTCGCTCGGGCTCGGCGTGCTGCTGGTGTCGCTGCGCGGCTCCAACATGGACCTGCTGCACGTGCTGTTCGGCACGGTGCTGGGGCTGGACGACGCGGCGCTGCTGCTCGTGACGGCCACGGCCAGCGTGACCTTGCTCGTCCTGGCGGCAATCTACCGGCTGCTGGTCGCCGAATGCCTGGACCCGGGGTTCCTGCGCGCCAGCGGCGGCATGGGCGGCCTTGTGCACATGGGCTTTCTGGTGCTGGTGGTCGTGAACCTGGTGGCGGGCTTTCAGGTGCTGGGCACGCTGATGGTGGTGGGAATCATGATGCTGCCGGCCGCCGCGGCGCGGTTCTGGGTGCGCAGCGCGGCCCGGCAGATTCCGCTGTCGGCGGCGATCGGCGTGGCGTCTTCCGTGGCCGGGCTGCTGGTCTCCTATCACTTCGACGTGCCGGCCTCGCCCGCGATCATCCTGGCGGCCGGCGCCTGCTATCTGTTTTCCATCGTGGGCGGCCCGCAGGGCGGGCTGCTGCGGGCAACGCGCCGCGCGCGACCTGCCTGAGACTTCCTAAGGAGATTGACCATGCGTTCGATTCTGCCGGCCCGCCGCCGCGCACTGCTGGCCCTGGCGGGCGCCTGCCTGACCGCCGTCCTGGGCATTGCACAGGCGGCTGAGCCGTTGAAGGTGGTGGCCAGCTTTTCCATCCTGGGCGACATCGTGCGGGAAGTGGGCGGCGCCGACATCAGCCTGACCACGCTGGTCGGCCCCGACGGCGACGCGCACGGCTACGAGCCCACGCCGGGTGATGCAAGGAAGCTGGCCGAGGCGCGCGTGCTGGTGGTGAACGGGCTGGATTTCGAGACCTGGCTGCCCAAGCTGACAAAGGCGTCCGGCTTCGCGGGACAGACGGTGACGGCGTCCCAGGGCGTCGCGCCGCGCAAGTTCGCGGGGCATGGCGAAGAGCATGACCATGGGCATAAGGACGACCACAAGGGCGACCATGACCACGACCACGATCACGACCACGACCACGAGCCGGGCCATCATCATCACCACGGCGACGCCGATCCGCATGCCTGGCAGAGCCTGGCCAACGGCGTGATCTACGCGCGCAATGTGGCCAACGGCCTGGCGGCCGCGGACCCCGCGCATGCGCAGGCCTACCGCCAACGCGCCGACACGTATATCGCCAAGCTGCAGGCGCTGGACGCCAGCGTGCGCAAAAGCTTCGATGCCATTGGCGCCGACCGGCGCAAGGTTGTGACCTCGCACGACGCGTTCGGTTATTTCGGCGACGCCTATGGCGTGACGTTCATCCCCGCGATGGGCGTGTCGACGGACGCCGAGCCGTCGGCGCGCGAGGTGGCCGCGATCATCGAACAGGTGCGGCGCGACAAGGTGCCGGCGGTGTTCGTCGAGAACATCAGCAGTCCCAAACTGGTCCAGCAGATTGCCCGCGAGACCGGCGCCAAGGTGGGTGGTACGCTCTACTCCGATGCCCTGTCCAAGCCCGGACAGCCGGGCGCCACCTATCTGGAAATGTTTGAATGGAACGCACGCCAGCTTGCCGCGGCCTTGCAACCCTGAGCGCCGTGGCGGCGCTGCTGACGGCGGGCGCCGCCAACGCGCACCCGCATATGTGGATCGACGCGCGCGCGCAGATCGATGTCGATGCCGAGCAGCGCATCACCGCCGTGCGGCAGGTGTGGCGGTTCGACGAAATGTTCGGCGCCTATGCGACGCAGGGCCTGAAAAAGGGCAAGGACGGATCCCTGCCCGCCGCGACGCTGCAAGGCATGGCGCAGGACTGGATGAAGGCGCTGGGCGAACCGATCTCCCACTACTTCACGCGGGTCACGGTCAACGGCAAGAGCGCGGCATTCGCCGCGCCGCGCGACGCCCGCGTCGACTGGAACCCCAAGACCACGCGGCTCACGCTGTCCTTCACGTTGCCGCTGGCCGAGCCCGTCGCGCCGGGCGCGGGCGGCGCGCAAGTGGACATCTACGACCCCACCTATTTCGTGGCCTACGCATTTGACGAGAAGGGCGCAGTGTCGCTGGGCGCACCGCAGGGCGCGGCCTGCACGGCCGACTATCGCAAGCCCAAGGAACTGGATTGGAAAACCATGCAGGAACTGGCCGCGATCCCGGCCGACCCGGACGCCTTGCCGGACGAACTTTTTGCCATCACCAAGGGGCTCACGCACCGCATCGAGGTGCGATGCCCGTAAGCCGGCCGCAACGCGCGCTGGCGGTCGTTCTGCTGCTGATGCTGGGCGGCATCTCGGCAGCCGCCGCGCAAGGCGCGCATCCGTTCGGCGTGCCCGAAAGCGGGGGCGGGCTGGCAGGGCCCGGCTGGCTGTCCAGCTTCTTTGGCAGCGTGTCCGTCTGGCAGTCGCACTTCTACCGGCAACTGACGGGCGCGGTGCGCGCCTGGCAGGCGGACGGCGGCGCGGCGTGGGCCCTGATGGGCCTGTCCTTTGCCTATGGCGTCTTTCATGCGCTGGGACCGGGCCACGGCAAGGCGGTGATCTCATCCTATGTGCTGGCCAACCGCCAGACGGCGCGCAACGGGGCGCTGCTGGCCTTGGCGTCGTCACTGATCCAGGCGCTGGTGGCGATTGTGATGGTGGCGGTGCTGGCGGTCGTGTTCAACGCCACCGCGGCCACCATGAACGAAGCCACGCGCTGGCTGGAGCTGGCTTCGTACGCGCTGGTAACGCTGTTGGGCGTGTGGCTGGTGTGGATCAAGGCGGTGAGACCGCTGCTGCGGCGGGCCGGCGCGCGTGGGCAGGCGCATGATCACGAACATGCGCATGATCACGAACACGCACAGGCACATGCACATGCACATGCATACGCGGAGGCCCACTCCCATCGTCACGGCCACGACCACAACGACCATCACCACGATCACGACTGCGGTTGCGGACACGCGCATGTGCCCGCGCCCGAGCAGGTCGCCGGTCCGCTGAACTGGCGGCGCGCGTGGTCCGCCATCCTGGCGGTGGGCCTGCGGCCGTGCAGCGGGGCGTTGATCGTGCTGGTGTTCGCGCTGTCCCAGGGCTTTTTCATGGCGGGCGTGGCGTCGGCGCTGGCGATGGGATTGGGCACGGGGCTGACCGTGGCGGCGCTGGCTTGCCTGGCTGTCGCCGCCGGGGGCGCCGCCACGCGCCTGGGCAGCCGCATGTCCAGCGCGGGCGCGGCATGGCTGCGTTATGGCATCGAGGCGCTGGCGGCGATTGCCGTGCTGTTGCTGGGGGTGATGCTGCTGGGCGGCATGGTCGCCGCGGGCGGCTAGCGGTCGATGACGGGCAACTCGCGGCGTGGCCCGCGGGTGTCAGGACTTGCGCCCGGCGCGTGGATGCGCCTGGTCGTAGGCCTTGGCCAGATGCTGGAAATCGAGCCGCGTGTAGATTTGCGTGGTCGAGATGTTGGAGTGTCCCAGCATCTCTTGCACGGCGCGCAGGTCCTGCGCGGACTGCAACACGTGGCTGGCAAAACTGTGGCGCAAGACGTGAGGATGCACATGCGTGGGCACCCCGGCCGTCTGCGCGATGCGTGCGAGCTGCAACTGCACCACGCGCGGCGAAATGCGGCGTCCGCGCGCGCCCAGAAACAGCGCGGCAGCGTCTTCGGGCAGCGGCGAGGGCGGCGCGAGCTGCGGACGCACCTCGATCCACTTGCGCAGCGCGGCCATGGCCTGCTGGCCCACCGGCACCGAGCGGCGCTTGCCGCCCTTGCCCAGCACCACGACCTCGGCCTCGTCCGGATTCAGCCAGCCGCGCGATTCGTAGTCGGCCGTGCGCGTGTAGCGCAGGTCCAATCCCACCAGCTCCGACAGACGCAATCCGCTGGAATACAGGAGTTCGAACATGGCTTGGTCGCGCAGGGCGGCCGGTTCGGTGGCGACCTGGGCCGGCGCGCTGTCCAGCAGGGCCTGGGTCTGCTCGACCGACAGCGCCTTGGGCAGGCCGCGGGGCGCCTTGGGTGCGCGCACGCCCGCGACGGGATTGCCAGCCAGCTCGGCGGCCGGCGCCCACCATTGGTAAAAGCCGCGCCAGGCCGCCAGCGTGCGCGCCAGACTGCGCGGGCCGCGGCCCTGCGCATGCAGGCGCGCCACGAATTGGCGGATGTGGCCGTTGCCGAGCTTGTCCAGCGGCAGGCCGGCCTTGTCGGCGAGTTCGCGCAAAAAGTGCAGTTCGCGCCGGTAGCCATCCAAGGTATGGGGCGAGTACCGGCGGTTGGTCTCCAGATGGCGCAGCCAGGCGCTCATCGGATCGGGCAGGGCGGGCGGATTGGCGTTCGGCTCGGTGTCGCGCATCGCGTTGTCCTTGTCCGCCCCGGCAGCCTTACGCCTTGGGCGAGGCCGGATTCAGCCGATGCAGCGCGGCCGACGCGAGCTGGGCGATCGACTCCAGGAACGTCGTGCCCATTTCGGGCGTGAAACGTTCGGGGTCGTCGGAGCCCAGCACCAAGAGGCCCACGGCCGGGCCGTCGGCTTCCAGGCGCAGGGGCACCAGTGCCAGCGACTTGGGCTTGGCGTCCAGCCAAGCTACCGCTTCGAAGGCGGTGTCCGTGCCGACATAAGGCGTCTTCAGGCTGTCGGTGAAGGTGCGCACGTCTTCGGAGACGGGCTCGCCGTAGCCTTGATTGGGCAATTCGGACAGGTTCCACAGGCGCAGCGCCACGTGGTTCAGTTCGAATTGCTCGGCCAGGCCCAGCGCAATTTCGCCCGGCACCAGCTGCGGATCGCATTCGGACAACAGGCGGCAGCACCACTTGGCCACGTGCGAACCGATGGTCTCGTTGGCGGAGGCGTTGCGCACCAGTTCATTCAGGCGCCATTCCAGTTCACGGGTGCGCTCGCGCAGCGTGAGGATCTGGCGTTCGCCCAGCGAGATGGCGCGCGAGCCGTGAGGGTGCGGCACCTGCAGGGTGGCGAAGACGTCGGCGTGTTCGTCGAAGAAACCGGGGTTTTCTTGCAGAAAGGCTGCGATGTCCTGGGCGGTGAAAGCGGTATCGGTCATAGGGATTATCGGTTCAGCGCCATGGAGAAGACGAGCTTGTCGATGTCGACCTGGCCCGTGAAGACGGATTCGGCCGGGCCGGTCATGCGCAGTTGTTCGCCGTTCCAGGCGACGGTCAGCACACCGCCGCGCGTTTGCACGCGCACGGGCGAATCGAGCAGGCCGCGGCGGATGCCGGCCGCGACTGCCGCGCAGGCGCCCGTGCCGCAGGCCAGCGTTTCGCCGGCGCCGCGTTCGAAGACGCGCAGGCGGATGTTGTGGCGGTCAACAACCTGCATGAAGCCGGCGTTGACGCGGCGGGCAAAGCGCGGATGGGTTTCGATCAGCGGGCCCAGCACGGCGACGGGTGCGGTGTCGACGTTCTCGACGACCTGAACGGCGTGCGGATTGGAGATGGCAACCGCCGACACGGCGACCACGCGCGGCAGGCCGGCGGGCGCGTCCAGGTCCAGTTCCCAGACGGTGTCCTGGCCCTGCGTGGCCGAAGGCAGGCCGGCGGTGTCAAAGGGCAGCGCGGCCGGGTCGAAACGGGTGCTGCCCATTTCGACGGTGACCTGCTCGTCGTCGCCTTCGTCCAGGACCAGGATGCCCGTGGCGATTTCCGCGCGCAGCGGGTTGCGGTCGGACAGGCCTTGCTCGTGCACGAAGCGCACGAAGCAGCGGGCGCCGTTGCCGCAGTGTTCGACCTCGCTGCCGTCGGAATTGAAAATGCGATAGCGGAAGTCGGCGTCCGGCCGCGTGGCGCGTTCGACCAGCAGGATCTGGTCGGCGCCGATGCCGAAGTGGCGGTCGCCGAGCGCGCGCGCGCGCTCGGGCGTCATCTCGATGGTTTGGCGAACGCCATCGAGCACAACGAAATCGTTGCCCGCGCCGTGCATTTTGGTGAAGTTCCAGTTCATCACCGGATTATCGCCCATTCTCGCGGCGCGGCGAGCGACGGCGGTCAGTACAGCTTGGGCTCGCCTTCGGGGCGGGTCTTGAAGCGGCGGTGGACCCAGTAATACTGGCTGGGGCAGCGGCGCACCCAGCTTTCGAGGTCGCGGTTCAGGCGCGCGGTGGCCGCTTCCAGGCTGTCGCTGCCGGGGAAGTCTTCAAGCGGCGGCAGCACGTCGACGTGGTACTTGCCGGTGTCCGGATTCCAGAATCCCACGATCGGCAGGACCGCGGCGTTCCATTTCTGGGCAAGCTGGGCCGTGGCGAGCAGCGTGGCGGCGGGCACGCCGAAGAACGGCACGAAGACCGAACCCTGCCGGCCGAAGTCCATGTCGGGCAGGTAGTAGACGGGGCGGGGCGCGCGCAGATGCCGGATGAGGTCGCGCACGCCGTCCTTGCGGCTGACGAGGAACACTTCATTGAAGCGCGCCCGCCCGGCGGCCACGACGGCGTCGATGTGCGGATCGCTTTGCGGCGTGTACATGGTGGCCGCGCTGGGCACTTCCATGGTGAGGCGGGTGGCGGCCGCGTCCAGCGCAATGAAGTGCGGCGCCAGCAGGATGACGGCGCGGCCTTCGGCGGTCAGCGCGTTGATGCGGTCGGCGCCCGTCTGCGTGACCATGTCCTTGATGGCGTCGGGCGTGCCGTACCAGAGCACGCCGCGGTCGACGATGGACTGCGCCAGCGCCCGGAAGTGGTCGGCCACCCATTGTTCGCGCACGGCCTCGGGCTGGTCGGGAAAGCACAGTTCCAGGTTGCGGCGCACGATGCGCGCGCGCGACTTGGCCAGCCGGGGCGCCAGCCAGCCCAGCACGGCGCCGATGCGCAGGCGCGTCGACGGCTTGATACGGCCGAACCATTTCAGCAGGGAGACCAGCGTGCGCGTTTTTTTATCGTTCATGGATGCGGAATGAGACCGGGCGGCGGGATCGGCGGAAAGGCTCAGGCGGCCGGGGACGGCGGTTCCGCGCCGGGCGCCGGGCTGGCGCCGCGCGGGGTCTTGTAGCGGTTGTAGCTCCAGAGATACTGGTCGGGGCAGCGGCGGATCAGCGTTTCCATTGCGGCGTTGATGAGCGCGGCCTGGGCCTCGGGCTCGGCCGGCAGCGGCTCGGGCACCCGGACGTAGTGGATGCGCCAGCCGCGGCCCTTGGGCAGGCGTTCGCCGGCGGTGAGGATGATGGGGACGTTGGTCTGCGACGCGAGCTTGCCGGGCAGTGTCATGGTGTAGGCCAGGCGTCCGAAGAAGGGCACCCACACGCCGTCGCCCACGCTGGGGGCCTGGTCGGGCAGCATGCCGACGGATTCGCCGCGGCGCAACGCGCGCACGAATTCGCGCACGCCCTGCATGTTGGCGGGCACCGCATTGACGGCCGAACTGTTGCGCGCCGTTTCCAGCAGCGGCGCCAGCGCTTGCTTGCGCGGGGGGCGGAACATCACCGTCATGGGCATCTGGCGGGCCAGATAGCGGGCGGTGATCTCGAAGCAGCCCAGGTGGGGGGTCAGAAAGAGAATGCCCCTGTTTTCGGCGCGGGCGGCGGCGACGACGTCGTCATCGTCCGAGACCACCTGCGCCAGGCTTTCCTGGTTGCGGAACCAGACGCGGGGATTTTCCAGGATCATCGCGCCGGCTTCGGCCGCCGCGCGCCGCGCGAACGCCGCGCCGGGGTAGCCGGCCTGCGCCGCATTGGCCTGCAGGCGCCGCCGGTATTTGCCCGGCAAGGCGTAGATGGCGCGTCCCGCGAACCGCCCGATCGCATGCGCGACGGGGAGCGGCAGGGCGGCAAAAAGTCGGAACAGGGGCAGCAACATGCTTCAAAAGGTTGAAATCGGGCAGGGTAATACCGCTGATCGAGGCATATGGATACACCCCGGCCGCAAGCATAAGAACGGCATTTTCGCTTAAAATGCGCCCAGTCGCCGAGTTAACCGACAACTTGCGGGGCGACGGCAAGGGCAAAGCGCTTAGCGCGGCCCGTGCCAAATCCGCTAAAGCGTCGCGCCCAGTTGGCATTGTCATGCAGACCGGGGTGCAACGCGCCTCGAGAACCTATGCGCCGGCAAGACCGGACACTAAGGACGCATCTGTGGCCAACAACGATTTTCTCTTTACTTCCGAATCCGTCTCCGAAGGGCACCCCGACAAGGTTGCCGATCAGATCTCCGATTCGATCCTCGACGCCATCTTCACGCAAGACCCGAACGCGCGTGTCGCAGCCGAAACGCTGTGCAACACCGGCCTGGTCGTGCTGGCTGGCGAAATCACCACCACCGCCAACGTCGACTACATCCAGGTCGCGCGCGATACGATCCGCCGCATCGGCTACGACAACACCGAGTACGGCATCGACTACAAGGGTTGCGCGGTGCTGGTCGCTTACGACAAGCAGTCGCCCGACATCGCGCAGGGCGTGGACCGCAGCTCGGAAGACTACCTGAACCAGGGCGCGGGCGACCAAGGCCTGATGTTCGGCTACGCCTGCGACGAAACCCCCGACCTGATGCCTGCCCCGATCTGGTACGCGCACCGCCTGGTGCAGCGCCAGAGCGAACTGCGCAAGGACGGCCGCCTTGGCTGGCTGCGCCCGGACGCCAAGTCGCAGGTCACGTTCCGCTACGTCGACGGCCGTCCCGCCGAAGTCGACACCGTCGTGCTGTCGACCCAGCATGCGCCGGAAGTCTCGCAAGAGACCATCCGCGAAGCGGTCATCGAAGACATCATCAAGCCTAGCTTCCCCGAAGGCCTGATCACGCCCAAGACCAAGTTCCTGGTCAACCCGACCGGCCGCTTCGTCATCGGCGGCCCGCAAGGCGATTGCGGCCTGACCGGCCGCAAGATCATCGTCGACACGTACGGCGGCGCTTGCCCGCACGGCGGCGGCGCGTTCTCGGGCAAGGATCCGTCCAAGGTCGACCGTTCGGCCGCCTACGCCGCCCGCTACGTGGCCAAGAACATCGTGGCCGCCGGTCTGGCGCGCCAGTGCCAGGTGCAGGTCAGCTACGCCATCGGCGTGGCCGAACCCATCAACATCACCGTCTACACGGAAGGCACGGGCGTCATCCCCGACGACCAGATCGCCAAGCTGGTGCGCGAGCACTTCGACCTGCGTCCGAAGGGCATCGTGAACATGCTGGACCTGCTGCGCCCGATCTACACCAAGACCGCCGCCTACGGCCACTTCGGCCGCTCCGAGCCCGAGTTCTCGTGGGAAGCCACGGACAAGGTCCAGGAACTGAAGAAGTCCGCCTGACGCCAACCGCTACCCCGGTTGAAAAAAGCGCCCGATCCGATCGGGCGCTTTTTCTTTTTCAGAGTCCCCAGGCCGACAGGTCCGGATGCCGCGGCACGGGCGACAGCACCGCTTCCAGCGCCGCCGCGCAATCGAGCAGCGCGGCATCGGCGCCCGCGGGCGCCAGCAATTGCACGGCGCTCGGCAAGCCCTGCGCGTCCAGGCCTGACGGCAGTGCGACCGCCGCCGCGCCCAGGAAGTTGGCCGGGCGCAGCAGCTTGCCCAGGCCGGCGTGGCGCGTGTCCTGCGCGTCCAGCGCCTGCGCGGCCTGATCGATCGCGGGCATGAGCAAGGCGTCGATGCCCTGCATGGCCTGCCCGAAGGCCGCCATGTCGGCCTGGCGGCGCGACAGCGCGGTCTCGTAGCTGGCCTGTGTGATCCGGCCGCCAGCGGCGATGCGCGCGCGCACCACGTCCCACAACGGCTGCGAAGGGTCTTCGGCCAGCGCGCCGAAATGCCGATAGGCCTCGTAGGCCAGCACCAGCGAGTTGTCGTCGGCCATGCGGGCAAAGGACAGCGACGCGGGCGGATGCCAGGCGGCGGGCGTATAGCCGGCCTGCGCCAGGCGTTGCTGCGCCGCGTGCCAGGCTTGCAGCGCCTCGTCGGTGAGCGGGGCGGGCCAGGACTGCGGCGCCAGCACGGCGACGGCGCCGGGCTTGCGGGGGGCGCTGTGCCGCAGGCTGGTGAAGCAGGTGGCGGGCAGCGCAAGCGTGGCGGCGTCATCGACGTCCGGCGCGGCCAGCAGTTGCGTAAGCAGACGCGCGTCGGCGACGGTGCGCGCGATCGGGCCCAGCACGTCCAGCGTTTCCGACAGCGGCAGGCAGCCGGCCCGGCTGATGAGACCGGAGGACGGCTTGTAGCCGACCACGCCGTTCAGCGCCGCCGGCGCGCGCACGGAGCCGCCCGTGTCGCCGCCCAGCGCGATCGGGGCCAGGCCCGCGGCCACGGCCACGCCCGCGCCGCTGGACGAACCGCCGGGCGCGCGCGCCACGGTGGCGTCCCACGGATTGCGGGCGGTGCCCTGCGTCGGGTTCTGCCCCGACAGCCCGAACGCGAATTCCGTCATGCGCGTCTTGCCCAGGATCACCATGCCCGCTGCCGCGAGCCCGCGAGCCGCGGCGGCGGTCTCGGTGCTGACAACGCCGGCGCGCGCCTGTGAGCCGCCGCTGACGACGGTGCCTTCCCACTGCACGCTGTCCTTGACCGCGACGGGCACGCCATGCAGGGGGCCAGCGCAAATGCCGGCGTCCAGCAGCCGGTCCGCCGCGTCGGCCTGGGCCAGCGCGCGCTCGGCCGTGACCACGCTGTAGGCCGCCAGCGCCGCGCCGCGTTCGATCCGGTCAAGGAAATGCAGGGTGAGATCGCGCGAACGCAGCTTGCGCTCGCGGATGGCGCGGGCAAGCTGGCGCGCATCCTGGAAATGCAGGTCGATGTCTTGGGCGGGCATAAGTCTCATCGAAAAGGAAAAAGCCTTCCGGTCCGCGGCGGGACCGGAAAGCGATGTGAGGGAAGGGCGCGAGAAGAGGACAGCCTATTTCAGGACCTGGCCCTTCGTCTCGGGCATGCGGATGAAGGTGATCAGCGTGATCACGGCGCCGGCCAGCACGTAATAGAAGAACCAGCGCTCCATGCCCTTGCTTTGCAGCCAGGTCAGCAGGTAGGGCGTGGTGCCGCCCAGCAGCGCGACGACCAGGTTGTACGGCGTGCCGATGCCGACGGCGCGCACGCTGGTGGGAAACTGTTCCGACATGATGGCGGGCGCAATCGCGGTGTACATGGCGTACAGCACCAGCCCGAACAGCTCGACCGCCAGGATCGAACCGAACGACGGCCCGAGCGTGGTCATGATCGGGTAGAAGAAGATCAGGTAGCCCGCGGCAAAGAAGATGAGCTGCGGCTTGCGGCCGATGCGGTCGGACAGCATGCCGAACAGCGGCTGCACCAGCATGAACACGATCAGCGCGACGGTGTTGGCCGCGAACGCGGTCTTGGGATCGGCGCCGACCTGCCGGATGGCGTAGGTGGGCACGTAGGCCACGAAGATGTAGAACGCGAACGTGGTGAGGACCGAGAAGCCGACGATGCGCAGCACTTCGCGCGGGTGGTCGCGCAGCAGCGTGCGCAGCGGCTGCTTTTCAACGCCAGCCTTCTTGGCATGCGAGAACGCTTCGGTTTCCGGAATGGCGCGGCGGATCCACATGCCGGCCAGGCCGCCCAGCGCGCCCAGCATGAACGGGATGCGCCAGCCCCACTCGGCCATGTCGGCCTTGGTTAGAACGGTGGTGAGGATCCAGCCCACGGCCGAGGCGGCCAGGATGCCGACCGCGGCGCTGAAGAACACGAAGCTGGAGTAGAAGCCGCGCTTGTTGGGCGGCGCCATTTCCGCCAGAAAGGTCGTGGCCGAGGCATACTCTCCGCCCAGCGACAGGCCTTGCAGCAGGCGCGCGGCGGTCAGCAGCAGGGGGGCGGCAATGCCGATGGTGGCGTAGGTGGGCGTGATGGCGATGATGAGCGAGCCGCCCGCCATCATGAGGATCGTCAGGCCCAGCGCAGCCTTGCGGCCATAGCGGTCCGAGAAGATACCCAGCACCCAGCCGCCGACGGGACGCATGAAAAAGCCCACCGCGAAGATGCCGAACGTCGCGAGCAGGGCGGTGGTTTCGTTGCCCGGCGGAAAGAACTGGCTGGAAAAGAAGATGGCGAACGACGCGTAGATGGTCCAATCGAACCATTCCACCGCATTGCCTACACTACCGGCCAGAATCGTGCGGCCGCGCGAAACGGGCGGGGCGCTTGCCCCTTGCGCCTGACGCAAGGTTGCGGATGTGCTGCTCATGACGTCCTCAAAGTGGGTTTTGTTTTTTGGTCAAATAGACCAATAAAATTTGTGTTTTTATCAATGCGCGAACGTTAGATTAATGAATATGGTCACGTCAAGTAAGGGTAATTCCCTAATCGGCGCGTTGGACGAGACGGATCTCGCGTGCCTCGTCGCGCTGCAGGCGCAGCCTCGTGCCTCCTGGCGGGAGCTGGGCGCGGCAACCGGCATCGCAGAGCGAACCGTCGCGCGGCGCATCAAGCGCCTGATGGATGCGGACGCGCTGCGCGTCATCGCGGAGCCGGATCCGCTGGCCACCGGGCGCGGCGTGGTGCTGCACGCGTGGGTGCGTTGCCGATCGGGCCGCGTGCCGGACGTGGCCGAGCGTCTGGCGCGGCTGGACATCAGTCAGCTCGTCGTGACGCTGGCCGGATCGGCCGACCTGATGGCCGAGCTGACGCTTGCCGACGCGGCCGACATGCCGGATGTGGTGACCCGCGTGCTGCCGTCCATCGATGGGGTCGAACACGTGGAGGCGCGGCTGGTGCTGCGGCCGTTCCGGCGCGCGGGCCAGTGGCGCATCCAGCCGCAGGCCGGCGGCGATGCGGACGCGCCGCGGCTGTCGCCGCCCGTGGCGTTGACGGATCCCGAGCAGCGCATGGTGTCGCACCTGATGCGCGACGGGCGCGCCAGCCTGGCGGAATTGGCCGAGCGCTCCGGCGTCAGCGAACCGACCGCGCATCGCCTGCTGCAGAACCTGGTGGAGCGCCGCGCGCTGAGCTTTCGCGTCGAAGTCGAGCCGGCGCTGGTGGGCTTTCCGGTGGAGGCGGTGATTTCCGTGCAGGTGCGGCCGCAGGCGGTCGACGCGCTGGCCGCGCATCTGGCGCTGGACCCCAACACGCGCTGCCTGTTCGGCACCAGCGGCGCCTCGCAGCTCTTCTGGCATGTGCTGTGCCGCGACAGCCTGCATCTGTGGGACGTGGTGACGCGCCGGCTGGGCGAACTGGACGGGGTGCTGAACAGCGAGGTGGGTGTGGTGATGCGCGCGCACAAGCGTTGCGGCATTGTGCGCGCGGGGGCGCGGCTGGATCCAGACGCGGCGTGACGGGGAGACGGCGGCGGGCGGGGCAGCCGCCTTGCTGCCGCCCCGCCGCCCCGCCGGTCAGGCGCCGAGGTACGCGCGGGCCAGCGCGCCGTCCTGCGCGATGTCGGCCGCAGCGCCGTGCGCTGCAACCCGGCCAGATTCCAGCACGTACGCGCGGTCGGCCAGCGACAGCGCCAGCGCGGCCATCTGATCCACCAGCAGGATCGTCATCGATTCCTTGCGCAGCCGGTCCAGCGCCTCGAACAGCTCGTCGATGATCTTGGGCGCCAAGCCCAGCGACGGCTCGTCCAGCAGCAGGATCACGGGCTTGGCCATCAGGCCGCGCGCAATCGCCAGCATCTGCTGTTCGCCGCCGGAAAGCAGTCCCGCGCGCTGGTGCAGCCGTTCGCGCAGGCGCGGAAAGCGCGTCAGCATTTCCTCGACGCGCGCCTCGCGGTCCTTCGGATGCAGGAAGGCGCCCAGGCGGATGTTGTCCAGCACGCTCAGCCCCGGAAATACCTGGCGGCCTTCAGGCACCAGCACCAGGCCGCGCGCGACGATGCGGTCGGCGGCCAGGCCGTGCAGCTCCTGGCCCTGCAGGTGCATGCCGCCCTGCGCGGGCCGGTGCAGCCCGGCCAGCGTGCGCATCAGCGTGGATTTGCCCGCGCCGTTCGCGCCCAACAGCGCCACCATCTCGCCCTGCCTGACCTGCAGATCGATGCCGTGCAGCACGGGGTTGGCGCCGTAGCCGGTTGTCAGGTTGCCCACGCCCAGCACCTCGGGCGGCAGCGCCTCGCCGGCCGGCCTGTGCCGCGCGGCCGGCGCACGGCGCGCGGCCTCGTCGCCCAGGTAGGCTTGCCGCACTTCGGGGGATTGCTGGATCTCGGCGACGCTGCCCTGCGCCAGTTCGCGCCCGGCGTCAATGGCCACGATGTGATCGGACACGCCCATCACCAGCGTCATGTCGTGCTCGACCAGCAGCACGCCCGCGCCAGCGTCGGCGATGCGCCGCAGCAGTCCGGCCAGCCGCGTCTTGTCCTCGCGCGAGAGGCCCGCCGCGGGTTCGTCCATCAGCAGCACGTCGGCGTCGGTGGCCAGCGCCCGCGCAATTTCCACCAGCCGCCGGTCCACGTGCGGCAGGTCGGCCGCGGCGATGTCCAGCGCGCCTTCGTAGCCGCAGAACGCGAGCAGGGCGCGCGCGCGTTCGCGCACGTCGGCCGCCAGGTACCGGTGCGAGGCCAGCAGCCCGCCCAGGCGGCCGCGCAACATACCCAGCGCGACGTTGTCCTCGACGCTCAATGTGTCGAAGAGCTGCGAGGTCTGGTAGGTGCGGGCGATGCCGCTGCGCGCTACGCGGTGGGCCGCCAGCGCGGCCAGCGGCGCCTCGCCCAGCTTCACGTTGCCGCTGGTCGGCTGGTAGTAGCCGCTCAACATGTTGATGACGGTGGACTTGCCCGCGCCGTTGGGGCCGATCAGCGCGGTCACGGCGCCGGGCGGCACGGTGAACGACACCGCCTGCACGGCGCGCACGCCGCCGAAGGTCATGGTGAGCGCGTCGGCATGCAGTGTGCGGCGGGCCCGCACGGACGTGGGCATGGCGCCGTGGCGGGGCGCCAGACCCTGCGTCTGCGCGCGCCGGCGCCAGCGCGCCAGCAGTCCGGCGGCGCCTTCGGGTGCGGCCCACAGCACCACCAGCAGGAAGGCGCCAAAGAACAGCAGGCGGTATTCCTCCAGGCTGGACAGCATTTCCGGCAGCAGGCCCACCACCACCGCGCCGAGCAGCGGTCCGGCCAGCGAGCCCGCGCCGCCGATCGTCACCGCCAGCACGAACAGGATGGACTGCATGAAATTGAAGTTGTGCGGCGTGATCATGCCGGTCAGCGGCGCATACAGGCCGCCCGCCAGCCCGACCACGGCGGCCGATACCATGAAGGCCACCGCCTTGACCGCCAGCGGATTGATGCCGATCGATTCGCTGGCCGTCTCGCTGTCCTTGACCGCGCGCATGGCCGCGCCCCATGTGCCGCGCGACAGCAGCGCATAGCCGATCAGCGCGGCAAACACCGCCACGATGGCCAGCATGGCCACGCCGCGGTCGCCGCCCAGGCTGCCGATGGCGGGCTGCACGATGCCCATCAGGCCGTTCTGGCCGCCGGTGAGGGCGCCGCCCTCGATCAGCGCGTGCTCCACGATGAAGCCGAAGGCAATCGTGATCATCGCCAGATAAGGGCCTTTCACGCGTAGCGCCGGTACCGCGAGCAGCAGGCCGAACGCGGCGCACACCAGCGCGGCGGCCGGCCACGCCAGCCAGAAGCTCCACCCGGCCTGGCCGGTCAGGATGGCGACCGTGTAGGCGCCGATCGCGTAAAAGCCCGCGTGGCCGAACGACATCTGGCCGGTCAGACCCAGAAGCACGTTCAGCCCGATGCCGGCCAGCGCCAGCAGCGCCACGTTGCCCAGCACGAAGACGTAGTAGCCGTTGACGGTGGCCGCCAGCATCAGGGCCACCGCGCCCAGCAGGGCGTACAGCGCCGGCGGCAGCCAGCGCATTGCGGATTGCGTGTTCATCAGACCTTCCTCACATCGGCGCGCCCGAACAGGCCATTGGGCAGCACGGCCAGCATGACGATCACCAGCGTGAAGCTGATGATCTGCGTGTACCCCGACCCCAGCGCCACGGTGATCAGCGCTTCGACCACGCCAAACAGGAGGCCCGCGATCATCACGCCCCACGCGCTGGTGATGCCGCCCAGGATGGCGACCACGTAGGCCTTCAGCCCGAACAGGGTGCCCATGTCCGCCGTCACGTTAAAGAGCGGGGCGACCAGCGCGCCGGCCACGCCCGCGAACAGCGTGGATACCGCGAAGGCGGCCATGATGGCGTGACGCACGGGGATGCCCATGAGCCGCGCGGCGTTCGGGTTCTGCACCACGGCAAGCAGCGCCACGCCCCAGCGGGTGCGGCGCGACAAGGTGTGCAGCGCCGCCGCCAGCGCCAGTCCGACCACCGGAATCAGCAGTTGCAGCGGGTAGATGCCCAGCCCCAGTCCGCCGATTTCAAGCGGCGCTTGCGCCAGCGGCGACGGCAGGCTGCGCGGCTCCTTGCCGAACGTGAACATGACCACGTTGTCCAGCACGATGCCCAGCGCCACGGTGGACATGAGCCACGCGTTCGAACCGCGGCTGGCAAACGGCCTGACCGCCAGCCGTTCCACGACCAGGCCGTAGAGCGCGCACAGTGCCAGGGCGAACACCAGCGCGATGGCCAGCGGCCAGCCCAGCGTCTGGGCGAACGTGTAGGTCAGCACGGCGCCCAGCATCATGGAGCTGCCCTGGGCAAAATTCACCGTGCCGGACACGGCGTAGGTCAGGTAAAAGCCCAGGGCCATCAGGCCGTACATGCTTCCAAGGCCCAGGCCGCTGACGATGGCGGACATCAACAACATGCGCGTCTCCCGCGTGGTCCGGCCGCGTTACTGCGTGCCCTTGACGGGCAGGATGCGGTTGTCGATGAAGTGCGTCCAGACGTAGTCGTCCTGGCGCAGCGCGTCGTGCGTGGCCGGCGTGAAGGGCTGCTCGTACGTCTTGATCAGGCCTTCGTACTTGCCGATCTTGTAGAAGCCCTGGCGCACCGCGTCGCCGTCGGTGGAACCGGCCTGCGCGATGGCCAGCGCGGCCAGCTGCATGCCGTCGTAGGCGTTGGCCACGCCCACGGCGGGCGTGATGTCCTGCGGTCCCTTGATGTCGGAATACTTGGCCTTGAGCGCCTGCATCACCTTCTCGCCCACCGGTCCCTGCTTGCCGAAGAAGCTGTAGGTCTGCACGAAGTGCACGTTCTTGGCGTTGGGACCGGCCAGTTCGGTGAAGCGTCCGCCGGCAGGGCCCCAGTGCGAAACGACCGGCACCTTCCAGCCCATGCGGTCCAGCGACTTCACCACCTGCGCCGACGGGCCCACGTTGCCCACGAGGAACAGCGTGTCGGCGCCGGCGGCCTTCAGACGGCTCAGTTGCGGCACGATGTCCAGGTCATTGGGCTGGAATTTCTCGACGCCGGCGGGCGTGACCTTGGCCGCGGCCAGCGCGGCATTCAGGCCTTTTTCGTTGGACTCGCCCCAGGGGTTGTTCACCAGGATCATGCCGGGCTTGGCGCTCTGGAACGTCTTTTGCGCGTACTGCACCATCGCGCTGTCGACGATCTCGTCCATCGCGGACACGCGGAACACGAAGTTGGGGGTGCCCTTGTTCTGCGTGATGGCCGTGCCGGCGGCCCACGGGCCCATGAACGGCACTTTTTCCTGGTTCACGATGGGCACGATGGCCATGGAGACCGGCGTGTCCAGGCCGCCAAACAGCACGGCAACCTTTTCCTTGTAGATCAGCTCGCGCGCGGCGGCCATGCCCTTGGCGGGATTGCCTTCGTCGTCGCGGCGCACCAGCACGACCTGGCGGCCGCCCAGAAGGCCGCCGCGTGCGTTGATCTCGTCGATGGCGACCGTCATGCCGCGCGTAAGCGCTTCGCCCGCGCGCGCCGACTCCCCGGACAGCGCGGTGATCAGGCCGATCTTGATCGGGTCCGCGGCCAGCGCCGGCTGCGTGGCCAGGCCCGCGGCGAAAAGGGCGGCGGCGGTCGCGCGGCGCATGAAGGAACGACGGGTCGGGGTCATCGGGACACTCCTGAAAAAGTGGAATGAATCTTGCATGGGGTTAAGTGCTGCTTCGTTCCCTCATGCAAGATCCATGCCACCTGTTCCGCGCCGCCTGCCGTATGCCGACTTCGCCCCGCCGCCGCAGGGCGCGGGCGGCGCAGACGGGGTTTGTGCACACCGATGCCAGGATTTTGTCGCCAAAACCGCAGCAATTTTGTTCACAATCATGCTTCAGGATTTGCACCAAAATGAATCCATCCTCGCTTCAAAGCACTAAACCGGGGCGCGACGATCAGTCCCCATGGACGCCGCAACCGCTGGCCTGCCACGGCCGCTTTCCGTATCGCGGCATCGCCGGCCGCGCCGATTATTCGTGGCCCAACGGCGCGCGCCTGGCTGTGTACCTGGGGTTCAACATCGAGCATTTCGCCTTCGGAGAGGGGCTGGGCGCCGAGCTGGGCCCGCCGTCTCCGCATCCGGACGTCCTGAACTACGCCTGGCGCGAATACGGCAACCGCGTGGGGGCCTGGCGCTGTCTGGAACTGTTCGACGAACTGCGCCTGCCAGCCGGCGTGCTGATCAATACCGCGCTGTACGAGCACTGCCCGGAACTGGTGGATGCCTTTCTTGCGCGCGGCGATGAGCTGATCGGCCACGGGTACAGCAACGCGCACCGGCAGGGCGGGCTGCCCGAAGCCGAGGAACGCGCGCTGCTTGCGCATTGCCGCGACCGCATCCTGCGGCATGCGGGCAGCGAGCCGGCCGGCTGGCTGTCGCCCTGGATCTCCGAGAGCCACTCGACGCCCGACCTGCTGGCCGAGGCGGGCTACCGGTACACGCTGAACTGGTGCCATGACGACCAGCCGATGCGCATGCGCACCCGCGCGGGCGACCTGTGGGCGATTCCGTATCCGCAGGAGCTCAACGACATTCCGATGATCATGGGCCGCAAGATGGACGCGCGCGATTTTGCCGATATGATCCTTGACCAGTTCGAGGAAATGCGCGCGCAGGCGGTCCGCCAGCCGCTGGTCATGGGCATCGCGCTGCATCCGTACATCGTCGGCCAGCCGTACCGGCTGCGTCATTTGCGGCGCGCGCTGGCGCCGCTGGCCGCCGCCCGCGACCGGGGCGAGATCTGGTTCACCACGCCGGGCGAGATCTGCCGGCACGTGGACAGCCTGCCGCCGGGCGTGATCGACTAGGCGCTGTCCCGCCACCTTGATGTGTTTCCCTTGTTGACCCGAGTCCCGCATGTCCACCAAAAGCGCCGCCAAACCCAACAGTTCCGCCACCGCGCGGTCCAAGTCCGCCAAGCCCGCCGCGGACGATGACGTCCTGCCCGACGCCGACATGGAGCGCCGCATCTGCGAAGCGGTCTACGAAAGCGTGATGAGCCAGCGGCTCACGCCCGGCACCAAGCTGCCCGAAGCCGCGATCTGCGAACTGTTCGGCGTATCGCGGTCGGTGGCCCGCAAGGCGTTGCAGCGGCTGGCGCACGAGCATGTGGTGGACCTGCATCACAACCGCGGCGCGGTGGTGGCCGAACCCACCCCTGAAGACACCCGCCAGATCTTCCAGGCGCGCCGCGCGCTGGAAGCCGCGCTGCTGCCGCTGGCCGCGGCCCGCGCCACGCGCGCCGACTACGCCTCGCTGCGCCGGCAGCTGCGCGACGAGCATGCGCTGCTGCATCGCGCCGGGCAACCGGCCTGGGCGCGGCAGGCCAGCGCCTTTCACGTCCGCCTGGGCGAACTGTCCGGCAACACCATCCTGCACGGCTACCTGGCCGAGCTGGTGTCGCGCTGTTCGCTCATCGTGGCGCTGTACGAGCCGCCGGGCAATGCCGCGTGCGAACACGGCGAACACGTGCTGATCGTGGACATGCTGGAACGCGGCGACGTGGCCGAAGCCGTGCGGATCAACGACAACCACCTTGCGGACCTGGAGCGGCGCATCAGCCTGGAGCGCCCGCAGCCCGCGCAAACCCTTGCCCAGATGCTGGGACTGGCCTGATATGGAAATCGACTTCGACGCTATCACCGAATACCAGCGCTACAAGCTGATGGCCAGCCTGATCGTGCCCCGGCCGATCGCGCTGATCACCACGCTGTCCGAGACAGGCGTGGTCAACGCCGCGCCGTTCAGCATGTTCAACATGCTGGGCGAGGACCCGCCCATCGTGATGGTCAGCATCAACCGCCTGGAAGACGGCGGCCTGAAGGACACGGCGGTCAACATCGCGCGGGACAAGGAATTCGTGGTCCACCTGACCGACGAGGCCATGGCGGAAAAGATGCACCGCTGCGGCGACCGCCTGCCGTCCGATGTCAGCGAACTGGCGCATGCGGGCCTGGACGCCGCGCCCAGCCACCGCGTGGCGCCGCCGCGCATCGTAGAGGCGCCTGTTGCGTTCGAATGCACGCTCTTTGAAACCCTGGAGACGGCCAGCCGCCAGATCTTCATCGGCCAGGTCCGCTGGCTGCATGCGCGCGACGGGCTGATCGACACGGAAACGTGGCGCGTGCGGCTGCAGGACTACTTTCCGGTGGGGCGGTTTGGCGCCAGCTTCTATGTGCGCACGCGCGACCGCTACGCCATCGACGCGGACAGCGCGCCCGCGGGCGCTGCCGCCCGCACGCCCATCGACGAGATCTGAGCGCTCACCACACCGCGGCGTCCGAGCCCGGCGCGCGCACGCGTCGCGCAAAGCGCCGCGACAGGAAGTCGACGAAGGCCAGCGTCTTGGCCGGCAGGTTCAGTCGTTCCGGATAGAGGGCGTGGATGTCGGCGGGCGGGGTGCGCCAGTCCGTCAGAACCTCGCGCAACCGGCCTTCGCGCAGGTGCGCCGCGGTTTCCCATTCGGAGCGCATGACGATGCCGTGGCCGTCCAGCGCCCATTCCAATGCGCTCTGGCCGTCGTTCGAACTGACCGGCCCGCGCACCTTCACGGTTTCCGCGCGGGCGCCCGATTCCAGCCGCCAGGTGCCGTAGGCCACGTCGTTCTCGCGCACGACGATGCAGCGGTGGCGCTGCAGGTCGCCGGGCGTGCGCGGCTCGCCATGCGTCTCCAGGTAGCGGGGCGATGCGCACAGCAGGCGCCGGTTTGACGCGATCCGGCGTGCCGTCAGCCGCGCATCGGGCAGGTCGCCGAACCGCACCGCCACGTCAAAGCCTTCCTCGATCAGGTTCAGCGGCCTGTCGGTCAGCCGCATCTGCACTTCCACATCGGGGTACTGCCGGCAAAAGTCCGAGACGGCCGGCACGATGTGGGCCCGTCCGAAGCCGAACGTGGCGTTCAGCCGCAGCAGCCCCTGGGGCTGGGCGCGCGCACTGGACACCGAACGCTCCAGCGCCTGCAGGTCCGCCAGGATGCGGGAGCCCTCGGCAAGATACAGCTCGCCTTCCTGCGTCACGCTGACCCGGCGGGTGGTGCGGTTCAAGAGGCGCACCCCCAGGCGCTGCTCCAGCTTGGCCAGGCGCGTGCTGACCGCGGGCGGGGTCAGCCCCAGTTCGCGGGCGGTGGCGGACAGGTTGCCGTGCTTGACCACGAGCGAGAAAAAGGCGAGATCGGAGAGCGCATCCATGGCTATTTATAAATCTGATTTAACAAAGCTTTATTTTTTCTCAGAATTATAAGAACCGACTAGGTCTATACACTGGGTTCACCGATACAGAGCCGCACCCACGCGGCCAACCGAGGAGACCCGAAAAATGAAGACAGCCAGATTGGCCGGCGCATTGTGCGCCGCCCTTGCCGCATCCTGTTGGGCCCATTCCGCCGCCGCCAGCAACGCCTTTCCCGAGCGTGCGGTGACGCTGATCGTGCCGTTCGCGCCGGGCGGCAGCGTGGACATCGCGGCCCGCCTGATCTCCGACGCGTGGGCCAAGGAACTGGGGCAGAGCGTGATCGTGGAGAACCGCGCCGGCGCGTCCGGCAACATCGGCATGACGGCCGTGGCGCGCGCCGAGCCCAACGGCTACACGCTGGGCATCAACACCATGTCGCTGGCCATCAATCCGGCGCTCTTCAAGACCATGCCGTTCGATACCGCGAAGGACCTGCGTTCCGTGGGCACGGTGGGCACGTCGCAGCATGTGCTGACGGTCACCAATGCGTTGCCCGTGCAGTCGGTGAGCGAACTGCTGGCCTATGTGCGCGCCCGTCCCGCCAACGACCTGAGCTTTGGTTCGGCCGGCACCGGCAGCACGTTCCACATGGCGGCCGAGTTGTTCAAGTCCGTTTCCAAGACGCAGATCATGCACGTGCCGTACAAGGGCGGCGGTCCCGCCATGCTGGACACGATCAGCGGACAGGTGCAGATGAGCTTTCCGGTGCTGTCCGCGGCCAAGCCGCAGGTCGATGGCAAGAAGCTGCGCGCGCTCGGGGTGACGGGCACGGCACGCTCGCCGCTGCTGCCCGACGTGCCGACCATCGCCGAGTCCGGCCTGCCCGGCTACGAATTCAACACCTGGTTCGTCATCAGCGCGCCAGCGGGGACGCCGCAGCCGGTCATCGACACGCTGAACGCCAAGCTTGGCCAGGCGCTGAAATCGGCCGCGCTGACGCAGCGCATGCAGAAAGAGGGCTTCGAACCCCTGATCACGTCGCCGGACAAGACCGATGCGATGGTGGCCGCGGAGATGACGCGCTGGTCCGGCATCGTCAAGGAAGCCGGGATCGAGGCGAATTGAGCGCTTTTCAAGGTTTAACGCGCATTACCCGCCCGCGCGCGCCGCGGGCGCATTCTTCAAGCAAGGAAGCACAGACATGCCCGGCATGACGCTATACGACAAACTGGTGGCCAGCCATGAGGTGGCCCGGATCGACGGCGAGCACGTGCTGCTCTACGTCGACCTGCACATCATGAACGAGTACACCAGCCCGCAAGCCTTCAGCGGCCTGGCCGCGCGCGGCCGGGGCGTGTTGCGGCCGGGTCAGCAGATGGCGGTGGTGGATCACATCATCCCCACGCATCCCGTGCCGTCCGCGCTGCGCGTGATCGCCGATGATGCCTCGTCGCGCCAGGCGCTGAACCTGAAGCGCAATTGCGACGAACAGCGCATCGCGCTCTTTGACACCACCGATCCGCTGCAGGGCATCGAGCACGTCATCGCGCCCGAACACGGCATGATCCTGCCCGGCATGGTGGTGCTGTGCGGAGACAGCCACACCACCACGTATGGCGCGCTGGGCGCCCTGGGCTTTGGCATCGGGACGAGCGAAGTCGAGCACATCCTGGCGACGCAGACGCTGGTGTACCGCGTGGCGCGCAACATGCGGATCCGCATCGACGGCGCGCTGCCGGCGCATGTGTCGGCCAAGGATCTGGTCATCTACATCGTGCACCGCATCGGCGCGCAGGGCGCGCGCGGCCATGCCGTGGAGTTCTGCGGCGAGGCCGTGGCCGCGCTGTCCGCCGAAGCGCGCATGACCCTGTGCAACATGACGGTCGAGGCGGGCGCGCGCGCCGCGCTCATCGCACCGGACGCCGTCACCGACGCCTACGTCACTGCGCACGCGCCGCAGCTGCGCGGCGCGTTGCTGGACGAAGCGCGCGCCTGGTGGGCCACGCTGCGCTCGGACGATGGCGCGCACTTCGATGTGGAACACGTGTTCGACGCGAGCCGCATTGCGCCCTTCGTGACGTGGGGCACGAGCCCGGACCAGGCGATTGCCGTCGACGGCGCGGTGCCCGATCCGCGCGACGAGCCGGACACGCTGGCCCGGCTGGCGCTGGAGAAGGCGATGGACTATATCGGCCTTGGCGCCGGCGAGCCGATCGCCGGCGTGCCGATCGATCGGGTGTTCATCGGCTCCTGTACCAATGGCCGAATCGAGGACCTGCGCGTCGTCGCGGATCTGGCGCGCGGCAGGAAGGTGGCCGCGGGGGTGCGCGCGATGGTGGTGCCGGGGTCCGGCGCCGTGCGCGCCCAGGCCGAAGCCGAGGGGCTGGCGGCCGACCTGATCGCGGCGGGCTTCGAATGGCGCCAGCCCGGCTGTTCGATGTGCCTGGCGATGAACGACGACGTGCTGCGCCCGGGCGAGCGCTGCGCATCCACCACCAACCGGAATTTCGAGGGACGCCAGGGGCGGGCAGGGCGCACGCACCTGATGAGTCCCGCGATGGCCGCCGCCGCCGCGCTGGCCGGCCGTATCGTCGACGTGCGCGCATGGGGAGACGCCAAATGACTGCAATGATCGAAGGCGTGGCCGCGCCGCTGCCGTATTCCAATCTGGACACCGACCAGATCATGCCCAAGCAGTTTCTGCGCATCATCGACAAGGCCGGGCTGGACAAGGGCCTGCTGTACGACCTGCGCTTTGACGAGCAGGGCGCGCCGCGGCCGGACTGCGTGCTGAATCAGCCGGCCTATGCGGGCGCCAGCATTCTGGTGGCGGGCCCCAACTTTGGCTGCGGCTCCAGCCGTGAACACGCCGTCTGGGGCTTGCAGCAGTTCGGCATCCGGGCGGTGATCGCGTCCAGCTTTGGCGAGATCTTCTATTTCAACGCGCTCAATAACGGCTTGCTCTTGGTGACGCTGCCGCCCGCCGAGGTCGACGCGCTGCTCTCGAAGGTGTCCAATACCCCGGCGGCCGGATCCAACCGCGTCGGCATCGACGTGATGGCCGGCCAGGTGCGCGCCGCCGATGGCTGGCAGGCCCGCTTTGACCTGCCGGCGCGGCATCGCAGCATGTTCGCGCAGGGGCAGGACATGGTGGGCGCGACGCTGCAGCAGTTGCCAGAGGTCGCGCGTTTCGAAGCCCGCCATTGGGCGCGCTTTCCGTGGATGAAGGACGTGGCGCGCCAGGTGCGCGACCGGCTGGACGCCGCCTGACGCGGCAGTCGCGCCACGACGATAGGAGATGACGCAGATGACCGCCTTTTTCGACCTGCCGGTGCGGCGCTTTGCCGCCAACGGTGTGGAGATCGCCGCCCGCATCGACGGCTCGGGTCCGCCGCTGCTGCTCTTGCACGGGCATCCGCAGACCCACGCCATCTGGCACCGCGTCTGGCCCGAGCTGACGCGTCATCGCACCTGCGTGGCCGCGGACCTGCGCGGCTATGGCGACAGTGACAAGCCCGCCGCCAGAGCCGATCACGCCGCTCATTCCAAGCGGGTCATGGCGGCGGACATGGTGGCGCTGATGCGCGGCCTGGGTCATGACCGCTTCGAGATCCTGGCCCATGATCGCGGCGCGCGGGTCGCGCACCGGCTGGCGCTGGATCATCCCGAGGCCGTCGCCCGCATGATGCTGCTGGACATCGCGCCCACGCTGGATATGTACGAAGGCACGACGCGCGCCTTTGCGCAGGCCTACTTCCATTGGTTCTGGCTGATCCAGCCGGCCCCCGTGCCAGAAACGATGATCGAACACGACCCGGTCTTCTACCTGCGGTCCGTGATGGGCGGCCGGCCGGGCGGGCTGGCGCACTTTTCCAACGAGGCCATGGCGGAATACGAGCGCGCCGCGCGTCAGCCCGGGTGGGCCACGGGCATCTGCGAGGACTACCGCGCCTCGGCCACGATCGATCTTTCGCATGACGAAGCGGGCCGAGCGGCCGGCGAGCGCCTGCGCATGCCGGTGCGCGCGATGTGGGGCGAGCGCGGGGCCGTCGGCCGCAACTTCGATGTGCTGGCGCTGTGGCGCGCGGTGGCCGACGACGTGACGGGCGGGCCGCTGCCGGGCGCGCATTACCTCGCGGAGGAATCGCCGGACGCGGTGCTGGCCGAGGCAGGCGATTTCTTCGGTTGGCGCTGAGGCAGGCGGGGCGGGTCCGCGTGTCAACCAAGCCTTGGCGGGCGATAGGGATATCCAAAAAGGGACGCACCCCTGGTGTTAACCTTCGCCCCATGAATCGTTACTTCGCCGATCTTTCCGAATTGCCCGACGCCGAGGACGCGCAACGCGCCTTCAAAGCCTCGGATTCGCCCTGCGTGGCCGTCTGCTCCACGCTGTTTGACGACATCTGCCGCGGCTGCGGCCGCACCGCCATGGAAGTCGCCAACTGGGTGTTCATGTCGGAAGCCGAAAAGCGCGAAGTCTGGATCCGCATCCGCTCGCAAGGGTATCCGCGGCGCAACAACTGACGCGCCGCGCCGGGGGCGCCACACCGCTTTCGTGGCGTTGAGGGCCGGGACCCTGTCCCCGTCTTGGGCTTGTCACATGGCGTAGGCTCAATAGCGCCATTGCCCACTCCCGGCTCCATCATGCGCATCGTTCTCGTCACGGATGCCTGGCATCCGCAAGTCAACGGCGTCGTCCGCACCTGGACGACCATGCGGCAGATCCTCAGCGAATGGGGCCACGAGCTGATCGTGGTGAGCCCCGAGGGCAGCCGAACCATCCCCGCGCCTTCCGAACCCGATCTGCGCCTATGCCTCACGCCCGGCCGGCAATTGCGGCGCGTGCTGGGCGACACCATTCCCGATGCGCTGCACATCGCCACGGAAGGCCCGTTGGGGCTGGCGGCCCGCCGCATGGCGCTGCGGCGCGGCTGGCGCTTCACCACGTCCTTTCACACCATGTTTCCGGACTACCTAGAGGCGCGCATGGGCATCCCCGCCGCGCTGCCGTGGCGCTACCTGCGCTGGTTTCACCGGCCGTCGCAGTGCGTGCTGGTGCCCACGCCCACGGTGCGCGACATCCTGGTGCGGCGCGGTCTGGCGAATCTGCGGGTCTGGTCGCGCGGGGTGGATCCGCGCAAGTTCCAGCCCGCGTCCAGCCAGGCGTTCCGGGATCTGCCCCGGCCCGTCTGGCTGAGCGTGGGCCGCGTCGCCAAGGAAAAGAACCTGGATGCCTTCCTGTCCCTGGATCTGCCGGGCACCAAGGTGGTGGTGGGCGCGGGGCCCGACGAGGCGCGCCTGAAAAAGCGCTTTCCGGACGCCGTCTTCCTGGGCATGCAGCAGGACGGCGCGCTGCCGGGGTATTACGCGGCGGCCGACGTCTTCGTGTTTCCCAGCCTGACCGATACCTTCGGGCTTGTCATGCTGGAGGCGATGGCCTGCGGCACGCCGGTTGCCGCCTTCCGCAGCGAGGCGCCCATTGCCGTGGTGCAGGAGGGCGTCACGGGCCGGCTGGACGACGACCTGAAGCGCGCCTGCCTGGCCGCGCTGCCGCTGGACCGCGACGCCGTGCGGGCACACGCGCTGACCCGCAGCTGGGATTCGGTCGCCGCGGACCTGCTGGATGCACTGGTGCCGCTGACGCAGGGGGATTCGCGCGGGGCGGCCAACGCCTGGGCCACCACAACCTGATACAGACGCGCGGCCCGGATGTGCTGGCCGTTCGGGGCGCCAACCTTGTACAATGCCCGGCAATCCTGAGGAGCGTTGCGACGACCCTGCGGTCCCCCAGGTGGCCCCCTTGCGCGGCCACCCCATGCGGACCCCGGCTCGCCAGGCTCAGGAATCCCTGTTCAAGCGCCGCGCCTTGCGCGTCGCTACAGCAACGGCGCTCACCTTTGTCGCGTATGGCGGGAAAGGCGAGCACTCGACTGTCGTGGTGTATTCGCGTTGTCCGGCCATCTCGTGCGCCGTTCGTAATTTACGTGGAGCCTACACACCATGAACGCTGTGACTGATAAATCCTTTACCGACTACCTCGTCGCCGACATGTCGCTGGCCGGCTGGGGCCGCCGCGAACTCGCCATCGCCGAAACCGAAATGCCCGGCCTGATGGCCATCCGCGAGGAATTCGCCGCGTCGCAGCCGCTCAAGGGCGCGCGCATCGCCGGCAGCCTGCACATGACCATCCAGACCGGCGTGCTGATCGAAACGCTGGTGGCGCTGGGCGCTGAAGTGCGCTGGGCCTCGTGCAACATCTTCTCCACGCAGGACCACGCCGCCGCCGCCATCGCCGCGTCCGGCACGCCGGTCTTCGCCGTCAAGGGCGAGACGCTGGAAGAGTACTGGCAGTACACGCACAAGATCTTTGAATGGCCCAACGGCCAGAACGCCAACATGATCCTGGACGATGGCGGCGACGCCACGTTGATGCTGCACCTGGGCACCAAGGCCGAAAAGGACCTCTCCGTCCTGGCCAACCCGGGCAGCGACGAAGAGCGCATCCTGTTTGCCGCCATCAAGGAAACGCTCAAGCGCGATCCGAAGTGGTACTCGACCCGCCTGGCGCTGATCAAGGGCGTGACCGAAGAAACCACCACCGGCGTGCATCGCCTGTACCAGATGTCGCAGAAGGGCGAGCTGGCGTTTGCCGCCATCAACGTCAACGACTCGGTCACCAAGTCCAAGTTCGACAACCTGTACGGCTGCCGCGAATCGCTGGTTGACGGCATCAAGCGCGCCACCGACGTCATGGTCGCCGGCAAGATCGCGGTTGTGGCCGGTTACGGCGACGTGGGCAAGGGCTGCGCCCAGGCGCTGGTCGCGCTGCGCGCGCAAGTGTGGGTCACCGAAATCGACCCGATCTGCGCCCTGCAGGCCGCCATGGAAGGCTTCAAGGTCGTGACGATGGAAGAAGCTGCCGCCCACGGCGACATCTTTGTCACTGCTACCGGCAACTACCATGTGATCACGCGCGAACACATGAACGCCATGAAGGACCAGGCCATCGTCTGCAACATCGGCCACTTCGACAACGAAATCGACGTCGCTGCCCTGGCCGACTGCCAGTGGGAAGAAATCAAGCCGCAAGTCGACCACGTCATCTTCCCGGACGGCAAGCGCATCATCCTCTTGGCGCAGGGCCGTCTCGTGAACCTGGGCTGCGCCACCGGCCACCCCTCGTTCGTGATGTCGTCCTCGTTCGCCAACCAGACGATCGCCCAGATCGAACTGTTCACGCGCAACGAAGCCTACAAGTCCGGCGAAGTCTACGTGCTGCCCAAGCACCTGGACGAGAAGGTCGCCCGCCTGCACCTGAAGAAGCTGGGCGTCAAGCTCACGACGCTGCGCCAGGATCAGGCCGACTACATCAGCGTGCCGGTCGAGGGCCCCTACAAGCCCAATCACTACCGCTATTGATGGATGTAGCACAATAGGAAAATGCCGCGCCATGTCGGCGCGGATTTTCCGATCTGCGGGTCACGCCCGTCTTCGCCCGGCGTCGACGGGTCCGCGGAGCGTCAATACAGGAGTTCGAACATGGTGACACTGATACTCGTCTGGATCCTGAACGCGGTGGCCTTGCTGGCCGTTGCCTACCTGCTGCCCGGCATTACGGTGGCCAGTTTCGGTTCGGCGCTCATCGCCGCGCTGGTGCTGGGCCTGGTGAACATGCTGGTCAAGCCGGTCCTGGTGCTGCTGACGCTGCCCATCACGATCGTTACCCTCGGGCTTTTCCTCATCGTCATCAACGCCTTGCTGTTCTGGTTCGTGGGCTCCGTGCTCAAGGGCTTCCAGGTCAACGGGTTCTGGTGGGCCGTGGGTGGCGCGATCCTGTACAGCATCATTTCCGGTCTCCTGACCAAGCTGATCCCGTAGGGTAGAGATCCCCCCGAGCGCTGCGCGCTTCCCCCTGGGGCGTGCCTGCGGACCGGCGGAGCCCGGATCCGCGGCACCCCGCGCTGTCACACTGGCCGAATGCGGCGCTTAGCCATAAAAATACTGATATGTCCGAATCGATTTCTCCTGCTTTCAGTCTGGAATTCTTTCCTCCCCGCGACCTGGCCGGCCAGGAGCGGTTGGTGCGCGCGGCCAAGCAGATGCTGGCCATCCAGCCCAAGTACGTCAGCGTGACGTTCGGCGCGGGCGGCTCCACGCGCGCCGGCACCGCCGACGCCGTGCGCACGCTGCGCAACCTGGGTTGTGACGCCGCGCCGCACCTGTCGTGCGTGGGCGCCTCGCGCCAGGACCTGCGGGACATCCTTCAGGCCTACAAGAGCGAGGGCGTGCGGCGCGTGGTGGCCCTGCGCGGCGACCTGCCGTCGGGCATGGGCGGCGACGCAGGCGAGCTGCGCTACGCCAACGAACTGGTGTCGTTCATCCGCGAGGAAACCGGCGACTGGTTCCATATCGAAGTGGCCGCCTATCCCGAAATGCACCCGCAGGCCACCAATCCGTCGGCCGACCTGGCCCACTTCGTGAGCAAGGTGAAGGCGGGCGCCGATGCCGCCATCACGCAGTACTTCTTCAATGCCGACGCCTATTTCGACTTCGTCGACCGGGCCCGCGCCAAGGGCGTGGACGTGCCGATCGTGCCGGGCATCATGCCCATCACGAACCACACGCAGCTGCTGCGGTTCTCCGAGATGTGCGGCGCGGAAGTCCCGCGCTGGATCCGCCTGCGCCTGGCCGAATTCGGCGACGACAAGGCCTCCATCCGCGCCTTCGGCGTGGACGTCGTGACTGAGCTGTGCCAGACGCTGCTGGACAACGGCGCGCCCGGCCTGCATTTCTACACGCTGAACCATTCCGAAGCGCCGCTGGCGATCTGGAAGGAACTGACGGTGTAAGCGGTCGGCGGCGCGGCGGCGGAAATACCGCTGGCTGCCGTCGTGACAGGCCGGCGTCTTCCCCGGTCTCAATAAGCTGGTCAGATCGATCCCCACGAAGCGTTACGCGGCGTGGGGATTTTTCTTTCTGGTAACTCAGACCCGCTCCTCAGCAGTTTCGAAGTATTCATATGTCCAAGGGCGCGGCCCCGCCTTAGATTGAACGACTTTTCGTTCAATCAACGAGTGAAACTCACATGGCGGGAGCGGCGACTGATTTGACGGCCAAGGCGTCCAGATGGACGCGTCGGGTGGTAAGTACATTGCCATGTCCGGATTGGACCTCGCTGGAACACGGTATCCGCCCCTGGCTTTTTCTGGACGGCGCCCGCAGCGACACACTCGAAAGCGACGTTCTGCGAGTCACAAGGGCATTCGAGCACCGGTGGGTCTGGCGCGACACGCCTCGGGAGTACCGCAACCCAGGCTATCGCCATGGTCCTTTGTTCGTGCCCCTGGACGAGGCCTTGTTCACTCACGCCCTTGACCATTGGTTCCGTCAGCAAACCGGGATCATCCTGCTCGCCTCTGACGATCACGACACCCTGGTCGCCCATCTGCAACAGTTGCATCAACTGACGGGTTCAGACGGACTTCCGATCAGCTTCAGCCTTAACGGCGCGCGGGCGCTTGAAGAGTTCTGTGAAGGCTTGAACGCGCACGCCCTGTCCAGGCTGTTCGGCCCCATCCAACGCTTCATCTGGTACGCGGGCGACCCGCATCAGGGCGAATGGCTGGTTGCGGACTCTCCCTTCCCGGGGCAAGCCACAACCGCGCTGGACGAGCCCATCGCCTTGACGAAAGCCGATGAAATCTCACTCGACGAGGCCAGCCTCGCGTGGTTCATGCGTGACTGCGCGCGCAGTGTTCGCCAGCGAACGCCGGCCTACGACGATCCAAAGAATGAACCAGTCCTGTGGCGTTGCATCGACCTCTTCATGCACGAGGCGGGCGATCAACTCGCACTCACCTTGGAACGCGACGTTCGCCGATACGTCGATCTGCGCTTTCGCTACCCGCAAACGTTTTTCTCCACAGACAACGCGCTTCGCGAAATGCTGACCAGCCGGCACATTCCGGGAAAACAGCGGTTGTTGGATGCCGAAGCACGGCTCTCGACCCTTGTGGCGCGGTAAAGGAGCCTCATCAGGTGGACGACAAGGCGGTGAACTACAAAAAGGCACTGGGCTCCATTCGCCCGAATGAAAAACGCGTCGGCAAAGCCATCTCCCCACCGCCCTGCGAACGCGGTGTGCCCCTGTATCCGCTGCGCTATGGCATTGCCGATCACGCGTGGGACAGGGAGGTGTTTCCCCGCCTGAACGTTGAGGGCTATCCCACGCTCACGGCCGGCAAAGCGTACGGATTGCGCACATTGCGTCCGGGCACTTATGTCTACCTCTTCCACTTCGAGAATGGGCGCATGTGGACGCAGCATTACCAAGTCACCGAGGACGTCCGATTCGCCCGTATCTGGTGGAGTGATGCGGACGACGACGATGCCACGCCGGGCAGGCTCAGCCGGCCCGATACGGTGGGTGCTCAGACGTATCTCTTCGCGCCGGACGCAAAGACTGCCGAAACCGTACACATCCTGGTGAGCGACACGCTGCTGTCCCACCGCACGTTGTGGGCCATCGAGACCAATGACGGCGGCCTTCGCGATGCATTGAGCACGCAATGCAGGCCTGCGGGCAATGCGTACCAAGAACACATCTTCGACGCGACGCTGCTGGGCGAGGCCGCACCGGAACTCGTCTCGCCATCCGGACATGGCGCGCCCCGGCCGTTTGGATGGAGCGAAATCCAGTTCTCGGAAAAGGCGCCAAATCACCACAACATTCAAGCCAACATGTACCTCGCGTTGCTGCCCCGCAAGGACCTCACGCCCCTGGTGGTTGCGTTACAGGATCCGATCGGGATCGCCAGCGAGCTTCATTATCGGATTACCCATTCCGTGACCCGCAAGACGGAATACGCCGGACGCAATGCGCACAAATTGCAGAGCGCAACGCTCATCCGCAATTACTTCGAGGCGATGAAGAAAGAGGCGGGTAGAAACCCAGACGTCGCCAACACGATCACGCGGCAGCAAAACTTGGTGAACTACAGCGGCGCCATGTCATTCCCCGGCGTCTACGCCAAGGAAATCGAAGCGTTTGACCGCACTATCGCAGCAGCGGTAGCGGATTCCGTTGCGTGGGTTCGCCTTATCGATCCCTCGCGGCTACTCGGCAAGACACTGCGTTGCTTTGATCCCGGCGTGATCCACAACGCCCATGACTATGAGGACGCCGTTCTGCAGTGCATTGGCGGTCTGGTGCACGCGAAAGATGGAATACAGGTGCTGAACGACCTGATCAATCTTCCGGTCGAGAAAAGTCCCTTTTGGCTCGCGCTGGCCAATGGCAGTGAACTGCTTCTTGCTCGTCTGAAGGCCAGTTCCGGGGAGCTTGCCAAGAATCTTTTCAGCGTCTTGGACAGGTTTCTGGAAGAGCACAAGCTAACGGCAGCTTCCAACGCCCTCATTGGGCTGCTGCAGGCTGTGCCGGAATCCAAAGTGGCGGAGGCATTTGTGCCTCGTCTGCGGCACGTGATGGAGATCAGAGCCGGCATCACCATTGTGCGATATGACTTCGGAATTGCGGATTTGCAGCGTGCAGCTTACGAATTTCAAGGGTATCAAGCCCTAGGCGAAGAGAAATTTCGTGAGTGGAAGATGCCGCCCCCGAAGATCAATCCCGCAGACTCCGCAAAAAGGGCGTCAGTCTTTGACTGGGTGCAGGTTGATGACGCGACTTCCCGAACAACTGATCCGATCCGAGGCGATCGATCTGCACTCCCGGCACCACGTTCAATTCAGATGACGGGCAATCCGTTCATCAATATGTTGAACCGTGTGCGAGGGCCCCTAGGACATTTGTTTTCCGGTCTGGGTGGGCTCTTAGCTTTAAAAGGCTTGGCTAGTGCCTGGAAGAAACAGAAAGACAACAGCGCTCCGGTTGCCAACTATGTGGGTCTTTTCGGAGCCATGAGTACGGTCGTCGCTGCCAGCATAGAACTTGGCACATCTATGGTTTCCAGCACGACCACAGGACGTGCGAGCAAACTTGCCGAAAGGGGAATGAAAATCCTTTCAGCAAAATATGGGATGGCAGTTTTTGGAGCATTGGGATCCGGACTTGTGTCCGCATCTGACTCCATCAGATCGATCAGCGCTTTTAAAGACAGTAACCCTGTCCTGGGGGGAATGCTGATGGGTTCAGCGTTAGCAGGTGGCGTGCTGACCGCAGCCACGTGGGGAGGCGGCATGGCAGCAGCCGCGACTATCAGCAATGGCGGGGCAGCCGTTGCCGCCCTCGGGCTCACTCCGTTGGGCTGGACAATTGTCGCGGGCGTCGCAGTTATTTTCATTGTGGGGTTTGCATTCGGTGCCGACCTGGCCAAACACGGTCCGGTCGAAATCTGGCTTAAACACAGTGCGTGGGGGGTTCACGAACGTCATTATTCCAACCATGAAGAACTCGACGTTATCCACAGTTTGTACTACCGACCGCGTTTGACACCCGCCTGGAATAATGCGCCAGATCATTCAGTGGGCAACCTCCGGATCAGTTGCCAAATCCCTGGAATATGCGACATGCCGGCAGAAAGATTCCAGACAAAACTGGTCTTCTCCTTAAGCGGCATAAAGCTTTCTCCCGTGCATGGACCAATCATCCTCGCCCGCGGGTCGAGCGCGATCGACTACCGCCGAGAATGCCTCGTTACCTCATTAGGCAGCACTGGCAATGAGTGCGGCTGGGCGATTCAAATGCATAAGGACACAAAAGTAGAACTGCAATATCTCTACTTCCCCGACCCCGATGAACACCCTGATCTCATGCTGCGACAACCTGATGCGCCTGCGCCAATGGTATTCACTTCGAGTGGTTGGTTTCGTAACTCAATCGATCCGGCAAAACTCGAACCCATAGGTGCGCCGAGATGACCGGCACAATAAAGCGCCTCCCAAAGAGCTTTCGCTTTGGAGGCACACCTCTATCTGAAAGGGACGCCCTGTCTGCAAGTCCGGAACCGGATGGAGTACGAAGGGTCAACGCGAACTGCATTGAGCTCGATACCTATGCCAACTATGCACAACGCGGTGCCGCAGCATCAATCGGCATGTCCATAAACATCGCCATCGCAACATTTATCGTCGGCGTCCTTGCGGTTGGCCTCGAAAATATGACCCTGGAACGGACCATGATGATGATTGCCCTGTCGCCTGCTCTGACCGTCATGGCGTTTATCTTTTATCTCGCCAGCGGCGCCCACAGAAGTCGTGGCGCGTTCGTACGCATCCATCGAGGCACTCGTAAACTGTATTTCGTCTATCCAAGCCGGAAGCTCCTTCACGTTCTCGACTGGGGCGAACTTGAAGCGATGGCCGGCTACATCCCTATCGTCTCAGCGAGCGGCTATACCAGCCGACACCCGCTTTACCTGATCGGCGTCGACTATGCGATGGATCCGCCAACTGAAATCTGTGCGGCATGCGGCAACCTCGGCCTGTTGGACGGAGACCGATCAGCCAAGTCGCTGTGGTCTTATCTCCAAGCCTTTATGGCTCATGGACCCGAAGGTTTGCCCCAGCCTGCGCCGTTACCCCCTCGACTTAGCCGCACACAAGAGACCCTTCAACCTTACCGAGACTGGTATGCCGGATTGCGCGGCAGACTCGTTCGGCCCTACGGCGTGTTGAAAGCGCCGATCACCATTCCGCTGTGGATCGGCTGGCTCTTGATCATTGTTTTCCCCGACAGCGTGGAGGCCTTCATTCAGTACAACGTGCCTTACGCTCGGTTTCCCAAGGAAATTGACCAGCTGTGCGGATTCGACGATATCCAGCCAGGGGCCATTGGCATCAGCGGCGACCGCATTCCCCCCTAGAGCAGGCTCAAGCGATGACGTCATAAGCCTGCGTCATCGTGAACCAGCGCGGGTCTACCGCCTAGAGCGAAGCCGTCCGAACGCCAACGTCCCTGGCTGCATCAAGTGTTTTCCGACAAGGCCACCGCTTCTGAGGCGTACCCCTTCATTTAGAGGCGTACCCCTTCATACGGGCGGTGCCGAGATGGCCTTGTTTTGTTCCGCCGCGGCGCGCAGGCGGGCGCTGCAGGCCTCAATCCGCGTACACGCCCGCCTTGCGAATTACGCCGCCCCACTTGTCGACTTCAGACTTCAGCCACGTCTGCAGGCCCTCAGGCGTCTGCTTGGCCTCGGGCACGATTTCGGCGCCCAGCTCGGCCATCTTCTGCGTGAAAGCTGGGTCTTTCAGTGCGGCGCGCAGCGCGGCGTTGAACTTGTTGATGGCCTCGGGCGGCGTGCCCTTGGGCGCGTAGACGCCGTGCCATACCTTGACTTCGAAATCCTTCAGGCCGCCTTCCTGCAGGGTGGGCGCGTCGGGCAGGGTCTTGATGCGTTCCTGGGTGGTGACGCCGTACAGCTTGACGCGTTCGGCCTTGATCTGCGGGATGGTCTGCGTGGTCTGGTCGCACAGCACGTCCACCTGGCCGCCCAGCAGCGCGGTCATGGCGGGCGCGGTGCCCGCGTAGGGCACGGTCGTGAACTGCACGCCCAGCGACTCCTGCAGCAGCATGCCGCACAGCTGCGACACGGCGCCCAGGCCGGCATTGGCCAGGTTGATCTTGTTGCCGTTTTCCTTGGCGTACTTGATGAAGTTGGCCATGCCGTCGGCCGGCAGATCCTTGCGGCCCAGCAGGGTCATGGGCACGTCGGCGACCTGGCCGACATAGGCGAAGTCGGTCAGCGGATTGAACGACAGCTTGCGATACAGCGCGGGCGCCGTGGCCATGCCATTGTGGTGGATCAGGAAGGTGTAGCCGTCGGGCGCGGCGCGTGCCACGTGTTGCGAGGCCAGCGTGCCGCCCGCGCCGGTGCGGTTTTCGATGACGACGCTCTGGCCCAGCGTCTTCGCCATGGAGGCGCCCAGGCTGCGCGCCACGACGTCGGTGGGACCGCCCGCGGCAAACGGCACGACCAGTGAAATCGGGTGATTCGGGTAGGCCCCCTGCGCGCCGGCGTTGCCAACAGCCAGGCAGGACAGGGCCAGCATGGGCCAGGCTGCGCGCTTGATCGCGCGCGCGTATCGGTGGGACATGTCTCGCTCCTTGTAGTGTCTTTGGCCCGCGATGCCGCGCATGGCGGGCAGGCATCGGCAGTGTGGCGCGACAAGGGCGAGGTTGGGAATTCGCGGTTTCGCAAGCCGGCCTTCGGCGTGCGGAAAGGAGGGTTTACGTGGACTTGCCCGCAGAAGCGCTAAAAAGCGTGCGTGTAGCGCCTCGGATGGGCTGGATCTTGCCTGGGCCCGGGCAGGTGCGAACTGCGCGCACGGGCTCGCTACTGCGCCCGCGCCGGGCCATCACGGCTCCGGGATGTTTTCCCGGAAGATCACCTGCAGCCGCGGCAGGTAGCTGGGTTCGGGCGCGCCCTTGACGGCCGCCACCAGCAGCTTGACGATCTCGCGCGCCTCGACGCGCGGGTTCTGGTCGATCACGGCGTCCATGGTGCGATCGAGCAGCAGGCGGCGCGTGGCCTCGGTGAGGTCGTGACCGACGAAGACGATGCGAGACGCAGAGGACGCCTTGCTCGGTCGGGCCGCGTCAGGCCCCGCGTCGCCCGCCCATGCCTCAGCCGGCCGCGCCTCCTTCAGCGCCCGCGCGATACCTTGATTGCCGGCGCCGATGTTGTAGATTGCGTGCGGCGGGTCCTTGCGCAGCAGATCCTGCGTGACGGCAAAGGCGCGATCGCGGTCGTCGCCGATCTCAAGAATGTGGGCGATGCGCAGGTGCGGAAACTCTTCGCTCAGCAGCGACCGAAAGCCCATTTCGCGTTCTTCGTGGCCGCGATAGGCCAATGACCCGACGAACACGGCGACCTTCCGTTCGGTGTGCTGCGGCAGAAACCGGCCCAGCAACAGCGCGGCCAGACGGCCCGCGGCGCGGTTGTCGATGCCCACGTACCCCAGGCGCGCCGAGATCGGAATGTCCGACACCAGGGTGCTTACGTGCACGCCGCTGTCGCGCAGCGCCATGATGGCGTCGCGCACCTGGGGATGGTCCAGTCCGACCAGGCCAACGGCCTGCGTCTGTTCGCGCAGCTCGTAGAGCTTTTTTGCGAGCTTGTTGGCATCGAACCCCTCGATCAGATGCAGGCGGGCCTGCACATCGGGGCGGGTGGCGGCTTCTTCGAGCAGGTGCCGGCCCAACGCGGTCATGAAGCTGTTGGTGCCGGCGGGCAAAACGAAATCGACCCGCACGTCCTGACTGGCGGCCTCGGCGCCCGGGACGAAGTAGCCCAGGCGATTGGCAATCGCCAGCACGCGGTCGCGGGTCTTGCCGCGCACGCCGTCGCGGTCGTTCAGTACCCGGTCCACGGTGGCGGTGGACATGCCGGCTTCGCGGGCAATGAGGGAAATGGTGGGGCGCATGCGGGATCGGGCTCTCAAGACACCATCAGGACGATGGCGGCGCGGCCATCATAAGCCATCATTTGCAATCATTCGAGATCAAAAAGGTAACGCTGCCGCCCTATGAGCGCCTTCCGCCTTTACCCCTGATTGTTTTGATGTGAATATCGCGGCTCAATACATCAAACACCGCACGGCAGGGTGCCAGGCAGTCGACAGGGCACACCAGGCCGGCAGGAGGAGACCATGTCGCACCCCACCTTGGTGCCCGACCCGCCCGTCCGGGAACGGCGCTTTCGCATCGGCTGCATCGGCGCCGGCATGATCATGGCCGAATGCCATCTGGCCGCCTACCAGCAGGCCGGCTTCACGGTGGCGGCGATTGCGTCGCGTACCCGCAGCAAAGCGGCCGCGGTCGCCGAACGCTACGGCATCCCGCGTGTGCACGAGGATCCGCTGGCCCTGATCGCCGATCCGCAGGTCGAGATCGTGGACATCGCGTATCCGCCCGACCTGCAGCCCGCGCTGATTCGCGCCGCATTGGCCGCCCCGCACGTGCGCGGCGTGCTGGCGCAAAAGCCCCTCGCCCTCTCGCTGGATGAAGCCCGCGCCTTGCGCGACGAGGCGCGTGCCGCCGGCAAGATCCTGTCGGTCAACCAGAACATGCGCTACGACCAGTCGATGCGTACGCTCAAGCAGCTGCTCGACCAGGGCGTGCTGGGCACGCCGGTGTTCGCGCAGATCGACATGCATGCGATCCCGCACTGGCAGGATTTCTTGCGCGGCTATGACCGGCTGACGCTCTCGAACATGAGCGTTCATCACCTCGATGCCCTGCGCTACCTGTTTGGCGAGCCCACCGAGATCACCAGCATCACCCGCCCCGACCCGCGCACCGAGTTCGCGCATCGGGATGGGCTGGTCTGCACCACGCTGCGATTTGGCAACGGCCTGCTCGCGCTGTCGCTCGAAGACGTGTGGTCCGGCCCGCGGGCCGACGGATACCCCGACGACCAGCACATCCGCTGGCGCGTGGAAGGCACCGAGGGCGTGGCGCGCGGCACCATCGGCTGGCCCACCGGCGAGCCGTCGACCCTGAGCTACGCCTCGCGCGCGGCCCAAGGCCATACCGACGGCCGATGGGTGACGCCCACGTGGGACACGATGTGGTTTCCGCATGCCTTCATTGGCGTGATGGAGCAGTTGCAGTACGCGCTGGCCAGCGGCACCGAGCCTGCGTTGAGCGTGACCGACAACGTACGCACGATGGCGCTGGTCGAGGCCGCGTATACGTCCATCGCCGAAGGCCGCACGGTACGGCTGCCGGCTGTTGAATAACCAGACAGAAAAACAGACGGAGACAACCATCATGATCCAGACCGGAATCTTCTCGGGCTACTTTCCCTATGAGCTGGAGCGCACCGCCAAGGTGATCCGCTCGCACGGCTTCAACACCGTGCAGCTGGACCTGCATTTCAAGGACATGGAGCTCGGTCCGGGGCAGCTGACCGCGCAGAAATGCACGCAGATCCGCGACACGTTCCGCAACTATGACCTGCCGGTGTCCTGCATCTCGGCCTATACCAACATCGTTCATCCCGACCCCGCCGAGCGCCAGCGCCGTAACGGCTATCTCAAGGAAATCCTCACGCACGCGCGCCAGCTGGGTTCGCCTTACGTGATCTCGGAAACGGGCACGTTCGACACCGAAAGCGACTGGGTGCATCACCCCAAGAACAAGACCGAGGAAGGCTGGGACCAGTGCCGCGCGGTGATCGCCGAGCTGTCGCAACATGCCTATGACCATGGCGCGGTGTTCCTGCTGGAGACCTACGTGAACAACGTGGTGGGATCGGTCGAGGAGACGCTGCGCATGTTTGCCGAGGTGGATCACCCGGGCCTGGGCCTCCTGATGGATCCGACGAACTACTTCGAAGCGCACAACATCGACCAGATGGACCGCACGCTCAATCAGGTGTTCGACGCGCTCTCGGACAAGATCTGCATCGCGCATGCCAAGGACGTGAAGCGTTCGGGCGATGACAAGTCCGAAAAGCACAGCGATATCGGTGACGAGGGCGCGGCCGAAAGCCATACGTTCCGCGGGGTCGGCGAGATCGAGCTGCCCGCGCCGGGCCTGGGCGCGCTCAACTACGACCTGTACTTGCAGCGCCTGGCAAAGAAGCACCCCAACATTCCCATCATCATCGAACACCTGACCGAAGACGACGTGCCGCGCGCCAAGCAATTCCTCGACGAGCGGCTGCGCGCGAACGGTCTGTAGGCCGGCGCCGCACGCAAGCCAGGCGCACCGCGAAGCCATCCTCGAACAAGGCCCGCGGCGCGCCGCTCGAACACGATTCTGAACACCGACACCGGCAGACGCGCGCCCGCGCATCTGCCAGGGAGAACTCATGCCTGATATTTACGGAACCTGGATGACGCGCCGCGACGTAGAGGCGCGCACCGGACAGCTTGCGCAGTTTGCCGGCGTACGCCTGATGACGCTGGACGACGGGCTGGAGCGCGGTATCCGCATGCTGGAGTTCCGCAGCGGCACGGGCCTGCGTTTCACGGTGCTGGTGGATCGTGCGATGGACATCGCCGATTGCGAATACCGCGGTTTTGCCATGGGATGGCAATCGCCCTCGGGCTTTCGCCATCCCGGACTGCATGACTACGAAGGCGAGGGCGGGCTGGGCTGGATGCGCTCGTTTTCGGGACTCATGGTCACCTGCGGGCTGGACCACATCCTGTTCATGTACGACGCGCCGGCCGACAACTATGTGTATGGCCCCCGCAAGACGGCCAAGCAATCCATCCACGGCCGCGTCGGCACCATTCCCGCGCGGCTGACCGGCTACGGCGAACGCTGGGACGGCGATCGCTGCGTGCTGTGGGCCGAAGGGGTCGTGAGCCAGGGCACTGTCTTTGGCGAGCATCTGGAGCTGCACCGCCGCATCGAGATCGAGGTGGGCACCAACGACATCAAGCTGTCGGACCGTGTGGTGAATCGCGGCTTTTACCGCACGCCCCATATGCTCTGCTATCACATCAACCTGGGGTATCCGGTGCTGGACGCCGGTTCGCGCTATCTGGCGCCGATCCGCGAGGTGGTGTGGGCCGCGCACGAGCAGGACTACCGCAAGCAGGGCGTGGGCTATCGCCGCATGCCGGCGCCGCAGCTGGGCTTTCATGAGCAGGTGTGGCAGCACGAGATGGCGGCCGGGGCCGACGGCAGCGTGCCGGTCGCTCTGGTGAACGATGCGCTGGGCCTCGGGATGCAGGTCAGCACCTACAAGCATCAATTCCCCTGCCAGTATCAATGGCAGAACCTGCAATCGGGCCAGTACGCGATGGGCATCGAACCGTCCACCAACCATGTGCTGGGCCAGGGCGCGGCGCGCGAGCGCAACGAGCTCATCTGGCTGGAGCATGGCGAGGAGCGCTGCTACGACACCACGTTCAGCGTGCTGGGCTCGGCCGCCGACATCGCAGCTTGCGAAGCACGCATCCGCGCGATCGCGGAGCAGCCCGAGACCGACTATCCGCCGTTGTCGGGTCGCTTTGCGCCCATCGCGGGGCGCACATGAACGCGCGCTTCTCCTTGCAAGGCCGCCGTGTTCTGTACACGGGCGCGGCGGGCGGCTTTGGCGTGGACACCACGGTCGCGCTGCTGCAAGCGGGCGCCCATGTGATCGCGCTGGATAACCACGCCGGGCATATCGATCGCCTGCGCAGCACCGTGCCGGCGCAGCTTGCCGGACAGCTTCAGATCCTGCAGGCAGACCTTGCCGACGCCAGCGCGCTGCAAGCGCATCTTGAGCGGCTGACCGGGGAGGGCACGATCGACGTGGTCATCAACAACGCGGCCATCTATCCCTCGCGCCCGTTCGAGGAATACAGCGATGCCGAGCTGGCGCGCGTGCACCGCGTGAACGTGGAGGCCGCCGTGCAGATCGTGCGCGCGGCGCTGCCGGGCATGCGCGAGCAGCAATGGGGCCGCGTGATCAATATCTCGTCGATCACGCTGTCGGGCGGGTGGGAAAACCTGCTGCCCTACGTGCAGTCCAAAGGCGCGATGGTGGGCGTCACGCGCGCCTTCGCCCGCGAGTTTGGCAAGTGGGGCATCACGGTCAACGCCATTTCGCCGGGCGCGTTCCCGACCGACGCCGAGAAGATCCATCCCGATCCCGAGGGCTACAACCGCATGGTGCTCGAACGCCAGTCGGTCAAGCGCCGCGGGCACGCCGGCGACATCGCCGCGGCCATCGTTTTCCTGGCCTCGGACGAGGCGGGTTTCATTTCCGGACAGACGCTGGCGGTGGACGGCGGCTGGGTCATGCATTGAAAGGCGCATCGGCGCCACGCAGAGGGTAGAAGCAATGAGCATTCTTTCTGGCTACAAGGTTCTGGACTGCTCCATCGCCATGGCGGGGCCGTTCGCGGCGCAGCGCCTGGGCGACCTGGGCGCCGACGTCATCAAGATCGAGCCGCCCACCGGCGAATGGCAGCGGCACGCGCCCGCCGGCGGCATCACGGGCAACAAGATCAACGTGTCCTTTCTTTCGCTGAACCGCAACAAGCGTTCGCTCGCGATCGACCTGAAGAGCGCCGGCGGCAAGGAGATCATCCAGAAGCTCGCGGCGCAGGCCGATGTGTTCATCCAGAACTACCGGCCGGGTGTCGCCGGCCGCCTGGGCGTGGACTACGAGACTTTGTCGGCCCTGAACCCGCGCCTGATTTATGTATCGATGTCGGGTTTCGGCGAGGACGGCCCCTATGCCACGCGTCCCGGACAGGATCTGCTGCTGCAGGCGATGTCGGGCGCGATGCTGTCGTCGGGCCGGGCCGGCGAGGCGCCGCGCGCGGCGGGCCAGTATGTGGTTGACGCCGTCACCGCGTATTGCGCGTTCGAAGGCGTGCTGGCCGCGCTGCTGCACCGCGAGCGCACCGGCGAAGGCCAGAAGGTCGAGGTCAACATGCTGGATGCCATCACCACGATCCAGATGCAGGAGCTCTCGGTGTACACGGTGGGGCACAAGCCGCAGGTGCGCAGTGCCGAGCCGCATGCCCACGTGTACATCCGCGCGCCCTACGGCACCTTTGCGACCAGCGACGGCTATCTGGCGCTGGCCATGCCCGACATGAAGGTGCTGGCGCGCGTGACCGAAGAGCCGCGCCTGGCGGACTACGCCGGCGAGCGCGACGGTTGGGAAAAGCGCGACGAGATCTACGCGCTGGTGCGCGACACGTTGGCCCGCGCCTCGACCGCCGACTGGTTCGCCAAGCTGGACGCCGCCGGCATCTGGTGCAGCCCCGTGTATGGCTACGCCGATCTGGTCGACGATCCGCAGATCGCGCACAACGGCACGTTCGTCGAATACGAGCATCCGACCGAAGGCCGGATCAAGACGCCGGGCTTTCCGATCCGCTTTTCCAAGACCCCTAGCCAAGTGGTGCGCGGCGCGCCGCTTACCGGTCAGCACACCGACGAAGTGCTCCGCGACTTCGGCTTCAATGCCGACGAGATCGCCGCGCATGCGGCCTCGGGCGCGGTGCTGCGAGGGGCCTCGGAATGAGCGAGCGCGCGTTGCCCTATCGCGGCCTGACCTGGGATCACCCGCGCGGCTACAACGCCCTGCACGCGGCCACCGCTCACACGCCGCTGGTGCACTGGGACAAGCAATCGCTCGAGGGTTTCGAGTCGGCGCCCATTGCCGAACTCTGCGCCCGCTATGACCTGGTGGTGCTGGATCACCCTCATCTTGGCGAAGCCCTGGCGCACGATTGCCTGCAAGCGCTGGACACCGTGTTCGCGCCCGACGAGCTGGCGCGGATCGCGCGCGACAGCATCGGGCTGTCGTACGACAGTTATCGCATGGCCGGCCGCCAATGGGCGCTGCCGCTGGACGCCGCCACGCAGGTGATGGCCACGCGCGCCGATCGGTTGGACGGCCCCGTGCCGCGCACCTGGCATGAGGTGCTGACACTGTCACAACGCAGCGGCTCGGTCGCGCTCAGCTGGGGTGGACCGCATCCGTTTCTGTCGCTGCTGTCGATCGCCGCCGCGCTCGCGCCCGATACGGATCTGCGGCCGCACGGCGCCTGGCACGACGAGGCGACGCTCGCCGACGCATGCGACGTGCTTGCCGAACTGGCGCGGCGCACGCCCGCGCACGCCTTGGCTTACAACCCGATCGCGCTGCTGGGCCACATGAGCGCGCGCGACGACATCACGCTCTGCCCGCTGGTCTATGGCTACGTGAACTACGCCACTTCCGCGGTCGCCAAGCCGCTCACGTTCCGCGACGCGCCCCAGGCCGACGCTGGCCGGCCTGGATCGATCCTGGGCGGGACCGGCATTGCGATATCGCGGCGCTGCATCGTGGGCCCAGAGTTGCGCGCGCACCTGTTGTGGTTGCTGGCAGCCGACACCCAAAGCCGCTTCATCCCGCAGCACGAGGGCCAGCCCAGCCATCGCGGCAGCTGGGCCGATGCAGACGTGAACGCGGCCAGCGGCAACTTCTATGCCAACACGGCCCGCACATTGGAAGCGGCCTCGATCCGGCCACGGCACGACGGCTACATCGCCTTCCAGAGCGAGGCCTCGCAGTTCCTGCGCGACGGCGTTGCCGCCCGCGCACCCTCCCACACCTTGGCGCGCGGCCTGACCCAGCGCTTTCAGGCCAGTCTGGCCGCCGCCTCCCCGCACACCGCTGCATAAGGATTTCGACATGAGCGCACTCGTCAATCTCAGTATCGATGGCCATGTCGCCATCATCGAACTCAACCGTCCCGAGAAGCTGAACGCGATGACGCCCGAGATGGCCGACCTGCTGATCGCGGCGGTGGAGCAATGCAATAGCGACGCGCAGGTGCGCGCGGTGATCCTGACCGGCGCGGGTCCCAAGGCCTTTTGCGCCGGCTCGGACATTACCGAGCTGGACCGCTATGCCACGCCCTGGGATTTTCGGAATCGCCTCGATTACTGCGACTGCGTGCGCATGTTGAAGAAGCCCACCGTGGCCGCGATCAACGGTTATACGTTCGGCGGTGGCCTGGAGATGGCATTGGCCTGCGATATCCGCATCGCCTCCGACAACGCGCGCCTGGGCGCGCCCGAGATCAAGCTGGGATGGATTGGCGGCGGCGGCATGACCGCGCAGCTCGTCCATGCGATCGGCCCGAGCAATGCCGCCCTGATGGTGCTGACGGGCGATCCCATCCGCGCCGAGCAGGCGCTGGCCTGGGGGTTGGTGAGCGAGGTGGTGCCGCAGGAGCAGCTGCGCGAGCGCGCGCAGGCGCTTGCCGCCACCATCGCCTCGCGCGCGCCCATTGCGGCCGAGACGGCCCGCGTCAATCTGCGCGCCGCGCTGTCGATGCCGCTGGAAAAGGCCGTGGAATACGAACGCGATCTGCAGGCGATCTGCTTTGCCACCGCCGACGCCAAGGAAGGCCGCAAGGCATTCGAAGAAAAGCGCGCGCCGAAGTTCGAGCGGCGCTGACGCGGGCGGCGCCGTCCAGCGCGGCGCCGCAACCCTATCAGTTGGGCTGGTCCTTGCCCGGGTCTTCGGCCAGCACCTGCGGTGTCACATAGGCGCTGCGCGCCGCATCGGCCGGCTCCATGCGCAGGGGCTGGTGCACCCGCGACGGCGGCACTAGCGAGCCCGGCGCGTCCGGGTTGGTCCACAGCGGATCGGGGATCTCGGCAAAGACCTGGCGCAGGCGTTCGCCCCAGGTGCCGCGGATCATGCGGAAATACTCGTTGTGCTCGTCGATGCTGGCAAAGTGCGTGACGCGCAGCGAATTGGCGTCGTACACCAGCAGATCCAGCGGCAGGCCCACCGAGATATTCGAGCGCAGCGTGGAATCCATCGAGATCAGGGCGCACTTGGCGGCTTCGTCCAGCGAGGTGTCCGGTTGCAGCACGCGGTCCAGGATGGGCTTGCCGTACTTGGCCTCGCCGATCTGGAAGTACGGGCATTCCTGGCCCGCCTCGATGAAGTTGCCGGCCGAATACACCTGGAACAGGCGGCATTGCTCCATGCCGATCTGCCCGCCGAAGATCATGCTGACGTTGAAGTCGACACCCTGTTCGTGCAGGGCGGCGGCCTCGCTGTGGTAGACCTCGCGCACTGCCGCGCCCACCAGGCGCGTGGCCGTGAACATGTCGGGCGCGTTCCAGAGCGTGTCGGCGCCTTCCTCGCGCTGGCGGGTCAGCACGTTCAGCACGGCCTGGCTGACCGCCAGGTTGCCGGAGGTCATCAGGACCATGACGCGCTCGCCCGGCCGTTCGAAGACGGTCATCTTGCGAAAGACACTGATCTGGTCGACCCCGGCATTGGTGCGGGAGTCGGAAAGAAACACCAGGCCGGCGTCCAGGCGGGCAGCTACACAGTAGGTCATGATCGGAAAGAGGGAAAAGCCACCCCGCATTGTATTGCGGCGGAGCGGGTCGGATGTTACGGCTTACTGCTGCGCGCCGGCCTGGACCTGGACGCTGATTTCCATCGATTCCTCGCCGCCGCCGGTGCGCACGCCCCGCACGGGCGACGCCGAGTCGTAATCCCGGCCCACGGCCAGCCGGCAATGGCATTCCGAGGCGAACTGGCTGTTGGTGATGTCCACGCTGGTCCAGCCCAGGTCGGGCAGCCAGACGTCGGCCCAGGCGTGGCTGGCCGCGTGTTCGGCCGTGGTGTACAGGTAGCCGCTGACGTAGCGCGCGGGCACGTTCAGGCCGCGCACGCACGCTAGGAACAGGTGGGCGTGGTCCTGGCATACGCCATGACCCAACGCCAGCACCTGGTTGGCGGCGGTGGTGACGTCCGTGGTGCCGGGCTCATACGCCACGCGCCCGTGGATGGCGTCCGCCAGCGTCAGGATGTCGTCCGAGGTTGACAGTCCGTTTGGCAGCACCGCGCGCGCGAACGCAAGAACCGTCTCGTCCGCCTGCGTCAGCCGTGTCTGCACGCAATAGGCATGCACCGGCAGCCGGCTGTCCTCGCCGCCCAGCACGCCGCGCACCAACGGCGCCACCAGCACCTGGCCGGACACGCGCAGCTCGATGTCGCTGTGCGGCTGGTTCAACGTCAGCGTGTGCGTGATGTTGCCGTAGGCGTCGACCTGCTTGTCCAGCTCGCCCGGCGCCTCGATGTTCCAGCGCAGAACACGCTGGTGTTCGTCGTCGCGCGGCGTCAGGCGCAGGGTCTGGATGCTGTAGTTGACCGGCGCGGTGTAGCGGTAATGCGTGACGTGCGTGATGATCTGCTTCATGGCTGTCTCCGTGTTATGCCGACAGCGGCACCAGGAAGTCCTGGCTGATCCGGTTGCCCAGGTCGTTGATGCGGTCCAGGAACCGGTCCAGGTACCGGTGCAGTCCGCTCGCCAGGATGTCCTCGACGCGGCCGTACTGCAGCTCAGCACACAACATGCCCGCGCGCCGCTCGGTCTCGGTCGAGCGCTGGTTCGCCACGCGCGCCAGGTCGTCGGCCACCGCCCGCATCGAGGCCAGCAGCGACCGCGGCATGTCGCCATGCAGGATCAGCAGTTCGGCCACGCGGTCGGGGGTAATGACGTCACGGTACACCTTGCGGTAGATCTCCAGGCCGGACACGGAGCTGAGCAGCGCCGACCAGCGGTAGAACTCGCTTTGCACGGCCGCGGCGCTGGCCGGTTCCGCGCGGCTCTCCTGCGCGCCCGCGCTGCTGCGTTCATGGAACTTCACGTCCAGCATGCGGGCGGTGTTGTCGGCGCGCTCAAGGTGCATGCCGATGCGCATGAAGTACAGCGCCTCGTCTTCCAGCATGGTGCCGATCGTGACGCCGCGCGCCAGGTGCGAACGGAACTTGACCCACTCGAAGAATTCGCCCGGATTGCGTTCCAGCAGCCCCGTGTGCAGATGCTTGAGCAGTTCGAGCCACGTCGTGTTGTAGGTTTCCCAGACTTCCGTCGTGAGGCTGCCGCGCACGGCGCGCGCGTTTTCGCGGGCGGCGCGCATGCACGAATAGATCGACGAGGAATTCTCCGGGTCGCGCACCATGTATTCCAGCACGTCGTGCGGCGAGATCGACGCGTACTTGCTCTGATACAGCCCCTGCAATTCGGAGATGCGCAGCACGCCCAGCCACGAGCCTTCTCGCGTATGCGTGTCCTGCGGCAGCAGCGACATCTGCAGGTTCACGTCCAGCATGCGGGCGGTGTTTTCGGCGCGCTCGGTGTAGCGGCACATCCAGAACAGGTTGTCGGCGGTTCGGCTCAGCATGATCAGTCCTCCAGCACCCAGGTGTCCTTCGTGCCGCCGCCCTGGCTGCTGTTGACCACCAGCGAGCCCTCGGTCAGCGCCACGCGGCACAGGCCGCCCGGCACGGTGCGGATCTCCTTGCCGCACAGCACGTACGGCCGCAGATCCACGTGGCGCGGCGCGACGCCCGATTCCACGTAGGTGGGCGTGGTCGACAGCGCCAGCGTGGGCTGTGCGATGTAGTTGGCGGGATTGGCACGCACGCGGTCCCGGAACGATTCCACCTCGGCGCGCGAGGCGGAAGGCCCCACCAGCATCCCGTATCCGCCCGCGCCATGCACTTCCTTGACGACCAGGTCCTGCATGTTGGCCAGCACGTGCGACAGCTCGTCCGGCCGGCCGCAGCGCCAGGTCGGTACGTTCGACAGGATGGGTTCCTCGCCCAGATAGAAGCGGATCATGTCGGGCACATAGAGATACGTGGACTTGTCGTCGGCGATGCCGGTGCCGATCGCGTTGGCGAGCGTGACGCGTCCGGCGCGATACACCGACAAGAGGCCCGGCACGCCCAGCGCGGAGTCGGCGCGAAAGGACAGCGGATCGAGAAAATCGTCGTCCAGCCGGCGGTAGATCACGTCGACCTTGCGCGGCCCGCGCGTGGTGCGCATGTAGACGGTGTTCTGCTCGACGAACAGGTCCTGGCCTTCCACCAGTTCTACGCCCATCTGCTGGGCCAGGAAGGCGTGCTCGAAGTAGGCCGAGTTGTACATGCCCGGCGTCAGCACCACCACGGTGGGATCGTCGCCGCCGTGCGGCGCGACCTCGCGCAGGTTGTCCAGCAGCAGGTCGGGGTAGTGCGCGACGGGTTCGACCTTGATTCGGCCGAACGCGTCGGGCATGAGCCGCATCGACATCTTGCGGTTCTCCAGCATGTACGACACGCCCGACGGCACGCGCAGGTTGTCCTCCAGCACATAGAATTCACCGGCGCCCGCCCGCACGAGGTCCACGCCGGCGATGTGGCAGTAGATGTCCTCGGCAACATCGACGTCCTGCATCTCCGGACGGTATTGCGCGTTCAGGAAGACCTGCTCGGCCGGCACGATGCCCGCGCGCACGATGTCGTGGCCGTGATAGATGTCGCGGATGAACAGGTTCAGTGCGCGCACGCGCTGTTTGAGGCCGGCTTCCAGGTGGCGCCATTCCTCGGCGGGAATGATGCGCGGGATGAGGTCGAAAGGGATCAGGCGCTCGGTGCCGGCGGCGTCGCCCGCGACCGAGAATGTGATGCCGACGCGGCGAAAGCTCAGGTCGGCCTCCAGCCGGCGCACCGACATGGCTTCGTCCGTCTGCTCGTTGTGCCAGCGCTCGAACGCCTGGTAGTGGGAGCGGATGCGGTTCTCGCCATCGCGCATTTCGTCGTAGGCGGATGGACGGGCGGGTAGGTCCTTCATGGCTCCTCCGTGCAGATGCTTGCGGCCGCTTGCACGCGGCCGTCATCCGGCCGTGGCCGGCCGGTCAAGGTGTACAAGCAACCCGCATGCCAGCTTTGGCGGCAGACGGGGCGACACTGCATCAATATGCGCTGCGGGCGGGGGAAATGCCATCCCCGGGGCGGACGACGGCGTAATCCGGGGACGGGAGGCCGCCAGGGGGCGAAGGCGGCTGGAGCGCTGCCCGGGCGCGCGCACCAAGCTGGTGCGTCACGCCGGACGAAACTGGTGCGTCAGCGGGGACGCGTCAATTCATGCGATAGGAATGCAGTACCGATCCGCTTTTGCCGCCTTGCTCCAGCGGCGCGTGCGGCACCCAGCCGTCCTGCGTCAGCACCGCGTCCAGCCGGACATCGTGTGCTGCGGGGACATATCCCGGGTCCAGCTCGCCGCAGCTCCAGGCGATGCCGATGGCGGTGAAGGGGTGGCCGCGGTCGCGCAGCGCGGCCAGGGTGCGGTCGTAATAGCCGCCGCCATAGCCCAGGCGGTCGCCGAGTTCGGTGTAGCCCAGCGTGGGCACCAGCACCACGTCGGGCAAGAGTTCCGGACCGGCCACGGGTTCCTGGATGCCGTAGGGGCCTGCGCGCAGCTCGGCCTCGGGCGTCCAGGGCAGAAAGGCGAGCGGCGCGTTGCGCTCGCGCACGACCGGCAGCGCCACCGTCATGCCGGCCTCGCTCCATTGCGTCAGGAGCGGGCGCAGATCGGGCTCATCGGCCATGGGCCAGAAGGCGGCGACAGTGGTGGGTGCCGGATTGCCGGCCTGCACGGCTTGGTCGCGGGCCACATTCAGCCAGGTGAAAAGGCGTGCGCGCATGAGCAAAGCGCCCCGGCTGCGCTGGTCTTCAGGCATTTCGGTGCGCAATTTCCGCAATCGCGTGCGGTGGACTGCGGTATCCTCTGGAGTATTTTGCGTAGTCATGCGGTGGCTGTAACCGGGGGGTTGAATATGAAGGCAAACATGCTGAAGACGAACATGCGTATGCTCAGCATGCGGGTGCGTCGCGAGACAGGCGCCCGGCAGCCCCCACGGTATCAGAATTCGTCGTTGCAAGCCGCCGACGCCCGCGCCGGGCTGCGCCGCTTGCTGCCGCTGGTGGCGCTTTTCACGGCTGCCTGTGCGCCCGTTGATGCGCAGCAGCGCAGCGCTGCCGTCAATCCCCAGCCTCAGCCCGCCGTGCAGGCGGCCCAGCCGATGATCGCCGTGCCTCCCGTGGTGCTGGCGGGCCTGCCGCCGACCGCGGAAACGCCCGCGCTGGCCGCCGTGGTCGCCGCCCGCGAAGCCATGAACCGCAAGCAGTGGTCGGTGCTGGGCGCCCTGGTGCCGCAGGCCAAGGGCGACCCGCTGGGCATGTATCCGGAATACTGGCTGCTGCGCTATCAGCTCTGGACGCCGCCCGCCTCGGGCCGGCCCGTGGCGGCGCTGCAGCAGTTCATCAACAGCAATGGCGACGCCTACCTGGCCGACCGCCTGCGCGGCGACTGGCTGCTCGCCGCCGCCCGCAGCGGCGACTTCGAAACGGTGCGCAAGCTGGCGCCCGTCAAAAACAGCAACGCGCAGATCGAATGCGCCATCCTGGACGGCAAGCACATGACCGGCCAGCGCGCGACGGCCGCGCAGGCAATGGCCGTGTTCTCGCCCGGCAGCGCATGCTGGGCGCTGTACGACCAGCTCGTGGCCGACGGCATCCTGGGCTGGGAGCAACTCGAGCCGCAGCTGCGCGACGCCATCGAGGCCAACAAGACCACCGATGCGCGCAAGTTCGTGCAGTACATGTTCGAACCGCGCGACGTGAAGACCTACGACGTCATCATGAAAGACCCCATGAAGTGGCTGACGCGGCAGGACCGCATGCCCGTGGGTCGCAACGAAAAGGAACTGGTCACGATCGCGCTGGCCCGCCTGGCGCGCTCGGACGTCAGCGTCGCCGACTCCTACCTGCGCCGGGAATGGGCCAAGTCGATGTCCAAGTCGAACCTGGCCTGGGTGCGCGGCCAGTACGCGCTGACCGCCGCGCTGGGCCTGGACAGCCGGGCGAACGATTGGTACCGCGAGGCGGGCCATATCCGCATGACCGAATACAACGCCGCCTGGAAGGTGCGCGCCGCGTTGCGCCAGCCGAAAATCGACTGGAAGTGGGTCATCGAATCCATCGACGAAATGCCGCCTTCGCAACAGGCCGAGACGGTCTGGGTGTACTGGAAGGCCCGCGGGCAGGCCGCGACGGGCAATAAAGACAAGGCGCAGGCCGCCTACGCCAGCATCGCCGACCGCTTTGATTTCTACGGCCAGCTGGCTGCGGAAGAGCTTGGCCGCCGTATCAATGTGCCACCGCGCCCCGCGCCCATCAGCGACCGCGAGATCGCCGAGGCCCGCGCCAATCCGGGCCTGCAACGCGCCGTGCTGCTGTTCCGCCTGGGCTGGCGCGCCGAAGCCGTGCCCGAGTGGAACTTCACGCTGCGCGGCATGAGCGACCGCCAGCTGTTGGCCGCCGCCGAGCTGGCCCGCGCCGAGAACATCTACGACCGCGTGGTCAACACGTCGGACCGCACCGAAAAGGAATTCGACTTCAGCCAGCGCTTCATCGCGCCGTTCGAGGGCCGCGTCACCGCCAAGGCCAACGCCATCGCGCTGGATCCGGCCTGGGTGTACGGGCTGATCCGCCAGGAATCGCGCTTCATCATGGATGCGCGCTCGCACGTGGGCGCCTCGGGGCTGATGCAGCTCATGCCCGCCACGGCCAAGTGGGTGGCCGGCAAGATCGGCATGAGCGACTTCACGCCGGCCAGCGTCAACGATTTCGACACCAATACCGTACTGGGCACGAACTACCTGAACATCGTGCTGCGCGATTTGAACGGCTCGCAGATGCTGGCCAGCGCCGGTTACAACGCGGGTCCGGGCCGGCCGCGTAATTGGCGTTCGACGTTCACGCATCCCGTCGAAGGCGCCATCTTTGCCGAGACCATTCCGTTCACCGAAACCCGCATCTACGTCAAGAACGTGATGTCCAACGCCACGTATTACGCGGCCATGTTCACCGGCCAGCCGCAATCGCTGAAGGAGCGCCTGGGCAACGTCGTGCCGGCAGGCACCGAAACCGCCGCCGCGCCATGACGCGCGATCCGGCGACCGAAGGCCTGCGCGCCTATATCGTTGGCGGCGCGGTGCGAGATGCGCTGCTCGGCCTGCCGCACGGCGATCACGATTGGGTCGTGGTGGGCGCCACGCCTGAAGACATGACCGGCCGCGGCTTCATCCCCGTCGGCGGCGATTTTCCCGTCTTCCTGCACCCCCGCACCAAAGAGGAATACGCCCTGGCGCGCACCGAACGCAAGTCGGGGCGCGGCTACAAGGGCTTCACCTTCTACACGGGCGCGGACGTCACGCTGGAGGACGACCTGCGCCGGCGCGACCTGACGGTAAATGCCATTGCCCAGGACGAAGACGGCCGGCTCGTCGACCCGCTGGGCGGCGTGGACGACCTGCGCGCCCGGGTCTTTCGTCATGTGGGCGATGCGTTCGAAGAGGATCCCGTACGCATCCTGCGCCTCGCCCGCTTTGCCGCGCGGTTCGGCGATTTCAGCATCGCGCCGGAAACGATGGCGCTGTGCCGCCGCATGGTCGAGGCCGGCGAGGCCGATGCGCTGGTGGCCGAACGCGTCTGGAAGGAATTGTCGCGCGGCCTGATGGCGCAGGCGCCTTCGCGCATGCTGGGCGTGCTGAACGAATCCGGCGCGCTGGCGCGCGTAATGCCCGAATTGCAGGGCGTGGACGAAGTGGCTGCGCAGTTGGATCGCGCCGCGCGGCAGGGCTTGCCGCTGCCAAGCCGCTATGCGCTGATGTGCCGCCTGACGCCCCAGCGTGAAGCGCTGGGACGGCGGATGCGCGTGCCCACGGAATGCAACGACTACGCGCGGCTCTTGCCTGAAGTCCTCGACGCATTGGGTGCGCAGGATGGCATGCCGGATGGCCCGGACAGGGCCGATGCGCAGTTGGCGCTGATGGAGCGCGCCGATGCCTTGCGCAAGCCGGAACGCTTTTTTGAACTGTTGGATGCCGCGGCCGTGTTGCGCGCGGTGGACCTTCCCGCGTGGCAATCGCGGGTGGCGGCGGTGCGGGGCGTGGATGCGGGCGCCATCGCCAAGGCTTGCGCGGGCGAGCCGGCGCGCATCAAGGAAAGCGTGCGTCAGGCGCGCCTGGCGCGTCTGGCCGATTTGCAGGCAGTCTGATCCGGGTTCCGCGCTACAGCTTGCCCAGCCGGTCACCGCGCGAGAACCCGCTCAACGGCGCCGTCATGCCGCGGCCGACGGCCAGCACCTTGAACAACTCACCCATCTCCGCCTCCGACAGCAGCTTCTGCACCGGTGCCACCGCCTGCGCGTAGGCCTGCGCATCGGACGGATCCAGTCCGGCCAGCAGGTCCATGAGGCCCGCGTTCATCAGGAAGCGCGCCTGCGACGTGTAGCCCAGCACCTGCATTCCCGCCGCCAGCGCCGCGTCCGCCATCGCGGTGAAATCCACGTGCGCCGTGATGTCCTGCAGGCCCGGTGCGGTGAAGGGGTCGCCGTGCGCGTGGTGCCGCAGGTGGCACATCAGCGTGCCGCCCGCGCGCTGCGGGTGGTAGTACTCGCTGCGCGGAAAGCCGTAGTCCACCAGCAGCGCCGCGCCGCGTTCCAGCCAGCTGCCCATCGCCGCGATCCACGCCTCGCCCTGCAGATTGATTTCCGACACGTAGCCCGGCAGCGCCGGCATGCGCGCCGCGACCGCGGCCGCCAGGGTGGCCGGGGCGGGGCGATCTTCCCAGGTGAAACCGCCGTCGGCATCCACCGCCACGCCACGTTCCAGCACCTGGCCGGCGTCGCTCCAGACAAAAAGGGAAACCGGCATCGCGTCCAGCACTTCGTTGGCCAGCACGCATCCGGAAAACGCGTGGGGCAGGGCGTCCAGCCATTGCACCCGGTCGCCGAAGGGCGCCAGCCGTTCGGCCTGGCGCGCGCGCAGGTCCGCCGACACTTCCAGAATCAGATAGCGCGTGTCCGACAGCCCCAACGCGTCCAGTTCGCGCAGCACGCCTTCGGCGAGCGCGCCGGTGCCGGCCCCGAATTCCAGCACGGCGCGCGTGTCCGTCTGACGCAGCACCTCGGCCGCCTGGCGCGCCAGCGTGCGCGAGAACAGCGGCGTGAGCTGCGGCGCGGTCACGAAGTCGCCGGCGGGTGTCTTGCCGCCGTCGTCGGCATCGGCCAGCTTGACGTTGCCCGCCGCGTAATAGCCCAGTCCCGGCGCGTACAGGGCCTCGGCCATCCAGTGATCGAACGGCAGCCAGCCGCCGCTCGCCGCGATGGCGGCGCGCAGGTGGGCGGCCGTCGCGTCGCTGTGTTCGCGCGCGGATGGGGACAGGGGCGGAAGATTGGCGGGGGCGGGGCGTTGCATGAGCGGAAGGTACGGGGCAAACCGGCATTTTCCCAAAAAAAAGCCCCGCAGCATCGCCGCGGGGCTTTTTTCGGATCAGACGGACAGATTAGCCGCGGCGATCGGTCGACTTGGTGAAACGCTTGGCGGGACCACCGGGGCGCTTGTCGAACGAGGGCTTGCCACGGAAGCCGCCTTCGGGACGATCGCCGCCACGGAAGCCGCCTTCGCGCTGGGGACGGTCACCGAAGCTGGGACGGTCGCCAAAGCTGGGGCGCGCGTCGCGATCGCCACCGCGGAAACCGCCTTCACGGGGGCCGCGCTCGCTGAACGGACGGGCGTCGCGCTGGGGACGGTCGCCGTAGCTGGGGCGGTCGCCAAAGCTGGGACGCGAATCGCGGTCGCCGCCACGGAAGCCGCCTTCACGCTGGGGACGGTCGCCGAAGGGGCGATTGCCCTGGTAGCCGCCTTCGCGCTGCGGACGATCGCCGAAGCTGGGACGGTCGCCAAACGAACGCTGCGGGCGGTCGCCGAACGGACGGTCTTCAAAGGAACGGTTGCCCTGGTAGCCGCCGTCGCGCGGCTTGAACTCGCCACGCGGGCCGCCGAAGGAACGGCCTTCACGCGGGGCGCCATCGCGGGCGCCGTCGCGGGCGCCAGCAAAGCCGCCCGATGCATGACGCGAACCGCCGAAGCCGCCGGGACGCTTGCCGAAAGGCTTGCCAAAGGGCTTGCCGCTGCCGCCACCGGTGGACGGACGCGGGGTGCGCTTGGGTTCCAGACCGGCGATCACTTCAGGCGTGATCGACTGGCCGATGTAGTGCTCGATGCGGCGGACCTTGTGGCGCTCGGAATGCGTGGCCAGCGTGAACGCCAGGCCGCTGCGGCCGGCGCGGCCCGTACGGCCAATGCGGTGCACGTAGTCTTCAGCCTGCATCGGCAGGTCGAAGTTGACGGCGTGGCTGATGCCTTGCACGTCGATGCCGCGGGCGGCCACGTCGGTGGCCACCAGGATGCGCAGCTGGCCGCGTTGCAGTTGCGACAGCGTGCGGGTGCGCTGGCGCTGGTTCATGTCGCCGTGCAGGGCGGCGGCGGCAAAGCCCTGGTCGGCCAGGCGGTCGGCCAGGTCGTCCGCGCCGCGCTTGGTCGACGTGAAGACGATGGCCTGATCCAGCGAGGCGTCGCGCAGCACGTGGTCCAGCAGCTGCATCTTGTGGCTGGCGTCGTCCGCGTACAGCAGGCTTTGCGTGATGTTGGTGTGCTTTTCCTTGGCGCCGGCGATCTCGATGCGCTGCGGCTCGCGCATCATGCGCGCGGCCAGCTTGGCAACGGTGCCGTCCAGGGTGGCCGAGAACAGCAGCGTCTGGCGCTCTTGCGGCAGGCGCTCGATGATGGTCTCGATATCTTCGATGAAGCCCATGTCGAGCATGCGGTCGGCTTCATCCAGCACCAGGGTGTGCACGGTGTTGAGTTTGACGCGGCCCGATTGCAGGTGATCGATCAGGCGGCCGGGGGTGGCGACCAGCACGTCGACGCGGCGCGACAGCGCCTTCAGTTGCGCGCCGTAGGGCATGCCGCCCACGACGGTCGCGGTGCGCAGGTCGGCCAGCTTGCGGCCATACGTGGCGGTGGCTTCCGTGACTTGCAGGGCCAGTTCGCGGGTCGGGGTCAGCACCAGCACTTGCACGCCGACGCCCTTGTTGGCGGGCATCTGGGCAATGCGGTGCAGGGCGGGCAGCATGAAGGCCGCGGTCTTGCCGCTGCCGGTCTGCGAGGACACCATCAGGTCATGGCCGGCCAGCGCTTGCGGAATGGCGGCGGCTTGAACGGTGGTGGGGGTGGTGAAGCCAGCTTCTTGAACGGCCGACAACAGGGCGGGCGCGAGACCCAGGGTTTCGAAAGACATTACTTTCCCTTGCCGCAATCAATGCGACGCAGTGCTTGGTCGGGCCAGGGGATTAGGCGGCCGGATCCAGGCGACGGTTGATGGAGCATCGTGCCGACCGGATCAACCATGCGCGTGGCGCGTTCTCTTGTACTGATGGAACGCAGGGCGAAAGGAAAGGGGTCAGGAATCGATGATAGTTCGGCATGAGGCCGGGGGTTGGTTTCCCGGCGGACTGCAAAAAATTCCGCTAAATCAAGGCGGTAAATGCCGAACTCGTTTTGTGCAGTGCGGCGATCATAACCTGAATTCACCCTGCAAGGGAATTATTTTTTTGTCCAGCCCCCAATCAATAGGGTTTTTCCCTTGATTTTCCAGCCACGCGTTGGTGGCCCGGAAATGACCGCAGCCCAGGAACGGCACCGGGGGGCGTCGGGCGGACAGCGGTGAGGGGTGGTTGGACATCAGCACCAGATGGCCGCTGTCGGGCGGCAGCAACAGCCGCTTGGCCTGGGCGTGGGCGCCCCACAGCATGAACACCTTGGGCGACGGATCGCGCGCGACGTGCTTGATGAGGGCATCGGTCACCGTTTCCCAGCCGCGTTTGGCGTGCGAGGCGGGCTGGCCGTCTTCCACGGTGAGCGCCGTGTTCAACAGCAGCACGCCCTGCTCGGCCCAGACGGTTAGGTCATTGCCCGCCGGTACGCCCACATCCGGATAGTCGCGCGCAATCTCGTTGAAGATGTTGCGCAGGCTGGGGGGGCGCTTGCAGTCGTCCGGCACCGAGAACGCCAGCCCCTGCGCCTGGCCGGGGCCGTGGTAGGGGTCCTGGCCCAGGATCACGACCCGTACGTCCGAGGGCGCCAGGCCTTGCAGGGCGCGAAAGGGCGTGGCGGGATACACCACGGCGCCCTGCGCCAGGCGCGCTTCGACATGGCTGGTCGCGGCGGCAAGGGCCGCGGCCACGGCGGGATCGGTGGACAGGGCGGCCTGCCAGGCGGAAGGCAGTTGCCCGGCCTGCGTGGCCAGGGCGTTGGGTGTAAGGCGGTTGTCGGTCGGCATGGGCGCGATTTTGGCATATCCGCCTGGTCAGCCCGACCGGCGCCGCCCGCCCGTTCAGACCGGCCAGCCGGCCTGCCGGTGCGCCGAGTCCCAGAACATCCACTCCAGTTGGGCGGCGCGCGTGTAGGCCTGGTGCATCGCTTCGACGGTCTGCGGCGAGGCGGTTTGGGCGGCCCGGTCCACGGTGGCGATCACCGCGCGGACCAGCGCGTGAAAGTCATCGCCGGCGTAGGTGTCGATCCAGGCGGCGTACGGATTGGGCCGAACGGCGCGCGCGTGGATGTCGCGCCCGATCTCCGCGTAGATCCAGAAGCAGGGGAGCAGGGCAGCCAGGGCGACCGGATAGGGTGCGCTCCAGGCGGTGGCGATGAGGAAGCTGGTGTAGTGATGGCTCGCCGGCGTCAGCGGCGTGGCCTCGAACGTGGCCGCGTCGATGCCGAACTGCTGCATGAAACCGGCATGCAGGCTGCGTTCGGCCACAACGGCGCCCTTGGCGGCTTCGGCAAACTGCACGACGCCGTCTGCGTCGTCGGCCTTGGCGGCGGCAATGGCCAGCGCGCGTCCAAACGCGACCAGATAGTGCGCGTCCTGGATCATGTAGTGCTTGAACGCGTCCTCGGCAAGCTGGCCGCTGGCCAGTTCGCGGTTGAACGGCATGTCGCGCGTCTTTTCATAGAGCGCGGCGTTGCGGGTCCAGGCGTCGGAGCTGAAAGACATGGAATTCCTCTTAGGCGTCGCCTCGCGCGCGCGTGGATGCGCGGCGCCGGCGGGGCATAAGCGTACCAAGACAGCGGGAGATTCAGGCCGCGCGCTTGCGGTGATGGCGGGCGAATTCCAGGAGCGCGTCGCGCAGCACCACGGCCTGATTGTGTTCGGTGTTGCGCGCACCGTACAGCAGGGTCAGGGGGCGATCGCCCGCGGCCTCCAGCAGGGCCGCCATGCGCGCTTGCTGCTCGGGCGTGGCCAGTTGGGCCAGGTATTTGGCGCGGAATGCGTCCCAGCGTTCCTCGACGTGGCTGAACCATTTGCACAGTTCAGCGCTGGGGGCGATGTCGCGGGCCCATTCGTCCAGGCCGAGGTCCGCGCGGCGCAGGCCGCGAGGCCACATGCGGTCGACGAGGGCAAGGTAATGTCCTTGCGGACCGGTGCCTTCGTAAACGCGCTGCACGATGATGCGGGACGATTTCATGCCGGCTCCTGCGACGTGGGTGCGGACAGTCTACTTCACGGGCCGAGCGGCCAAGGCCACGCGCGCGGTCAGCTCGCACGTCGTTGAGCCGCCACGGCAAGAACCTGAACGGTAACTGAATGTATATAACCTGCGTCTTTCTTCCCTGAAATCGAGGTCTATTGCCACGGAAGTCACGTCATCTGCGGGCTGTGTCCCCGCCTCGAGACAGAGAGGCTTGTCGGGCTGCGGAGTTGTGGTTTACATTCGCTTAAATTCTATGTAACAACTCCGTTGGAGGCCGACCCAGTCGGCCTTTTTTTGAACCCACGCCCAACAGTCGTGGCTTGGCCAGGCTGCCTGGCGCCCCTTGCCGTCATGCCGCCACGCCATCATCCCGTCCTCCTTGCCTTGCCTGGCACCGCCGACACCCTTTGCCGGCATCGGCAGGCCCCTGCGCAACCCCCCTGCAGCAGCCCGCTGCTCCGTCCATGCTGAACTCCGACGATCTTCCCGCTAGCCACGCCGGGACGGGCGGCCCCTTGCGCATCCTGCATACGGAAGCCGCCACGGCCTTTGGCGGCCAGGAATTCTGTATCTATAAGGAGATGGTCGCCATGCGCGAGCGCGGCCATCACCTGGAAGCGGTCTGCCAGCCGCACGCCGAACTGGCGCAGCGGCTTCGCGACACCGGTTTCACCGTGCACACCGTGAACATGGACGGCGCCGTCAATTTCGTGCGCAGCGTGGCGTTCGTGCGGCGCGTGGCGGCGCGCGGCCGCTTCGACGTGGTCAACACGCACAGCCGCAGCGACACGGTGCGCGCGGCAATGGGCGCGCGCCTTGCCCGCACCCCGCTCATCGTGCGCACCCGCCACCTGGCCAAGCCAATCAACTCGCTGTATGCCTATACGTGGCTGGCCCACCGCGTCATCGCCGTGAGCCGGCACGTGCAACGCCAATTGCTGGATGGCGGCGCGCCGCCCGAGGCCGTCGCCACCATCCATTCGCCGATTGTGTTGCCCGAAGGCGACGGCAAGGGCAGTCTGCGGCAGGAACTCGGCCTGCCGGGCGATGCGCTGGTCGTGGGCTGTGTGGCCGTCATGCGCACGGAAAAGGGCCATGCCGACCTGATCGACGCCTTCCAGCGGGTGCTGGCCGCGTTTCCGCAAGCCCATCTGGTGCTGGCCGGGGACGGCATGCCGGTGTTCGAGCGCCTGAAGGGACAGGTTCAGGCGCTGGGCCTGGCGTCCCGCGTGCACTTCCTGGGCCGGCGGCATGACATCGGCAACGTGCTGCAGGCGTTTGACGTGTTCGCCTTGCCGACCCATCGCGAAGCCTTCGGCACGGCATTTGTCGAAGCTGCCGCCATGGGCGTGCCCGTGATTGGCACGGACGTGGGGGGCGTTCCCGAAACCATGCAGGCGGGCGTGACCGGCCTGCTCGTGCCGCCGCGCGATCCCGCGGCGTTGGCCGCCGCGCTGGAAAGCCTGCTGGCCGACCCCGAACGCCGCCGCCGCATGGGCGAGGCGGGCCGGGAGCTCATTCGGGGGCAGGGGCTTTTCAGCGTCGACCGCGCGGCGCAGTTGGTCGAAGCGGCCTACGCACGCTGGCTGGGAGAACGGCGGGGGCGGGCCCCCGCGGCGCCCAGCGGCTCGATGCCGTAGAACGGTTGGTGCGGTAGAAAGCCCAGTGCGGTAGAACGCTCAGTGCGCTGGGCCGCTCAATGCCACAGCAGCGCGTTCATCGCTTCGACCAGACGGTCGCGGTAGCGCGGCAGCAGGGCCGACACCGCTTCTTGCCGGCGCTTCCAGGAATCGGGCTCGGCGCCCGGCGCGATGCGCGGCGCCGCCCAGATCGGATCCGGAAAATGCCGGTCGCCGCGCCAGCGCGGGATCACGTGCCAATGCAGATGCGGCACCATGTTGCCGAGCGATGCCAGGTTGACCTTGTCGGGCGTCAGGATCGCCTGCTGCGTTTCCTCGACCACATACACCGCCCGCATGAGCAGGTCGCGCCCGTGCGTGGACAGGCTGGTCATCTCGGCCAGGTGAGCGTTCCAGATCACCCGCGTAAACCCCGGATAGTCGGGGTCCTCGACCTCGATGATGCGCAGGTGCGGTCCCCGCCACAAGAGCGTGCCGCCGTCTTCCTGGCACAGCGGACAGTTGGGATCGCGCGCGCTCAAGCCATCACCTTGCGGTACTGAATGAAGCCGGACCGGTCGGCAATGCGGTCGTAGAGCTGCATGGCGGTCGCGTTGGTTTCGTGCGTCAGCCAGTAGACGCGGGCGCAATTGGCCGCGGCGGCTTCGGCGTAGACGTGCTCAATCAGCTTGCGCCCGGCGCCCGTGCCGCGGGCCTCCTGGTCCACATACAGATCCTGCAAATAGCAGTAATCGCCCGCGGTCCAGGTGGAGCGGTGGAAGATCCAGTGCACCAAGCCCACCGCGCGGCCGCTTTCGTAGGCCAGCGCCGCGTGCATGGGCTCGGCCGGATCCAGAAAGCGCGCCCACGTGTTGCGCGTGACGGCATCATCGATGTTGACGCGGTAGAAGTCCTGGTAGCCCTTCCACAGCGGCAGCCATGCGTCGAAGTCAGCGGCAACGATGGGACGGATATCTGCGGTACTCATGGGGCGGAGCCTCCTGGCGGAATTCAGAGTTGGTTTTCCATGGCTTCGACGATATGCCGCAGCACTTGCAGCCGAGCGTAACGCTTGTCGTTGGCCGACACCAGATGCCAGGGCGCGTGGGGCACATCGGTCCGCATCATCATCTCATTGGCCGCCGCCGAGTATTCGGGCCATTTTTCGCGGTTGCGCCAGTCCTCGGGCGTGATCTTGAAATTCTTGAACGGCGATTTTTCGCGTTCGCGAAAGCGGGCGAGCTGTTCGTCGGGCGTGACCGCCAGCCAGAACTTGAGCACCAGCGCGCCGCTGGCCGCCAGCTGTTCTTCGAAGTCGTTGATCTCTGCGTAGGCCCGGCGCCACTTGGCGGGGGGAATCAGCTTCTCGACTCGCTCGACCAGCACGCGGCCATACCAGGAGCGGTCGAAAATCGCGATCCGGCCATGGCGGGGAATGCGGCGCCAGAACCGCCACAGGTAAGGGCGTGCCAGTTCTTCGGAGCTGGGCGCGGACACGGGCGTGATGTCGAATTGCCGGGCGTCCAGCGCGTGCGTGACGCGGCGGATGGCGCCGCCCTTGCCGGCTGCATCCTGTCCCTCGAACACCACGATCAGCGAGCGATCCTTGAACTTGTCGGAGCGGGCGGCGAGCGCCAGCCGGCCTTGCAGCAGGCCGAGTTCGGATTCGTAGTCTTCCTTCTCGACCTTGGCGTCATAGTCCAGCTTGCCCAGGCGGTCGACGATGCGCGTCGTGCTGGAATGCGCCACGAAGGCGGGCGGCAGGCGCGGCACGCCGCGCCGGCGCAGCGCCGTCAGCACCGCTTCGGCCGTGCGCGCGGTGCGCATGTTCTCGTCGGCGCTGGGGATCACCACCCAGGGCGCGTGACCGCAGTCCGTGTGATTGAGCACGACGTGCGCGCCCGACCGGATGCGGTCGAAACGCTTGTTGACCTTCATGTCGACCGGGCTGACCTGCCACGCGGTCTCGGGACTGGCGAGCAGGCGCTGCGCCCGTTCCTTTTGCGCCTTGGCCGACAGGTGGAACCATAGCTTGACGATCTGCACGCCTTCCGAGGCCAGCATCGTTTCAAAGCGCATGATGGCGGCGGCATGGGCCTCGATGGCGTCTGCATTGGGCTTTTTGCGCACGGCTTCGATGACCAGCGGCGTGTACCAGGAGCCGAACACGATGCCGGTGCTGCCCTTGGGCGGCAGATCGCGCCAGTAGCGCCACAACGGCGGGCGATCCAGTTCGTCGCCCTCGCGCGGCCCATAGGCCAGCGTGCGGATGTGGCGCGGATCCATCCATTCGTTGAGCAGGTTGATCGTGGCGCCCTTGCCGGCCCCGTCGATGCCCGCCACGACGACCAGAAGCGTCTTATCGGCCTGGCGCAGGCGTTCGTACTGCGCATTCAGCAGTCCGACCCGCAGCCGCGTTTCCAGCGCCTTGAATTCATCTTTTGAGAGGGTAGGGTCTGCTTCGGCTTCGGCGAACATGGATGCGTCGGATCGGGTTGCTGCGATCGGGCGATCTTGCGGGATATGGCCGTGCGGCGCAAGTGCGCCGCGGCCAGGTGTCAAAGCGCGTTGACGGGAATCTTCAGATACCGCACGCCGTTGTCCTCGGCCGGCGGGAAATGTCCCGCGCGGATGTTCACCTGGATGGCGGGCAGGATCAGCGTGGGCATCGACAGTGTCGCGTCCCGCCGGGTGCGCATGGCGACGAATTCATCTTCGGTGATGCCATCGCGCACGTGGATGTTGCCGCGGCGCTGGTCGGCCACGGTGGTCTGCCAGGCGGCGTCGCGGCCCTCGGGCGGATAGTCGTGACACATGAAGAGGCGCGTGTCGTCGGGCAGGCTCAAGAGGCGCCGGATCGACTGGTACAGCAGGTGCGCATCGCCGCCCGGGAAATCGCAGCGCGCCGTGCCGACATCGGGCATGAACAGCGTGTCGCCCACAAACGCTGCGTCGCCGATCAGGTAGGCCATGTCGGCTGGCGTGTGACCCGGCACGTGCACCGCCGTGGCGGTCAGCGCGCCGATCTGCAAGGTCTCGCCGTCGGCGAACAGATGGCCGAACTGCGATCCATCGAGCTGAAACGCCGGCTCCAGGTTCAGGATCTTCTTGAACACGCCCTGCACGCTGCGGATGCTCTGGCCGATGGCGATGACGCCGCCCAGTTGCCGTTGCAGATAAGGCGCGGCGGACAGGTGATCGGCGTGGGCATGGGTTTCCAGCAGCCAGACCGTCCGCAACCCCCGCTCGCGGACATAGTCGGCCACGCGGTCCGCGTTGGCGGTGCTGGTGCGGCCCGATTTGGGGTCGAAGTCCAGCACCGAATCGATGATGGCGCAGGCGCCGCCGGGCCCTGCCTCGTGAACGACGTAGGTGATGGTCGAGGTGACAGTGTCAAAAAAGGCCTGGATGTGCGGATTCATGGGGGCTCGGGAATGGAGGGCGGGCACGTCGGAACAGTTTACGTAAAAAAATAATATTTGCGAATAGTTTATTCAGAAATATAATGACGACGCTGTTGCCTCGTTTTTCCTCCTCTGTCAGCGCCCCGCCATGAATGCCCCGCTTACCGAATGTGAAGTCTCCTCCCTGCGTGAATCGGCCTCCCAGGCCTGCACGCTGCTCAAGGCCCTGGCCAACGAAGACCGCTTGCTCCTCCTGTGCCAGCTGGTCCACCATGAACGCAACGTCGGCGAGCTGGAATCGCTGACCGGGATCCGCCAGCCCACGCTCTCGCAGCAGCTTGGCGTGCTGCGCGACGAAGGCCTCGTCGTCACGCGGCGCGAAGGCAAGTACGTCTACTACCAGATGGCCAGTTTCGAGGTCAGCCAGGTGATGAAAACCCTGTCCAGCCTGTACTGCGGACGCGCACTGGAGTCCCTCAAATGAACGTGGACTGGTCTGCCTTTACGCCGATCGCCGGTACGGCGGGGGGGGTCCTTATCGGCGCCGGCGCGGTCTTGCTGATGCTTGGCGCCGGGCGCATTGCCGGCATCAGCGGCATCGTGGGCGGTCTTTTCACCCCGACGCGAGGCGACGGTTGGCGCGTGGCCTTCCTGCTGGGACTGTGCGCCGCGCCGTGGATTTACCGGCTGTTCGCCACCTTGCCGTCCATCACGGTCGATGCCAGCACGCCCCGGCTGATCGTGGCTGGCCTGCTCGTCGGGATCGGCACGCGATACGGGTCCGGCTGCACCAGCGGCCACGGCGTCTGCGGCCTGTCCCGCGGATCTCGCCGCTCGTTCGTCGCCACGGCGATCTTCATGGCGGCCGGATTCGTGACGGTCTACGTCTTGCGCCACGCGGTGGGAGGCTGACATGGCTGCGATCTACGCTTTTGCCGCCGGGCTCGTCTTCGGATTCGGCCTGTTGGTGTCGGGACTTGCCGACCCCGCGCGCGTGTTGGGATTTCTGGACCTGGCAGGCTTGTGGAATCCCACCCTGGCGTTTGTGATGGGCGGCGCCGTCGTCGTGGCCAGCATCGGATTTGCGCTCTTGCGTCGCCGCCACGCCAGCCTGTCGGGCGAACCCATGCGCTGGCCGCAGGCCACGCAGCTGGACTGGCGTCTGGCCGGCGGCAGCCTGGCGTTTGGCGTGGGCTGGGGCGTGGCGGGATTTTGTCCCGGCCCCGCCGTCGTCGCCGCGGCGGCCGGCATCGGCGAGGCCGGTATTTTTGTGGTCGCCATGCTTGCGGGGATGGCGATCCACGCCATCATCGAACGCGCCCGGCGCGGCGGGGCCTGACCCGGCGTCCGCCGCCTTACTCGTACGTGCGGATGTCGTCGATCACCTTGCCGTCGTTCGGCAGGCCGCCTTCGTCCACCCATTGCACATCGGCGCGCAGCTTGGTCACGTCGCGCGCCGAATCGGCGATGCGCTTGGCCAGGTCATCGTTCTGCTCGCGCGACTCCACCTTGAGCACCATGCGGTCCGAGCCCGTGCTGCCGCTGATGACCAGCCGCGCCCGCAGGATTTCCGGATGCCGCCGGACCACGTCGGCCACCTGCGAGGGGTGCACGAACATGCCGCGCACCTTGGTCGTCTGGTCGGCGCGCCCCATCCAGCCCTTGATGCGGGTGTTGGTGCGCCCGCACGGCGAAATGCCCGGCATCACCGCCGACAGGTCGCCGGTGCTGAATCGCACCAGCGGGTAATCGGGGTTCAGCGTGGTCACCACGACCTCGCCAACTTCGCCGTCGCGCACGGGTTCGCCAGTGCCCGGACGCACGATTTCGACGATGATGTCCTCGCCCACCACCAGCCCCTCGCGGGCAGGCGTCTCGAAAGCGATCATGCCCAGGTCGGCGCTGCCGTACGCCTGGTAGCCATCGATGCCGCGCGCCGCCAGCCAGTCGCGCAGCGAGGGCGGGAAGGCCTCTCCGGAAACCAGCGCGCGGCGCAGCGAATCGAGCTTCACGCCCAGTTCATCGGACTTTTCCAGAATGATCTTCAGGAAGCTGGGCGTGCCGGTGTAGCCGCTGGGCGATAGGTCCTGAATCGCGCGCACCTGCTGTTCGGTCTGTCCGGTACCGCCGGGGAATACGGTGCAACCCACCGCGTGCGCGGCCGTCTCCATCATCGAGCCGGCCGGCGTGAAGTGATAGGAAAAGCAGTTGTAGGCCAGTTCGCCGGCGCGAAAGCCCGCCGCGTACAGGGCGCGCGCAAAGCGCCAGTAATCCGAGCGCGCGCTTTCCGGTTCGTAGATCGGGCCGGGCGAGGCAAACACCCGCATCGCTTCGCCCCAGCCGATCGCGGAAAAGCCGCCGAAGGCCTTGGCGGGCCCAGCGGGCCGGGCGGCGTCATCGCGGCTGTGCTGCTGGCGTTCAAGCAATTCGTGCTTGCGCAGCACCGGCAGCCGGGCCAGCGCCTCGCGCGAGGTGACCGTGGCCGGGTCCACGCCGCGCAATTGCTCGGCGATGGCCGGCGCGCGCGCGATGGCCCGCGCAATCGCCCCAGGCAGGGCCGCCATCAGATCGCGCTCGCGTTGCTCGGGCGCTCGGGTTTCGAGGTCATCGAAAAACTCGGACATGGAATCGCACCTTCTCGTGTGCCGGTTGGCGGCGCCGTTGCCGGCGCCATGCGGCAAGCGCTGGCTTGCCCGCGTCGGAAATCAGGCCAGCCAGCGTTTGCGGCGGCGGTAGAACTTGTTGTCCCGGAAACTCTTGCGCTCGCCGCTGGAGATGCCCAGGTAAAACTCCTTGACGTCCTCGTTCTGCGCCAGGTCGGACGCGGCGCCGTCCATCATCACGCGCCCGTTCTCCAGGATGTAGCCGTAATCGGCGTAGCGCAGGGCGATGTTGGTGTTCTGCTCGGCCAACAGGAAGCTCACGCGCTCGCGCTGGTTCAGGTCGCGCACGATCTCGAAGATTTCTTCGACGATCTGCGGCGCAAGACCCATCGACGGTTCATCCAGCAGGATCATGTTCGGGTTGGCCATCAGCGCGCGGCCGATCGCGGTCATCTGCTGCTCGCCGCCCGAGGTGTATCCGGACTGGCTGGTGCGCCGCTGCTTCAAGCGCGGGAAATACTGGTAGACCCGTTCAAGCGCGGCCGTGGTGTCGCCGCGGGTCATGCTGCGCGTATAGGCGCCGGTCAGCAGGTTTTCCTCGATGGTGAGGTGGGCAAAGCAGTGCCGGCCTTCCATCACCTGCACGACGCCGCGCTTGACCAGCTCGGCCGGCGTCAGCTTTTCGATGCGCTGGCCGCGGTACTGGATGTGGCCTTTGGTGACGTCGCCGCGCTCGCCCTTGAGCAGATTGGAGATCGCGCGCAGCGTGGTGGTCTTGCCCGCGCCGTTCGCGCCCAGCAGCGCCACGATCCTGCCTTCGGGCACCTGCAGGGACACGCCCTTGAGCACCAGGATCACGTGGTTGTAGATCACCTCGATGCCGTTCACATCGAGCAGCACCGGCGGGGCGCCTGCGGCGGCAATATTGGCGTCGTTCATAAACATTCCTGCAGCGTGGCGGCGGCCGGCCGGAAAGCCGGCCGCCGGGTCATATCAACATGCGTTGCGCACCCGCGGCGTGGCCGCCGCGGGCGCTCCAGGGGCATCACTCACACTTGCGGGGCGTAATGTTCTTTTCCTTGGCGTACTTGGCCGCCGATTCCTTGACCATCGGGTCCAGGATCGTCTTGTCGGCCTGATACCAGTCGGAAACGACCTTGAACTTGGAACCGTCCCACTGCACGATGCGGGCCCAGTCGTCGCCCTTGTGGTTGGCGCACGAGGTCTTGACCGGACGCATGATCTGGCCAAAGCCCAGCTTGTCGAGCTTTTCCTGCGTCAGGTCCAGGTTCTCGAAGCCCCAGCGCACCTGCTCCGGCGTCAGCGCCTTGCCCTTGCCGTACTTCTCCTGCGCGGCGCGGATCGCTTCCACCTGCAGCATCGAGATCATCATGCCGCGCGTGTGGGCGATGGTGCCCAACGTGGTCTTGCCGGTCTTGTCCGCGCCCTGGCCCTTGTCGTAGACGTATTTCTTCAGATCGTCGTAGACCTTGTCGCTGTCGGCGCCGCTGTTGTGGATGGTGATGGCGTTGTAGCCCTTGGCGACATCGCCCAGGTCCTTGACGTCGCCTTCCGAGCCGGCCCACCAGATCGCGTACATCTTGTCGCGCGGATAGCCGCTGGCCTGCGCTTCGCGGATGGCGGTGGGCGTCATGATGCCCGCGCTCCACAGCAGCACGTAGTTCGGGCGCGCCTGGCGGATCTGCAGCCAGGTGGACTTCTGCTCCACGCCCGGCGCCGTCACCGGGTACAGCAGCAATTCAAAGCCTTCCTTGGCGGCGCGTTTTTGCAGCAGGGGGATCGGTTCCTTGCCGTAGGGCGAGTCGTGATAAACCAGGGCGATCTTCTTGCCCTTGAGCTTGTCCATGCCGCCTTCTTTCTTGGCGATGTCCTGGATCATCACGTCGGCGGCGGTCCAGTACGTGCCCAAGAGCGGGAAGTTCCACTCGAACACGCTGCCGTCCACCGATTGCGACAGGCCGTAGCCCATCGTTTCCACGGGCACCTTGTCGACGATGGCCTTGTCGCTGACCGCGAAGGTGATGCCGGTGGACTGTGTGTCGAAGCCCGATGCGCCGGTGCCCTTGCCCTTCAGGCGCTCGTAGCATTCCACGCCGCGGTCCGTGGCGTAGGCGGTTTCGCATTCTTCATACGTGATCTTGACGCCGTTCACGCCGCCATCGCGCTCGTTCACGAGCTTCAGGTAATCCAGCTTGCCATCGGCCCAGGGAATGCCCAGCGGCGCGAACGATCCCGTGCGATACACCAGCAACGGAACGAACTGCTCTTCGGCCGCCATTGCCGGCGTGGCCACGGCGCCTGCGGCGCCGGCTGCGGCCATTAAGGCTGCCGCCAACTTCAGGTTAAGACGCTTCATCTCCATTTACCTCCTGCGTGGTGTTTGGGTCGGTCAACCCTGTGACACCGGGATTGGCCCGGTCTTGAGCCGGGTATTCGGGGCGGGGGTCCAGCGCGGTTGTGCTGCGATGAACCCACGGAAATCAAAACGAAACACGATCAGTGCGGGAACGGCCAGATCCTCAACTTCTCCTTGCCGATGCTCCACAGCCGGGCCAGGCCGTGCGGCTCGGCGATCAGGAAGAACACGATCAGCGCGCCGAACACCATGTGCTCGATGTGGGCGGCGGTGTCCACTGACAGCGGCAGGCCCAGCATGTGCGGGATGTTGGACAGCGCCACGGGCACCAGCACGATGAACGCGGCGCCAAAGAAGCTCCCGATGATCGAGCCCAGCCCGCCGATGATGACCATGAACAGCAGCTGGAACGAGCGGCCCAGGTCGAACGCCAGCGGCTCCCACGATCCCAGGTGGATGTAGCCCCACAACGCGCCGGCCACGCCGACGATGAACGAGCTGACGGCAAACGCCGTCAGCTTGGCGTACATGGGCCGGATGCCGATGACGGAAGCGGCGACGTCCATGTCGCGGATCGCCATCCATTGGCGTCCGATGGCGCCGCGCACCAGGTTCTTGGCCAACAGGCTGAAGATGACGACCAGGATCAGCACGAACAGGTACTTCTCCATGGCGCTCTGCACCGGCAGCCCGAAGGCCGTGAGCGGCGGCACCGACACGCTGCCCGAGGACGAATAGTTGGTGAAGAAGGGAATGCGCAGGAACGCCCAGTCCACGAAGAACTGCGCGGCCAGTGTCGCCACCGCGAGGTACAGGCCACGGATGCGCAGGCTGGGGATGCCGAAGATCACGCCGACAAGGGTGGCAAAGCAGCCGCCCAACAGAATCTGCACCACCAGCGGCATGCCGGGAAAGCGCACGCCGAAGTTCCACGCCGCATACGCGCCCACCGCCATGAAGGCGCCCGTGCCCAGCGAAATCTGGCCGCAGTAGCCGACCAGGATGTTCAGGCCCACGGCGGCCAGCGCCAGGATCAGGAACGGAATCAGGATGGCGCGCAGCAGATAGTCGCTGGCCATCGCCGGCACGGCGATGAACGCCACCGCCATCAGCAGCCAGATGAAGACGCGATCCTGGCGGATCGGGAAGATCTGCTGGTCAGCGCGATAGCTGGTCTTGAATTGGCCGTTTTCGCGATAGAACATGTTTTATCCTCGGTGACGCAGGCTTAGACGCGGTCGATGATCTTCTCGCCGAACAGCCCTTGCGGACGGAACAGCAGGAACACCAGCGCCAGCACATAGGCGAACCAGATTTCGATGCCGCCGCCCACCAGCGACCCCAGATACACCTCGGACAGCTTTTCCCCCACCCCGATGATGAGCCCGCCCAGAATGGCGCCCGGCACCGACGTCAAACCGCCCAGGATCACCACCGGCAACGCGCGCAGCGCGGCGGTGGACAACGTGAACTGCACGCCGAACTTCGATCCCCAGATGATCCCGGCCACCAGCGCCACCAGACCCGCCACGCTCCACACGATCACCCAGATGCGGTTCAGCGGAATGCCGATCGACTGCGCGGCCTGATGGTCGTCGGCCACCGCTCGCAGCGCACGGCCCGTCGAGGTGTACTGGAAGAAGAGCGCCAGCGCCGCCACCAGCAGCGCCGCAATGACCGCGGCGGTCAGGTCCTCCAGGTTGATGAGCAGCCCCCCCTCGAACACCGAGTCCAGGATCAACAGCGGATCCTTGGGCATGCCGACATTGATGGAATACACCGAGCTGCCGAACGTGATCTGGCCCAGTCCGTCCAGGAAATAGCTGATGCCCAGCGTGGCCATCAGGAGCGTGGTGGCTTCCTGGTTGACCAGATGGCGCAGCACGAAGCGTTCGATCGCCACGGCCAGCAGGAACATCACGATCGCGCTGACAATGAACGCCAGCACGTTGGCCAGGATCATGTTGTCAAAGCCGAGCCAGCGCGGCAGCCATTCCGAAAAGCGCGCCATCGACAGCGCCGCCACCAGCACCATCGCGCCCTGCGCGAAGTTGAAGACGCCGGACGCCTTGAAGATCAGCACGAAGCCCAGGCCGATCAGCGCGTACAGCATGCCGCTCATCAGGCCGCCGAATAAGGTCTCTAGAAAAAATCCCATGTCTTTTCGCCTTGGTTGTCCGGCTTAGTGCGACACGCCGAGATAGGCGCGGATGACGTCCTCGTTGGCGCGGACCTCATCGGGCTTGCCGTCGCCGATCTTCTTGCCGTAGTCCAGCACGACCACGCGGTCCGAGATGTCCATGACCACGCCCATGTCGTGTTCGATCAGCACGATGGTCGTGCCGAACTCATCGTTCACATCCAGGATGAAGCGGCTCATGTCCTGCTTTTCCTCGATGTTCATCCCGGCCATCGGTTCGTCCAGCAGCAACAGGCGCGGCTCCATCGCCAGCGCGCGGCCCAGGTCCACGCGCTTCTGCAGCCCGTAGGGCAGGCGGCCGACCGGCGTCTTGCGGTAGGCCTGGATTTCCAGGAAGTCGATGATGTTTTCGACGAACTCGCGATGCTGGATCTCTTCGCGCTCGGCGGGCCCCAGGCGGAACGCCTGCGCCAGCAGGCCGCTCTTCATGCGCAGGTTGCGGCCCGTCATGATGTTGTCCAGCACGCTCATGCCCTTGAACAGCGCCAGGTTCTGGAACGTGCGCGCGATGCCCATCTCGGCGGCGCGGCGCGGGTTCATGCGCGAGAATCGCTGGTTGCGGAATTCAATGCCGCCTTGCTGCGGCGTGTACACGCCGTTGATGACGTTGAGCATGGAGCTCTTGCCCGCGCCGTTGGGCCCGATGATGGCGCGGATCTCGTGCTCGCGCACGTTGAAGGAAATATCGGTCAGCGCCTTGACGCCGCCGAAAGACAGGGAGATGTTCTGCATGTCCAGCATGACATCGCCGATACGCTGGTCGCGGTCGTTATGGCTCATGATCTCTACGCGGCTCGGGCGGTGATGGCGGGAAACGTCTTGACGGGGCAGATCCGCAGGTCCGCCGAAATCTTGCCGGTGCGTCCGTCTTCGAATTTCACTTCGGTCTCGATGAACTGCGACTGCTTGCCGCCAAAGAGCGCCTCGATCAGCACGCCATACTTCTGCGCGATGAAGGCGCGGCGCACCTTGCGCGTGCGGGTCAGCTCGTCGTCATCGGGGTCCAGTTCCTTGTGCAGGATCAGGAAGCGGCTGATCTGCGAGGCGGCCAGCTTGGGATCGGTCGCCAGGTCCGCATTGACCTGCTCCACGCATTCGGCAATGAGCTGATAGACCTCGTCCTTGCCCGCCAGGTCGGTGTAGCCGGCGTAGGCCAGGCCGCGGCGCTCGGCCCAGTTGCCCACGGCTTCCAGGTCGATGTTGATGAACGCGCACACATCCTCGCGGTTCGCGCCAAACGCCACCGCTTCCTTGATGTGCTGGAAGAACTTGAGCTTGTTCTCGATGTACTTGGGCGCGAAGAGGCTGCCGTTGGCCAGCTTGCCCACGTCCTTGGCGCGATCGATGATCTTGAGCTGTCCGTCGGTGTCCAGGTAACCGGCATCGCCCGTGTGGAACCAGCCGTCGGCGCTGCGCGCCTCGGCCGTGGCGTCCGGATTGCGGTAGTACTCCTTGAACAGGCCCGGGCTCTTGACCAGGATCTCGCCGTTGTCGGCCACGCGGATTTCCACGCCGGCCACGGGCGGTCCGACGGTGTCGTCGCGCACCTGACCGTCGGGCTGCACGCAGACGAACACCGAGGTCTCGGTGGACCCGTACAACTGCTTGAGGTTGATGCCGATGGAGCGGTAGAACACAAAGAGGTCCGGCCCGATCGCTTCGCCAGCCGTGTACGCCACGCGCACGCGGCTCATGCCCAGCGCGTTGCGCAACGGGCCATAGATCAGCACGTTGCCCAATGCATAGCGCATGCGGTCCCAGGCGTTCACGGACTCGCCGTCCAGAATCTTGGTGCCGACGCGGCGCGCCAGCTTCATGCAGGCGCCAAACAGCTTGCGCTTGAGATATCCCGCGTCTTCCATGCGGATCATCACGTGCGTCAGCAGCCCTTCCAGCACGCGCGGCGGCGCAAAGTAATAGGTGGGGCCGATGTCGCGCATGTCGATCGACACGGTATCGGGCGACTCGGGATGATTCACCGTGAAGCCCGTGACCAGCAGCTGCGTGTACGAGAACATGTTCTGGCCGATCCAGGCGGGCGGCAGGTAGGCCAGCACGTCTTCCTGGTCGGTCAGCTTTTCCATGTCGGACACGGCGCGCGCGCGGTCGATGAGCGCGTGGTGCGTCAGCACGACGCCCTTGGGCTTGCCCGTCGTGCCGGATGTGTAGAACATCGCCGCGGGGTCCTGCGGCTGCACGGCGGCCACGGCGCGCGTGTAAAAGTCGGGGTGCTTGGCCGCGTATTCGCCACCCAGCGCTTCCAACTGCTCATAAGACAGCAGCATGGGATCGGCATAGTGACGCAGGCCGCGCGGGTCGTCGAAGACGACGTGCTTGAGCGCAGGGCATTGCTCGCGCACCTCGATCATCTTGTCGACCTGTTCCTGGTCCTCGACGATCGCGACGCTGATCTCCGCATCCTGCAGCACGTAGACCATTTCTTGCGCGACGGCGTCCTGATAGAGCGGAACCGGAATCGCACCGAGCGACTGCGCGGCCATCATGGCCATGTACAGACGCGGGCGGTTCTCGCCGATGACGGCCACGTGCATGCCGGGCTGGATGCCAAGCGATGCGAGACCCTGCGCGACGTGACGGACATGCTCCGCCACTTCGGACCAGGTCAGGGTTTGCCAGATCCCCAGGTCTTTCTCTCGTATCGCGGGCCGCGACCCACGAACGTTGGCATGCGCGAGCAGCAGCGCCGGAAAGGTGTCCGGCGCCGCCGGCATCTGTGCAGATGCGGGCGATGAATGTGCCACGTTGTCTCCTCCGGTTTGGGCGCATCGCGCGCGGTGCCTGCGTTGAAGCGGCTGCGGCGGCGTGCTTGACCAGTTGGTTTTAGATTTACGGCAGGAGTTAAGGTATAAGGTTGGGTTGCTACCAACTGTCACCATCGCGACATTCAAGGACCTTTTAGGGTATTCCCGATGCAGCTATCCGACTCCCTGCAACTCGCCGCCGCCTGGTTCCGCGTACTCGACGCCGAACAGCAAGCGCGCGTGGAGCGGGACCTTTCCGTGCAGCAGGTCGTTGCCGGATCGATCATAGAGCGCAAAGGCGAACTCGCCCAGGCATGGATCGGTGTGCTCGCGGGACTGGTGAAGGTGTCGGTGGGCAATTCGGAAGGCAAGGTCGCATCGCTGACGGGCGTGCCCGCCGGCGGCTGGATCGGCGAAGGTTCGCTCCTGAAGCGCGAGGTCCGCAAATACGACATCGTGGCGCTGCGCGACTCGGTGGTGGCGCGTCTGCCGGGCGCGACGTTCGACTGGTTGCTGGATACCAGTATTCCGTTCAACCGCTATCTGCTGCACCAATTGAACGAGCGCGTGGCGCAGTTCATCGGCAAGGCGGAGTACGACCGTCTGCTGGATCCCGACGCGCGCGTCGCCCGCTGCCTGGCCGAGCTCTTCAACCCTTTGCTGTATCCGGGCATGGGCATGCGCCTGACGATTACGCAGGAAGAAGTCGGCTATCTGGCCCGTGTCTCGCGCCAGCGCGCCAATCAGGCGCTGCGCAAGCTTGAGGAAGCGGGATTGCTGAATGTCGAATACGGTGCGGTGCGCGTGCTGGATCTGGACGGCCTGAAGCAATACGGGTCGGATCGGGGCACGTCGGAAACGGAGCAGGCGGCGTAAGCCGGGGCAAGCCGAGGCGCAAAAAAAGTGTTGACGATAAATCGCGCGCTATTTAATATTGCGCCATGAAATCCAGAAACAAGACCAAAGGCGCTTTCAACCCGCTGCTGCTGGACAGCCAGTTGTGCTTCGCCCTGTACTCGACCTCGCTGGCGATGAACAAGGTGTACCGCAAGCTGTTGCGCGGGCTGGATCTGACCTATCCGCAATACCTGGTGATGCTGGTGCTGTGGGAAGGCGACGAAATTACCGTGACGGATATCGGCGACCGCCTGTTCCTGGATTCCGCGACGCTGACGCCGCTGCTCAAGCGCCTGGAAGCCGCCGGACTGGTGACGCGCAAGCGCGCCGTGAACGACGAACGCCAGGTAATCGTGAGCCTGACCAAGCAGGGCCGCGACCTGCGCGAAAAGGCCGAAGCGGTGCCGCATGCGGTCGGTGCGGCGGCGCAGTGTTCGCTGGACGAAGCGCAGGGCATGACGAAGACGCTGCACGCGCTGCGGGAAAAGCTGGTCGAAAGTCTTTGAGGTTGGGGGTGATGGTTGTCATCATCCGGTTTTATAAGTAGCGCACGATATTGTTGTTCACGATTTAAAGTTTCAGGCAAGCCGCAAGTTCATCGTTGACCGCCAACACGGGAAGGGTCCCGCAAGGCAAGCAGTACAAACTTCATTCAAAGGAACCACACCATGTCTATCGAAAAAGTCCTCTACCGCGCCAACGCCACAGCCACCGGAGGCCGCGAAGGCCGTGGCGTCAGCGACGACGGCAACCTGGACGTCAAGCTGACCACCCCGCGCGAACTGGGCGGCGCCGGCGCCGCAGGCACGAACCCCGAACAACTGTTCGCCGTCGGCTATTCGGCCTGCTTCCTGGGCGCCATGAAGTTCGTCGCCAACCGCGACAAGATCGCGATCCCGGCAGACGTGTCCGTGAATGGCACCGTCGGCATCGGCGCGATCCCCACCGGCTTCGGCATTGAAGTCGAACTGAAGATCTCGCTGCCGGGCCTGGACCGCGCCGAAGCGGAAAAGCTGGTCGCAGCCGCACACATCGTGTGCCCGTACTCGAACGCCACGCGCGGCAACATCGACGTGACGCTGACGATCGTTTGAGGTTGACGTTGCATCGAGGGTGATGTGACGGCGAAGTGGGCCTTGCAGGGGATGACCGAGTTGGTCGGTTGCCTGCATAGGCCCATTTTTTATTGGGCGACGCCGAGTGCTTCGTAGGTCGCCCGACGCCGCGGTCACCGTGGGCACGATCGCCCACGATTGCGGTCCGGAGCCTTCGCTCCGGACTTCCCCCTCGTCATCTTCGTCCGCCTTCGGCTCCCTTCAGACCTGTGGACAGGGCAGGAGATCTGCGGGGCCGCCGAATTGCTGCCGCCCGGGCGGCGGCAATCGGCATCGGAGACGTGGGTCGTCGGTGCGGGGTGCGCTTGCGCGCGGGCGCAGATCAGTTTTCGAATGACGCTCGTCAGAGGGGGGAGAGCGGTGATGGGCGGCGCGGCGACGGTCAGCTACAACTTGCCGGTCCGTACGCGCCGCCCATCGGGCACCGGGGTTCAAGTGACGATTAATGCCGTGGCTGCCTGAACCTGCCAAGAGCGTCTGCGGCTGCCGGTGTCTGACACCCTTGGGAGACGCACTGGGTGTGAAGCGAATCTCAGCAGGGTGTCAGACACCTTGTATCTTGGCCACTGTAGTGATTAGCTATCGCTACAAGCGGACCGATGAGCGTGTTCAGACACCTAGAGCCTGGACTTTGTCGTTCAGATTACGCCTCGGTTCCGCACCTCTGAGCCGGCTGGACACTGGACGGTAGCCTAGGGCATTGGACCCTGTATGTACAAGGCAAGTGGGCGCAGCGGGCTTCTTTGGTATTGGCAAGGGAGCTTAGGTTTATGTTTTTTCTCGGAATTGACGTTTCTAAGGCGAAGCTGGATTGCGCGCTRCTTGGCAGCGATGCCAACAAACGCAAGACCAAGGTCGTACCCAACTCGATAGCGGGCGTGCAGACGCTGCTGCAGTGGTGCGCCAAGCAGGGAGCCGAGCCGGCGCAGTTGCATGCCGTGCTCGAGCCCACAGGGCAATATCAYGAGCAGGC
>NZ_LMHN01000019.1:0-191808 GCF_001428165.1 Achromobacter sp. Root170
GCCACCCGGACCTGAAGGAGGATCGGGAACTGCTGACCAGCATCCCCGGCATCGGGGATCGAGCGGGGAACTCGATCCTGTCGATCATGCATAACCGACACATCGAGTCAGCCGAGGGCTTGGCCTCCTACCTGGGGGTGGTACCGGTGCAACGCCAGTCCGGCACCAGTCTGAACAGCCGGCCGCGGCTATCTAAAACGGGTCCCAGCACAGTACGTGCCACCCTCTACATGGCCGCTATCGTCAGCAAGCGCTTCAACCCACACGTTGGTGCGCTTTATGCGCGACTCTTAGCAGCTGGAAAGAGCAAGATGGCCGCGCTGGGCGCGGCCATGAGAAAGCTGGTGCATCTGTGCTTCGGCGTGCTTAAAACTCGGACACCGTATCGGCCCGACTACGCCTGAACGCTTGACGGTCAAGACGGTATCTGGTGAGACGCACGCACCTACGCGCGAAGCGTCATCACCACGCCGCAAGACGCCGCGTAAGTCTCCGGAGGCCGCCCGCGCGGCCGAACGGAGACGGGCAACGCAAGATGCTTCTAGCCAGAAAGTCTCTGCACAAAAATGCCAAGCACACCGACCACCCCGCCGGCCGTCAGATTTCTATTGCTCGAGTCCGGTGCGGTGGCGGCCCGGGGTGCGCGGGGCGTCGATAAGCCCGAGGGAATCTGAAGCGAAGGCGACAACGAAGATGACGACGGGGCAGTCCGGAGCGAAGGCTCCGGACCGCAATCGTGGCCCCGCGCGCCCCGGGTCGCCGCCGTGCCGGACGCCTTAAGAACCCAATCCGCCAACCGAAAATACCAAGCTAGCCTTCAGCCCCAGCTCACTAGAGGCCGTTCAAAAAAGACGCCCCTCCGACTCGAGCGATTGCCTAAAGCCTCTGACGTCCTAACCGCTGGCGCCCCAACCCAAGCCCGCTCTCACCCGGCACCCTCAAAGCACCCGCAAAATCGCCTCTCTAGCCTGATGCGACAGTTCCAATCGCGTCGGCAGCGACCCATCCGGATGCCGCGCCGCCAGCGGGGGCAAGAACACCACTTCGACTGCCAATCCTGTAACCCCCAGCACGCGCCAGAGGTTGGCCACCAGCGACTCCTCGCCCACGAAGGCCGCGTAGCCGCTGCGTTTGCCGTGCTGCATGAAGCGCAGCGCCACGGGTTGGATTTCCACCGCGGCTGCGCGAGCCGGTTCGAACAGGCTGGCGTGGAAAGGGAGCAGTTCAAAGCCTTCGCTCGTGGTCCCTTCGGGAAACAGGCCGACCGCGTCGCCCTGTTTGAAGCGGTCCTGCATCGACTCGCCCATCGCGTGGACCGCGTGGCGTTGGCCGCGTTCGATGAAGAGCGTGCCGGCGCCGGCGACCAGCCAGCCGATCACCGGCCAGGAGCGGATCTCGCTCTTGGCCACGAATGACGTCGCTCGCGCCGAGTTCAGTACGAAGATGTCGATCCAGGACACGTGGTTCGCCACCAGCAGCACCGGGCCTTCCAGGCGCGGCTCGCCCTTCAGGATGACCTGCAGGCCACAGGCTGCCATCAGCCAGCGCGACCAGCGGCGGTTCAGCCGCGCGCGGGCCGCGGGGCGCATCAGGGGGAAGACCAGGCCCACGCAGAGCAGGCCGAAAATGATCAGGGGCAGGACAAGGCTCAGCCGTAGGACAAAGCGCAGCAGCTTCAAACTGGAGTCTCCCAGGCCGGTTGGCCACCAACCATGGTGGCTCGTACTCGACCGGGCAGCATCATACCTGCGAAAGGTGTATGGACGCCGCGGCTTTGCAGCGCCGCGGGCATCACCATCCATTCCGCGTCCAGGTCCGTCAGACACAGGTCCGCCGGCGCATCCACGCCCAGATGGCCGCACGGGCCGAGCTGCAGCGCGACGGCGGCGAGCACCGCGGCCGGGCCGGACGTCACGCGCGCCAGGGCGTCGCCGATGGGGCGGCGGCTGTCGCGCGCCCATTTCAATGCCAGCGACAAGAGCAGTTCGAGCCCCGTCGCGCCCGGCGTGGACGCCGCGAATGGTTCTGCCTTGCCTCGGGCGTCAACCGGCGTGTGATCCGAGCACAGCGCGTCGATCACGCCGTCAGCCAGCGCCGACTGGATCGCGTCGCGGTCGCGCTGGCCCCGCAGCGGCGGCGTCAGATGGTGATTCGTGTCGAAGAAGCCGATGTCCACGTCGGTCAGCAGCAGGCTGTTCACCGACACGTCTGCCGTGACCGGCAAGCCTTCGCGGCGGGCCTTGCGCAGCAGGTCGATACCGGCGGCGCTCGACAGGCGCGCCAGGTGAATCCGCGCGCCCGTTGCGCGCTGCAATTCGAAGATCGTGTGCAGCGCCACGGCTTCCGCCTGGGCGGGCATCCCTTCCAGGCCCAGACGCTCCGCGTACGGACCGCTTGCCACCGACGTGCCGCGCGCCAGCCACGGATCCTGCGCTCGCAACCACAAGGTCTGGCCCAGTCCGCTTGCGTATCGCATCGCTCCCCACAGCACGCGCGTGTCGGCCATGATGGACTCGCCTTGCGAAAAGGCGATGCAGCCCGCGCGCGCCAGCAGCGCCATTTCCGTCAACGTTTCGCCCGCCAGACCCACGGTCATCGCGCCCAGCGGGTGGACGGCGCATTGCCCGGCCTGCGCGTGACGCATCAGCGCCTCGACCTTCGTGGGCTCATCCAGCGGGCTTTCCGCGTCGGGCGGCAGCACCAGGCGTGTCACGCCACCGGCCAGCGCCGCGCGCAACTCGGCGGGCGCGAATCCGGTGTGGCCTGCCTGCGCGACGCGCGCGGACAGGTCGATCAGGCCCGGCAGCACCGCCAGACCATTGGCATCGATGCGGCGATCGGCCTGGAATCCGTCCGGCGCCGCGCCGACCGCAATGATGCGGCCCGATGCGATGTAGAGATCGTGCTGACCGTCCACGCCATTTGCGGGATCGATCAATCGGCCATTGGCAATGTGCAGTCTCATGGCGCCGCTCCGGCCAGCACGCGCAACACCGCCGTGCGCAGCGGTTGTTCAAGCGCCGCGACACCCGCCTCGGTGGGCTCAAGGCCGGCGGCGATGTCGCCATCAACCTCCACGCCAGGCACCAGCCCGCCGGCAGGCAACAGCAGCACGTCCGGCTTGGCGGCCGCCATCGCCGCGGCCGTCAGGCCATGTGTATGGGCGTACTCGCGCGCCGACGGAAGCTGCGCGCCGCTGAGGTCTTCGACATTCAAGGGAAACACGATCACCACGTCGGCGTCGCTCAGGCCTTCTAAAAGGGTCGCGCAGGCGCGCACGCCCAGTTGCGCAAGACCGTCGGGCAGCAGCGTGCGCGGCGCGGCGGCGCGTACCTCGGGTACGCCCAGCGTCGTCAGAAGATGGATGATCGAACGCGCCACGCGCGAATGGCGGATGTCGCCGACCAGCGTGACGACAAGGCTCGTGAGGTCGGGCTTGGCATCGCCGATGGCCTGCATCAGCGCCAGCGCCGGCACGGGATCGGCATGCCGGCCGTCGCCCGCATTCAGGACGCGAAGGCCCGGCGCGGCATGGGCGGCTGCGCAATGCGCCGCGCCGCTTTGGGGATGACGCAGGACCAGCACGCCCGGCGCAAGACCCGCCACGGTTTCGGCCAGCGCCTGCCCGGCTTGCGCGTCCAGCGGCACCGGCAGCATGGACAGGCTGGCCGCGGCCACGGCGTAGGCTTCGCGGTCGGCGGCATCCGTGTCGGGCAGGCAAAGAAACACCGGCATTTCGGGCGCGGCGGATGGCGGCGCATCACCGGCGGCCGCGTGTCCGCGCGCCATCTCGAGCAGCCGCTCGACGTGACGGCGGGGCAGCCCTTCCGTGGTCAGCAGATGCGCGAGTTCGCCGCGGCGATCGAGTTGCGGATTGAGCATGGGCAAGACAAGCCGCGGCCGTCAGGCCGCGGGCAAGGCGTCAAGGTAGCGTTGCAGGATAACAGCCGCGGCCATTGCGTCGTCCGCGGCATGCGTGCCGAGCAGGCGCTGGGCCTCCATGCTGGAGCCGCGTTCGTCGACCAGTTCGACGGCGATGCCGAAGCGGCCGTGCAACTGGTTGGCAAAGCGCCGGCAGCGCGCCGTGGCGGGTTGTTCGCCGCCCTCGGCGTCCAGCGCCAGTCCGACGACAACGCGGTGCGGCTGCCATTCCTGCAAGAGCGCCGCGATGCGGCCAAAGCGCGCGTCGCGGACCTCGCTGAAGATGATTTCAAGCGGACGCGCCTGGCGCGTCAACGTATTGCCGATGGCAATGCCGATCTTCTTTTCGCCGAAATCGAAGGCAAGCAGGGTTTCTTCAGGCATGTCCAGCGTCGCCGGCCAGCATCACGGGATCGATGCCCAGCAGCTTGAGCGCGGCGGGATAGCGTTCCTCGGGCGGCACGTCGAAGATGATGTGCGCGTCCGCGCCCACGCTCAGCCAGGCATTCTGGCCCATTTCGCTTTCCAGCTGGCCCGCGCCCCAACCGGCGTAGCCCAGCGTCACAAGCATGCGCGCGGGGCCGTTGCCGTCGGCCACGGCCTGCAGCACGTCGCGCGACGTGGTCAGCGCCATGTCGCCCAGCTTGATGCTGGAACTGTAGTCGCCGGCCGGCGCGTGCAGCACGAAGCCGCGATCGGTCTGGACCGGTCCGCCAAAAAAGACGAACGTGTCCTTGACCGGTCCGATCTCGAGCGTCAGGTCGATGCGCTCGAACAGCGTGCCCAGCGTCAGGTCGGTGGGGCGGTTGATGACCAGCCCCAGCGCGCCGCGGTCCGTGTGTTCGCACACGTAGATGACGGAACCCGCCAAGCTGCCCTCGACCATGCCCGGCATGGCGATCAGGAACTGGTTGGCGAAGTTGGCCGCCTGCGCCGCAGCGCTTTCGGTATGTTTTTCCGTCATGGCAACCCCTTCATGGGTAGTCTGTGAAAACCGTTCGGAGTGACTGCGCAGACGCAAACATCATGCCTGGCGGCCCTGCGGCGGTTACTAGGGATGGGGTATGCCCCATCTTACGAGCCTTGGCGGAATATGTGGGCGTGACGGCTTCAGATTTCCATCAGTTCGAAGTCTTCTTTGCGGGCGCCGCATTCGGGACAGACCCAGTTGGGCGGCACGTCTTCCCAGCGAGTGCCGGGAGCGATGCCTTCGTCGGGCAGGCCGGCCTCTTCGTCATAGACCCAGCCGCAAATCAAACACATCCAAGTACGCATAGTTCTCTCTTACATCAATTCCCCACCGGCATCCCCGCGGTGGGGCAAAGGTGAGGGGCTTCCATTAGAATGGGGACAATCTTACCGAAACCCAATAGGGGTTCCCCTGATTCATGCCAAATGAGCCGGGGCGCCCTCAATCAAGCGTTGTCACGTGGCCTCCGTAACTCCCCCTCTCGTTTTGGTCTTCGGCCCGTTCGATCCCTCCGGCTCGGACGGGTTGCCCGCGGACGCCGTCACCTGCGCCCGCCTGGGCTGTCATGGCCTGGCGGCCGTGACCGCGCTGACCGTGCAGGACACCGCCGGCATCGAAGAAATCCACCCCGTTTCGCCCGACCTGCTGGACGACCAGGCGCGTTGCCTGCTCGAAGACATGCCGGTGCAGGCCATCAAGGTGGGCGGACTATACACCGCGGAAACGGCCAGCGTGGCGGCGCAGGTTGCCGCCGACTATAGCCAGGTGCCGCTCGTTCTGCACCTGGGCCAGCGCGCGCAGGTGCCCGCAAGCGCCGCCGACGAGGACGAAGCCGACGACCTCCTGGCCGCGACGCTGGAACTGGTGCTGCCGCAGACGGACCTGCTGGTCATTGAACACCTGCGCCTTGCGCAGTGGCACGCCGACGGCGATATCGATATCGGGGACGCACCCACGCCCATGCACGCCCTGGTGGCGGCCGGCGCGGCGTGGGTCCTGGTGCTGGGCAGCCCCCAGCGTCCCGGTCACTTCGCCAACGTGCTGCTCGGCCCCGGCGGCCAGACGCACACCTGGCCCTGGCAGGCGCCGCCCGACCGCAACGGCGACGCCGGCGGCGTGGCGGCCACCGCCATCACCGCCATGCTGGCGCAGGGCCTGGAAATGCCCGAGGCCGTGCGCCAGGGTCTGGTCCACGCGGACGCGGCCGTGGCCGCCAGCTTCCTGCCGGGCATGGGCCGGCGCATTCCCAACCGGATCCTGCCCCAATGAAATCCTTGCGCTTCCCCACCGGCCTGTATGGCGTGACGCCTGAATGGGACGACACCGACCGCCTGTTGCAGGCCGTGCGCGATGCGGCCGCAGGCGGCATGCGCTCGCTGCAGTTGCGCCGCAAGAACGTGCCGGACGCGGTGCGCGCGGCGCAGGCCCGCGCCCTGGCGCCGCTGTGCCGCGAACTGGGCGTGGTGTTCCTCATCAATGACGACTGGCGGCTTGCGCTGGAGGTCGGCGCCGACGGCGCCCACGTGGGCCGCGACGACGAAAGCCTGGCGCACATCCGCCGCGAGGCCGGCCCCGACCTGATCCTGGGTGGCTCCAGCTACGATGACTTGGCGCGGGCACGTGAATTGCTCGACGCCGGCGCCGACTACATCGCCTTCGGCGCCATGTTCGCCTCCACGGTCAAACCCGACACGGTGCGCGCGCCGCTGTCCGTCCTGACCGAGGCCCGCCGCTTGGCCGATGAGCGCGATGCGCCCCGTCCCGCGGTGGTGGCCATCGGCGGCATCACCCCCGCCAACGCCCCGCTCGTGGCGCAGGCCGGCGCCGACGCCATCGCCGTCATCACGAGCCTGTTCGAGGCGCCCAGCATCCGGGCCGCGGCCGTGGCCTGCTCGGCGCCCTATTCCGCCAACTTCAACCGCAAGTCTTGATACCCATGTCCAGTAACGCTCAGCTTTTCGACCGCGCCTGCCGCAGCATCCCCGGCGGCGTCAATTCGCCGGTGCGCGCCTTCCGCTCCGTGGGCGGCACGCCGCGCTTCATCAAGCGCGCGCAGGGTCCGTACGTGTGGGACGCGGAAGACAAGCAGTACATCGATTACGTGGGCTCCTGGGGCCCGGCCATCCTGGGCCACTCGCACCCGGAAGTGGTGCGCGCGGTGCAGGAAGCGGCCGTCAACGGCCTGTCGTTCGGCGCGCCGACCGAAGCGGAAATCGAACTGGCCGAAGTGCTGATCTCGCGCCTGCCGTCGCTGGAACAGGTGCGCCTGGTCAGCTCGGGCACCGAAGCCACCATGACGGCCATCCGTCTGGCACGCGGCGCCACCGGCCGCGCCAAGATCGTCAAGTTCGAAGGCTGCTATCACGGCCATTCGGACAGCCTGCTGGTCAAGGCGGGATCGGGGCTGCTGACCTTCGGCAATCCCAGCTCGGCCGGCGTGCCGCCTGAGTTCGTCTCGCACACGCTGACCCTGGAATACAACAACCTGGATGCCGTGCGCGAAGCCTTCGCGCAGCACGGCGCCGACATCGCCTGCATCATCGTGGAGCCGGTCGCCGGAAACATGAACCTCATCAAGCCGGCGCCCGGCTTCCTGGAAGGTCTGCGCGAAGTCTGCTCGCAGCACGGCGCGCTGTTGATCTTCGACGAAGTCATGACGGGCTTTCGCGTCGGACCGCAAGGCGTGCAGGGCCTGACCGGCGTCAAGCCCGACATCACCACGCTGGCCAAGGTGATCGGCGGCGGCATGCCGGTGGGGGCCTTTGGCGGCAGCGCCGAAGTCATGAAGCACATCGCGCCGCTGGGCGGCGTCTACCAGGCCGGCACGCTGTCGGGCAACCCGGTGGCCGTGGCCGCGGGTCTGGCCACGCTGCGCCTGATCGGCGCCCCGGGCTTCTACGAGAACCTGTCGGCCCAGACCGCCAAGCTGGCGCAGGGCCTGCAAGAACGCGCCCGCAAGGCCGGCCTGCCGTTCTCTGCGGATTCGGTGGGCGGCATGTTCGGCATCTATTTCAGCGACAGCATCCCGGCCTCGTTCGCGCAGGTCTCCGCGTGCGACACGGCGGCATTCAACCGCTTCTTCCATGCCATGCTGGACCACGGCGTGCATTTTGCGCCGTCCGCCTTCGAAGCGGGCTTCGTGTCGGCCACCCACGACGACGCCGTGATCCAGGCCACGCTGGATATCGCGGAAAAGGTTTTCGCGGGGCTGTAAGCGTCTGCGGAGCGGGCCTGCCGCCCGCTCCCTTCAAGGCGCCTTGTACTGCTCGTACAGGGCCGTCACATTCTTCACATAAGCCTGGGTTTCCGCGTAGGGCGGCACGGCGTCGTACTTGCGCACGGCGCCCTCGCCCGCGTTGTACGCGGCCAGCGCCAGATCCAGGCGGCCCGGATACCGGTCGATCAGCCGGCGCAAATGGCGCGATCCGGCCTGCACGTTGGTCGCCGGATCCACCAGCGCGCGTTCCACGTCGTCCACCGACAGCAACGGCGCGGCCGTCGCCGGCATCAACTGCATCAGTCCCAGCGCGCCCTTGGGCGAGCGGGCATCGCTGCGAAACCCCGATTCGATGGCAATGACCGCAGTCAGCAACGCCTGGTCGACGCCGGAATCCAGCGCGGCGCGGGCGATCAGGTTGTCGTGCTTGGTCGTGGGCTTGACCGTGCTCCAGCGCAAGGGCGGTTCGGCCGCGGCCCGGGTCACCCGGCGCGCGCCGTCGCCCGCCTCTGGCTCACAGGTCAGGCACAGGGCTTCCACGCTGCCTCGCCCCGCCGTGCGTGCCTGCGCCCGCTTGTAGTATTTACCGGTGCCGGTGGGCACTTTCATCGTGCGCCACACCCCGAACGGGTCCTTGTAGCGGTAGGTGTCGGCGGCCTGGACCGGCGCTGCGGCCGCCAGCGCCAGAGCACCCGTCGCCAGCGCCGCCATCCCGCCGGCGCGCGCCAGGATGGCGCGCGTGGCCGAAAGAATGGAAGTGGGCGGTTGGGACATGGGACGGGGCTCCGGCGGCGTCCTGAGACGCGTTGGCGAGCCCTAATGCTGCTTGCACCATCCCGGTCCTGTCTTTCCTGCCGATGATCTACATCGCGGCAAGCCGCTGGTTTCCCAGGGAAAATCGGGGACATGACTAGGCCATGCGGACGATAAATTTTGCGTGTTACAGGCCGGTAAAGATCGTCCTTGCAATGAATATGACGTAATATTTCGTTCAATTACCAAATGATTGAACCGGCCGTTCGTGCCGGAACCGGAGAGAGGGTGAAATGGGCGCAGAAAACATGCTCCAGCTGGTGCTGGATGCCGACACCAACGTCCTGACGGCGGTCTACACGCCGCCACCCCGTCCGGAACCTTCCGAGGCCGCGCCCGCGCCTGCCGCGGCGCCCGCCCCTCAGGAGGGCGGCGAACAGCCCGACGACCAGGACACCAGCGTCGCCCTCGCCGATGAAGCCGACGCCCCGCTCATCAACACGGACCTGCCGACCTGGGACGCCCTGGTCGCCGCCGCTGCCGCGCAGGGTTGGGGCGCCGAGGCGCTCGACAACCACGCCATCCTCGCCTTCATCGACCTGTGCCGCACGGCCGCCGAACCCGTGCAGAGCCCCGTCGGCCAGGTGGTTGACGGCAGCTTCGACATCGAACTGAACGCAACCCGCATGGCGGCGACCCTGACGCTGCATCCGCCCAAGGGCGGCAAGCCCGTCACGCTGGAAGCGGTCCGCCAGGCGCTGGCCGACCAGGGCATCGTGCACGGCGTGCTGGACAGCGCGCTGGCCGAGGCCGTGGCGCTGGGTCGCGCCGAGACCATCCTGGCCGCGCAAGGCACGCCGCCCACGCGCGGCACCCCCACCCGCTTCGAGAGCCTGCTCGACCGCCTGAAGCCGCGCGCCGAAGACATCGACGAACTGGCCCAGGTGGATTACCGGGACCTGGGCAGCCTCTTGCTCGTGTCGCCGGGCACGCCGCTCATGCGCCGCATTCCGCCGCTGCCGGGCGTGGACGGCACCAACGTGCTCGGCGAGCCGGTGATGCCCGAAGAGCTGCCCGACACGCCGTTCTCCAAGGAGTTGTCCGGCGTCGAAGTCGATCCCGAGAATCCCCTGCTGCTGCGCGCGGCCATCGCCGGCACGCCGACAATCATCACCCATGGCGTGCAGGTCAATCCGATGGTGGAGGTGGACGCCGTCAACCTGTCCACCGGCAACATCAACTTCGAAGGCTCCCTGCAAGTGCGCGGCGACATTGCCGCCACGATGGAAGTGCGCGTCACCGGCGACGTGGTCGTCAACGGCACCATCGAGGCCGCGCTGGTCGAGGCCGGCGGCAGCGTCACCGTCAAGGGCGGCATCATCGGCATGGCCGAAACCGTGCACGACGCCACGGCCGCGGCGCGCACCGCGCACATCGTCTGCGGCGGCACGCTGCGCGCCAAATTCATCGAGAACGCCGTCATCAGCGCGGGCCAGGACATCGACGTCGAGCGCGAGATCCGTCAATGCAGCATTGCCGCCGGCGGCAGCGTGAACGTCGGCCCGCCCAACACGCAGCAAAGCGCCATCACGGGCGGCGAGACCCGCGCCCTGCTGGCGGTGCGCGCCGGCACCATCGGCTCGCCGGCAGGCATTCCGACGCTGGTGCAGGCGGGCCTGGATCCGCACGCGGACATCAAGCGTTCGGCGCTGACCCGCAAGCGCCTGAAGATGAACGAGGAAAAGGCCAAACTGGAGCAGCTGCTGATGTTCCTGCAAGCCAATCCGCAACGGGCCACGGGCGACGTGGTCGAGCGCGCGCGCAACACGCACACCAAGCTGATCGGCGATCTGGCCGGCCTGGAAACCGAAGAGGCCCAGCTGGCGCGCGACTTGCTGCCCCAACAGAACGCCACCATCGCCGCCACGCGCCGCTTCTGTAGCGGCACGAAGATCCAGCTGGGCAACAAGATGCAGGAGTTCCTGGAAGACCAGGTGGGCGGCAAGGCCGGCCTGGAAGAAGGCGAGATCGTTATTCGCTAGACGCTGGCGTTCGAACCCCGGTGTCTCGAACCCCGGTGTCTGACACCCCGGCCACACCGCGACAAGCCGTCCACGGTCTCTCAAGGGTGTCAGACACCTCCGCGGCGGCAGGGGTGTCTGACACCTTCGCGGCACGAAGATGCCCGGCGCCGCGCTGCCATCCAGCCCACCCTGACCTCAGACGCCGTCGTCCGGCATCAGTTCCTTGAACCACACGCGCGGCGAGATGCCGCGGTCCGGGCCCAGGACCGAGAAGCCGCCGTCCACCGGAATGTCGACGCCGGTCATCCACGATGCCGCGTCCGAGCACGAAAAACACACCGCTGCGGCGATCTCTTCGCCGGAGCCCACGCGGCCCAGCGGGTGAAAATGCGCGCCCACCGCATCGGCAGCCTGGCGGGATCCGCCTGACAACTGTTCCACCGACGGCGACCACGTCCAGGCCGGCGACACCGCCAGCACGCGCACGCCCGACGGCGCCAGTTCCACCGCGAAATTCTTGGTGATCTGCAGCAGCGCGGCCTTGGACGCCGGGTACAGCGCCCGCCCGGCCGCACCGAATTTTCCGCCCGTGCTGCCCAGGTTCACCACCACGCCGCCGCGCGGCAGATGCGCCGCCGCCATCTGCGTGAAGATGGCCGCCGACACCAGGTTCGTGTCCAGCGTGCGATGCCACTCCTCGCGGGTCGACGCCAGCCCGCGGTCCGCATACTGGCAGGCATTGTTGACCAGGAAATCCAGCCGGCCAAAGCGCGCCAGCGCGGCATCGATGCACGCCTTGATTTGCGCGTCCTGTCCGATGTCGGTTTCGCAGAACAGCGCGCGTTCGCCCAGCGCGTGCGCCAGCGCCTGGCCCGCGTCGGCATTGCGGCCGACCAGCACGACGTTGGCGCCCGCCGCGGCAAAGCCGCGCGCGATGTCCGCGCCCAGCCCCTGGGTGCTGCCGGTGACGATGGCGGTCTTGCCCGCCAGGCCCGGGAAACCTGAAAAGTCCATGTGTGTTCCTTGTCAGTTGGGCGCGGCCGCCCAGCGCACCGCGTCCGCCACCGGCGCCGTCTGCGCGATCAGCCGCATGCTGGCCAGCGACGCCGCGTGCACCGCCGGGTCGGCCGACGCGCAGGCATCTTCGGCCACCATGACCGAAAAGCCGATATCGGCGGCATGACGCACCGTGCCTTCCACCACCGAATGCGTCGCCACGCCGGCCACTACCAGCCGCCGCGCACCCAGCAGCCGCAGGGTTTCCTCCAGCGGCGTGCCATAGAACGCGCTGATGCGCGTGTGCTTGACCACGAATTCGCGCGTGCTGTCCGCCAGCGGCTGCAGCCCGTCATAGAACGCGCTGCCCCACTGCCCTTCCGGCACCGCCCCGATCCTGGCCACGTTGCGGAAGATATCGCAGTTGGGCAGCAGGTCCGCGTAGTCGGGCCGGAACGCGATGCGCACGTGCACGATCGGCAGCCCATGCGAGCGCGCGCCTTCCAGCAAGGCGGCGGCGTTGTCCAGCAGGCGCTGGCGCGCCCCGCTGTCGGCATCCAGCCCGACGCGGATCTTGCCATCCGCATGCAGCACATCGTTCTGATAGTGCAGCGCCAGCACCGCCACGTCCGCGCTCATCACACGAACACCTCGAACGCATCATGCGCATCGTCGCAATTGACGAGGTCCACGCGTTTCATCCGGATGCGCCAGCCGTCGCCCTCGGCGGCCAGCTTGTGGGTGTAGCGGCCTGCCAGCTGCCGCGGCTCGCGCTTGCGCCATTCGGTCATCTGAAAGACCGAATGCACGACCAAGTTGCCGCCGGCATCCACCCCCTCGACCTGCACGCCGCCCACCAGCCGCACGCTGCGCGTGGGCGGCTGCTGGGACCAGTTGCGCGGATGTTCCAGGCGCCGGATGCGCACATCGCGCAGCATGCGGTCTTCCCAGAACAGCGAGATGTAGTCGTACGGGCTTTCCTGGCCCGGCTTGCGCGGCATCCAGTACATGCCGTCTTCGGTCCACAGCGCCTGCCAGTCGTCATAGCGCCGCTCGTCCAGCAGCCGCGCCTCGCGGTACAGGAACTGGGCGATGCGGTGGTAGGCATCGGCGGGCACGTCGGCGGGCGCAAGGTTCGCGGTGCCGACGTCGAAATCCAGATCTAGCAGCATGCGCCGTCTCCCTTGGCCGCGGCAGCCGCGCCATTGCCGGCGCCCGCCTCCATGTAGGCTTTCCATGCGCGGAACTGGTTGCGCATGGGCAATTCGCTGGTGCCGTTCACGGACACCATACCCTCGGCGTCGACGCGGTCGGTGCCGTGATAACGATGCATGCTGACCCAGTCGCCGCCCCGCGTCGCGTTGCCTTCCTGACAGCGGTTGTAGAGCTCGATGTCGTCCGGCATGACGTTGGACGACGGCGAATTGATCACGTTGGCATACAGCATTGCGCGCTTGAACACGCCCTCCGGCGCACCCTTGCAGCGGAATGTCTGAATCTCGATCAGCGTGCGGTCCACGGCAACCGGCCGGATCACGCGGAACTGCTGGAACACCGTGTGAGGCGAGCCGCTGCCGTAGATCACCGTGTTGTGGCGGTTCATGCCCAGGATCTCGCGGGCGCGTTGTTCGCCATAGGCGGCGGTCAGCGACTCGAAGTGCGCGCGCGACACGGGGTCGCGCTCCGCGGCGCCCGGATTGAAGATGCCCTCCATGTAGCCGTGGCCGTTGTCGTAGGCGCGCAGCTCCAGCTTTTCCCAGAATTCGTAGGGCTCGCCGTTGCCGTCCATGATGTGCAGTTCCAGCGGCATCTCGCCGATTTCCTTGGCCTCGTCGCGCGCCGCCGCATACGACGATTCATGCGTGACCCGCGCGTGCATCGTGTCGTGCAGGTTCTCGTAGAAGACCTTCCAGTTCGACCGCTGCATCACGCGGAAGACGCCGCCCGCCACTTCCACTTCGCCCACGGGCGAACGGTCGCACAGGTTGTCGATCGACGAGCGCACGCCCCCCAGGAAGTCCACCAGCGCCTGCCCCTCGGCCGCCTGGCTGGCGAACACGAAGCCGCGGTAGCTCTCCACTCGCGGCAGGCGCCGCATCGAGAACGAAGGATCCGCCGGATCGTACGAGGTGCCTTCCAGGCCCTGCTTGAGCGGCACGCCCAGATGGCTGCCGTCCAGCTTGAACGTCCAGGCGTGATACGGACAGCGGAAGAACTTGCCGGCACAGCCTTCGCCGTCGGCCACCACCTTCGCGCCCTTGTGCGGGCAACGGTTGTACAGCACATGCACGCGGCCGTCGGCGGCGCGCACCATCAGCACGTCCTGATCGCCCAGCCGCGTGGTGTGATAGTCGCCCGTCTTGGGCACCTGGCTTTCGTGGCCCACGTAAATCCAGGCGCGGCCGTAGATGCGCTGCATCTCCAGATCGAAGATGGCCGGATCCGTGTACAGGTCCCGATGCACGCTGTCGCCGCGCACCAGGGCCGCAAGTTGTTCGTCGGTATAAGGCATGTCGTCTCCCTACTTGTTCTCGCTGTCCTTCCAGCGCGCCATCAGCGTGTTGGAAGGCAGCGTCTCGTCCAGCAGCTTGGCCGCCGTCTCGCGCCCGGCCGTCGGCAGGCCCTTGGGGTCCAGAAGGCCCACCTGAACCAGCACGCTGGCCTGATCCCAATAGATGTGCTCGTGATAGAGCTTGTCGCCGCGGAACTTCACGATGGCCACCAGCGGGATCTCCACGTACTTACCCGTGGGTGCGACGCCCGGCAGCATCCAGTCGATCTCGGTCGTGTGGGTAAAGCAGAACAGCAGTTCATCCACGATCTGCGTGGCGCCCACCGTGCGCGACAGCGGCACCAGCCGCGTGTCCGGCGGGTTGCTGTTCACAAAATGATGCTGGTAAAAGCGCGACAGCTCCTTGTGGCCCACGCCGCCCGTCATCGTCGGAATGTGGTTCACGTAGGGTTCGGCCACCATCGTCGCCATCGTCGCGGCCACGTCGCGCGTGCCGAATTCATATTCGCAATGCTTGTCCCACAGATACGAATAGTCGAATTCCGGCCCGATCGTGCGCTGCAGCGCCGCCATGCTGCGCTGGTGCGCCATCAACGCCGACGGCTTGTCATAGTGGTCGCCGCCCGTGCGCGCAAACGCGTGGTCCACGCCCGGGTACACGTACAGCTCCACGCCCGGCTTGCCGCCCAGCGCTTCCAGGATGCGCGCGCGCGCCTCGGGCGGACAGAAGCCGTCCTGCTCCGCAATGTGCAGCACCAGACGCCCGCGCAGATTGGCGGCCTCTTCCAGGCTGTCCTCGATGCCCACGCCGTAGTACCCCACCGCCACATCCGCGTCCGTGCGGCAGGCGGCAAGATAGGCCAGTTTGCCGCCCAGGCAATAGCCCAGCACGCCCGCCCCGCCCTCCTGCTCGGGCAAATCGCGCAGCGCCGCGAGTGTCGACGCGATGTCCTTGATGCCCTCATCCACGTCAAAGCCCTTGTACAGCTCGAAGGCGCGCGGCATGTCGGCCGGGCCGTCCGTCAACTGGATGCCGGGCTGCTGGCGCCAGAACAGATCCGGCACCAGCACCACATACCCTTCCTCGGCCAGCAGCTGCGCGCTGCGCCGCATGAAATCGTTGACCCCGAAAATCTCCTGGCACAGCACCAGGCCCGGCCCGCGGCCCGAAGCCGGCACCGCCAGATAGGCGCCAAAGGACTTGCCATCGTGCGAGGCGATTGTCACCTCGCGCGTTGAAATGCGTTCTGTCATGCGTATCTCCTGTGTTGCGATGTCCGGCGGCCTACTTCATCTGGCACGCGGCGGCAAAGGGATCCTGGTATTGGGTCAGCACCGTGCCCGACAGCTTGTTCGACAGCTTGCCGCTGGCGTCCGCCTCGACCACGCGCAGGTAATAGTTCTGCACCGGATACTGGTTGCGGTTGAACTTGAAATCGCCCCGCACCGACTTGAAGTCCGCGCGGCGCAGCGCCGGCCGCAGCGACTCGGCATCCAGCTTGCCGCCCGTCTGGCGCACCGCGCTGTCCAGCAGCATTGCCGCGTCATAGCCCTGCGATGCATACAGCGACGGGCTGCGGTTGTACGTCTTCTTGAAATCCTCGACGAACTTGCGGTTGGCGGGGTTGTCGAGTTCTGCCGCCCATTGCGCCGTGTTGCGCAGGCCCTTGATCGGCGCGCCCACCGCCGCGATCGTGTCCTCGTCACCCGAAAAGCCCGGCGCCAGCAGCGCGATGTCCTTGGACAGGCCCGCCCCGTTGAACTGCTTGATGAAATTCACGCCCATGCCGCCCGGCAAAAAGAAGAACACCGCATCCGGCTTGCTGGCGCGCAGCTGCGTGATCTCCACGCCATAGTCCAGCTGGCCAAGCTGCGTATAGATTTCCTCTGCCACGCCGCCCTTGTACAGGCGCTTGAATCCGTTCAGCGACTCGCGTCCGCCCGGATAGTCCGGCGCGATCAGCGCCACGCGCTTGTAGCCCTGGTCGGCCGCGTACTTGCCCATCGCCGCCGGGATGTCTTCGTTCTGCCAGGCCACCGCAAAGAAATTCGGATTACAGCCCGCGCCCGCGTAATTCTCAGGCCCAGTGTTCGTGCTCAGATAGATCGTGTCCGACTGCAGGATCGCCGGCATCACCGGCAGCAGCACATTCGAGAACACGATGCCCGTCATCACGTTCACCCGGTCGCGCTTGAGCAGCCGTTCCACCGCCTGACGCCCCGTATCCGCCTTCTGCTGGTCATCGGCCACCACCACTTCCGCCGTCAACCCGCCCAGCTTGCCACCCGTATGCTGCAGCGCCAGATTGAAGCCGTCCCGGATCTCGTTGCCCAACGCCGCGCCCGGCCCCGACAGCGTGGTCAGCAGCCCCACCTTCACCTTGTCCGCTGCCGACGCCGCACCCGTCGCGCCCGCCACCGCCCCCAGACAAACCAGCGCCGCCAGCGCGCGCCGGCTCCATCGATTTCGATTCATGTGCCACCCCGTATTCGCCGCCAGCCGCGCTGGCGGAAAGCTGACAGAACCCGTCTGCCGTCGGTACACGCATGCCGCCGATCCAAGTCGCCCAGCTTACGCGCCGCGGCGTCTGCATTCCAACAGGCGCCAACCACCCTGCACGGCGCCTCCCGGCAAGATTAGGGCCGCGTCCACCCCAGCTCTATCCGAATACCGCCACCCTTATCCGGGATTCACTTAATTCCCAATGCGGCCCGATTACATTACGCTGCCTCCAGATACGGGATCGGTCCCGTCCCGGAGGCTTCCATGCACGGCTGGTCCCGAATCGAGCTGGCGCCCTTGTTGCAACGGCGCGTCTTCAGCTCCACGCAACAGGATGAGACCCGCGCGCGCGTGTCCGAAGCCCTGAAGGACCACCGCCTCACCTGGAAAGGCGGACGCGTCGACGCGGAGCTGAACCGGGGCCGATTCGGCTCGCTGACCGTCTGTACGTTGCGCTACGGCGCAGAAGTCCACATCGAACCCGACCGCCTGCAGGACTTCATGCTGGTCCAGGTGCCGCTGCGCGGCCGCGCCCGCATCGAATGCGGCGACGAAGGCGTCAACGCCGACCCCGACTGCGCCGCCGTCATCGCCCCCAACCGCCGCCTGCGCCTGCACTGGGAGGCCGGCTGCGAACAACTGCTGCTCAAGATCCCAAGAGGCAAGCTGGAAGCCATGGGCCAACGCGCCTTCGGCGACGCCGCCGCAGGCCCCCTGGACTTCAGTCCCGCCCTGCGCCTGGACACCCCCATCGGCGCCGCCTGGCGCAGCATGATGACCAGCCTCATCCACCTGCTTCCCACCCTGGACGACGGCGCCCGCCGCCCACCCGCCGCGTGGCTGGAGCACCTGGAAGACACCCTGGTCCTGCACCTGCTCTACAACCAGCCCAACACCTGGCAAACCCACGCAGGCCAGCCCAACACCGTCCCGCGCCGCCTCAGCATCGCCGAGACCTACATGCGCGAACGCCTGGGCGCCCCCCTGACCCTGAACGACATCGCCCGCCACGCCGGCGCCAGCGCCACCGCGCTCACGCGCCTGTTTCAGGAACACCGCAACACGACGCCGATGAATGCGCTGCGCGCCTTCCGGCTGGATGCGGCGAGAACACGGCTGAAGACCCAGCCGGACGCGAGCGTCACGGAAGTGGCGCTGAGCGTGGGGTTCGGGCATTTGGGCAGGTTTTCGGAGTATTACCGGGAGCGTTTTGGAGAACTGCCGAGAGAAACGCGGCGCGCAGCGGGATGAGGGAACGCGGTGTCTGACACCCGAATCAGTCTTACGTGACTAAAACCACGCACGTCGCGAGCGCGCAGCGCACCCGTCAGCCGCAAGACACCGCGTAAGCCCCACCAGGCCGCCCGCGCGGCCGCAGTGGGGCGGGCAACGAAAGATGCTTCATACCCAAGCCACCGCAGGCAAGAACCTAAAGAACTCAAATCCCCCCAACAACCGCCAAGCTGAATTCACCCGAGCCCGGCGTGGCGGCGGCCTGGGGTGCGCGGGGCGTGTAGATGCGCCCGAGGGAATCTGAAGGGAAGGCCGAAGGCCTGGACGAAGATGACGAAGGGGGAGTCCGGAGCGAAGGCTCCGGCGCGCCGGGCGTCTTAAGAACGGCACCGGGGCATCATGAAGGTGTCAGACACCCGGCCATGACCGCCGTGCGATGACGACTGTCTCCTGCGGGTGTCAGACACCTGACGATCTGAGGATCCTGAGAGCGCCAGAAAACCACTTCAGCAAAACCCGCCAACAAACCAAACAAAAGCGCGGCCAAAAGCACCAAAGGCCCGCCGCTCCAGCCCCCCGGTGCCGGCCGGGCAGCAAAAGCGGCGAACCTTCGGTACACCGTCAAGCCGAATAACGCGTTACTGCGCAGGCACCACCGCAGTCACTTCAATCTCGACCTTCGCGCGATCCTCCACCAGATCGGCAACCTCCACCGCCGTCATCGCCGGGAAATGCCGGCCGATCAACTCCCGGTAGTGCTTGCCGATACCCGGATAAGCCGCCACGTATTCATTCTTGTCCGTCACATACCACGTCATCCGCACGATATGTTCCGGCTTCGCCCCGCCCTCGGCCAGGATCTGCACGATGTTCAGCAGCGCCTGACGCACCTGGTCCGCGAAGTCATCGGACTCGAACTGCTGCTGCCCGTTCCAGCCCACCTGTCCGCCTACGAACACCAGCTTGCTGCCCACCTGCATCTCGGTCAGCACACCATTCGAATAGCCCCGGGGCGCCATCCAATCCGGCGGTTGCAGAATCTTCATAACGTCTCATCCTATTGATCAAATAAACAAACCACAGGGTGGCGCCCGCTTATGCCGCGGTTGCCAGATAATCCTGCATGCGTTCCCGCAGATCCGCGGGCAGCGGCATCGACTTCATCGTCCGCAGGTCCACCGTCACGATCGTCAGCGTTGCCGACAACCGCAACTGCCCGTCAGGCCCTTCAAAACGCACCAGCGCCTTGAACGACGCCCCGCCGATGCGTTGCACCGAAAGCGTCTGGCACAGCTTTTCGTGCCAGCGGCTTGGCGCGCTGAAATCGCACGTCACCGACGCCATCGGCGTGCCGATGTGCCGCTCCACGTGCAGCGCATGAAATGGCAGCCCCATTCCCTTGTCGAACCACTCCTCGACGAAATCATTGATCATCTCGAAATAGCGCGGATAGAACACGATGCCCGCCGGGTCGCAATGCCGGAAGCGGACTTCTACCTGACTCACGAAGGGTGCTGCCATGATGTTTCCTTGTTGCCGATTGCCTGCTTATGCCATCTTGCGCAGCGCAAAGCGCTGCAGCTTGCCGGTTTCCGTGCGCGGCAACGCGTCCACGAACTCGATCGCGCGCGGGTACTTGTAGGGCGCAATGTTCGCCTTCACGAACGTCTGCATCGCCGTCACCAGTTCCGCGCTGGGCGCAAAACCCGGTTTGAGCACCACGAACGCCTTCACCACCTGCCCGCGCTCGTCATCCATCGCGCCCACCACCCCGCATTCCGCCACCGCCTCGTGGCGCAGCAGCGCGTCCTCGACTTCCGGGCCCGCGATGTTGTAGCCCGCCGACACGATCATGTCGTCGTTGCGCGCCTGATAGAACAGATAGCCGTCGTCGTCCTGCACGAACGTATCGCCCGGCAGATTCCAGCCGTTCTGCACAAAGCGGCGCTGGCGATCATCCGCCAGATAACGGCAGCCTGTCGGCCCCTTGATTGCCAGGCGGCCCACCGTGCCATTGGGCACCGGCTTCATCTCGTCGTCCACGATCTGCGCCACATAGCCCGGCACCACGCGGCCGATTGCGCCGCGGCGCACCGACTCCGGCGGGCTCGACACGAACACGTGGATCATCTCCGTGCCCCCGATCCCGTCGATCATCTCGATCCCCGTCGCATCCTTCCAGAGCTGGCGCGTCGCATCCGGCAGCGCCTCGCCCGCCGACACGCTCTTCTTCAGCGAAGACAGATCGAATTTTCCCACCAGCGCCGCCATCTGCCGGTAGAAGGTCGGCGCCGTGAACACGATCGTCGCGCGGAATTCCTGGATCAGTTCCAGAAGGCTTTCCGGCGACAGCTTTTCGGCCAGCACCGTGCTGGCGCCCACCCGCAGCGGAAAACACAGCAGCCCGCCCAGGCCGAACGTGAACGCCAGCGGCGGCGTGCCGCAGAAAATGTCGTCCGGCCCCGGCTTGATCACATGCTTGGGGAACAGATCGCACATCGCCAGCACGTCGCGATGAAAATGCATGCAGCCCTTGGGCGCGCCCGTCGTGCCGCTGGTGAACGCGATCAGGCACACATCGTCCGCCGCCGTATCGCAGGCCTCGAACGTATCCGGCTTGCCGGCGGCCAGCGTATCCAGCGCATCGGCTGCCGTGTCATTGAAATACATGACCTGCGCCAGGCCCGGGCAATGATTCTCGTGGTCCGGCTGCGCGCAGAACTGCGCCTCGTCCTTCAGGCGCACGTCGCACAGCACCGCCTGGATCTGCGCCTTCTCGATGATCTGCTTCAGTTCCTTCGAACGCAGCAGCGGCATCGTCGGCACCGTCACCAGGCCCGCCTTGATCGCGGCCAGCCACGACGCCGCCATCATCGGATTGTTCGGCCCGCGCAACAGCAGGCGATTGCCCGGCACCAGCTTCATGTCCTCGGTCAGCACATGCGCGATGCGGTTGGTCAGCGCCGCCAGTTCGCGATAGGTCATCGACGCCTGCTTGCCGTCCTGGCGCCAGCGCAAGGCCACGCGGTCGCCGTGGCCGCGCCCGACCATGGCGTCCACCAATTCCACCGCGCAATTGAAACGCTTCGGATAGGCCACGTCGGGGCCGTCCAGCAGGAACTCAGGCCATTGTTCGCCGGGGGGCAGGTTGTCCCGGGCGAAGGTGTCGATGTGGGCGGATACTTCCATGAAAATTCCCCTTGGCTAGTGCGATGCGGTTTACGTTGCAAAAGGCAGGCGCTCGATGGCCCCTTTACGCCTTCAGCAGTTCACGGGCGATGATCAACTTTTGAACTTCCGTGGCGCCTTCGTAGATACGCAGCGCTCTGATTTCCCTGTAAAGCTTCTCCACCGGCATCCCCGACACCACGCCCGCGCCGCCGAACATCTGCAAGGCCCGGTCGATCACGGTCTGCGCCGACTCGGTGGCCGTCATCTTGGCCATCGCGGCTTCGCGCGTGGTGCGCAGCTTCTGCACGTCGCGCATCCACGCGGCGCGGTACGTCAGCAGCGCCGAGGCATCGATGGCGGTCGCCATGTCGCCCAGCGCGGCTTGCGTCAGTTGCAGGTCGGCCAGCGTCTGGCCGAACATGCGGCGCGTCTTGGCGCGCGCCAATCCTTCATCCAGCGCCCGGCGCGCAAAGCCCAGCGCCGCCGCCGCCACCGATGCGCGGAAGATATCCAGCGTCATCATGGCCAGCTTGAATCCCTGCCCCGCGTCGCCCAACCGGTGCGTGGCCGGCACGCGGCAGTTGTCGAACGTGATCGTCGCCAGCGGGTGCGGCGCAATCAGATCGATGCGCTCCGACACCTCGAACCCCGGCGTATCCGCATCCACCACGAACGCGCTGATGCCGCGCGCCCCCGGCGCTTCGCCCGTGCGCGCAAAGACGCAGTAGAAGTCCGCGATGCCGCCGTTGGAGATCCACGTCTTGGCGCCGTTCAGCACGTAATGGTCGCCGTCCAGCTTGGCCTCGCACGCCAGCGCCGCCACGTCCGAGCCCGCGTCGGGTTCGGACAGCGCGAAGGCCGCAATCGCCTCGCCGCGCGCCACGCGCGGCAAGTAATGCTGACGCAGCGCATCCGAGCCCATCAGCGAAATGGCACCGCTGCCCAGCCCCTGCATCGCAAACGCAAAGTCCGCCAGCCCTTCATGGCGGGCAAAGGTTTCGCGCAGGATGCACACCGCGCGGGAATCGACCTCGGGCAGCGCACCGCCCCAGGCCCCGCCCGGACCGCCCGCCACCGCATACCGCAGCCACCCGGCCTGGCCCATGGCCTTGACCAGCTTCCGGCACGCCGCGTCCGCATCGTGATGGTCCACGTCGCCCAGCGATTGCTCGCACCAGGCGTCGACCTCATGCGCCAGCTTGCGATGCGCGTCGTCGAAAAAGGGCCAGTCCAGCCAGCTTGCGTCGCGCATCGTCAATTCCCCTCGAAGACAGGCTTTTGCTTGGCCACGAAGGCCTCGTAGGCGCGATGGAAATCGCGCGTCTGCATGCAGATGGCCTGCGCCTCGGCTTCGGCCTCGATGGCTTCGTCCACGCCCATGTTCCATTCCTGATGCAGCAGCTTCTTGGTCACGCCGTGCGCGAAGGTCGGACCCGCGGCCAGCTGCGCGGCCAGCGTCTGCGCCGCTTCCAGCAGCTTGCCGGACTCGTGCAGCGCATTGAAAAAGCCCCAGCTTGCGCCCTCGTCCGCCGTCATCGCGCGGCCCGTGTACAGCAGCTCGGAAGCGCGGCCTTGGCCGATCATGCGCGGCAGCAGCGTGCACGCGCCCATGTCGGCGCCCGCCAGACCCACACGGGTGAAGAGGAACGCGGTGCGCGCCGCCGGCGTGCCCAACCGCATGTCCGAGGCCAGCGCCACCATCGCGCCCGCGCCGGCGCACACGCCGTCCACCGCCGCCACGATGGGCTGCGGGCACGCCCGCATCGCCTTGACCAGATCACCCGTCATGCGCGTGAAGTCCAGGAGCTCCGGCATGCTCATCTTCGTGAGCGGGCCGATGATCTCGTGCACGTCGCCGCCCGAGCAGAAATTGCCGCCCGCGCCCGTCACCACCACCACCTTGACGTCGGTGGCATACACCAGCGACCGGAACAAATCGCGCAGTTCCGCGTACGAATCGAACGTCAGCGGGTTCTTGCGCTCGGGACGGTTCAGCGTGATGGTGCCGACCTTGCCGTCGTCCGACACCTGCCACAGAAACGTCTTCGCCTGGTAACCGGCGATGGGACGCTTGTGATGCTTCATGGTGTGTTCTTCGGGCTGGGTGCTCATGGTGTCTCCGTTCGTGAATGCTGGATGGTTGGGGCGCCGGACTCAGCCGGTCATCACTTCGCCGCCGTCGACGGCGATCGCCTGGCCGTTGATGGAGGCGGAAGCCGGCAACGCCAGCCACGCGACCGTCTCGGCCACTTCCTCGGGCTGCACCAGGCGGCCCTGCGGGTTGCGCTCGGCCAGCTTCAGGCGAGCGGCGTCCGGCGTCATGCCGGTCTTCTCAACGATGTTGGCCACCGCGCCCCGAACGATGTCGGTCTCGGTATAGCCGGGGCAGACCGCGTTGACCGTCACGCCCTTCTGCGCCGTTTCCAACGCCAGCGACCGGGTCAGGCCTATGACACCGTGCTTTGCGGCGCAGTAGGCACTTACATACCCGTAGCCGATCAGCCCGGCGGTGCTGGCCACGTTGATCACGCGGCCCCATTTTTCCTGCAGCATGCCGGGCAATGCAGCCTGGATGCAGTGAAAGGTGCCCGTCAAATTGACGGCCAGCATCTGGTTCCACAGCGCCGCATCCGTCCGGTCAAAACGCTGGCTGACCGCCTGCCCCGCGTTGTTCACCAGGATCAGCACCGGACCGAATTCGGCCTCGGCCTGCGCGAAGGCCGCGCGCACCGAAGCTTCGTCGGCGATGTCCGCACTGACGGCCTGCACCTGACCCAGCCGGGCCAGCTCGTCGGTCGCGGCATCCAGCGCGCCGCCGTCGCGGCCCAGCAGCGTGACGCGCGCGCCGCGCTGCAGCAGCGACCGGGCGGCGGCCAGGCCGATGCCGCGGGCGCCGCCCGTCACCAGGGCGTGACGCCCGGCGAGCGGTAGCGGTTGTGCATTCATTTGATATCCAGTTGCGCCATGGCGGCGGCGCGTTCGAAGTTGGTTTCCAGCTGGCGCTTGCCCGCGAAATACTGGCTCGGCCACGCCACATCAACATAGCCCACCCGAGCCGCTTCGCGCAGCGTCCAGGAGGCGTCAGCCAAATGGGGACGTGCCAGCGCGCACAGGTCCGCGCGGCCCGAGGCGATGATGCCGTTGGCGTGATCGGCCTCGAAGATGGCACCCACGGCAATCGTGGGGATGCCCGCTTCGTTGCGGACGCGGTCGGCAAACGGCGTCTGGAACATGCGGCCGTACACCGGCTTTTCTTCCTTGCTGACCTGACCGGACGAGCAATCGATCATGTCGGCGCCCGCCGCCTTGAAGTGACGCGCGATCTCGACCGCGTCGTCCGCGGTGATGCCGCCTTCCACCCAATCGCTGGCCGAGATCCGCACCGACATCGGCTTATCTTCCGGCCACACCGCGCGCACCGCATGGAAGACCTCCAGCGGGAAGCGCAGGCGGTTTTCCAGGCTGCCGCCGTACTTGTCTTCGCGCTGGTTCGTCAGCGGCGAGATGAAGCTGGACAACAGGTAACCGTGCGCGCAGTGCAGCTCCAGCCAGTCGAACCCGGCCGCCGCCGCGCGGCGCGCGGCCGCCACGAAGTTGTCGCGCACCTGATCCATGTCCTCGCGCGTCATGGCGCGCGGCGTCTGCGACACGCCTTCGATGTACGGCAGCGCCGACGCCGAGACCAGCGGCCAGTTGCCTTCGGCCAGAGGATGATCGATCTTCTGCCAGCCCAGCTGCGTCGACCCCTTGCGGCCCGCGTGACCCAGCTGCATGCCGATACGCGCATCGCTGTTGCTGTGCACGAAATTCACGATGCGGGCAAACGCCTGCTGCTGCTCGTCGTTCCACAGGCCCGGGCACCCCGGGGTGATGCGGCCGTCCGGCGACACGCAGGTCATCTCCACCATCACCAGCCCCGCCCCGCCCATGGCGCGCGCGCCCAGGTGAACCAGGTGGAAATCCCCCGGCACGCCATCCGTGCACGAGTACATGGCCATCGGCGACACCAGGATCCGGTTCTTCAGCCGCACGCCGCGCACCTGATACGGCGTCAACATCGGAATGGCCGGACGACGGCCCTCGGGCGTAGCGGCGCCGGCGCGTTCGGCGATCCAGCGTTCGAAACCTTCCAGCCAGGCCGGGTCGCGCAAACGCAGGTTCTCGTGCGAGATGCGTTGCGAACGGGTCAGCAGCGAATAGGCGAATTGCTCCGGTTCCAGCTCGGCATAACGCTCGACGTTTTCAAACCACTCGGTGGAATTGCGCGCCGCGTTCTGGATCTTCAACACCTCGACGCTGCGCACTTCCTCGTAGTGATGCAGGCCCGCCTCCACGCTGCCTTCCGCGCCGCTCAGGCAGCGCGCCAGCTCAATCGCGTCTTCCAGCGCCAGCTTGGTGCCGGAGCCGATGGAAAAGTGCGCGGTATGCGCCGCATCGCCCATCAGCACGACCGGCACCCGGCGCGTGCCGCGCGCGGTGTCCAGATCATTCCAGTGGACCCACGTATTGCAGATGACCCGCGGGAAGCGGATCCAGATCGCCGAGCCGCGCAGGTGCGAGGCGTTGCTGATCAGCTTGTTGCCATCCAGCCAGGGCGCGAACAGCTTCTCGCAATACGCAATGCCCTCTTCCTGGCTCATCTGCTCGATGCCGGCGGCCTGCCAGGTTTCCTCGGGCGTTTCCACGATGAACGTGGACATCCCGTCTTCGTAACGGTAAGCGTGCGCCTGAAACCAGCCGTGCTCGGTCTGCACGAAGGCAAAGGTGAACGCGTCAAACACCTTTTTCGTGCCCAGCCACACGAAGCGGCAGCGGCGCTGATCGATATCGGGATGGAACGTGTCCGCGTAGCGGGTGCGGATCTGGCTGTTGATGCCGTCCGAGGCAATGACGAGGTCGGCATCGTACTCGCGGGCGATGGCCTGATCATCCTGAACGAAGTTCTCGAACACAAGCTTGACGCCAACATCCTCGCAACGCGCCTGCAGGATGTTCAGGAGCTTCTTGCGGCCAATGCCGATGAAGCCGTGCCCGCTGGTGCGGATGCTGCGTCCCTTGAAATGGATGTCGATGTCATCCCAATGGTTGAACGCATCGCCAATGGTTTGCGCCGAGACCGGATCGGCCTCACGCAGGTTCTGCATGGTGGCGTCGGAGAACACCACGCCCCAGCCAAACGTGTCATACGGACGGTTGCGTTCGATGACGGTGACTTCGTTGGCGGGATTCTGCAGTTTCATGAGCAGACCGAAATACAGGCCGGCGGGACCGCCGCCGATGCAGACTATCTTCATTGCCGTATACGCTCCAAGTACGCGACAGTCGCTCTTGGTGCCGGAGCGGAAGCCGCAGATATTTAGGTCTGGATAGTTTAGGCTTGAAATATATATCGGAAGTGGTGGGTGTGCAAATGAGGGAAAGTATTTAGAGATTTGGGATCGGATCTGTTAATGGGGACGATTCTAGGGGCGGTGTTGGGGTGTGGGCTGGGGTCTAACCTTGAGGCAGCTTTGACCATTGGCTCGGGTTTGGCGGTGGCTCTGGTTTGGCGGCTTCCGCGTTTTTCTTCCGCCCCTCGGCGCGGTCGGCAGGGGCACGATCGCCCACGATTGCGGTCCGGAGCCTTCGCTCCGGACTGCCCCGTTGTCATCTTCGTCCGCCTTCGGCTCCCTTCAGATTCCCTCGGGCGGAGGAGCTGCGCTGTGCATGTCTCGGGACGCTGCTGGAGCCGTGGTCAGGGACGAGTCTTGCGGGGCCCGCCGAATCGCGGCCGCGCGGGCGGCCACGATCGGCATACGCGATGTGGGGCGTCGAGACGGTGGTCGCTTGCGCGCTGGCGGGGATTGGGGTGCTAAGGCTCCAGCATCACTTGGGGGGAGGCGGTGATGGGCGGCGCGCGGCGACGGGCTGCTACAGCTTGACGGTCGGGTCGCGCGCCGCCCATCGGAGACTTGAGTTCAATTGATGATTAGTGACGGACCGCTTGGTGGTGTCTGACAGCCGAGTCTGTCTTACAAATTCGCCGGTGTCTGACACCTGCTCAGAACGAGCGCCTTCGCCAGGACGGGTGTCTGACACCCAAGAAGCACCCTTCAAGCCTGTAGCCTATCTATGTGGGTGTCAGACACCTGGTGAGACGCGCGCACCTACGCGCAAAGCGTCATCATCCAATCGCAAGACGCCGCGTAAGTCTCCGGAGGCCGCCCGCGCGGCCGAACGGAGACGGGCAACGCAAGATGCTTCTGGCCCGGAAAAGACGGCAACAGAATGCCAAGCACACCGACCGCCCCAGCGACCATCAGATTTCAATTGCCAGAGTCCGGTGCGGTGGCGGCCCGGGGTGCGCGGGGCGTCGATAAGCCCGAGGGAATCTGAAGGGAGCCGAAGGCGGATGAAGATGACGACGGGGCAGTCCGGAGCGAAGGCTCCGGACCGCAATCGTGGCCCCGCGCGCCCCGGGCCGCCGCCGTGCCGGACGCATCAAGAACTCAACCCGACAACCAAAGCAATCCGCCCCAGAATCGCCACAGAGCCAGATGCTCCGAGGACTCAATCCAGCAAGCAAAGCAAACTGATCACCCCCGAGCCCGCAACCACTCCTCAAGATCCCCCGCAGGCAACGGCGGTGAAAACAGAAACCCCTGCCCCGCCGCACACCCCTGCTCGATCAGGAAGCGCCGCTGCTCCTCGTTCTCGACACCCTCAGCCACCACCGGCAGGCTCAGGCTTTCCCCGATCCGAATCACCGCGCTGGTCAGCGCCCGCGCCGCATCGTCGCTCTCCAGTCCCTGAACGAAACTGCGGTCCAGCTTCAGTTCGTCGACGATCAGCCGGCGCAAGTGGCCCAAGCTGGAATACCCCGTCCCGAAGTCGTCCATCGAAAGCCGCACGCCCAGGCGATGCAGTTCGGCAATCGTGCGCAGCGTGCCTGCCGTCGCGTCCAGCACCACGCCTTCCGTGATCTCCAGCATCAGATCCGCGGGCGCCAGCCCGAATTCCGCCAGCGTCGCCGCGATCATGCGGGGCAGGTTCAGGTTGTGGAAATTGGTTGCCGACAGGTTCACCGACACCGACGGCACTCGCAGGCCGTTGTGGCGCCAGATCGACAGTTGCGAGCAGGCTTCTCGGAGTGCCCAGTCGCCCAGGTCACCGATAAGCCCGCACTCCTCGGCCAGCGGCACAAAGCGCGCCGGAGAGATGTCGCCCAGCGTCGGGTGACGCCAGCGGGCCAGCGCCTCCACCCCGTACAGGCTGCCGTTCTTCAAGCCCACCTGCGGCTGGTAATGCAAGCGCAATGCCTTGGCTTCCAGCGCGTCTCGCAACGCCGCTTCCAGCGCCAGTCTTTCCTGCGCCTGGCGGTTCATCTCCGCGCTGAAGAATGAAATGCGGTTGCGGCCCGCCGTCTTGGCCTGGTACATCGCCATGTCCGCATGGCGCAGCAGCGTATCCATGTCGCGGCCGTTTTCCGGGAACACGCTGATGCCGATGCTCACCGACGGGTTCAGCGTGATGCCGCCCACCGAGAACGGCTGCGCCAGCGCCACCAGGATGTGTTCCGCGGCGGCGGTCAGGCGGCCGTGTTCGAACTCCGGCATCAGCATCACGAACTCGTCGCCCGACAGGCGGCCCACGATGTCCGTCGCGCGCGCCAGGCGGCGCAGGCGCTGCGCCACGTCGCGCAGCAGCGCGTCGCCGATCGGATGGCCCAGCGTATCGTTCACCTGCTTGAAGCGGTCCAGGTCCAGGAACAGCACCGCGACCCGCTTGCGTTCCGGTTCGGCGCGCGCGATCGCCTGTTCGGCCTGCGCCAGCAGCAGATTGCGGTTCGGCAGGCCCGTCAGCTCGTCGTAGAACGCCAGTTGGCGGATCCGGGCGCGGGCTTCCTCGCGTTCCAGCGCCAGCGCGCACAGGTACACGCACACGTCCACCAGACGATGATGGAAATCGTCCGGCAGGCGGCGTTCGCGGAAATAGAAGCCGAACGTGCCGATCACCCGGCCGTCGCTCGACTTGATCGGCGACGACCAGCAGGCCTTGTATTCCTCGGGCAGCGGCAAATGGCGGTAATCGTCCCACAGCGGGTCCGTGGCAATGTCCGGCACGATGACCGGCCGGCCCAGAAACGCCGCCGTGCCGCAGGCGCCTACCTGCGGACCGATCGGCACGCCTTCCAGCGCGTCCGAATAGCCCTGCGGCAGGCTCGGCGCGGCCAGCGGGCGCAGCAGGCCCGCGTCGTCCACCCGCACCACCGAGGCCGCCACTTCCGGCGCCAGGCGCTCGACCTCGCGGCACACCATGTTCATGACCTCGACCACCGAGGCCTCATTCACCATCGCCTGCAGCACCCGGCGCTGCAGCACCTCGTGCACCTTCGTCGGCGTGATGTCCGTCAGCACGTCCACGATGTTGACCAGCGTCCCGCGCTCGTCGAACACCGAATTGGCCATCACCGACACCCACAACGGCTTGCCGCCCCGGTCGTAGACCAGCACGTCCTTGTGATAGCCCTCGCGGCAGGCGATGCGGCGATGCAGTTCCTCGCGCGTGCCGCCGTCGGCGCGGCCGCCGGACAGCAGCTCGCCCAGGTCCTGGTTGACCGCGTCGCCGCGCGAAAAGCCCAGCATGCGCTGAAAGCCGTCGTTCACATAGACGATGCGCCCATCACAGCCCGACACCGCCACCGCATTGCCGGTCTCGTTGATGCCCAGCATCAGGAGGCGGATTTCCTCCTGGCGTTCGGCGTCCGCGATCGACTTGCGCGAGATGACCGACACGCGGCCGACCTCGCCCGCTTCGTTCAGTTGCGGCAGGTAGGTCGCTTCGATCCACAGCGACGCGCCTGCCTTCGTGCGATAGCGGCAGGTGCCCGAAAAGTGCTGGCCGCGGCGCAGCCGGGCCCACACCTGCTCGCCGCTGCCGGTGCCCTTGCCTTCGTCCATGCTGTCGCACAGCACGTCGTGGCGCAGCGTCAGGGCCTCTTCGCGGGTGTAACCCACAGCGGCCAGGAAATTGGGATTGCCGTTCAACAAGGAGCCGCTGGCGTCAAAATCGAACAGCAGCAAAGCGCGGTCCATCGACGTCAGATAAGTGCCCACATGCCAAGCGGCGCCTTGGGGGTTCGTCTCCGAACCGCCAAGATGAGAATCAAGCATAAGGGGCTCCAACCCGGATAACAGCTGTTCCGGTTTCATTCAGCGCCTCGGAAAACCAAGGGCGACGCGATCGCGTCCGTCCTGCTTGGCCAGATACAACGCCTGATCCGCCCGGCTGAGCGTCTCTGAGAACGTTTCGCCCAACTGGTGATACGCCATGCCGATACTGACCGTCAGCCGCAGGACTTCGTCCCCGGCCGCCATCGCCATTGCCCGCACCTCGCCGACCAAGCGGTCCATGACCGCCTGCGCCTCGTCCGGCTGCGTCTGCGGCAGCAGGACGAGGAATTCCTCGCCGCCCCAGCGGCCGCAGAGATCGTATTCGCGCAGGCTTTCGCCCAGCACCACGGCCAGTTCCACCAGGGCGCGGTCGCCGGTTTCGTGGCCGAAACGGTCGTTCACGGCCTTGAAGTGATCCACGTCCAGCATCGCCACGACAAAGCTGTCGCCCGTGCGCGCGGCGCGCTGGACTTCCTGCTTGATCGTCTCCATCAGCGCGCGGCGGTTCAAGAGGCCGGTCAGGGGATCGCGGCTGGACGTTTCCTCGAGCGCGCGGTTCAGGTCGCGCATCATGTTCTGGTAGTGATCCGAGATCCGCGCAATGCGGGTCAACCGGCGCAACTGCCGATCGAACTGGTCGCACAGGCCCAGTTCACGTTCGTGCGCCATGCTTTGGTAGGCGTCCGAAAGCTGGGTCACGCGCTGGATGCGCGTCATCTGTTCCTCGGTATGCCGCCAAAGCGCTTCCAGCGCGTCGCGCAGCGGATGGCCGGCATGCGCCGGATCCGCCAGCAGTGCGGCGATGCGCTTATCCAGTTCGGCGGCGCCCGGCTTCATTGGCGGCCGACCACCGAGAACGGGAACGTGCAGTCTTCCTTGAACTCTTCGGCCAGTTCGCCCACGCGCTCGTTGCGCATGTCGTAGAACCAGGTCACGCCGACCTCGCGGCCCTTGCGGTGCGCGGCCTCGAGCACATCGAAGATGTCCATCACGGACTTGATGCTGCTGGTGTTCAGGTACAGCAGTTCCAGCTCAAGCTTGAGCGGCGCGTCGTGGTCCTGCAGGTACGTCTCGACCCATTCAATGACCGGGCCGAACAGTTCGAAGGAATTCTCGGGATAGGAGTCGCCGCGCATCGCCAGCACGCCGGCGGCAGCGTCGGCGGCGATGGCGGGCGTGGACTGGGTCCCGGGAATGTTCAGGTCTTTCATCAAATACTCCGAAAATAATCCTTTGAACGCGCGTTCTCAGACCACCACGCTCAGGCTGAAGAAGGCCTTGCCCGGCTGTGCGGCGGGGGTCAGGCTGGCTTCCAGCGGAGCGCCGGCGCGGCGCGCGATGTCGATGAGGCCCAGGCCTGCGCCCGACGCCACGCCCTGTGTGCGCGGCTTGTGCAGTTGTGCCTTGTATTCGGCCTTCAGGGCCGCCTTGTCCAGCGCGGCCAGTTCCTGGATGCGGGCGACCAGGCTGTGGCCGTCCTCTGCGTTGACCAGATTGCCCGCCGACACCACGTAGCGGCTTTCGTCGCGGCGGCCGATGACCACCGTGGCCGAGGCGTCCGCGTCGCCGTTCTGCGCGGCGTACTGGCGGATGTTCTGGATCATTTCGATGTAGACCGAGAACACGTCCATCGCTTCGGCGGGGCGGACGTGCTCGGCGTTCAGGTAGTTCTTCAGCGCATTGCCGATTTCCTCGATCAGGCTGCGCGAGATCGGCCCGTTAAAGCACAGCAGCGTGCGGTTCTGGTCGAAGCGCGCGCCCAACGCGTATAGATCGGAGGCATTCATGAGGGTACCGCCTTGATAACGATTATTCGAAACGGAAAGACAGCAAGGTGATGTCGTCGCGCTGGGGCCGGCCACCTTGGTATTCGGCAAGCGCCTGGCTGAAAGCCGCCGCCTGTTCGGTTAACGGCCTGCGGGCGTGCGTCTTGAGCATTTCCGCGAACCGCGTGTTGCCAAAGCCGAAACCATGCTCGCCGCCCGCCTGGTCCAGGAACCCATCGGTAGCCAGGTAGTACGTCCAGCCCGGCTCCATCTGCAGCACGATGTTCTCGTAAACCCCCATACGCTTGTCACCCAGTGCGCGCCGGGCGCCGGGCACTTCGCGCAGGGTTTCACCGTCGCTTGCGTACAGGCTGATCTTGGCGCCTGCGTACAGCAACCTGCCGGATTGCCGGTCAATATATACCAGCCCCGCATCGGTGTTGGTGGCCAGGGCACGCGGCAATTGCGCGTCGGCCAGCATCGCCCGGATGGCGTTGTCGGTGCGCGTCAGAATGCCGGCGGGATCGCCCGGGCCGACCTCGGTGATCGCCAGATCGATGGCGGCGCGCGCCAGCATCGTCATCAGCGCGCCGGGCACGCCGTGGCCCGCGCAGTCCATGATGCCCAGCAGGCAGTTGGCGCCGTCCGAGCGGAACACGTAGAAATCGCCGCCGACCACGTCGCGCGGCTTCCACAGCACGAAATGGTGGGCGCCGAGCGACTGGGTCAGCTGGCGGTCCGGCAGGATCGCGCGCTGGATCAGGCTGGCGTAATCGATCGAGTCGCCGATCTTCTTGTGCGCCGCGGCCATGGCGCGGTTGGCGTTTTCCAGTTCCGAGGTGCGTTCACGCACCTTGGTTTCCAGTTCGGCCGTGTGCTTGCGCACCTTGTCGGCCATCACGCCGAAGGCCCGGCTCAGGTCGCCGATCTCGTCCTGGCCGCCCGGCGGCAGGCGCACGTCGTAGCTGCCGTCGGCGATTGCCCGGGCGGACTGCTGCAGGCGGCGCAAGGGGCGCAGCATCAGGCGTTCGATGGCATAGCCAAAGCACAGCAGCATCGCCGCAAACAGCACCACCAGGCCGATCGCGGCCGGCCACAGCCAGCCCGTGTCCAGCACCCGGGCGGCGCCCAGGTCGACCACGGTCAGCACGTGCCAGTGCAGCTCCGGCATGTACGCCACCGACACCAGCTGGCGCACGCCGTCCATCTTGACCCAGGCCGATTGCACCGACTGCGGGTCCGCCTGGGCCGCGTGCATGGCGGACAGCAGCTCGGCGCGGCCCGCGCCCTCGTCCAGCAGGCTGAAGACCATGCCTTCGCCGCTGGCCCCGCCCGCGCCCGAGTTGTAGGCGATCAGCGCGGGGTTCATGTGCGCCTGGATCGCGCCTTCCTCGTCCACGATGATGGGCGTGACGCCCGGCTGGCCGCTGTTCACGAATTCCTTCAGGAACCCGCCCACATCCAGCCCGGCGCCCGTCAGGCCCATGACCTTCTCGCCGTCGCGGATCTGCACGTTGATCCAGACCTTGGTCGTCTGCAGCTTCAGGTCGGGATTGACGTTGATGTTGTAGCGGGCGGAAGACTTGATCGTGGCGTAGAACCAGCCGTCGTCGGCCGCGCTGGGGCTGAGCGTGTAGCGCGGCGTCTCGGACAGCGGCTTGTCGTCGTTGAAGTAGTAATTGCCCGAGGCGGCGCTGGCGATGAAATAGGCGCCGCCCAGCAGGTCGCGGCGGTAGCCGTCGGCCTCGCGGAAGAACAGCTCGCGCGCGGCGGGATCGTTTTCATTGCGAAGCCAGCGGCGCGTGACCTCGCTGTCGGCCAGGCGCTGCGACAGCGCGAGTTCGCGCGACACCGGGGCCAGGATCCGTTGGCGGTTCAGCTGCGTGAAGTTGTCGGCAAAGGCGCGGCCGAAGTGCTCGCGCACGCCGTCCAGCACCTGCCAGCCGATCAGCGCCGCTGGCGCCAGGGCGACCAGACACGCCAACAGCAGCGCCATTAGTGATTTCCTGCGCAATCCCCATTTCGCCATGCGAAGTCTTCCTGACAGCCTGATGCGATGTCACGCGCGAAAACGGGGATGCAGGTCGGGTGCTTAGGCCGTACGAGGCGCCCTGCCATGCTGATGCCCCGCCTTTTGAGCCATGAGCCTGAACGCCGGCGCCCCATGCGGGCGAACCGGCGCGGCTAGTGTAGATGGCGGTGGGGTTTATTGATACAGGTGCAAACGTCTGGATGCGTTCGAGACACCCTAAGTTTCACGCGAGCAATATATATCTTGATTTATTGCGTTTTATATCAGCGCCTGTTACCACTCGTCGTCCCGATTTGCAGCTTTATTGCGACAGGCCGGCTACACGCCGAGATAGCGTTCCCATAGGCCCCGGTCCGAATCCAGGGCTTGGGAATCGCCCGTCCAGACCACTTTGCCGCGTTCCAGGATGACATGCTGGTCGGCAAGGCTAAGTAACCTTTCGACATACTTGTCGATCACCAGAATGGTCTGCCCGGCTTGCCGCAGGCGCGCCAGGCAGTTCCAGATTTCTTCCCGGATCTTTGGCGCCAGCCCCTCGGTGGCTTCGTCCAGGATCAGGAGCCGCGGGTTCGTGACCAGTGCACGGCCGATGGCCAGCATCTGCTGCTCGCCGCCCGACAGCTGGTTGCCCATGTTGCGGGCGCGCTCGGCCAGCCGGGGAAACAGTTCGAACACGCGATCGGGCGTCCAGGGCTCGCCGATGTCCGGGTTGCGCCCGGCGACGAATGCCGTCAGATGCTCGCGCACTGTCAGGTTGGGAAAGCACTGGCGGCCTTCCGGGACAATTGCCACCCCGGCCCGCGCGATGCGGTCCGGACTCCAGCCGCTGATGTCCTGCCCCGCGAAATGGATCTTGCCCCCGCGCAGCGGCAGCTGCCCGAACAGGGTTCGCAGCAGCGTGGTCTTGCCCATGCCATTGCGGCCCAGCAGGGTCACGACCTGGCCCGCGCCGATTTCCAGGTCCACGCCGAACAGCACCTGACTGGCGCCGTAGCCGCTCTTTACCGATTCGATGGCCAGCATCACACGGTCTCCTCGTCGCCCAGATAGGCCTGGCGCACTTCCGGGTTGGCGCGGATCTCGTCCGGCGTGCCCGAGGCGATGACCCGGCCGTACACCAGCACGGACAGGCGGTCGGCAAGACGGAAGACCGCCTGCATGTCATGTTCAACCAGCAGCATTGCGGCGCGTCCCCGCATGGATTCGATCAGTTCGGTCAGCCGGACGGTCTCGTCCGGCCCCATGCCCGCCATGGGCTCGTCCAGCAGCAGCACCTTGGGCCGGGCGGCCAGGGCCAGCGCAAATTCAACCTTGCGCTGTTCGCCGTGCGGCAGCGTGCCCGCGGCGCGGCCAAGCAGGCTGGCGTCGATGGCGCACTCGCGCGCCAGTTCCCGCGCCTGTTCATACAGCGCCGACTCCGCGGCGCGCGGCTTCCAGAAGCGGAAGCTGCTGCCGGCGTGGGCCTGCACGGCCAGCACCAGGTTATCCAGCACGCTGGACTGCTTGAAGATGTTGGTGATCTGGTAGGACCGCGACAGCCCCGCCGCCACGCGCTGGTGCGCGTTCATCGCGGTAACGTCGCGGCCGTCCACCTCCAGCGTGCCGGCATCGGCGGACAGCGTGCCCGACAGCAGGTGGATCAGCGTGGACTTGCCGGCGCCGTTGGGGCCGATCAGGGCGTGGATCTCGCCCGGCTCCAACGACAGCGACACGTTGTCGGTGGCCACCAGGGCGCCAAAGCGGCGGACCAGTCCGCGCGCCTGCAAGGCGTGCGTGCCGGTCGCGCGGGTCGTGGGATTCATCGGAGTGCTCATGAGCCCACCTTGCCGGATTGCGGGGCAGCGCGCCCGCTGAACAGCGGCCCGAACAGGCCGACCAGGCCGCGCGGCGCGCCAAACACCACGCAGAGCAGCAGCACGCCCAGGGGCAGGTGCCAGTATTCGGTCCAAAGACGCAGCACTTCTTCCAGCGTCAGCATCACGACCGCGCCGGCCACGCCGCCGTAGCGCAGGCCGATGCCGCCCACCAGGACCATGATCAGCAGGTTGGCCGACTGGGTCCAGTGCATGAGGCTGGGCGAAATGAACAGGTTGTGGTTGGCGAGCAGCGCGCCCGCCAGCCCGGCGGCCGCGCCGCTCAGCGTGAAGGCCACGAGCTTGATGCGGTAGACGGGGTAACCCATCGATTCCATGCGCGATTCGTTCTCGCGGATGCCCTGCAGCGCCATGCCGAAGCGCGAGGCGACCACGCGGCCGAAGGCCCACATCAGCAGCGCAAACAGCACCAGCACCAGGTAATAGAAACTGACGTCGTGGGCGAGATCGATGCCCGGCAAGGTGGAATAACCCGGCAGGTTCAACCCGTCTTCACCGCCGTACTGGCGCAATGAGATGAAGATGTAGAACAGCATCTGCGCAAACGCGAGCGTGATCATGATGAAGTACACGCCGCGCGTGCGCAGCGAGATCGCGCCCGTGATGCAGGCCAGCACGCCCGCCAGCAGCATCGCCACCGGCCACGACACCAGCGCGGACGTGACGCCCGACATCGCCAGGATGCCCACCGCGTAGGCACCCGCGCCAAAGAACGCGGCGTGGCCCAGCGCCACCATGCCGCCGTACCCCAGGATGAGGTTCAGGCTGGTCGCCGCCAACGCGTAGATCAGCACGCGCCGCACGAAGGAAATGTAGAAGTCCAGGCCCAGCATGGGCGCCACCAGCGGAAACACCGCCAGCGCAGCCAGAAGGACCACGGTCCAGATCTTGGTTTTCATGGTCAGCCCCGCGCCGGAAAGAGGCCAGAGGGCCGGAACACCAGCACTGCCGCCATCAATACATAAATGGCGATGGCCGCGAGCGTCGGACCGACGCTGGAGGCCACGGCCGGAGAAAACACCTGGCGCAACAGCATCGGCAGAAACGCCCGGCCGGCGGTGTCGACCATGCCGACCAGCAGCGCGCCCACGAAGGCGCCCCGGATCGAGCCGATGCCGCCGATGACGATGCACACCAGCACCAGGATCAGGATCTCTTCGCCCATGCCCACCTGCACCGAGGTGATCGGGCCCAGCAGCGCGCCGGCCACCGCGGCCAGCATGGCGCCCAGCACGAACACGCCCAGGAACAGCAGCGGCACGCGCACGCCCATCAGGGTGGCCATCTGGCGGTTGGAGGCGCCGGCCCGGACCAGCACGCCGGCGCGGGTCCGCGTCACGAACCAGTACAGCCCGGCAGCCGCCGCCACGCCGAAGACGATGATCATCAGGCGGTAGGCGGGATACAGCAGGTCAGGCAAGAGGCGCACGGGACCGGACAGCATCGCGGGCATGTTCAGCATGACCGGCGCCGGGCCCCAGATCATCTTGACCAGGTCATTGGCGATGAGGATGACGGCGTAGGTGCCCAGCACCTGCGCAAGGTGGTCGCGCAGCGCCAGGCGGCGGATGAGCGACAGTTCCAGCACGATGCCGACGATGCCGGTGGCCACCGCCGCCACGAGGACCGCGGCGGTGAACGAGCCGGTGCGTTGCATGGTTTCGGCGGCGACATAGGCGCCAGCCATGTAGAGCGAGCCGTGAGCCAGATTCATGATGTCCATGATCCCGAACACCAGGGTCAGCCCGGCCGCAATCAGAAACAACATCAACCCAAACTGCAGACCGTTCAGCAATTGCTCGACGATCAGCGTAAACGTCATGAAAACTTCCCCCTTGCCGCGCGCCGCCGAAGGCAAGCGCCGATCACCAAATCCATCTCAATCTGCATCAGCCGCGCATCACCCCCGCGCACGCCGCCGCCCCCAAGCGGGGTCGCGCGGATCCGGCTTTGCCGGTCCGCTGCGACGCCCCCTGGGGGGAAGCGCGCAGCGCCTCGGGGGGGTCACATCTTGCAGTCGCCGACGTAGACGTCCTGGTACTTGTCGAACACCTTGCCCACCAGCTTGTTGGTGATGCGGCCGCTGCCGTCCTTGTCGACGACGCGCAGGTAGTACGCCTGGATCGGGTAGTGGTTCTTGCCGTAGGTGAAGCTGCCGCGCACCGAGGGGTAGTCGGCCTTTTCCAGCGCCTTCACGATGGCTTCCCGGTCGGTGGCCTTGCCGCCGGCCTGCTTGACGGCGGCGTCCATGGCCATGATGACGTCATACGCCTGGGCGGCGTAGACCGAGGGGTAGCGGCCGTTGTATTCCTTGCGGAAGGCGTCGACGAAGGCCTTGTTCTGCGGCACGTCCAGGTCATGCGCCCATTGCGCCGTGTTGTACATGCCCAGCATGGGGTCGCCCACCGCCTGGATCACGTCCTCGTCGGCCGAAAAGCCCGGGCCGATCAGCTTGACGTTCTGGGACAGGCCGGCCGAGACGAACTGCTTGACGAAGTTGATGCCCATGCCGCCCGGCAGGAAGATGTAGACGGCGTCCGGCTTGGCGGCGCGGATCTGCGCGATCTCGGCGGCGTAGTCGATCTGGCCGAGCTTGGTGTAGACCTCGTCGCCCGGGGCGGTCTTGTAGCCGCGCTTGAAGCCGGTCAGTGCATCCTTGCCGGCCGGGTAGTCCGGGGCCATGATGAACATCTTCTTGAAGCCGCGGTCCGCCGCGACCTTGCCGGCCGCCTCGTGGAACGCGTCGTTCTGGTACGACGTGCCGAACCAGTAGTTGTTGCACTGCGCGCCGGCGAACTGGCTGGGGCCGGGGTTGTTGGACAGGTAGGGGATCTTGGCGGCGAACAGCGCGGGGCCGACGGCCAGCGCCACGTTCGAGCCGATGGGACCCGTGAAGAAGTCGACTTTTTCGCGCTGGATGTAGCGCGTGACGAGCTGGCGGGCCTGGTCCGGATTGCCGCCCATGTCGGTTTGCAGGAATTCCGCGGGCTGTCCGCCCAACTTGCCGCCCAGTTGCTTGATGGCCAGATTGAAGCCGTCGCGGGCCTCGGCGCCCAGCGCCGAGAACGGGCCCGAGATGTCGTTGGCGATGCCGACCTTGACGGTGTCGGCGTAGGCCATGGCGGGGACCAGGGCGGCGGCAGCCAGGAAGGAAGTGATCAAACGCATGGTGGTGTGCTCCGTGCGCGAGCCCGCGCAGAGGGTGTTCTTTTTGAAGGTGCGATGCGAAAGACTTCTGTGCCCGGCCCGCCGGCGCGATGGTCGCCGCCGTCAGGCCGTGCCGGCAGGAGGTATGCCTGCCACGCCGCAATCCCCTCAAGCAGCACAGGGAAAACTGGCGTGGTTCATAGTTTAGGTTTAAAGTATTCGGCAAAACAAGTCTAGGGTTTTTACCACCTGCCGCCATGGACACCCTCTACCGCAACTACGATCGCGCTCAGCTGGACGTCCAGTACAACGCTCGCGCGACAGTACCCGACATCCAGCCGATACTCAAGAAATACGCCGAGGACAGCGCTACTGCCCGGCGCACGCTGGACTGCGCGCTGGACGTGCCTTTTGGCGACCATCCCGACGAATTGCTGGACATATTTCCAGCCGCCGGCGCCGCGCCCGGCAAACCCGGCGCGCCCGTCTTCGTGTTCATCCACGGCGGCTACTGGCGCCTGTTGTCCAAGAACGAGTCCAGCAACATGGCGCCCGCGTTCACCCAGGCGGGCGCGGTGGTCGTGGCCGTGAACTATTCGCTGGCCCCAGCAGTGACGCTGGACCGCATCGTCGACCAGAACCGGCGCGCGCTGGCCTGGATCCATCGCCATATCGCCCAGTACGGCGGCGACCCGGCACGCATTCACATCTGCGGCAGCTCGGCCGGCGGCCACCTGGTCGGCGCGCTGCTGGCCAGCGGCTGGCATGCCAGTTACGACGTGCCGCCCAGCGTGGTCCGGGGCGCTGCGCCGCTGTCGGGCCTGTTCGACCTGCGCCCGCTGGTGCACACGCACATCAACGAATGGATGCGCATGAGCGAGGCCGACGCCATCCGCAACAGCCCCGCGCTGCAACTGCCGCAGACGGGCTGCCCGCTGGTGGTCAGCTACGGCGAATCCGAAACCGACGAATTCAAGCGCCAGAGCAATGATTACCTGGCCGCCTGGCGCGAACGCGGGTTTCCCGGCAGGTATGTCCCGATGCCGGGCACCAATCACTTTGATATCGTCCTGACGCTCAACGATCCGAACAGCCCGCTGACCCAAGCCATCTTCGAACAGATGGGTCTGGCGCCCTCATCACCACCGCATTCCCGGTAATCTTCCGAGCCATGACCGACACTCCCGACCTGGAATCCCGCGCCGCGCCCGACGACCATCACGCGCTGCGCCTGTGGCTGCGCATGTTGACCTGCGCCAATCTCATCGAAGGAGAGATCCGCAGCCGCCTGCGCAACGAATTCGACACCACCCTGCCCCGCTTCGACCTCATGGCGCAATTGCAGCGCGCGCCCAAGGGCATGAAGATGGGCGAGCTCTCGCGTCACATGATGGTGACCAACGGCAATATCACGGGCATCACCGACCAGCTCGAAAAGGAAGGCCTGGTGGTGCGGACCAAGGTTGAATCGGACCGCCGCAGCTCGCTCATCAAGCTGACCCCGCAAGGCAAGAAAAGCTTCTCGCGCATGGCGCGGGCGCACGAAAACTGGGTCAAGTCGATGTTCGCCGACCTGCCCGAATCCAGCCGCAACGCCTTGTTCCAGGCGCTGGGCGAACTGAAGCTGCAGGTGGTGGCCACCCGCTCGGCGGCCAACCGCGATTAAGCGTTCTTGCGCGCCGGATCCGGGGGCCGGATTGGCGCATAATTGCCGCCATGATTCCGGTATCTCTTCCTGGCGGTAATTTCTACGTGTTGATGGCGGCCTCGCTGGCCTGCCTGTCCACGTTGCTGACCTGGCTCGCCGTCCTGGCCACCTCGCGCGGCGCCCGCGAATGGCTGGCCGTCCACCGGCGCGCCGGCACCGTGCTCATGACCTTGCTGGCGGTCGTCGGCGCCATCTTTCCGTACCAGCAATTCAGCCAGTGGTTCGTGGCCCAGCGCGATGCGCAGGCCGACAACGCGCGCAAGACCGTGCTGGCCCAGCCCACGCAGCTGGCCGGGGTGCAGATGCCCGCCGGCACCACCCTGCGGCTGGCCACGCCGGGCGACCTGGCCTCGTTTGACCGCGCCACCTTTCCCGAAGCCCATCCCGCCGAGATCCTGGGCGTCGCAGCGACCCAGCTGTTCCGCTACCCCGCGACCAGCAAGCAACCCGAAACGCTCTCCGCCGAAATCGCGCGCGACCAGGCGCTGGAGGGCTGGCTGTGCGCCCACGGCCACCGCATCGAATTCGTCGTGCAGGGCGGGCATCCGCAGTTCTCGAGTTGCCACTTGGCCATCGGCAACACGCTGGACCAGCAGCCCGTGCCCGCCGGCGCCTGGCTCAAGGTCGATCCCGCCCTGCGCGGCACGCCGCTGGACAAGAGCGGATCCGGCCCGCGCTGGCTGCTGCGCACCGAGGGCAGCGATTCCCTGACTGTGGCCAGGATTCCCTTGCTGAAGGTTGACCTGCAACTGGACGCGCAGCGCCGGATGCTGGGCTTCGAAGGCCTGGCGGCGCGCGACACCGTGCTGGGCGACATGACTTACCCGCCAGGCACGCGCGTGCTGGCCGCCAACCCGCGCCTGCAGGGCGCGCAGCCGGGGGACCTGCTGTTCTCGCCCTCGCGCGGGCGCTCGGCGCGCCGGGCCGGCGGCGAAGACGTCCCCGCGGGCAAGTCGGTGCTGCAGGCGCCCGACGGCACCGTGCGCAGCGTGCTGAGCAACCGCGAAGCCGGCGTGCTGGACGTGGCCGCCATGCGCATCGGTCCCTGACGCGGACGCCCCGCCCCTCGGCTTGCCGAGGGGGCCGGACACCGCCCCCGGATCCGGTGGGATAATACGAAGCTTTCCCGCACGCCGCCGTGCCTGGCGGCGGTTCCGTCCCGCTCACTCCAAGAGACGAAGTCATGGCCGTTAATCTGCAGATCCCCTCCGAGTCCGAAATTTTCCCTGTTGCCGGCGTAGAAATCGGCGTCACCGAGGCTGGCATCCGCAAGGCCAACCGGCGCGACCTGACGGTGTTCCGCTTGGCCGAAGGCACCAGCGTGGCGGGCGTCTTCACCCGCAACCGCTTTTGCGCCGCCCCGGTGCAGGTCTGCCAGGCCCACCTGGCCGCCGGCGGCCCGATCAGCGCCCTGGTCATCAATACGGGCAACGCCAACGCCGGCACCGGCGAAGAAGGCCTGAAAAAAGCCAAGGACACCTGCGACGCGCTGGGCAAGCTGCTGGGCGTGCCCGCCTCGCAGATCCTGCCGTTCTCCACCGGCGTCATCCTGGAGCCCCTGCCCCTGGACCGCCTGGTCGCCGGGCTGCCCGCCGCCATCGCCGACCTGGCCGCCGACCACTGGTCCAGCGCCGCCCACGGCATCATGACCACGGACACCCTGCCCAAGATTTCGTCCGCCAAGGTGCAGATCGACGGCAAGACGGTCACCTTCACCGGCATCAGCAAGGGCGCCGGCATGATCCGTCCCAACATGGCCACCATGCTCAGCTTCCTGGCCACCGACGCCGGCATCGCCCAGCCGCTCCTGCGCAAGCTGGCCGTGGAAATCGCCGACGCCTCGTTCAACCGCATCACGGTCGACGGCGACACCTCCACCAATGACTCCTTCATCATCGCCGCCACCGGCAAGTCGGGCGTCAACGTCAATAGCGAGTCCGACGCCGCCTACGCCGCCGTGCGCGAGGCCCTGACCGCCGCCGCCCTTGATCTGGCCACCAAGATCGTGCGCGACGCCGAAGGCGCCACCAAGTTCATGACGATCCGCGTCGAAGAAGCCGGCACCACCGAGGAAGCCCTGAAGGTCGCCTATGCCGTGGCGCATTCGCCGCTGGTCAAGACCGCGTTCTTCGCGTCGGACCCCAACCTGGGCCGCATCCTGGCAGCCGTCGGCTACGCCGGCATCGACGACCTGGATGTCTCCAACATCCGCCTGTGGCTGGACGACGTGCTGGTTGCCAAGAACGGCGGCCGCAACCCCGACTATCAGGAAGCCGACGGCCAGCGCGTCATGAAGCAGGCCGAAATCTCGGTGCGCATCGCGCTGGGCCGCGGCAAGGTCAGCGACACCGTCTACACCTGCGACTTCTCGCACGAGTACGTGTCGATCAACGCCGACTACCGCTCCTGATCGACCATGACGGCAAACGAGTTCACCACCCTGATCCAGCGCGCCGAACGCGTGCTGGCGCAGCTGGAGGCCTTCCTGCCTCCGGCCCCGCCCGAGATCGACTGGTCGGCCCACGCATTCCGCTGGCGCAAGCGCGGCGCGCGCGGCTGGCTGGACGCCGTGCGCCACGTGGCGCGCATCGACATGCAGGACCTGCAGCACATCGAGCGCCAGAAGGCCACCATCGACCGCAACACGCTGCAGTTCCTTGAAAAGAAGCCCGCCAACAACGTGCTCATGACCGGCGCGCGCGGCACCGGCAAGAGCTCGCTGGTCAAGGCCATGCTGGCCGCCTACGGCGACCGCGGCCTGCGGCTGATCGAAGTCGACAAGTCCGACCTCGGCGACCTGGCCGATATCGTCGAACTGGTGGCGGCGCGGCCCGAACGCTTCATCGTGTTCTGCGACGACCTGTCCTTCGAGGAAGGCGAAGCCGGCTACAAGGCGCTGAAATCGGTGCTGGACGGCTCGGTGTCGGCCTCGGGCGACAACGTCCTGATCTACGCCACGTCCAACCGGCGCCACCTGATGCCGGAATACATGAGCGAGAACCTGCAGGCCAAGCACCAGCCCGACGGCGAAATCCACCCCGGCGAAACCGTCGAGGAAAAGATTTCGCTGTCCGAGCGATTCGGGCTGTGGCTGTCGTTCTATCCGTTCAAGCAGGACGACTACCTGGATATCGTGTACCACTGGCTGCGCGAACTGGGCTGCCCCGAACAGCACATCGAACCGTCGCGCACCGAGGCCCTGCAATGGACCATCGAGCGCGGCTCGCGTTCGGGCCGCGTGGCCTATCAGTTCGCACGCGACTGGGCGGCCCGCCATGTCTGAAAAGATCGTCGACGTCGCCGCCGGCCTGATCCTGCGTCCGGACGGCAAGCTGCTTCTGGGCCAGCGCCCCGAGGGCAAGCCGTGGTCGGGGTGGTGGGAACTGCCCGGCGGCAAGCTCGAACCCGGCGAGACCGTGCTACAGGCGCTGGCGCGCGAACTGCAAGAAGAAATCGGCATCCGTGTCACGCAGTCGCGCCCGTGGGTCACCTATGTGCACGCCTATCCCCACACCACGGTCCGCCTGGCGTTCTGCCACGTCACCGGCTGGGAAGGTGAACCGCAAAGCCTGGAAAACCAGCGCCTGGAATGGGTGGATCCGGCCAACGCGGCCGCGGTGGGCGACCTGCTGCCCGCCACCTTGCCGCCGCTGCGCTGGCTGCAGCTGCCCACCACCTATGGCATCAGCGGCATCGGGTCGCGCGCGGGCATTGCGCCGTTCCTCGGCCGGCTGGACGCGGCGCTGGCGCGCGGCGTGAAGCTGGTGCAGTTCCGCGAACCGCAATGGCCCGACGGCGTGGGCGCCAGTTCGCTGCACGAGGTGCTGCAACAGGTGGTCAAGCGTTGCCGCGCCGCTGGTGCGCGCGTGCTGGTCAACAGCATCCATCCCGTTGCCTGGTGGAAGGAAGCCGACGGCGTGCAGCTGCGCACGGCCGACGCACTGCGTCTGACCGCTCGTCCGGAATTGCCGCGCAACGCGCTGGTCGGCGTATCCGCGCATGACAACGCGCAGGTGGTCCATGCCCGCGAACTGGGCGCGGACTTTGCCGTGCTGGGTCCCGTGCTGGACACGCCCAGCCATCCCGGCGCGCAGACGCTGGGCTGGGAAGGCTTCGTGCAAGGCAACCGCGACGCGGGCATTCCGGTGTTTGCATTGGGCGGACAATCCACCCAGACGGTCTCGCAAGCCTTGCGGCACGGCGCGCACGGCATCGCCGGCATTCGCGGCATCCTCTGACCGCCTGAACCGCTCGCGCCGCACGCGCAATCCAACGGCCCATGCCTTTCGCATGGGCCGTTTTGCATTCCGCCCGGGCGGGAAAGCGCGCATAGACCAAACGTGCGCGCCGTTGCACGCTACATCCCGAGGCCCGGCCGCCACACGCGGCCCGGCAGGCAATCGGCATTACATCGAGGAACGCATGTCTGAAATCGCATTTGCCACGATGAGCGATCTGGCGGACGGGCTGGCGAAGGGCCGCTACAGTGCCGTGGAAGTGACGCGCCACTTCCTGGACCGGATCGACCGGGCCAACCCGGCGTTGGGCGCATTCGTCAGCGTCGACAGCGCAGGCGCGCTACGGCTTGCCGAGGCCTCCGACGCACGCCGGCGAGCCGGCTATGGGATGCTCAGCGCCCTGGACGGCATTCCCGTGGCCATCAAGGACTTGTGCGACATCCAGGGGCAGATCACCACGGCGGGCTCCGAGGCCTGGCGCGAGCGGCGCGGCGGCGTCACCGCCACCGCGGTGGCACGGCTGCTGAACGCGGGCATGGTGCTGCTGGGCAAGACGCACATGGTCGAATTTGCCTTTGGCGGCTGGGGCACCAATCCGGTGATGGGCACGCCCCGCAACCCTTGGGACTTGAATCGCGCGCGGGTGCCCGGCGGCTCGTCCAGCGGGTCCGGCGTCGCCGTCGCGGCCGGGCTGGCGCCCGCGGCGCTGGGGTCGGACACGGGCGGCTCGGTCCGGATTCCGGCGGCGCTGAACGGCATCACCGGCCTGAAGACCACGCGCGGACTGATCAGCCTGCACGGCGCGGTGGCGTTGTCGCCGACGCTGGACACCTTGGGCCCGCTGACGCGCGACGCCCGCGACGCAATGCTGCTGACCGCGCTGATGGCCGGATCCGACACCCATGACCCCCTGACGTTCGGCATACCCGCCTTCGAATACCGCGAGCCCTACTCCGGCCCGCAACCGCTGCGCGGCAAGCGGATCGCGCTGATGCCGGTTGCACAGCACCCCATTGCCGTGGAAGCCGATGCGCTGTCAGCCCTGGACGACGCGCGCCGCGTGTTGGCCGCGCTGGGCGCCGACGTGCAGGAAACGCCCCTGCCCTTCGATTTTCACGAGATGATGCAGCGCAACGGCCAGATCATCGCCGCGGAAGCCTATGCGCTGCACCGCGGCCACATCGAGGACACGGCGCAGCCCATCGGCCAGTACGTGCGCGCCCGCGTGCTGTCGGGCAAGGGGATCTCGGCGGCCGACTACATCGGCGCGTTGCAGGCGCATGCGCAGGCGCGCCGCGACTGGCTGGACTGGATGCAGGAGTTCGACGCGGTGCTGACGCCTTGCGTGCCGTTCGGCGCGCGGCAGCTGGCCGACGTCGATGAAACCGCCACGCCGCTTGCGTCGTTTACCCGCGCCGGCAACTACGTCAACGCCGCAGGACTGGCGCTGCCCGCGGGCTTTACCAGCGACGGCCTGCCGCTGGGCGTGCAGTTGCTGGGCAAGCCGAACGCGGAGGCCGTGCTGGGCCGGATTGGCATCGCGTTCCAGGCGGTCACCGACTGGCACCGCCAGCGGCCGGATCTGAAGGCGGTGGGTTTGTAGGGCAGCCGCGGCTAGCGAGACGGCGCCGCCGGCGTTTGCTGCGCCGGGGCTTGCGGCGCAGCGGTTTGCGATGCAGGCTCCGAAGCAGGCGCCACCGCCGGCGAGGTCGCGGCGTCCGCCCGCGCCGTTTCCACGGGCGGCAGACCTTCCCACCCGCCGCCCAACGCGACGATCAGGTTGACGCTGGCCACGAGCCGGTTGCCCAGCAGGCTCAGGGCGTTGCGCTCGCTGTTGAGCGCGGTGGCGTCGACCACGGCGACGCTCAGGTAGTCGACCAGGCCCGCCTTGTATTGGTTCTGGATCAGGCGCAGCGATTCCCGCGCGGATTCCAGCGCGCGCCGCTGCACGATCTGCTCCTGCTCCATCACCCGCAGCTGGATCAGGTAATCCTCGACCTCGCGCAGCCCGGTCAACGCCGCCTGCCGGTAGGCCGCGGCCTGAGAGTCATAGGACGCGCGGGCCTGCTCGACCTGGGCCTCGCGCGCGCCGCCGTCGAAGATCGTCAGGGCCAGCGCCGGTCCCAGCGACCAGAAGCGCGCGGGCGCCGTCAGCAGTTCGGCAAACTCGCCATTGCGAAAACCGCCGTCGGCCGACAGGGTCAGGCTGGGAAACCACGCTGCCTGCGCCACGCCGATCTGCGCGTTGGCGGCGGCGGCGCGGCGTTCGGCGGCCGCCACGTCGGGACGGCGTTCGAGCAGTTCGGACGGCAGGCCCACGGGAATCTGCGGCAACCGCAACGCGAAGACGGCGGGCGGCAGGCTGAATTGGGACGGCGCCAGGCCCATCAGGACGGCGATCGCGTGCTCGTACTGGCCGCGCTGCCAGTCCAGGTCGATGGACTGCGCGCGCGTGCTTTCCAGTTGCGTGCGCGCCACCGCCACGTCGGCTTGGCCGGCCACGCCGACCTCATAGCGGTTCTGCGTGAGCTGCAGGGATTTTTCATAGGCGGCCACGGTGGCGTCGAGCAGGCGCTTCTGCTCGTCCAGCACGCGCAATTGCAGATAGGTCTGCACCAACGCGGCCTGCGCGCTCAGCCGGGTCGCGCCCAGGTCGGCCAGGCTGGCGGCGGCGCTGGCTTCCGAGGACTCGACGCTGCGGCGCACGCGCCCCCAGACGTCCAGCTCCCAGCTGACACTGCCGGTCAGCGAATACTGGTTGGATACGTTGCCGCCGGAACCAGTGGACGAACCGCTTTGCCCGCCGTTGCCGCTGCGGCTCATGCCTGCCCCCGCGCCCACGGTCGGATAAAAGCCCGAGCGCGCGCCGCGAACCAGACCAAGCGCCTGGCGGTAGTTGGCCTCGGCCTGCGCAATGGTCTGGTTCGAGGTGTTCAGCCGGTCCACCAGGCCGTTCAGCGTGGTGTCGTCGTAAACCGTCCACCACGCGCCGCGATCGGCCTCGTCGCGCGGTTGCGCGGGCTTCCAGCCGGGCACCTCGACCTGGCCTTCCTTGTAAGCGGCGCCCACGTCGAGCGCCGGACGCTGGTAGTCGGGCCCGACCGCGCAAGCGCCCAGCAGCGCGCACAGCGCAAGCGTGACCGCGGCGCGGGGAAATGAGGCGAAAGCAGACGGCGTGGTACGGATCATGTGTGTTTGATGGAAGCGGAATCGCCGGCCCGCCCGGAGCGCCGGCGTGCGGCCCACAGGCGGAAGCGATCCAGATAAAGATAGACCACCGGGGTGGTGTACAGCGTGAGGATCTGGCTCAGCACCAGACCGCCCACGATGGTAATGCCCAGCGGCTGGCGCATCTCGACGCCGGCGCCCGTGGCCAGCACCAGCGGCAGCGCGCCGAAGATGGCCGCCATCGTGGTCATCATGATGGGCCGGAAGCGCGTCAGGCAGGCCTGGAAGATGGCGTCGCGCGGCGACATGCCGTGGTGGCGCTCGGCGTCCAGCGCAAAGTCCACCATCATGATGGCGTTCTTCTTGACGATGCCGATGAGCAGGAACACCCCGATCAACGCGATCAATGTGAAATCGTAGCGAACCAGCAGCAGCGCAAGCAGCGCGCCCAGGCCCGCCGACGGCAGCGTGGACAGGATGGTAAGCGGGTGGACGAAGCTTTCGTACAGGATGCCCAGCACGATGTACATGGTGACCAGCGCGGCCAGGATCAGCCAGGGCTGTTGCGACAGCGTCTGCTGCAACGCGGCGGCGGTGCCCTGAAAGCCGGCCTGGATCTGGTCGGACGGCAGGCCGATGCGGGCCACCGCGTTGTCGATCGCGGTGGTCGCCTGCCCCAGCGACACGCCCGGCGCAAGGCTGAACGAGATGGTGTCCGCCACGAACAGCCCCTGGTGACTCACGCTGAGCGGCGCATTGGCGTTTTCAAGCTTGGTGAACGCCGACAGCGGCACACGCGCGCCGTCCGCAGTGATGACTTCGACCTGGCGCAGCGACTCGATGTCTTGCGCGAACTTCGGGTCCACGCCCAGCACCACGTGATACTGGTTGAGCGGCCCGTACATGACCGACACCTGGCGCTGGCTGAACGAATTGTTCAGCACCGTGGAGATGGTGGCCATGCTGATGCCCAGCCGCGTCGCGGCTTCCCGGTCGATGACCAGGTTGATCTCGCGGCCCCGGTCCTCGACGTCGGCATCCACGTCGGTGATCTCCGGAATCTTGGCCATCGCCTGCTGCACCTTGGGCATCCACGTGCGAAGCAGCTGCAGGTCGCCAGACATCAGGGTGTAGTCGTACGAACCCTGGCTTTGGCGCCCGCCAATGCGGATGTCCTGCTGCGACACCAGGAACATGCGCGCCCCCGGCATGTTCTGCAGCTTGGCGCGCAGGCGGTTGATGACCACGTCGGCAGAGACCTTGCGCTCGTCCAGCGGCTTTAACTGGATCTGCATGAAGCTGCTGTTGCTGCCGCCGCGCCCGCCGGCGTATCCGGTCATGCTTTGGACTGCCGGATCGGCCAGCACCACCTTGCGCAGCGCCTCGAGCTTGGGCAGCGTGGCCTGGAACGACGTGCCCTGGTCCACCCGGAAAAAGCCCAGCAGCTGGCCCGTGTCCTGCTGCGGGAAAAACCCCTTGGGCACCACCGTATACAGATAGACGTTCAGGCCCACGGCGATCGCCAGCGTCAGCATCATCAGCCGGCCGTGCGCCAGCGCCCAGCCGAGCGACACGCGGTAGCCGTTCTGCATCGATTCGAAGGCGCGTTCGGACCAGCGGGCCAGCCGGCCCGGCGGCTTCTGTTCCTTGGGTTCGGGCCGCAGCAGGCGCGCGCACATCATGGGCGTGAGCGTCAGCGACACCACCAGCGACACCAGGATCGACGCCGACAAGGTGACCGCGAACTCGCGGAACAGGCGCCCGACCACGCCGCCCATCAGCAGGATGGGGATGAACACCGCCACCAGCGACAGGCTCATCGACAGCACCGTGAATCCGACTTCGCGCGAGCCGCGCAACGCGGCGCGCATTGGCGACATGCCGCGTTCGACGTGACGCATGATGTTCTCGAGCACCACGATCGCGTCGTCCACGACAAAGCCGGTCGCGACGATCAACGCCATCAGTGAGATGGTGTTCAGCGTGTAGCCGCACAGGTACATGATGCAGAACGTGCCGATCAGCGACACCGGCACCGCCACGCTCGGAATGATCGCCGCCCGCCAGCGCCGCAGGAACAGCAGCACCACCAGCACCACCAGCCCCACGGCGATGATGAGCGTCAGCTCGGCCTCGTGCAGCGACGCCCGGATGCTGGGCGTGCGGTCCTGCGCAACCCTCATGTTGACGTCGGCGGGCATCAGCGCCTGCAACACGGGAAGCTGGGCGCGCACGGCGTCCACGGCTTCGATGATGTTGGCGTCGGCCTGCCGGCGCACGATCATCAGGATGGCGTTGCGGTCGTTGTAAAAGCCGGTCTGATATAGGTCTTCGACCGAGTCCTCGACGCGGGCCACGTCGGACACGCGCACCGGCCGGCCATCGCGCCAGGCCACGATCAGCGGCCGGTATTGCTCGGCGCGGCTGAGCTGGTCGCTGACCATGATCTGCCAGTGGTAGCGGTCGTTTTCCAGCACGCCCTTGGGCCGGTTGGCATTGGCGTTGGCCAGCGTGGCGCGCAATTCGTCCAGCGACACGCCCTGATTGGCCAGGGCGCCGGGCAGCACGGTCACGCGCACGGCCGGCAGCGAACTGCCGCCCACCGTGACCTCGCCCACCCCGTCCACCTGGGCCAGCTTCTGCGCCACGATGGTGGACGCCAGATCGTAGAGCTGGCCCTGGCTGAGCGTGTCGGAAGTCAGCGCCAGCGTCAGGATGGGCGCGTCCGACGGATTGGACTTGTGATACGTGGGATTGCTGCGCAGCCCCGTGGGCAGTAGCGAGCGCGCCGCGTTGATGGCGGCCTGCACGTCGCGCGCGGCGCCGTTGATGTCGCGCGACAGGTCGAACTGCAACGTGATGCGGGTAGAGCCCTGCGAGCTGCGCGAGGTCATTTCGGTGACCCCCGCGATGCTGCCCAGCGACCGCTCCAGCGGCGTGGCGACGCTGGAGGCCATGGTCTCGGGGCTGGCGCCGGGCAGGCTGGCCGACACCGAAATGGTCGGAATGTCCACCTGCGGCAAGGGCGCGACCGGCAAGAGGAAGAACGCAAGCATGCCGGCCAGCACGACCGCCAGGCTCAGCAGCGTGGTCGCCACCGGCCGGACGATGAAGGGCGCCGACAGGATCATCGGGCGCCTCCGGCCGATTGCGAGCCCGCTCCGCGCCAGCGGCGCGACATGCGGTCGAACATCAGATAGATGACGGGCGTGGTGAACAGCGTCAGCACCTGCGACAGCAGCAGGCCGCCCACCATGACCAGACCCAGCGGCTGGCGCAGTTCAGCGCCCGTGCCGGTCGACAGCATCAGCGGCAAGGCGCCGAACAGCGCCGCCAGCGTGGTCATCAGGATGGGCCGAAAGCGCAGCAGCGCGGCCTCGTGGATGGCCTCGCGCGGCGACAGTCCGCGCTTGCGTTCGGCATCCAGCGCGAAGTCGATCATCATGATCGCGTTCTTCTTGACGATGCCGATCAGCAGGATGATCCCGATGATGCCGATCATGTCCAGCTCGGTGCCGCTGATGAGCAGCGCCAGCAGCGCCCCGACGCCCGCCGACGGCAGCGTGGACAGGATGGTGATGGGATGGATGTAGCTTTCGTACAGTACGCCAAGCACGATGTACATCGTGACCACGGCCGCCAGGATCAGCCACAGCGTGCTGGACAGCGAATTCTGGAACGCCAGCGCCGCGCCCTGGAAGCGGGTCTCGACGCCGGCCGGCATGCCGATCTCGGCTTCGGCCGCCTTGATGTTCTCGACCGCGTCGGACAGCGAGGCGCCGGGGGCCAGATTGAACGACACCGTCACCATCGGGAACTGGTCGAGCCGGTTCACGGCCAGCACCGTCCTGCCTTCGCTGATGTGCGCGACCGACGACAGCGGCACCTGCGCGCCCGAGGACGTGGGCACGTGAATCTGCCCGAGCGCGCTGGGCGACATCTGGAACTGCGGCAGCACCTCGAGCACCACGCGGTACTGGTTGGACTGCGTGAAGATCGTGGAGATCAGCCGCTGGCCAAAGGCGTTGTACAGCGCCTCGTCGATGATGGCGGCGGTGATGCCCAGGCGCGAGGCCGCGTCGCGGTCGATTTCCACCCAGGTCTGCAGGCCATCGTCCTGCAGGTCGTCGGCCACGTCCATAAGGCCGGGCACGGCGCGCAGGCGGTCGACCAGCTTGGGCGTCCATTCGCTCAACACCTTCAGGTCGGGATTGGACAGCGTCATCTGATACTGCGTGCGGCTGACGCGGTCTTCGATGGTCAGGTCCTGCACCGGCTGCATGTAGACGGTCAGGCCGTCCTGCTTGTTCAGGTTTTCCTGCAGGCGCGCCATCACCGCGCGCAGATCGCCGGTGCGCTCGGCCTGGGGTTTGAGCGAAATCTGCATGCGGCCGGCGCTGAGCGTGGCGTTGCTGCCATCCACGCCGATGAAGGACGACACGGCGGCCACGTCGGGATCCTGCAGCACCAGGCGGGCGGCGGCCTGCTGGCGCTCGGACATGGCGGCAAACGAAATGGACTGCGGCGCCTGCGTGATGGCCTGGATGAGGCCGGTGTCCTGCTGCGGGAAGAACCCCTTGGGCACCACCATGTACAGCAGCACGGTCAGCGCAAAAGTGGCCACCGCCACCACCAGCGTCAGCGTCTGGTGGCGCAGCACCACCTGCAGCATGCGGTCGTACGCGGCGATGACGCGGTCGATGAATGCGCCCGTGGCCCGATGAAAGCGCCCATGCTTCGTTTCGGATTCCGAGCGCAAGAGGCGCGCGCACATCATGGGCGTGAGCGTCAGCGACACCAACAGCGAAATCAGGATGGCCACCGCCAGCGTGATCGCGAATTCGCGGAACAGCCGGCCCACGACTTCGGTCATGAAGAGCAGCGGAATCAGCACGGCGATCAGCGACAGGGTCAGCGAGATCAGCGTGAAGCCGATCTGCGACGCGCCTTTCAGCGCGGCCTGCATCGGCTTTTCGCCTTCCTCGATGTGCCGGGCGATGTTCTCGATCATCACGATCGCGTCGTCCACCACGAAGCCCGTGGCGATGGTCAGCGCCATCAGCGTCAGGTTGTTGATGGAGAACCCGGACAGATACATGATGCCGAACGTGCCCACCAGCGACAGCGGCACGACGACGCTGGGAATCAGCGTGGCCGTCAGGCTGCGCAGGAACACGAACGTGACCATGACCACCAGCCCCACGGCCAGCAGCATTTCAAACTGCACGTCGGCGACCGAGTCGCGGATGGTCTGCGTGCGGTCCGACACCACCGTCACGTCCAGCGTGGCGGGCAGCGCGGCGCGCAGCTGCGGCATCAGCGCCTGGATGCGGTCGACCACGTCGATCACGTTGGCGCCGGGCTGGCGCTGGATGTTCAGCAGGATGGCGGGCTTGTCGCCGGCCCACGCGGCCTGGCGCGTGTCCTCGGCCCCCTCGACCGCGCGCGCCACGTCGGCCAGCCGCAGCGGCGCGCCGTTCTTGTACGCGATGATCAGGCTGTTGTAGTCGGTGGGCGACTTGAGCTGGTCGTTGGCGTTGATGGTGGTGGAGCGCTGCGGGCCGTCCAGGTTGCCCTTGGGCTGATTGACGTTGGCGCCGACGATCGCGGTGCGCAGGTCGGTCAGCGACAGGCCGTTGGCCGCCAGCGCCTGCGGGTTCACCTGGACGCGCACCGCGGGCCGCTGCCCGCCCGCCACGCTGACCAGGCCCACGCCGGGGATCTGCGACAGCTTCTGCGCCACGCGCGTATCGACCAGGTCGCGCACCTGCGGCAGCGGCATGGTGGGAGACGTGATCGCCAGCGTCAGCACGGCCGCGTCCGCGGGATTGACCTTGTTGTAGGTGGGCGGCACCGGCAGGTCGGACGGCAGCAGGTTCGAGGCGGCATTGATGGCCGCCTGCACCTGCTGCTCGGCCACGTCCAGCGGCAGCGTCAGATTGAATTGCAGCGTGATGACCGAGGCGCCGCCCGAACTGGTGGACGACATCTGGTTCAGGCCGGGCATCTGGCCGAACTGCCGCTCCAGTGGCGAGGTGACCAGCGAGGTCATGACGTCGGGGCTGGCCCCGGGGTACAGCGTCACGACCTGGATCGTGGGGTAGTCCACCTCGGGCAGCGCCGAGACGGGCAGGAAGCGGTAGGCGATGAGGCCCGCGATCAGGATGGCCACCATCGACAGGGTGGTGGCCACGGGGCGCAGGATGAATAGGCGCGACGGGCTCACGGCGTTCTCTGCTTACTTGGCCGCGGGCGTGGTGCCGGCCGGCGCGCCCGCGCCGAGCGACTTGTCGCGGGCGGCGGGAATGACTTCGGCGCCACCCACGATTTCCACCTTGGCGCCGGCGCGCAGGCGGTCGGTGCCTTCGGTGACGACCCGATCCCCGGGCTTGAGTCCTTCGTTGACGGCGACCATGCCGGCGTTGATGGCGCCCAGCTTCACCGGGCGCACCGCGATCGTGTTGTCGTCCTGCACCAGGAAGACGAACGCGCCGGCCGAGCCCTGCTGGACCGCCGCCGTCGGAATGGCCGTCACGTCCTTGCGGGTCAGCACGTGCAGCCGCACGTTGACGAACTGGTTGGGGAAAAGCGCATCGTCGGTGTTGTCGAAACGGGCCTTGAGCTTGAGCGTGCCGGTCGCCACGTCGATCTGGTTATCCAGCGTCTCGAGCGTGCCCGAGGCGATGCGGCGGGTGTCGGCGCGGTCATAGGCGTCGACGGCCAGCGTCTTGCCGGCCGCCAACTCGGCGCGCACTTCCGGCAGCTGCGTTTCGGGCAGGGTGAAGACGACAGAGATGGGCTGGGTCTGGGTGATGACGACCAGCCCGTTGGTGTCGGAGCTGGACACCAGATTGCCGCGGTCGACCTGACGCAGGCCCAGGCGGCCGCTGATCGGCGCGGTGATGCGGGCGTAATCCAGTTGCAGCTTGGCATTGTCGACATTGGCCTGGTCGCTCTTGACCGTGCCTTCGTACTGGCGCACCAGCGCGGCCTGCGTGTCGACCTGCTGGCGGGCGATGGAGTCCTGCTTGAAAAGGGCCTGGTAGCGTTGCAGGTCGCGGCGGGCGTTTTCCAGCTGCGCGAGGTTCTGCATCTGCGTGCCGCGCGCCTGGTCAAGCGCCACCTGGAAGGCGCGCGGGTCCACCTGGGCGAGCAGGTCGCCGGCCTTGACCTGCTGGCCTTCCTGGAACGCAACGTCCACAAGTTCGCCACTGACGCGGCTTCGGACGGTAACGGTGTTGTAGGCGGTGACGGTGCCCAGCGAGCGCAGGAAGATGTCGATGTCCTGCTGCGCGGCGGTGGCGATACGGACCGGGACAGGCATGTTGGCCATGGCGGCCGCGGGCGGCCTGCCGCCTGTCCGCCCCCCCGGGCCCGCCTGCTTGGCCGACGGCCGCAGCACCACCCAGGCAATCGCCGCGACGGCAAGCAGCAGCAAGACCAGACCGACGACGCGGCGGCGGCTCCAGCGGGAGGGTGGGGATACGGGACGGCTATCGGACATGGACTCGGTTCCGGCACACTCGGAAGGAAAGCCGTATTGTCTACTAGACCGTCCCGGTTTCGGCCCTGGTCGCCGTCAGCCTGAAACTACCCGCAACAGGAATCCGGGCCGCGAAACCGTACGTAACTTGCGCCTAGGAACTGCACAAGGTCATCTGGAATGCCACGTCGCGGGCCACCTGCTGAGGCTTGAACTCCCCGTCCTGCGTGGAAAAACGTATCCAGATCATGTACTTATTGGCGCTGATCTCAGGAAAGACGCCCTGGGCGGGATCCACCCAGACGCGCAAAAGCTGGAACTGCTTGCCGCCCAGCATCTGCTGATAGGCGCCCTGCTCGGCCACGATGTCGGTCTTGCGGCCGGACTCGCGCAACAGGCGCAGCGCCAGCGTCAGACCGTCGTAGAGGGGAATGAAGGGCGACACCCAGGCCTGCAGGTCCGCGCAGCGCGCGGCTTCGGGCTTGTTCTGCCAGGCATAGTAGGACGGCATGTCGACCTGCGTGGCGCTGCCGGGCATCGACAAGCGGCCGCGCAGGCTGGTCAGCCATTCGTTCTCGCGCAGCGACTGGCCGGTCTTGCCGGGTGCAGCCAGCGCACTGGCCACCTTTTCCATTTCGCGCAGCATGCTTTCCAGCGCGTCCTGAGCAACGCCAGGATGGTCGCGCAGTCCGACCAGCGCCAGGCGCTGGCGTTCAAGGTCCTGGAGGATCGCCCCCTTTACGTCGGTGCGTTCGCAGGCATCGAGCAGATCGAACAATGAGGAGACGGCAACCTGATGCTGGCGTGAGTCGCCCTCGCGAGCAAAGAAGAAGAGCCTGTCGAACAGGTATTCCAGCCGCAGATAAGCACGGATGCGCTCATTGAAGGGGTATTCGTAAACGATCACGCTTTTTTACAGGCCCTATCAGTGGTTGGCCGGCGGGCCAAGAATTTTCAGGGGTGCCGGCAGCCGCTGGCTTACCGGCCCGTGGTGGTCGCCAGCGCCAGCCAGCGGTCATGCAGGGTCAACGCCCGCGCGCGCAATTGATCCGGCGTGGTCGTTGCGTCGTTGAGTATGACGTCGTCCGCGACCTCCAACCGGCGTGCCCGCGCAGCCTGTGCCGCCATGATACGCCGGATGTCCTGCTCCGTCAGCCCGCTGCGCTGCTGCACGCGGGCCACCTGCGTCTCGGGGTCGCAGTCCACCACGCAGATACGATCCACGCGATCGCGCCAACGGTCCAGGGACTCGACCAATAGGGGCACCACAAAGACCAGATACGATCCTTGGGCGGTCGCCGCCTGACGTTCCGTTTCGCGGCCGATGACCGGATGCAGCACGGCCTCCAGCCGCAGGCGGACCTGCGGATCGGCGAATGCCTGCGCGCGCATCCATGCGCGATCCAGCGCGCCGTCGGGCGTCAAGGCCTCGCGGCCGAATTCGCGTTCGATCGCCGGCATGGCGGCGCCGCCCGCGGCGGTCAGCGCGCGCGCGATCTCGTCGGTGTCGACCAGGGCCGCGCCCCACTCGGCCAGCATGTCCGCCACGCGGGACTTGCCCGAACCGATGCCGCCCGTCAGACCAATCTTGAACATGCGCCTTTCCTCATGTGCTCATGAATTGCAATACGCCATGCTCGCCGCCCAATAGCAGCATGACCAGCCCGGCCAGCGCCAGATAGGGTCCGAAGGGCAAGGGCTGGCCGCGCCGGGCACGGCCGGTCAACGTCAATGCGCCGCCAATCAGCACGCCCACCAGCGATGCGCTCAAAAGCAGCATCGGCAAGGCTTCGATGCCGAACCACGCGCCCAGCGCGGCCAGCAACTTGAAGTCGCCCTGCCCCATGCCTTCGCGCCCGGTCAGCAGGCGGAACACATGAAAGATAACCCACAGGAACAGATATCCCGCCACGGCGCCGACCACTGCCATCTGCACGCTGGCGAACGCATCGAAGAGGTTCACCAGCAGACCCGCCCACACCAGCGGCTGGGTCAGCACATCGGGCAGCAGCGTCGTTTCGAAATCGATCCAGGCCAGCGCCACCAGCGTGGCCGACAGGCCCATGGCGGCAAGCGCGATCGGCGTCGCGCCAAAGCGCAGCGCGCAGCCGGCAAAAAGCGCGCAGGTCAGCAGTTCGATGACGGGATAGCGCCAGCCGATGGGCGCATGGCAGGCGGCACACCGGCCGCGCAGCAACAGCCAGCCGAGCAGGGGAATCCGCGCCATGCGGTCCAGGGGCGCCTCGCAGGCGGGGCAATGCGAGGCCGGCGACCACAGGCCATAGTGGCCCGGCGGCCGCGGCTTGCCGGCCGCGTCCATGCACTGCGCCTGCCACTCGCGCTCCATCATGCGCGGCAGCCGATGGGTCAGCACCGTCAGCCAGTTGCCCACGAACAAGCCGGCCAGCGCCGCCGCGCCGATGAAGACGCCCAGGGGCAGATCAAGGATTTGCCACATCGCCGTCAACGCCCCGCGTGGCCCGGACACGGCTGCCCATCCGACAGGCCGGGGATGGCGCAAGGGATGAGGGGCCGCGCGCGGCCATGTCGTAATTTGTGCATAAAGTGCGGCAGATGCCCGGGAACGGCTAAGGGGAACGTATCGAATCTTCGCATAAGTGCGTAAAATCGGAGACAGACTCAATTCACGGATAAGCTGCCATGGCCGCGCGCGTCGATATCGTTTCCCGCTCCCCCAAACTCGGCGTCATGGGGCTGCTGTTAGCGGGCGCCGTGATAGGCGCTACCGGCTGCGCCAAGCAGAAGGCCGAAGGCTACTACGACCTGCCGGCGGAAAGCACCGTGACCGACGCGCAGTACCAGGGCTCGGGCGCCGGCTACCGCAACATCATCCGCGCGCCGTCGCAAGTGCAGATCGAGCTCAAGCCCGACGCGCGCCGCCAGCAGAACCAGAACCAGCAGGCCGTTGCCGCGGGCCAGACCACCGAAGACGGCCAAGCCGTGCCCGAAGGCGCCGAAGGCGGCTCGGGCGGATCGGGCAAATCGGCGCCTGCTCCCGCCGCGGCGCCTGCCGCCGCGCCCAGCGGCATCACCCACAGCCTGGTGCCGCAACCTCAGACCTACATGGGCACGCTGCCGTGTTTCTCGCCCGCCATGCAATGCACGGCCCAGCGCGTGACGCTGACGCTGGCCCCCAATGGCCGGTGGCGCGGCCGCACCGCCTACCTGGACAACGATCCCAAGAAGGGTCCGCCCGTGTCCGAGCAAGGCTGCTGGGACGCCACCGACGAACGTCCGCCGCGCGTCATCCTGATGGACGGCCAGGGCAACGTCCGGGTGGAATTCCTGGTTGCGGCCAACAACGTGCTGCGCGTGCGCTCGATTGGCGGCCAGACGCCCAACCTGAACTACAACCTGACCCGCCAGCCGGATCTGGACCCCATCGACGAGCTGGCAAACGCCGCCGCGCCCAAGTGCCCCTGATCGCAAGGCTGTCCGCCCGCGGCGACTGAACGCCGCCGGACACCACGCCGCCGCACCCCTTCCCGGGCCTGACGAACACCCTGTTCGTCAGGCCCGAATTCATTGGGCGACGGCATTGGGGCGGCGCGGCGAGCACGCCGAGCACGCCGAGCACGCCGAGCACGACAGGCGCGACAGGCCCGACGGACGCGACAGGCGTGGCGGCAACGTCAGGGAGGCACCGGTTTTGATGGGCATGCGCCATACGCGCCGGCGGGTTCGTGCAGCACCTGGGCGGGCGCGCTGGCACCGCCCGGAGGCGGCATCGGGCTGGGGCGCCACTGCGCGCCCGGGACGGGCGAGGCGCCTGACTGCCCGTGCGCACACAACCGGCACGCAAGCTGCATGGCGTTTCGGGCGCCTAATTTGGCGAAGATGCGGGCGCGATGGGCCTCGACCGTGCGCAGGGAGATGCCCAGGTCGATGGCGATGACCTTGTTGGCCCGCCCGGCCGCCACGTAATCGACGATCTGGCGTTCGCGGGCGGTCAGGGAGGACAGGACGGCGTCGAGTTCGGGGTGAGGAAAAGACATGGGGCAGCTCGCTTGCAATGTAGGATTGCAAACAGTCTGCCCCGGTGTCACAGCCGGCGTAAGCTGACAATTCTGATAGGGGGTGACCAAAACACCCCGCATCATGCGCCCGCGGCTAGCCCGCCTTCCGCCTGCCTCAGGCGGTGTAGTCCAGTTCCAGGTTGTCGATCAGCCGCGTGGCGCCCAGCTTGGCGGCAGCCAGCACCACGACGGGTTCGCCGGCCTGCAGGTCCGCGGCCTCGGGGCGCTTCAGATCGCGCTGGCGGCGCAGGGCCACGTAATCCACCTTCCAGCCGCGCTGCGTCAGACGCTGGACGGCATCGTTCTCCAGGGCGGCGGCGTCGCGCTCGCCCCGGGCCAGGCGGCGGCCGATCTCTTGCAGTTCGGCGTACAGCGCCGGCGCTTCGGCACGTTCGGCCTCGCTCAGGTAGCGGTTGCGCGAGGACAGCGCCAGCCCGTCGTCCGCGCGCACGGTTTCATGCGCCAGCACCTCGACGGGCAACTGGAACTGGCGGCACATGTTGCGCACCACCATCAGCTGCTGGTAGTCCTTCTTGCCGAACACGGCCACACGCGGCTGCACGCACGAGAACAGCTTGAGCACGACCGTGCTGACCCCGGCGAAAAACCCCGGACGGAACTCGCCTTCCAGGATGTCGCCCAGGTCGTCGGGCGGCTGGATGCGGAAATTCTGCGGTTCGGGGTACATCTCGCGCTCGTTCGGCGCGAACAGCACGTAGACGTCGCGCGCCGCTTCAAGCTTTTCGATGTCGGCGGCCAGGGTGCGCGGATACTGGTCGAAGTCCTCGTTCGGGCCGAATTGCAGGCGGTTCACGAAGATGCTGGCCACGACGGGATCACCGTGCTGGCGCGCCAGCTTCATGAGCGCGAGGTGGCCTTCGTGCAGGTTGCCCATGGTGGGCACGAACGACACGCGGTTCTGTCCGCGCAGGTGATCGCGCAATTCCTGGATGGTGTGTACGACTTTCAAGGGAAATCTCCGGGGGAGTGGCGCCCGGTCAGGATCAGGCCGCGACCGCTGCCACGCTGGTATACGCCAGGCGCACGTAGATGGGAGCATAAGGCTCCGCCTGCGTGATCTCCAGCAGCGATTCGCGCGCCAGCTCGAGCATGGCGATGAAATGCACGACAACGACCGCGGCGGGCGCCCCCTCGCGGACGCGCTCCATGAACAGGTCGCCGAATTCCATGAAACGCACGTCGTTCAGGCGGCGCAGGATGTGCGTCATGTGATCGCGCACCGACAGCTGCTCGCGCGTGATGTGGTGGTGCTGGTTCAGCTTGGCCCGCTTCATGATGTCGGCCCACGCCGCGCGCAGGTCGTCCACGCTGACGTCCGGCAGCGCGCGCTCGACGCTCAGGTCGGCCACGGCCTGGCTGCTGACGAAATCGCGGCCCAGTTGCGGCAGCTTGTCCAGCTTCTGGGCGGCCAGCTTCATCTGCTCGTATTCGAGCAGGCGGCGCACCAGTTCCGCGCGCGGATCCTCGGGCTCTTCGCCGGTGTCGGTCTTTTTGACCGGCAGCAGCATGCGCGACTTGATCTCGATGAGCATGGCCGCCATCAAGAGATATTCGGCGGCCAGTTCGAGGTTGGTAATGCGGATCTGATCCACGTACGACAGGTACTGCCGCGTGACATCCGCCATGGGGATGTCCAGAACGTTGAAGTTCTGCTTGCGGATCAGGTAAAGCAACAGGTCCAGCGGCCCTTCGAAGGCTTCGAGAAAGACTTCCAGCGCATCGGGCGGAATGTACAGATCCGTCGGCATCTGGAACAGCGGCTCGCCGTACAGACGCGCAAACGCCACGCTATCGATGGTGTCGGGCGTGCTGTCGACGGACGGTTCCACTAGCTTGGCCAGGGCGTCGCCTGGCACCGAGGGGTTCTGGACCATGTGTGCCGCAAAAGTATCAGTCGGCCTGATACACGTACGGCTTTTGCGCCACGCGGGCCGCGCGGAAGCCTTCAAGCAGTTCCTGGTCCTGCTGCTTGTCCCAGAGACGGGCGCGTCCCTCGCGCTGGCGCTCTTCCGTGCCAGGGTGGGATTTCTTGTAGTCCTTCAGGAACTGGGTGATCTCGGATTCGTAGTTGGTCGCCATGGCACCAATTTCATTAGGTTGCAGATGTCGCGAGTTTACTTCACGGCGGGCGGATCCCCGGCGTTACAATCGTCAGGCTCTCATTGCAGCCTTCCGACATGTCCGCAGAATCCGCAGCCGCAGCCAATCCCGCTCCGCCCTCAACCCCGGACGCGGTGCGCGCGGCGCGCATGATCCCCTTCATCGTGGGATGCGCGCTCTTCATGCAGATGCTGGACGCCACGGTCGTGGCGACCGCCCTGCCCGCCATGGCCCGGGCCCTGGGGTCCACCCCCGTGCGGCTCAACGTGGCCATCACCTCCTACCTGCTGGCCGTCGCCGTCTTCGTGCCCATCAGCGGCTGGGCGGCCGACCGCTACGGCGCCCGGCGCGTCTTCATCACCGCGATTGGCCTGTTCACGCTCAGTTCCGTCGCCTGCGCCCTGTCGCAGGACCTGCAACAGCTCGTGCTGGCGCGGATCGTGCAGGGCATGGCGGGCGCCATGATGGTGCCCGTGGGGCGGATCATCCTTTTGCGCACCGTGCCCAAGCAGGATCTGCTCAAGGCCATGTCCTTCCTGTCCATTCCGGCCCTGCTGGGACCGGTGATCGGACCGCCGCTGGGCGGCTTCATGGTCACGTACATGTCGTGGCACTGGATCTTCCTGATCAACATCCCGATCGGCATCCTGGGCATCTTCCTGGTCCTGCGCTTTGTCGCGGAAATCCGCGAAACCGGCACGCCCCGCCTGGACTGGATCGGCTTCCTGCTCAGTTCGGTGTGCCTGGCCACCCTGGTCACCGGCTTCGAGGCCATCGGCCGCGACGTCATGCCGCTGCCCATCCTGCTCAGTCTCATCGGCGTGGGCATCGTCTGCGGGCTGCTGTACGGCGTGCACGCGCGGCGCACCGAACATCCCATCATCGACCTGTCCCTGATGCGGATTCCCACTTTCGCCATCTCCACGCTGGGCGGCAACCTGTGCCGCTTCGCCGTCGGCGCCACGCCCTTCCTCCTGGCCATGCTGCTGCAGGTGGGCTTTGGGCTGTCGCCGTTCTCGGCCGGCCTCATCACTTTCGCCAGCGCCGCCGGCGCGCTGCTGATGAAATTTGTCGCCACGCCCATCGTGCAGCGCTTCGGCTTTCGCCGCGTGCTGACCCTGAACGCCATCCTGACCGGCGGCTTCATCATCGTCTGCGGCGCCTTCAACCCGGCCACGCCCGTCTGGCTGATGATCGCCATCCTGCTGGTGGGCGGCTTCTTCCGGTCGTTGCAGTTCACCGGGGTAAATACGCTAACCTATGCCGACATCCCGCCCGCCAAGATGAGCCGCGCCAGCAGCTTCTCGGCCATGGCGCAGCAACTGGGCATCACGCTGGGCGTCGGGGTGGCCGCGGTCACGCTGAACATCAGCATGTCGCTGCGCGGCGCCGAAACGCTGGCCATCAGCGACGTGGTCGCCGGCTTCGTCGTCATCGGCCTGCTGTGCATGGCATCGACCTTCTCCTTTAGACGCCTCGACCCGCTGGCCGGGGCACACCTGAACGGCGCGAAAAACAGTGACGACGAATGAATTTGTCCTAGCCCTGGACCAGGGCACGACCAGCTCCCGAGCCATCGTCTTTGACCGCGAAGGCGTCGTACGCGGCGTTGGCCAACGCGAATTCCGCCAACACTATCCGCGCCCGGGCTGGGTCGAGCACGATGCCAACGAAATCTGGCACAGCCAGCTCGACGTCGCCCGCGAAGCCCTGCGCAACGCCGGCGCGGCCGCCGCCGACATCGCCGCCATCGGCATCACCAACCAGCGCGAAACCACCCTCATCTGGGAACGCGCCACCGGCCGTCCGCTTGCCCGCGCCATCGTCTGGCAAGACCGCCGCACCGCGCCCCTGTGCGACAAGCTCCGCCAGGACGGCCATGGCGACTTCCTGCAGGCGCGCACCGGCCTGGTCGTCGACGCCTACTTCTCCGGCACCAAGCTCGCCTGGCTACTGGACCACGTGCCCGGCGCGCGCAGCATGGCCGAACGCGGCGAACTGGCCTTCGGCACCGTCGACACCTGGCTCATCTGGCAACTGACCGGCGGCGCCGTCCACAGCACAGACCCCAGCAACGCCTCGCGCACCATGCTCTTCGACCTGCACACGCAGGACTGGAACGACGACATCCTGGCGCTGCTCAACATCCCGCGCAGCGTGCTGCCCCAGATTGCGCCCAGCAGCGCCATCGTCGGCGACGCCCTGCCCGAATGGCTGGGCGGCTCCGTGCCCATCGCCGGCGTCGCCGGCGACCAGCAGGCCGCCACCTTCGGCCAGGCCTGCTTCACGCCCGGCATGGCCAAGAACACCTACGGCACCGGCTGCTTCATGCTCATGAACGTCGGCGACAAACCCGTCGAATCGCGCAACAACCTCTTGTCCACCGTCGGCTGGGGCCTGCCCCAACCCGGCCACGACAAATGGAAGCCCGCCTACATGCTAGAAGGCGGCGTCTTCGTCGCCGGCGCAGCCGTCCAATGGCTGCGCGACGGCCTGGGCATCATCCAGCGCTCCGAAGACATCGAATCCCTGGCCGCCAGCGTCTCCGACACCGACGACGTCTTCATGGTCCCCGCCTTCGCCGGCCTGGGCGCCCCCCACTGGGACCCCTACGCCCGAGGCACCCTCGTCGGCCTGACCCGCGGCACCACCCGCGCCCACATCGCCCGCGCCACGCTGGAATCCATCGCCCTGCAAAGCGCGGAACTTCTCACCTGCATGAACGCCGACAGCGGCATCGCCCTGACGGAACTGCGCGTCGACGGCGGCGCCGCCCGCAATGACTTGCTGATGCAGATGCAGGCTGACATCCTGGGCGTTCCGGTCGTGCGTCCGCGGGTCCCTGAATCCACCGCCCTCGGTGCAGCGGGCCTGGCAGGCTTGGCCGTGGGATTCTGGTCCAGCCAGGATGAATTTGCCTCCAAGTGGCAAGCCGAACGCACCTTCAGCCCGACTTGGCCGGAATCTGTCCGAGAAGCGCGAATGAAGCGGTGGCGGCAGGCGGTGGAGTTGTCGAAAGGCTGGTCGGCTGGGGCCGGCAAGTAAGGGCGATTTGAGAACCCGGTGTCAGACACCCAGTGACACCGCGGCAAGTTGGGCCGTCATTTCAAGGGTGTCAGACACCTACGCAGAGACACCTACGCAGACACCTACGCTGCGGCAAGAACTCAAAAACCAAGCCGCCACACGCGAAGCGTCATCGCCACGACGCAAGACACCGCGTAAGTCACCGGAGGCCGCCCGCGCGGCCGAACGGTGACGGGCAGCGCAAACTGCTTCAAAACCACGCTGCCGTCGAAAAGCACCTCAAGTACTCCACCCGACCCAGCGCCCACCAAGCTCAGGCCACTCGAGCCCGGTGCGGCGTCGGCCTGGGGTGCGCGGGGCGTGTAGATGCGCCCGAGGGAATCGGAAGGCAGTCGCCGCAGGCGACAACGACGATGACGACGGGGCAGTCCGGAGCGAAGGCTCCGGACCGCAATCGTAGCCCCGCGCGCCCCAGGCCGACGACGCGCCGGGCGTCTAAAGAACCCCGCCCACCGCCAGCAGCCAGCAGCCAGCAGCCATCACCATTCAAGCGCAAATCCCATTCACAAACACGCGAGCCGTAGAAGCCAGTCAAGGGAAACAGAGGTCAGCCACTCAAGCAGCCCGAACCCCAATCGCCACCACCCTCGCAGTGAACCCCTTCAACAACTCCTCCCGCGTCGCCTCAGCCCGCGCCATCGACGCCTCCTTCACATGCCCGTACCCGCGAATCTCCTCGGGTACGCTAGCCAGCGCCACTGCCTTATCCAGATTCCCGCGATTCAACTTCCCCAAGATCGCCGTCATCGTCTCCCGATACTCCTGGATCAACGCCCGCTCCGCCCGCCGCTCCTTCGTATACCCGAACGGATCGAACCGCGACCCGCGCAAGAACCGCATCCGCGCCACCACGCCAAACACCTTCAGCATCCCCGGCCCGTAAGCCCGCTTCACCAGATGCCCGTCCTTGTCCCGCCGCGCAAACACCGGCGGCGCCAGGTGAAAGCGCAGCTTCCAATCCCCCTCGAACTGCTCACCCACCCGCTTCACAAACTCCCCGTCCGAGTACAGCCGCGCGACTTCGTACTCGTCCTTGTAGGCCATCAGCTTGAAGTAATAGCGCGCCACTGCCAGTGCCAATCGGTTCGTGCCCGTCGCCTCCCGCTCCGCCCGCGCCACCTTGTTCACCAGGTCCGTGTAGTGCTTTGCATACGCCGCGTCCTGGTACTGCGTCAGGAACGCCTCGCGCACCGCCACCATTCGCGCCAGTTCGCCCGCCGGCTGCTTCAAGTCCGCCACGGGAGTCGGCGCCCGCGGCCGCGTGATCTCGATGATGTCGTCCGGCTGCGCGGGCGACACGCCGCCGTTGGCCATCAGACGCGCCACCGCCGCCGGCTCGTGCGCCGCGCGGCGTCCCCATGCGAATGCCGCAAGATTGTTCGCCACCTGCTGGCCGTTCAGTTCGATCGCCCGCAACAGCGCCTCGCGCGACAGCGGTATCCAGCCCTTCTGGAATGCGTAGCCCATCATCAGCGGATTTGAGTAGATCGCATCGCCCAGCAGCACCACCGCCATCGCGGCTGCGTCCATAGCGGCCAGGTTGTCCTTGCCGCACGCGCTTTGCAGATCCGACGTCAAGTTCGCGCCCGGCAGCGTCCACGAAGGGTTCGACACGAACGCCGCCGTCGGCGCCGTATCGCTATTGAGCAACACATGCGTGCGCCCTGGCGTCACCCGGGCCATCGCCTCCGGACTCGTCGCCACCACCAGATCGCCCGCCAGCAGCAGGTCTGCCTCGCCCATCGCCACCCGCGTGTTCAGCAAATGATCCGGCGAGCCTGCCAGCACCACATGGGAAAACACCGCGCCGCCCTTCTGCGCCAGCCCCGCCATGTCCAGCACCGAACAGCCCTTGCCCTCCAGGTGCGCCGCCATGCCCAGCAACTGGCCGATCGTCACCACGCCCGTGCCGCCGACCCCCGCGATAAAGACGCCATAAGGCACATCCAGACTATGCAAACGAGGCGCCGGCACATCCTCGTCCGGCGCACCGCCCGATTGCGCCAACGCTGGCGGCTTCTTCAACTTGCCGCCCTCCACCGTCACCAGGCTCGGGCAAAAGCCCTTCAAACAGGAGAAATCCTTGTTGCAGCTCGACTGGTTGATCTTGCGCTTGCGCCCGAACTCGGTCTCCAGCGGCTCCACCGAAAGACAGTTCGACTTCGCCGAGCAATCCCCGCACCCCTCGCACACCCGTTCATTGATGACCACGCGGCGCGCCGGATCCGGATAGGCATTGCGCTTGCGGCGGCGGCGCTTTTCCGTGGCGCAGGTCTGGTCGTAGATCAGCACCGACACGCCCGGATGCTCGCGCAGCTCGCGCATCACCGCGTCCAGCTCGTCGCGGTGGCGCACCGGCACACCCGGCGCCAGGTCCGACACCTCCACGTACTTGCGCGGATCGTCCGTCACCACCACGATCTTCTCGATGCCCTCGGCCGCCACTTGGCGCGTAATCATCGGCACGCTGATCGGGCCGTCCACCGGCTGCCCGCCCGTCATCGCGACCGCGTCGTTGAACAGGATCTTGTATGTGATCGGCGCCTTGGCCGCCACCGCTGCCCGAATCGCCAGCAGCCCCGAATGAAAGTAGGTGCCGTCGCCCAGGTTCGCAAACACGTGCTTTTCCTCGGTGAACGGCGCCTGCCCCAGCCACGGCACGCCCTCGCCGCCCATCTGCGTGAAAACGTCCGTGCCGCGGTCCATCCATCGCACCATGTAGTGGCAGCCGATGCCCGCCATGCCGCGAGACCCCTCCGGCAGGCGCGTCGACGTGTTGTGCGGACAGCCCGAACAGAACCAGGGCTTGCGCTCCTCGACCACGCGCGGACGCGCCAGCGCCGCTTCGCGGGCTCGAATGAATTCCAGCCGCGCCTCGATGCCCGCGCGCACGTCGTCCGGCAACGCGAAACGCAACAGGCGCGCCCCGATCGCCTTGGCAACCATCGCGGGCGAAAACTCGTAATGCGCCGGCAGCAGCCAGTTGCCCTGCGGCACCGACCACTCGCCGCCATCCTTGTCGTCGAACTTGCCCACCACCCGAGGAATCTTCTTGCCGCTGCCGATCCAGCTGAACAGCTCCTCCTTCAGCTGGTACTCCAGCACCTGGCGCTTTTCCTCCACGACCAGGATCTCGTCCAGCCCTTCCGCGAAACGCTGCGTGCCCGCGGACTCCAGCGGCCACACCATGCCCACCTTGAACAGCCGCACGCCGATGCGCCGGCACACGTCTTCGGACAGCCCCAGGTCCGACAGCGCCTGGCGCGTGTCCAGATAGGCCTTGCCCGAAGTCATGATGCCGAAGCGCGCCGCCTGCTGCGGCACCTCCCAGAGCTCCCGGTTCAACCCGTTGGCGCGCGCATAGGCCAGCGCCGCGTACAGCTTGTAGTCCAAGAGCCGCGCTTCCTGCTGCAACGGCGTGTCCGGCAGCCGGATGTTCAGGCCGTCCGGCGGCAACTGGAAATCCTCGGGCAGCACGATGCGCACCCGGTGCGGATCCACGTCCACCGACGCCGATACCTCCACGATGTCGGTGATGCACTTCATGCCGACCCACACCCCCGCGTACCGGCTCATCGCCCAGCCGTGCAGGCCGTAGTCCAGCACCTCCTGCACGCTGGACGGGAACAGCACCGGGATCATGCAGGCCTTCAGGATGTGGTCGCTCTGATGCGGCAGGGTCGACGACTTGGCGGGGTGGTCATCGCCCGCCACCACCAGCACGCCGCCATGGCGCGCCGTGCCCGCCGCGTTGGCATGCTTGAAGACGTCGCCGCAGCGGTCCACGCCCGGCCCCTTGCCGTACCACATGCCGAACACGCCGTCGTACTTGGCGCCGGGAAAAAGGTTCACCTGCTGCGTGCCCCACACCGCCGTCGCGGCCAGGTCTTCATTGATGCCCGGCTGGAACTCGACGTGGTGCGCCTTCAGATGCGCGGCGGCCTTCCACATGTTCTGATCGACGCCGCCCAGCGGCGAGCCCCGGTACCCCGACACGAATCCCGCCGTGTTCAACCCTGCCTGCGCATCGCGAACGCGCTGCATCATGGGCAGCCGCACCAGCGCGTGGATGCCGCTCATCCAGGCGCGGCCGGATTGCAGGGTGTATTTGTCGTCGAGCTGAACGGATTCGAGCGCCGCGCGGACGGCGGGCGTGAGGGGGGCATTCATGTCTACTCCAACATCGGATGCCCCAGCAAGCGGCGCGCAGCTCCACAGAACGCACGCGGGCCAGCAAGGGCCGTGAAAGTGAAGTCCTGATGCGTTCACGCCTTCTGCGGGCCGAATCGCGCTTGCCGCGCCGGCTGGCCAAAAAATAGGGCCAGCTGACGCTAGTCCTTTCGGTTGTACCCCCTGGCCCACAGGCGGGCAATAGGGCGATGCGATAATTGCCGGCATGGACTTCGCCCCTCGCATCGTCGCCTGGCAGCGCCAGCACGGCCGCCACGATCTCCCCTGGCAGAACACCCGGGATCCCTACCGGATCTGGCTATCCGAAATCATGCTGCAGCAGACCCAGGTAGCCACCGTCATCCCCTACTACGAGCGCTTTCTGCAACGCTTTCCGGACGTCGCGGCGCTGGCCGCCGCCTCGCAGGAAGACGTGATGCCGTTCTGGGCCGGCCTGGGCTATTACGCCCGCGCCCGCAACCTGCACCGCTGCGCCCAGGAAATCATGCGCGACTGGGACGGCCGCTTTCCGCCCACCGCCGAGGCCATCGCCACCCTGCCCGGCATCGGCCGGTCCACCGCCGCGGCCATTGCCGCGTTCTCGAACGGCGAGCGTTCACCCATCCTGGACGGCAACGTCAAGCGCGTGTTCACCCGTCACTTCGGCATTGCGGGCGACCCGGCCAAGCGCGAGGTCGAGCAGCGTCTCTGGGCGCTGGCGCATGCGCAGGTGGACGCCGCGCCCGGGCTGGACATGGCGGCGTACACGCAGGGGCTGATGGACCTGGGCGCCACGCTCTGCACACGCGGCAAGCCCGCCTGCGACAGATGCCCCGTCGCGGACACTTGCGTCGCGCGCCGAGAAGGCCGCCAGGCCGAGTTGCCCACGCCCAAAGTGCGCAAGGCCATCCCCGAGCGCGAGACCTGTATGTTGGTGCTGCGGCACCAGGGCGCTTTCCTGCTGCAGCAGCGCCCCGAACCGGGCATCTGGGGCGGGCTGTGGAGCCTGCCGGAGTTCGACGCGGCAGGCGACCCCGACAGCGCGTCACGCGCGTTGGGGCTGGAGCCGGAGCAGCGCTTCGAACTTGCCGCTTTCGCCCACACGTTCACGCACTACCGGCTGCACATCCGTCCGTGGCTCGTGCCCGTGCGCGCGGTCGCGCTGCGGGAACCGGCCCTGCCCGAGCGCTGGGTGCCGGCGGACAAGCTGGGGACGATGGCGCTGCCCGCGCCGGTCAAGAAGCTGCTGCAAGGACTGGTGGATGCCGGGATGCAGGACAGCCTGTTTGACGAGGAAAACGCGGCGTAGAGACCGGACGGGTTGGCCGGTGTGGGCTTGAGCGGTGTCAGACCCCCGCCCCGCTCAGCAGCATCACCAGCTTCAGATCCGGGTGCGTCGCCAGGCGGAAGGTGATCTGCTGATACGCCAGTTTGCCGCGGCGCGGGTGCAGGAATTCGCGTAGCCCGCCTTCGCGTTCGACCACCGCGTGGCGGGTCCACCAGTGTGAGAAGACGACGCTCTGGCGGCTCAGGCTGTCCAGCAGCGCCAGCACGGCCGGTTCGTCCAGGTGCGCGCCCGCGTCGGCGCGAAATTCGGCCACCACGCGGCGGGCGCGCTGGTCCCAATCCACCACCAGTTCGCGCGCGGCGGGGTCCAGGAAGATGTATCGCAGCAGGTTCGGGGCGGGGTCGCGTTCGGGCCAGTGGTCGAACAGGTCGACCAGCGGCGCATTGCACGCCAGCACGTTCCAGGCGCGGTCCAGCACATACGCCGGCGCATTGATCGCGTTCACGCATTCCTGCAGCGGGCCCGGCGCGCCGCCGGCGTCGTCGCGGGCGTGCTGCGGGTCGGCGCAATCGGCCAGGTCGAAGAGGTAGGCGCGTTCCGCCCGCGCCAGTTGCAGCACGCCAGCGATGCGCGACCACACCGACGGCGACACCGACACCTCGCGCCCCTGCTCGATCCACGTGTACCAGGTGACGCTGATGCCGCAAAGCTGCGCCACCTCTTCGCGCCGCAGCCCCGGCGTTCGCCGCCGGGATCCCTCGGGCAGGCCGGCCATCTGCGGCGTGATGCGCGACCGGGCGCTGCGCACGAACTCGCCCAGCGCGTGGCGGCGCAGATGAGAGCCTTCGTGGCCGGGCGTGACGGGCTGGGGGGAAGTATTCATACCAGGATGAGCAATGGGCTTGTACGTGTATACGGGCCCGCCTATCTTAGCGCCTGCACCCTTTCGCAATCCCGAATGGATTCCCGGCAACAATCCGCGCCGCGTTCCCGACACAAGGACCCCTCATGACCGCCAGCACCCACGACGCCGCCGTCGACCGCCAATTCAGCCCCCGCGCCGCCGCCTACCTGACCAGCGCCGTCCACGCGCAAGGCGAAGACCTGGTTCAGATGGCCGCCATTGCCGGCCAGCACCCCGCCGCGCGCGTTTTGGATCTGGGCTGTGGCGGCGGCCACGTGAGCTTTCACGTGGCCCCGCACGTGGCGCAGGTGACCGCCTACGACCTGTCGCAGCAGATGCTGGATGTCGTCGCCGCCGAAGCCGCCAAGCGTGGCCTTGCCAATCTGATCACCCGGCAAGGCAAGGCCGAGTACCTGCCCTTTGGCGACGGCGAATTCGACCTGGTGATGTCGCGCTACTCCACCCACCACTGGCAGGACGCCGGGCGCGGGCTGCGCGAAGCCTTCCGCGTGCTCAAGCCGGGCGGCATTGCCGTGTTCGCCGACGTGGTGTCGCCGGGCGAGCCGCTGCTGGACACCTGGCTGCAAACCATCGAGGTGCTGCGTGACACCTCGCACGTGCGCGACTACTCGGTGGCCGAATGGACCCGCATGCTTACCGAGGCCGGCTTCACGCTGCAGGAACTGGCGCCGCGCCGCCTGCCGCTGGAATTTCAGTCGTGGGTCACGCGCATGCGCACGCCCGACACGCTGGTGGCCGCGCTGCGCCACATGTTCGGCATCGCGCCGGACGTCGTGCGCGCGCACTTCGACGTGCGCGACGATGCCTCGTTCACCAGCGACACGGCGACCATCGTGGTGCGCAAGCCGGGCTGAACGGCAAGACTGAGTCGGCCCGCAGGCGCGGCCGCGTCAGCCCGCCGACGCGCGATGCATCGCGGACAAGGTGCCCGCGACACCCAGGCTGCGCAGCAACTGCGCAGCCGCGCCTACCGCCCGCACGAATCGCGGCTCCTGCCCCAGGTCTCCGAACACCGGTTCAAAGCCCGTCATCACGCCCGCCCAGGCCAGCATCGCCGCCGGTCCCTCGCCCGCCTGCCGCGCCGCCTGCTCGGCCAGCTCACGCCGATGCGCCAGCGCTTGGGCCATCGGATCCTGGATCTCGTAGACGCGCCCCGCCTCATCCGCCCCGCGCAGGAAATGCAGCCATCCCGCCACCGCCAGCGCCAACCCGGGGATCGGCGCGTCCGCCGCCAGCCGGTCGCGCACGGTGCCGAGCAGCCGCTGCGGCAATTTCTGCGAACCGTCCATCGCGATCTGCCGCGTCTGGTGCCTGAGCGCCGGATTGGCAAACCGATGCAGCAGCCCTTCCCCGTACGCAGCCAGATCCAGCCCCGGCAGCGGCGGCAGCGTCGGCTCGATCTCCTGGCCCATCAGCGCGCGTAGATACCGCCGCATGCCCGGCTGCGCCATCGCCTCGTCCACGGTGGCCCACCCCGCCATTACCGACAGATACGCCAACGCCGAATGCGCACCGTTGACCATGCGCAGCTTCAGCGTTTCAAACGGCGCCGCGTCCGCCACGAAGCGCGCGCCGCCCGCGGTCCAGTCCGGCCGGCCCGCCGCAAACCGGTCTTCGACGACCCATTCCAGATAGGGCTCTGCCACCACCGGCCAAGCGTCTCGCACGCCCAGCGCCGCAGCGATCGCCTGGCGGTCCGCGTCCGTCGTACGCGGCACGATGCGATCGACCATCGAACACGGAAACGTGCACGCCGACGCGATCCATTCGGCTAACCCGGCGTCCACGCGTGCCGCGAACGTGAGCACCAGCGCGCGCAGCAGGTGGCCATTTGCGGGCAGGTTGTCCAGCGACATCACCGTGACCGGCGCCAAGCCCGCCGCGCGGCGCAACTGCAGGCCGTGCACGAGAAACCCGATTACGCCGCGCGGCGTCGTGGGGTGCGCAAGGTCGTGCACGATGTCGGGATGGTCCGGATTCAGGCGGCCGCTGGCCGGATCGTGGCAATAGCCCTTCTCGGTGACCGTGATGCTGACGATGCGCGTGCCGGGCGCCGCAATGCGGTCCAGCACGGCTTGCGGATCCTCGGGCGCGACCAGCGCCTCGCGCAGGCAGCCGATCACGCCAAGGCGTTGCCGGAGCGCGCCACTGGCGTCGGCATCGCGAAGCGCCAGCGCGTAAAGGCCGTCCTGCGGCGCCAACGCGTCGCGCGTATCGGTCTGGCGCAACGACACGCCGCAAATGCCCCAATCCGCACTCGCGCCCGCGCGCAGCGCGGCGTCGTTCACGGCAGCCAGATGCGCGCGCGCAAAGGCGCCCAGGCCCAGATGCACGATGCCGATGCCCAGCGCGGCCCGGTCAAAACCAGGACGCGCCACGTGCGCGGGCAAGGCGTCCAGCGTCCCCGCGCTCAGCCGGCCGCCCTCGCCTACCAGTTCCATAGCGTGCCGTCGTGCTGCAACCGGTTCACGGGCAGGTACGCGCGCTGATAGGGGTACCGCGCCGCCAGCTTCTCGTCGATGTCGACGCCGTGGCCCGGGGCCTCGCCCGGATACAGCATGCCCTGCTCGAACGTGTAGGCGTGCGGGAAGACGGCATCCGTTTCGTCGGTATGCCGCATGTACTCCTGGATGCCGAAATTCGGCACCCACAGGTCAAAGTGCAGCGCCGCGCCCATGCACACCGGCGACAGGTCCGTGGCGCCGTGACAGCCGGTGCGCACCTGGTAGAGCGAGGCCATGTCGGCAATGCGGCGCAGATGCGTGATGCCGCCCGCGTGAACGACCGTGGTGCGGATGTAGTCGATAAGCTGGTTCTGCACCAGATCCTTGCAGTCCCAGATCGCGTTGAAGACTTCGCCCACCGCCAGCGGCGTGGTGGTGTGCTGACGGATCAGCCGGAACGCCTCCTGGTTCTCGGCGGGCGTGGCGTCCTCCATCCAGAAGAGGTTGTAGGGTTCCAGCGACTTGCCCAGGCGCGCGGCCTCGATGGGGGTCAGCCGGTGATGCACGTCGTGCAGCAGATGGTGCTCGAAGCCCAGCTTCTCGCGGATGCGTTCAAACAGCTGCGGCGCGTGGCGCAGATACTTTTCGGTGGACCAGTCATGCTCGCTGGGCAGGTCTGCGTCGGCGGGCTCGTAGAACAACGTGCCCCGGCCCACGCCGTACACCTTCTCCAACCCCGGCACGCCGCTTTGCGCGCGGATGGCGCGATAACCCATGTCGGCGTAGCGCAGCACTTCGTCCACGGTGTGCTCGATGTCCGACCCGTTGGCGTGGCCGTAGACCATCACGCCGCTGCGGCTCTTGCCGCCCAGAAGTTGATACAGCGGCATGCCGGCAGCCTTGGCCTTCAGGTCCCACAGCGCCGTGTCCACGCCCGCGATGGCGGTCATGGTGACCGGCCCGCGCCGCCAATATGCGCCCTTGTACAGGTACTGCCAGATGTCCTCGATCTGATGCGCGTCGCGCCCGATCAGGCACGGGATGACATGCTCGGTCAGGTAGGCCGCCACCGCCAGCTCGCGCCCGTTCAGCGTCGCGTCGCCGATGCCGGTCAGGCCCTGGTCGGTTTCGATCTTCAGGGTCACGAAGTTGCGGCCCGGACAACAGACAATCACGCGTGCATTCGTAATCTTCATCTTGGCTTCCGGCTACAGGAGAGAGGGACGGCCGCGCGAGGCGGCCGCGGAGTCAGAACGTCACCATCACTTTCATCGCCTGGTTGCGATCGCCCGCCAGCGCGAAGGCGTCGTGCACGCGCGCAACCGGCACGGCCGCCGTCAGCAGCGGCGACACATCGATCAGGCCGCGCGCCAGGCAATCCACGGCCATCGCGTATTCGTCCACAAATCGGAAGCTGCCGACGCACGTCAGGCTCTTGACCATGATCTGGTTGAATGGGCACGCCTCGCTGCTGCCGGACAGCGTACCCACCGTCACAACGACGCCGCGCGGACGCGCGGCGCGCAGGCAGCTTGCCAGCCCCGCGTAGCTGCCCGATGCCTCGAAGCACACGTCGACGGATCCCTTGCCCGCCGCCAGCGCGTCCAGCGCGCCCGGGTCCGTGGCCGCGTTGATGGTTTGCGACGCGCCCACGCGCGCGCACGCCGCCAGCGTCTGGTCCACGATGTCCACCACGATGACCCGGCTGGCGCCTGCCAACCGCGCCGCCATCAGAATCAGCGCGCCGATGGGACCCGCGCCCACCACCATCGCCGTCTTGCCCAGCAGCGATCCCGCGCTGCGCACCGCGTGCAATGCCACCGCCAGCGGCTCGCCAAACGCGGCCAGTTCGAAGGACAGCGAATCCGGCACCGGCACGCATTGCCGCTCGTGCACCACCACCTCTTCGCGCATCGCGCCCTGCATGTGCGGATAGCGGCTGGCGCTGCCGAAGAAATGCACGGCCTCGCAATGATTGGAATCGCCCTGCCGGCAATAGCGGCACACGCCGCACGTGCGCGCCGGATCCAAGGCAACGCGGTCGCCCGGCTTGACGGCCGTCACGTCCGCACCCACCTCCAGCACCTGCCCGGACGCCTCGTGCCCCGGCGTCAGCGGTTCGCGGATGACAAAATCCCCCACCCGGCCGTGCCGGAAGTAATGCAGGTCCGACCCGCAGATGCCGACGGCCTTGACGCCGACACGCACCTGCGACGGCCCCAAGGGCTGCGAATCGGAGGTGTCCAGGCGCAGGTCTTGCGCCCCGTGGATCGTGCAATTGAGCATCAGCGCCACCCTTGTGCAAATTCGCCGATCACCCGTTCCAGGTGATCGTGCATCGCCTCGCGCGCCTGCCGCGCGTCGCGGGCCACCAGCGCGCCGAAGATGCGCTGGTGATCGGCCTGCGACGCCTGGCGCAACGCCTGCGTATGGAAATGCTGTTCCATCTTTTCCCAGACCGGACCCCGGGCCTGGTCCCACATCGACGTCACCGTCGCCAGCAGCACGCTGTTGCCCGTGGATTGGGCGATGCACAGGTGAAAGCGGCGGTCGGCCTCGGCGTTGGCGTCCTTGTCCGTCATCCGGTCGCGCATGGCCGTCAGCGCCTCGAAGATGCGGTCCAGGTCCCCGTCGGTGCGGGTGGTGGCCGCCAGCGCGGCGATCTCGGATTCGATCAGGCAGCGCGCGCGCAGCAGCTCGAAGGGGCCGGCGCCCGCCTCCGGCATCGTGGGCGGCCGGCTCGCATCCGGCTCGCAGACGTAGATGCCCGAGCCGCCCCGCACCTCCACCACGCCCTGCAGTTCCAACGCAATGATGGCCTCGCGCACGGACGTGCGGCTGACGTCAAAGCGCTCGGCCAGCGCGCGTTCAGCCGGCAGCCGCTGGCCGGCGGCGAATTCACCCTGCGCCACCAGCGCATGGATCTGCGCGGCCAGCCGCAGGTAACCGCGGTCGGGCGCGGAGCGGCTGGGGGCAACCTCGGGTTTGGCTAGCGAGTGCAACGTCATGGCGTCCTGAATTGGTCTGACCAAATCGTATTTGGTCCACCAATTTTCGCCATCGTGGTTTTCCACTACGCGCGGCGCGGCAGACCTCTCGACAGCCCCCGTGCCACCCCTGTATAGATACGGATCGACCGACACCCAAGGAATAAGCGCCATGCCCAGCCCGACCGACCAGCCCTTGCCCGCCGACCTGGCGGACCTGACCGTCATCGAGGCGGCAACCCGCATCCGCGAGGGCCGCCTCACCAGCGTTGCCCTGACCGAGGCCTGCCTAGACCGCATCGACGCCCGCCAGGACCTGAACGCATTCATCACCGTCGACCGCGACGGCGCCCTGGCGCAGGCGCGCGCCTACGATGCGGCGCCCGGCAACGGCCCGCTGGGCGGCGTGCCCATCGCCATCAAGGACAACATCCACGTCGCCGGCCTGCCGAACACGGCCGGCACGCCCGCGCTCAAGGACTTCCGTCCCGCCGAGGACGCGCCCGTTGTGCAGCGGCTGCGTGAAGCCGGCGCGGTCATCCTGGGCAAGACCAACATGCATGAACTGGCGTTCGGGGTGTCCGGCTACAACACCGCCTTTGCGGGACCGGACGGCGATGGCACGCGCAACGCCTATGACGCGCGTCTGATCGCCGGCGGCTCGTCGTCGGGCAGCGGCGCGGCGGTGGGTGCGCGGCTGGCGCCCGCCGCGCTGGGCACCGATACCGGCGCCTCGGTGCGTCTGCCCGCCTCGGTGAATGGATCGGCAGGCTTTCGCCCGACGGTGGGCCGCTACGACGGCGCGGGCATCACCCCGATCTCGCATACGCGCGACACGGCAGGCCCCATCGCCAAGAGCATGGCAGACATCGTGCTGCTGGATTCGATTATGACGGGCCAGACCGAGCCGCTAGCGCCATTGCCGCCGGCCAGCATCCGCCTGGGCGTGGCCGCCTATTTCTGGGCCGAGCTTGATCCCGAGGTGCAGGCAATTTCCGAAGCCGCATTGAACGCGCTGCGCGCGGCCGGCGTGACGCTGGTAAACCTGGACATGCCCGACTTACCCGCCGCCAACGCCGCAGTGGGCATGCCGCTATGCCTGTTCGAACAGAAGCCCGACCTGACGGCCTATCTGGCGCGATATCACGTGGGCGTGAGCTTTGACGAGGTGGTCGCGCAGATTTCCAGCCCGGACGTGAAAGGCATCTTCGACAACCTGATCGTGCCGGGCGTGCTGCCCACGCCGGACGGCCAGGTCTTGCCGCTGCAACCGCTCTACGAACATGCCATCGCAAGCGGCCGCCGAGAACTCATCGACGTCTACCGCCGCGCGTTCAAGGAACACGCGCTGGACGGCCTGCTGTTTCCGACCGTGCCCGTCCCGCCGCCCGCGGCCACGCCAGAGGCCAGCAGCTTCGAGACCTTCGCGCGCCTGGCGCGCAACGTGGACCCGGGCAGCAACGCAGGCCTTCCCGGCCTGAGCGTGCCGGCCGGGTTGTCGGCGCAGGGTCTGCCGGTGGGACTGGAGATCGATGGCCTGCCAGGCGAGGACCGCAAGGTGCTCGCGATCGGCGTGGCCGTCGAAAAGATTCTGGGGCGCATCGCGGCGCCCCAGTTCCTGCCTTAGCCCCAACCTGCTCCCGCCTCGGCCTCAGCGGTAGACCGGCGCGTCAGCCCAGGTTGGGCGCCAGCGTGCGCTTCAGGTCTTCGATGCTGCGGCCGCTGCGGCGGGCGTAGTCTTCAAGCTGGTCTTCGCCGATGACGCCCACGTTGAAGTACTGCGACTGCGGGTGGCTGAAGTAAAAGCCCGACACGCTGGAAGCCGGATACATCGCATAGCTGTCCGTCAGCATCATGCCGATGTCCTCGCCGTCCAGCACGCGGAACATATCCGTCTTGACCACGTGTTCCGGGCAGGCCGGGTAGCCCGGTGCGGGACGGATGCCCACGTACTTCTCGGCAATCATGTCCTCGTTGGACAGGGACTCGTCGGGCGCGTAGCCCCACAGGTCCTGGCGCACGCGCGCGTGCAGGCACTCGGCAAAGGCTTCGGCCAGGCGGTCGGCCAGCGACTTGAGCATGATGCTGGAATAGTCGTCCAGCGCCTTTTCGAATTCGGCTTCCTTCTTCTCGATGCCCAGGCCGGCCGTGACGGCGAACATGCCGATGTAATCGAGCTTGCCGCTGGACTTGGGCGCAATGAAGTCCGACAGAGACTTGTTGCTGACCCCTTCGCGCTTGGCGCCCTGCTGGCGCAGGTTGCGGTACGTGAACAGCACCTCGCTGCGGGTCTCGTCCTTGTAGACCTCGATGTCCTCGTCGTTGACGCTATTGGCCGGATAGAAGCCCACGACGCCATTGGCGGTCAGCCAGCGGCCCTCGACGATGCGCTTCATCATGGCCTGGCCGTCGGCAAAGACCTTGCGCGCCTGCTCGCCCACCACCTTGTCCTGCAGGATGGCCGGGTACGGGCCGAACAGGCTCCAGGTCTGAAAGAACGGGCCCCAGTCCACGTACTTCGCGATTTCCGCCAGGTCATAGCTCTTGAAGGTGCGCCGGCCGATGAACTTGGGGCGCGGCGGCGTGTAGCTGTCCCAGTCGATCGCCGGCCGCGAGGCGCGCGCCTCGGCCAGCGGCAGGATGGGCGTCGCCTTGCGGTTGGCATGGCGGCGGCGCACGTCTTCGTATTCCTCGGCCAGTTCCGCCAGATAGGCTTCCGACTGGTCGGACATCAGGTTGGTGGCCACGCCCACCGAACGGCTGGCGTCGGGCACGTAGATGACCGGGCCTTCGTAATTGGGCGCGATCTTGACGGCCGTGTGCACCCGGCTGGTGGTCGCCCCGCCGATCATCAGCGGAACCTTGCGGCTGCGGAAGTACTCGTCGCGCTGCATCTCGGAGGCCACGTACGCCATCTCTTCGAGGCTGGGCGTGATGAGACCGGACAGGCCGACGATGTCGGCGTTCTCTTCCTTGGCTTTTTCAAGGATCTGCGCGCAGGGCACCATCACGCCCATGTTCACGACTTCGAAGTTGTTGCACTGCAGGACCACCGACACGATGTTCTTGCCGATGTCGTGCACGTCGCCCTTGACGGTGGCGATGACGATCTTGCCCTTGGCGCGCACGTCGCCGCCCGCGGCGGCGATCTGGCGCTTTTCTTCCTCGATGAACGGAATCAGATGCGCCACGGCCTGCTTCATCACGCGCGCGGATTTCACGACCTGCGGCAGGAACATCTTGCCTTCGCCGAACAGGTCGCCGACGACGTTCATGCCGTCCATCAGCGGGCCTTCGATCACTTCGATGGGGCGGCCGCCGCGCGCGGCGATCTTCTGGCGCACCTCTTCGGTGTCTTCCACGATGAAGGCGGTGATGCCGTGCACCAGCGCGTGCGACAGACGCTGCTCGACCTCGGCATTGCGCCAGGCCAGGTCTTCTTCCTTCTTCGCGCCCGAGCCTTTCACGGTGTCGGCAAACTGCACCAGGCGCTCGGTGGGCGTGCGCTCGTCGGCGGGGTCGGTCTTGCCCACGGGCTCGGGGCGGTCCAACACCACGTCTTCGACCAAGTCGCGCAGCGTGGCGTCCAGATCGGCGTACACGCCCAGCTGGCCGGCGTTGACGATGCCCATCGTCATGCCTTCCTTGACCGCGTAGTACAGGAACACGGTGTGGATGGCCTCGCGCATCGGCTCGTTGCCGCGGAAAGAGAAGCTGACGTTGGACACGCCGCCCGAGATGCGGGCATGCGGCAGGTTCTCGCGGATCCAGCGCGTGCCTTCGATGAAATCCACGGCGTAGTGATTGTGCTCGTCGATGCCGGTGGCGACCGCGAAGACGTTCGGGTCAAAGATGATGTCTTCCGGCGGAAAGCCTTCTTCCTCGACCAGGATCTTGTAGGCGCGGCCGCAGATTTCCTTGCGGCGCTCCAGCGTGTCGGCCTGGCCAAGTTCATCGAACGCCATCACCACCACCGCGGCGCCGTAGCGGCGGCACAGTCGCGCGTGGTGGCGGAAGGGCTCCAGCCCTTCCTTCATGGAGATCGAGTTCACCACGGCCTTGCCCTGCACGCACTTCAGGCCGGTCTCGATGACTTCCCACTTCGAGCTGTCGATCATGACCGGCACGCGCGCGATGTCGGGCTCGGAGGCGATCAGGTTCAGGAAGCGGTGCATGCAGGCCACCGAATCCAGCATGGCCTCGTCCATGTTGATGTCGATGATCTGCGCGCCGTTCTCGACCTGCTGGCGGGCCACGGCCAGCGCCTCGTCGTATTTTTCTTCGCGGATCAGGCGGGCGAACATCTTGCTGCCCGTCACGTTGGTGCGTTCGCCCACGTTGACGAACAGGGTGTCCTCGTCGATGTTCAGGGGTTCCAGGCCCGACAGGCGGGTCTTGACCGGCACGTCGGGCACGACGCGCGGCGTCAGCGCCGTGACCTTGTCGGCGATCGCGCGGATGTGATCCGGCGTGGTGCCGCAGCAGCCGCCCGACATGTTCACCAGCCCCGCGCGCGCAAATTCCTCAAGCAGCGCCGAGGTGTCGGCGGGGGTCTCGTCAAAGCCGGTCTCGGCCATGGGGTTGGGCAGGCCGGCGTTGGGATACACGCAGACGTAGGTGTCGCAGATCTTGGACAGCTCGGCCACATAGGGGCGCATCAGCGCCGCGCCCAGCGCGCAATTCAGGCCGATGGTGACGGGACGCGCGTGGCGCACCGAGTTCCAGAAGGCCTCGACCGTCTGGCCCGACAGGATGCGGCCGGACGCGTCGGTCACCGTGCCGGAGATCATCACCGGCAGGCGGATGCCGCGTTCCTCGAAGACTTCCTCGGTGGCGAAGATGGCCGCCTTGGCGTTCAGCGTGTCGAAAATGGTTTCGATCAGGACGATGTCGATGCCGCCATCGAGCAGGCCATTGAGCTGCTCGATGTACGCCACGCGCAGCTCGTCGAACGTGACGTTGCGCGCGCCCGGGTCGTTCACGTCCGGCGAGATGGATGCCGTCTTGGGCTGCGGGCCCAGCGCGCCGGCCACGAAGCGCGGCTTGTCGGGCGTGCTGTACGCGTCACAGGCCTCGCGCGCCAGCTGCGCCGACACCAGGTTCAGCTCGTAAGCCAGTTCCGGCAGGTCGTAATCGCCTTGCGCGATCGTGGTGGCGCCGAAGGTGTTGGTCTCGATGACGTCGGCGCCCGCTTCCAGGTACTGGCGGTGGATCTCCGAGATGACGTCGGGCCGCACCAGCGACAACAGCTCGTTGTTGCCCTTGACGTCCTTGCCGTGATCGGCAAAGCGCTCGCCGCGAAAATCCGCTTCGCCCAGCTTGTAGCGCTGGATCATGGTGCCCATGGCGCCGTCCAGGATCAGGATGCGCTTGCCCAGCAGGCGGGCAAAGTCGCCGCCGCGGGTATAGGCTTCGGGAGGGTACGGCAGGCGGGGATACGACACGATCAGGTCCAAATTGAGTTGGCCACGGCAGCGCGGTTGTGGCTAAAAAGCGAAAAACGCTGAAAAAACAAGCCCTGATCGTAACAAAATGGGCCTTCCCGCGCCTCGCGGTGATACAGTTTCGGCCCCGAACCGGTGCTTTCGGCGCAACAGGCTGGGCAAGGACGCAACACTTGCCCGCCGCGTGCGAAAGGTAAACGGGAAACAGGAAGACGCCGCCAACGGGCGCCGCGCCGCCCACAAGGCCGCCGCAGCTGCCCCGCAAGTCCAGCCTGTGCTGCCCCCGCAACGGTCCCCATGCGCGCATCCGCGCCCATGGCAGCCCGATACCGGCCTGTTCGCTCGCCAGGATGCCTGTTCCCCGCCCCGCGGCCTTTCGGCCCGCCCGGCGCGCGGGCATTCTCCCCATCGTGAATGGCCTGCGGGGTCGCGGGTCGCTTCGAGGTTATGTAGATGAAAGCCCGCTCCATCCGGCGCTACGCCGGCGCCTTGCTCTGTACCGCTCCGGCCATTGCCGCCGCCCAGCAGACCGCTTCCCCCGCCCCCGAACTGGACAGCATCACCGTCACGGCGCAACGCGTGCCCACCGACGGCCGCACGCTGCCGGTGTCGATCTCGGTCATCACCGCCGAGGACATCGCGGCCAGCAGCGCCCGCACCATGCAGGACCTGCTGTCCACGCAGTCCGGCATCAACCTGATCAACACCACCAGCTCCAGCGACAACGCCATCGTGGACCTGCGCGGCTTCGGCATCACTGGCGCAAGCAACACGCTGATCCTGATCGACGGCGTCAAGCAGAACACCAACGACCTGTCGGCGCCCAGCCTGGGCGTGGTGCCGCTCGACCAGGTCGAACGCATCGAAATCGTGCGCGGCAGCGGCTCCGTGCAATACGGCGGCGGCACGACCGGCGGCGTGATCAACATCATCACCAAGTCCGATTTCACGAAGGAGCCGGTAAGCGCCCGCGCCACCGCCACCTTCGGCAGCTACGGCCTGCGCCAGTACGACGCTGCCGTCTCGATGAACAACGAGAAGGTGGGCGTGGACGCCTACATGCAGTCGCTGCACAGCGACGGCTACCGCGACCACAGCGGCGAGCGCCGCGAGGGCGGCGGCGGCGGCATCACGTTCCGCCACGACGACGGCTCGATCCGCCTGTACGGCCGCACGACCACGCAGAAGCTGGAACTGCCCGGCCCGCGCACGATCAACCCGTTCACTGGCGTGAACGAATTCCAGGACGATCCGCGCGGCGCCAAGAACGACGTCGACTACGTCAAGACCACCACCACCACGTTCGGCCTGCAGCTTGAACAGGCCATCGGCGCCGGCGTGCTGTACTCGGACCTGTCGACCCGCGAAAAGAAGCTCAGCGGCGTGACCTATGACGGTTTCGGCGACACGCTGCGCGACCAGAAGCTCGAAGAGAACATCGCCAGCGTGCGCTACCGCCTGCCGATCAACGGCGGCCACAGCATCGTCTTCGGCGCGGACGCGCAGGAAGCCAAGACCACCGCCGACCAGAACGCCTACTACGACTTCGAACCCTCGAAGTGGCAATCGCGCCAGCACCAGTACGGTCTCTTTGCCGAAGGCCAGATCCGCGCCACCGACACCACCTACATCACGGCGGGCGTGCGCCGCCAGTACGCGTCCGACGACCTGGAAGTGATTTCGGGTTCCGGCACGGCGTCTGATCGCAGCAACCACCTGACCGCCTGGCAGCTCGGCGTGCGCCAGGATCTGGCCAGCGGCTTCGGCGTGTACGGCAAGATCGGCCGCAGCTTCCGCCTGCCGAACGCCGACGAACTGCTGTCGGTCCAGTCGCCGCTGGCGCCGCAGACCTCCACCGACAAGGAAATCGGCGTCACGTGGCAGTCGGCATCCAGCAGCGCGCGCCTGTCGTACTTCCGTTATGACCTGACCAACGAGATCCAGTACAACCCGCTGGCCGACGGCCTGTGGGGTCCCGGCACCGGCGCCAACACCAACCTGGATCCGACCCGCCGCCAAGGCGTCGAACTGGAAGGCCACACCGCCCTGTCCAGCAGCGTGAGCCTGGACGCCAACGTGACGTGGATGCAGGCGCAGTTCCGCTCCGGCACCTACGCGGGCGTGGACCTGGCCGGCAAGACCGTGCCGCTCGCCCCGAAGTGGCTGGCCAACGCCGCCGTCACCTGGCGCCCCACCGACGCATTCCTGTGGAACGTGTCGGCGCAATACGTGGGCAAGTCGCGCATGGACAACGACCAGGCCAACCAGTTCGACAAGCAGCTGGATGCGTACGTGCTCTTTAACACCAAGCTCGCGTACAAGTTCACCCGCAACATCGAAGGCGCCGTGGGCGTGAACAACATTTTCGACCGCCAGTACGCCACGTACGGCATCCGCGGCGGCAACGCCTCGTTCGAAATGTTGGGTCCCGTCGCCAACTACAGCCTGTACCCTGCTCCCGGCCGCAACTTCTACGCGTCGCTCACGCTACGCTACTGATTGCCGCCTGACGGGACAGGGCCTGCCGGCATGCGCCTTTCCGCCAGGCGCAGGTCCCGCGCAGGCCCTGTCCCGCGTTTATGCCCACCCGACGGAGCCGCCGCATGACCTCCAATCGCGTCCTGACGACCGCCGGACTGGCGCAAAAGCGGGTACTGAAACTTGCGCCGAAGCGGGGTGCGAAGCCGGCCTGGATGTTGGCGCTGGTGTTGGCGCCAACGTTGGCGCTGTCTACGCTGCCGGCCCTTGGCGCGCCTGCCATCCAGGTGCAGGACGACCGCGGCCGCGCCGTCGCGCTGCAGGCGCCCGCCCGGCGCGCCGTCACGCTGGCGCCCCATGCCACCGAACTCGTCTACGCCGCGGGCGCGGGCGGGTTCATCGTGGGCACGGTGCTGGGCAGCGACTACCCGCCCGCCGCCCGCGCGCTGCCCATCATCGGCGACGGCACGCAGCCCGATGCCGAGCGCGTGGCCTCCGCCCGGCCGGACCTTCTGATCGCCTGGCAACCGTCTGCCGCCGAACCGCTGGCGCGCGTGATGGACAAGCTGGGCGTGCCCGTGTTCTACAGCGATCCGCTGACGCTGGACGCCATCCCCGGCGCGGTCGAGCGCATGGGCAGGCTGTTCGGCACCGAGTCCGTGGCGAACGCCGCTGCCGCGGACATGCGCGCGCGGCTGGCGGCCCTGCAGGCCCGCTATGCCGGCCGGCGTCCGGTGCGGGTCTTCGTGCAGGCCGGCCTGGATCCGATCTACACCCTGAACAACGCCAGCATCGTCAGCGATGCGCTGCGGCTGTGCGGCGGCGTCAACGTCTTCGGCCAGGCGCCCATCGTGGCGCCGCAGGTCACGCTGGAAGGCGTGCTGGCGGCCCGGCCCGAGGCCGTGCTGGCCGGCGTCTCGCGCCGCGAGGACACGCAGGCAAACCTGGCCGCCTGGCAGGCGATGGGCCTGCCGGCCGCGCGCCAGGGCCACGTCTACGGTGTCGACGCCGACGCGCTGTACCGGCCCGGCCCGCGGCTGATCGACGCGGCCGAGACCCTCTGCGCCGACCTGGACCGGGTGCGCTGACGCGCGCATTCCGCAATTAGTGGAACGCGCCGGCCAGCGCCCCCGCCCTGCCATCCGGCGTCCTGCTTTATCATTCGGCATCAGTCAGCCAGTCCCCGCGGGCCTCGCATCGTGCGCGCCCGCCCTTTGAAGCACCGCCATGACCACACAAGACACGCTCACCATCGCCGGCCGCGCCTATTTGTCGCGCCTGCTCGTCGGAACCGGCAAGTACAAGGACTTCGAACAGACCCGCGCGGCCCTGGACGCCAGCGGCACGGAAATCGTCACCGTCGCCATCCGCCGCACCAACATCGGCCAGAACGCCGGTGAACCGAACCTGCTGGACTACGTTCCCACCTCCAAGTTCACGCTGCTGCCCAACACCGCCGGCTGCTACACCGCCGACGACGCCGTGCGCACGCTGCGCCTGGCCCGCGAACTGCTGGACGGCCACGACCTCGTGAAGCTCGAAGTGCTGGGCGACCCGCACACCCTGTTCCCCAACATGCCCGAAACGCTCAAGGCCACCAAGACGCTGGTCGATGAGGGCTTCAAGGTCATGGTCTATTGCACGGACGATCCCATCCAGTGCCGCATGCTGGAAGACATGGGCGCCGTGGCCGTCATGCCGCTCGCCTCGCTGATCGGCTCGGGCATGGGCATCCTGAACCCCTGGAACCTGCGCCTCATCATCGACCAGGCCCGCGTGCCGGTCGTGGTCGATGCCGGCGTGGGCACCGCGTCCGACGCCGCCATCGCCATGGAACTGGGCTGCGACGCCGTGCTGATGAACACCGCCATCGCCGCCGCGCGCGACCCCGTCCTGATGGCCAGCGCCATGAAAAAGGGCGTGGAAAGCGGCCGCGAAGCCTTCCTGGCCGGACGCATGCCCAAAAAGCTGTACAGCGGCGCGCCCAGCTCGCCCACCGAAGGCCTGATCACCGGCGGTCCCGCCAAATGAACTCGCGCCAGCCGGCCGCCAGCGGCCGTCCCATCCCCAACGCGCTGACCATCGCCGGCGTCGACCCGTCCGGCGGCGCCGGCATCCTGGCCGACGTCAAGGCCATGAGCGCGCTGGGCGCGTATGGCTGCGCCATCATCGCCGCGCTCACCGCGCAGAACACGCAGGGCGTCACGGGCATCTCGCCGGTGCCGCCCGCCTTCGTCGGCCTGCAGATCGACACCCTGTTCAGCGACGTGCGCATCGACGCGGTCAAGATCGGCATGCTGGGCCAGCGTCCGGTCATCGAAGTCGTGGCGGAAAAGCTCGCCAAATGGACGCCGGCGCACATCGTGCTGGATCCGGTCATGGTCGCCAAGAGCGGCGACCTGCTGCTGGAGAACGATGCCGTCGGCGCCATGCGCGAAGCCATGCTCCCCCTGACCACCCTGCTCACGCCCAACCTGCCCGAGGCCGGCGTGCTGCTCGAAGAGCGCCCCGTCGAGACCGTAAAGGAAATGCGGCGCGTGGCCGAGCGCCTGCGCAACAAGCTGGCGCATTCGGGCGAGCGCTGGGTGCTGGTCAAGGGCGGCCACCTGCCCGGCAGCGAAACCATCGACCTGCTGCACGACGGCGACCGCATGATCGAACTGCCCGGCCATCGCATCGACACCGCCAACACCCACGGCACCGGCTGCACGCTGTCGGCCGCGCTGGTGGCGCTGCTGCCCCAAATCGGGGACGTACCAGAGTCGGCCAAGCGCGCAAAGGCTTATCTGACTGAGGCCATCCGCCACGCCGAGCGCCTGTCGGTCGGCTCGGGCCACGGTCCGGTCCACCACTTCCACGGCTGGTGGTAAGCACGCCCGCCCCATCATCAGACGGCGCCCCGCGAGGCGCCGTCTGCTTTTCCGGGGTACGGGCCGCGCCTGAAACATCTACCGCGCGGGCACGCCGTCACAGGACGCTACGAATCGGTACAATGGCCCGTTGATTCCTCTGTTTTTTCTGACCGTCATGAACGCTTCGACCCTGCCCGACGTAGAACAAGCCCGCTTCAACATGGTGGAACAGCAGATCCGCCCGTGGGACGTCCTGGACGCCAACGTGCTGCAAGCGCTGTTCGATGTGCGCCGCGAACAATTCGTTCCGCCGGCCCTGCGCGGCCTGGCGTTTTCCGACCTGGAGCTGCCGCTCGAGATCAACGCGGTCAACACCCGCGAGAACATGCTCGCCCCCAAGGTCGAAGCACGCCTCGCGCAAGAACTGCTGCTGACCAAGTCCGACTGCGTGCTGGAAATCGGCACGGGTTCCGGCTACCAGGCCGCCCTCTTGGGCTACCTGGCGCAACAAGTCACCTCCGTCGAGATCGACAGCCGCCTGGTGACCTTCGCGCAGCAGAACCTGCAGATGAACAACGTCACCAACGTCAAGGTCGAAACCGGCGACGCCCGCAATGGCTGGGGCTCCACCGAATACGACGCCATCCTGGTCACCGGTTCCGTGCCGGTCGTGCCGGACGCGCTGAAGTACCAGCTGCGCGTGGGCGGCCGCCTTGTCGTGGTCGTGGGCCAGGCGCCCATCATGACTGCCTGTCGCATCACCCGCACCACTGCCGCCAGCTTCGAAACCGTCAAACTCTTCGAAACGGTCATCAAGCCGTTGCGCGGCGTCACGGTGTCGCAGTTCAAGTTCTAACTCCGCAAACCTGCCGCCTGCCGCCCGGCCCCCTTGGGGCCGGCGTCGCGTCCGGCGGCCCGGCGTATCGTTGAAAAATCATGCGCGTCCGATCACTGACGGCTTTACTGGTTTTCACCTGCGCCGCAAGTGCCGGCCCGCTGACTGCGTCCGCCCAGAACCTCGTCCAGGTCTGGCAGGCCGCGCTGGGCAACGACCCCACCTATGCCGCAGCCCGCGCCAACTACCGCGCCGGCCTCGAAAAGGAACCCCAGGCCCGCGCCCTGCTGCTGCCCCTGATCACCGCCGAAGCCGGCGGCGCCTACCAGGAAACGCGCAGCACCCGTGGCCTGTCCTACGCCTACAGCGGCGGTCGCGGCGTCTGGGACCTGGCGCTCACCCAGCCCCTCTTTGACTGGGGCCGCTGGCAGAACTTCGAACAGTCCAAGCTCATCGTCGCCGACGTCGAAGTCCAGCTGCAGCAGGCCTACCAGGACCTGCTGCTACGCGTTGCCGACGCCTACTTCAACGTCCTGTACGCCCAGGACACCCTGACCGCCACCGAAGCCGAAAAAGCCGCCGTCGCCGGCCAACTGGAATCGGCCAAGCGCAACTTCGAACTCGGCAACGCCACCATCACCGACACGTACGAAGCGCAGTCGCGCTACGACCTCGTCGTCGCCCAAGAGTTGCGCCTGCAGAACGACCTGGAAGTGCGCCGCGACGAACTGGCCAAGATCATCGGCACGCAGCCCGGCGCCCTGTCCGAACTGCCCTACGGCGTGCAACTGCCCGCCCCCCAGCCCGCCCGCATCGCCGACTGGAGCAACCAGGCCGAAACCTCCAGCCTCGAAGTCCTGCGCGCGCAACTCCTGACCCGCATCGCCGGCCGCGAAATCCAGATCGCCAAGAGCGGCCACTACCCCACCCTGAACCTGCGCGCCACCAGCGGCAGCGCCAGCGACGCCGTCATGCGCAACGCCGCCCCCGGCAAGCCCATCGACAACACCATCGGCGTGGTCCTGTCCATCCCCCTGTACTCCGGCGGCGGCGTGTCCTCGCAAGTCACGGAAAAGGTCGAACTGGAACAAAAAGCCCGCTACGACTACGAAACCGCCCGCCGCCAGGCCGTCCAAGCCACCCGCCAGTACTACACCGGCGTCACCAGCGGCCTGGCCCGCATCCAGGCCCTGGAAGCCGGCGAAAAATCCAGCCGCGCCGCCGTCGAAGCCAACCGCACCGGCTACGAGGTCGGCGTCCGCATCAACCTGGACGTCCTGAACGCCCAGCAACAGCTCTACGCCACCCAACGCGACCTGGCCCTCGCCCGCTACAGCACGGTGCTCTCCGGCCTGCGCCTGAAGGCTACCAGCGGCATCCTGGCGGAATCAGACCTGGAAGCCATCAACCGCCTGCTGCGCACGCCGCGCTGAGCGAGCAAGTGGCGAAGGTGAACACCCTAGCCCCGGGGTCGCGCCAAGGTCGCGCCACCGGTGTCTGACTGAGCTAACCCGCGCCACCGATGGCGCCACCGGTGTCTGACACCCTTTAAGCACCGTCTCGAACCCAAGATCATCTCTACGGGTGTCAGACACCTAATCACCAGCCCCACCAGCGCGCAAGCGCACACCGCCACGACGCCCCACCGCCCAGAAGCCGATTGCCGCCGCCCGGGCGGCAGCAATTCGGCGGCCCCGCAGATCCCCTTCCCCGACCACAGGTCTTACAGCGCCCCAAACCAAAGACCCTGGCAGCACGGCGTCGCGGTCACCGTGGGTGCGAGCGCCGTCGATGCGCCCGAGGGAATCTGAAGGGAGCCGAAGGCGGACGAAGACCGCGGCGCCGGGCGACCTACGAAGATCTGCGGCACCGACCCACGAAGCCGTGCAGCACCGACTTACAAAGCCCGGCATCACCGGCCTACGAAGCCCTGCAGCACCATCCTACGAAGCCCAAGGCACCAACCTACCAAGCCCAAAGCACAAAAGAAAAGGCGGCCACCCAGGCCGCCTCACATTCATCCAGCACATCAAATTCAAAGCCTTCAACCGCCCTGAATCTTCTTCACCAACGCCGTCGTAGACCGCTGGAACTCAAAGGGAATCGCAACCGCACGCCCCCCCCAAGTCTTCACCAACGCCGTCTCCGGCAACGTCTCCATGTCGTAATCGCCACCCTTGACGATCAGATCCGGCCTCAGTTCCCCGATCAACGCCTCAGGCGTATCCTCGGAAAACGACGTCACCGCCGACACAAACCCCAACGCCGCCAGCAACGCCGCCCGATCTTCCATGCGATTGAGCGGGCGCTCCGCCCCCTTGCCAAGCCGCCGCACCGACTCATCGGTATTCACGGCGACAATCAGCGTCGCCCCCAACTGCGCCGCCTGGTCCAGATACGTCGCGTGCCCCCGATGCAGGATGTCGAACACCCCGTTCGTGAACACCAGCGGCCGCGGAAAGCGGCCAGCGGCGACGGCGGCGACGAGTTCGTCGCGGGACAGGACCTTGGATTCGAAACGGGCGGCAGGCATGCGGCGATTATAGGAGGGATCAGCTGCCCGCCAGGATGATCTCTTTGTCCTTCGGAACGATCAGCGCCGTCATTTCCTTGCGGTAGCGGTTCAGATCCTTCACCGTCTCGAAGCTGCGATCCATCAGCTTGGACAGGATGTGCAGAATGCGGCTGGCCACCTTCTGCTCCCACACGCCGTCAAAGCGGATCTGCGTGTCCAGCCAGTGTTCCAGCCAGCCCGGCTCCGGCAGGCGCGACTGCACCGTGTCGTTCGGGAACAGATCCTTGTTCACGTGCAGATTCGTCGGATGCAGCGCCTGCTGCGTGCGTCCCGCCGAAGCCATCAGCACCCCGATCTTCGAGAACGCCAGACGGGCTTGCTCGCTCGTTTCCTGCCCGCGGTCGTGCAGCGCACGGCGCATGTATTGCAGGTAGGCGCCCGCGTGACGGGCCTCGTCCTGCGCCACCGTCTTGTAGATCGCCTTGATGACCGGCTCCGTGTGCCAGTCGGCCGCGCGGCGGTACCAGTGGTTCAGGCGGATCTCGCCGCAGAAATGCAGCATCAGCGTTTCGAGTTCCGGCGCCTGATCGAATTCAAAGCGCACGTTGTGCAGCTCTTCTTCGGTGGGCACCAGATCCGGCCGGAAGCGGCGCAGATATTCGATCAGCACCAGGGAATGCTTCTGTTCTTCAAAGAACCAGACCGACATGAACGCGCAGAAATCACTGTCGCCGCGGTTGTCGCGCAGGAACATCTCGGTGGCCGGCAACGCCGCCCACTCCGTGATGGCGTTCATCTTGATCGTGTGGGCCTGCTCGTCCGAGAGCTTGCTGCGGTCGAAATCGCCCCAGGGAATATCGTGCGCCATGTTCCAGCGCACGGCTTCCATGGTCTTGAAGAGTTCAGGATAAAGCATGTTCTGCCCTTGTATTCGTCCCGCTAGTGGGGCTATGAAAATTGATGAATGGCGCGCGCGTTCCTATAGGCGTCGGCGCTGCATGCCACCTCTCGCAGCGCTATTTTTCGCCGTCTCCCGCGAAGCTATGATGACCGTTTCATGAATGAAACATGACAGTAAGGTCTAGATCATCGCGCCGCCTATCGGGTCAGCGCCCATATCGCGACCCCCACCGCCAGCGCCAGCACGCCAACCAGCGCTGCAACCAGCCGGTTGTTCTGCTCTTGTGCGCGACGTAGCTGCATCATCTCGGCCAGCATCGCCGGCGAGACATTGGGGCGGCTCAGATGGTCATGGACCAGCCTGGGCAGGGCGGGCAGCATCTGCGACCACTGCGCTGCCTCTTTTTCCAGGCTTTGCCGCAGGCCCTTGAATCCGACACGCTGGCGCATCCAGCGTTCCAGATAGGGCTTGGCGGTCTTCCAGAGATCGAGGTTGGGATCGAGCTGACGCCCCAGTCCCTCGACGTTCAGCAGGGTCTTCTGCAACAGGACCAGCTGCGGCTGGATCTCGACGTTGAACCGGCGCGAGGTCTGGAAGAGCCGCAGCAGCACTTGCCCCAGCGAGATCTCCGACAACGGCCGGTCAAAATAGGGTTCGCAGACGGCGCGCACCGCGCCTTCCAGTTCTTCCTCGCGCGTATCCGGTGGCACCCAGCCCGATTCGATATGCAGTTGCGCCACGCGGCGGTAGTCGCGGTGAAAGAACGCCAGGAAATTCTGCGCCAGGTAGTTCTTGTCGAACTCGGACAGCGAGCCCACGATGCCGAAATCCAGCGCGATGTAGCTGCCCAGCGTGTCCGGGCGGTCCGACACGTAGATGTTGCCCGGGTGCATGTCGGCGTGGAAAAAGCCGTCGGTAAAGACCTGCGTGAAGAAGATCTCGACGCCCGTGCGCGCCAGCGTCGGAATGTCGATGCCGGCCTCGCGCATGCGCTCGACCTGGCCCACCGGCATGCCGTACATGCGCTGCATCGTGAACACGGTGGAAGCCGTGTATTCCCAGATCACCTCGGGCACGATCAGCATGTCGCCACGCCCCGATTCCGGACCGAAGTTGCGGCGCAGCTGGCTGCAATTGGAGGCCTCGCGCACCAGGTCCAGCTCGTCGTGCAGGTACTTGTCGAATTCGGCCACGACCTCGCGCGGCTTCAGGCGGCGGCCGTCCGGGCCCAGGCGCTCGATGATGCGCGCCACCACCTTCAGCAGCGACATGTCTTTTTCGATGATGCTGAGCATGCCCGGACGCAGCACCTTCACGGCGACTTCACGGCCGTCGTGCAGCACCGCGAAGTGCACCTGCGCGATCGACGCCGACGCCACCGGGTCCACATCGAACTGCGCGAACAGCTTTTCGGGCGGCGCGCCCAGCGCCGCCTCGATGCAGGCCGCTGCCTGCGCCGACGGGAACGGCGGCACGCGGTCCTGCAGCAGCGCCAGTTCGTTGGCGATGTCGGCGGGGATCAGGTCTCGGCGGGTGGACAGCACCTGCCCGAACTTCACGAAGATCGGGCCCAGCGATTCCAGGGCAAGTCGCAGCCGTTGCCCGCGCGGCGAACGCGGGCGCGTGCCCAGGCGCATGACGCGCAGCAGGCAGGTGGCCAGCGGATGATTCAGGCTGGACAGCACCAGCTCGTCCAGGCCGTAGCGCAGCGAGACGACGATGATGCGAAACAGGCGCAGCAAGGGGAACATGGATCAGGCGCCCCGCTTTGCGCCGGCCGTGGCCAGGCGGGTTTGCAGCGCAGCCGCGGAACGCGCCAGCGCGTCGGCGCGGGTGTTCAGGTCGGCCAGGTCCAGGCGCCATTGCTCCAGGGCCGGACGGCCCGCCAGCACACCGCTTTCCTCGGACAGGTATTCGGATACGTTTTCGGCCAGGCGCTTGCCCGCCGTGCGCGCGCCATCCGACACGGCACGCGCGCCGCCCACGATGCGCAGCGCGGCGATGTCGCCCACCACGCGGGCCAACGCGTCCTCCGGATCCCAGCGCAACTGCTTGGACAAGTCGGCAACCACCTGGGCCAGCGCCGCGTCGCCTGAAATATGCGTGGCCTCGGCAAAATCCGGCTTCTCGTGCCCGGCGCCCAGGCGCGGCAGCGGCAGCTTCTCGGGCGACACTGTCAGCGTCACGTCGGGCACCACGGCCGGATCAGCCTGATCCGCCAGCCCTTCGCTATCGATGGACAGGCCCAGCGTGAAGCCGCCCATGGCAAACCGCACGGTCTTGCCGGCATGCCGAGCCAGGCGTTCGCGCGCCCAGTCCTCGCGCCGCAGCAAGGCATTGAGGGCGCTGATGGCCAGACGCTTCGGTGTGGGCAGGAACGAAAAAGGCAGCATGGCGGTTGCAAGGACCCTGAGAGGGCTTGCCGAAGTTGATGGGTAAATCGGGAGTGTAACGGGTTAGATGGGAGCCTGTTTTGCGTAGGCACATTGAAAAACCGGCCCTCTGGGGGCCGGTTCAGGCGGACGCCTTACGGCGCCCGCGGCAGATGGCCGGTCGAGCCGGACCGCCAGGATTAGCTGGCGTGTTCCACCGGGATCTGCTGGATGCCGGCCAGCAACCAGCCGCCATTGGCCGGCTTGAACAGGTTCCAGACTTCTTCGAAGCGGAACGCTTCGGCGCCCGGCGCCTCGCGCAGCATGCCCGAGAAGCGCACGCTGGCCAGGTGGCCGTCGGAGACGGTTTCGATGCCCAGCATCTCGGCGTTCAGCAGGACCACTTCGGTCTTGTTGGGCGCCGCGCCGCGCTCGGCCAGCTGCGGCTTGAGCTCGGTGATCAGGTCGTCGGTCAGGAATTCGCGCAGACCGTCGGTGCTGCCGCTGTCCCAGACCGCCTGGATGCGGACGAACTGTTCCTTGGCTTGCTTCAGGAAGTTCGGCGTGTCGAAATCGCCCGGCACGAACCAGTTGTTGTCGTCGCCCGCCTTGGGCAGGACGGCCGGCGGCTCGACCGGCGCGGCGGCCACCGGAGCGGCAGCGGCGGCAGGCGCGGCGGCGCCCGGCTTCAGCGATTCACGCCACATGGGCTGCTGTTGCTGGCCCGAGGCGTTGTTGGGCCCGCCGAATGCACCCTGCGTGGCAGTGCGCGGACCGGCGCCGCGCAGGCGGCGGATGATGAACATGACGGCGAAGACCACGGCGGCGATCAGCAGCGCGGACGACAGGAACTCCAGGAACGCGCCGGACAGGCCCATGCTGGAGAGCAGCGCCGCGATACCAAGGCCGGCGGCGATGCCGGCGATGGGACCCAGCCAACGCGAGGCGCCGCTCTTGGCGGCGGCGCCTGCCGCGCCGGCCGTGGCAGCACCGGCAGCTGCCGGTGCTGCGGTGGCGCCCGCGGTGTTGTTGGTGGCAGCCGGCGGCGTGGTGGCCTGGCGCTGCGTCGTGACATTGGAGGACTGGCGGCCGACACTGGCGCCGCCGCCTGCGCGGCGAGCTTCGGCGTCAAACGACGCCGTCACCAGCGCCGCGCCCGAAACGGCGATGAGCGCCGCGGCGACAAAGCGCGAAAGACTGAATTTAGACATGAGTTTGCTCCCTCGTACTCGCGCCCCCGCTGCCCCGAGCAACGGGAGGGCCCCGCAATGCGCGGGGCCATCTGCGCGACTTTTCTTACAGTAATCTGAATGGCGTAAGAATAACGGACAAGCTGCCGCCCCACAAGTTCCCCGCGGGGTGGCGGAATCCGCCGTGGTCGCCGGGCGTCAGCCCAGGCGCACACCTTCGTGCAACGCGGCGATGCCCGCCGTCAGGTTGAAGTACTGCACCCGCTCCAGGCCGGCGGTGCGCAGCATGTCGGCCAGGGTTTCCTGGTCCGGGTGCATGCGGATCGATTCGGCCAGGTAACGATAGCTGGCCTCGTCCTTGGCGATCTTCTTGCCCAGCCACGGCAGCACGTTGAAGGAATACCAGTCGTATGCCGGGGACAGGGGCTTGGCGATGCGCGAGAACTCCAGCACGAGCAGCTTGCCGCCCGGCTTGAGCACGCGGGTCATTTCGGCCAGCGCGCGGTCCTTGTGAGTCATGTTGCGCAGGCCGAAGGCCACGCTGACGCGGTCGAAGTAACCGGTGGGGAACGGCAGGCGCTCGGCGTCGCACACGGCGGCGGGCACCAGCAGGCCGGCGTCGGTGAGCCGGTCGCGGCCCACGCGCAGCATGGAATCATTGATGTCGGTCAGCCAGACCTCGCCCGTGGGGCCGGCGCGCTTGGCGAACGCGCGCGCCAGGTCGCCCGTGCCGCCGGCAATGTCCAGCACCTTCATGCCGGGGCGGATGGCCGCGCGGCCGATCGTGAACGCCTTCCAGACGCGGTGCAGGCCCGCCGACATGAAATCGTTCATGACGTCGTAGCGCTGGGCGACCGAATGGAACACTTCGGCAACCTTGCGGGCCTTTTCGCTTTCGGGGACCGATTGGAAGCCGAAGTGCGTGGAGGTCGAGCCGGCGCCGGCGGATTGTTGCGATTCGGAGGGGTTTTGCATGGTGTATTCCCGATATATCGTTCAATGGTAGCCTATCGGGCGCGCGCCTGCGGCGGACGAGCCCGCCAGATGGCGCGCCGCGGTCACATACCTGAAATATTGCGGCCATACTATCGCAATGTTCGCGCCGCGCCGGCGCTCCGAAGTGTGCCCAATTCGATATGTCCAGCACTATCCTCGTCGTCGAAGACGAACCCGCCATCCAGGAATTGATCGCCGTCAACCTGTCCTTCGCCGGCCACAAGGTGCTGCGCGCCTTCGACGCCGACCAGGCCCAGACGCTGATCCGTGCCGAGCTTCCCGACCTGATCCTGCTGGACTGGATGCTGCCCGGCACCTCTGGCCTGGCCATGGCCCGCAAGCTGCGCAACGACGAGCGCACCCGCGCCGTCCCGGTCATCATGCTGACCGCCAAGGGCTCCGAGCAGGACAAGGTCGACGGCCTGGAAGCCGGCGCCGACGACTACATCACCAAGCCCTTCTCGCCCAAGGAGCTGATGGCCCGCATCAAGGCCGTGCTGCGCCGCCGCGCGCCCCAGCTCACGGACGACGTCATCGACGTCGGCGGCCTGAAGCTGGATCCGGTGACGCATCGCCTGTCGGGCAACAGCCAGTCCCTGCAGATCGGCCCCACCGAATTCCGCCTGCTCCACTTCTTCATGACGCACCCCGAGCGCGTGTTCTCCCGTTCGCAGCTCCTGGACCAGGTGTGGGGCGACCACGTCTTTGTCGAAGAGCGCACGGTCGACGTGCACATCCGCCGCCTGCGCAAGGCCCTGGAACCCAGCGGCCATGACGCGCACGTCGAAACGGTCCGCGGCAGCGGCTATCGGTTTACGGCACAGCTCCCGACGCGGTAAAACGTGCGCACGATGATCTGGCTGCGCACCCTTATTCTGGTCGTCCTGTGGGCGGCATTTGCCTTGTTGGCGCAATGGCTCATTGGAGACCCCGCGGGCTGGATCGTGTTTTCGGTAGCACTGTGTGCCATGCTGCTCTGGCGCAGCTGGCGCCTGTCGCTGGTGTCCAAATGGGCCAATCACCCGGATTCCGCCCCGCCGGCCTCCGTGGGCCCGTGGGACGACATTCTTGCCCCGCTCTATCGGTACACCCGCGCCCGCGCGCGCGAGCTGGCTGAAACCCGCGACACCATGCAAGGGATGCTGGCGGCTGCCCAGGCCCTGCCCGACGGCGCCGTCACGCTGAACGAGGATTTCCAGATCGACTGGTGCAACCGCATGGCGCGCCAGCATCTGGGCCTGCGCCTGCCGGCCGACCGCGGCCACAATCTGCTGAACCTGCTGCGGGCCCCGGAATTTGTGGAATACGCGCATCGTCCGTCCTGGCCCGAGCCCATTCTGGTGCGGCTGGGTCAGCAAGGCCAGGAACGGCTGATGATGATGCAGCTCACTGCATACGCGAGCAACCAGCGCCTGCTCATCACCCGCGACGTCACGCAGATCGAACGCCTGGAAACCACGCGCCGCGACTTCGTCGCCAACGTGTCGCACGAATTGCGCACGCCGCTGACGGTGCTGGCGGGCTTTCTGGAAACGCTGCGCGACATGCCCGACGAGGCGCTGCCCAAAGAGCAGCGCGAACAATACATCGACATGATGTACGAGCAGGCCCACCGCATGCAGGCCATCGTGGAAGACCTGCTGACGCTGTCCACATTGGAATCGTCGCCGGGCAGCGATCCGCGCGCCGTCAACATGGGCGCGCTGCTGCAAAAGGCGCGCCAGCAGATCGAGGCGCTGTCGGGCGGCCGTCATCAACTGGTCTGGCACATCGACGAAACCCTGGACGTGCTGGGCGCCGAAAACGAACTGACCTCGGCGCTTTCCAACCTGTTGACCAACGCCGTGCGCTACACGCCGGACGGCGGCACCATCACCGTCCGCTGGGAACGCGACCCCGAAGGCGGCGCATGCTACAGCGTGCAGGACACCGGCATCGGCATCCCGGCGCGCCACCTGCCGCGCCTGACCGAGCGCTTTTACCGCGTGGACCGGGGCCGCTCGCGCGCCGTCGGCGGCACCGGGCTGGGGCTGGCGATCACCAAGCACATCGCCATGCGGCACGACGCCGAACTGCTCATCACCAGCGAACCCGGCAAGGGCAGCGTCTTTTCGCTGCGCTTTCCCGCCGACCGCATCGCCATCGCCGAAACGGCGTGATTCCGCCCGCCTGCCCGCTGACGGCGGCGCGCGGGTGGTAAATTTTTGGCCATGCGCATCCTGGTCATCGAAGACGAACCCAAACTGGCCGACTACCTGAAGAAGGGGCTGTCGGAGCAAAGCCACGTCGTGGACGTGGCGCGCGACGGCGTGGACGGCCGCCACCTCGCGCTCGAAGGCGCGTACGACCTCATCGTGCTGGACGTGATGCTGCCCGGCGTGGACGGCTTCGAGATCCTGGCCTCGGTGCGCGCGCAAAAAGACACTCCCATCCTGATGCTGACGGCCCGAGACGCGGTGGAAGACCGGGTCCGCGGCCTGGAAGGCGGCGCCGACGACTACCTGGTCAAACCCTTTGCGTTCTCGGAGCTCTTGGCGCGGGTGCACGCGCTGCTGCGCCGCGGCCGCTCGCAGGAGCCCACGCTGCTGCGGCTGGCGGACCTGGAGCTGGATCTGGCGCGCCGGCGCGCCCAGCGCGGCGGCCAGCGGCTGGACCTGACCGCCAAGGAATTCAGCCTGCTGGCGCTTCTGCTGCGCCGCCAGGGGCAGGTGCTGTCGCGCACCACCCTGGCCGAACAGGTCTGGGACATGAACTTCGACAGCGACACCAACGTCATCGACGTCGCGGTGCGGCGCCTGCGCGGCAAGCTGGACGATCCCTACGCCACGAAACTGCTGCACACCGTGCGCGGCATGGGATACGTGCTGGAATCGCGCCCCGCTGACGGCCACGCCGGATGAGCCGCCCCCGCGTGCGCTCCATGCAGGCGCGGCTGACGCTGCTGCTGGGCGCCATCGCGCTGTTCGTTTCCAGCGTGGCGGGCGCCACCCTTTTCTGGGCGCTCAAGCGCGAAGTCGAGCGCCAGGAGATCACCGAAGTCAGCGGCAAGCTCGAGCTCATCGACCACTTGATCGACATGCAGAACAGCGCAAGCGGCTTGCACGACCTGGCGGCCACCTTCGATCAGATGCGCGCGGGCCAGGGTCAGCTTGGCATCTGGATCGTGGACGCGCAGGGCCAGGCCGTCTATGGCGGCGCCGCGCCCGAAACGCTGGAAACCACGGATGGCCGGCAGGTCCTCTTGCAGACGCCGGATGGCGGGCGCATGCGCGGCCTGCGCGTTGCCATGAACGATCGCATCCTGCCCGGGGCGCAACTGACCGTGGCGGTCAGCACGCGCACCAGCGCGCAATTCCTCTATGCCTACGGCACGGCGCTGGCGCTGATCTGCGCGTTGTGGGTAGGCGCGACGGTCGTCCTGGCCGCGTGGGCCGTGCGGCGCAGCATGGCGCCCGCGCGGCGGCTGTCCGGGCAGGCCGCGGCCATCCAGCCCGACAATCTGGCGCGCCGCCTGCCGCTGCAAGACACCGACCGCGAGCTGCATGAACTGGTGCGGTCCTTCAACCGCACGCTGGACCGGCTGCAAGCCGCCTACCAGCAGATGGAGGGCTTTAACGCCGATGTGGCGCACGAACTGCGCACGCCGCTGGCGACCCTCATCAATGGCACGCAGGTCATGCTGTCGTCGCCGCGCGATGCGGCCGAGCTGCGAGATGCGCTGGAATCCAACCTGGAAGAACTGGAAGACCTGAAGACGCTGGTCAACGACATGCTGTTCCTGGCGCGGGCCGACCGCGGCGAGCGCGCCGCCGACCTGGCGCCGGTGTCGCTGGCCGCCGAAGCCCGGCGGGTGGCCGAATATTACGAGGCCACGCTGGAAGAACACGCCGTGCGCCTGCGCTGTGTGGGCGACGCCACCGTGGCCGCCAACCGGGGGCTGGCGCGCCGCGCGCTGGCCAACCTGATCTCCAACGCCATCAAGGCGACGCCCCCGGGCGGCGAGATCGTGCTGACGTGCACCCCCACCGCGCGCGGGGCGCGGGTCACGGTCCACAACCCCGGCACGCCGATCCCGGCCGCGGACCTGCCCCGGATCTTCGACCGCTTTTTCCGCTCCGGCCAGACGCGCGCGCCACGCAGCGAAGGTCACGGCCTGGGCCTGGCCATCGTCCGCGCCATTGCGCGCATGCATGGCGGCGACGTGGATGCGGCGTCCGGCGCCGCCGGCACCGTGGTCGGCATCACCTTCAACAACCCGGCGCCGGCCGCGAACATTACAAAAACGTAATCTGCGCGACAGGATCGGGTCACCCCGGTCTTCCTACAGTGTCATCACGCCCATTCCCATTGCAAGGATTCCCGTGAAAGGCACCCAGTTACGCACTTGCGCCGCCGCATTGGCGCTGATGATGTCCGGCGCCGCGTTCGCCGCAGGCGACCATGCGCACGGCGGCCACGCGCCGTCCGCGGCGGCCGCGCCCATCGGCGCGCCGGGCGATCCCGCCCGCGTCACGCGCACCATTGACGTCGACATGACCGACGCCATGCGCTTCACGCCCGCCAGCATCGATGTCAAGGCCGGCGAGACCGTGCGGCTGAACGTGCGCAATTCCGGGAAGATCCGGCACGAACTCGTGCTGGGCACCGACGCCGACCTGAAGGCGCATTACGCCATGATGATGAAGGACCCCGGCATGCGTCACGATGAACCCAACGCGGTGTCGCTGGACGCCGGCAAAAGCGGCGAGATCGTCTGGCGCTTCGGCAAGGCCGGCACGGTGTCCTTCGGCTGCCTGGAGCCAGGCCATTACGGCGCCGGCATGAAGGGCGCCGTCTCGGTGCTGTGACATGACGGCGCACACGCTCACGACCCGCCGCCGCTTCGTGCAGGGCCTGGCCGCCGGCGGCGCGCTCGCCGCCCTGGGCGGCTGGCGCCGGGCATCGGCCCAGTCCGGCGCAGCCGCGGCCGCCGAACTGCGCGGCACCGAGTTTCACCTGGAGATCGGCGAGACGCCCGTGAACTTCACGGGGGCCGCGCGCGTGGCCACCACGGTCAACGGCCGCCTGCCCGCGCCGCTGCTGCGCTGGCGCGAGGGCGATACGGTGACACTGCACGTCACCAACCGGCTGCGCGAGCAGACCTCCATCCATTGGCACGGCATCCTGCTGCCCACCGGCATGGATGGCGTGCCCGGCCTGAGCTTTGCCGGCATCGACCCCGGCCAGACGTTCACGTACCGATTCGACGTGCGCCAAAGCGGCACCTACTGGTATCACAGCCACTCGGGATTTCAGGAACAGACGGGCCTGTACGGCGCCATCGTCATCGACCCGCGCCACCGCGATCCCATCGCCTCCGACCGCGACTACACGGTGCTGCTGTCGGACTGGACGGACGAAGACCCGATGCGCGTGTTCGACAAGCTGAAGGTGATGCCGGATTACTACAATCGCATCCAGCCCAGCATGCAAAGCCTGGCGGACAACGCCGGGGACAAGGGATGGCGCGCGGCGCTTGCCGACCGGCTGATGTGGGAACGCATGCGCATGAATCCGACGGATCTGGCCGACGTGTCCGGCGCAACCTACACCTACCTCACCAACGGCGCCACGCCCGCGGCCAACTGGACGGGCCTTTTCAAGCCGGGCGAGCGGGTGCGGCTGCGGTTCATCAACGGCTCGGCCATGACGTACTTCGACGTCCGGATACCGGGCCTGACGATGACTGTCGTGGCCGCCGATGGCCAGGATGTCCGCCCAGTCGATATCGAGGAATTTCGCATTGGCGTCGCGGAAACCTATGACGTGATCGTGGAACCTTCACAGGACCGCGCCTACACGATCTTCTCGCAAGCCATGGATAGATCGGGCTATGCACGCGCCACGCTGGCGCCCCGCGCCGGCATGCAGGCAAGCGTGCCCGAGATGGACCGTGTGCAGGTGCTGGGCATGATGGACATGGGCATGGCCCACGACATGAGCGGGTCGCAACCGATGCCGGCCGGACACGCCGGGCACGGCGCGGACACGGGCGCGGACCCGGACCAGGGTGGCATGGTCGAGGTCAGGCACCCCTATCCCGCCGAGCGCGGCGTGGGCAATTCCATGCTGCCTGACGTGGTGTCGACGCGCCTGGACGATCCCGGCCCCGGACTGCGCGGCAACGGCCGCCGCGTGCTGACGTATGCGGACTTGCGGTCGGTGCGGGAGCCCGACGACAACCGCGCGCCCTCGCGCGAGATCGAGCTGCACCTGACGGGCAACATGGAGCGCTACATGTGGTCGTTCAACGGCGTGAAGTTCTCGGACGCGCGGCCCATCGTGCTGCGCCACGGCGAGCGCGTGCGCTTCGTGCTGGTCAACGACACGATGATGACGCACCCCATCCATCTGCACGGCCTGTGGAGCGACCTGGAATCCCCGGACGGCGCGTTTCAGGTCCGCAAGCACACGATCTCATTGAACCCGGCGCAGCGCATCAGCTATCGCGTCAGCGCCGACACGCGTGGGAACTGGGCCTACCACTGCCATCTGCTGTATCACATGGAGGCCGGCATGTTCAGGGCGGTCGTGGTGGAGTAAACGATGAAGCCGATCAGTTTCCAGAAACACGCGCCGGCCCTTTGCGCCATCGCCCTCGCGCTGACGCCCCCCCTGGCCGCGGCGCAAGCGTCACAAATGGATCATGCCGGCATGACCGGGATGGACCACGGCTCGATGGACCATGGCCAGGCGCCGTCACCGGACAGCCCGGAAAGCCACCAGGGAATGGACCATGCAGAGGCGAACCATGACGCGCCCGCCGCAGACGCTCCGCCCGTCGGCAGCCTGCCTGCAAGCGATGGCGAAGGCCCGCGCGGCTACGACAGCTACGGCATCCATCCGCACATGATGGACAACGCGCCCACGTGGCAGGTGCTGTTCGACAAATTCGGCGCATCGCGCAATCGCGACGGGCAGAACGCGCTCGAATGGGATGGCCGCTTCTGGTTCGGCACCGCCACGGACCGCCTGCTCGTCAAGAGCGAGGGCGAGCGCCAAAGCGGCGGCGGGTCGGACGGCAAGGTCGAGGCCTTCTGGAGCCACGCCATCTCGCCCTTCTGGGATCTGCAACTGGGTGCGCGCCGGGATATCGGCGCAGGCCCCAAGCGCAACTGGGCCGCGGTCGGCGTCGAGGGCTTGCTGCCCTACAACATCGAACTGACGGCCACCGCCTATGCCGGCCCGTCAGGCCGCAGCGCCCTGGCGCTGAAGGCCGAGTACGATCTGCTGCTGACCCAGCGCCTGATATTCACGCCCGAACTGCAAGCCAGCGTCTACGGCAAGAACGACCCGCAACGCGGCATCGGTTCCGGTCTGTCGCAGGGATCCCTGTCCCTGCGCCTGCGTTACGAGGTCACGCGCGAATTCGCCCCCTACGTTGGCGTATCCTTTGAACGGAAGTTCGGCCAGACGGCGAGCTATGCCTCGGACGCCGGCGAAGGCCGATCGCAGGCTGCTGTCATCGCGGGCGTGCAGTTCTGGTTCTGACCGGCCCGCGCCTGAACATCCCCCCTTTATCCCCCGGAGCATCATGAACGTTTCCCGTCTTACGCGCCGCCTCGTCCTTGCCGCGGCCCTCAGCATCCCCGCGATTGCCGCCGCGCAGGCGCCCGTGAAAGTCGAGGTCTGGAAGACGCCTACCTGCGGCTGCTGCGAGGATTGGGTCAAGCACATGCGCGACAACGGCTTTGCCGTGACCACGCATGACGTCGACGACACCGGGCCCATCCGCCGCAACGCGGGCATGTCCAACTACGGCTCCTGCCACACCGCGATGGTCGAGGGCTATGCGGTCGAAGGCCACGTGCCCGCCAGCGACGTGCGCCGACTGTTGCTGGAAAAGCCCGACGCAGCGGGTCTGGCCGCCCCCGGCATGCCGCTCGGATCGCCCGGCATGGACGGGCCGGAATACGGCGGACGCAAGACGCCGCACGACGTGGTGCTGGTCGACAAACGTGGCGGCGCCCAGGTTTTTCAGGCCTATCGCTAAGGCTGGCCTGAAACAATTCATCCACAACGCTTCAATGGCTACTCCTTGCACCGCAGCAAAAATGGTCCACAATAAATAAAAGCGTTTCTCACCCACCCCTTGGCAGTCATGGCACAAATCGTCCTGTTCGAGAACATCCACCCGAGCGCCCGCGCCGTCTTCGAGGCCGCCGGCTACACCGATATCGTCACGCATGCCGCGGCTCTGCCGCCGGCGCAATTGCACGACGCCCTGCGCGGCGTGCAAGTGGCGGGGATCCGTTCTCGCACGCACCTGGATGCCGCCCTGCTGTCCGGCAACCCCGACCTGCGCGTGGTGGGCTGCTTTTGCATCGGCACCAACCAGGTCGACCTGGACACCGCCATGCAGCGCGGCATTCCGGTCTTCAATGCGCCGTTCTCGAACACGCGCTCGGTGGCCGAACTGGTGTTGGGCGAGGCCATCCTGCTGCTGCGCCGGATTCCCGAAAAGAATGCCCGCATCCATCTGGGCCACTGGGATAAAAGCGCCGCGGGCGCTTTTGAGACCCGCGGCAAGACGCTGGGCATCGTCGGCTACGGCAACATCGGCTCGCAGATCAGCACGCTGGCCGAAAGCCTGGGCATGCGCGTCATCTATCACGACGTGGAAGCCAAGCTGCCGCTGGGCAACGCCCGGCCCGCCGGCACGCTGAACGAACTGCTGGAGCAGGCCGACGTGGTGACGTTGCACGTGCCCGGCGGCAAGTCCACCGAAAACATCATGAACGCCGAGACCATCGGCCGCATGCGCCGTGGCGCGATCCTGATCAACGCTTCGCGCGGCACCGTGGTGGATATCGCCGCGCTGCACGCAGCACTCAAATCCGGTCATCTGGCCGGCGCCGCGCTGGACGTGTTCCCCACCGAGCCCAAGAGCGCCGATGAACCGCTGGCCAGCCCGCTGATCGGCATGCCCAACGTCATCCTGACCCCGCACATCGGCGGCAGCACGCAAGAGTCCCAGGAGAACATCGGCCGCGAAGTGGCCGAAAAACTCGTGCGCTTCCTGCAGGCCGGCACCACCAAGGGCGCCGTCAATTTCCCCGAGCTGCCTTTCCTTGAGCAGGCCGGCGGCACGCGCATCCTGCACGTGCACCGCAACGCGCCGGGCGCGCTGGGCACGCTGGACAACCTGATGGCGCAGCACGGCCTGAACATCGTCAGCCAGACCTTGCAGACACGCGGGCAGATCGGCTACGTGATCACCGACGTGGAAGGCCAGGTCGACGACATCGTCATGACCGCCTTGCGCGATCACCCGATCACGGTCCGCTGCGACCGGCTGTAAAGCAGCAAGCGCCAGGCAGCAAGGGCCCCTTCGGGGGCTTTTTTATTGCCCGGCAGTTGCCTGGAACGGTGTCAGACACCGTACCAATGCATGCCCGTCACGCCCATCCGGCTCAGCCGCCGCCCGGTGCAGGCACTGCGCGATCTTCTCGCGCACGCTGCCTGCGTCGAACGGCAGCCGGCCGATGATGCCGATCTCGCGATGAAACGCGTGTTCGCCCAGCGGCAGCAGCCGCAGACCCGTCATGTCCAGCCGCCGCAGGCGCGGCAGCAGCGCCACGCCAAGGCCATGCCGCACCATCCCCGCGATCGCCTCGATCTCGTCGAGCTCCACGGCCTCGTTCACGGTGATGCGGTGCTTTTTCAGGAACACGTCGACCACGCGGCCCCCGAATGAGGCGCGGTCGTAGCGGATGAAGGGCTGGGTCGCCAGCAGCTCCCGCCACGGGGCGACCGGCATGGATTCGGGCAGGGCCAGCATGACGGGCTCGGTCATCAGCGGCTGCCAGCCCAGTTCGGGCGGCAGGGCGAAGGGCGGGCGGATCAGCACGGCCAGGTCCACTTCGCCGGCGTCTACCTGGCCCAGCAGCGACAGCGAGACGCCGGGCACGATGCGCACGCGCACATCGGGATAGACCGCGCGGAACTCGCCCACGGCATGGACCAGCAGATCCTGCTGCACGGAGGCGATGGCCCCGATGCGGAGCAGCCCGCTGACGTGCGCGGCGCCAGCCGAGGCCGCCATGCGCTCGGCCATGGCGACCAGCTCCTCGGCCTGCGGCAGCATGTCCCGCCCGTGGGCGTTGAGCGCCGCCGCGCGCGGACCGCGGTCGAACAGCTCGACGCCCAGGTATTCCTCCAGCCGCCGGATCTGGGCGCTGACCGCGGATTGCGTCAGGCCAAGCTGGACACCGGCCCCGGTAAAGGTTCCGTCCCGCGCCACGGCAATAAAGGTCTTGAATTCCTTGAGCACAATCAATTTTTTCGATGCTAAGACTCGAAAAATATCGTTTTGCTATAAAAAAAACAATACCTAAACTATGCCCTGGTGATAACGCCGACACATTGCGGCGTTCGCTGAACTGAATAACCCTCTTTTGCCTGACCGGGAGCCTTGCATGTCCGCTCAAACCAACCTGCCGCCGTTCCACCTGGCCTTCCCCGTGCGGGACCTGGCCGAAGCCCGCGCCTTCTATGGCGAAAAGCTGGGCTGTCCGGAGGGCCGCAGCTCGTCCGAATGGATCGACTTCAATTTCTACGGCCACCAGATCGTGGCGCACCTGGCGCCCAGCGAATGCGGCCACAAGGCAACCAGCGCGGTGGATTCGCACAATGTGCCCGTGCGCCATTTCGGCGCCGTGCTTTCCATGGAACAATGGGAAGCCATGGCCAAGCGCCTGACCGACGCCGGTACCGAATTCGTCATCGAGCCCTACATCCGTTTCAAGGGCGAGGTCGGCGAGCAGGCCACCATGTTCTTCCTGGATCCGTCGGGCAATGCGCTTGAATTCAAGGCGTTCAAGAACATGGATTCGTTGTTCGCCAAGTAACCCGTCACTACAGGTTTCGTGCCGTTGAACGTCAATTCCAATTCGCTTTCTCCGGCCGAAACCCGCTGGCGCATCCTGCCCCAGGGTGACCGCTGCCTGATCGTCTCCTTCGGCGAGCGCATCGATGCCGCCATTGGCCGGACCTGTCTGGCGGCGGCCCGCAAGCTGCGCGACGCGCGGCTGCCGGGCGTTACCGACGTGGTGCCCTCCTTCGTCGCCGTGGCCGTGCACTACCGGCCGGGCGGACATGGCGAAGGGCCCACGTACGCGGCGCTCTCCGAGCACATCCAGGCCCTGCTTGCCGAGGGCATCCCGACCGCCGACGCGGGGGGACGCGAGGTCGACATCCCCGTCTGCTATGGCGGCGAACACGGCCCCGACCTGGAAGAGGTCGCGCGCGCGGCCCGAATCAAACCCGAAGACGTCATCCGGTTGCACAGCGAACCGCGCAGCATGGTGTTCATGCTGGGGTTTGCGCCCGGCCACGCCTATCTCGGCGTGCACGACGAAAAACTGAACATTCCCCGCCGTCCGTCGCCGCGCACCGCCGTGCCTGCCGGCGCGGTGGCCATCGCCAACCGGCAAACCGTGATCTACCCGAACCGGCTGCCGGGCGGCTGGAACATCATCGGCGCCACGCCGCTCGTCATGTTCGACCCCGCGCGGGAACCCGCGGCCCTCCTGCAGCCTGGCGACACGGTGCGGTTCGTGCCGATTACGCCCGACGAATTCGACCGCATCCGGGGGAGCCGGCCATGAGCGTGACGGTGATCAAGCCCGGCATGCTGTCCAGCTTCCAGGACCGCGGGCGCGAAGGCTACCAGCATCAGGGCATTCCGGCGGCCGGCGCCATGGACGAACGCGCCCATCGGCTGGCCAATGCCCTGGCGGGCAACGAAGGCGATCCGGCCACGCTGGAGATCACGCTGACGGGCCCCACGCTGCGCTTTGACGCGCCGGCCTGTTTTGCGCTGGCCGGCGCCGACCTGGGCGCCACGCTGAACGGCCAGGACATTCCCCAACTGCGCCCGCTGATCGCGCGGCCCGGCGACGTGCTGGCCTTCGGGGCGCGGCCCGCAACGGGCGTGCGCGCGTATCTGGCCGTGCATGGCGGTTTTGCGCTGACGCCCGTCATGGGCAGCGAGACCACGTATCTGCGCAGCGGTTTCGGCGGTTTTCAGGGGCGCGCGCTGGCCAAGGGCGACGTCGTTCCGCTGCGCCGCCCGCTGGAGCCGGACTGCGATACCGCCGCCTTGCAGAAGGCGCTGTGGCAGGTGCGCGTATACCTGCCCGCGGCGCTGGGCAACAAGCAGCGCGAATTCATCCGCTTCCTGCCCGGCGTGCACTGGCCCGAATTCTCGCAATCCAGCCGCCGCGCCTTTTTGGAATCCGAATTTCGCATCAGTCCGCAGTCCGACCGCATGGGCTACCGCCTGCTTGGCCGGCCGCTGACCATGAATCAGCCGCGGCAGATGCTGTCCGAGGCCGCCTGCTTTGGCACGGTGCAGGTGCCCTCGGGCGGCGAAGCCATCATTCTCATGGCCGACCGGCAGACCACCGGCGGCTATCCCAAGATCGCGCAGATCGCCACCGTGGACCTGCCCGCGCTGGCGCAGTCCGCACCCGGCCAGGTGCTGCGTTTCCAGCGGATCGAGTTGGACGAGGCGCAGCGCCTGGACGGCGAGCGCGAACGCGCGTTTGCGCAATTGCACGACGCGCTTGCACCGCTGCGCGCGCTGCTGAACTAGAAAGGAAACCGCCATGACCACCCGCATCGACTTGAACTGCGACATGGGCGAAAGCTATGGCGCCTGGACCATGGGCAACGACGCGGCCGTGCTGCAGTACGTCAGCTCAGCCAACATTGCCTGTGGTTTCCATGGCGGCGATCCGGCCACCATGCGCAAGACGGTGGCCGCCGCGCTGGCCCGGGGCGTTGCGCTGGGGGCCCATCCCAGCCTGCAGGACCTGGCCGGTTTCGGCCGCCGCGTCATCCAGATCAGCCCCGACGAAGCCTACGACATCGTCGTCTATCAGATCGGCGCGCTGGCGGGTGTCGCGGCCTCGCAAGGCGCCCGCCTGCATCACGTGAAGGCGCACGGCGCGCTCTACAACATGGCGGCCAAGGATGAGCCGCTGGCAAAGGCGATCTGCCAGGCGGTCAAGGATGTGGATGCGTCGCTGATCCTGTACGGACTGGCCGGCAGCAAGCTGATCGACGCGGCCCGCGCCATCGGCCTTGCGTGCGCCAGCGAAGTCTTCGCGGACCGCTCCTATCAGGATGATGGCTCGCTGACGCCGCGCACGCGCGCGGGCGCCATGATCGAGGACGTGGACGTCGCGGTCGCACAGGTCGTGCGCATGGCGCGCGAAGGCCTGGTGCGGTCGGTTGACGGCAAGGATGTGCCGGTGCAGGCCGACACCCTGTGCATTCACGGCGACCAGCCCAATGCGCTGGTCTTTGCCGACGGCATCCGCCGCGCCTTGACGCAGGCCGGCATCGAGGTGCGCACGCCGCCCCGGGCTTGAAGGCCCGGGCGCAGGCCTCTTCCTACGCGGCGTCCAGCGACGCCTCGCGGTAAGCGCCCAGGATCTCCGGCAGCACTTCCACCACGTACTTGCGGGTCAGTCCGGCGGCGCGGTCGAAATCCCGGCTGCCGAGCGCCTGGATGATGCCTTCCGTGTAGGACGGGATCGTATTGGCTTCGAGCGATTGCCGGGCCAGCATGTAGCCCAGCGGTTCGATCTGTTCGTACAGTTTGCTGAGCATGCTGGTCAACGGCGCGTTGCCGGTGTAGCGCGCCGCGGCCAGATAGAAGTCGCGCGAGGCCGAGATGAAACCGCGCGCGTCCTGACGGCCCATCGCGGCGACGATGGCCTCGTGCAACGTGCCAAGTTCGGCCACCAGCGGCCCGACGTCGGGCATCTCGGCGACCTGCCGGATGCAATACGCCTCCAGTTCCGCACGCAGCATGTACAGATGGCGGATCTGGGTTTCGGTATAGAGCGTGACCCGGAAGCCCTTGCGCTGGATGTGCGTGACCAGGCCGCTCAGCTCCAGCAGGCGCAGCGCCTCCCGGATGGGGCTGCGGCTGGTGCCGAAGCGCTGCTCCAGTTCCTGTTCCCGTAACGGCTGTCCGGGCCGGATAGTGCCGTTCACTATCAACTCACGAATCTGTTCCTGTAGGAAATACGGAATCGTGGCGGGCGCTTTGACGTCCAATCGGCTCCCCTTTTACTGCGACTACGCATGACATGAGACCGTGACAAGATACTCGAAATCTCTTGAAACACAAGTAGAAATAATGTTTCACACTCAAAAGACGGCCGTGTGCCTGCCCGCGAGGGACGGCGTTTTCTGAGGATGCGGGGGATCAGTGCCAATCGTCGCGGTAGACGAACTTGGGCATTTGCCAATTGAAGCGCAGGGCCATCAGGCGCATGGTCAGACCCGCCGCCAGCGCAATGGGCACCGACGCATTGGCCGACAGCCCGAGCGCCATCGAGCCCAGATAGAGCGCGCCGGTCACCAGCGACACGCTGGCGTAGAGCTCCTTGCGGAACAGCAGCGGGACCTCGTTGCAGAGCACATCGCGCAGCACCCCGCCGGCGCACCCGGTGATCATGCCGCTGATCAGCACCACTGTGATCGGCAGCTGCATCATCTGCGCGACCTGGCAGCCAATCACCGTGAAAGCCACCAGCCCCAGCGCATCGGCCAAGAGGAACACGCTACGCAGCCGGCGCATGACCGGCGCGATCAGCGCGGTCAGGATCGCCGCACCGCCCGTCATCCACAGATATTCGGGATGCACGACCCACGTCAGCGGATAGTGCCCCAGCAGCACGTCGCGCAACGAACCGCCGCCCAGCGCCGTCACGCACGCGATGATGCAGACGCCCATCCAGTCCATGTCGCGCCGCCCCGCCGAAAGGGCCGCCGTCATGGCTTCGGCGACGATGGCGACCAGGTACAGCGTGTGCAGCAGGGCGGGCGAAAGATCGGTGAACATGGGTTGGGCGGTAGCGTTGGCAGGCCTCATTGTATTGAGCCTTGCCGGCGGGCGCGCCATTGCCTGCGCGCGCATCATCCCGTACCCTCGGAGCTGTGTTGATTGCGATCAAGCCCCATCTCGTTTCGCGGCGAGACAATGGAGACGTGCCCGACCGGGCGCTATTGGGCCAGGCAGCGCGGACGCGGGAGCCGCCTCTCTGGCCGTAACCGGGAGATTAGGTATGACACAGCAAGTTGGCCCCATCCTTCTGGCCACCGACCTCAGTGCGCGCGGCGACCGAGCCCTCGACCGCGCCTTGCAGTTGACCAAGGAACTGAACACCAAGCTGATCATGCTGCATGTCATGGAATCCCATGCCACGCCGCTCACCACGCCGGTATGGCGCCGCCTGTCGCCCGACCACAAGGCCCTCGTCGAACGTGAACTGGCCGAAGACGTGGCCGCCGCCAACGTGCCCGCCGAAGTCGTCGTCACCAAGGGCGAGCCCGTCGCCAGCATCATGGAAACCGCCGACGCCTTCGGCTGCTCGCTGATCGTGGCCGGCATTGCCCGCCAGGAAACGCTGGGCCGGCTGCTGCTGGGCACCACCGTCGAAAAACTGGCCCGCCAGGCGCGCCAACCCGTACTAGTCGTCAAGAACCGTCCGCGCCGCCCCTACCGCGACGTGCTGGTCGCCACCGATTTCTCGGACGGCTCGCGCCAGGCGCTGCGCGCCGCGCTGCAACTGGTGCCCAATGCCGACATCACCTTGTTCAACGCCTACGAAGTGCCGTTTCAGGGCGTGACCAAGCCTGACGACGCGGTCGTGGACAACCTCTACCGAACCGCCGAACAGTGCGCCGAGCGCTTCATCGCCGAAACGCCCGAACTGCCCAAGGGCCGCCCGACCAAGGTGGTGCTGGAAGCCGGCCAGCCCGAAACCGTGCTGGCCGATTACTCCTTCAACCACCGCTCCGACCTGGTCGTCACGGGCACCCATGGCCGCACCGGCATCTTGCGCACCGCCATCGGCAGCGTGGCCGAGCGGCTGCTGGAATCCCTGCCCAGCGACGTGCTGATCGTGCGGCTGAGCGGCGAAGAGTAATCCCGGCCAAGCAAAAGGCGGCGCCCACGCGCCGCCTTTTTTTGGCCTGCCTTCAACTTACGCGCTACGCGTCGCCCTGCTTTTCCATGGTGTCGATCGTGCCGCGCAGGATCTTCAGCAGCACCAGCCCCGGGATGGCGATCACCACCGTCAGCAGGAAGAACCCCGGCCACCCCAGGTGATTGACCAGCGGCGGCGTCAGCGGCCCGGCCAGGTAGGTGCGCCCCACGGCTGACAACGCCGACAGCAGCGCGAATTGCGTGGCCGAGAACCGCTGGCGGCACAGGGCCATCAACAGGCCCACGAAAGACGCCGTGCCCAGCCCGCCGCACAGGTTTTCAATGCCCACGCCGGTGGCCATCAGCCACAGGTTCTTCGGACTGACGGCGATCAGCCAGTACGCCAGGTTCGACACCGCCTGCAAGAGTCCGAAGGCCATCAGCGACCGGTACAGCCCCCACCGCGCCATCAGGGATCCGCCCGCCAGCGCGCCGATGATCGTCGCCGCCAGTCCCAGCACCTTGTTCACCGTACCCACTTCGGTGGGCGTGAAGCCCGCGCCGCGGATGAGGAAGGTGGTGGACAACGCGCCGGCGAACGCGTCGCCCAGCTTGTACAGCACGATCAGCAGCAGCACCGACAGCGCGCCGCGGCGCGTGAAGAATTCATGCAGGGGTTCGGCGACCGCCTCGCGCAGGCTGCGGGGCGCGCGCGCGACGTGTTCGGGTTCGGGCGCCCACAGCGTGGCAAGCGCGCACAGCAGCATCAGCCCGCCCATCACCATGTAGGTGTTGCCCCACCCGATCCATTGATCCGCCATGATGAGCGCCAGGCCGCCCGACACGATCATGGCCAGCCGGTAGCCCATGACCTTGATGGCCGCGCCCGCCCCGCGTTCCTCCTTGCGCAGCACGTCCGTGCAATAGGCATCGAAGGCAATGTCCTGCGTGGCGGAAAGAAAGGCGACCAGCACGGCCAAGAGCGCCAGCGGCATCAGCGCCGACGACGGCGACAGCGCGCCCATCGCCAGGATCGCCGCCGCCAGCAGCACCTGCGTGACCAGCATCCAGCCGCGTCGCCGGCCCAGCAGCGGCGGCGCAAAACGGTCCACCAGCGGCGCCCAGAGAAATTTGATGGTGTAGGCCGTGCCTACCAGGGTGAGGAAACCGATTTCCTGCAGCGGCACGCCTTCGACGGTCGCCCAGGCCTGCAATGTGCCGCTGGTCAGGGCCAGCGGCAGCCCGCTGGCAAAGCCCAGGACCAGCAAGGGGGCAACGCGCGGGCTGGTGTAGACGTTGGATACAGCGGTGATGACGGTCTCCTGAGACTTGGCCGGCGGCGTCGCAGGTGCTGGCCGCGGGCGTGCCGGCATTTTAGGGCCTGTTGCCCCGCGCCGTCAGGAGGATGCGTGTCGGAATGTCAGGGGGATGCGAAGCGGTATACCGCCAGCGTGCTGCGCCAGCTGGGAAACGCCTTCACTTCCTTGCCTTCGTTGAACGTGGCGCGCTCCAGGATGCGCAGGCCCACTTCGCCGGCCAGCTGTTCGAAGTCGCGCAGCGTGCACAGGTGGATGTTGGGCGTGTTGTACCACTGGTAGGGCATCTGCCCCGTCACGGGCATGCGGCCGCGCAGGATGGCCCAGCCGTGCGGCCAGTAGCCGAAGTTGGGAAACGACACCACGCCGTAACGCGCCACCCGCGCCATTTCGCGCAGGATGTGTTCGGTGCGGTGCATGGACTGCAACGTCTGCGACAGCACGACGGTGTCGAACTGCTTGTCGTCAAAGAGCGCCAGGCCGTCTTCCAGGTTCTGCTGGATGACCTCGACGCCGCGGCGCACGCAGGCGATCACGCAGGTGTCGTCGAGCTCGACGCCGGCGCCCTTGACCTGGCGATGATCGCGCAGATGCGCCAAGAGGGCGCCGTCGCCACAGCCCAGGTCCAGGACGCGGCTGCCCGGTTCGATCCAGCTGGCGATGCGCGCCAGGTCGGGCCGCAGCGCGCCGTGGGCATAGCGAGGGGTCACGGGAGTCATTCGGAAGATCCTTCGGTCAACTGGGCCTCCAGGCCCAGCTCGCGTGCGATGCGTTCGTAGTAGCCGCGCACGACCGCGTGGTAGCGGGCGTCTTCGAGCAGGAAGGCGTCGTGGCCGTGCGGCGCGTCGATTTCGGCGTACGTGACGGGGCTGGCGTTCTTGAGCAGCGCGCGCACGATCTCGCGCGACCGTTCCGGCGGAAAGCGCCAATCGGTCGAGAACGACACCAGCAGGAAGTTGGACTTGGCGGGCGCCAGCGCGCGGGCCAGATCGCCGCCCGTGGTGCGCGCCGGATCGAAGTAGTCCAGCGCGCGCGTGATCAGCAGGTAGGTGTTGGCGTCGAAATAACGCGTGAACTTTTCGCCTTGGTAGCGCAGGTACGACTCCACCTCGAATTCGACGTCGTAGCCGTAGCGGTAAGCGCCGTTTTCGGCGGGCGCGCGCTGGGCGCGGCCGAATTTCTCGGCCATGTCGTCGTCGGACAGGTACGTGATGTGGCCGATCATGCGCGCGACCGACAGGCCGCGGCGCGGCACGGTGTCCTGCGCGTAGTAGTCGCCGCCGTGGAAATCCGGATCGGTGATGATGGCGCGCCGGGCCACTTCGTTAAAGCCGATATTCTGCGCCGACAGGCGCGGCGTGCTGGCGATGACGATGCAGTTGGCCACGCGCTCGGGCAGGGTGATCGACCAGCTCAGGGCCTGCATGCCGCCCAGCGATCCGCCCATCACGGCCGCGAAGCGCTCGATGCCGAAGTGGTCCGCCACCCGCGCCTGCGCCCGCACCCAGTCTTCGACCGTCAGTACCGGGAACGCGGCGCCCCAGGGCTTGCCGGTCTCGGGATTGATGCTGGCCGGCCCGGTCGAGCCGAAGCACGAGCCCAGGTTGTTGACCCCGATCACGAAGAAGATGTTGGTGTCCACCGGCTTGCCGGGTCCCACCATGTTGTCCCACCAGCCCAGGTCGCTGGGATTGTCGGCGGCCTGCCCCGCCACGTGGTGCGAGGCATTGAGCGCGTGGCAGATGAGCACGGCATTGGTGCGCTGCGCATTGAGCGTGCCGTAGGTTTCGACCGCAAGCTCGTACGACGCCAGCGACTGGCCGCTCAGCAAGGGCAGCGGCTCATCGAAACGGATGAAGGTGGGGGAGACGAGGCCGACCGAACCGGGATCAACGGTATCGGACGTCGTGACGGTTGCGGGAACGAACCCGCTGGCCGAATCACCGGCCAAATTCTGGGCAGGAGTGGTCATACGGACCTCTTTAGCTGGATTTATTGGAAGGCGCCCGCAAGCGGATCAGGCAAATCGGCGCCGAAAATTGGATAGTGCGGCAGGAATTCTAGCACTGCTTGGCGCACGGGCAGCAAGCCCCACGGGCCGCGACAACTGCGCATTGCCCCGGCGCGCAAGACGGCAATCCCCTCGCGGCTGGCTCAGGCGCCGGCCTCCCAGGGTTCCTGTCCCAGGTACTCGTAGCGTTCGGTGTTCACGCGCGACACGCGCCATTCCACCGGCTGGCGGTTATAGGAAAACGCGATGCGGCGGATTTCCAGGAGCGCGCTGCCTTCGGCCACGCCCAGGCAGCGCGCGTGCGTGCGCTCGGCCAGGCAGGTCCGCAGCCGCTCGTCGGTGGCGATGACGTTGACGCCGAACAGGTCCTGGTACAGCGCGTAGAGCGTGCTGGTGCGCTCGCGCAGGTGCGCTTCCAGCAGCCCCGGAAAGCGCGATTCGGGCAGGCACACGTCGTCGGCCATCACCACGTCGCCGTTGAGCGACAGCACATTCAGGAACTCGAAAACGTACGCGCCTGCGGGCAGCGCCAGCTTTTCGCGCGCCACCGCAGAGGCCTTCACGCGGCGAAAGCGCAGCAGTTCCGTGGTGGGATAGGACTTGCTGCCGTCCTGCCCGACGATGCGGAAAAACTTGAAGAAGTGATGGTTGCGCGTATGCACCGCAACGTAGGTGCCGCGCCCCTGATGCCGCACCAGGATGTTCTCGGCGGCCAGCTCGTCGATGGCCTTGCGCAGCGTGCCGATCGACACGCCGAACCGCTCGGCCAGATGCTTTTCCGGAGGAATCGCCTCGCCCTGCTTCCACTCGCCTTGCGCCAGCGCGGCAAGCACGGCCTGCTTGACCTGTTCGTACAAGGGACTGCCCAAAGGCACAGTCGGTGACAGGCTGGTGTTCATGGGTGCATCGCAAAAATCAAGGACCTCCAGTGTAGCGGCGCAACGGCCGCCCGCTCAAGTCATCTAATTCATATAGATGATTTAGTTGACTTTGAAAAAAGCCCGGCCTAAGATTTCCTGGCCGTTGTGATCCGCGCCGCAGGCAGCACCCGGGCGGCGCCCTGACCCCAGAGAGGAAGACAATGATTCACGCCGTATTGCACGATGCGAAGGACACGGTGGCGGTCGCCGTGGTGGAGGGCCTGACCGCCGGAACGGAGCTGAACGCCTGGATCATGGATGAGGACAAGATCATCCATGTGCGCGCGTCGCAGGACATTCCCATCGGCCACAAGGTCGCGATGAAGGACATGGCCGTGGGCGACACCGTCTTCAAGTACGGCGTCGACATCGGCCGCGTGGTGGCGCCCATCAAGGCCGGCCAGCACGCCCACGTGCACAACATCAAGACCAAGCGCTGGTAAGCGCCCGTCCATCGCACAGGAACCCACCATGTCCATCATCACTGCCCAGACCACCTTCCAAGGCTATCGCCGCGACAATGGCCGCGTCGGCGTGCGCAACCACGTCATCGTCCTGCCCGTGGACGACATCTCCAACGCCGCGGCCGAGGCCGTTGCCAACAATATCAAGGGCACCCTCGCCCTGCCTCATCCCTACGGCCGGCTGCAATTCGGCGAGGATCTTGAACTGCACTTTCGCACGCTGATCGGCACCGGCTGTAACCCCAACGTGGCCGCCGTGGTCGTGATCGGCATCGAGGAAGGCTGGACCAAGCGCGTCGTCGACGGCATTGCCGCCACCGGCAAGCCGGTCATGGGCTTTTCCATCGAACTGCACGGCGACCACGACACCATCATGCGCGCCTCCCGCTGCGCCAAGGAATACGTGCATTACGCTACCGCGCTCACGCGCAGCGAATGCCCCATCTCCGATCTGTGGGTCTCCACCAAGTGCGGCGAATCCGACACCACGTCCGGCTGCGGCGCCAATCCCACGGTGGGCAATGCGTTCGACAAACTCTATGAACTGGGCTCCACGCTGGTCTTTGGCGAAACCTCGGAACTGACCGGCGGCGAGCACATCGTCGCCGAGCGCTGCGCGAACGACGCCGTGCGTGAACGCTTCATGTTCATGTTCGACCGCTACCAGGCCATGATCGACCGCTGGAAGACCAGCGACCTGTCCGAATCCCAGCCCACCAAGGGCAATATCGCCGGGGGCCTGACCACCATCGAAGAAAAGGCGCTGGGCAACATCCAGAAGATCGGCAAGAAATGCCGCGTAGACGGCGTGATCGACAAGGCCGAGATCCCCGACGGCCCCGGCTTGTGGTTCATGGACTCGTCCTCGGCCGCGGCGGAAATGGTCACGCTGTGCGCTGCCTCCGGCTACGCCGTGCACTTCTTCCCCACCGGCCAGGGCAACGTCATCGGCAACCCGATCCTGCCTGTCATCAAGATCTGCGCCAATCCGCGCACGGTGCGCACGATGTCCGAACACATCGACGTGGACACCAGCGGCCTCTTGCAGCGCGAGATCGACCTGAACCAGGCCGGCGACAAGCTGCTGGAGTGCATGCTGGCCACCGCCAATGGCCGGTGGACCGCGGCCGAGGCCCTGGGCCACCGCGAATTCGTCCTCACGCGGATCTTCGAAAGCGCCTGACAAGGCCTTCCGGGCGCCGGCGCGACCAGGAGAACGCGCCGGCCGTCCCTCGCGGCATCATCGCAACATCAACGACAAGAACCTGCAGACCCGGGCGCAGTCCGCGGCAGCAAAGGCGTACGCATTCCTACCCGGGCGTTATCCCCAAGGAGGAAGACAGATGAGTAGCGAACCGCATTACCCCCTGCAAGATGCGCAGCGCCGTCGCCTGCTGGGCGCCCTGGGCGCCGCCGGCCTCTGTGCGCTGGCCCCGTGGGAACGGGCGCTGGCGCAGAAAGGCGCATGGCCCGAGCGTCCCATCAACTACGTGGTGCCTTTTCCGCCGGGCGGCCTGACCGACGTGGCCGCGCGCCAGGTGGGCAAGGCGCTGGCGGATGCCGAACGCTGGAACGTGGTGATCGAAAACAAGCCGGGCGGCAGCGCCAACATCGGCGCGGCGCATGTGTCGCACGCCGCGCCCGATGGCTACACGTGGCTGGCCATCACCCTGTCGCACGCGGCCAACGCCACGCTGTTCGCGGGCAAGGCCGGCTACGACCTGACCCGCGACCTGACGCCGCTCGCCGGGCTGGCGTCCTCGCCCATCATGGTGGTCGTCAACGCCAAGAGCAACATCAAGTCCATGGACGACCTGGCGCGCGCCGCCAAGGCCAAGGCCCTGTCGGCCGGCTCCAGCGGCAACGGCACGCCGCCGCACCTGACGCTGGCGCTGTATCAGAAGCTCACCGGCGTGCCGCTGATGCACGTGCCCTACAAGGGCGGCGCGCCATCGCTGACGGACCTGATCGGCGGTCACCTGGATGTGGTGTTCTCGAACTATCCCGAGTCGCTGGCGCATGTGAAGAACGGGTCGCTGCGCGCCCTGGCGATCACCACGCGCGAACGCAGCAAGGACCTGCCCGATCTGCCCACCACGGCCGAAGCCGGCCTGCCGGACCTGATCGTCGAGAACTTCACCGGCGTGCTCGCGCCCGCTGGCACCCCGCCCGAACTGGTCCAACGGATCGGCGACGCCATCGTCAAGCAGGTCTCGCAGCCCGCCATGCAGCAGGCCCTGCTGCAATTGGGTTTCGTGCCCCAGCCGCGCGGCCCCAAGGAGTTCGGTGCGTACCTGAAGTCCGAGGTCGACCGCTGGGCCAAGATCATCCGCGACGCCAACATCCAGGTCGCCTGAGGCGGCCGCCCTGCCCACCACAAAGAGGAGTCCGGCAGATGCGAGTATTGATTTCGGAGTTCATGGACGCGCCCGCCGTCGATGCCTTGCGGCAGCGGTTCGACGTGCGCTACGCCCCCGAGCTGGTGGAGCAGCGCGCCGCGCTGCTTGAAGCCGCCGCGGATGCCGACGCCCTCATCGTGCGCAACCGCAGCCAGGTGAACGCCGAACTGCTGGCGGCGGCGCCGCGCCTGGTGGCGGTGGGCAGGCTGGGCGTGGGGCTGGACAACATTGACCTCGCGGGCTGCGAGGCGCGCGGCATCAAGGTCATTCCGGCCACGGGCGCCAATGCCCGCGCCGTGGCCGAGTACGTTATCGGCACCATGCTGTCGCTGTTGCGCGGCGCCTATGCGTCCACGGCGGACGTCGCGGCCGGCGCCTGGCCGCGCACCGCGCTGTCGCAGGGGCTGGAGGCGCACGGCCGCACGCTGGGCGTGGTGGGATTCGGCGGCATCGGCCGGCTGGCAGCCCAGCTTGCGCGCGGGCTGGGCATGCGCATCGTGGGCAGCGATGCGGCCCTGCCGCCGGCGCATCCCGCGTGGCAGGAAGCCGGCGCCGAGCCGCTGGCCCTGGACGAGCTGCTGGGCCAGGCGGACGTCGTGACGCTGCATGTGCCGCTCACGTCCGAGACCCGTCACCTGCTGGACGCGGCGCGCATCGCGCGCATGCGCCCCGGCGCCATCCTCATCAACACGTCGCGCGGCGGCATCGTGGACGAGGCTGCGCTGGCGGCCGCGCTGCGCGCCGGGCGGCTGCGCGGCGCCGCGCTGGACGTCTTCGAGCAGGAACCCCTGCCCGCGGGCGGCCCGCTGGCCGACGCGCCGAACCTGATCCTCACGCCGCACATCGCCGGCCTCACGCAAGAGGCCAACACGCGCGTTTCCGACATGGTGGCCGCCGGTGTGACAATGGCGCTTGACGCCCGCGCACGCTGACGAGGCGCGGCGCGCCTCACACGACAGGAAGGATATGGCTCACATCTATCTGGACGAACTTCAACACCTGGCCGCGGCGGGTCTTGCCGCCGCCGGCGCCAACCCGGTCATGGCGGACAGCACCGCCCGCGCGCTGGTCTTCGCGGAAAGCCAGGGGCTCAGCTCCCACGGCCTGTCGCGCGTGCCGTTCTACGCCGGCCACCTGCGCACCGGCCGCGCCATCGGCTCGGCCGTGCCGCGCATCCTGAACGAGCGCGGCGGCGCGGCGCTGATCGATGCCGGCTCGGGCCTGGCCTTCCCCGCTTGCGGCATGGCGGTCGAGCAGGCCACGGTGCGCGCCCGCGAACATGGCGTGGCGTTCGTCGGCGTGGCCAACAGCCATCATTTCGGCGAGGCCGCTTACCACCTGGAAGCCCTGGCCGACGCCGGCATGGTGGGGCTGGCGCTCAGCAATTCGCCCGCCGCCATGCCCGCATGGGGCGGCAAGCGCCCGCTGTTCGGCACCAACCCCATCGCGGCGATCTTCCCGCGCCGTGGCGGCGCGCGGCTGGTCATCGACCTGTCGCTGTCGCAGGTGGCGCGCGGCAAGCTCATGATCGCCGCGCGCGACAACCAGCCGATCCCGCTGGGCTGGGCGCTGGACGCGGACGGCCAGCCGACCACCGATCCGAAGGCGGGCCTGGCTGGCAGCATGCTGCCAGCGGGCGGCGTCAAGGGCGCGATGCTGGCCCTCATCGTGGAACTCATGGCCTGCGCGCTCACCGGCGCGCGCTTCGGCTACGAGAACGAGTCGTTCTTCGTGGACGAAGGCGGCCCGGCGCGGCTGGGACAGGCGTTCATGGCGATCGACCCCAATGCGTTGGCGGGCAACGACGTCTACCTGGAACGCGTGGAAACGCTGGTCGATGCGATGCTCGAAGACGAGGACGTGCGCCTGCCGGGCGAGCGCCGCCGCAAGCTGCGCGACGAGGCCGTCAAGCACGGACTGGATTTATCCGATCCGCTGATGACGCAATTGCGCACGCTGGCTGGCGCGGGCTGACCCGTCGCCGGGGCGCCCTGTTGCCCGTGCTTAATGCCCGTGGGTGAACCACAGCATCAGCGGCGCCAGCAGCAGAAACACCACGGTGGACACCAGCACGGCGCCCGCCGCGGTGTCGCCCAGCGGCGTGTAGCGCCGCGCGTACATGTAGCTGACCACCGCGCACGGCATGGCCATCTGCAGCGTCAGCGCCCCGGCCAGCACCGGCTCCAGGTTCAGCGCCCACACCACCGCCCCCCCCGTCGCCAGGCCCACCACCAGCCGGATCGCGGCAACCTTGGCGCCGTCGCGCACGCCGTTCGACGGAATGAGCGCCAGCGCATGGCCCAGGCTCAACAGCATCAGCGGCACGGTCACCGCGCCCAGCATGCGCGCCGTCTCGATGATCCACGCGGGCACCGGAATGTTCAGCAGGCGCAGCGCCACCGCCACCACGGAGGCCAGCAGGATCGGACTCTTCCAGCTTCCCTTGGTGTTCACGCCGGGCAGCATGCGCACCGCGATCGTGTGCATCACAAAGGAATTCACGGCAAAGAACGCCACCGCGACGGACAGCCCCGCATCGCCGAAGGCCAGCTGCGAAATGGGCAGCCCCAGGTTGCCGGCATTGGGCAGGAACGCCGTGGGCAGCAGGCTCAGCACGGGCAGCTTCCAGGCCTTGAGCAGCGCCGCGCTGATCAGCGCGCACAGCAGCAGGGCGATCAGCGTTGCGGCGGCCACGTCGGCCAGCGCCCGGTCGTCCAGATGGGTGGTGACGAAGGTATGAAACACCAGCGCCGGCGTGGTGACGGAGGTCACCAGCGTGGTGATGAAGTTGCCGCCGAAGGGAAGATCGCGCTTGCCCCAGAAAAGCCCGATTCCCACGCAGGAAAGCAGGGGCAGCATCAGCACAATGGCTGACAGGTAGAACTGCGCGATGGCCAACATGGACTATTCCGTCAGAGATAAAAAGATTGATGCGTCACGGCATCATTGCTTGCCCCCGCTGGGGCGGTCGCAGCAGCATGGGCGCATTGTTCACAAAAGGGCCATCCCGTCCTCGCCGCCATGTCCGCCACACCGATGCGCAGTCTTGCCCACTCATCGCGTTGCGCCGATCGCAGCGCCGACCGCAGTCCGGTCCGAAGCGCCGCCTTGCATCTGTCCGACAGGCAGGCCGCCTGCCTGAAATGGTCGGCCGCGGGCAAGACCAGCTGGGAAACCTCCCGCATATTGGGCGTCAGCGAAAGCACGGTGAATTTCCACCTGCGCAACGCGTGCAACCGGCTTGGCGTGCGGGGCCGGCGCGCTGCCGTGGTGGCGGCGCTGCGGCTGGGGCTGCTCGAGTTCAAGGCTTGATGACGACGGACCGCAGGAATTCGCGCGCACGCTCGGCGGGCAGGCTTTCCTCGGTGCCGGCGGCCACGGCCTCGATCAGCATGGTGTCGGTCACCCACACCCTGGCTTGCAGCCATCCGGGCTTGCCCACCGCCTTGCCGCGCACCTCGATCGTCTCGCCGTAGGGCGGCCATTCCGAGGGCGGCGGGGCCTGCATGTTGGTGTAGAGCGATCGCATCAAGGCCATGCCCAGCGCCTGCCGGGCCGCGGGGCTGGCCGCGATCTCCGGCGGCAGGGGCGCCGATCCCACGGCGAACACCGCTTCGCCAACGGTGGCGCTGGCCAGCGTGAACTGCAAGGCGTGCGTGTCCAGCTTCAGATCGCGGGTTTCGGTCGAGACGCGGGCAGGAAACGCCGCGCGGACGTGGCCGTCGGCCACATCCATCTCGCGCCAGTTGTAACTGGGCGAGCAAGCCGCCAACGCCAGCGCCAGCGCCAAAAAAACGCCCGCTTTCTTGAACATGAAACGAAACAGCGATGAAATCGTCATTACCCGAGAACCCACAGGGTCCAGTCATTTCGAGGAATTCAGAAATTGTCGCCGATTTCCATGGCCCCCGCGCCCGACGGCACCCCGCTCGCCAATTATTCCTGGCCCGCCGCCCCCAACGTGCCGCCCCCGATCGCGGGATTGGAGGACTCCGGGGCTCGCCCGGAGATGGCCGGCCCCGGGACGGCCCGCCCCGGGAAGGCCCGCCCCGGGATAGCCCGCCCCGGGATGGCCCGCCCCAGCATCTACCTGCTGCACGGTTTGAGCGAGCACGCCGGGCGCTACGACCGGCTGGCGCGCTGGCTGACCGCCCGGGGCTGGGACGTGGGCGCGCACGACCATCGCGGCCACGGCCGCTCGGGCGGGCATGCCGCCACCCTGCGAGACCAGGAAGACCTGGTCACCGATGCCGTGGACCGGCTGCGCGCCTGGACACAGCGCTGCGGCCGCCCGCCCATCCTGCTGGGCCACAGCCTGGGCGCCCTGGTCGCCGTGCGCATCGCGCAGCGCCGTCTGGCCGACCTGGACGGCCTGGTGCTCAGTTCGCCGCCCTTTGCCGTCAACGTGCCGCTGTGGGTGCGCCGCACCCTCACATGGATGTCCCTGCACGCGCCCGACCTGCGCGTGCCGCACGGCCTGGCGCCCGCCCGCATCTCGCACGACCGGGCCGTGGTGAAGGCCTACCGCGCCGATCCCCTGGTGCGGCGCCGCATGACCGGCCGCCTGGCGCGCTTTGTCGACGAAGCCGGCCAGCAAGCCCTGCGCGAGGCCAGTCTGCTGCCTTGCCGCACCCTGCTGATGGTGGCCGGCGACGATGCCATCGTGGCGGCCGAAGGCAGCCGCCAATTTGCCCAGCGGGCCCCCGCCGAACTCCTTACCCTGCGCTGGTACGACACGGCCTGGCACGAGATCTTCAACGAAGCCGCCCCCATCGCCGATCCGGTCTATGCTGACCTGGACGAATGGCTGGCGCGCACCGCCCAGGCATTGTCCCTGTCCCCAGTACTGGTTCCCGAAGCACAGGAGGCCAGCACCCCGTAAAATCCGGCGACAGCCCCCAACGAGAACAATCCGTGACCGATACTGCCGCCAACCGCCTCGCCCGCCTAGAGGCCAACCGCTCGCTGCTGACCCAGACCCTGCGGGGCATCGAGAAAGAAGGCCTGCGCGTGGACGAACAGGGCATCCTGGCCCGCACGCCGCACCCCGCCGGGCTGGGCTCGGCGCTGACCAACGAACACGTCACCACCGATTATTCCGAATCGCTGCTCGAACTCATCACGGGCACGCACCAGGACGTGGACGCGTTGCTGGCCGAGCTTGCCGATACGCACCGCCACGTCTACGGCGTGCTGGACCACGAGCTGATCTGGAACCAGTCCATGCCGGCCACGCTGCCGCCGGAGCCTGAGATCCCCATCGCCTGGTACGGCACGTCCAACACCGGCATGCTCAAGCACGTGTACCGCCGCGGTCTTGCCGAACGCTACGGCAAGACGATGCAGTGCATCGCCGGCGTGCACTACAACTTCTCGCTGCCCGAAGACCTGTGGTCCGTGCTGGACACGCAGCCCGGCTCCGCGCAAGACCGCCGCTCGCGCGGCTATATTGGCCTGATCCGCAACTTCACGCGCTATTCGTGGCTGCTGATGTACCTGTTCGGCTCGGCCCCGGCGCTGGCCAGCGATTTCCTGCAAGGTCAGGACCATCAGCTGGAAAAGCTGGGCGACCACACGCTGTACCTGCCCTACGCCACCAGCCTGCGCATGAGCGACCTGGGTTACCAGAACAAGGCGCAGTCGCAGCTCAAGCTCTGCTACAACGACCTGGACACCTTCCTTGGCCGCCTGTACGGCGCCGTGACGCAGCCCTGGCCCGAATACCAGAAGATCGGCACGCATCGCAACGGTGAATGGATCCAGCTCAACACCAACGTGCTGCAGATCGAAAACGAGTACTACTCCAGCATCCGTCCCAAGCGCGCAACCGGCCGCTGCGAGCGCCCCATCACCGCGCTGGCCGAGCGCGGCGTGCAATACGTCGAAGTGCGCTGCCTGGACATCGATCCGTATTCGCCGGTGGGCATCGACGCGGCCACCGCGCGCTTCGTCGACGCCTTTCTCCTGTTCTGCACCGCCTCGGACAGCCCCTTCTTCCCGGCCAATGGCTACTGTCAGCGCAGCGCTGACAACTTCTCGGTGGTCGTCAAGGAAGGCCGCAAGCCCGGCCTCATGCTGGACCGCGAAGGCCAGTCGATCGGCCTTGCGCAATGGGGCCACGAACTGCTCGACCAGATCGCGCCGTACGCCGCGCTGTACGACAGCGCGCTGGGCGGCACCGCCTATGCCGATGCGCTGGCCGCGCAACGCGCCAAGCTCGACCAGCCGGACACGACGCCGTCGGCGCGCCTGCTGGCCGACCTGAAGGACAGCGGTCTTTCGTTCCACGATTACTCGCTGGCGCTGAGCCGCAAGCAGGCCGATGCCCTGCGCGCCGAACCGCTGCCGGCCGACGTGGCCGCGGCCTACGAGCAAGCCGCGGCGCAGTCCACCGCCGAACAGCTACGGCTGGAGCAGTCGGACACTGAAGATTTCGACACCTACGTCGCGCGCTATCACGCCGCGCTGAAAGCGCCACGCAAATAAGGCGTATCGTTAGGGCTCGGGTTGCGCCGCGCGCCATACGGCGGCCGGCGCCAGCCTTACCAGTCACATCAGGAGGTTTTCTTCATGCGCCGCACCGCAACATTCCTGCTGGCCCTGGCGGCCAGTGTGGCGGGCATTGCCCACGCCGCGCCGCCCCCCATGCAGACCGTGGAATCCGTAGACCTGAAACGCTACGTCGGGATGTGGTACGAAATCGCCAACTTCCCCATGTTCTTCCAACGCAATTGCGTGGGAGACACCACGGCGGAATACACCGCGCATCCGGACGGCACGATCGGCGTGAACAACCGCTGCCGCACCAAGGACGGGGATATCGATTCGGCCTCGGGCACGGCCACCGTGGTTGAAGGCAGCAACAATGCCAAGCTTGAAGTCACGTTCTTCAAGCCGTTCAAGGGCGACTACTGGGTGATCGGCCTGGATCCGGAGTACCGCTGGGCGGTTGTCGGCACGCCCGACCGCAAGTACCTGTGGATCCTGTCGCGCTCGCCGCAACTGCCCAAGGAAGAACTGGACAAGGCGTTGGCTGCCGCCACGGCGCAAGGCTACCAGCTCGACGAGCTGCGCTACACGCCGCAGAAGTAAAGACCCTGGAAGTAAAGACCGCGGAAGTCTGCGGTCCGCTCAGCCCGCGTAATCGCGGGCCAGCCTGACCACCGTCACGCCGGGCTTCAACTGCCGCAGCGACGGCATGATCAGCGTGCAGTTGTCGTACGGCGTGACAATCGGCTGCTCGTCAGCCCAGCCGATGGGCGATCCGGCCTTCTCGAACGTCTCCAGTCCCGACCAGGGGCCCGCAAAACGCACGTTCATGGACGGCGCCACCACGGCGTCCGTCACCTCCAGCACGCGCTGCTGCGCCGGGTCCGGCAGCAGCCAGCCTTCGGGCAGGTCGGACCGGTCGGCCACGCCCGACTCCACCAGCATCCGCGCCACCATGTCGCGCGCCACCTCGCGCGAAGACAGGTCGCCATGAAAGCCGCATTCGATCAGCAGCGCGCAGGCGTCTTCCCGGGCCGGATCGCCGAAATGCTCGAAGTCGCGCATGCGCACGCCGTCCTTGTGGCCGGCATCCACGATCACGTGCTGCGGCGCCTTCAGGCGGCGGGCCAGCGCGATATTGCGCGGCAACACCCCCGTCAACAGCAGCGGCGCTCCCGGCTCGTGCATCGAATGCAGATCCAGCAGCCAGTCGGCGCGCCGCACCCATGGACGCAGCGCCGCGCCGCGCTGGCGGTCGGGCGTGGTGGGATTGTCCAGGCGCTCGGCGCTCCAGACGCGGTTCATGTCTTCCTGCACGAATCGCGAGGCATCGTGATTCGCCGCGTCGAAGCGGTCGAACGCATCCAGATTGCAGAAGGCCAGCGTCAGGCTGCCGCGGCGCGGCCGCAGGCCCGACGCCAGCAGGTCCTTTAGCGCCCAGGCGCCGCACAGCTCGTTGCCATGCACCAGCGCGCTCACCATGAGCGCCCGTCCCGGAACGCCCGAATCAAAGTGCCACACGCCGGGCGTGTCGGTATTGCCTGCGCGCTCGGCGGCGATGTCGGGAACGGGAAGCTTGAAATGCATGGTGATATCCGTGTGCTGCGAGGGTCTTTCGATGTCGTGATGTGCCGTGCGGCCTTATTGCGCCTCGATCTTGGCGGCCTTGACCAGCGCGGCGTACTTCTTGGTCTCTTCCGCCTGGAAGGCCACCGGATCCACGCCCGGCTTGGCGACTTCGCCGCCCGCGTCCTGCATCTTGGCGCGGAAGGTGTCGGACTTCAGCGACTCATCCAGCGCGGCGCGCAGCTTGGTCACCACCGGCTCGGGCAGGCCCGCCGGGCCGTACAGTGCAAACCACAGGTTGATGTCGACGGACTCGAAACCCTTGGTGGCGGCCAGCGGCGCGATCTCGGGCGCGGCGGGCGAACGCTTGTTCTCGGTCAGGCCCAGCGCGACGATGTTGCCGCTGCGGACCTGCGGCAGGCCCGAGGACAGCACCAGCATGCCGAAATCCAGCTGGCCGCTCATCAGGTCCGTGACCAGCGGCGACACGCCGCGGTAAGGCACGTGTTCGGCGCGGGTGCCGGTGGCCTGGTTGATCATCTCGCCCGCCAGGTGCAGGGTCGTGCCCACGCCCGAAGAACCGTAGTTGAACGTGCCGGGCGCGGCGCCCTTGAGCTTTTCCAGGTATTCGGCGGCGGTCTTCACGCCGGAGTTCTTGCTGGCGGCCAGCAGCATCGGCTGCGAGGCCACGATGCCCAGCGCCGTGAAGTCCTTGGCGCTGTCGTACTTGACCGCGGTGTTGATCATGCGGGCGATCACCATTTCGTTGGTGGAGCCCAAAAAGATGGTGTAGCCGTCCGGCGCGGCGCGGGCCACGCGCTGCGCGCCGATCGTGCCGCCGGCGCCGCCGACGTTCTCGACCACGACCGTCTGGCCCAGGCGCTTGCCCAGTTCTTCGCCCAGCAGGCGCGCGGTCAGGTCCAGGCTGCCGCCTGCGGGATAGCCGACGATCAGCGAAATGCTGCGGGCCGGATAGTCGGCCGCGCTGGCAACGGGTGCCACGGCAAGGGCCGAGGCGGCGCACAACGAGACTAGCGCTGCGCGCAACGGATGCAAGATGGACTTCATGAATTTCTCCCTGGGGTGCTGTGGGTGGACGGCGGAGCCGCCTCTTTTGAGTTTCGGGGGCTATTTTCAAGCGCGGCCCACGGACATACCGTGCCGAAGAGGCACATCGTTGTGCTAATCCGGTTTGGTGCCCGCCAATCAGGCCTTGCGGCTGGCCGTCGCTTCCCAGGCAGCTTCGGCCAGGTCGGTCAGCCGGGCGCGCGGGCGGTACAGGCGGACCTCGAAGGCGATCTCGTCGCTACGCCCGCCCAGCTCGGCCAATGCGCCGCGGCGGCAATCCGCCGCCACCATGGACCAGGGCAGCCACGCCACGCCCACGCCCTTGGCGACCGCGCCATGTGCCGCGTCCAGCGAATCGCTGCGCACGAAGGGCGTCAGCGCGTACGGCGTGGCCTCCAGCCGGTCTCCCACGATGCGCTCCATCGCCAGACCGCCGGTATAGGTGATCAGCGGCACCGGCGCGCCGCCCACCTGCAGCTGATAGCGTGGCCGGCCGCGGGCGTCCATCTGGCTGACCGGCACCAGCTTGTCGGTCGCCAGCGTCATGTAGCGGTAGCGCGAGGGGCTGAGCGGCACGGACAGCGCGGGGTGCTCGTAACAGCACAGGAGGTCCACCTTGCCCTGCTCCAGCCGGACCACCAGGTCCTGCGCCTTGCCGGTGGACAGCTCCACCTGCGTGCCGTCGGTCAGCACCCGGGGCGCGCGGTGCCGCAGCCGCGCAATCCAGTCGGCCACCAGCGTGCGCGCCAGGCTGCGCCCCGTGGCGATCCGCAGCACGGCCTCGCCGCCCGCGCCGGAACTGCGGATGCGATGGCGTACCAGTCCCATCTGCTCGACCACCTGCGTGGCGGTTTTCAGCAGCGTCTCGCCTTCGGGCGTCAGCGTCACCGGCAGGCGCTGGCGCTCCACCAGCGGGGTGCCTGCCCACGCCTCCAGGGCGCGGATGCGCCGGCCAAAGGCGGGATGCGTGACGTGGCGCAGTTCCGCGGCGCGCACGAAGCTGCCGGTCTGCGCCAGCGCGATCAGGTCTTCCAGGAGTTTCAGGTCTGCCATGGACGACAAGCTTACGGCATCGCGGCGCTAGGCCGCGGCTTGTCCCTCGGGCAGGGTAAGGATGCGCTCGATGACCTGCGCCGTCTCGCGATAGTGCGCCGCCAGCAGCGCGGCCGCGCGGCCGGCGTCGCGCGCGACCGCAGCATCGAGCAGCGCGCGGTGCTCGTCGTCGACGTCGCGTTCATGGCCATACGCCACGGCCTGGGCGCGCGCCGGCCGGCGATAGCGTTCCGTCTGCGCGTATAGCTGCGCGGACAGGTCCAGCAGCCAGGGCGAGCGGCAGGCGCCGATGAGTGCCTGATGAAACTCCTGGTGCCGGGCCTCCAGCGCGTCCTCGCGATCCGGGTCCAGGCCGGGCGCGGCGTCCGCCCGGCGGGCCGCCAGCGCCAGCGCATGAAACGCCCCCACCAGCCGCGCCTCCCAGGCGTCGTCGGCGTTGGCCAGCGACCGCCGCAGCGCATCGCAATCGATCAGGACGCGGGTTTCGCAAGCATCGCGCATTTCTTCCACGGACAGCGGCGCGATCCGAAAGCCGCGCGACGTGGTGGTAAGCACCATGCGTTCGCTGCGCAACCGGTTCAGCGCCTCGCGGATCGGCGAAAAACTGCCACCGTAGCGCTGGCGCAGCAGTTCCAGCCGCAGCGACTGGCCCGGCGCAAACGCGCCGCGCATGATGTCGCGGCGCAACTGCCGGTAGATGTGTTCGGACAGCGTGATGTCTTCGACCCCGGCGCCGCCGTCAGCGGCCGCATCCTCGCGCGGGGCCTTGATTCTGGGTTTCAAGCGTTGTGCTCCTAGACGGCCACCACCGGATGGCGCAGCGTGCCGATGCCTTCCACGCAGGCCACGACCACGTCGCCCGGCCACAGGAATTCCTGCGGCTTGCGCCCGGCGCCCACGCCCTCCGGCGTGCCGGTGGCGATGATGTCGCCCGGCTCCAGCGTGATGCCGGCGCTGATATCGGAAATCAAAAACGGCACCTTGAACAGCATGTGGCGCGTGTTCGAGCCCTGCTTCTTTTCGCCGTTGACCGTCAGCCACAGGTCCAGCACCTGCGGATCGGGGATTTCGTCGGCGGTCACGATGCACGGGCCGAACGGCGCGTACGTGTCCTGTCCCTTGGAATAGATCCACTGCCCCGCCCGGCGGCAATCGCGCGCGCTCATGTCCAGCATCACGCTGTAGCCGAACACATAGGACAGCGCGTCGGCCTCGGCCACGCGCGACGCGCGCCGCCCGATGATGACGGCCAGTTCCACTTCCCAGTCCAGTTGCTGCGTGATCCTGGCGTTGTGCTCGATGGCATCGCCCGGCCCGATCACGGTGGTGGGCGGCTTGGAAAAGATCACCGGCTGCTTGGGCAGGTCGGCCGACGTGTCCAGCGTGCGGCTGGATTCGGCCACGTGCTCCACATAGTTCAGCCCGATGCCAAAGATGTTCTTGCGCGGACGCGGGATGGGCGCCAGCAGCTTCACGTTCTCCTGCGGCAGGGCCGTGCCCACCGGCCAGTTGCCGCGAAACGTGTCCAACAGGCGCGTCGCCTGCGCGACCGCCACCGGCCCCAGGTCGATGAATTCCAGCATGTCGCCGGGCTGGTCCACCCCGCCTTCCTGGCCCAGCAAGAAAAGGTCGATCACATAGCCGTCCGCGAGCGCACCCAGGCGGGCGGCGGCGGTGGGATGAGCGCGAAAAGTCACGAGGCGCATCGGGAACTCCAGAAGGTCAAAGGGGGGTGGAACCGGCCGGCGCGGCGCGGCGTCGTGCGTTCAGAAACTAGATCAGTTGTTGATGGCCGCCGTTGTCCTCTACCGCTTCCTCGCGGTACAGCGCAAGCGCGCGCATGACGGGCAGGTCGTTAAAACAGAAGAGGCACGCGTCATCGTTGGACGACAGGTTCGCGTGTTCGTGAATGGCCCAGGACGGCACGCAGAAGATGTCGCGCTCGGTCCAGTCGTAACGCTTGCCGTCGATCACGGAAAACCCGCTGCCCTTGGCCACCTGATAAATGAAGCTGCCGGTGTGCCGGTGCGCCTGGGTGTGTTCGCCCGGGCGCAGCAACTGCATGCTGGCGCCGATGGTAGGCATGACCGCGCCGCCCGTTGCCGGATTCACGTATTCCAGCAGGATGCCATCGTACGGACTGCCCGGTGCGGTGCGCGCATAGCGGCGCAGGGCCTCATACGTAGGCTCCCATTCGTACTTGAATAGCGGGGAATAGGGCTTGGTCCACCCGGACACCTGCGGCCGCAGCGCCACGCCGCCCCACGCGCCGCTGGTGTCGTCCACCGGGTGCGTGATGGTCTGGTTAAGGTCGGGATGCACGGCATAGAACCCGGCTTCCAGCGCATTGACCAGCGGAATGTCCAGGCCGTCCTGCCAGATGCAGGTCGTGCCGTCCTCGGCCACGCCATGCTCGTGCCACGTGCCGTTGGGCGTCAGCACGAAATCGTTCGCGCCCAGCGTCATCTTGTGGCCGTCCACCACCGTGTACGCGCCTTGCCCTTCCATGATGAAGCGCAGCGCCGAATGCGTGTGCGCGTGCGCACTGGCCAGCTCGCCCGGCTTCATCACCTGCAATCCGGAATACAGCCAGCCCACCGCCGCGGCAACGTCCTGCCGGCCGGGGTTGTTCAGGTAGATCACGCGCCGGCCCGCCTCTTCGGGGGACACCAGCTCGGCGGAGCGCAACACATGACCGCGCAGGTCCCGGTACCGCCAGACCACGGGCACCGACGCCGACCGCGGCGCCCACGGCTCGATCTTGTTCGCCACCGTCCACAACGCGCCCGTCTCAAGCCGCGCCAGTTCCTGGTAGTAGGCCACCCGCTCCGGCGAGTCGGCCACATTGGCGCGGCCCGCGGTGTCCTCGCGGTAAGCGTCGTAGCGGTTCGCTTCCATGTCGTGCCCCTGGTTTTATAAAACGCCGAGGATTTTCGAAAATACTAAGCGCGCCACGAAGGGTGGGCAATGGGCAAGCGCTAGGGGTTTTCCTGCAATGCCGTAAAGGCGTTCAACGCCACGCCGCGAAAATATCTGGACGACCTGCGCAAAAATACTGTACAAAAACACAGTGCGACGTGATACATTTCGCTCGCCCGAAAAACTGTCGTCCAGGGGAGAATTCCTGTGTCAGAAGCTGCTCATCTCGTTCAGTACATCGTCGTTCCCTATCGCGCCGCCGCCAATGGCGTCGCCCCCGGGGAAATCCGTCCGGCCAGCAGCGAATTCGGAGCCATCCGCATCGCGAATTCCATGGCTTCCAAATTTGCAGGCGTTGCCGCCTACGAAGTGATGATCGACAAGGAAACCGGCGACATGGAATCGCCGCGCATCCTGATGCAGATCGGCACCGTGCCTTCACTGGACGACTAGCCAACGCAAATCGCCCGCCCCGCATGCACGCGGGGCGGGCGATTCAATGGTATGGCGCGCTTTGCCAGCGCACCTTCCGTGGGATCGGTCATCCGCTGTATCCTGATCTGCGTGCGCTAGAACAGATACTTGATCCCCAACGAGCCCCCCACCGCGCGCATGCCCGACGCGCCGCCCAATCCCTGCTCAGCGTTCAACTGCACATTGACGAAGGTGTTCTTGCCGGCCCGCCGGTCATAGCCTGCCGACAGTCCCACACGCGATCCGTCCAGTTTGTTGTCAAAAGCAATGTCGCCTTGCGTCAGCGTCTGGTATTCGCTGGACGACTCCCCCAGCGTGTGCCGGTAACTCAGCATCAGCCAACCGTGGTTCCGCACGTCATCCTGTTCGCCCCAGGCTTTTGACAGCTTCAGACTCACGCGCGAATGCAGCGCATGCGATGCCGGCAGCGCCACTTGGCCAATGTCGTCATCGCCGTCGCGCAACTTGACATGCTGAACCATCACCTGCGCCTGCGGTTCGAGTCGAAGCCCGCTGGACGCATCGCCAATGTCGAACGCCTTGCCGGCTTCCGCGGAAAGCGCCGCGCCCCATCCCGACGTCTGCATGGACATGCCTTCCCTACCGTTCGATTCGGTCTTTACGCCATAGCGGCTGATCTGCGTGACGAAGTCCACATACCCGCCCTTGCCGTCCATCATCGTGTAATACGCGCCCAGGCCATACATCGTCTGATCGCTGCGGCCGGCATGGATCGTCGATCGCGTGGAGGCCTGATAGTGATCCACGTCGGAGCGGGAAACCAATGCGGTGCCGAACACGCCCAGGCTGTCGCGGCGGATGCCCTTACTGGTCACGAACAGGTCCGTGCCCACCTGCAGGCCACCCAGCGTCGTGCGGCTTCCGACTTGCGACTGCAGGATGCCGCGCGAAGCGCCATCGCGGTCTTCCCAGCCCCCCAGCGTTCTGGCCCAGACGTAGGGGTAGACCTTACGGGCCAGCGTTTCGGTCGCGCCCATGCGCTCATTGAAGGTGCCCACCGCCAACTCAGACTGCCTTAGGGCTTGACCACCCAGCTGCGAGTAAAGCGAGACCTCGGGGCGGACCTCGCTGATCAAGTACCAGTTGTTGGCAAGTTCCGGCGAGCCATCCTGCGCGCCATGCGTCAGCACATAGTGAAACGCGCCGGCCCGCGGGGCTTGTCCGGGCGTTTGCTGGAACGCATTGTCCGTGCTGGCGCCGGCCTTGACGACCAGAAAGCCGTTGCCGGCATAGGGATCCCCGAAGCCGCTGTCGGTGTTGAGCGTCAGGTTCGTCAGCCCCGTCGCCCCTGCATTCAAGGTCAGGTAATCCACGGTGCCGGCCGAGGTCGGGATCATGTGCAACTTCACTTCGCCGCCGCTGCCCACCAGGTTGTTGGCGGTGAACGTTCGTCCGATCGACGCGTTGGTCCCGTCCGCGGGCGGCGCAAACGCGACGCTGCCTTCAAGCCGAAGCTCGTTGACGGTGCTGAGGTTGTTGGCTTGCGAGGGGTTGGAAGCGGAGTTGGAATCATCCGTCAGGACGTTCCATTTGCTGGTCGCGTCGATGGAAAGATTCGGTCCATCCACCCAGCCATCCAGCGTGGCGCCGTGGGTCAGATGCAAATCGGCGCCGCCCGACCCCACGACCCGGGCCACCGCATGATCGGCCTGGCCCAGCGACGTGCCATTGATGACCAGCGTGCCATTGTCCACCCGCGTCATGCCGGTATAGGAGAGCGGTCCGGTCAGTGTGGTGGTGCCGCCCAATTGATGCAGCTCTCCCGTGCCCGATATGGCATTGGAGAACCAACCGTCGCGTTGAGATATCGCCAGGATGGCGTTGTTCTCGATCGCGCTCGCGCCCAGGGATCCGCCGTCGTAGAGCCCCCCAATGCCAAGGTGCAGCACGCCCTCTTCGATCACGACGGGACCGGAAAATGCATGGTTGTCTTCGCTGATGAACAGGGTGCCAGCGCCCGTCTTGGTGAGCGTGCCCGAGCCCGTGATATTCCCCCTCATATGCAGGTCCGGCTGCAACCCGGCAGGCAGATCGGGGCCTGCCGTACGGATCGCGCCGTCTCCCGCGAAATGCACGTCGCGATACATCTGCATGTGGCTATCGATTTGCAGCCCGCCGCCGTTGAAGGTGAGCAGGCCTTGCGGGTTGCCAAGGCTTTTATCGTGATCGATCGCGAGCCACCCGCCAGAGAGGGTCCAGGACGTCTGAACCGCCGGGTCGGTCCAGTCTGTCAGCTTCCACGTCCCGGCAGAGGTTTTCTCGAAGGCATTGAAGCCCAGATACTGCGCCGACCCGGTCGCGCTGTTTCCGATCAGACGGACATCAAAGGCGTTGCTCTCGACATCCAGACGGGAGTTCCAGCCACCATCCAGGACAAGCGTATTCTTACCGCCGGGTTCCGTGGCATCGACCAGGCCAATGATCTGGCTGTCCGGGTTGTCCCAGCCGCCCTGCCCTTTGATCACCAGCGTGGAATCGCGGGCGGTCGCGGCATATTTGATGGCGGTGTCCTGGTTCTCCGGCCCGTGCGATATCGTTCCCGTATTGATGATCACGGAGTTGGCGCCCGTGACGTAGACGCCGTGACCGCTCCTGCCGCCGGCGCCGCCCGCCGGGCCGCCCTCGTTGTAGCTGCCAGGCCCGCCGTTGCCGCCCGATCCGCCGGCCGCGCCGCCACCACCGCCGCCACCGCCGTAGCCGTCCAGGACGGCATCTATTTCATCCCGACTCAGCCCCAGCGCCAGCGCTTCGGCCGCTTCAGGGTTGGCGATGCCGCCGTCCACCCCGGGCTCTCCGCCAGCAATGCCACCCACGCCGCCCACGCCCGAAACCTCGCTTTCGCGTAATGCCTGGCCTGGCGTGCCTCCATGGGTGTATGTGCCGCCGCCCCCGCCGCCGCCCCCTGCAAATTTGCTGGCCCCCGGGCTCTGCAAATTACCGCCGCCGGGCGAACCATTGAATCCCCCGTGGCCGCCATCGCCCCCAAAACCCGCCCCGATCACGCCGCCAAAGGTGAGGTCCGCGCCGCCGCCGCCACCGCCGCCCGCGCCGCCGCCCGCGCCCCCACTTCCGTCACCGCCGCGGCCGCCATTACTGGACACGGTCACATGAAACGCGCCCCCGCCGCCGCCCCCGCCGCCGCCGCCCTTGCCGCCGCTGATCGAGTAGCCGTCGTTATGCAAGACCACGCCGTCGCCCGAGATCACGATGCCGTGCCCGCCATTGCCACCCGTGCCTCCCGCGCCGCCCACGACGCCGCCGCGTCCACCGCCCCCGCCGCCGCCACCTCCGCCGCCGGGCGCCCCTTCGATGTCGTCATAAGTCGTGTAGGACGTTGTGATGTCCAGGGCGGTAACGCCATCCCCGCCGTCCCCGCCCCTGCCGCCATTGGCAGCCCCGCCCACGCCGCCCGTCCCCGCCTCACCGATGATCAGGGCGTGTGCGGTGGGATGGGACACGCCCAGAGAGATCAAAGACAGGCCAAAACAGAGCTTGAGCGCCATGCCGCGCGCCTTGTCGATTCGATTTCGAGCCGAATCCGCATGTCGCAACGCCAAGCAAGAATCCGTGTGCATCATTGGTTCATCCTGGGTATGGATTCACGCGCGGCTTCACGAATTTCGATTGCACCCGGCACGTAGCCGCGCCAGGCAAAATCATCTGCTTGAGGTTTCAAGAACGTGGAACACCGGGCTAGCCGGCTACGCGCGGAATAATCCGATTAATCACATCGCGCGACGTGGACTGCGGGTATTGAGCGCTTGCTGGAACCCTCTCGTCGGCGTGATCAGTGTTCCGTACGCGCCTCGGATTCGCCGAGAGTACGTTTACTCAGTTGGCTCGCAAGCGTCCAAAATCATCACCGGCCCTCGTAGAATCCGACTGGTCTGAGAGCGGCCGACGCCAGCACATCGGCCGCTACAGGATGGGTCGTGCAAGACGCGGACCCGCGAACGTTAGAACAGGTGCTTGATCCCCAACGAGCCCCCCACCGCGCGCAAGCCCGACGCGCCGCCCAAGCCCTGCTCGGCGTTCAACTGCACATTGACGAACGTGTTCTTGCCCGCCCGCCGGTCATAGCCTGCCGACAGTCCCACACGCGATCCGTCCAGTTTGTTCTCGAAGGCAATGTCGCCCTGAGTGAGCGTCTGGTATTCGCTGGACGACTCCCCCAGCGTGTGCCGGTAACTCAGCATCAGCCAGCCGTGGTTGCGCGCATCGTCCTGCTCGCCCCAGGCTTTTGACAGCTTCAGGCTCACGCGCGAATGCAGCGCACGCGATGCCGGCAGCGCAACCTGACCGAGGTCATCATCGCCGTCGCGCAGCTTGACGTGCTGGACCATCACCTGCGCCTGCGGTTCGAGTCGAAGCCCCCTAGACGCGTCGCCAATGTCGAACGCCTTGCCGGCTTCGGCCGACAGTGCCGCGCCCCATCCCGACGTCTGCATCGACATGCCGTCGGCGCCGCTCGATTGGGTCTTCACGCCATAGCGGCTGATCTGCGTGACGAAGTCGACGTACCCGCCCTTGCCATCCATCATCGTGTAATACGCGCCCAAGCCATACATCGTCTGGTCGCTGCGGCCGGCATTGATGGTTGAACGCGTGGAGGCCTGGTAATGATCCACGTCCGCGCGGGAAACCAATGCAGTGCCGAACACGCCCAGACTGTTGCGGCGGATGCCCTTGTTGGTCACAAAGACGTCCGTGCCCACCTGGAGGCCCCCCAGCGTCGTGCGGCTTCCCACTTGCGACTGCAGAATGCCGCGCGCCGCAGCATCGCGGTTCTCCCATCCGCCCAGCGATCTGGCCCAGGCATACGGGTACACCTTCCGAGCCAGCGTTTCGGTCGCGCCCATGCGCTCGTTGAAGGTGCCCACCGCCAATTCGGACTGCCGCAGCGCTTGCCCGCCCAGCTGCGAGTAAATGGAGACCTCGGGGCGGACCTCGCTGATGAGGTACCAGTTGTTGGCAAGTGTCGGCGAGCCATCCTGCGCGCCATGCGACAGCACATAGCGAAACGCCCCGCCCCGAGGCGCCTGGCCGGGCGTCAGCTGGAACGCGTTGTCCGTGCTGGCGCCCGCCTTGACCACCAGAAAGCCGTTTCCGTGTAGCGGATCGCCGAAGCCGCTGTCGGTGTTGAGCGTCAGATTCGTCAGCCCCGTCGCCCCCGCATTCAAGGTCAGGTAATCCACCGTGCCGGCCGAGGTCGGAATCATGTGCAGCTGCACTTCCCCGCCGCCGCCCGCCAGATTGTTGGCGGTGAACGTGCGGCCGATGGCATCGTGGGTCCACTCGGCGGGCGGCGCAAACGCGACGCTGCCGGCAAGCCGAAGTTCGTTGACAGTGCTGAGGTTGTTTGCTTGCGCGGGGTTGGACCCATCGGTCAGGATGTTCCAACGGCTGGCCGCGTCGATGGAAAGATTCGGTCCATCCACCCAGCCGTCGAGCCGTGCGCCGTTGGCCAGTCCGAGGTTCGCACCGCCCGCCCCAACGACCCGGGCAACCGCAAGTTCAGCCTGCCCCAACGAGGTGCCATCGATGACCAGCGTGCCGTTGTCCACCCGCGTGAAGCCGGTGTAGGTAAGCGGCCCGGTCAGCGTGGTCGTGCCCGAACCCGCCTGCAGCAGATCGCCCGTTCCCGATATGGCGTTGGACAGGATGACTGCATCGGTGCGGTCGATGGCCAGAACGGCGTTGTTCTCGATCACGCCCTCCCCCAACGATCCGACGGCCTGGCCCGCGCCCAGTTGCAGCACGCCGTCGTCGATCAGCGTTGCGCCGGCGAAGGCATTGTCGCTGCCGATGATCCACGTCCCCGCGCCGGTCTTGGTAAGCGAGCCCGATCCGGTGATCGCGCCCTCCATCACGGAGACCGTGCCATCCGCCGTGCGGATCGCGCCGTCACTGACGAACTGCATGTCGCGTTGCGAGGTCACGCTGGCGTCCAACTGTAAGCCGCCGCCGTTGAATGTGAGTGCGCCGCTCGCGTCACCCAGGCTGGCGTCGTCGGCAATCGCGAGCCACCCGCCCGACAGCGTCCACGGCGTGAGGGCCTGGGTGGGCGTACCCGTCAGCGTCCAGGTTCCTTCCGAGGTCTTTTCGAAGGCATTGAAGCCCAGGTATTGGGCCTGCGGGCCGCTTCCAATCAGGCTGACATCAAAGGCCAGCGCCGCGCCGCCATCCAACCTGAACGTGTTCTTGCCGCCCGACTCCGTGGCGTCGACCAGGCCGATGATTTCACTGCCGGCCTGCAGGACCAGCGTGGAATCATGGGCGGTCGCCGCATACTTGATGGCGATGTTCTGGTTCGCCGGCCCCTGCGAGATCGTGCCTGAATTGATGATCACGGAGTTGGCGCCGGTGACGTGGACACCGTGACCGCTGTTGCCGCCAGCGCCACCAGAAGGCCCGCCGGCGAATCCAGACCCTCGCCCGCCGTTGCCGCCAGATCCACCGGCCGCGCCGCCGCCTCCGCCACCCCCACCCCATCCTTCCAATGCCGTTCCTGGATTTGCTCGGCCACCGTCGACGCCGGACTCACCGCCAGCCATACCGCCTGATCCGCCTACACCCGGACTTTGGCTCTGGAATAACCCCTGGCCCGCCGACCCACCGTTGGTGTAGGTGCCGCCACCACCGCCTCCACCACCGGCATACGAAGAAGTCCCCGGGACGTCGCCGCCACCCGGCATGCCATTTTCGCCCCCATTGCCGCCGTTTCCGCCGTAACCCGTTCCATCGATCCCGCCGGGATTTATATCCGCACCGCCCCCGCCGCCACCGCCCGCCCCGCCGCCTGCTCCTCCGGAGCCATCACCACCGCGACCGCCGTTGCTGACCGCATCCTCACTGTAGCTACCGCCACCCCCGCCCCCGCCGCCGCCGCCCTTGCCGCCGCTGATCGAATACCCGTCGTTATGCAGGACCACGCCGTCGCCGGAGATCACGATGCCGTGCCCACCGTTCCCGCCCGCGCCGCCCCCGCCGCCGTCAAAGTTTCCCGGCCCGCCTCCCCCGCCGCCGCCTCCCCCTCCGCCCGGCGCGCCTTCAATGTCGTCATAGGTCGTATACGACGTGGTGAGATCCAGGGCGGCAAAGCCATCCCCGCCATCGCCGCCATTGCCGCCATTGGCAGCCCCGCCTGCGCCGCCCACCCCCGCCTCGCCGACGATCAAGGCGCGTGCGGCCGGATGCGGGGACATGCCAAGAGAGATCAGAGACAGGCCAAAACAAAGCTTGAGCGCAATACCGCGCGCCTTGTCGGTTCGATTTCGAGTCGAATGTTCATGTTGCAACGCCAAGCAAGAATCCGTGTGCATCGTTGGTTCATCCTGGGTGTGGATTCACGCGCGGCTTCACGAATTCGATTGCACCGGGAGCACAGGGGACGCTCCAGGCAGAAACGTGATCTTGATCTCGCAAGAACGTGGAACACCGGGGCTGCCGGTTGCGCGTTTGAGTAATCCGGTTAATCACATCGAGCGACGGCGGCGAGCTAAAAAGCGTTAAAGGCCGTGTCGTCGGTGTGTCAGATTCTCTTTATGCGTCCCGGCTTTACCCAGAGTAGGATTACTCGGAATGCGCGACAGTCTTCATAAGAATCAGTTGCCGTGGAAAATCAGACGATCGCTATGGCGCGTGTTCCAAGACCGTGCCAGCGATCCCGCGGGCCTCGTCATGCAAGGGCGCTAGAACAGATACTTCACCCCCAACGAGCCGGCCACCGCCCGCAATCCTGACGAGCTGCCCAAGCCCTGTTCGGCCTGCACTTGCACATTGACGAAGGTATTCCTGCCCACGCGCCGGTCATAGCCCGCCGCCAGGCCGACGCGCGATCCATCCAGATCGTTGTCGAATGCGATATCGCCCTGCGTGGCGGTGGGATACGAACTGGAGGAGCTTCCCAGCGTGTGGCGGTAGCTCAGCATCAGCCAGCCGTGGCTTTGCGTCTGGGCTTGCGCACCCCAGACTTTCGATAGCTTCAGACTCACACGCGAATGCAGCGCGTGCAGTCCCGGCAGGGCAACCCGGCCCCCGCTGTCTTCAGCATCGCGCAACTTGACGTGCTGGACCATCACCTGGGCTTGCGGTTCAACGCGAAGACCGCGGCCATCGCGAACATCGAAGGCCTTTCCGGCTTCGGCCGACAGCGCGGCGCCCCATCCGGATGTCTGCAGGGACGTGCCATGCGCACCGCGCGATTGCGTCTTCACGCCATACCGGCTGACCTGTCCGACGAAATCGGCGTAACCGCCCTTGCCGTCCATCAACGTGTAGTAAGCGCCCAGGCCATACAGGGTTTGATCGCTGCGGCCGGCATCCACCGTCGATCGCGTGGATGCCTGATAGTGCGACACGTCGTTACGGGAAACCATTGCCGTACCAAACACGCCCACGCTCTGGCGGCCGATACCTTTGCTGGCCACGAACAGGTCCGTTCCCACCTGCAGCCCGCCCAACCGCGAATCCACGGCGACATTCGCTTGCCGGATCCCTTGAGGCGCGCCATCCCGGCGTTCCAGGACGCCCAGCGACCGCGCCCAGACATAGGGGTAGACCGTTCGCGCCAGCGTTTCGGTCGCTCCCATCCGTTCGTTGAACGACCCCACCGCCACCTCGGACTGCCGCAAGGCCTGATTGCCCAACTGCGAGTAGATGGACACCTCGGGACGGATATCGCTGAACAGATACCAGTTGTTGGCCAGATCCGCTGCGCCGTTTCTCGCGCCTTGCACCAGCCCGTAATTGAATGCGCCCGCCTGCGTGGGTTGTCCGGGGGTTTGTAGAAACGCGTGGTCGGTGCTGGCGCCGGCCTTGACCACCAGCAACCCGTCGCCGGCCAACGGATCTCCGAAGCCGCCCGGCGTGATGAGCTTCAGGTAGGTCAACCCCGTGGCGCCCTGGGTCAGCGTCAGATGATCCGCGGCGCCGGTCGGGTTCACGTGCAGTTGCACTTCGCCACCGGCGCCCACCAGGTTGTTGGCGGTGACTGTGCGGCCGGCTTGATTGTTCGCCGCATCGGAGGGCGGCGAAAAGGCGATGCTGCCAGCAAGCTGAAGTGAGTTGACGCTGCTGAGGTTGAGGCCCTGCGCGGCGGTAGCGGCATCGGCCAGGACGTTCCATCGGCTAGTTGCATCGATGATGAGGTTCGGTCCGTCCATCTGGCCGTCGAGCCTGGCGCCGTTCGCAAGGCTCAATGTCGCATTGCTGGCGCCGGCGACGCTGGCGGCCGCTTGATCGGCCTGGCCCAGGGCCGTGCCATGGATGACCAGCATGCCCTCGTCGACACGCGTCACGCCGGTATGGGTGAGCGGCCCCGCCGGCGTGGTGTTGGCCGATCCGGTATCGCTGCCCAGGATGATCCATGTGCCGGAACCGGTCTTGGTGAGGTTGCCTGCGCCACTGATCGTTCCCTGCATCACGGACACCGTGCCGACGGCCGTGTGGACCGCGCCATCACCGCGCAACTGAAAATCGCGCTGCGACGACATGCTGCCGTTCAGTTGCAACCCGCCGCCGTCGAAGACGAGGCCACCAGCCGAATCACCCAGCGCGCCGTCGTCCGTAATGGCAAGCCATCCCCCGAGTAGTGTCCAAGGCGTGAGCGCCAGTGCGGGCGCCCCTGTCAGCGCCCACATGCCGTCAGACGTCTTCTCGAATGCGTTGAAGCCCAGATACTGGCCTTGTGCGCCGTCGCCAATCTTGCCGACGTCAAAGGCCAGCGCGGCCCCGCCATCAAGGACCAGTGTGTTTCTGCCGGCCGATTCGGTCGCGTCGACGAGGCCTTGAATCACGCTGCCCTCCCGGAGCATCAAGGTCGCGTTGCTGGCGGTCCCCGCATACTTGATTGCGGTGTCCTGGTTGACGGGCCCCGCCATGATGGAGCCCGCGTTGATGATGACGGAATCGGCTCCCGTGACGTAGACGCCGTGATTGCTGCTGCCCTCGCCGCCGCCGCCGTTCGTATCGAAGCGCGTGTACTGTCCGCCGTTGCCACCCGCGCCGCCTGGCGCGCCTCCGCCCCCTCCACCGGCTGCAAAACCTTCATAATGCATGGCATTGGTTCCCGCGACGCCGGATGCCCCGCCGGCAATACCCCCCGCTCCGCCCAACCCCTCAGTTATCACCGGCCACACGTCCTGGCCTGCAGCCCCACCGTTGGCGGACGTGCCGCCGCCACCGCCACCTCCGCCAGCCCACGAAATACCTGGGGGACCACTGCCCCCCGCCAGACCATCTTCTCCACCATTGCCGCCGTCTCCCCCGAAGCCCGTCCGGATATGCGCCCCGCCTCCCCCGCCCCCGCCCGCGGCACCGCCTACGCCCGTCGAGCCGTCGCCACCGCGACCACCATCTGCTTCCACAGAGAAATGGAAGGTGGAGCCTCCTCCTCCGCCGCCGCCACCGCCCTTGCCGCCGCGGATTGACCAGCCGTCGTTGTGCAATACCACCGCGTCGCCTGAGATGACGATGCCGGCCCCGCCGTTCCCCCCGGCACCGCCAGCGCCGCCCATGGAATGGCCATGCCCGCCGCCACCGCCACCCCCACCGCCGCCGCCGGCCCCGCCTTCGACGTTGCCTGCCGTGGTGTACGACGTCGTAAGCTCCAGGGCGGCCTGGCCATCTCCACCGTCGCCGCCGCGCCCCCCATTGGATGCGCCTCCCTGGCCGCCTGCCCCCGATGCGCCAACGATCCCGCCAGAGGCAACGGCATGGTGCGACACGTCGACGGAAAGCAGCAGCAGGCCAAAGCAGAGCCTGTTCGCGGTTGTTCGGGCCTTGAGAAACAGCGTTGAATCGGCACGTTGGTGCGCCGCGCGGGAATCCACGTCCATCAATCGATCATCCTGAGTTTCGGATTCACGCGCGGCGATTTCTCGTTCCGCCCGGCGCGCTGCTGACGGCGACGGCAAGTGACCGCGTGCGCGTGAATAGCCGTTTGTTCACGTTGAAAGACGGAGCCGGGCCGCAGATCGTTGGCGCCCACTTCGTCGGTGTGATCGATTGTGTTCAGAGCCGGAGGATTCACCGAGAGCACTATTACTCCGATGGCGCGACCGCTTTCTCAAACATCAACGTAGGCATCGAAATCCGACGGATCGCCATTGCGTTCGAATCGTTGACGTGCCAGTCATCCGGACAGGTGACCGTCGACCGAGCAGGCGTTATCCGGGCGCGGGACAAAGTGCAAATTTGCGCCGCACCGGCGCAATAATGCGCTCTCGTATTTCCATTGCGCAGTTACGCTGGAGCCTTCTGATCACCGAATTTCATTTCCCCAATATCCCAGGAGAAAGCCATGACGACGCACTCGAATCCGCTCGAAAAGAAAACCGCCTATTGGGGCGTGCCGTGGGAAGACGCTTATGGTTATGCGCAGGCGGTGCAGGTGGGTAACGATATCTACGTGTCGGGCCAGCTCAATCACGACCAGGATGGCAACCTGATCGCGCCGGCCGAACTTGACGACCAAGGCAAGCCGCGTGACTTCTCCACCATGGAAGCGCAGATGCGCGCGACCTACGAGAACCTGGCGGCCTTGCTGGGCAAGTTCGGCGCCACGCTGGATAACGTCGTGGAAGAAACGCTGTACGTCTTGGACGTCGATGCCGCCTTTGCGGCTGCAGGCAAGGTGCGCAAGGCCGCCTACGGCACCGATCGTCCCCAGGTCGCCAGCAACCTGATCGGTGTCTCCCGGTTGGCGATGCCCGCGCAGTTGATCGAGATCGCCTGCAAGGCGGTGCTGCGTCCTCGCACTGCCGTTTGAGGATCCGTCAGATCTTTGACGGGGGCCGCGCTTGGCGGCCCTCGATCAAGGCCTTGTGCTTGGCCACGGCCGCGGCGCAAAAACGCATGAAGATCTGAACGCGCCGTGAGCGCCGGATGTCGGGGTGGGTGAGCAGCCAGAGGTCATCCGCAAGCTCGGGCACGACAGGACCCACGCGCACCAGGTCGGCCATCGTGTCTCCCAGCATGCAGGGCAGATAGCCCACCCCGAGCCCCGCAACGATGCCCGCGCCGACGGCGGCGACCGAATCGGATCGGTACGCGATATTGGCCGGTGCAACCCGGCCTTCAAGAACGCGAGCGGCCTTCAATCCAGCCAGTCCGCCCGCGTAGGACACCCAGCTCAGGTCGTGAATGCGATCCGCGGCAGGCGCCTTGCGCCGAAACTGTTGCGCGCTTCCGTAGGGCGCCCACGCGATGCCTGCCAGCTTGCGCCCGACCCAGCTCTGCGGCGGCCGCTGGGTCGCTCGTAGCGCGATGTCCGACTCGTCGCGGGCAAGGTCCAGCGTGTCGTTCCCGACCAGGACCTCAATCGACAGCGCGGGGTGGGTTGCCCTGAATTCGGCAATGATGGGCGTCAGGAAATACAGCAGCAGCGAGTCGCTGGTGGCAACCCGAAGCGTGCCGTGCGGGTCATGCGTGGAACCGGAAATGCGGCGGGCCACACTGACGACATCGAGTTCGACACGCTCGCTCAGCGCGCGAAGCTCCATCCCTTCGGCGGTCAGCTTGTAGCCTGCGCGCCGCCGGTCAAACAAGGCAACGCCCAGCGCAGCCTCGGCCTGCGCCACGCGGCGCGATACCGTCGAGGCATTGATGCCGAGCTTTTCGGCCGCCAAGGACCGATTGCCGCAATCGCTCAACACTTTGACGATGCGTAGGTCATCCCATGACAACGTGTTCGGCGCGGCGGCGTTGTCCAAGGCGAGGCTGGTCGCGGACGCGGGAAGGGCTTTGGCAGGTTTTGGCGGCGCCATGATCGGCAGATGTTCTTACGTGGGCGTGAGACGTAAGCGTAAAACGTAAGCGCCCGTCGCAGGCGTCGAATCAAAGCGCTGAACAGAAAGGATGCTTAACGCCATGAAAAGCGCTTCGGCACAAAGAATGCGCATAACCGAATCCGCATAACCGATTCCTCATATCCGAATCCGCATAACCGAACGGCGCATAAACAAAAGGCCCCTATGAAGGGGCCCTGGAAAACGCACAGCTTGTCTGGATTGGCGCGCCCGACAGGAATCGAACCTGTATCAAGAGCTTCGGAAACTCTCATTCTATCCATTGAACTACGGGCGCAGCGCAAGGAGGCGGTATTGTACCCAGTTTTGCGCGATCTGCATGAACTGGATCAAATCTTCCGGCAAACTCATCGAAAACCCGTCCTGACACATTGGACGATCGTCCCTGACACCGTTATATAATCCAGCGTTTGCTTGCAGGCGGGCATGGGTTGCCGCCGACTTGTGCAGTACTGATTTTCTGTTGCCGCCGCCAAGGCGCCCCCGGTACCCGTTAGCAGGATTTGGTCATGAGCAACGAGCAGGAACACATAGAAGAGCACTCCTCCCCCATCAAGACCCCGAAGCAACTGATCGTCACGGTCGTCCTGGCTTTCGTGGTTCCCATCGCCATCATCATCCTTCTGGTGAACATGGTGGTCACTGGCACCAAGACCGGCGCCGGGTCGGACGCCCTGTCCGGCGAAGCGGTCGCCCGGCGGATCGCCCCCGTGGCAGGTTTCGAACTGGTTGATGCCAACGCGCCCAAGGTCTTCAAGACCGGCGAGCAGGTCTTTGCCGCTGTCTGTACGGCCTGTCACACCGCTGGCGTGGCGGGCGCTCCCAAGATGGGCGACAACGCCGCGTGGGCGCCGTTCATCAAGGCGGGCTACGACGAGATGCTGAAGGTCGCGCTGCACGGCAAGGGCGGCATGCCCGCCAAGGGCGGCAACCCGGCCCTGTCCGACTACGAAGTCGCGCGCGCCGTGGTGTACATGGCCAACAAGTCCGGCGCCTCGCTGGAAGAACCCGCCGCTCCCGCCGAAGAAGGCGCCAAGAAGGAAGGCGAGGCCGCAGCCGCGCCCGCCGCCCAAGCCGCTGCACCGGCAGCCGCTGCACCAGCCGCAGCACCGGCTGCCGCAGCACCAGCCGCAGCCGCACCCGCTGCTGCCCCGGCCCCCGCCCAACAGGCTGCCGCGGTCAATCCGGCCGGCGAAAAGCTCTACAAGACGGCCTGTTTCGCGTGCCACGCCACGGGTGTCGCCAATGCGCCCAAGTTCGGCGACAAGGCTGCCTGGGAGCCCTACATCAAGACCGGCATGGACACCATGGTGAAGGTCGCCATAACGGGCAAGGGCGCAATGCCTCCCAAGGGCGGCGCCGCCAACGCCTCCGAGGAAGACATCCGCGCCGCCGTCCAATACATGGTCGACGCCGCCAAGTAATACCCCGCCGGCACGACAGGCAACAAAAAGCCCCTTGATGATTCAAGGGGCTTTTTTCATGGCCGCAACATCTTCATGCGTTGAAAAGGTGTCAGGCACCTGTTGCGCTGAGAAAAGGTGTCTGACACCCGTTGAGACACCGCCGCACATTGACGACCATCTCGCCTGGGTGTCAGACACCTTGCCGCGCTGGGTGTCAGACACCTTGCCGACCTTGCCGCGCAGCGATCAGTCCGCCGTCGACTTCAGCAGCGACATGCCCAGCTGCACGCGGCGTTGCAGCCACAGGCTCGGGCGGTAACGGGTGTCGCCCGTGACGCGCTGCATGCTCTTCAAGATTTCCAGGATGCGGTCGGCGCCCAGCTTGTCGCCCAGGGCCAGCGGGCCCACGGGATAGCCCAGTCCCAGCGTCACGGCCAGGTCGATGTCTTCGGGCGTGGCGATCTTTTGCTGCGCGATGTCGCAGGAGATATTCACGATGTGCGCCACGATGCGCTGCGCGATGAAGCCCGGCGAATCCTCGATCACCGTGACGGGCACGCCGTCCGCGGCCAGCAGCGCATGCGCGGCGTCGCGCCACTTGGCTTCGGTGGCCGGCGAGACCATGATCGTGCGGCGCTTGGCGCCGTCGAACGCATACAGCGTGTCCAGGCCGACGGTACGGCCCGCGTTCAAGCCTTGCGCGGAGACGGTGGTGGACACGTCTTCACCGAAGGGCGTGACCAGAATCAGCGCATCGGCGTCGGGCGTGGAACCCGTGACCAGCGTGCCGCCCAGCTTTTCCACCAGCGCGGACGCGCGGGCGTAGCCTTCGCCATGCTTGGGGCTGACCCAGACCTTCAGGCCGTCGGGCAGCGCGGGCGCGGCGGCTTCGGCCGGCACCTGCTTCTGGCCGTCGGCGTAGACGTAGAAGCCTTCGCCGGCCTTGCGGCCGATCAGGCCACCGGCCAGGCGCACCGTCGTGATGGGCGACGGGCGGAAGCGCGGCTCGTCGAAGAACTGGCGGTAGATGGATTCCATCACCGGATGCGAGACGTCGAGCGCGGTCAGGTCCAGCAGCTCGAACGGGCCCATGCGAAAGCCCGCCTGCTCGCGCATGACGGCGTCGACCTGGGCGAAGGTGGCCACCGCCTCCTGCGCCACGCGCAGGCCTTCGGTATTCATGCCGCGGCCGGCGTGGTTGACGATGAAGCCGGGCATGTCCTTGGCGCGCACGGGGGTGTGCCCCATGCGGCGGGCCAGATCGGCCAGGGCGTCGCCCACTTCCGGCGCGCTGCGCAGGCCGTCGATGACCTCGACCACCTTCATCAGCGCGACCGGATTGAAGAAGTGATAGCCCGCCACGCGCTGCGGCCGCTTGCAGGCGGCCGCAATCGCCGTGATGGACAGCGACGAGGTGTTGGACGCCAGGATGCAGTCGTCGGACACCACGCCTTCCAGCGCCGCGAACAGATCGCGCTTGACGTCCAGGCGCTCGACGATGGCCTCGACCACGAGCTGGCAGTTCGCCATGTCGGTCAGCGCGGTGGCCGATTCGACACGTTCGAGCGCGGCTTGCGCGTCGGCGGCGGTCAGCTTGCCCTTCTGAGCAAGCTTCTCCCAAGTCTGGCGCAAGGACTCGCGCGCGGCCGCGATGGCGTCGGCGCTGGTGTCGTACAGGCGCACACGCAAGCCGGCCTGCGCCGCGATCTGCGCGATGCCGCGCCCCATGGCCCCGGCGCCCACGACGCCGATGGTTTGAATGTCCGTCATCAACTATCTCCTGCCTGTATTGGAATGGATCGTGCGCCTGGCGCGGCGCGGCATGCGCAAAAGGCGGCCAGGCCGCCTTCTCGCGCGCGTCAGGCGCGGCTCTGGGCCAGCGCCTGGATTTCTTCGGCCGACAGTCCCAGCTTTTCGGACAGGACCTGCTCGGTGTGCTCGCCCAGCATGGGCGGGGCGCGGCGGTACTCGACCGGACTGCCGGAGAACTTCAGCGGGCTGGCCGCCACGGGCACGGTGCCTGCGGCCGGATGGGGCAGCTCGCGCTTCATGTTGCGGGCCAGCACGTGCGGGTCTTCGTAGACCTGGTCCAGCGTGTTGATGGGACCGGCCGGCACGCCCACGCCTTCCAGCGCGGCGAGCCAGTGGTCGCGCTCGCCAGTGGCCATGCGCTCGGCCAGCAGCGGCACCAGTTCCTCGCGGTTCTTCACGCGCTGCGGGTTGGTGGCAAAACGCGGGTCGGCCGACAGCTCGGGCAGGCCAATCGCGCCGCAATAGTTGCGGAACTGGCTGTCGTTGCCCACCGCCACGATGAGGTGGCCGTCGCTGGCCGCGAACACCTGGTAGGGCACCAGGTTCTGGTGCGCGTTGCCGGCGCGGCGCGGCGCCACTCCGGAGGTCATGAAGTTCAGGTTCTGGTTGGCCAGCATGGCGACCTGGCAGTCCAGCAGCGCCATGTCGATGTGTTGGCCCAGGCCGCTGCGGGCCCGTTCGTGCAGCGCCGCCAGGATGCCCACGGTGGAATACATGCCGGTCATCAGGTCGGCCACGGCAACGCCTGCCTTCTGCGGACCGCCGCCGGGCAGATCGTCGCGCTCGCCGGTGATGCTCATCAGGCCGCCCATGCCCTGGATCATGAAGTCATAGCCCGGACGGCTGGCGTAGGGGCCGGTCTGGCCGAAGCCCGTGATCGAGCAGTAGATCAGACGCGGATTCAGTTCCTTCAGGCTCTCGTAGTCCAGGCCGTATTTGGAAAGCCCGCCGACCTTGAAGTTTTCCACCAGGATGTCGCTCTGCAAGGCCAGTTCGCGCACGAGCTCGGCCCCACGCGGCGAGGCGATGTCCAGCGCCACCGACATCTTGTTGCGGTTGGCCGACAGGTAATACGCGGCCTCGGTGGTGTCGTGGCCCGCTTCGTCCTTCAGGTACGGAGGGCCCCAGGCGCGCGTGTCGTCGCCCGAGCCGGGCCGTTCGATCTTGATGACCTCGGCGCCAAGGTCAGCGAGGTTCTGGGTGCACCAGGGACCCGCCAGCACGCGGGTCAGATCCAGCACACGTATGCCGGTTAGGGGAGCGGGACGTTGCGACATCGGTAATCTTTTCGCTAGAAGGGAAATGAGAACTTCCCGCCCGCGCCGGGGCGCAAGGCGGACTGGGATTCCGTCATGCCAGAAGGCGGCCCGCCGGGGGCCGCCTTCCGATCAACATTCGTCAGACTGGATATTAGCCTCTCGAACGCGTTGGCCGGACCGCTGGCGGCGGAAAGATCAGGAATGGGCCTTGATGGTCTCGCGCGCAATGACCAGCTGCTGGATCTGCGACGTGCCTTCGAAGATGCGGAACAGGCGCACGTCGCGGTAGAAGCGCTCCACCGCGTACTCGGACATGTAGCCCGCGCCCCCGTGGATCTGCACCGCGCGGTCGGCCACGCGGCCCACCATTTCCGTGGAGAAGAGCTTGCAGCAGGCGGCCTGCATGGTGGTGTTCTCGCCGCGGTCACGCATGCGGGCGGCATCCAGCACCATGCAGCGGGCCGCGTAGAGTTCGGCCTGGCTGTCGGCGATCATCGCCTGGATGAGCTGGAATTCGGCGATGGGCTGGCCGAACTGCTTGCGCTCGGTGGCGTACTTGACGGCGTCGCGCAGCAGGCGGTCGGCAATGCCCACGCACAACGCGGAGATGTGCAGGCGCCCCTTGTCCAGCACGCGCATGGAGGTCCGGAAGCCATTGCCTTCCTCGCCGCCAAGCAAGGCGCTGGCCGGCACGCGGCAGTTGTCGAACACGACGTCGCTGGTCAGCGCGCCGGCCTGGCCCATCTTCTTGTCCGGCTTGCCGATGATGAGGCCCGGCGTGCCGGCCTCGACGAGGAGGCACGAGATGGAGTTGGCCCGGCGCTCGGGCGCCGTGCGGGCCATGACCGAAAACAGGCCGGCGATGGGCGCATTGGTGATGTAGCGCTTGGTGCCGTTCAGCACGTAGCAGTCGCCGTCACGCTCGGCGGACACGCGCAGCGACATGGCGTCGGAGCCCGCGTCGGGCTCGGTCAGCGCAAACGACCCGATCAGTTCGCCGCTGGCCAGCTTGGGCAGGTATCGGGCGCGCTGCTCGTCGGTGCCGGCCAGGACGATCGCCTGCGAGCCGATGCCGATGTTGGTGCCGGCCAGCGACCGGAACGCGGGCGAGGTCTGGCCCAGTTCGAACACGACGCGGACCTCTTCTTCCATCGTCAGGCCCAGCCCGCCAAAATCCGGCGAGATGGACAGGCCGAACAGGCCCAGGTCGCGCATTTCATTGACGATGTCCGGCGGCACTTCGCCGCTGACGGCCAGTTCGTCCTCGGCGGGAATCAGCCGTTCGTGCACGAAGCGGCGGACGGCGTCGATCAGCAGGTTCAGGGTTTCGGTGTCCAGGGCCATGAGGAAAGTCTCTTAGAGCGAATGCAGGTCAGGGGTTTGGTATGGCGGCGCGTTCAGGGACGCATGCCGCCCACCAGCAGATCGAAATAGCCGTCGGCGATGGTTTCGGCACTGTCGCCCTGCCCGGGCTTGTACCAGCGCACCATCCAGTTCAGCATCGACAGCACGGCGCGGCCCGTGGCTGCCACGTCCAGCGCGCGGAACGCGCCGTCGGCCACGCCTTGCGCGATCACGTCGCGCAACAGCTTTTCGTAGCTGTCTCGCAGGCGGGCGGCATCTTCGCGTTCGGACAGCGCCATGCCCGAGTAGCCGATCAGCATGGTCACGAATTGGGCGTGGTGCTGCTCGAAATAACGGGCATGTCCCACCATGAACGCGCGCAGGCGGGCCACGCCGCCCACAGCGCCGGCCACGTCGCGGCCGACGGTCTGCGTCAGGCCTTCCAGCACCTGAAGGATGATGGCGTCGTAGATGTCCTGCTTGGTGGGGTAATAGTGATAGATGGCCGCCTTGGACACGCCGATGGCGGCGGCCAGGTCGGAAATGGAGCTGCCGTCGTAGCCGCTGCGGGCAAACAGCTTGGCGGCTTCTTCCAGAATGCGTTCGCGCGGAGCGGCCAGCGTGGGCGGCCTGCCGGCGCGGGCGCGTTTCTGTACGGGTGGGGCGGTAAGCGCCATGTCGGCCTTTGACAGGGGCCGCGCGGGGCCGAAAAGGTTCTGGCGAACCTCCATTGACAGCCCTTCCGCGCATGCCGTTAAATAAAGATTAATTAATTACCGGACGGTCGGTAGGTAATTAATATACTCCAAAACCAACAACGAGACGACGCCCCATGCCCCATCCCCTCGTGACTGATTTGTATGGCCAGATGTCCCTGCCGGTCATCAGCGCCCCGATGTTCATCGTCTCCAACCCCAAACTGGTCATCGCCCAGTGCACGAGCGGCATCGTGGGGTCGTTTCCCGCGCTGAACGCGCGGCCGCAGACGCTGTTGACCGACTGGCTCGACGAAGTCCAGGCGGGGCTCGCGTCCCACCGCGAAGCCCACCCCGGCGAGCGCGTCGCACCATTTGCCGTCAACCAGATCATCCACCAGTCCAACGACCGGCTGGAGGCGGACCTGGCCGTATGCGCCAGCCACCGCGTGCCGCTCATCATCACCAGCCTGCGCGCCCCGGGCGACCTGGTGAAGGGCGTTCACGATTGGGGCGGCAAGGTTTTCCATGACGTCACCACCATCCGCCACGCCGAAAAGGCGCTGGAAGCGGGGGTGGATGGCCTGATCCTGGTGTGCGCGGGCGCAGGCGGCCACGCCGGCACGCTGAGCCCCTTCGCGCTGATCTCCGAGGTTCGCCGCTTTTACGACGGCCCGCTGATCCTGTCGGGCGCCATCACCTCGGGCGCGCACGTGCTCGCCGCGCAGGCCATGGGCGCGGACTTTGCCTACATGGGCACGCGCTTCATCGCCAGCGAGGAAGCCAACGCCAGCGAGGGCTACAAGGCCGCCATCGTCGAGGCCAGCGCGTCGGACATTCTGTACACGCCGTTCTTCACGGGCATCCCGGGCAACTACCTGAAGGCCAGCATTGCGGCCGCCGGCCTGGACCCTGCCAACCTGCCCGCACCCGATAGCGGCGCGTCCAATTTCGGCTCGACGCGCGTCAAGCCCTGGAAGGACATCTGGGGCGCCGGCCAGGGCGTGGGCGGCATCGCCAGCGTCGAACCCACGCGCAAGATCGTCGACACGCTGCGGCGCGAGTACGCCGAGGCGAAAGCCCGCCTGGCCGCGGCCCCGCACGCATGAGCGCCGGCCTGAAGGTCCAGCGCGACGGCGCCGTCCTGACGCTGACGATAGACCGGCAGGACCGCCGCAACGCGCTCGACACCGCCACCTACGCGGCGCTGACGGAGCAGATTTCGCTGGCAAGCGCCGACGTGACGCTGTCTGCGGTCATCCTGACCGGCGCGGGCGATCACTTCACGGCGGGTAACGACTTGCGCGACTTCCAGGCCGAGCGTGGCGCGGGCGACAGCGCGGGCCTGACCTTCCTGCGCGCGCTGACCACGGCCGACGTGCCGGTCATCGCCGCCGTCGAGGGCTACGCCATCGGCATCGGCGTGACGCTGCTGCAGCATTGCGACTTTGTCCACATCGGCGAAGGCGCCACGCTGCGCATGCCGTTCGTCGCCCTGGGTTTGTGCCCGGAAGGCGCGTCCAGCCTGCTGATGCCGCGCCTGGCCGGCCGCCGGGCAGCGCAATGGCTGATGCAGGGCAAGGCCTTCACGGCGGACGACGCGGTGCAGGCCGGGCTGGCCACGTCGGCCACGCCCAAGGGCCAGGCGCTGGCCGAGGCGCAGGCCACCGCCGCGGATCTGGCGCGCCAGCCGCCCGCCGCGCTACGGCTCACCAAGGCGATGATGAAGCGGGCGGACCGGCAGGCCATCCAGGAGACGCTGGACTACGAAGCCCAGCAGTTTCGCGCGCGCCTGCAGACCGAAGAAGCGCAGGCGGCGTTCGCGAAGTTCTTCAAGAAATAGGTCAGAACGGCGAATCGGGCCGGAAATTCGGCGCCCGGCGCTCGCGCAGGGAATTGATGCCCTCGCGCACGTCCGGGCCGCCAAAGCCCATGAATTCCAGCGCCAGCGAGGTGTCGAAGGTCGGCCCCGCCATCCGCAGCCAGTTGTTCAGCGAGTACTTGGTCCAGCGGATCGCCGTCTGCGACCCGGCTGCCAGCTTGTTGGCCACCTCGAACGCCTTGCCGATCAGCTCGGCCTCGTCCACGCAGAGCGACACCAGGCCGATGCGCTCGGCTTCCTCGCCCGAGACCGTCTCGCACAGCATCAGGTAGTACTTGGCCTTGGCCATGCCGCACAGCAGCGGCCAGACAATGGCGGCGTGGTCGCCCGCCGTCACGCCCAGGCGGGTGTGGCCGTCGATGATGCGGGCGTCGCGCGCCGCGATGGAAATGTCGGCCAACAGCCCGGCCACCAGACCCGCCCCCACCGCCGCGCCGTGCATGGCAGACACGATCGGCTTGCTGCAATTGATGATGTTGTAGACCAGGTCGCGCGCCTCGCGCCAGACGCGGGTGCGCACGTGGAAGTCGTCGGCCATCTGCTGCACCAGCTCCAGGTCGCCGCCGCCCGAGAACCCCTTGCCCTCGCCGCGGATCACCACCACCCGCGTGTCCGGATCGGTGTCGATGTCGCGCCAGATGTCGGCCAGTTCGCGGTGCATGCGGTCGTCGGCCGTGGACAACTTGCCCGGCACGCCGCCCTTGGTCCCCATGATCAATTCCAGCACGCCGCCGGGGTGGCGGCGCAGCTTCAGGGATTCGTAGGCCGAATAGTGTTCCAGCGTAATGTCGGTCATTGTCTGCTCCGGGTCGTCTCTTGGTTGTTCGCGCCCCGCCCGAGGCGGCCGCGTTTTTGCGCACTATAGTGGATACGGCCGACCCGCCATGACGATTCCCCCCCGGAGCCTCACCCCATGAACACCCCCGCCATCCCCATCGACCGCGCCGCGCTGCCTGCCCTGTTCGCCCCCCGCGCGCAGGATACGCACAAGGGCAGCTTCGGCACCGTGGGGGTGGTGGGCGGCGGCGCCGGCATGACGGGCGCGGCGCTGCTCGCCGCCCGCGCCGCCTTGAAGACCGGCGCCGGCAAGGTGCTGGTGGGCTTTGTCCAGGACGCGCTGCCCTTGCCCTGCGACCCCCTGCAACCCGAACTGATGCTGCGCGACTTCCGCTCGCTGCTGGAAGAAGACTGGGGTGTGACCGCCTGGGTCGCCGGCTGCGGAATCGGCACGAGCCAGCTGGCCGCAAATGCGTTGTCGGAGTTGTTCGTCCTGCGGCGCGAGGCCCCGCTGGTGCTGGACGCCGACGGCCTGAACCTGCTGGCCCGGGGCGAAATCCATCCCAACTGGGGCGCCGGCCCCATCGTGCTGACCCCCCACCCCGCCGAGGCCGCCCGCTTGCTGGGTATCGGCACGCCCGAGATCCAGCGCGACCGCCCCGCCGCCGCCCGGCAGTTGGCGCAGCGCTTCCAGGCCTGGATCGTCCTCAAGGGCGCCGGCACCGTCGTATGCGCCCCCGACGGCAATCTGCACATCAACACCAGCGGCAACCCGGGCCTGGCCACCGCGGGAACCGGGGACGTATTGGCCGGCATGCTGGCTTCCCTGCTTGCCCAGAAACTGCCGCTGGACCAGGCCGTGCGCGGGGCGGTCTGGCTGCACGGCGCCGCCGCCGATGCGCTGGTCGCCCAGGGTGTCGGCCCCATCGGCCTGACGGCCGGAGAGCTTGCGGACGCGGCCCGCGCCCTGCGTAACGGGCGCTAAGTCCATGTCCCACAAACATTTTTACAACATACTAGGGTTTTCCCTTAAAATGACATTGCTATTTGCCTAGGGTTATCCCTATAATGGTTTACCCCATGACGAAACGGACTGGAGCCAAACCATGAGCGAACTGACCCTGAACAACACTGCCCGCCTGACCGACGCGCTGGAGCGTGACCTGCTCCGCGGCGCTCTCGAAAACCAACCGAATTCTCACCCGCTGACCAGCCTGAAGAAAGCTGGCCAATCCGTAGCAGCCGCTGTTGCCGCCGTCTTTGCCTTCATCGACGAAGTGAACGAATCGATGAACAAGGCTCGCGCCGCCAGCTCGCGCTTCTCCGGATCGCAGTGGTAATAACAGCCGCGCCAGGCTGATTCGCGACAGATCTCCCGCGAATCAGCCTGGCGCGCTGACGTTGCAGCGCCCGCCGGGTAAGCCCCGGCGCCCGCCGCAACGCATCGGCGCTGATCCCTCACCGGCGCCATCGCGCCGCGGGTGGCCCCTAAGGGCCCCGCGACGCCCTCTTTCCCTCCCCCCTCTCGGCGTTTTCCCTAGCGCCTCGATCGCCGCTGCGCATTGACAGCGCGCGAACCCCCTACCGATAATCGGCCCCTTGCCGTCGTGCCCTGGCGACAATTTCCCCGCACGCCTTCGGCCGACGCAGTCGTCCCCTGGCACGCGAGGCCGCCCGCACGATCCGGTTCGTTCCCAATCCGGAGTTGTCACCATGAAGTTGCGCACTACCCTGGCCCTTGTGGCCGCCGCCATCCCCCTGGCAGCCGCCCAAGCCCAGACGCTGAAGATCGGCCTGTCGGCCGAACCCACCTCGGCGGACCCCCACTATCACAAGATGACGCAGAACGACGCGTTCTCCGCGCACGTCTACAACTCGCTGGTGGGCCGCAGCGCCGACATGAAGCTGATTCCCCAGCTTGCGACTTCCTGGAAGAACCTGGACGACCTGACCTGGGAATTCAAGCTGCGCGACGACGTCAAGTTCTCCAACGGCAAGCCGTTCACCTCCGAAGACGTGCTGTTCACGATCTGCCGGACGCTGAACAACGAAACCAACGTGTCGCAGTCCTACATGGACATGACCAAGCGCATCACCGACGTCCAGACGCCGGACGCGCACACCGTCATCATCAAGACGGGTGAACCGTTCCCCCTGATGCCGGCCGAACTGGCCCGCTCGCTGCCGATCATCTGGAACGGCATCGTCGAGCACGGCAAGCTCACGTACGACCCCAAGAAGGGTTGCGGCGTGACGGGCGCCTGGCCCACGGTGGTCGACTTCAACAACGGCAAGGACGCCATCGGCACCGGCCCCTACATGCTGAAGTCCTACGTCAAGGGCACCGGCATCGAGCTGGTGCGCAACGAAAACTACTGGGGCGAGAAGCCGCACTGGAAGGAAGTGAAGTTCGTGCCGGTGCCCTCGGCCGGCCCGCGCCTGACCGGCCTGCTGTCCGGCGACTTCGACATGATCGAAAACCCCGCCGCCCGCGACCTGCCGCGCCTGAAGGACAATCCGAAGTTCGGCTTCGTGGCCACGCCGTCCACCCGCCTGGTGTTCTTCCAGCCGGACGTGGGCCGCAACCCGAGCCCGTTCGTCAAGAGCGCCGACGGCAAGAACCCGCTGCAGGACCTGCGCGTGCGCAAGGCCATCAACATGGCCATCGACCGCAAGACCATCACGGCCCGCATCATGGACGGCATGGCCACCCCGGCCTTCCAGTACATGCCCGACGGCATGTTCGGCGCGCTGCCCAAGGCCCCGGAAATCAAGTACGACCCGGAAGGCGCCAAGAAGCTGCTGGCCGAAGCCGGCTATCCGAACGGCTTTGAACTGACGCTGTCGTCCACCAACGACCGTTACGTCAACGACGGCCAGATTGCCCAGGCCGTGGCCCAGTACCTGTCGCGCGTCGGCATCAAGACCAACGTGGATGCGATGACCGCCTCCATCTACTTCCCCAAGCGCGCCAAGCGCGAGTTCAGCTTCTCGATGGGCGGCTGGCCTGCGGAAACGGGTGAGGCCTCGGCGCTGTTCCAGCTGTGGGTCGCCACGCTGGATTCGCCCGTCAGCCTGGGCACCAGCAACTACGGCGGCTTCTCGAACGCGGACTTCGACAAGGTCTACAAGCAGGCCATCGTGACGGTCGATCCCGCCAAGCGCGAAAAGCTGCTGCAGGAATCCACCCAGATCGCCCTGGACAACGTGCCGCTGATCCCGCTGCACTTCGAGAGCAGCATCTGGGCGTACCGCAAGGGCATTTCGTACGAAGGCCGCCGCGACCAGTACACCCTGGCCACGTCGGTCAAGCCCGACGCGAAGTGAGCAGGCAGGGCTGAGTAAAGAAGAAACGGCTGCCTCGTGCAGCCGTTTTGCCTTGGGGCGGCGCAGTTGCCGCACCCGGGCCCGCAGCCCCCCGCCTCATCCCCTATACAATCGTCTGGCTTCATCGGAACTGCCATGCCCACGTCTTTGCCCCCGTCCTCGTCCGCGCCCCCGTCTCCCCTGCGTCCTTTCCTGCTGGCCTGTCCGGACCTGTCGGCCGAGCGCGTGGGCAACACCGACACGCCCGGCGTCTGGCATTTCGATTCCGGCGCGCCCGGCAAACGCGTGCTCCTGAGCGCGCTGATCCACGGCAACGAGCTCTGTGGCGCCTGGGCGCTGAAGGACCTGCTTGCCGCCGGCCTGCGCCCGCGCCGCGGCACGCTGACGCTGGCGTTCTGCAACCTGGCCGCGTTCGACCGGTTCGACGCGCGCAACTACGCCCCCGCGCGCTTCGTGGACGAAGACATGAACCGCGTCTGGAGCGACGACAAGCTTTCCGTGCCCACCTCGCAGGAGCGCCGCCGCGCTGCAGCCCTGCGCCCGTGGGTGGAACAGGCCGACTGGCTGCTGGACTTTCACTCGATGAGCAATTCCGACGTGCCGCTGCAGCTGACCGGCCTGGAACAGCGCAACATCGATCTGGCCCTCGCCCTGGGCAATCCCGCCACCATCATTGCCGACGCAGGCCACGCCGCCGGCGTGCGCATGCGCGATTTCGGCCGCTTCGGCGAAGCCGGCGACAACGGCACGCGGTCCCTTCTGATCGAATGCGGCTTTCACGGCGCCCCCGAGGCGCGTGGCGTGGCCGCCGACCAGATGGCGCGCTTTCTGGTGCAGGCCGGCACGGTGGACCGCGGCGACATCCCCGCCGCCTGGTTCGCCCCCGGCGCGCCGCTGCAGCGCGCGCTGCGCGTCACGCACGCCGTCGCCGCCAAGAGCGCCGACTTCCGTTTCGCCGAGCCCTGGAAGGGGCTGGAAACGCTGCCCCGCGCGGGCACCGTCATCGGCTGGTCGGAAGGCGAGCCCGTCACCACGCCCTACGACAACTGCGTGCTCATCATGCCGTCCACCGCCAACCTGCGGCCCGGCGTGACCGTCGTGCGCCTGGCGCAGCCGATCACCTAGCGTGCAGGCTGGCCTGACTTGAATATCCGGGCCCTGTACGCCAGGCCCGCCCGATAACCCCGGCTTTTCCCCAACCCCGAGCCCACCAAGGAAATCATCACGTGGCCTTGTTCATCCTACGCAGACTGATACAGAGTCTGTTCGTGCTGCTGGCCGTTTCGGTCGTGGTCTTCTTCGCGGTGTATGCCGTGGGCGACCCGATCGAGCTGCTGGTCAGCCCCGAAGCCAGCCAGGCCGCGCGCGAGGCGATGATCGCCCGCCTGGGCCTGGACCTGCCCGTGTGGCAGCAGTACACCGGGTTCCTGTGGCGCGCGCTGCATGGCCACCTGGGCACCTCCTTCGTGCACGGCATTCCCGCGATCGAACTGATCGTGCAGCGCATTCCGGCCACGTTCGAACTGGTGTTTGTCGCGATCATGCTGACCTGTGTGATCGGCATTCCGCTGGGCCTGGTCGCGGGCCTGTACCGCGACGAGTACGTGGGCCGCGGCATCATGGCCTCGTCGGTGCTGGGCTTTTCGCTGCCGAACTTCTGGCAGGGCATGATGCTGATCCTGCTGTTCGCCGTCTGGCTGGGATGGCTGCCCGCCACCGGCCGCGGCGACACGGTCGACGTGCTGGGCGTGCGCCTGTCCATCCTGACCGCCGACGGCTGGTCGCACCTGATCATGCCGGCGATCAACCTGGCGCTGGCCAACATCGCGCTGGTGCTGCGCATGACCGCCTCGGGCGTCGTCGAGGCCCGCAGCCAGGACTACGTGAAGTTCGCGCGCGCCAAGGGCGTCAAGCCGGGCCGCATCGTGCGCCGCCACATCCTGCGCAACATCCTGATCCCCGTGGTCACGGTGATCGGCATGGAATTCGGCACGCTCATCGCCTACTCCACCATCACCGAAACCGTGTTCGCGTGGCCCGGCATGGGCAAGCTGCTGATCGACAGCGTCTACCAGCTCGACCGTCCCGTGGTCGTTGCCTACGTGATGCTGGTCACGCTGATCTTCGTCGTCATCAACCTGGTTGTGGACATCCTGTACGCGGCGCTCGACCCGCGCGTGCAGCTCGTGGCCCCCGCTCAATAAACCGCCATGGCTAATACTCCGAATCCTGGCCGCACCCGCACCGTCCAGCCCCTGGCCGAGACGCCGCGGCGCGCCGCCATCCTGAAAAAACTGCATGCGCGCCCGACGGTGCGCGGCTCCGTCATCGCGCTGGCCGTCCTGGTGATCCTGGTGGTCTTCGCGCCGTTCTTCGCGCCGCAGAACCCTTACGACCTTGCCAACCTGTCGCTCATGGACGGCCGGCTTGCGCCGCGCCAGGCGCTGATGGACGGCAGCATCGCCTGGCTGGGCACCGACGACCAGGGCCGCGACATGCTCAGCGCCATTTTGTATGGCCTGCGCATCAGCCTGATGGTGGGCCTGACCGCCGTCGTGCTGGCCACCGCCATCGGCGGCGCGATCGGCCTGGTTGCCGCCTACGTGGGCGGCTGGGTCGACACCGTGTTGATGCGCATCGTCGACTTCATCCTGGGCTTTCCGACCATTCTGGTGGCGCTGGTGCTGCTGGTGGTGCTGGGCCGCGGGGTCGACAAGGTGATTCTTGCGCTGGTCCTTGTGCAATGGGGGCACTACGCGCGCATCATGCGCAGCCGCGCCCTGCAGGAACGCCGCAAGGAATACGTCGAGGCGGCCGCCAACCTGGGCTTTCCGGCCTGGCGCATCATGCTGTATCACCTGCTGCCCAACTGCCTGGGGCCGGTGATGGTGTTCGCCACCATCCAGATCGCCACCGCGATCGCGCTGGAAGCGACGCTGTCGTTCCTGGGCGTGGGCGTGCCGATCACCGAACCGTCGCTGGGCCTGTTGATCTCCAACGGCTTCCAGTACCTGCTGTCGGGCGACTACTGGATCAGCCTGTTCCCGGGCATTGCGCTCCTGGTGCTGATCCTTTCCATCAACATCGTGGGCGACCGCCTGCGTGAAGCCCTGGACCCCCGCCGAGCATGAGCGACATTCTTCTTGATGTGCGCGGCCTGCGCACTGCATTCCATACCGAGGCCGGCGCGTGGCTGGCGGTCGACGGTGTCGACCTGACCGTGCGCCGTGGCGAGATCGTGGGTCTGGTGGGCGAATCCGGTTCCGGCAAGTCCGTGACGGGCTTTTCGCTGCTGGGGCTTATCGACCCGCCGGGCGAAGTCGTCGACGGCGAGGTGAAGTTCAAGGGCACGGACCTGCGCAAGCTGTCCGAAGAGCAGATGCGCCAGTTGCGCGGCAACCGCATCGCCATGATCTTCCAGGACCCGCTGATGACGCTGAACCCGGTGCTGCGCATCGGCGAGCAGATGATGGAAGCGATCCTGACGCACGAGGACGTGCCGCGCGCCCAGGCCGAGGAGCGCTGCCGCGAGGCGCTGGCCATGGTCGGCATCCCGTCGCCGGAAAAGCGGCTGAAAAGCTACCCGCACGAGTTCTCGGGCGGCATGCGCCAGCGCGTGGCGATCGCCATCGCGATGCTCAACAAGCCCGACCTCATCATCTGCGACGAGCCCACCACGGCGCTGGACGTGACCATCCAGGGCCAGATCCTTTACCGCATGCAGCAGATCTGCCGCGAGCACAACACGGCGCTGATCTGGATCACCCACGATCTGGGCGTGGTGGCCGAGCTGGCCGACCGCGTGGCCGTGATGTATGCCGGCCGCATCGTCGAGAGCGGCCCGGTCGAGCAGGTGCTGGATGCGCCGCGCCACCCCTACACCCGCGGCCTGTTGGACTCGATGCCCGGCGCCACGCAACCGGGCGCGCGCCTGCACCAGATCAATGGCATGGCGCCCAGCCTTGCCGCCCGTCCGGCGGGCTGTGCGTTCCGGCCGCGCTGCACCCACGCGGTCACGCGCTGCACCGAGCAAGCCCCCTCCGTCACCACCGAAGGTTCGCGCAGCTATCGCTGTTACGTGCCGATCGCCCGCGAGGCACAGTAAGCAATGAGCCAAGCCGATACCCCCGTCATCGAGCTCAAGAACGTCCACAAGCGCTTCGAGCAGCGGCCTGACCTGGCCCAACGCATTCTCGCCCTGACCGGCCGTCCCATCGACCGCCGCACCGTGTACGCGGTCAACGGCGTGGACCTGTCCATCAAGCGCGGCGAAGTCGTGGGCCTGGTGGGCGAGTCCGGTTGCGGCAAGTCCACGCTGGGCCGCGTCGTGGCCGGCCTGCACCGCCAGACCGAAGGCGAGCTGCTGTACCAGGGCATGGACGCAAACCGTCTGCGCGGCGCCGACAAGCTGGCATACACGCTGGGCGTGCAGATGATCTTCCAGGACCCGCAGGCGTCGCTGAACCCGCGCCAGCGGCTGCGGCAGATCCTGGGCGAATCGCTGAAGGTGCACAAGCTGGCGCCTCCCAACGAGATCCCCGCCCGCATCGACCAGGCGCTGACCGAAGTGGGCCTCGCCACGGAATACCGCGACCGCTTCCCGCATCAGATCTCGGGCGGTCAGCGCCAGCGCATCGGCATCGCCCGCGCGCTGATGGTGGCCCCCAAGTTCCTGGTCTGCGACGAGCCCGTTGCCGCCCTGGACGTGTCGATCCAGGCGCAGGTGATCAACCTTTTCATGGACCTGCGCGAGCAACACGGTTTCACGTACCTGTTCATCAGTCACGATCTGGGCGTGGTCAAGCACATCTCGGACCGCGTCGCGATCATGTACCTGGGCAAGATCGTCGAGATCTCGACGTCGGCCGAGATCTTCGCCCGCGCCAACCATCCGTACACGCAGGCGCTGATGGCCGAAGTGCCGGACGTGGCGCGCCGCGGCCGCAAGTTCACGCCGATCAAGGGCGAGATTCCGTCGCCGCTGAATCCGCCTTCCGGCTGCACGTTCAATCCCCGTTGTCCCCACGCGATGCCGCGCTGCCGCGAAGTGGCGCCGCCCTTGAAAGAAATCTCGGCTGGCCACTGGTCGGCCTGCCACCTGAACGAAGCGAGCGCCTGATGAAACCTTCCGACATGTCCAACGTGGACCGCATCGCCATCGAAATGGGCCATGCGGGCCGCAACGCCATCCTGTACGTGGATGAGGACCGCAACTACGACCGTCCGTTCAAGCTGCAGACCTACCGCCCCTACGGCTACACGCCGGACCGCCCGGTGGTGATCGTGCAGCACGGCGTGCTGCGCAACGGCGACGAATACCGCGACTTCTGGGTCGAAGCCGCCGACAAGCACAAGCTGCTGATCGTGGCGCTGACGTTCTCGAACGAGATCTGGCCGGGCGTTGAAAGCTACAACAACGGCCGCGTGTTTTCGGCGGGCGGCAATCCGCGCCACATCGATGGCTGGACGTACGCGCTGGTGGGCAACGTCATCAGGGACATGATTGCCGGCGAGATCACCGACGGGCAGAACGTCTACCTGTTCGGCCACAGCGCGGGCGGCCAATTCGTCCACCGCCTGATGAGCAGCCAGCCGCATGCGCCCTTCAAGGCGGTGACGGCGGGCAATCCCGGCTGGTATACGCTGCCGACGTTCGACTATCCCTATCCGGAGGGCATGGACGGCGTGGGTCTGACCGAGGACCACCTGGTCAAGCTGCTGGCCTACCCGATGACCATCCTGGCAGGCGACAAGGACATCGAGACCAACGACCCGAACCTGCCATCCGAACCCGCCGCCATGCGCCAAGGCCCGCACCGCTTCGCGCGCGCGCAGAATTACTTCGAATTCGGCCGCAAGGAAGCCGAGCGCCGCGGCGTGCCGTTCGGCTGGAAGCTGCAGGTGGTGCCCGGCATCGGCCACGACGGCCGCGCCATGTCGGCCGTCTGCGCGAGCCTCTGGTTCGACGGCAAGATGCCCGACGACGCCGAACTCGCCCGCCTGGCCGGCCAGCAGGTCGCCTGAACCCTTTTCCCATCGCTGAACCCCGATACCGCCATGTCCAATACCCAGAGCACTGAACAGATCGTCGCCGGCATCCAGAGCTGGCTGCAATGCGAGTCGCCGTCGAACTTTCCCGAAGGCATTGCTGCGATGGCGCGCATCATCGCCGACTACGCGGCCGCCGCCGGCCTGACCGTTGAGCTGTCGTCGCTGGGTCCCACGACGGGGCCGCTGCTGTACGCGACCAACCGCGCCCACGGCGACACGCGTCCGGGCATCCTGATCCTGGCGCACATGGACACAGTGCATCCGGTGGGCACGCTGCTGGAAAATCCCGTGCGCATCGACGGCGACCGTCTCTACGGCCCGGGCAGCTATGACATGAAGGCGGGCATCTACCTTGCGCTGACGGCCCTGGCCGGCGTGGCGAGTCCGGGCGCTACGCAACTGCCGGTGGACTTCCTGGTGGTTCCCGACGAAGAAACGGGCAGCCACGCCTCGCGCCCGCACATCGAACGCTTCGCCGCGAATGCCAAGTACGCGCTGGTCTGCGAGCCTGCCCGCCCCAACGGCGGCAAGTGCGTGACGGCGCGCAAGGGCACGGGCATGCTGAACCTGAACGTCAAGGGCCGCCCCGCCCACGCAGGCATGCAGCACGAGAAGGGCCGCAGCGCGATCCGCGAAATGGCCCACCAGGTGCTGGCGCTGGAAGCCATGACCGACTACGACCGCGGCATCACAGTCAGCGTGGGCACGATCGCCGGCGGCACGGTCACCAACACGGTGCCGGCCCTGTGCCGCTGCGTCGTCGACTTCCGCGTGCCCGACATGGGCGCCGCCGAAGACGTGCTGCGCCGCATGCGCGAGCTGTGCGCGGTGGGTCCGGACGTTGAACTGGACATCGACGTCGAACTGAACCGGCCCCCGATGGTCAAGACGGAAGAAGCCGCTGCATTGCTGGCATTGGTGCAAGGTTTCGCGGACCGCGCGGGCTTCCTGCTTGAAGACGCGCCGATGACGGGCGGCGGCAGCGACGCCAACTTCACGTCGGCAATGGGTATTCCGACGCTGGACGGTCTCGGCGCGGATGGAGATGGGGCGCATACGCTGAACGAGTATGTGCTGGTGTCTACGTTGGAGCAGCGGTTGAAGTTTTGGGAATTGCTGCTGCGGGATTTGGCTTGAAGGTTTGGTTTTTTGGATGTTGTTGGTGGGGTTGGTGGGGGTTGATGTCGCGCGGGGGGTTGAGTTCTTTTGACGCCCGGTGCGGCGTGGGCCTGGGTCGGGCGGGGCTCCGATTGCGGTCCGGAGCCTTCGCTCCGGACTTCCCCGTGCTCAACCTCGTCCGCCTTCGGCTCCCTTCGGTTTCCGCCGGGCGCATCTAAACGCCCCGCCCACCCCAGGCCCACGCCACACCGGGCTCTGCGGTTGAATCTTTACGGGCGGCGGGGCGAGTCGGGTTCTTGAGGTTCTTGCACGCAGTCGTTTGGGAGAGAAGCGTCTTGCGGTGCCCGTCCCCGTTCGGCCGCGCGGGCGGCCTCCGGGGACTTACGCGGCGTCTTGCGTCGTGGCGATGACGCTTCGCGCGTGGCTGCGCCTGCCCCTGGTGTCTGACACCCAGGGGAGACTTCCGTCATACCAAGTGCGTCTCCCTAGGGTGTCAGACACCGGCAGCAGCAAACGCGCTGCGCAGGTTCAGGCAGCGACGCCAATAATCGTCACTTGAATCCCAGTGCCGGATGGGCGGCGCGAACCGATCGGCAAGCTGTGGCGACCCGTCGCGGCGCCGCCCATCACCGCCCCTCCCCCCGTGACGGCGGCCCATTAGCTAACAACTCTCTGCCAGCGCGCAAGCGCGCATCGCCCCGACGACCAGACGCCCGTATGCCGATTGCCGCCGCCCGGGCGGCAGCAATTCGGCGGCCCCGCAGATCTCCTGCCCTGACCACAGGTCTTACAGCGCCACATACCAAAGACCCTCGTAGCACGGCGTCGCGGGCACCGTGGGCGCGAGCGCCGTCGATGCGCCCGAGGGAATCTGAAGGGAAGGCCGAAGGCCTGGACGAAGATGACAACGGGGCAGTCCGGAGCGAAGGCTCCGGACCGCAATCGTGGGCGATCGTGCCCACGGTGACCGCGGCGTCGGGCGACCTACGAASACCCCCAAATACCACCAACATCCACCCCCATTCGCCTAGAATGTCGCCCACCAAAATCGCCATCAATCGCCCCCCGTCATGTCCGCCCCCCCCACAAGCGCCATCGCCTACGGCCTGGCAACGTTAGCCGCCGACGGCACCATCCTAGACACCTGGTATCCGCGGCCCTCGCTCGCCGATAACGCCCCGCCCACGGGAACGCGTCACTTGACGCCGGAAGAAGCGCGGGCCGCCCTCGGCGAGCACGTTGCCACCGCGCTCGTCCGGGACACCCGCCGCAAGGTGGATATCGTGGCCGTGCGGACCGCGATTTCGTCGCTGGATGAGCCGCCCGTCGATGCGCACGATGCCTATCTGCGGCTGCATCTGCTCAGCCACCGGCTCATCCGGCCGCACGGCGCCAATCTGGATGGGTTGTTTGGGGTGCTGGCCAACGTCGCGTGGACCTCGGTGGGGCCTTGTGCGGTGGAACAGGTGGACGCGCTGCGCTGGCATCTGCGCGCCACCGGGCAGGTGCTGGAAATTCGCAGCGTGGACAAGATCCCGCGCATGACCGATTACGTCGTGGCGAGCGGCGTGCGCATCGCGGACACGGCGCGTGTGCGGCTGGGCGCGCACCTGTCGCCGGGCACCACCGTGCTGCATGAAGGGTTCTGCAATTTCAACGCTGGCACGCTGGGTGCGTCCATGGTCGAAGGCCGCATCAGCGCGGGCGTGATCGTGGACGATGGCACCGATATCGGCGGCGGCGCGTCGATCATGGGCACCATGTCGGGCGGCGGCAAGCAGGTGGTGTCGATCGGCAAGCGTTGCCTGCTGGGCGCCAATTCCGGCCTGGGCATTTCGCTGGGCGATGACTGCGTGGTCGAAGCCGGCTGCTACATCACGGCCGGCACGCGGGTGCTGACGCCGGAAGGGGCCGTCGTGAAGGCGGTGTCGCTGGCGGGCCAGCACGGGCTGCTGTTCCGCCGCAACTCGCAGACGGGCGCGGTGGAGGCGCTGGTGCGCACCGCGGCGTGGGGCACGTTGAATCCTGCCCTGCATTCGGGGCATTGAATGAAACATGGCCGCCCCCCGGCGGCCATATCTTGCGAAGCGTGGCGCGATCGGCTTGCTGGGCCGGCGCCCGGCGTCAGGCGTATTGCGCCGTCTGCCCCAACCGGTCGTAGACCAGGTTTACAAAGAGGTCGGAACTCAGGATGTTCGCGACACGGCACGTGAAGACCGTCTCGCCGTTGTCGTCCTGCAGGGTGACCGTGTCGGTCCAATCGTCCAGATCGATGGGCTGCAGCGACTCGTACGGCCACGTGGCGCCGTCGATATGCAGGCCTTGCGCGGACAGGGACAGCTCGCGCGTCTTGAGGTCGGGGAAGCCGCCGCCCGCGATATAGCGGAACGCGACGCGCGCGCCTTGCGCCTGCAGCGCTTCCAGCACCGGCAGGCGCTGCGCCACGTACTGCGCGCGAAAGGCATCCATGAAGGCGGGGAAATCGTCGACGCCGTCGGCGGTGGTCCAAGCGCCTTGCGGGGCGCTGCGAAACGCCAGGCTGTCGGCGGGAGCCGCGGCCGTGTCCGGGCGGCTGGCGTACAGGCAGAGGTCGTGGATGTCCGCGAACGCGGTGTAGCAGCGGGCGCGGCCTTCCTGAGCGACTACGCCTTTTTCGTGCAATTCAAAGCAATCCGGGGCGCGCCCCGTGCGCGTAAACACCGCGAATGCGTCTATGGCCTGCGGGGTTTGGCTATCTGTCATGCAACTTCCTGATTGGATTGGGGTGCTCTCGCGGCCCAGGACGTCGCAATGTCTTGCGAGCCGTATTCTCGCCCATATGCGAAATACGTGCTTGATGACCCCAATTCCCGCACTTTCGACGCAGATCACTCGCCCGGCGGAATCGGCGCAAACCGGAAGTGCTGCACGTTGCCGCGTCCCGCGATGATTGCCGTGGATTCGGGCACTTCTTCCCAGACGCCCGCCATGTCCGACAGGGGCTCGGACAGCAGCAGGAAGGCGTCGTCGTCCATGGCGGCGATCTGCGCGTTGTCGGGATAAAGTTCGCGCAGGTGGCGCACGCAGGTGTTGTGAAACAGCGTGCGCGAGTCGCTTTCGCTGGAATAGCGCACGGCGATGAGACGTTCGCCGTCCAACGCGCACACCGTCATGTTGATGGGATGCGCCACCCCGTGACGCCGGCCGGCTTCCTCCACGGCGCCGACCATGCGGGCGATGGCCGCGATGGGATCCTCGTCCAGGCCGAACGTAAGGGCCAAGAGAAACATCACCTCGGAATCCGTGGAGCCTTCCAGCGACCCGAAATACCCGGGCGCGATCATCAGCATCAGGTCGCGCCGCAACAGCGGATAGTCGCGGATGAGGCCGTTGTGCACGAACAGCCAGTGCCCGTGGCGGAAGGGGTGGCAATTGGTTTCCTGCGCGGGGGTGTCGGTGGCGGCGCGGATGTGTGCGACGAATAGCGGCGCATGGATGGCGCGCGCCGCCTCGCGCAGGTTGCGGTCGTTCCAGGCGGGGTGCACGCTGCGGTAGCGAAAGGGCGGCTCGGCGGGCCGGCCTTCGATGGCGCGGCTGTACCACCCCAGCCCGAACCCGTCCCCGTTCGTGGTGGTGGCGCCCAGGCGCGAATGCAGGCTCTGCTCGATGAGCGAGTGCTTGGCCTTGAACAGCACGCTCTCCATCTGCAGGGGACTACCGGTATAAGCCAGCCAACGGCACATGATGCGCTCCTTCGATCCGGACAGGCCAGTGTAGGAGCGAGGCAGGACTTTCTTCAAGCCCGCGCCGCCGGCCCTATTTGTTCAGCAGCGCCTTCAGCATGGCCATGCGCTCCTTGGGGCTCATGGCGGCCGTCGCGTCGTCTTCCTGGATGCGCACGTCGCCCAGTCCCATCTCCTCGATGAAGCGTGAGGGCTCGCGGACCAGGTCTTCGCGCGCACGGCGGCGGCGCTTGCACCAGCTCAGGTGCAGGCTGCGCTGCGCGCGCGTGATGCCGACATACATCAGTCGCCGTTCTTCCTGGATGCGGGTGGCCAGGTTTTCGGCCGCACGCGCCGGGTCGCCGACTTCGTCGTCCTTGCCCAGGTGAGGCAGCAGGCCTTCTTCGACGCCCGCCAGGTACACGTGCGGATATTCCAGGCCCTTGGAAGCGTGCAGCGTCGACATCTTCACGGCGTCGGGCTCGTCTTCCTCGCCACGCTCCAGCATGGTGACCAAGGCGACGTGCTGCACCAGGTCAAAGAGCGTCATGTTGTCTTCCTCGGCCTTGCGCTTGAGCCAGCCGGTCAGCTCCAGCACGTTCTGCCAGCGCGTCTGCGCGGGCCGTTCCTCGAAGAGTTCGAACAGGTGGCGCTCGTACTGAATGGCTTCAAGCAGGTCGTCGAGAATCGCGCCGGCCGATTCCGCGGGCGCCGCGTCCTTGCCCGAGGCCGCGCCGCGACCGGCGCGCCACTGCATGCGGCGGATGAACTCGGCAAACGTGCGCAGCTGTTCAAGCTGGCGGGGCGCGAGCACGCTTTCGAGGCCGGTCTCGGCCACGGCGGCAAGCAGCGACAGTTCCCGGCTAGCCGCGTACTGGCCCAGCGCCTGCAGCGTGGCCTGGCCGATGCCGCGCTTGGGCGTGGTTGCCGCGCGGATGAAGGCGGGATCGTCGTCGTCGTTGGCCAGCACGCGCAGATACGCCAGGATGTCGCGCACTTCCGCCTTGTCGAAAAAGCTCTGGCCCCCGGAAATCGTGTACGGGATCTTCAGGTTGCGCAGCGCCTGTTCCAGGATGCGCGACTGATGATTGCTGCGGTACAGGATGGCAAAATCCTTCCATTGGGCCTGGCGCTCAAAGCGCGCCGCCGACACCTTCATGGCGATGGACTCGGCCTCTTGCTCCTCGCCGTCCATGGCCGCCACCGTGATGGGTTCGCCCACGCCCAGCTCGGACCACAGTTTTTTCTCGAAGAGCTTGGGGTTCTTTTCGATGACCTGGTTGGCCGCCGCCAGGATGCGCTGCACCGAGCGGTAGTTCTGCTCGAGCTTGATGAGCTTGATGTTGGGGTAGTCGGTGGTCAGCTTGGCCAGGTTCTCGATGGTGGCGCCGCGCCAGGCATAGATGGCCTGGTCATCGTCGCCCACCGCGGTGAACATGGCGCGCGAGCCCGTCAGCAATTGCACCAGCCGGTACTGGCATACGTTGGTGTCCTGGTACTCATCGACCAGCAGGTAGCGCACGCGGTTCTGCCAGCGGGTGCGCACTTCTTCGTTGCTGGCCAGCAGCTGCGCGGGAATGCGGATCAGGTCGTCGAAGTCGACCGCCTGATAGGCGGCCAGCGTGGCGGCGTAGCTGCGATAGACGTTGGCGGCTTCGACGTCGCCCGGGGTGATGGCTTCACGCGCGGCGTCGTCCGGTTCCATCAGCGCGTTTTTCCACAGCGAGATGATGCCCTGCACGTGGCGCAGGCGGGCCTTGTCGGTGGTCGCCAGCAGTTCCTGGATGATCGACATGGCGTCGTCGGCATCCAGGATGGAGAACGTGGGCTTCAGGCCCGCGTTGCGCGCTTCTTCGCGCAGCATCTTCACGCCCAGCGAGTGAAAGGTGCTGATGATCAGGCCCTTGGACAGCTTGCGGTCCACCAGCGTCTTCACGCGCTCGTCCATTTCGCGCGCGGCCTTGTTGGTGAAGGTCAGCGCCACCACGTTGCGGCCCATGTAGCCGCATTCGCGCAGCAGATACGCGATCTTCTGCGTGATGACGCGCGTCTTGCCGCTGCCGGCGCCCGCCAGGACCAGGCAGGGGCCGTCCAGGTAAAGCGTCGCCTCCCGCTGCGCGGGATTCATGCCGTGGCCAATCGGTTCGCTTGCGGACATTGGAGATTCAGATCGTCATGCGTTGCGGCGGCCATGCCAGGACAGCCGGCAAGCAAGGGGCCTGCCGCTGCCCGTCAATGGGCCGGAAAAACGCGAGAAAAAGGGGACGGGCGCAGCCGCCGCAGCGGGTCTGCCGCGCCGGTGCGATAGAGGAAGACGATCATAGAACAATCGGGTCGATGGCGCATCGGCGGGTGGCCGCAGAGGCGCCCCACGTGGCCGCAGGTTCGCGGCTCCGGAGCAATGCAGCGGCGAACTGTTGCCGCAGCGCCCCGTCGCACGCGCGTCCCGCTTCACCGCCGATCAGATTTCCAGCGGATCGACTTCCAGTTGCCAGCGCACGCGCGCCTCGTTGGCCAGATAAGGCAGGTGGTGGGACCACGAAGCCAGAAACGCTTGCAGGGCCGGCCGGCTGCTGCTTTCGGCCAGCAGTTGGGCGCGCTCGATGTTGGCCACGCGGACCACGCGCAGCGGCACGGGGTCATACAGCATGATCGCGTCCATGCCCGGAAAATCGGCGGCCCACTCGCCCTCGGGCAGCACGCGCGCCTGCTCCAGGAACGCCTGGGCCACCTTGAGCTCGCGCGCTTCGGCGGTGAGCAGCGCCTGGTAAACGAAGGGCGGAAGCCCGGTGCTTTCGCGCTCGTGCAGCGCATGGCGCGCGAATCCGGCGTAATCGTGGCGCAGCAGGGCCTGGTACACCGGCTGCTCGGGGTAGCCGGTCTGGATCAGGACTTCTCCGTTGCCCTGGTGGCGGCCCGCGCGGCCGGCCACCTGCATCAGTTGCGCAAAGAGGCGCTCGGGCGCGCGGAAATCATGGGCGAACAGCATCGAATCCGCGTTCAGCACGCCCACCAGTCCCAGCCGCGCAAAGTCGTGGCCCTTGGCCACCATCTGCGTGCCCACCAGAATGTCGACCTCGCCGGCGTGCACGGACGCGAACAACGCCTCGGCACTGCCCTTCTTGCGCGTGCTGTCGGCGTCGATGCGCAGGATGCGCGCCTCGGGAAAGAGTTCGGCCAGGTGTTCCTCGACACGCTGGGTGCCGCGGCCCATCGGCGCCAAGTCCTGGTCGCCGCATTCGGGGCAGGCGCGCGGCACGGGGGCCTGGTATCCGCAGTGATGGCACTGCAGGCGATGGCCGCGGCCATCGGTGCGATGCAGCACGGTAAAGGCCGTGCACCGCGGGCAGTTGCTGACCCAGGCGCAGGACTGGCAGTGCAGGACGGGCGAATAGCCGCGCCGGTTCAGGAAGATCAGCACCTGTTCCTTGCGCTCGAGCCGCTGGCCGATGGCCTCGACGAGCTGCGGCGACAGGCCATGCTTCATTTGCAGGCGGCGCGTGTCCACCAGCCGGATCTTGGGCAGTTCGCTGGAGCGGGCGCGGCCCGGCAGCGTCAGGCGCAGGTAGCGGCCGCGCTCGGCGTGCTGCCAGGTCTCCAGCGACGGCGTGGCCGAGCCCAGCACGACCGGGATGTTCAGATCGTGAGCGCGCCACACGGCCAGGTCGCGCGCCGAATAACGCAGTCCGTCCTGCTGCTTGTAGGACGCATCGTGTTCTTCGTCGACCACGATCAGCCCCAGCTGCGTCAGCGGCGCGAAGATCGACATGCGCGTGCCCAGCAGCATGCGGGCTTGTCCGCGATGGGCGCGGGTCCAGGCCTGCAGCCGCTCGCCGTCGGACAGGCCGCTGTGCATGACCGCCAGCCCCTCGGGCCCGACCAGCAATTCCAGGCGCGCCCGCAGCGCGGCTTCAAGCTGCGGCGTCAGGTTGATTTCCGGGACAAGCAACAGCACCTGCCGCCCCGCCGCCAGGACCTTTTCGGCGGCACGCAGGTAGACCTCGGTCTTGCCGCTTCCCGTCACGCCATGCAGCAGCACCGGCTTGAATCCGTCCAGCGCGCCAATGGCTTGCACCGCCGCTTCCTGCGCTTCGTTCAGCGCGGGCGGCTGGTCGGGCGTGGCCGGCGCGCGCACGGTCTTGCGCTTGCGCGCATCCATGCGCGCCACGGGCCCTTCCCCGGACCGCTTGCCCTGATAGGACGTGGGCTTGCGCAGCGGCGGCGGCAGCGTGGGCAGCATCACCTCGCCCAGGGGCCGCTGATAGTAGTCGGCGGCAAAGCGCGCCATGCGCAACCACGCCTCGTCGAACGGCGGCAGATCGTCCAGCACCGCCTCGATGGGCCGGATCTGTTTGGGCTCAAAAGAAGGTTCGGCGGGATTGTCGACGACCACCCCGATCATCTTGCGCCGGCCGAACGGAACGATCACCCGCAGGCCGACGGCGATCGGCGCATCGCTGCGGTAATCGAACGGGCCGGGCAACGGCACGTCCAGCGCCACGCGCACCCAGCACACCGCTGAGGAGTCGGGCTTTACTTGCGCGTCAGGCAGGGAATCGGAGGACATTCATCTACAGAAATAGGACTAGCCGAAAGGATGAGAAGCGCCAGGCGCGGCATGGGACGATTGTCGCCTGCCCGGACGCGATTGATCCACCGACGCCTGTGGATAACTTTGGGGAAAAGGCAAGAGCAACATCGGAAAATGGAATATGGCAAGAATGCACAAACTATTGCATCCCTGTTGATAAGCGACATTTTCCGATATAAAACAGGCACTTGAGGCCGGTTTCAAGAATGTAAGCCAGCTTGGGAAGGGTTTTCCCCGAGGCTGAATTTATTGTGCACAAGTCGCCTTCGCGGCCTGCTTGCTTCGGCCCTTGGGGCCGAAGCGTTCACTTACTTACGCGTGCAGGGCGCGGCTGTGTTGGTGGACTTCATCGACCAATTCAGCTACCGCTTCTGGCGGAGTGAAGCGAGAAATGCCATGTCCCAGATTGAACACATGGCCGCCCTTGCCCACCGGTCCGAACGCGTCCAGCACCCGGCGCGCCTCTTTGCGGATGGCGCCGGCGCCACCAAAGAGCGCCATCGGATCCAGGTTGCCCTGGAACGCGACCGAATCCCCGGTGCGCCGGCGGGCCGCCGCCAGATCCACCGTCCAGTCCAGGCCCACGGCATCGCTGCCACAGGCTGCGATATCTTCAAGCCATTGGCCACCGCCCTTCGTGAACACGATGACCGGCACGCGCCGGCCTTCGTGCTCGCGGGTCAGGCCCGCCACGACCTTCTTCGTGTAGGCCAGCGAGAACTGCTGAAAGAGGCCATCGGCCAGCACACCGCCCCAGCTGTCGAACAGCATTACGGCCTGAGCGCCCGCGGCGATCTGGCCATTCAGGTATTGCAGGGTGGCTTCGGCGTTGATCTCAAGGATGCGATGAAGCAGATCCGGGCGCGAGTACAGCAGGGTCTTGATGAGGCGGTAGTCGTCGCTGCCCTTGCCTTCAACCATGTAGCAGGCGATGGTCCAGGGGCTGCCGGCAAAACCGATCAGCGGCACCTTGCCGTCAAGATCGCGCCGGATGGTGCTGACCGCGTCGAACACGTAGCGCAGCTTGTCCATGTCGGGCACCGCCAGGCGCGCGACGTCCTCTTCGGTGCGGATGGGATGCGCAAAACGCGGGCCCTCGCCTTCGGCGAAGTCCAGCCCCAGACCCATCGCGTGCGGCACGGTCAGGATGTCCGAGAACAGGATGGCAGCGTCCAGGTCATAGCGTTCCAACGGCTGCAGCGTGACTTCCGAGGCAAAGTCCGGATTCTGCGCCAGGCCCATGAACGAGCCCGCACGCGCGCGCGTCTCACGGTACTCGGGCAGATAGCGGCCCGCCTGGCGCATCAGCCAGATGGGGGTATAAGGCACGGGTTCGCGCATCAGGGCGCGCAAGAACACATCGTTCTTCAAACGGGGAGCGGACACGGCTAACCTCGATGATCGGAAGCCGTGAGTTTACTTCCCCTGGCCGGCAAGGCGCGCGGCGGCCGTATCCGGGCGATTGCGCACGCGCAAGGGGCTGCGCAGGGGACGGGTTGGCGCCTGTGCGCCTTAGCCGCCTTCGTGCAACTGGGCGGCCGCCTGCGCGGCCTGGCGGTAGGGTGCGGCTTCTATGCCGTGCTTGCGCATCAGCGCCCAGAACGCCCGGCGGTGCTTGGCGCACGCGCGCGCTGCCTGGGCCACGTTGCCCCCGTGGCGCGACAGCGCATGGCGGATGTACTCGCGCTCGAATCCGTTCACCACCTGCGCCTTCGCCGCGCGAAAGGTCTCTGGCGCGCCCCGCTTGTATTGGTGGCGCATGCTGCTCAAGGCGTGTTCGATGACATCGACGGCCACCCTGGGACGCGCGGACGCCGCGTGGGGACCGATAGACGGGTGTTGCGCATGAGGCGAATGACGCCCGAGCAATGCGTGGGACGCGTGATGCGAGAGCGCCGAGCGCTCAAGCTCGCCGGCGTCGGAGAAGCGTTGCCCGGCGAGCGCATGCCCGGCGCCGCCCGTCGGCGCGTCGGCGCTCAGATAGCTGGCCCGGCGCTCATGGACCCCGCCCGTCGCGCCGGCGCCCGGCAAGGCGCTGCGGCGGGCGAGGCGAACCAGCCGTACGCGCAGGCTTTCCAGGCACACCGGCTGGCCGATGAAATCGGCCGCGCCCAAGCTGAGCAGATCGAGAATCGCAGGCGCCTTCACGTCGTGGATCATCAGCAAAATGGGGGTGGAGAGCGCGCTGCTGGCTTGCTGCAGGGCCATGCGGGCCCACGCGAGCGAACCCGGCGCCACGGGCAGGATGCAGGCGTCGTAACGCCGCAGCGTCAGCGACTGCCGGGCAAGGGAGTCCGGCGGCGGCGCCAGGGACACCGCATGCAGCCGCACGCGCGTCACCCTGCCCTGATGGCCTTCGACCCAGGCGCCCATCGTCGTTTCATGATCGGGCGCCATCAGCACCCCGCAATCCAGCACGTCTCGCATGCCTTCCTCGTTTGCATCGCAAAACTGAAGGCTACTGTTGCAACACCGCCGCGACTATTCGTAGTGAACGCATTGCGGCTGACCGTGACGGGGCGTCCGCACGGGTTTCGCACCCGCATGAAAAAAGCGGCCCGGAGGCCGCTTCTTTCGTGTCCGGGGCAAGCCCGGAGAACCGCGTTGCCGCTTAGTGCGAGCGGCCGCCTTGGCGCAGCTTGCGCGCCGCGATGGCTTGTGCAGCCAGCATGGCGAGCTCGGCTTCGACGACAGCGATGTCAGCCTTGTCCTTGGCATTGGCCAGGGCCAGTTCGGCCTTCTGGCGCGCTTCCAGGGCGCGGGCTTCGTCGAGGTCGGCGGCACGGATAGCCGTGTCGGCCAGAACCGTCACGCTGCCCGGCTGAACTTCCAGGATACCCCCGGCGACGAAGATGTTTTCCTCGCCTTGGTCGGCACGAACGATCTTGACCGTTCCGGGGCGTATGCGCGAGATCAGCGGGGTGTGGCCGGGCAGAATGCCCAGTTCACCCGACTCGCCAGGCAGAACCACGAACTTCGCCTCACCGGTGAAGATCGCTTCCTCTGCGCTGACCACATCCACATGCAGGGTAGCCATATCGGTTCCTTATTGCAGTTTCTTGGCCTTCTCGAAGGCCTCGTCGATCGAACCGACCATGTAGAACGCCTGTTCCGGCAGGGCATCACACTCGCCGTTGACGATCATCTTGAAACCACGGATGGTTTCGGCCAGCGGAACGTACTTGCCGGGCGAACCGGTGAACACTTCGGCGACGTGGAACGGCTGCGACAGGAAGCGCTGGATCTTACGTGCGCGGGCCACGGCCTGCTTGTCTTCCGGCGACAGTTCGTCCATGCCCAGAATCGCGATGATGTCGCGCAGTTCCTTGTAGCGCTGCAGCGTCTGCTGCACGCCACGGGCCACGGCGTAGTGCTCTTCGCCGACGACTTGCGGGTCGAGCTGACGGCTGGACGAATCCAGCGGGTCGACGGCCGGGTAGATACCCAGGGCGGCGATGTCACGCGACAGCACGACGGTCGAGTCCAAATGCTGGAAGGTCGTGGCAGGCGACGGGTCGGTCAAGTCGTCCGCAGGGACGTACACGGCCTGGATCGAGGTGATCGAGCCGGTCTTGGTCGAGGTGATGCGCTCTTGCAGCTTGCCCATTTCCTCGGCCAGCGTGGGCTGGTAACCCACGGCGGACGGCATACGGCCCAGCAGTGCGGACACTTCGGTACCGGCCAGCGTGTAGCGGTAGATGTTGTCCACGAAGAACAGGATGTCGCGGCCTTCGTCACGGAACTTCTCGGCCATCGTCAGGCCGGTCAGCGCCACGCGCAGACGGTTGCCGGGGGGTTCGTTCATCTGACCGAACACCATGGCGACCTTGTCCAGAACGTTCGACTCTTCCATTTCGTGGTAGAAGTCGTTGCCTTCACGGGTACGCTCACCCACGCCGGCAAACACCGACAAACCGCTGTGCTGCTTGGCGATGTTGTTGATGAGTTCCATCATGTTCACGGTCTTGCCCACGCCGGCGCCGCCGAACAGGCCGACCTTGCCGCCCTTGGCGAACGGGCACACCAGGTCAATAACCTTGATGCCGGTTTCCAGCAGTTCCACCGACGGCGACAGTTCGTCGAAACGGGGAGCGGCTTGGTGGATACCACGCTTTTCTTCGTGCTGGATCGGGCCGGCTTCGTCGATGGGACGACCCAGCACGTCCATGATGCGGCCCAGCGTGCCGGTGCCGACGGGCACCGAGATCGGGGCGCCCGTGCCGGTGACCTTCATGCCGCGGCGCAGGCCGTCGCTGGAGCCCAGCGCAATGGTACGCACCACGCCGTCGCCCAGCTGTTGCTGCACTTCCAGCGTCAGACCCTTTTCGGCGAACGAGGAACCCTCGTCGGCCAGAGTAAGCGCTTCATAGATCTTGGGCATTTGATCGCGGGGGAACTGAATATCCACCACGGCGCCGATGCACTGAACGATGGTTCCGTTGCTCATGTCGATTCCTTGCTTGATAGCTTTTGACGGGATGCTGCCTGCCTCAAACGGCGGCAGCGCCCCCTACGATTTCCGAAATTTCTTTGGTGATCGCGGCCTGACGGGTCTTGTTGTAGACCAGTTGCAGATCGCCGATGACCTTCTTGGCGTTGTCCGACGCCGCCTTCATGGCGACCATCCGGGCCGACTGCTCCGAAGCCATGTTCTCGGCCACGGCTTGGTACAGCAGGCCTTCAACGTAACGCTGCAGCAGGTCGTCGATCACGCTACGGGCGTCGGGTTCGTAGATGTAATCCCAGCTGTATTCCGACTTCACTTCCGAGGTCTTGGCCAGGCTTTCGGCGCCCGTCTGGTACGGATCTTCCAAACCGCTGGCCAGCGGCAGCAGACGCAGGAACAGGGGCTCTTGCTTCATCGTGTTGACGAAGCGGGTCGAGGCCACGTACAGCGCGTCGATACGGCCTTCCAGGTAGGCGTCCAGCTGCACCTTGATCGCGCCCAGCAGGCGGTCCAGTTGCGGCTTGTCGCCCAGTTGCACTTCCTGGGAAACCAGTTTGGCGCCGATACGGGTCAGCACACCCACGCCCTTGTTGCCGAAAGCGGTCGCTTGCACGGCGATGCCGTTTTTCTCGAACTCTTTCAGCTTGGCCAACGTCACGCGGGTGATGTTGGTGTTCAAGCCGCCGCACAAACCCTTGTCGGTCGTCACCATGACCACGCCGACCGCCTTGATTTCGCGTTCGACCAGGTACGGGTGGCTGTACTCGGGATTGGCCTGCATCAGGTGCGCAGCAATCTCGCGCACCTTGGTGGCGTACGGACGGCCAGCACGCATCCGTTCCTGCGCCTTGCGCATCTTGGATGCGGCGACCATTTCCATCGCCTTGGTGATCTTGCGCGTGTTTTGCACGCTCTTGATCTTGGTTCGGATTTCCTTAATTCCGGGCATTGCGCTTTCCTGTGAAGACTGGCCGATGGGTTCCGCTCGCGCCTCAACCATCCGGGAAGGATGGGTGAGGCGCCTTGGACGCCTAACCCATCACTTTCTTAAAAAGCACCGTGCTTCTTGAATTCCTGAACGGCGGCGGCCAGTTCGGCCTCGTCGTCCTTGGACAGTTCCTTGGTGTCTTCGATGCGCTGGATCAGGGCCGCGTGCTTGGCCTTGAGCTGATCCTTCAGCGACTTCTCGAACGACAGCACTTGGGCCACGTCCACGTCATCCAGGTAGCCGTTGTTGACCGTGTACAGCGTGACGGCCAGTTCCCACACCTGCAGCGGCTGGTATTGCGGCTGCTTGAGCAGTTCCACGACGCGCTTGCCGCGCTCGAGCTGGCGGCGGGTCGCGTCGTCCAGGTCGGAGGCGAACTGCGCGAAAGCGGCCAGTTCACGGTACTGCGCCAGGTCGGTACGGATACCGCCGGACAGCTTCTTGACGACCTTGGTCTGGGCAGCGCCACCGACGCGGGACACCGAGATACCGGCGTTGATTGCGGGGCGGACACCGGCGTTGAACAGGTCGGTTTCCAGGAAGATCTGGCCGTCGGTGATCGAGATCACGTTGGTCGGAACGAAGGCCGACACGTCGCCTGCCTGGGTTTCGATGATCGGCAGCGCGGTCAGCGAGCCGGTCTTGCCCTTGACGGCGCCTTCGGTGAACTTCTCGACGTACTCTTCGTTGACGCGAGCGGCACGCTCGAGCAGACGCGAGTGCAGGTAGAACACGTCGCCCGGGTAGGCTTCGCGGCCCGGCGGACGGCGCAGCAGCAGCGAGACCTGGCGGTAGGCCCAGGCTTGCTTGGTCAGGTCGTCATAGACGATCAGGGCGTCTTCGCCGCGATCGCGGAAGTATTCGCCCATCGTGCAGCCGGCGTAGGCGGCCAGGTACTGCATGGCGGCGGAGTCGGAAGCCGAGGCGGCCACGACGATGGTGTATTCCATCGCGCCGTGCTCTTCGAGCTTGCGGACCACGTTGTTGATCGTCGACGCCTTCTGGCCGATAGCGACGTACACGCAGGTGACGCCCTTGCCCTTCTGGCTGATGATCGTGTCGACGGCCACGGCGGTCTTGCCGGTCTGGCGGTCGCCAATGATCAGTTCGCGCTGGCCGCGGCCGATGGGAACCATCGAGTCGATAGCCTTGATGCCGGTTTGCAGCGGCTGCGACACCGAGCGGCGGGCGATAACGCCAGGCGCCACTTTTTCGATGATGTCGGTGGCCTTGGCGTTGACCGGGCCCTTGCCGTCGATCGGCTCGCCCAGCGTGTTGACCACGCGGCCTTTCAGTTCCGGACCAACCGGAACTTCCAGAATGCGGCCGGTCGTCTTGACCTGGTCGCCTTCGGAAACGCCGGTGTAGTCGCCGAGAATAACGGCGCCGACGGAATCACGCTCGAGGTTGAGCGCCAGACCGAAAACGTTGTTGGGGAATTCGAGCATTTCGCCCTGCATCACGTCCGACAGGCCGTGGATGCGGGTAATACCGTCGGTCACGGACACGACGGTGCCCTGAGTACGGACATCAGCCGAAGCGCCCAGGCCCTCGATGCGGCTCTTGAGCAGTTCGCTGATCTCGGAGGGATTGAGTTGCATATTGACTCCTGGAATCCTGTTAGTAGCCTTAAGCGGCGAGCTGATCGCGCATGCGGACCAATTGGGCTTGTACGGAAGTATCGAGCACCTGGTCGCCGACGGCCACGCGCACGCCGCCGATCAACGACGGGTCGACGGTAACGCTGGGCTTGAGCTTGAGGCCGAATTTTTGTTCGAGCGCGGCGACCAGATCCTTGACCTGGGCATCGCTCAGCTCGAACGCGCTGGTGATTTCCGCCTGCGCCGTGCCTTCGTGACGATTCCGCAGCGCGACGAATTGCGAGGCGATCTCGGGCAGCAGCAGCAGCCGGTCGTTTTCGACCAGCAGCTCGATGAAATTACGGGCGGCTTGCGGCAAATCGGCCTTGATCAGGCCGGTAAACAGTTCGACGCGCTGCTTGTCGCCCAGACGCGGATCGGCCATGGCCTCGCGCACGTCGGGGTTGGAGGCGACCTGCGACATTTCGCTGACCAGGTCGGCCCACGCCGGCAGACCGGCCTTGTCGTCGCGCGCTGCGCTGAAGAGCGCTTCAGCGTAGGGCCGGGCAACAGTGGAAAGTTCAGCCATGACGGTCCCGGATTAGAGCTGCGCGCGGAGCTGGTTCAGCAGCTCGGCGTGTGCGCGGGCGTCAACCTCGCGCTTGAGGATCTGTTCAGCACCCTTGACGGCCAGCGCGGCGACGTCGTCGCGCAACGCTTCGCGGGCGCGCTGGACTTCCTGCGCGGCATCCTGGGCAGCCTGCGCCACGATGCGGGCACGTTCGGCTTCCGCTTCGCGGCGGGCCTGCTCGATCAGGGAGGCGGCTTGCTTCTCGGCCTCGATGATGCGTGCGTGGTTTTCGGACTTGGCAGAAGCCTCGATCAGACTGACGCGCGCCTGGGCTTGAGCCAGGTCGGCTTTGCCCTTCTCGGCGGCGGCCAGGCCGTCGGCGATTTTTTGGCGGCGCTCGTCCATCGCCTTCGTCAGGGGAGGCCACACGAATTTCATCGTGAACCAGCCCAGAACGAAGAACACGAGCATCTGGAAAATGATCGTCGCGTTCAGATTCACGGTCGTTCCTTTAACACCTTTCGGCTCCGACCGCACCCGGAAAGGGGCGTCGCGGAGCACTCGATACTTTGCTGACCGGCGATGGAGCCGTTGCTCTCATCGCCGCCAGCGTCATGACCCACCTATTTGCCGGCGGGCGGTGCCTTAGCCGACGAACGGGTTGGCGAAGGCGAACAGCATGGCGATACCCACGCCGATCAGGAATGCCGCGTCGATCAGGCCAGCCAGCAGGAACATCTTCGTTTGCAGAGCGTTCATCAGTTCAGGCTGACGAGCCGAAGCTTCCAGATACTTGCCGCCCATCAGTGCGATGCCGATGCAAGCGCCGATAGCGCCCAGACCGATGATAAGACCGCAAGCGAGGGCAACGAAAGCGACGTTGGTCATGACAACTCCTTGGTTAGAAATCTGAAGTCAAAAATTGAAAAATAAGAGGTACAGCTCAATGCAAGATAATCTTGCTATCCGGTGCCGGCCGGGTGGCCGACGCCGGAAATTCGGGGGATCAGTGGCCTTCGTGAGCCTGGCCGAGATACACCAGCGTCAGCATCATGAAGATGAAGGCCTGGAGCAGAACGATCAGGATGTGGAAGATTGCCCAGATCGAGCCGGCCAGGATGTGGCCGATGCCCAAGCCGATGCTGGCGCCGTTGAAGCCGGTCCAGGCGCCGCCCAGGAGGGCGATCAGCATGAAGATCAGTTCGCCGGCGAACATGTTGCCGAACAACCGCATGCCCAGCGACACGGACTTGGCGGCGTATTCGATCAGGTTCAGCAGCAGGTTGAACGGGGCCAGCACGATGGCGCCCAGGCCATGCGCATGGAACGGCGCGGTGAACAGTTCTTTGACGAAACCGCCCGGCTTCTTGATCTTGATGCCGTAGTAGAACATCAGGAGCAGCACGCCCAGCGACATGCCCATCGGCACGTTCAGGTCGGCGGTCGGGAGGATGCGGTGGTAATAGAGGGGATCGCCGTGCTCAGCACCCAGGCCGGTCAGGCGCCAGATGGAGGGCAGCAGGTCGACGGGCAGCAGGTCCAGGGCGTTCATCAGGATGATCCAGAGGAACACGGTCAGGGCCAGCGGGGCGATGAAAAGACGGCTCTTGGCGTTGTGGACGATGCCCTTGGCCTGGTCGTCGACCATGTCGACGATCATTTCCACGAAGGCCTGGAAGCGGGAAGGAACACCGCTGGTCGCACGGCGGGCAGCGCGCCACAGGAAGAAAATGACGATCAGGCCCATCAGGCCGGACCAGAACAACGAGTCGTAATTGATGATGTCGAACTGAGCAATAGCGCTCTGTTTCTCACCGGTATTGTTCAGATGCACCAAGTGATGCTGAATATACGCGGATTGAGGCGACACGTCGCTGGCAGCAGCCATTTGAACCTATCCTATTTGCTGTATGCCCGGTCCTTGCGAACCGGACGATTCCACGATTTCGTTTGCCGCAACTTACTCGGCGCTAAGACAGCCTGCGGAACATCAGAAGCAGGAGATAGCCTTTCAGGGTGAGTATCAGGCCGAGCAACGCGGCAGGCCACACAAGCCAGTCATGCGTCACACGCGAAAGCAGCCACAACAGCAATGCCGTTGCGAACAACTTGATCAACTCACCAGAGAGAAAGGTAAAGGGACTGGCCTTGCCGGCCCGAACGCTGACAGCCAGGCGCAATGCGAACAACGCATTGGGTATGAAATACGCTCCTGCCCCCGCCAGCGCCGACCAACCTGCCGCCGCCCCTCCGACAACCCCCGCAATTACTGCTGCTGCGAGCCCCATGGCGCCTTGCGCCGCCAATGCCAACAAGAGCCCGCGGCTGGCTTGAGCGTTCAGCGCCGCGCGATCCGCGTCACTGAGCACCAGAACTTCCACCACGTCCGGATCGATCGAATCCTGATCCAGACTGGGCTTCAGACTTTCCGCCCCTAGACTTTGTCCAGGACCTTGCCCTAAACCCTGCCGTTGCTGCATGGAGTTCTGCCGCATCAAACTTCCCCGCTTAACCTGGCCCTGTGGGAACCGGCGCGCTTTTTGAAGCGCATGTTTCTTATCCCGCAAGCGTCAAACCCGCAGAGTATAGCTTGGTTTTTTGCACCCTAGCAAATGAACTTTCGGCCGTTTGTAAGGAGGCAACAACGCCTGCTTGCGGCGGAAAAATTGGGGACGAGCGAGCGCTCTGCCGGGGCGTGGCCGCCGGTCCCGCCTCTGCAAGAAAAGGCGCGCGGCCCCTTGTCGGAGACCGCGCGCCTTGTGCGTTCTGGCAGATGCGCGTCGGCAGCGATGCGTTCAGCAGATTCGGGCTTGCCCGGGATTAGTCTTCCTTGACAGGCGGCGGCGCCCACTGCCCGTCCAGGGCGGTGTTCTGCGGCGAGTACAGGCGCATGCTGAGGACGAACGGACCGTCGGCGGCAGGCGTGCTGACCCAGTTGGCGCGCTTGGATTCGCCCGGATCGCGGCGCTGCACGTAGATGTCGAGCGAACCGTCGGCGTTGTACTTCAGACCGTCGGTGCTGCGGATCACGTAGCGGTTGGCCGGATTCTCGGCAAAGCCGTACTTGCTGTTGTAGACGTGCAGCGACCAGAGCTGGGCCGGCGGCAGCTGGCCCTTGTCGAAATGCAGGACGTAGTCTTCGCTGGAATCCAGCGGACGTCCCTTGGAATCGGACACGGTCACCGGGTACAGCACGTCTTCCGGCGTGGGCGCCCCCAGACCGGCATAGGCGATGGCAGCACGGCGCGTGTAGTCGGTGCCGTAGGTGCCGATGCCCGTCAGCACCGTGTTCCAGCCGTTGATCGGGGTGGCCAGGCGCGAGACGTTGTCGGCGATGCGGCGGCCGGCCAGGGGTTGCGCGTCGGTCAACGCCTGCTGCACTGCCGGGCTCAGGCGGCCATACGAGAACGGCTGGCGGTCATCCAGGCCGATGCGGCGCATGCGGTCCAGCATGGGCGTGTCGTTGGCGTGCGGCGGGTTGTTGCGCAGCGCGTCGAAGAACACGGCAAAGTACGAAGCGGCATCCATGCCCGCGACCTGCTCGGCCGGGGTGCCGTCGGGCACCGTGACGGCCGGCGCCGGCATGGGCAGGTTGCTGCCGATGGGCGCGGTGCCGATGCCCGAGCCGGTCTGCGGGTATGCGTTGCCGGCGTTGCGGCCGCGCGGCGCGGTGGCGGGCGTCACGGGGACCAGCAGCGGACGCGCGGTCATGCCGGACTGGATCTGGTTGACCGCGGCGTAGTCCTGCGGACCGCCCGCCTGCGTCCAGCCGATCAGCCAGCCCATCGAGGTCGGGCTGCGGATCACGTCGACGCCGGCCGGCACGGTGCCGTTCCAGTTCGGGCCGACGATGGCGAAGGACTGCGCGCCGTTGCCATTGGTGCGCGTGCCGCGCGAGGCAAAGACGTCGCTCCACATGTCCAGCGCCGACAGCACGGTGTAGCGGCCGCCGGTGTCGGGCAGATTGATGATGAGCGGCGCGCGCGAGACGTCGAACCACAGGCTGGAGTACAGCGCGTCGGCGCTGGGCCAGGGCGTGTCGGCCGCGCGCGGATCCGGGAAGGCGGCCTTGTGGCCGAACTGGTTCATCGGCGCCTTGCCGTCCAGCGGGCTTTGCACAGCCGTGGCCTGGCGGCGCGCCAGTTCCATGAGCACCATGGGATACGCGTAGACGTAGGCATCAATGGCCGTATCGCGCAATTCCGCCTCGCTCATCCGCGGGGCGGCCTGCGGGGCGGCGTACGGCGTCTCGGAAACCAGGCGCAGCGTGGATTGCGGCGATTGAGCCTGGGCGACATTGATGAAGCAGACGCTGAGCGCGCCGGCGAGCGCAGCCGTGGTCAGCCGGCGGGTAGCGATGGGTTTACGCATGCAAGGCTCCTTCTTGATTTTGTTTGCAATCGAGCCGCCGCGCGGGATTTGCCAGTGACAGCAAACCGCTCTGGCGCGGCACCTCGGGATGACGCTCATTCAGGATAGGGCCGAAGTCTGCAACAAGGTGCTAGCCAGACGTTTCAAGGCGAAACCTGCACTTTGCGTGCAGATGGCCATGAAAAAGCGCGCCTTCATAGGGCGCGCCTGGCAATGCGTGGCCTGCGATTCACGCAGGCACAGCCGTAACAAGGATTAACGGTGTTTGAAGTCGGGTTTGCGCTTTTCGGTGAACGCGGCCATGCCTTCCTTCTGGTCTTCGGTGGCAAAGAGCGAATGAAACACGCGGCGTTCGAACAGCAGCCCTTCGTTGAGCGAACCTTCGAAGGCGCGGTTGACGCATTCTTTGGCCATCATGACCGACGGCAGCGACATGGAGGCGATGACGGTGGCGGCGTCCATGGCTTCCTCAAGCAGCTTGTCCGCGGCAACCACGCGCGACACGAGGCCGGCGCGCTCGGCTTCCTCGGCGCCCATCATGCGGGCGGTCAGCGCCAGGTCCATGGCCTTGGCCTTGCCGACGGCGCGCGGCAGACGCTGCGTGCCGCCGGCGCCGGGAATCACGCCCAGCTTGATTTCGGGCTGGCCGAACTTGGCGGTGTCGGCCGCGATGATGATGTCGCACATCATGGCAAGTTCGCAGCCGCCGCCCAGCGCGTAGCCGGCCACGGCCGCGATCACGGGCTTGCGGATGCGCTTGAGCGTTTCCCAGTTGCGCGTGATGTATTCGCTGCCGTACACGTCCATGTACGACCAGTCTTTCATGGCGCCGATGTCAGCGCCCGCCGCGAAGGCCTTTTCGCTACCGGTGATGACGACGCAGCCGACGTCGGGATCGGCCTCGAATGCCAGCAGCGCGGCGCCCAGTTCGTCCATGAGCTGATCGTTCAGCGCGTTGAGCGCCTTGGGACGATTCAGCGTCAGCAGGCCGACTCGGCCCCGGGTTTCGACCAGTACAAACGACTCGCTCATGAATGTCTCCGGTAATAAGATATGAGCATGAAAAAAAATGATGACGTACCTCCCATACTTTACCGCCTTGCGCCGCACGATCCCGCCGGCCACCGCTACCGGATAACCCTTACGATCGCATCGCCGTCGCCCGCCGGGCAGCGCCTGTCGCTGCCCGCCTGGATTCCGGGCAGCTACCTGATCCGCGATTTCTCGCGCCAGATCGAAACCGTGTCGGCCCGCGCCGGCACGCGGCGCGTGACAGTCGACAAGATCGACAACCACACCTGGCAGGCCGCGCCGTGCGAGGGCCCGTTGCAGGTCGAGTACACGGTCTACGCCTGGGACCTGTCGGTGCGCGGCGCGCATCTGGACGAGACGCACGGTTTCTTCAATGGCACCAGCGTGTTCCTGCGCGTGCACGGCCAGGACCACGAGCCCTGCCTGGTGGACCTGGCGCCGCCGCGCGGCATCGACGGCTGGAAGGTCTACACGAGCCTGCCCGAAGCCGCGGGCCACAAGGGCGCGGCGCGCCGTCACGGTTTCGGGCTATACCTGGCGCCGGACTATGACGCGCTGATCGATCACCCGGTCGAGATGGGTACGCCGCAGGTGTCGCGCTTTGTGGCGCACGGCGCGGAGCACGAACTGGTGTTCACGGGCGTGGCGCCGAATCTGGATCTGGCGCGCATCACGGACGACGTGAAGAAGATCTGCGAGACGCAGATCGCTTTCTTCGAACCCCGCACGAAGCGCGCGCCGTTCCTGGACAGCGCGGACCGCTATGTCTTCATGACGATGGTGACGGGCGACGGCTACGGCGGCCTGGAGCATCGCGCCAGCACGGCGCTGATGACGGCGCGCAAGGACCTGCCGGTGCTGGGCCAGCAAGGCCAGGGCGAAGGCTACCGGGGATTCCTGGGGCTCGTGAGCCACGAGTATTTCCACACCTGGAACGTCAAGCGCATCAAGCCGGATGTCTTCGCGCCGTACGATCTGTCGCAACCGGACCTGACGCGCCTGTTGTGGGTGTTCGAAGGCTTTACGTCCTACTACGACGATCTGCTGCTGCTGCGCTCGGGCGCGATCACGCGCGCGGATTACCTGCGCCTGCTGGCCAAGACGATCACCAGCGTGGCCCGCACGCCGGGCCGCCACAAGCAGTCGGTGGCAGAGAGCTCTTTCGATGCGTGGACGCGCTATTACAAGCAGGATGAGAATTCGCCGAATGCGCTGGTGAGCTACTACACGAAGGGCGCGCTGGTGGCGCTTGGGCTGGATCTGCTGATCCGCGAGGAATCGTCGGGCGCGTATTCGCTGGACGATGTGATGCGGTTGCTGTGGGATCGCTATGGCCAGGACTTCTATCGGGGCAAGCCGCACGGTTTGCCGGAAGACGGACTGCCGGCGCTGATCGAGGAAGCGACGGGGGTGGACACGCGGCGCTTCATCGCTCGGCATGCGTATGGGACGGCGGATGTGCCGCTGGCTTCGTTGCTGGAAACACAGGGCGTGAAGCTGCAATGGAAGACGTCGGCCAATATTCCGTCATTGGATGTGCGCACGCGCAAGCAAGGCGACTCGCTGACGCTGGCGACGGTTCTTGAAGGCGGGGCGGGGCACAAGGGAGGCTTGTCGGCGGGTGATGTGCTGGTGGCTATCGATGGACTACGGGTGGATGCGCCGGCGGGATTGGATCTGCTGCTGGCACAGTACCGGGTTGGGGATCGGGTGACCGTGCATGTGTTTCGGCGGGATGAGCTGCGGGAGTTTCGGGTGAAGTTGAGTGGGCCTGAGGCTGCGGAGTGTGTGTTGGTTTAAGCGTTTTGACTTGCGGAGGGTTGCCGCAAAAAAACTATCCCAGACAGCGAAAACTGGAAGCAAGAACCGCAGCAGTCGGCTGGTGAACGGTTCCTTCTGGAATGCGAATCCAGTGTTCGGCCTCGACCGTATTCATGGCGCGGTTCGTGATTCAAGATCCATCTCCGCGGGCCACTGGACCTTCGGCGCCAGGCGCAGGGCGATGTTGTAGGGAGCGACGTCGTTGGCATCACGAAGTTCGGCACGATCGGGGTCGAGGCCGCTGATGCCGTTCTGCATATAGGCGCACACGTACGCCCAGAAGTTGGAGGTGTTCGCAGCGTCGGTGTTCAATTGGAAGCGCGCCACGACGTTGTTCGTGCCGGGCGTCACCACCGCGATGGAGACACCTTCCTTGATGATGAGCCCGCCGCCAGGCGTGCTCGCAAGTCATCCCAGTCGTAACTCGTCGTGGTGACGCATCCGCGATCGAAGGGATTCCACCAAACTGATTGGAAGTCGTAGACGTATACCTTGCGACGTAGGCGATTGAAGCGGAGCGGAAGATCGCGGGGCGGGGAAACGTCGGCACGATAGAAAATGCATGCTGCGTAAGCGCACAGGGCAAGTGTCATTACGTCTAGAAAGACAATTCCAACAATCTCACCTACGGAGCTGAAAGCCGCCGCAGTCGCATAAGAATGCGCTGCGGAAAAAATTACATATTTGAGACCCACCCATGCCATAACCAGTGAGAAGTAAAAGATCCCACCGCGAAGGCTCGAAGTGTTCCGGGCGAACTGGACATACGTTCCATCCATATGCGTCGGTGCCTGCCATAGCAGCATTGGGGGCTCGTCGAGCGGGTCGTTGGGGCCGGGAAGATCCCGTTGCCAACCGAGGCTGGGGCGATTCAGTTGAGGTTTCGCCAACAGAGTTCCTTAGAAATGTCGATGGCGGCGAAGTGGGCGTTCGCCAATCGAATGTACCGGGGCTGTGGGGCTGCAGTGGCGGGGTGGCGAGCGGGCCCTTCCGGCAAGCGAATCCAGTCCTAGGCCTCGACCGCCTTCACGGTGCAGTTCGTGATTCAAGATCCATATCCGCGGGCCACTGGACCTTCGGCGCCAGGCGCAAGGCGATGTTGTAGGGAGCGACGTCGTTGGCATCACGTGGTTCGGCGTGATCGGGATCGAGCCCTTTAATGCCGTTTTGCATGTAGGCGCACACGTATGCCCAGAAGTTGGAGGTGTTCGCAGAGTCGGTGTTCAATTGGAAGCGCGCCACGACGTTGTTCGTGCCGGGCGTCACCACCGCGATGGAGACACCTTCCTTGATGATGAGCCCGCCGCCAGGCGTTCCATTTTTCCGCGCGCAAGTTGTCCCAGTCGTAACTCGCTTTAGTTACGCATCCGCGGTCAAACGGGTTCCACCAGGTTGAATGGAAGTCATAGACGTAGGCTTTGCGGCGTAGACGGTTGAAGCGAAGCGGGAGATTGCGGGGTGGGGACACCTCGGAACGGTAGATAACACAAGCCACCCAGGCGTTGACGGTAAGTGTGCTTACATGCAGCAGAAAAATACCTGCGACTTCAAGCATGCCCCTCCCTGCCGCCGCACTTGCTGAAAAAATATCCCATACCGCGAAAAGTAGAAGCAGGACGCACATCAATCCGAGCAGTAGTGAAAGGAAAAAGCAGACACCCCGGATACTCGACGTATTTCGAGCGAACTCGACATATGTCTCATCCATATGCGTCGGTGCCTGCCATAGCAGCATGGGGGGCTCTTTGATAGGTGCATTAGGGCCAGGCAGATCGCGTTGCCAGCCGGCGCAGGATGGGTTCAGTTGAGGTCTTGCCATCAGAGGACCTCCGTAATTTCGATGGCAGCAAAGCCTAAGCTGTCGCTCTTATCCGGCCAGAATGCCACGACAAATGCTGCCGACTTGATCTTGTTGATGGGATCCAGCCAATATCGGCCGCTAAGAGTGGGCTGCGAAGATGTCGGTTTCGTCTCGCCGGCCAGTGTGTAATCGGGACTACCCAAGGCGGAAACCTGTGTGGTGTGCGTTGTATCGTTGACTTGTCCAGATGTCATGACGTGGGAAGACAAATTGGGAGCACGTTTGCCGTCTTGAGCAAGGCCATAGCGCTCGGTGGTGAGCGTGAAGCGGTAGCGTGACTGTTCGGCATCGAATCCCGGCAGGGTTGCGCCGTAAACGAGCATCTGAGATCTCTCAACTGGTCCGTGGTTCTTGAGTACTTCGATGTCTTCGCTGTAGAGTTCATCGGTCGATCTCGCTCGATATTCATAAGAAAAACGGAGGTCGACCTCCATGCCGAGCACCGCTGCATTGAGTGCAGCAATTGCGACGTCCAAGTCTTCCGGATCGCGCCAGCGGTTGTTCGCGCCTGTTCGGCCGAAGTAGCAGCGCTGAGCCCACTTTTCCATGGCGTCAGATTCGAGGCTTTTCGCAATTTTCGATATCGCGAAGACGGCGAGTCCGATAACTATGCCGACACCCAACCCCCCTAACAGAGACAGGGATCGCACAGCTCCCCAAAAAATCACAAATGCCCCAGTAATTGACAAGCCACCGGAGAATATGTGGTAAGGGGTGACATTTGCGTCACCAGCTTTTGCTACGCGCAAAGCAGCACTAAAACTCGCACGGGCATCCGCAATTCCCGCCAAAGCCGAAATCGCTCCACCCACCATCACCATCTTCGAACTCAACCCGACAACGCGCGTGAGGACAGGAGTTTTCTCCACACCCCAGCGCAGCGCGAACCCCCGGGCAGCGTCCGCCGGAACCTTGATCGCCAGCCCGGCCGCCTCAACACTCGCTCCCATGAAGCCCAGCGCCACGCTGTAAAACGCCGCCACGGCCTCCGGATGCTTTGCCCCGACTTTCGCRTCCAGGTCAGCTAACGTGCTTTTCAAGCTGTCCTGCAGAAAATACAGGCCGAYGAAAGACAAGCCGCCATCCACGCTACCGGCGGCCAGGCTCTTCAGGCTTGCAAAGGTGCTGCCGGCGACACGACGAGCCCCCGCCGCGCCAACTTGCAG
>NZ_LMHN01000020.1:0-1402 GCF_001428165.1 Achromobacter sp. Root170
GCCACCTGGTGCTGCCCTGTCTGTCGCTGGGCCTGGTGTACATGGCAATCCCCGCCAAAGCCGAAATCGCTCCACCCACCATCACCATCTTCGAACTCAACCCGACAACGCGCGTGAGGACAGGAGTTTTCTCCACACCCCAGCGCAGCGCGAACCCCCGGGCAGCGTCCGCCGGAACCTTGATCGCCAGCCCGGCCGCCTCAACACTCGCTCCCATGAAGCCCAGCGCCACGCTGTAAAACGCCGCCACGGCCTCCGGATGCTTTGCCCCGACTTTCGCATCCAGGTCAGCTAACGTGCTTTTCAAGCTGTCCTGCAGAAAATACAGGCCGAYGAAAGACAAGCCGCCATCCACGCTACCGGCGGCCAGGCTCTTCAGGCTTGCAAAGGTGCTGCCGGCGACACGACGAGCCCCCGCCGCGCCAACTTGCAGGCCCTCGAGCACCGCGGCCGCAGCGGGTTCCAGATTCTTCAGGCCGGCGTTGACCTGGCGTAGCGCAAACTTGGCTTCTCTGTTGATCTCTTGCCCAAGCGCGCCAGCAGCCTGCCTGATGTCGCGCTTCTTGACCTCTTCTGCAGTTCCATGCGCCCATAGCGTGACGTCGATGAGCACATTGCGGACATTGGCATTCGGGATGGTGATCAGACTGCCCAGCAACATCGCMCGTGCCCGTTTGCCGGCGGCCTTTTGGGCGGAGTTGGCGTGCTCGCGAATCTCGCTCGACAGCAGCTCGAAGCACTCCCCCACGGTGAGCTGGATGGTGACCTGGGTGAACYTGGCCTTACCGTACAGCCAGGCGGCGCCGGACTGGAGGTTGTCTAAAGCCGCCCTGGCGCCGCTGCTCAGGGTGTTTTCGAGGCGATTACTCGCATCGTGAATGGCCGCCAACAACTGATCGGCAGATTCGACAACGAGCGTCCGGCGCCAATCGCTTCCCTCCTTGCTTGTGGCGACCATTTTTATCGCGTCATAGTATTTCTTGCCTGCCTCCGAGGGCATCGCGTTGGAGAACAAGGGTTCGAACGCCTGCTGCAAGTCGGTGTATTGCCCATTGAGCGCGATGTAGGCTGGACTACCTGCGTCGGACAGCAGGTCTTTCCATGCCTTGCTGCTAGGCCCCAACGCTTGCGGCGTGGGCTTTTCGCCTGGTTGGCTCTCGTCCGCCGGCGTTGTCTGCTGTGGCGGGGCATCCGTGATGCCGCCCGCGAGACAAGCCGCGGTGGTGCTCAGGCGGCATTGCTGCGAACGCGCATCGGCGTCCGCATAGTCCAAAGCCATGATCCGTCGCCAACTGGCGCCAGCCACCAGGTCGGCCCAGTCGGTTGCATAAGCGTCGATCTGCTTTTGAAAGCGGTCGTCTTCCTTGTCGTACGCATCCTGAAAAGTCTTTCGCCCTGCAGG
>NZ_LMHN01000020.1:1476-180677 GCF_001428165.1 Achromobacter sp. Root170
GCTTCACGCCACCGCTGGCGCATCGTGTTGACAGAAAGACGCAGGCTGTTGAGCTCTGCGGCCATGCCCACCGGATCGGGCAGGATGAGTCCTGCCACCCCCTTCGCAAGCCCATGCTGCTTTTCGAGCATGCGCAATTGCGCCTGCATGGCTTCAAGGCGGGCATGACGGGGATGCCAGTCATGAACGCTACCGAAGTCGCGCGTGCCGATGGCGTACTCGGCGACATGCTGCGCAAGATCATCACCGTGCTCAAGGGCAAGCGCCTGGTCGCCACCTGTCGGATCCTGTTTGAGCGTGATCAGATTGATCACCCTGAACCGCTGCCGATAATCAGCGGGCAGTGCCTTTCCATCAGCGTGCTTGCCGGTGCGGTAGGCATCGAGTGTCGCCTTCGGCCAAGGGTCCTGTGAAAACGCGATCCAGGCCTGCTTGTGCGCTGCGGTGTCGATGTTGATGAATGCNCCGGTGCGGTAGGCATCGAGTGTCGCCTTCGGCCAAGGGTCCTGTGAAAACGCGATCCAGGCCTGCTTGTGCGCTGCGGTGTCGATGTTGATGAATGCMGAGCGCAGATCGTGTCCGGCGTCCAGGCAAGCTTTGGCTAGGGGCTCGGGCGCCGCCCGTGGCATGGAGAACGGATTGAACTGGCGCAGATAGCCTTCCGCGGTGACCTGATAGGCATGCCAGATTTCTTTGTCCAGCAGTACATAGGCATACCCCTGCCGCAGTACACGCAAAGCAGTCTGAATGGATTCGTGACTGAGTGCGCCATGTTGCTTGAGTCCGTCTGTCACCGGCATGATGGCAAGCCGTAGCGGCAGGATCGGTAAGCCGGTACGTTCACACGCGCTGCACGTGCCGGTGGGATTGGGCGCCGCCTGGCGCCGGGCCTGGGTCAGGGTCTTGCTGATGCTCATGTGTAGTTCGCGGCGGGAGGTAATGACGCAACGATGCGNGCCGGTGGGATTGGGCGCCGCCTGGCGCCGGGCCTGGGTCAGGGTCTTGCTGATGCTCATGTGTAGTTCGCGGCGGGAGGTAATGACGCAACGATGCGCTGCCACGCAAAGTCGTCGTAGTTGTCAAAACGCGCTTGCAATGTGGACTGCCCTGCGACGGCGGCTTGGATGTCGTCCTGTATTTCTGGATGCCGTGGCAGATGGGGATGAATGAAGACGCGATGCATGCACAGGTCGATGATGTCGGCGCTCAGGCGCAAGCGTGAGTTCTGTGCGTCACGGATCATCCGGAAAGCGTGCACGGCGGCCTGGGGCGGAAGAATCGTGGGGCCACGCCAGCGCATTGGGGCATACGTCACGGGGAATCGGAGCGCGGCGCGCCAGACATCCAGGAAATCGCTGACGAGCGGTGCAAGTTGCAGTGCCTGTCGAACGAGTGGAGGGGCATTCGAGCCGGCTTCGGTGGGGGAGCCGCGAAGTAAGGTGAAGGCGCCCCAGCTGGTCGGGCAAAGCCAACGTTTGACGGGCCACAGCAGAGCAGGAAAGGCGTGTTCCATTGATGCCGCGAGCAGTTCGAGCCGCAACGGCTCGAACCACGGCGTCATGCGTTTCCCAGCTATGGGCACGACGACATCCAGGCAGCGCGCAGCCAAGTGATCGGCGAGCGCAGCGAGGGATTGATCACTGGTCAGCCATCCGCACACATAGCGCTTTTTATAGCTGGCATCATCACGCGCGGAACGTTCGGCGGCTGCGAGCAGAGAAATGTCCGCGGCACCTTCTGGCGCGGCCAGCTGTATAAGCGCCGGGCACGCGTCGGGCGTATGGGCAAGGTCTGGCCGGATGACGCGTGCGATCGCCTGTTCGCCCAACGCGTGGGTTAGCGACCGAATGCTAAGGGGATCTTGTGGCTCGCACGGCGCGAGCGGGTCCAGCAAGAGGTAAAGATAGTCGCTGGGGGCGCGTTCGAGACGGGCAAACGCTTGTACGGCGTTCTGCATCATCTGGCGCGCTCCAGACAATCAGAAAGTGCGCCTTCCAGAACCTCGCAGCCCAGAGCCAGTTCATTTCCGCCGCCGCCCCCCTGCATCCTGAGCGGACCTTTAACCTGGATGGAGATAGCGTCAAGGGTTATGCCGGTGCTATCTATTCGAATGGTTCCGCCCGGCCCTTTAATGATGAGATCTTCTCCAGCATGCAGAGAGTAGTCCCTTGTCCGACGACGGATGGCCTGGCCCGCCCGCAGTTCCGCTCGCCCCTCCACGCTCTGCTCCTGGTGCCCGCCAATACTCACCCAGTGATTGGCCGCCGTCTTGTCGCGGCGGTTGTTGCCCACTTCCTCGGTGCGGTCCTTGCCGGTGTAGATGGTGTGATTACGTCCCACCGTCAGGAAGTCGTCCCGCCCAATGTCGTGCCGCCGGTCCTGGCCGATGTTCACCTGTTCGTCATTGCCCACGGTCTCCCTGCGGTCGTGGCCAATGGTGATGGTTTCGTCGTTCTCGACCTGCTCGCTGCGGTCGTGACCCACGAACGTCGACTCGTCGTGGTTAACGTGGATGTTCTGATCCTTCTGAGCGTGGACGTAGATTTCTTCCTGATCCTTCTCGTCCTCAAAGCGCAGTTCGTTGTATCCCTCGCCTTTGTGGGTCTTGGTCTTGATGGTCATCCGCGTCTTGTGGCGCGGCAGGTCGTAAGGCGGCAATTGCAGGCGGTTGTAGACGCGGCCGGTGATCACGGGCTGGTCGGGATCGCCGTCGAAGTACGAGACGATGACCTCTTGTCCGATGCGGGGAATGGCCATGTGGCCCCACGTGGCGCCAGCGATGTTCTGGGATACGCGTATCCAGCAGGAGCTGTGTTCGTCCTCCTTGCCTAGACGGTCCCAGGGGAACTGGACCTTCACGCGGCCGTATTCGTCGGTGTAGATCTCTTCATGGGGTGGGCCGACCACGACGGCGTTCTGCGGTCCGTCGATGCGGGGCCGGGGCAATGGCTCTGCGCGCCATTCGGCGTCGTCCGGTACCAATTCAGCCTCGTAGTGGTATCGAGTCCCTGACGCGGCATCGGCGCTTTCTTCGGCCTGGCTCGTGTGTTGGATGCCGCGGTGGACGATGCGGACCGGGCGCCATCCGCGATTCATGTCCTCGCGTGGGTGCCCGGCCAGCGTGAAGGAGATGCCAGGCTGCAAGCGCGGGTCATCGCCTTCGACCAAGGCGATGCGCGCGTCGCGCCGATGCCCGCGCAGGCGATTCTCGGCGAAGGGCTTGCCGGCCTCGTCGAACTTGGCGCGGGCGGGGTAGTCGTAGCGCTCGTAGCGGCGGCCTTGATGGTCCAGGTCGCGCCCATCGCGGCTGTGCTGATGGGTATAGCGCGGATGGTGAAAGGTGTAGTCGCGCTGCGTCTGGCGCGCGGTGCGAACGTTCTCGGTATAGGTGAAGCGACGCAGCGCAGGCTGCGGCTGATCGCCGCCGGGCATGGGGTTGTACTGCACCGGCCCGTCGCCGACGCGGCCGTGAATGAAGAGGCGATCGCTGTGGACAAGTTGATGTCCTTCGGCGCCATGACGGAAGGAATAGAAGAATCCTTCCTCACGCATGATGCGTTCGACGAAGTGGTAGTCCGTATCGCCGGCCTGCACGCAGTACTCGCGGGACTGGTGCTCGGTGGTGCTGCGCTGCTCCTAGTCCTGGGTGAGGCCATGCGCCTTGAGCACGGCCTCGGCGATCTGTGGAACGGTCAGCGCCTGGAAGATCCGCCAGTCAGAACTGAGCGCGAGCCGTGCCAGACGCGGTTCGACGACAGCCGAATAGCGCGTGCGCCGAAAGCCGGTTTCGCCCTGGACGAATGAAGACACCGCGCCGTGCACGTACCGGACAGGCGTGTCGCCGTGCCAGATGGTAAGCAGCGCAGCGCGGTCCAGCACCGCGCCGAAATCGATGGCGGGATTGGCGCTGGCCAGTTCCGCTTGCAGCACGAAAGGCTCGGACAAGCCTTCCTGGAGCGAGAACTCGACGACCTCGAAGGGCTCTTCGCCAATGGCGAACGTGAAGCGAAGATCGGATTGGGTAGGCATGGCGAGCTTCCGGTTGGGACAGACCGCTCGGGTCGTCCTTGGTGCCAAAGGGCACCACCGGTTGTAAAAGCCGCCGATATTTCGTGTAAATCAGAAGAGTCTTATTAATTAAGAAGATCGATGTGCGCAAGCATGTTGCGGGTGAAGACCTGACTACTTTCCGATGCAAAAACTGGAAAAAATCTCTCCCAGCAGGTCATCGCTGGTGAACTTGCCAGTGATACTCGACAAGCTGTCGTGCGCCAGCCGCAGTTCCTCGGCAAACAGGTCCAGCACCCGGTCATCCTGACTGGCATGCGCGGCGGCCAGTTCCAGATGTTCGGCAGCCTCCTGCAATGCATGCAGATGCCGTTCGCGCGCGAGCCATGGCGACTCGGCGCCAGGGTTCCATCCCGCGATTTGAAGCAGTTCGGCGCGAAGCGCGTCTAGCCCCGCGCCGCGTTTGGCCGAGATGCCTAGTTCGCCGGGACCGGGGACGAAAGGCTCGGGCAGCAGGTCGACCTTGTTGAATACCTTCAGCACCGGCGTGCGGGCGGGCAGGCGCGCGGTGATCTGCGCGTCGAGTTCGTCGCCCGGCTGGGTGGCATCCTGCAAATGGAGGATGACGTCGGCGCGTTCGATTTCCTGCCAGGTGCGCGCGATGCCGATGCTTTCGACAGTGTCTTCGGTTTCGCGCAGGCCGGCTGTGTCGACAATATGCAGCGGCACGCCATCAATATGGATTTCCTGCACCACTTTGTCGCGCGTGGTGCCGGCAATGGGGGTGACGATGGCGATGTCGTCGCCCGCCAGCGCGTTGAGCAGACTGGACTTGCCCACGTTGGGCTGGCCGGCCAACACCACATGCAGGCCTTCTCGCAGGATGACGCCCTGGCGTGCTTGCGCGATCAGCGCAGACAGGTCGCCGGCCAACGCGTCGAGGGTGGGACGCGCCTGATACTTTTCCAGGAAGTCGATCTCTTCTTCGGGAAAATCCAGCGTCGCTTCGACCAGCATGCGCAGGTGAATGATGCGGTCGGACAGGTCGTTGACGCGCGCCGAGAATTCGCCTGACAGCGACGCCATGGCGCCGCGCGCGGCCGCGACCGACGAGGCTTCGATCAGGTCTGCCACCGCTTCGGCCTGCGCCAGATCCATGCGGTCGTTCAGGAAGGCGCGGCGTGTGAATTCGCCGGGTTCGGCCAGTCGCACGCCCAGGTCGCGGCCGGCGGCAAGGCAGCTGTCCAGCACGCGGCGCAGCACGGCCGGACCGCCGTGGCCCTGCAGTTCCAGCACGTCTTCGCCGGTGTAGGAATGCGGCGCGCGAAAGTAGATGGCGATGCCTTCGTCCAGCAATTCGCCTTCGACGGTCTTGAAGGGAAGATAGTGCGCATGGCGGGGCGTGAGATCGCGCTGAAACAGGCGCCGCACCAATTCGGACAGGTCCGCACCAGAAATGCGCACGACGCCGATGCCGCCTCTTCCGGGAGCGGTGGCAATGGCGGCAATGGGGGCGTAAGCGGACATATCGGGGCAGATGACAAGGCGAAACAATAGGGGAATATAACTGTTGCGCGGCGCGTTGTTTGCTGGTTACTGTGGCCCCGAGGTTCAAAACCCGAAACAACTCTGGGAGATCACGATGGCATCTCGGTTTTCGCGTGTCTTGGCCTGCGGCGCTGCCGCGGTGGTGATGGCCTGTGGCACATTCAGTGCGGCCATGGCCCGCGACCTGGTGATAGGACTGAAGACCGAGCCGTCTTCGATGGATCCGCAATACCACGCGTTGACGCCGAACACGCAGATCTCCCAAACCATTTTCGATACGCTTGTCGCCACCGACGCGCAACTCAAGCCCCAGCCGTCGCTGGCGGAATCCTGGATGGTCGATGGCAAGGTCTGGACCTTCAAGCTGCGCCCGAACGTGAAGTTCTCCGATGGCACGCCATTCACCGCCGAGGACGTCGTCTTCACGTACGACCGCGTGCCGAAGGTGCCCAACAGCCCCTCGCCGTTCACGCTGTATCTGGGATCTGTCGCCAAGACCGAAGCGGTCGATCCGATGACGATCCGAATCACCACCAAGGACGTCGCGCCCAATCTGCTGGTGAACCTGGCGCAGTTGCCCATCATGTCGAAGAAGGCCGCGTCGGGTCCCGCCGCGGAAGGCAAGACGACGACTGAATTGAACAGCGGCGATGGCCTCATCGGGACGGGGCCCTACAAGTTCGTGTCCTGGAAGCGCGGCGCGGAGTTCGTGCTGGCGCGCAATGACAACTATTGGGGCAAGAAACCCGAATGGGATCGCGTAGTCTATCGTCCGATCAGTAACGCCGCCGCGCGCGTGGCCGCGCTGCTGGCGGGCGACGTGGACATGATCGAAGATCCTCCCACCGACGACCTGCCCAAGCTCAAGTCCGACAAGAAGCTCTTTGTCGAGGAAACGCCGTCGGTGCGCGTGGTGTACGTGGCGCTGGACCAGTATGCGGAGCCCTCGCCCGGCGTGCAGGGCACCGACAAGAATCCGATGAAGGACAAGCGCGTGCGCGAGGCCTTGTCGCTGGCGATCAATCGCGATGCGCTGGTCGAACGCGTGATGGGCGGCGTCGCCCTGCCCGCGGGCAACCTGCTGCCGTATCCGATGTTCGGCGCCAGCAAGGAACATTCGAAGGCCCCCAAGGCCGATGTCGAAAAGGCCAAGGCGCTGCTCAAGGAAGCGGGCTACCCCAACGGGTTTTCGATCACGTTGGGTTCGCCGTCCGGCCGCTATGTCAACGATTCGAAGGTGGCGCAGGCCATTGCTTCGATGTGGACGCGCATTGGCGTGAAGACCAGCGTGGATGCGATGGCGCCCCCGGTGTTCTTCAAGAACCGCGACAGCTACTCGTTCTCGGCTTATCTGGCGGGCTGGTCGGTGACCAGCGGTGAAATGTCGAACGCGCTGACGTCGCTGCTGATGACGCGCAACCCGGAAGCGGGCCAGGGCACGACGAACCGCAGCCGCTACTCCAACCCCAAGATGGATGAACTGGTGAAGCAGGCCTCGTCCACGATGGATGACGCCAAGCGCGCGGAGCTGCTGTCCACGGCAAGCAACATCGCCATGGATGATTTCGCGATGCTGCCCGTGCATTTCGAGCTGTCGGTCTGGGCGATGAAGAACGACATCCGCTATCAAGGCCGTCCGGACCAGGTCACCTTGGCGCAGAACGCTACGCTGAAGAAGTAAGCGCGCCGGGCGATATCTCGTGCTTGCAACCATTGTCAGAAGGCTGCTGCAGACCATCGTCGTCATGCTTGTCATGTCGGCGTTGGTCTTTGCCGGCATTTACATGGTCGGCGATCCGGTCTCGATGCTGGCCAGTCCGGAAGCGACCGAGGCGCAGCGCGCCGCGATCAGTGCATCGCTGGGGTTGGACCAGCCCTTGTGGCGGCAGTACCTGATCTTCATGAGCCAGGCCGTGCGCGGCGATTTCGGGAACAGTTTCCTGACCGGCGAGCCGGCCATGCACCTGATCCTGGAGCGCATGCCGGCGACGGTCGAGCTGGCCTGTGTGGCCATGCTGCTGTCGGTGCTGATCGGCGTGCCGCTCGGCATCCTGGCGGGTTTGAAACCCGCGGCGGTGGGCTCGCGCGCGATCATGACGGGCTCTGTGCTGGGATTTTCGCTGCCCAATTTCTGGGTGGGCCTGATGCTCATCATGGTTTTTGCGGTGATGCTGGGTTGGGTTCCGGCCGGCGGCCGCGGCGACACCGTCAGCATCGGCTCGCTGCAACTGAGCGTGCTGACGCTGGACGGCTGGCTGAGCCTGGCCCTGCCCGCCGCGACCATCGCGTTTGCCAAGTGCGCCATGATCATCCGCGTGACGCGGGCGGCCACGCGCGAGGCGCTGCCCATGGACTACATCAAGTTCGCGCGCGCCAAGGGCCTGGCTGAAAAGCGCGTCCTGGGTGTGCATCTGCTCAAGAACATCCTGATTCCCGTGGTGACGGTGGCCGGCCTGGAGTTCGGTCAGGTGATGGCATTTGCCGTCGTGACGGAGACCGTGTTTTCGTGGCCGGGCATGGGCAAGCTGCTGATCGATTCCATCATCAATCTGGATCGGCCGGTGGTGGTGGCGTATCTGCTGCTGATCGTTTTCTTCCTGGTCATGTTGAATCTGGTGGTGGACATCATCTACACGGTGCTGGACCCCCGCGTACGCCTGGATAGCCGCCGATGATGAATACGCCCGCCACCGCTGCCTCGCCCCCGGCGCCGACGAAAGAGCAGTCGCCCTGGCGCCGTTTCGTATCGGACTTCTTTGCCAGCAAGCTGGCCACGCTGGGTCTGGTGATGCTGGTCGTGATCGTGGGGGCGGCGCTGCTGGCGCCGTGGATCGCGCCGCAGAATCCCTATGATCTGGCCAGCCTGGACATCATGGATTCGAAGCTCAAGCCGGGCAGCGAAAGCGGGGATGGTTCGATGCGGCATTGGCTGGGCACCGACGGCCAGGCGCGCGATCTTTTTTCGGCGATTCTCTACGGCATGCGCACGAGCCTGATGGTGGCGACCGTGTCGGTGCTGGCCGCCTTTGGCATCGGCGCCACCGTGGGGCTGATTGCCGCGTACTTTGGCGGACGCATCGACGCCCTGCTGATGCGGGTTGTGGATATCCAGTTGTCGTTCCCGGCGATCCTGGTGGCGCTGATGCTGCTGGCCATTTTGGGCAAGGGTGTGGACAAGGTGATCATCGCGCTCATCGTCGTGCAATGGGCGTACTTTGCGCGGGCCGCGCGTGGCGCGGCGCTGGTCGAGCGCGGCAAGGAATACGTGGAGGCGGCGCGGTGCATGTCGCTGTCGTGGTCGCGCGTGTTGTTCCGGCACGTGCTGCCGAACTGCATGCCGCCGCTCATCGTGATCGCCACGATCGACCTGGCGCACGCGATTGCGCTGGAGGCAACGCTGTCGTTCCTGGGCGTGGGCGTGCCGGTCACCGAGCCGTCGCTGGGCATGCTGATCTACAACGGCTTCGAGTACCTGCTTTCCGGCCAGTATTGGATTTCGTTCTTTCCCGGCATTGCGCTGGCGCTGGCCATCATCGCCATCAACCTGGTGGGCGACCACTTGCGCGATGTGCTCAACCCGCGGCACGCGAATTGAGGACAGGGGCGATGCAGACGAACGCCGCGCAGCGATCCGTTCCGGGCCCGGCCCGAGTGCTTGAGGTGCATGGCCTGAAGACGCATTTCTTCACGCGCAATGGCGTGGTCAAGGCCGTGGATGGCGTGGACCTGACGCTGGCCGAAGGAGAGATCCTGGGGTTGGTGGGCGAGTCCGGATCGGGCAAGAGCATCACGGGGTTTTCGTTGATGGGCCTGCTGGATGAGCCCGGGCGCATCGTCGACGGCGATCTTAGGCTGAACGGCGAGGACCTGCGCGCGGCCACGCCTGCGCGATGGCGTCAGTTGCGGGGACAGGAGATCGCGATGATCTTCCAGGATCCGATGATGACGCTCAATCCGGTGCTGCGGGTGGACACGCAGATGATCGAGGCGGTGCAGGCGCATGCCAAGGTCTCGCGCGAAGCGGCGCGAAAGCGCGCGCTGCAGACGCTGGCGATGGTGGGCATTCCCTCTCCAGAAGAGCGCCTGCGCACGTATCCGCATCAGCTGTCCGGCGGCATGCGCCAGCGGGTGGCGATCGCCATTGCGCTTCTGAATTCGCCGCGCCTCATCATTGCGGACGAGCCCACGACGGCGCTGGACGTCACGATACAAGGGCAGATTCTGTTCGAGGTGCAGAAGCTCTGCCGCGAAACGGGCACGGGCCTCATCTGGATCACGCATGACCTGGCCGTGGTGGCGGGCCTGGCCGACCGTGTGTCGGTGATGTATGCGGGCCGTGTCGTGGAAACGGGCAGCACCGAGGCGGTCATCAGCCATCCGATGCATCCGTATACGCACGGGTTGATCGCGTCGATTCCGACGCCGGCGTCGCGGGGCAAGCCGCTGGTGCCGATTCCCGGCATGACGCCGTCGCTCTTGAACCTGCCGCAGGGCTGTGCATTCCGGGGGCGCTGTCCGCGCGCGACGGACGCGTGTCTTACCGAACCGCCGCCCGTCGAAGTCCGCCCGGCGCAATGGGTGCGCTGCTGGCATGCCGGAGCGCCGGACACGTTATGACCGAAGCTGCAATCAACCCCACGCCGATCCTCGCGCTGAACGAAGTCGAACTGCGCTTCGTGCAACCGGTGGATCTGGCCGGCCGCATTGCCAACCTGCTGGGTGCGGGCCTGAAGACGCAGGTGGTGCATGCCGTGGCGGGCGTCGACCTGGCGGTCAAACCCGGCGAAGTGATCGGCATCGTTGGCGAATCGGGCTGTGGAAAATCCACATTGGGCCGCATCGTGTCGGGCATTCTGCCGCCCACTGCGGGCCAGGTGCACTATCAGGGCAGGCCCGTGCATGCCATGAAGGGCGCCGAGCGGCGCGCGTACGAACTGGGCGTGCAGATGATCTTTCAGGATCCGTACGCGTCCCTGAATCCGCGCATGCGGGTGCGCGACATCATCGGCGAAGCGCCTGCGGCGCACGGCCTGATTGCCTCGCGCGACAAGCTGGAGTACGTGGCTGGGCTGATGCGTCAGGTGGGCCTGGATCCGAGCTTTGCACAGCGTTATCCCCATCAGTTCTCGGGCGGCCAGCGCCAGCGCATCGGCATTGCGCGGGCGCTGGCGCTCAAGCCTTCAGTGATCGTCTGCGACGAGGCCGTGGCGGCGCTGGATGTGTCGATCCAGGCGCAGGTGCTGAACCTGTTCGAGCAACTGCGCGCGGACCTGGACCTGACGTATCTGTTCATCAGCCACAATCTCAGCGTCGTGAGCCACATTTCGGACCGCGTGGCGATCATGTATCTGGGACGCATCGTCGAACTGGCCGATACCGATACGGTCTTCGCGCGCGCCAACCATCCTTACACGCAGGCGCTGCTCAAGGAGCTGCCCACGCTGACGCCCGGGCGACGGGCGTATCAACCCATTCGCGGCGAGCTGCCCTCGCCGCTGGATCCGCCCCCTGGTTGCGCGTTTCACCCCAGATGCCCCCATGCGATGCCGCGCTGCAAGGCGGAACGCCCGCTCCTGCGGGAAATCGCGCCAGGGCAGTTCAGCGCCTGCCATTTGAACGATGGCGCCTGACCTGCGCCGAAAAAGGGCTGGACGCGGGGCGCGGGGCGGCGCGAGAATTCCCGCACCAGCAAGCCATTTGCGCATGCGTCATCCATCCACCCAGACAGCTTATCCACAGCCATGAAAACCATTGCCGAAATCGAACGCGTACACGGGGACCTGACTGCGCTGCGGCGCGATATCCATGCCCATCCCGAACTGGCGTTTCAGGAAACGCGCACTTCCAACCTGGTGGCCGAGCGCCTGCGCGGCTGGGGACTGGAAGTCCACACGGGGCTGGGGAAAACCGGGGTGGTGGGCATTCTGCGCGCCGGCAGCGGCGGCAAGACCATCGGCCTGCGCGCCGACATGGATGCGCTGCCGATGCCGGAGCACAACCGGTTTGCCCACAAGTCCACGATCAGCGGGCGCATGCATGGCTGTGGCCACGATGGGCACACGACGATGCTGCTGGGCGCCGCGCAGTATCTGTCGACGCATCGCAATTTTGACGGCACCGTGGTGTTCATCTTCCAGCCGGCCGAGGAAGGCGGCAACGCCGGCGCGCGCGCCATGATGCAGGATGGGCTGTTCGACAAGTTTCCCTGCGATGCGGTCTTCGGCATTCACAACATGCCCGGCATGCCGGTGAATCAGTTCGGGTTCCGGTCCGGCCCCACGATGGCGTCGAGCAACCGCTGGGACATCGTCATCAAGGGTGTTGGCGGCCACGCCGCGCAGCCGCATTCGTCGGTCGACCCCATCATCGTGGCCGCCGACATGGTGCATGCGCTGCAGACGGTCATTTCGCGCAGCAAGAATCCGCTGGAGCAGGCGGTGCTGTCGATCACGCAGATCCACGCAGGCGATGCCTACAACGTGATTCCCGGCGAAGCCGTGCTGCGCGGCACGGTGCGCACGTATTCGGTGGACACGCTGGACAAGATCGAAGCCGACATGCGGCGCATCGCGACCACCTTGCCGCAGGTGTATGGCGGCACGGGCGAGCTGGATTTCGTGCGTGCGTATCCGCCGCTGGTGAACTGGGAAAAGGAAACCGCCTTTGCGGCGAAGGTCGCCGAAGACGCCTTTGGCGCGGAGAACGTACTGCGCGACATGCCGCCGTTCATGGGGGCGGAAGACTTTTCGTTCTTCCTGGAATCCGTGCCGGGCTCGTATCTGTTCCTGGGCAATGGCGACGGCGACCACCGCATGGAAACCTATCACGGCATGGGTCCGTGCCAGCTGCACAATCCCAACTACGACTTCAACGACGCGTTGCTGCCGGTGGGCGCGACGTACTGGGTGAAGCTGGTCGAAGCGTTCTTGCCGGCCCGGTAACGACCGATCCGCTATTTGTTTATATGCGGTTGGCCATGAAGCCGCGGGGCGCCCCCGCGGCTTTTTGCTATATGACGTAAAGCTTTGATCAAACGCCGATAACTTCGTTTGAGATGGATGGCGGCGTTTTCATAATCGGTCGTTCCTGCCATGCCGATAAGGCGAACCGGAGCGACCGATGTCCCAGAGCAATGCCTTGCGGCGCGAAGCGCACGCCGCCTCCCAACCTGACACGCAAACGTTTGACGTGCGCCCCCTGCCCGGTCCGCTGGGCGCGGAGGTCATCGGCCTGGACCTGTCGCGTGAACTGGCGCCTGCGGATTTTGCCCGCGTGCACAAGGCCCACCTGGACCATCACCTGCTGGTGTTTCGCGACCAGCGCATCACGCCGCAGCAGCACATCGATTTCAGCCGCCGCTTCGGCCGCCTGATGATCCACGTGCTGCACCAATTCCATCTGCCCGGTCATCCGGAGATCCTGACGGTCTCGAACATTGTGGAAGACGGCAAGCCCATCGGTCTGGGCGACGCGGGCAAATACTGGCATTCGGATATCTCGTACAAGGAACTGCCCAGCCTGGGTTCGCTGCTGCACGCGCAGGAACTGCCTGCCGAAGGCGGAGACACCTTGTTCGCGAACATGCACCTGGCCTACGACACGCTGCCGCAGGCGCTCAAGAACGCCATCGACGGCAAGCGCGGCGTGCATTCCTATCTGGCGCAATACGGCCAACTGCAGAAGGAAGGCAACTGGCGGCCGAATCTGAGTGCAGCGCAGATTGCGCAGGTGCAGGAGGTGGTGCATCCGGTGGTCCGCACGCACCCCGAGAACGGCCGGCGCGCGCTGTTTGTGAGCGAAGGCTTCACCACCCGGATCGAGGGCCTGCCGGACGACGAAAGCCGCGCGCTGCTGAACGAGTTGTTTATCCACAGCGTGCGGCCAGAACATATCTACCGCCACCAGTGGCAGCCGCATGACCTGGTGTTCTGGGACAACCGGTCGCTGATCCACCTGGCCGGCGGCACGCCCGATCACCTGCGCCGCAAGCTCTACCGCACGACGATCGAAGGCGATGCGCCCTTCTGACGCCGCGTTCATGACCTCACCCCACTTATCCACAAGGAACGCCATGCGTTTGACCTCCACGCTACGGGATCGACTGGTCCAGACCGCCACGGGCGCCGGCCTGGCGCTGATGCTGGCCGTGCTGGCGCTGGCTTCGCCCACGCCCGCCCAGGCCGAAGGACGCATCCGCATTGCCGAGCAATACGGCATCGTGTATCTGCTGCTGAATGTCGCGCGAGACCAGCAGCTGATCGAAAAGCATGGCAAGGCCGAAGGTGTGGATATCTCGGTCGAATGGGCCAAGCTGTCCGGCGGCTCGGCCGTGAACGATGCGCTGCTGTCCGGGGCTGTGGATATCGCGGGGGCGGGCGTGGGACCGCTGTTGACGATCTGGGATCGCACGCACGGCAAGCAGAACGTGAAGGGCGTGGCGTCGCTGGGCAACTTCCCGTACTACCTGGTGACCAACAATCCGAACGTGAAGACGATTGCCGACTTCACAGACAAGGATCGCATCGCCGTGCCCGCGGTCGGGGTGTCGGTGCAGTCGCGCGTGTTGCAACTGGCATCGGCCAAGCTGTGGGGCGATGCGCAGTACAACAAGCTGGACAAAATCTCGGTGGCACTGCCGCACCCTGACGCGGCGGCGGCCATCATCGCCGGCGGCACGGAAATCACGGGCCATTTCGGCAACCCGCCCTTCCAGGAGCAGGAACTGGCCGAAAACCCGAAGGCGCGCATCGTGCTCAATTCGTACGACGTGCTGGGCGGGCCCAGTTCGTCCACCGTGCTCTTTGCCACCGAGAAATTCCGCCGCGAGAATCCCAAGACCTACAAGGCCTTCCAGGAAGCATTGAAAGAGGCGGCCGGTTTTGCGGCGGCCCATCCGGAACAGGCGGCGGACATCTATCTGCGGGTCACGGGCGCCAAGCAGGATCGCGACTTCCTCATCAAGGTCATCAAGAATCCCGATGTGCAGTTCAAGCTGGCGCCGCAGAACACTTACGCGCTGGCGCAGTTCATGCACAAGGTCGGCGCGATCAAGCATGCGCCGGCAAGCTGGCGCGACTACTTCTTCGACGATCCCGTCACGGCGCAGGGAAGCTGACATGGCCGTGAGCCGCGCCACCCCTGTGGATAACGTTGATCGGCCCTCGCCTTTGCTGGCTGTGGATAAGGTGTCGATCGAATATAAGACGCGCGAACGGCGCGTGCGGGCGACGCATCAGGTCAGCTTCGACGTGCATGGCGCCGAGCGATTCATCCTTTTGGGGCCGTCCGGCTGCGGGAAATCGACGCTGCTCAAGGCGATCGCCGGATTCATCGAACCGACCGAGGGACGGATCGCGATCGACGGCAAGACGGTTCAGGGGCCGGGCCCGGACCGCATCGTGGTGTTCCAGGAATTCGACCAGCTGCCGCCGTGGAAGACGCTGCGCCAGAACGTGGCGTTTCCGCTGGTGGCGTCTCGCAAGCTCAATCGGCGCGAGGCCGACGAACGGGCGATGCACTACCTGAACAAGGTCGGGCTGGCGGCGTTTGCCGATGCGTATCCCCATACGCTTTCCGGCGGCATGAAGCAGCGCGTGGCCATTGCGCGGGCGCTGGCCATGCAGCCGCGCGTGCTGCTGATGGATGAGCCGTTTGCCGCGCTGGATGCGCTGACGCGGCGGCGCATGCAGGAAGAACTGATGGCGCTGTGGGACGACGTGCGGTTCACGCTGCTGTTTGTCACCCATTCCATCGAAGAGGCGCTGGTGCTGGGCAGCCGCATTCTGTTGCTGTCGCCCCACCCGGGCCGTGTGCGCGCCGAACTGAACGCGCACGGCTTTGACCTGCACAGCCAGGGATCGGCCGCCTTCCAGGCAGCGTCGCGCCGCATTCATGACCTGTTGTTCGATACCCCGCCGCTGGCTCAGGCCGAGCGTGCGGCGGCATGAAAGGAGCGCGCATGAGCATCGGCCATGCCGGATCGGCGTTCATCCGCCCCGAAGTGGAATACGACCTGCCCCCCCTGCCCCCGCAAGCCGCCGAGACGCCGCTGCCGTGGCACGAACGGCTGTGGCAGCACGCCGCCCTGCGCAAGGGCGTGATCCTTGCCCTGTTGGCGGTGGTGTGGGAACTAGCGGCGCGCTATACCGACAACGACCTGCTGTTGCCTGGCGCCTGGCAGACCGCCCAGGCCTTTGTCGAGGGCGTGACCAGCGGTGAGCTGCTGGCGCGCGCCGGTCAGTCGATGCGCGTGCTGGTGCAGGGCTACCTGGCGGGTGTCGTGCTGGCCTTTGTGTTGACGACGCTGGCGGTGTCCACGCGGTTCGGGCGTGATCTGCTGTCCACGCTGACGGCGATGTTCAATCCCCTGCCGGCGATCGCCCTGCTGCCGCTGGCGTTGCTGTGGTTTGGGCTGGGCGAAGGCAGCCTGGTGTTCGTGCTGATTCACTCGGTGCTATGGGCGTTGGCGCTGAACATGTATGCGGGCTTTCTGGGGGTGTCTGACACCCTGCGGATGGCGGGGCGCAATTACGGGCTGACCGGGTTGCGCTATGTGCTGCAGATTCTGGTGCCGGCTGCCCTGCCCGCCATTCTGGCCGGACTGAAGATCGGCTGGGCGTTTGCCTGGCGCACGCTGATCGCCGCCGAACTGGTGTTTGGCGCGTCCAGCGGCAAGGGCGGACTGGGCTGGTACATCTTTCAGAACCGGAACGAGTTATACACAGACCGGGTGTTCGCAGGCCTGGCCGCGGTGGTCATGATTGGCCTGCTTGTGGAAAACCTGGCGTTCGACACGCTGGAACGGCTGACGGTGCGGCGTTGGGGGATGCAGCGGTGATTGTTGAAGCGATCGAGCGATCAGAATGAAAAAGGGGGCGGCCATGATGCCGCCCCTTTTTTTCATGGTTGGCGCGTAACGTTTACAGCTTCAGCCCCAGCGCCTTGGCCACGCCTTCGGCATAGGCCGGGTCGGCCTTCTTGAAGTGATCCAGCTGGCGGCGTTGGATGACTTCCGGCACGCCCGCCATGTGGCGGCCGATGTTGCCAAAGAGCTGTTCCTGCTGCGCCGGCGTCATCAGGCGGAACAACGCGCCCGGCTGCGAGTAGTAGTCGTCGTCGACGCGATGGTTCCAGCGGGCCGCGGCCTGGCCGTCCAGCGCCAGCGGCGGTTCGGCGGCAGACGGGGTTTCCTTCCACTCGCCCGCGCTGTTGGGCTCGTAGTTGATGGTGGCCCCGGCGTTGCCGTCCACGCGGCCCGCGCCGTCGCGATGGAAGCTGTGGAACGGGCACTTGGGTGCGTTCACCGGGATCTGGTGATGGTTGATGCCCAGGCGATAGCGGTGCGTGTCGCCATACGAGAACAGGCGGCCCTGCAGCATCTTGTCCGGCGAGAAGCCGATGCCCGGCACCACGTTGGCCGGCGTGAACGCGGCCTGCTCGACCTCGGCAAAGTAGTTTTCGGGGTTGCGGTTCAGTTCCAGCACGCCGACCTCGATCAGCGGATAGTCGCCATGCGGCCAGACCTTGGTCAGGTCGAAGGGGTTGATGTGATACGTCGCCGCTTCGGCCTCGGGCATGATCTGCACCTTCAGCGTCCACTTCGGGAAGTTGCCCTCTTCGATGTTCTGGAACAGGTCGCGCTGCGAGCTTTCGCGGTCATGGGCGACGACCTGCGCGGCTTCCTCGTCCGTCAGACAGGCGATGCCCTGCTGCGACTTGAAATGGAACTTCACGTAGAAGCGCTCGTTGTTGGCGTTGATGAAGCTGAACGTGTGCGAGCCGAATCCGTGCTGCTGGCGCAGGTTGGCGGGGATGCCGCGATCGCTCATCAGCGTGGTGACCTGATGCAGCGATTCGGGGTTGAGCGACCAGAAATCCCAGGCGGCCGTGGCGTTGCGCAGGTTGGTCTTCGGATCGCGCTTCTGGGTGTGGATAAAGTCGGGGAACTTCAGGGGGTCGCGGATGAAGAAGACCGGCGTGTTGTTGCCCACCAGGTCCCAGTTGCCTTCCTCGGTGTAGAACTTGATCGCAAATCCGCGCACGTCGCGTTCGGCGTCGGCGGCGCCGCGTTCGCCGGCGACCGTCGAAAAGCGCAGAAACAGCGGCGTCTGCTTGCCGACCTGGGAAAAGATCTTGGCGCGGGTGTAGCGGCTGATGTCGTGGGTGACGGTAAAGGTGCCGTAGGCGCCGGAGCCCTTGGCATGGACGACGCGCTCGGGGATGCGTTCGCGGTCGAAGTGGGCAAGTTTTTCAATGAGCCAGAAATCTTCCAGCAGGGCGGGACCGCGGGGGCCGGCGGTCAAGGTGTTGTTGTTGTCCGGCACTGGGGCGCCCGAGGCGGTGGTCAAAGGCTTCTTGTCGGTCATGGCACACTCCCTAAGTCATTCCTGGATGTCGCGGATCCGCCTTGCGGGCCGCGCGCGTTGCAGCAAAAACTCCGGCGAGCAGGACGCCGGAGGGCAAATTCAGAGCCATCATAGGTGCCATGGTTGGCTGTGTGAAGTTGATTGATCCTGCTTTGCCGATAAGTAATACCTATGTATAGGCCTCATGGGCATGGAAAGTGCTGAACGAGCCTTCCGCGTTTCAATCGCAACGGGCGAAAAAAAACCGGCCTCGAAAGGCCGGTTTCTTGTTTCTGAAGGGCGATCAGCGATTGGCCGCCACTTCCGACTTCTTCTGGATGGCGCGGGTGATGGACCACTGCTGCGCAATCGACAGGATGTTGTTGACGCACCAGTACAGCACCAGGCCGGCCGGGAAGAAGAACATCATCCCGCCGAACACCAGCGGCATGATCATCATGACCTTGGCCTGGATGGGATCCGGCGGCGTCGGGTTCAGTTTGATCTGCAGGAACATGGTCGCCATCATGATGGCGGGCAGAATGAAGAACGGATCGCGGACGGACAGGTCGTGCACCCACAGGATCCACGGCGCGCCGCGCATTTCCACGCTGGCCAGCAGCACCCAGTACAGCGAGATGAACACCGGAATCTGAACCACCATCGGCAAGCAGCCGCCCAGCGGGTTGATCTTCTCGGTGCGGTACATCTCCATCATGGCCGCATTGAGCTTCTGCTTGTCGTCGCCGTACTTTTCCTTCAGGGCCTGCAGGCGCGGAGCCACCTGCTTCATGCGGGCCATCGAGCGGTAGCTGGCGGCGGCCAGGGGGTAGAACACGGCCTTGATCAGCACGGTCAGCGCGACGATCGTCCAGCCCCAGTTGCCCAGGATGGAATGCAGCCAGGTCATCAGCGTGAAGAGCGGCTTGGCGATGATGGTCAGCCAGCCGTAGTCGACGACCAGTTCCAGGCCCGGGGCCAGCGCGGCCATGGCCTTCTGGTCTTGCGGACCGACCCACAGGTGCGAGTCGACACGTGCGGCGGCGCCCGGGGCGATCTCGCCGACGGCTTCGATGCTGCGGCCGGCGTACAGGTTCGGCTGGACTTCGAGCAGTTCGTTCGTGCGCGGCTTGCCTTGCGGGGGCACCCAGGCCGTGGCGAAGTAGTGCTGGACCACGGCGATCCAGCCGTTGTCCGCCTGCTTGATGTAGCTGGCCTTCTTCTTCTGGATGTCGCTGAACGTGCTCTTCTGGAACTTGTCTTGTTCCGAGTAGACGGCAAAGCCCGTGAACGTGTGATAGAAGCTGGACGTATCGGCCGGATCGTTGCCGTCGCGCTCGATCTGCAGATACAGGGACGGGGCGACGGGGGCGGCGCCGACGTTGGCCAGGTCATGGCGCACGTCGATGTCGTAGCGGCCGCGATGCAGGGTGAACGTCTTGGTGACCTTCACGCCGCCGGATTCGCCTTCGAACGTGACGACCAGGTTGTCGCCGGTCAGTTCGCGTTCTTGCGAGACCAGGCGGAACGGCGTCTGGTGCGTGGGGAAGCTCTGGCCGCTGGGTGCGCCGACCACGCCGGTCTGCACCACGTAGTTCAGGCCCGCCGAGCGGTCCAGAAGCACCGTGGGCTTGTCGGGCTGGCCGGTGGCCGGATACTTCAGCAGCTCGGCGCGCACCAGCTGGGCGCCCATCGTGTCGAAGGTCAGGCGCAGCACGTCGGTGGTGATGACGACTTCTTCGGAACGCGTGGGGATGGGGGTAGCGGCGCCAGGCACCGTGGAGGCCGGTGCGGCGGTCGCGGTCGGCGCGCTGGGCACGGACGGCGTCGCATTGTTGGCGGCAGCCGGAGACTCGGTCGTGCTGGCCGCGGGCGGGGCCCCGAACAGCGACGGCTTGCCGTTATGGATTTGCCAGTTGTTCCAAAGGAGCAACAGCGAAAAGGAAAAAATCATCCAGAGGACGGTTCGTCGGATATCCATGGTGCCTACTGAAGTGAATACGGGCCAGCAAAGCCCGCCAGTTTAGCGTCAATCGTGCTCGATGCGGTGGCTGTGGGAGCAGCACCGGGCGTCGTTGGTTCCCTTGGCCGGCGGAACCGGATCCAGCCCGCCGGGCGACCAGGGATGGCACCGGCCTATGCGCCGGACCGCCATCCAGAAGCCGCGCCATGCGCCGTGGCGCTCGATCGCTTCGATCGCGTACGCCGAGCAGGTCGGAGTAAAACGGCACTGCCTGCCGATCCAGGGACTCAGGAAAAACCTGTAGAACCGGATCGGGGCAATGAGTAGAGCCTTGATCATCGCGCGATGCGCTCAAAGTGAGCGTCCACTTCGGCTCTGGCGGCGCGTTTCAGCGCCGTGAGCGTGGCGGGAGCGACCTTGCTGTGCAGGCGCACGACGTAATCTTTCGCCGGCAGCGCCAGGCGCCGATGGCGGAACGCTTCGCGGATGACCCGCTTCAAGGCGTTGCGCGTGGTGGCGTGGGCGGCAAACCGCTTGGCGATGACGAGCCCCAGGCGAGCACAGGCGTCCTGGCCGGGAGGCAGATCATTGGGAGCCGCGCTCACAATGAAGAATGCCCCTCGGGCAAGACGCCGGCCTTTGAGGGCGGCGGCAAACTCGGAGGGGCGATGCAGCCGCGCCTCCGGAGGAAGCGTGGAGCGCGGCATGGACTGCGGGTCAGGCGGTTGCGCGGAACCGGGACAGGATTGCGAGAGGTCTTGCAATATGGTCGGTCCGTGCGAAAGTCAGATTCCGGAAAACCGGAAAACTGGACTTAGACGGCCAGACGCTTGCGGCCCTTGGCGCGACGGGCGCTCAGGATCGCGCGGCCAGCGCGGGTTTTCATGCGCACGCGAAAGCCATGGGTGCGCTTGCGGCGGGTAACGGAAGGTTGGTAGGTGCGTTTCATGGACGATCCACAAAAAGAACAAAGTCAGAAGGGACCTGCCCGGAGGGTTCCACGTCGCGCTAAGCAGAAGCGGGTATCTAGGAGCATTTTTGCAACGGGTTTCGCAACCGGTGCGAAAAACGACTCTAAGACGGGGCTCTGTACCGAGAATTTCATCTCGGGCGACCTATTCAGCAAAGCTAAAAACCGGACAAATTGCTCTTGTAGGAGCGTGTCCGGCCAGCTTTCTGCGAAACCTTCTGACAGACAGAATTCGGAAAAGCCCACCATTTCAGCAAGTTTTCCCTGTCTTGTCAAACAGTTAAGGGGGCGCCATGTAGACGCTTATGGCCCTCCCTGTGGATAACCCCAGCCCAGGCAAGGTAGAATCGAGGTTTGAATAAGAGCGACATGAAAGAATTCTGGCAGACCTGCGTCAGTCGTCTTGAGCAGGAACTCCCCCCCCAACAAATCAGCGCGTGGATACGACCGCTGGTCCCGCTTGCGTACGACGAAACGCAGGCGGTGCTGCGCGTTGCCGCGCCCAACCGCTTCAAGCTGGATTGGGTGCGCAAGAACTTTTCCCACCAGATCGAAGCGTTGGCCGCGGAGTGGTTCAAGCGTCCGGTGCAGGTTCTGTTCGAGCTGCCTTCGCACGGCGCCGCGCCGCGCATGCCGGTCGCGCCCGTGCGCGCCCAGCAGCCCGCCCAGCAACCGCACCTGTCCGCTGCTCCCCCTGCCGGCGCCGCGCCGCCAGTGACCGTCACCGTTACGACCGCGCCGCCGGCGCCCGCCACGACCGCCGCTGCGCAGGCCGTGAACGCGGACGCCGCCAACATCGTGTACGAGCGTTCGCGCCTGAACACCGACCTCACGTTCGAGAACTTCGTGACCGGTAAGGCCAACCAGCTCGCGCGCGCCGCCGCGCTGCAGGTCGCCGAAAACCCGGGCACCTCGTACAACCCGCTGTTCCTGTATGGGGGCGTCGGCCTGGGCAAGACCCACCTGATCCACGCCATCGGCAACGCCATGGTCGCGGCAGGCACCGGGGTGCGCGTGCGCTACGTGCATGCGGACCAGTATGTGTCCGACGTGGTGAAGGCCTACCAGCGCAAGGCGTTCGACGACTTCAAGCGTTACTACCATTCGCTCGATCTGCTGCTGATCGACGATATCCAGTTCTTCTCCGGCAAGAACCGCACGCAGGAAGAATTCTTCTACGCGTTCGAGGCGATGGTTGCGCAGCGCAAGCAGATCATCATCACCAGCGATACGTATCCGAAGGAACTGTCGGGCATCGACAGCCGCCTGATCTCGCGCTTCGACTCGGGCCTGACGGTGGCCATCGAGCCGCCGGAACTGGAGATGCGCGTGGCGATCCTGCTGCGCAAGGCCGAGTCCGAAGGCGTGCCCATGCCCGAGGAAGTGGCGTTCTTCATCGCCAAGCATCTGCGCAGCAACGTGCGCGAGCTGGAAGGCGCGCTGCGCAAGGTGCTTGCCTATGCGCGTTTCCACGGCCGCGACGTGCTGACGGTCGATGTCTGCAAGGAAGCGCTGAAGGACCTGCTGTCGGTGTCCAACGGCCAGATCACCGTCGAAAACATCCAGAAGACGGTGGCGGACTTCTACAAGATCAAGGTCGCCGACATGTACTCGAAACGCCGGCCGGCCAATATCGCCTTGCCGCGCCAGGTCGCGATGTACCTGGCCAAGGAGCTGACCCAGAAAAGCCTGCCGGAAATCGGCGATTTATTCGGCGGCCGTGATCACACCACGGTGCTGCACGCCGTTCGCAAGATTTCCGATGCCCGCGCCAAGCAAGCGGAGCTCAACCATACCCTGCACGTGTTGGAACAAACTCTAAAAGGATGAACATGCAACTCGTACAAACCACACGCGATGCATTGCTGAAACCGCTGTCGACTGTGGCGGGCATCGTCGAAAGACGCCATACCCTGCCCATTCTTGCGAACATCCTGATGCGCAAGGAAGGCAACAAGGTTGCCTTCATTGCGACCGACCTGGAAGTGCAGATCACCACGCACGCCGACTTTGGTGTCGGCCAGGACAACGAGTCCACCACGGTGGCCGCGCGCAAGCTGCTGGACATCCTGAAAGCCCTGCCCGATACCGGCGACGTGCGCCTGGCCCTGGCCAGCAACAAGTTGTCGGTGCAGTCCGCCAAGAGCCGCTTTGCGCTGCAGACGCTGGCCGCCAGCGAATTCCCCACCGTCGCTCAGCCCGAGCAGTGGGACGTGTCGCTGACCATGCCGCAGCGCACCCTGCGCCACCTGTTCAACATGGTGCATTTCGCCATGGCCCAGCAGGACATCCGCTACTACCTGAATGGCATGCTGCTGGTGTTTGAACCGGGCCGTGTGCGCGCCGTGGCCACCGACGGCCACCGCCTGGCGCATTGCTCGACCGAAGCCGACGGCATCGCCGAGCGCCACGAAGTCATCGTGCCGCGCAAGACCGTGCTGGAAATGCAGCGCCTGCTGGAAGACTCCGACGAGACCGTCTCCATCGACGTGGCGCCGGGCCAGATCCGTTTCCGTTTTGGCGACGTCGAGCTGGTGTCCAAGCTGGTCGAAGGCAAGTTCCCCGATTTCACGCGCGTGATTCCCACGAACTACACGCGCCATTTCCTCGTCGGCCGCGAAGCGCTTCAGGGCAGCCTGCAGCGCGCCGCCATCCTGACCACGGACAAGTTCAAGGGCGTGCGCCTGCAACTGGCGCAGAACCAGATGAAGATCTCGTCCTCGAACGCCGAGCAGGAAGAGGCGCAGGAAGAAATCGACATCGACTACAGCCATGAGGCGCTGGACGTGGGCTTTAACGTCGGCTACCTGCTCGACGTGCTGTCCAACGTGAAGGTCGACAACATCCAGTGGTCGGTCATGCCCGATGCCAACGCGTCGGCGCTCATCACCCTGCCCGAAGACGACCAGTTCAAGTACGTCGTCATGCCCATGCGGATCTGATCCGCACTCCCCCCGTGGGTTTGTGCCGCTTGCGGACCGGTTGGTCCGCGGGCGGTCCGGCCGCCAGGCCGTTCTTTAAAGCGTTATCGATACAGACATGTCAGATCAGCAGAACACCACTCCCGAGACCAGCGGCTACGGCGCTGACTCGATCAAGATGCTCAAGGGGCTGGAGGCCGTGCGCAAGCGCCCCGGCATGTACATCGGCGACACGTCCGACGGCACGGGCCTGCACCACATGGTGTTTGAGGTCGTCGATAACGCCATCGACGAAGCCCTGGCCGGCTATTGCGACGACATCGTCGTAACTATCCACACCGACAATTCCATTTCCGTCACGGACAACGGCCGCGGCATCCCGACCGATATCCACAAGGACGACGAGTTCCACCGCAGCGCGGCCGAAATCGTCATGACCGAACTGCACGCCGGCGGCAAGTTCGACCAGAACTCGTACAAGGTGTCCGGCGGCCTGCACGGCGTGGGCGTGTCCTGCGTGAACGCACTGTCCGAATGGCTGCGTCTCACCATCCGCCGCAACGGCCAGGTGCACCAGATGGAATTCCGCCAGGGCGAGCGCGTGGCGCCCCTGGCCGTGACCGGCACGACCGACAAGCGCGGCACCGAAGTGCGCTTCTTGGCCGATCCGATCATCTTCAACAACATCGAATACCACTACGAGATCCTCTCCAAGCGCCTGCGCGAGCTCTCGTTCCTGAACAACGGCGTCAAGATCCGCCTGATCGACCAGCGCCAGGGCAAGGAAGAGAACTTTGCCTTTTCGGGCGGCGTGAAGGGGTTCGTCGAATACATCAACCGCGCCAAGACCGTGCTGCATCCGAACGTGTTTTCGGTCAGCACCGAGTCCGCGGCCGGCGGCGTGTCCGTGGGCGTGGAAGTGGCGATGCAGTGGAACGACAGCTACAGCGAAAGCGTGCTGTGCTTCACGAACAACATCCCGCAGCGCGACGGCGGTTCGCACCTGACCGGCCTGCGCGCCGCGATGACGCGCATCATCAACAAGTACATCACCGACAACGAACTGGCCAAGAAGGCCAAGGTCGAGACGTCCGGCGATGACATGCGCGAAGGCCTGGCCTGCGTGTTGTCGGTGAAGGTGCCCGAGCCCAAGTTCAGCAGCCAGACCAAGGACAAGCTGGTGTCCAGCGAAGTGCGTCCGGCCGTTGAAGAAGCCGTTGCCCGCACGCTGGAAACCTGGCTGCTCGAACACCCGAACGACGCCAAGGCCCTGTGCAACAAGATCGTCGAGGCCGCCCGTGCCCGCGAAGCCGCGCGCAAGGCGCGCGAGATGACGCGCCGCAAGAGCGTGCTGGAAGGCGCCGGCCTGCCCGGCAAGCTGGCCGACTGCCAGGAGAAGGACCCCGCGCTGTGCGAGCTGTACATCGTCGAGGGCGACTCCGCAGGCGGCTCGGCCAAGCAAGGCCGCGACCGCAAGTTCCAGGCCATCCTGCCGCTGCGCGGCAAGGTGCTGAACGTCGAGAAGGCGCGCTTTGACCGCCTGATCGCCAGCGAACAGATCGCCACGCTGATCACGGCGCTGGGCACCAGCATCGGCCCGGACTTCAACGTGGACAAGCTGCGCTACCACCGCCTCATCATCATGACCGACGCGGACGTGGACGGCGCGCACATCCGCACCCTGCTGCTCACGCTGCTGTACCGGCAGATGCCCGAGCTGGTGCAGCGCGGCTATGTGTACATCGCCCAGCCGCCGCTCTACAAGGTCAAGGTTGGCCGCGAAGAGCGCTATCTGAAGGATGACCAGGAAGAAGCGCAGTTCATGCTGACGCTGGCCCTGAAGGACGCCGAGATCATCTCGGGCGGCAACATCATCCGCGGCGAAGAGCTGAGCGACCTGGCCCGCCAGTACGTGGCGGCCGACGGCGTCATCGCCCGCCTGTCGCGCGTCTTCGACGTGGGCGCGCTGTCGGCCATGGCCGAAGGCGTGGAGATCAACCTGGAGACGGCCGAATCCACCGCGGACTCCGCCAAGCGGTTGGCCGACGCCATGCGCGATCCCATCAACGGCAACGGCGTCGAAGTCGTACCGCAGTTCGACGAGGCCACCGAACGCCATCGCCTGTCCGTGCAGCGCATGCACCACGGCAACGTGCGCGTCAGCATCATCGACGCCGACTTCATCAATGGCTCGGATTACGCCATCCTGTCCAAGGCCGCCAAGAGCTTCCTGGGCAAGGTCGGTCCGCGCTCGCTGGCCGCTCGCGGCGAAGGCGACAAGCGCAAGGAGCAGCCGGTGTCCGACTTCCGCGAGGCCATGCAATGGCTGCGCAGCGAAGCCGACCGCAGCATCTCCAAGCAGCGCTACAAGGGTCTGGGTGAAATGAACCCCGAGCAGCTGTGGGAAACCACGATGGACCCGAAGGTGCGCCGCTTGCTGCGCGTGCAGATCGAGGACGCCATCGCGGCCGACGAAGTCTTCACCACGCTGATGGGCGACGACGTCGAACCGCGCCGCAACTTCATCGAAACGCACGCGCTGTCGGCGGGCAATATCGACGCCTGATCGCACGCCTGCTTGGGTCACCAAAGGCCAGCCCGAGAGGGCTGGCCTTTGGTTTTGTGGGCCCGGGAGTATTTCGGAGTTGCCGCAACGGTGTCTGACACCCTGGGGAGACCGTCGTTGGTTTGCGGCAGTGCCTCAGCGGGTGTCAGACACCTGGCCTACCTGTCACCTGGCTTACCTGGCCCTGGCGTCCCGCCGTAGCGCCCTTCTACCTGGGCGGCCGCGCCTTCAGGTCTCCCATCTCTTCCAGCATGAGCTGATGCGCGTAGCGTGAAAATACGCTGACCAGACGGGTGCGCGTGTGATACGGCGGATACAGCAGCGCCACTGTGACCGGCACCGCCGGACTGAAGGGCCGGACTTCCACGCCGTTGGCTTCGTATTCCTCGCGTGCGGCCAACGGGTTGATCAGCGCCACGCCCAGGCCCGCGCCCACCAGCGCGCAGACCGACGAACCCAGTCCGGCCTCGGCCACCGTGTGGCGCTCGACCTTGGCGGATTTGAAGACGGCGTCGATCTTTTCGCGCAGCGGCGTGCCGCTGGGAAAGGCGATGAAGGGCTCGCCCGCGAAGTCGGCGGGCTTGAGCTTTTTCAGTTTGGTCAGGCGGTGTCCGCGCGGTAGCACGGCCACGCAGCTCATCGTGAGGACGGGTTCGACCTGGATGCCGGGGGTTTCACCCGACAGCATGGCCAGGCCGGTGTCGCAGAAGCCCGAACTGATCCAGTTGTGGACCGTGCTGGCGTTCCCCGAGTGGATCGCCACCATGACCTCCGGGTACTCGGTCTTGAAGGCGGCCACGATGCGTGCCAAGAGGCCGCCCGCCAGGCGCGGCATGGCGGCCACGCTCAGGCGGCTGGCGCTGAACGAGCGGATGCTGGCCGCCGCCGACTCCAGGCCGGCCAGGCCGATGAAGGTCTTTTCCACCTCCTGAAAGAAGCGCGACCCGTCCTGGGTTGGACTGAGCCGGCTGCCGTTGCGGTCGAAAAGGGGAAACTGGGTGATGGCTTCCAATTGCGCAATTAAGCGGCTAACGTGCGGCTGCGAGGTATGCACTCGACGAGCTGCTGCCGTCATGGAACCGGTCATCATGACGGCGCGGAACGCCTCGATGTGTCGCAAGCCCATCCGGGGAATAGCCATGTCAAATCCGTATAGAGGAATACTTGATTGGAACTGGATAAAACCATACTGCTAGTTGATACTTTTTGCCAGCCGCGGGGCTCATCGCGGGACGCGGCGGTCACCAGCAAGCCTGGATCCGCCGATCGTGAACATAAACACGCGCCGCACGCACGGCGCCAAGGGAATCAGATGAAAGCACTTGCCGCGATCTCCGTCGCCGCCACCCTTCTGGGCAGCGCCGCGACGGCACATGCCGAAGGTCCCAGCCGTCTGGACAAGATCCGGGAAACCGGCGTCATCACGCTCGGCCACCCCGAGACGTCGGTGCCGTTCGCGTACCTGGACGGCAATCAGAAGCCCATTGGCTACACGGTCGAGATCTGCCAGGAAGTTGCCAAGTACGTGCAAGCGGCGCTGAAGCTGCCCAAGCTGGAAGTGCGCTACAACCCGACGACGTCGGCCACGCGCATCCCGCTGCTGGCCAACGGCACGATCGATCTGGAATGCGGCAACACCACCAACAACGAAGCGCGCCACAAGCTGGTGTCGTTCGCGCCCACGACCTTCGTGGCGCAAGTGGTGCTGGTGGCACGCAAGGACGGCGGCGTGGACCCCAATGACCTGTCCTCGTTCCGCGGCAAGACCATCGCGGCGCAGGCCGGCGGCCAGACGTTCAAGCTGATCTCGCAACTGAATGCGCAGGGCAACCTGGGCATTTCGATGGCGCCCACCAAGGACACCGCCGAAACCATCCTGATGGTGGAATCGGGTCGCGCGGCCGGTTCGGCCAACGACGACGGCATCGCCTACGGCGCGGTCGCGTCGTCCAAGAACCCGGATGCGTTCGTGATTGGCAAGAAGGGCCTGGAAATGGCGCCCTACGGCATCATGCAGCCCAAGGACGATCCGAAGTTCAAGAAGGTCGTCGACGACGCCGTGATCGATCTCATGAAGACCGGAAAGGTCGCCGCGCTGTACGACAAGTACTTCAATTCGCCGATCCCGCCCAAGCAGATCAACCTGAAGTACCCCATGAGCGACGCGCTCAAGCGCGCGTTGGCCAACCCCACCGACTCCGGCGATCCCAAAGCCTACGAGTAAGCAGCATGCCGCGGGGCGCAGCGCGCGCCCGCGGCGCATGAAGGGGCAAGGACGCCGGCAACGACCGGCGCCGCGATCAAGGGCGAGTGCATGAATTACAACTGGAGTTGGAGCGTCTTCCTGGAGATGTCGCCGGACGGCGTGCATACCTTCCTGGAGACGATCCTGATCGGCGTGGGCTGGACGCTTGCGCTGGCGTTGACGGCGTGGGTGTTTTCGCTGCTGCTGGGATCCTGGCTGGGCGTGATGCGCACGGTGCAGTCGCGCCTGATGAATGCCATCGGCGCCACCTACGTGGAACTGTTTCGCAACGTCCCGCTGCTGGTGCAGATGTTCCTGTGGTATTTCGTGCTGCCCGAATTGCTGCCGCATGCCTGGGGCCTGGCGATGAAGCAGATGCCGCAGCCCTGGGGGCAGTTCGTGCCCGCGGTGCTGTGCCTGGGTTTTTACGGATCGGCGCGCGTGGCCGAGCAATTGCGTGCCGGCATCCAGTCGCTGCCGCGCGGCCAGTTTCAGGCGGGGACCGCCCTGGGCCTGACCGAGGCGCAGGTCTATCGCCACATCATCCTGCCCGAGGCCTATCGCATCGTGCTGCCGCCGCTGACCTCGGAGTTCATGGGCACGATCAAGTATTCGTCGGTGGCGCTGACCATCGGCCTGCTGGAGCTCACCGGACAGGCGCGCTCGATGGCGGAGTTCAGCTTTCATATCTTCGAGGCGTTTTCGGCCGCGACGGTGATCTACCTGATTCTGAACGGCATCGTCGTGCTGGGGATGCGCACGCTCGAGCGCCGCGTGGCGGTGCCCGGCCTGATCGGCACGGCGGCAAAGTCGCCTGCGGGATTGGGGCGCTAGCATGGGCAAATTCGATTTCGATGTGATCTGGGGCGCGCTGCCGTACCTGTTCCAGACTGGCATGACGTTCACGCTGACCCTGACCGTGCTGGCGGCGGTGATGGGGCTGGCGTTGGGCACGCTTCTGGCGATGATGCGGCTGTCGCGCTACAAGATCCTGTCGGTGCCGGCGGGCATCTACGTGAACGTGATGCGCTCGATCCCGCTTCTCTTGGTGATCTTCTGGTTCTACTTCCTGATGCCGTACATCGCGGCATGGGTCGTGGGATCGCCCACGCCGCTGCGCGTGGGGGCGTTCAATTCGGCGGTGATCACGTTCACGCTGTTCGAGGCCGCGTACTTCTGCGAGATCATGCGCGCCGGCATCCAGTCCATTGCACGCGGCCAGGTGTCGGCCAGCATGGCGCTGGGCCTGAACCATTGGCAAGGCATGCGGTATGTGGTGCTGCCGCAGGCGCTGCGCAATATGGTGCCGGCGCTGCTCACGCGCGTCATCATCCTGTTTCAGGACACCTCGCTGGTCTACGTGCTGTCGCTGACCGACTTCCTGGGCGCGGCGTCCAAGATCGGCCAGCGCGACGGACGGCTGGTCGAACTCTATCTCTTCGTGGCGGTGGTGTATTTCGTGATTTGCTTCACGGCATCGCGTCTGGTCAAGCATCTGGAAAAGCGCACGCGCGTGCTGCGCTGAGCCGTCCAGGTTATCCACAGGTTCAACGATGCAACTCTCTTCCAATCCTCCGATGATCGAGATCCGCCAGGTCAGCAAGTGGTACGGCGACTTCCAGGTGCTGGACGAATGCTCGACCACGGTGCGCCGCGGCGAGGTCGTGGTGGTGTGCGGTCCGTCGGGATCGGGCAAGTCGACGCTCATCAAGACCGTGAACGCGCTCGAGCCCTTCCAGAAGGGCGAGATCGTGGTTAACGGCGTGTCCGTGGGCGACCCGCGCACCAACCTGCCCAAGTTGCGCGCCGTGGCCGGCATGGTGTTCCAGCACTTCGAGCTGTTCCCCCACCTGTCGGTGACCGAAAACCTGTGCCTGGGCCAAATCAAGGTGCTCAAGCGCGGCAAGGACGAAGCGCGCCAGCGTGCGCTTGCCCTGCTCGAGCGCGTGGGCCTGTCGGCGCACAAGGACAAGCATCCTGGCGAACTGTCAGGCGGCCAGCAGCAGCGCGTGGCGATTGCGCGCGCGCTGTCGATGGACCCGGTCGTGATGCTGTTTGACGAACCCACGTCGGCGCTGGACCCGGAGATGGTCAACGAGGTGCTGGACGTGATGACCGACCTGGCGGGCGAAGGCATGACCATGATGGTGGTGACCCACGAGATGGGATTCGCGCGCCGCGTCGCCGACCGTGTGATCTTCATGGACGGCGGCAAGATCGTCGAGGACTGCCAGAAGGAGCAGTTCTTCGGCAACGTCGAGGAACGTGCCCCGCGCACGCGCCAGTTTCTTTCCAAAATTCTGCAGCACTGAACGCCATGACCCAGCGGACTCCCGCCGAACCTCCCCCACCGCCCGTCGACCTGCGCAGCGACACGGTCACCCACCCGACCGCGGCCATGTACGAGCGGATGCGCACCGCCCCCATCGGCGATGACGGCCTGGACGGCGACCCCACCGTGCGCGAGCTGGAAGCCTGTGTGGCGGCCAGCCTGGGCAAGGAAGCGGGCCTGTTCGTGCCAAGCTGCACGATGGCCAACCTGCTGGCCGTGCTGGCGCAGACGCAGCGCAGCGAGCAGGTGGCGCTGGAATCGACCGCTCACATGTACACGTCCGAACGCGGCGCGGCCACGTTCACGGGACTGTTCTATCAAGGCGTGCCGGGCACCGCGGGCGCGATGGACCTGAACCGGCTCGAGGACGCCCTGCTGACCGGCGGGCACCGGCTCAAGACCGCGCTGGTGGCGATGGAGACGTCCCACAACAACGCGGGCGGCACCGTGCTGCCGCTGGACCACATGCAGGCTGTGTACGGCATGGCGCGCGCGGGCGGCGTGCCGGTGCACCTGGACGGGGCGCGGCTGTTCAACGCGGCCGTGGCGCTGGGCGTGCCGGCCAGCGAGATCACCCGCCACACCGATACGGTGTCCCTGTGCCTGTCCAAGGGCCTGAGCGCGCCGGTGGGCGCGGTGCTGGCCGGCAGCCAGGCGGTGGTGGCCAAGGCGCGCTCGCTGCGCCGCATGCTGGGCGGCACACAGCGCCAATCCGGCATCATGGCCGCCGCGGGCCTGGAGGGCGTGCAGCACATGAGCGGCCGGCTGGCCGAAGACCACGTGCGGGCACGCCGCCTGAGCGACGGCATCAACAAACTGGCCCCGGCGCTGACAGCCACGGTGCCGCAGACCAACATCGTGCAGGTCGAGACCGCGGATACCGGCATGACCAACGCGCAGTGGGTCTCGGCCCTGCAGGCGCAAGGTGTGCTGACGCGCCCCTGGGGCCGCACGCGGCTGCGTTGCGTCACGCATCGGCATATCGGCGATGCCGATATCGATGCGGCCGTCCAGGCGTTTGCCGCGGTGCTGAACGCGCGCTGATTCAGCCGGCTTTGGGGTGGGCGATGCGATAATGCCCCGCATGTCCACCCCCACTCATCTTTCCCGAAAAGACTATTTCTGCGCCCTTGCGGTGGTGGTCATCTGGGGCCTGAATTTCGTCGTCATGAAGGTCGGCATGCGGGGCCTGTCTCCCATGATGCTGGGCGCGTTGCGATTCGCGCTGGCGGCCTTCCCCCTGATCCTTTTCGTGCGCATGCCGCGGCTGCCGTGGCACTGGGTCGCGGCCTACGGGCTGGTCCAGGGGCTGGGCCAGTTTGGCCTGCTGTTTACCGCGCTCAATTTCGGCATGCCGGCGGGCATGGCCTCGCTCGTCATCCAGACCCAGGCGTTCTTCACGCTGCTGCTGGCCGCGCCGGTCCTGCATGAACGGGCGCGGCGGCATCACTGGTTCGGCCTTGGCGTGGCGGCGATGGGTCTGGCCGTCATTGCCGGGGGGCGCGGCGAAGGGCCCGGGCAGATGACGATGCTGGGCTTTGTGCTGACGCTTGGCGCCGCGTTCATGTGGGCGGTGTCGAACATGATCGTGCGGCTGGCCAGCCGCAAGGCGCCCGGCTACGACCCCTTCGCATTCATTGCCTGGAGCAGCGCCGCGCCGGTGCTGCCCTTCCTGGCGCTGGCCGTGCTGATCGACGGCTGGGAGCCGGTGGTGGGCATGGTGACCGGCATCGGCTGGGGCGAGGCACTATCGGTGCTGTACCTGGCGGTGCTGGCGACCCTGCTGGCCTACACGTTGTGGACGCAGCTGCTGTCGCGCCACCCCGCGGCAAAGGTTGCGCCGTTCTCGCTGCTGGTGCCGGTGGTGGGGCTGTGGGCCGCGTCCATGGCCTTCGGCGAGCGCCTGCAACCGCTGCAATGGCTGGGCGCTGCCTGCGTGCTGGCCGGGCTGGTCATCAACCAGGTCGGCGGACGCTGGATGCGCTCGCGCTGACGCCGTCAGCCCTTGCGGCGTGGCCGCCTCGTCCGGCCGGATTACATCGTGCCGGCTAGGGCGGCGACGATCAAAGTTGCTCGAAGCGGATGTAACGCTTATCGGTGTACTCCCGTCGCGTGATGATTTCCTGCACGGACGCGCCGGGCGGACCGCGCCGCAGCCATTCCAGCATATGGTCCACCTGGTCGGGCGTGCCCTGAACCAGCGCCTCGACCGTGCCGTCCAGCATGTTCTGCACCCAACCCTTCGCGCCCAGCATGTGGGCGCGCCGCACCGTCGCGTGACGGTATCCCACGCCTTGGACCGTGCCGCTGACGGTGACGTGGACGGTTTCGATATGGGAATCGGCCTTAGGGTCTTGCATGGTTTTTCCTTCGGATGATGCGCCGCCACGCACGAGATACGTAGGCGGAATCGGCTACAGCGGATGGTCTATAGGCCCGGCGGGCTTCGAAGCGATACGTTAGAGCACATGTCAAAACGTGCCAGCTTAGAAATACCCATTACCGAGAGCTTGGAGAAGCCATTATGGAAGAGACCAGTTTGTTGTCGGATGCCGAGACAGCGCGCTACAGGGATCAGGGCTACCTGGCCTTGAAGGACATGTGCCCTCAGGATGAGGTCGGCTACATCCGCAGGACGCTGCTGGACTTGTTCGCGAACAAGACGGGTTACAACGAGGGCGCGCAGTATGACTTCGTCAGCCGCGACGACCCGACCAAGCCCGCCAAGTTTCCCAGTCTGCATGATCCGCGCCATTATGCCCCGGGCCTGTTGAAGACGGTTTACCACGAACGCACGCTGGAACTGGCGCGGCAGCTGTTGGGCCCGCAGGCGGCGCTCTATGGCGAGCACGCGTTGCTCAAGCCCGGTCCGCACGGACCAGAGACGCCGTGGCACCAGGACGAAGCGTTCCGTTCGCCGGACTTCGTCTACAACGAATTGAGCATCTGGCTGGCGCTGCAGCCGGCCACCGTCGAGAACGGTTGCATGCAGTTCCTGCCGGGTTCGAACAAGTGGGACGTGCTGGAGCACCGTTCGCCGGGGGGCGACAAGAGCCTGCATCCGCTGGAATGCTGCGGCGATTTTCCGCGTGAACAGGCCGTGGCCGAGCCGCTCGATCCGGGCGGCATCACGGTGCACGACGCGCGCACGCTGCACTTCACGGGGCCCAACACCTCGCAGACGCCGCGGCTGGCGTACATCCTGATCTACAACACGCCGCCGGTCTATAAGCCGGGGCGTCGCGAATTCCCGTGGCTGGAGGGCCGCTGGACCGACAGCCAGACGCGCAAGAAGCAATGGCACAAGCGCGGCGGGCTGGCGGTGGACGTGATGCGCCGGTTGCCAGGCGCGCGGCTGACCAGCCCGCGCTGGGTCGCATGGGCGACCATCCGCGCGGTCAGCAAGGTGTGGCCGCGCTAAGGCTGGGCGTGCAGGGACCGTAGAGTCTTTGCGCAGGGGGGCGAACGGGGCCGGCAAGCGACGCTTGCCGGCCTCGGCGCGTATACTGGGCGGCGCTGGCGCCCCCCTATCACTTCACAGACACTATGACCGCTAACCTTTCTACGATCACCTGCATCGAAGATTTGCGCGTCGTCGCGCAGAAGCGCGTGCCGCGCATGTTCTATGACTACGCCGATTCCGGCGCCTGGACAGAAGGCACCTACCGCGCGAATGAAAGCGACTTTCACAAGATCAAGCTGCGCCAGCGCGTGGCGGTGAACATGGAAGGCCGGTCGCTGCGCACCACGATGGTGGGCCAGGATGTGGTGATGCCGCTGGCGATTTCTCCCACAGGCCTGACCGGCATGCAGCACGCCGACGGCGAGATCCTGGCTGCCAAGGCCGCCGCCGATTTCGGCGTGCCCTTCACGCTGTCCACGATGAGCATCTGCTCGCTGGAAGACGTGGCGCAGGCCACCGGCAAACCGTTCTGGTTCCAGCTGTACGTGATGCGCGACCGCGAGTTCGTCGGCAACCTGATCGACCGCGCCAAGGCCGCCGGCTGCTCGGCGCTGGTGCTGACGCTGGACCTGCAGATCCTGGGCCAACGCCACAAGGACATCAAGAACGGCCTGTCGACGCCGCCCAAGCCCACGCTGCGCAACCTCATCAACCTGGCGACCAAGCCGCGCTGGTGCATGGGCATGCTGGGCACCAAACGCCGCACCTTCGGCAACATCGTCGGCCACGCCAAGGGCGTGAGCGACCTGTCGTCGCTGTCGTCGTGGACGGCCGAGCAATTCGATCCCCGCCTGAGCTGGGACGACGTGGAATGGATCAAGCAGCGTTGGGGCGGCAAGCTCATCATCAAGGGCATTCTTGACGTCGAAGACGCGCAGCTCGCCGCCAACAGCGGCGCCGACGCGCTCATCGTCAGCAATCACGGCGGACGCCAGCTGGACGGCGCCATGTCGTCCATCGCGGCCTTGCCTGCCATTGCCGATGCCGTGGGTTCGAAGATCGAGGTGTGGATGGACGGCGGCATCCGCTCCGGCCAGGACATCCTGAAGGCCGTGGCGCTGGGCGCACGCGGCACGATGATCGGCCGCGCCTTCCTGTATGGCCTGGGCGCCTACGGCCAGGCCGGCGTGACCCGCGTGCTGGAGATCCTGTACAAGGAAATGGACACGACGATGGCGCTGTGCGGCCGCCGCACGATCGAGCCGGGCGACCGCAGCATCCTGCTGCCGGGCACGTACCCGACCTGATTGCAGACGCGCATGACAAGAACCCGGACCGCCAGCGTGTCCGGGTTTTTTATGCGCCGATGCCGACGGCGGCTATGCCCCGTTGCCGGTGCCCAGAAACTGGCTGGGGCGGCGCAGCGCCGGGTCGAAGGGATTGATCTGCGCGCCCACCGCATCGGCCTCGCGGCGCAGCATTTCCACGATCAGCGGCAGGCGTTCATCGCTGATGCGTTCGATGGGCGCCGCCACGCTCAGCGCCGCGACCGTGACGCCGTTGGGATCGTAGACCGGCACCGCCAACCCGGCGATATTGGGAAACACGCCCTGCCCCTGGCTGCGCGCGTAGCGCAGTTCCAGGCATTCCTTGATGCGCACGCGCATCGAGATCTCGTCCACGAAGCCCAGATGATGCAGGCGCGGGATGTTGAAGCGCATGACCTCTTCGCGCTCGGCCTCGGGCAGGCTGGCCAGCAGCACCAGGCCGCCCTGTCCCATGCCGAGCGGCACGCGCCCGCCGATGTCGCCCGTGTGCGAGCGCACCGGAAATGCGCCATCCACGCGGTCGACGCAGACGGCGTCAAAGCCGCTGCGCACCAGCAGAAAAATGGTGTCGTTGAGCATGCCGGACAGCCGCAGCATGGCGGGGCGGTACAGGGTGCGCAGGCTGGACTGGTGGGTGCCGGCGGCTGCGGCCAGCGAAAAGAAGGCGACGCTGAGCTGATACCCCTTGCTTTGCGCCGGCTGCTCCACCACGCCCTCCTGCAAGAGCCCTTGCAGCACCCGATGCACCGTGGCCTGCGCCTGCCCCGTGCGGGCGGCGATATCCGTCAGGCGCAGCTTTTCGCCCTTGGCGTCGGCCAGCACGCGCAGCACCGCGAACGCCCGCTGCAGCACGCCCTGGCCTGCGGAATCCTCCGAAGCTTCTGATTTCTTCATTCTTCAGTTCCGACAATCAAAATAGTCAGATGCATTTTTATCAAGAAATTCAGTCTAATGGAATTATTAGATAAAAAATTCGATTCTTCGGAAAACCCTAATTGCCCTGCATTTTTGCGGCTCCTAGACTGCCCCCATCGATCAAGCAGCTGGGGTGAAGTCAAATCCCCCGGCGGCGCAAGGCCCGGATGGGTCACGGGGTGTGGAACATGGCATTTCTGCGGCTGGACAACGTCTCCAAGAACTATGGCGACCTGCGTGTCGTCTCGGACCTGAACCTGTCGGTCGACAAGGGCGAGTTCGTCTCCCTGCTTGGCCCCTCCGGCTGCGGCAAGACCACCACGCTGCAGATGATTGCAGGCTTTGCCGACGTGACCTGCGGCACGATCACGCTGGACGGGCGCGACATCACGCACGCCAAACCCAACACGCGCGGCCTGGGCATCGTCTTCCAGAGCTATGCGCTGTTCCCGCACCTGACCGTGACCGACAACGTCGCCTTCGGCCTGAAGATGCGCAAGGTCGAGCGCGCCGAGCGCCAGGACCGCGTGCGCGAGGCGCTGGCGCTGGTCAAGCTGGACAAGCATGCGAACCGGTTCCCGCGCGAACTGTCGGGCGGCCAGCGGCAACGCGTGGCGCTGGCGCGCGCGCTGGTGATCCGCCCGCCCGTGCTGCTGCTGGACGAGCCGCTGTCCAACCTGGACGCCAAGCTGCGCGAGGACATGCAGTTCGAACTGCGCAGCATCCAGCGCAAGATCGGCACCACGACCGTCATGGTCACGCACGACCAGGCCGAAGCCCTGTCCATCAGCGATCGCGTCGTGGTCATGCAGGACGGCCGCGCCACGCAGGTGGACGCGCCCTATCGCATGTACGAGCACCCGCAAACCGAGTTCATCTCGCGCTTCGTGGGCAAGACCAATCTGCTCGCCGGGCGCGTGACGCGCTGCGGCGCGCAGGCAGAAGTCCAGACCGGCGCGTTGAGTCTCCTGGTCGACGGCGAAGGCCTGCGCCACGGCGACAGCGTGCAGTTGTCGCTGCGGCCCGAAAAGCTGGTGCCGGTGCCGTCCGGGCAAGGCAAGCTTGCCTGTGTGGTCAACACGCGCTACTTCCTGGGCAGCCAGTGGATGTACGACCTGGATTCGCCCGTGGGGGCGCTGACCATCCTGACGCCCAACGACGGCCGCCGTCCGCACGACGACGGCGAAGCCATCGGGCTGGACTGGGCGGACGGCGTGCTGCGTGTGCTGCGCGCGCCCGCCGCAGCGGTGGCGGCCGACTGACATGGCAACGCTCACGCAACGCGGCGCTGCCGCCAGCCTGCCCAAGCCGCGCAACGACGGCCTGCTCGCCATCCTGGGATCGATCCCGCTGGCGCTCGTGTTCCTGACGCTGGTGCTCACGCCGCTGGCGCTGACGTTCGCCTTGTCCTTCCGGCCGTTCGATTACGCCGCGGGCATCCAGCCCGGCCACACGTTCGAACATTACCTGGCCGTGGTCACGGACAGCTATTTCATCGAGATCTTCTGGCGCACCTTCTGGATCGCCGGCGTCACCACGCTGATCTGCGTGCTGATCGGCGCGCCCGAAGCCTACATCCTCTCGCGCATGGGCAAGCCCTGGCGCTCGATCTTCCTTCTGGTGGTGCTGTCGCCGCTGCTGATCTCGCTGGTGGTGCGCGCGTTCGGCTGGAGCATGCTGCTGGGCCCGGGCGGACCGCTGGGCAAGGCGGCCGCCGCGCTGGGGCTGGGAACGCTGCTCTACACGCCCACCGCCGTCATCATCGGCCTGGTGCACGTCATGCTGCCCTTCATGGTGATCCCCGTCTGGACGTCGCTGCAGAAGCTGGACCCCACCGTCGAGCATGCGGCGCTGTCGCTGAACGCCTCGCGCTTTCAGACGCTCACGCGCATCGTGCTACCGCAGGCAATGCCAGGCATCCTGTCGGGCAGCCTCATCGTCTTCGGCCTGTCGGCCAGCTCATTTGCGATTCCCGCGCTGCTGGGCGGACGTCGCCTGAAGATGGTGGCCACCGTCGTGTACGACGAGTTCCTGACCGAGCTGAACTGGCCGCTGGGCGCGGCCATCGCGATCGTGCTGCTGATCGTGAACGTGATCGTCATGATGGCGTACAACCGCGTCGTCGAACGCTCTTACCGCCGCAGCCTCGGCTGAGCCGCGCAAGGAATCGAACATGCAGAAGAACGGTCCTTTCGCGCTGGCGTTCAACTTCCTGGTGGTGGCTTTCGTGCTGGCGCCGCTGGTCATCGTGTGCCTGGTGGCGTTCACGCCGGACTCGACGCTTACCGTGCCCACCACAAGCTTCTCGCTGCGCTGGTTTTACGCGGTATTCGAGCATCCCAACTTCATGCAGGCGTTCAAGAACAGCCTGTGGCTGGCGTTCCTGTCGGCCAGCATTGCCGTGTGCTTGGCCGTGCCTGCGGCCATCGCCATCACGCGCTACCGCTTTCCGGGGCGCGACGTGCTCAACGGCCTGTTTCTGTCGCCGCTCATGATCCCGCACCTGGTGCTGGGCGTGGCGCTCTTGCGTTTCTTTGCGCTGATGGGCATGGCCGGCAGCTTTCCGTGGCTGGTCGCCAGCCACGTGGTCGTCATCACGCCATACGTGATGCGCCTGGTGATCGGCGCGCTGGTCGGCTTTGACCGGTCCATCGAGCACGCCGCGCTGTCGCTGGGTGCCAGCCGCGCCACGGTGTTCTTTACGGTGACCCTGCCGCTCATCATTCCCGGGGTATCCGGCGGCTGGCTGCTGGCATTCATCAACAGCTTCGACGAACTGACCATGTCGGTGTTCATCACGGCGCCGTCGACCATCACGCTGCCCGTGCGCATGTACATGTACGCCACCGAATCCATCGATCCCATGATGGCCGCCGTGTCCGCGCTGGTGATCGCGCTGACGGCCGTGACCATGCTGCTGCTGGACCGGGTGTACGGACTGGACCGCGTCCTGGTGGGCCAGAAATGAAATCGCTGCCGACAGCCGCAAAGGAGCCGCGCGCGCCATGGCAATTCTGAAACGCCTGGCCGAAACCGGCCGGCCCGCGTTGACCTTCACATTCGACGGACAGCCCTGCACGGCGCTTGCCGGCGACACGGTCCTGACCGCCGTCCTGACGCAGGGCGAGCGCCTGCGCGTCTCGGAATTCGGGGGCGGGCCGCGCGCCGGCTTCTGCATGATGGGCGCCTGCCAGGACTGCTGGGTGCAGCTTGAACACGGCGAGCGCGTGCGCGCCTGTTCCACGTATATCGAGCCCGGCATGCGGCTGCAGAGCGCCGCGCTGGCGCCGGCAGCCGCGCCCGGCACGCTGTCGGCCGCCGCCTGGCCCGAGGACGACACGCCATGACCGCCGTGATGCCCGTGATCGTCGGCGCGGGTCCGGCCGGCATCCGCGCGGCCCAGACGCTGGCCGCGCAAGGCCTGCGGCCCGTGATCCTGGACGAAGGCCTGCGGCCCGGCGGCCAGATCTACCGGCAGCCGCCGCCCGGCTTCTCGCGGCCCAAGTCCGCGCTGTACGGCTTCGAACACCGCAAGGCCGACGCCGTGCACCGGACCATGCAGGCGTTGCAGGGCAGTGTGGAATACCGCCCCGGCTGTCTCGTCTGGAGCGCCGAAGGCAGGACGCTGGACGTGCTGCGAGACGGCGTCAGCACCACCGTGCCCTACACCCACCTCATCCTCGCCACCGGCGCCACCGACCGCGTGCTGCCGTTTCCCGGCTGGCTGACGCCCGGCGTCTACACGCTGGGCGGATCGCAGGTGGCGCTCAAGCACCAGGGATGCGGCATCGGTTCGCGCGTCGCGTTCATGGGCACCGGCCCCCTGCTGTATCTGGTGGCCTACCAATACGCCAAGGCGGGCGCGCAAGTCGCAGCCGTGCTGGACACGTCCCGCTTTGCCGACCGCGCCGCCGCGCTGCCCGGCATGCTGCGCGCGCCCGCGCTGCTGGCCAAGGGCCTTTACTACATGGCGTGGCTGCGCGCGCACGGTGTGCCGCTGCGCAGCGGCGTGCGGCCCGTGGCCGTCGCGGGCACGGGCCGAGTCACGGGTCTGTCGTACCGGCAGGGTGAACGCACGCACACGCTGGATTGCGATGCGGTTGGCTTTGGCCTGTCGCTGCGGCCCGAAACCCAGCTTGCCAGCCTGATCGGCTGCGACTTTGAATTCAACGAACGTGACCGCAACTGGATCCCGCGGCGCGACGCCGCTGGCCGCAGCAGCGTGACGGGCGTCTACGTCGCCGGCGATGGCGCAGGCATCGGCGGCGCCGACGCCGCCGAACTGGCGGGCGAACGCGCGGCGCTGGCGCTGCTTGAAGACACCGGGCATCCGCACGACGCGCGCCGCGCGCGCGTGCTGGAATTGCAACTGGCGGCCAACGGCCGCGTGCGCGACGCGCTGGAACGCGCCTTCCCGTTTCCCGAGGACTGGGCCGCCGGCATCGCCGACGACACCGTCGTCTGCCGCTGCGAGGAAGTCACCGCCGGCACCATCCGCCAGGCCGTGCACGAGAACGGCGTGCGCGAGATGAATCGCCTGAAAGCGCTGACGCGCGTGGGCATGGGCCGTTGCCAGGGCCGCATGTGCGGCGTCGCAGGCGCGGAAGTCCTGGCTCACGCCGTGGGCTGCGCGCCGCGCGCCGTGGGCCGGCTGCGCAACCAGCCGCCGGTCAAACCCATCCCGGTCAACGTGGTGTGCCTGGAACGGCCCGCGAAAAGGGCCGCATGATGGAGGCCGCATGACGGAACGCATCGACACCGAAGTCGCGATCATCGGCGGCGGCATCGTCGGCGGCAGCGCCGCGCTGTTCCTGCGCCGCCAGGGCGTGCCCGTGGTGCTGCTGGAAGCGGCGCTGTGCGGCGCCAAGGCCAGCGGCGTCAACTACGGCGGCGTGCGGCGGCAGGGCCGCGGCGTTGAACAGCTGCCGCTCGCGCGGCGCGCGCACGAACTGTGGGGCAAGCTGCCCGAGCTGATCGGCATCGACGGCGAGTACGTGCGCTCCGGACATTTGAAGCTGGCCTGCTCCGACGCCGACCTGGCGTTGCTGCACGCCTATCGCGACAGCACGCGCGGCTTTGGCATGGATCTTCAAATCCTGGACCGCCGCGCGCTGGCGCGGCGTTTCGGCTGGCTGGGCCAGGGCGTGGTGGGCGGCTCGTTCTGCCCGCAGGACGGCCACGCCAACCCTCGGCTCGTGTCCCCGGCGTTCGCGCGTGCCGCGGCCGCGCTGGGCGCCGATGTGCGCGAAGGCGTGCGCGTCACATCAGCCACGCACGACGGCACGCGTTTCATCGTGCGCGCCGGCGACACGCTTGAAGTGCGCGCGCGCGTGCTGCTCAATTGCGCGGGAGCCTGGGCCGGCCGCTTCGCCGAAGGCTTTGGCGAACCCGTGCCCGAAACCTCCATTCATCCCCTCATGATGGTGACCGAACCCCTGCCGCTGTTCATGAACGTCAGCCTGGGCATGCAGGGCGGCGGCATCTACGCGCGCCAGGTCGCGCGCGGCAACTGCGTCATCGGCGGCGGGCGCGGCGTCTCGGCAGACCCTGACCATGCCCGCCCGGGGCGCGACAACCTAGGCGCGCTGATGGCCAATGCGGCAACGCTGCTGCCTGTGCTGCGCGGCGCGCAGGTCATCCGCTTCTGGACAGGGGTGGAAGGCAACATGCCCGACCACAATCCCGTGCTCGGACCCAGCGCCATCGTGCCCGGTCTCTTTCATGCCTTCGGCCTGTCCGGCGCGGGCTTTCAGATCGGCCCGGCCGTCGGCGAAGTGCTGTCCGAGCTGGTCGTGCACGGCCGATCCTCCATTCCCATCGATGCCTTCCGCATTGAACGGTACGCGCCCGCCGCTCACGGCGCCGCGGCCCGGCCTGAGAGTCTTCGTGAGCAAACGCTGGAGTCACCATGATGCACAAGAAACAGGGCGCGCAGCGCCTGACCAAGGGGAAGCGCCTGCTGGGCGCGGCGGTGCTGGCATTGCTGTCCGCCGGCGCAATGGCGCAGCAAAAGACGTTGTACGTCGGCATGAACGGCGGCGACATGGAACGCGCCTTCACGCAGCACGTGTTCCCGGACTTCGAGAAGGCCAACAACGTCAAGATCGTCGTCGTGCCCGGCACCTCGACAGACGTGCTGGCCAAGGCGCAGGCCTACAAGGACAATCCGCAGATGCACGTCATGTTCCTGGATGACGGCATCATGGCCCGCGCGATCTCGATGGGCCTGTGCGAACAGCTCAACGACGACCCCGTCCTGAAAGAGCTGTATCCCACCGCCCTGATGAAAGACCGCATGGCCGCCGGCATCGACATCGGCATGACCGGCCTGGGCTACAACACCCGCCTCTTCCAGAAGAACGGCTGGACGCCGCCGACCTCGTGGCTGGACCTGGCCGATCCCAAGTACAAGGGCAAGGTCGTCTTCCAGTCTGCTTCCGGCAGCACCTTCGGCCTGCATGGCTTCCTGATGTTCAACCGTATCGAAGGCGGCAACGACCAGAACTACGAGCCCGGCTTCAAGAAGTGGCCCTCCACCATCGGCCCCAACGTGCTCGAGTACATCCCCAACTCCGCCAAGCTGGCCGAGATGATCCAGTCCGACGAGGCCGCCATCTTCCCGCTCACCCCCACCGCCATCGCCCGCCTGAAAAAGCGCGACATCCCGGTGGAATACGCCCAGCCCAAGGAAGGCTCCGTCATCCTCATGGTCGGCGAATGCGTCATCGCCAAGAACAGCGAACCCGAACTCGCGCAAAAGCTCGCGCTGTACCTCTTGTCCGCCAAGGCCCAGGCCAAGGCGCTGGAAATGGGCGGCCACTTCCCGTCCAACAAGAACGTCCAGGCGTCCGCCGACAACGCCGAGACGCTCAAGCGCTTCCAAGGCTACATGGCCAACGCTAAGATCCTGGACTGGGACCAGATCAACGCGGCCCGGCCCGCCTTCAACGCCCGCTGGAACCGCACGGTCGAACGTTGAGGCCAACGCGCGGCGTCCTGTGGACAACCCGCAGGCGCGCCGCGCCGGCCTTCCAGCAGCAAGGACACGCATGCGCCTCATCATCAATTCCGGCGGCCCACAGGCGACAGAAGAATGGCGCGCGCATTTCCGCGCGTTCGCGCCGGAACTGGACGTCGTCGGCTGGCACGAAGACCCCGACCCCGCCACCATCGACTACGCCCTCGTCTGGGCCCCCGACGCCGGCCGCCTGGCCACCTTCCCCAACCTGAAACTCATCGTCAGCGCCGGCGCCGGCGTCGACCACATCCTCGCCGATCCCGCCCTGCCGCGCCACCTGCCCATCGCCCGCATGGTCACCGCGCGCACGCAGACCGAAATGGCCGAGTACGTGCTCACCAGCGCCCTCATGATCACGCGCAACGTCAAACGCATCACCGACAACCAGGCCCGCCGCCACTGGGAATTCTTCGACTCCCTGCGCGTCGCCGCCGACGTGCGCGTCGGCATCATGGGCCTCGGCCACCTTGGCGTCGCCTCAGCGCAACTCCTGTCCCGCGCAGGCTTTCCCGTCAGCGGCTGGTCCCGCGGCGCCAGCAAGCTCCCCGGCATGCCGTCCTACGCAGGCCAGGACCAGTTCGCCGACTTCCTCGCCAACACCGACCTCCTCGTCTGCCTCCTGCCCGCCACCGAAACGACGCGCGGCATCCTCAACCGCACGACGCTCTCCCAGCTCCCAAAAGGCGCCAGCCTCATCAACGCCGGCCGCGGCGCCCACATGGTCACCCAGGACATCCTGGACGCGCTGGACAGCGGCCATCTGGACCAGGCCATCCTGGACGTCTTCGAACAAGAACCCTTGCAAGAAGACTCCCCGCTGTGGACCCACCCAAAAATCACCATCACCCCCCACTGCGCGGCGATCCCCGACCGCAAGGAGCGAGCGCGTCACACCGCCCTGCTGATCGCAGCCAACGAGCGCGGCGAGGCGCTTCCCAACATCTACGACCCTCAGCGCGGCTACTGACACTGCGAACCCGTGAAAGGCTCATAGCCTCTTAAAGCGCAAGGCGCCACAAGCGAGACGCCGCACAGCAATCCAGAGCGAAGCGCGCAGCGCCAACGCGTGCCGCAAGACACCGCGTAAGCTCCGCCAGGCCGCCCGCGCGGCCGCCGCGGAGCGGGCCCCGCAAGACCTTCCGCCACACCCCACCGCTTGCCAGAACGCCAAGCAAACAACTCGCCCCAGCAATGCCGGAACCCTAATCACCTGAGCACGGCGTGGCGGTGGCCTTGGGGCGCGGGGCGTGTAGATGCGCCCGAGGGAATCGGAAGGCAGTCGCCGGAGGTGACAACGACGATGACGAAGGGGCAGTCCGGAGCGAAGGCTCCGGACCGCAATCGTAGCCCCGCGCCCCAAGGCCGCCGCCGCGCCGTGCGTCTAAAGAACCGAACCGGCGCAACCCAGAGAAAAAAACCGCAAAATCTGCAAACCCCCAAAAGCTAAATTGCCCCTACCAAGGAGCAACCCATTGAAACCCGCAACGCGATCCCTCCACGCCCAACGCCTGGACCCCGTCCTACGCTGGCTAGCCGCCAACCCGGACGCCCCGCCAGACCTGCACCACCTGGCCGACCTGGCCTGCCTATCCCCCTACCACTTCCACCGCGTCTACCGCGCCATGATGGGAGAAACGGTCAACGCCACCGTCCAGCGCATCCGCATGCACCGCGCGGCTGCCGCCTTGGCCGGCTCCGAAACCCCATTGAGAGACATCGCCCAACGCGCCGGCTACGAATCCGACGCCGCCTTCAACCGCGCCTTCGGCGCCCTCTTCGGCACCCCGCCCGGCCGGTATCGCGCCGCCCGCGCCCAGTCTTCCACCCCCAAGGAGCTGACCATGTACCCCGTCGTCATCGAGAACTTCCCTGGAACCATCCTGGCCGTCCTGCCCCACCGCGGCAGCTACCAGGACATCGGCCCCGTCTTCTCAAGGGCCTTCATGCTCGCCATCGGCCGCGGCATCGCCACCCCCGACACCATCGGCTACGGCATCTATTTCGATGACCCCGAGCAGGTCCCCGAAAGCCAGTTGCGATCGCTTGCCGGCATGCCCGTCGCGCCCGATGCCGACATCGGCCAGGAACTCGAACGCTTCGAAATTCCCGCCGGCCGCTGCGCCATCCTCACGTACACCGGCCCCTACAACGAAATGCGCAAGCCCTACGACTGGCTCTTTGCCGAATGGCTGCCGTCCAGCGGCATGGCCCCCGCGGACTTCCCCATGTTCGAGCAATACCTGAACGACCCGCGCACCACCCCGCCCGCGCAATTGCAGACCCGTATCTGCCTGCCGCTGCAATAGCAGACAGCGCCTCCCGCTACCCGAGCACGCCTGCCAGATATTGCCGCAGCCAGGCGTGCGCCGGATCGTCCTGATAGCGCTCGTGCCAGTACAACGACACCGCAATGGGCGGCAACGTCAGCGGCACCTTCTGCGTCACGATGCGCGCGCTGCCCGACATCGCCTTTGCAATGCTCACCGGCATCGTCGCGATCAGGTCAGATCCCTCCACGATGAACGGACACACCAGATAGCTGGACAGCGTCGCCACGATCTTGCGGCTGCGGTTCTGGCCCATCAGGATGCGATCGATCGCCGTGCTGAAGTAGCGCGTGTGCGCGGCCAGATCCAGATGTCCGTAGCTCAGGTAGGCGTCCAGGTTCCAGCGCTTGCGCAAACACGGATGTCCTTCGCGCACGATGCACACCGCCGGCTCCTGGTACAGAAAGCGCGTGCGCAGATCCGGCGCCGGGTCCGGAAAATAGCCCGCGATCAACTCCACATGATTGGTGTCCAGCATGCTCAGCCCGTGCTGCGGCCGCGCCGGCACGATCTGCAACTGGAAGTGCGGCGCGTCCACCGCAAGCCGCGGAATCAGCTTGGGCAGCAGCGTGTACTGCACATAATCGGTCGCATACAGCGACAGCGTGCGCGACGAATGCGCCGGGTCGAACGCCTCGCGGGTGCGCGTCGCGCGGTGCCAGCCCTCCAATAGCGGCTTGAAATGCTGGTGTAGTTCCAGCGCCCGCAGCGTCGGCTGCCACGTGCCGCCCTCGCGCACCAGCAGCGGATCGCCGAACAACTGGCGCAGCCGGTTCATCGCCGCGCTCATGGCCGGCTGGCTGATGTTCATCGCCTCGGCCGCGCGCGACACATTGCGGCATGCCATCAGCGCATCGAAGTGCAGAAGCAGATTCAGGTCCGGATTCTTCATCGCAGCGCGTCCATAAATGGCATCTATACAAATATAAACCTGTAGGACTGCTGTCATCGCGGCGCCAGGCCTAGCATGACTTCGTTGTTGCAGCGAACCAAGGTCGGACACGCATGATCCGGCCATAAGGAAGTTCTATCAACAAGGGGAAACCAAGCCATGAAAACAGGGCTACTTCGCAGTTGCTGTCGCATTGCCGCCGGCGTCGCGCTCTTTGCCGCCGCCGGAACCGCCACCGCCGCCTGGCCTGACAAGGTCATCCGCATCGTCGTGCCGTTCGCGGCCGGCGGCTCCACCGACCTGGTAGCGCGCAAGATCGCCGAAGGACTGAGCCAGCGCCTGGGCGCCAACGTCATCGTCGAAAACCGGCCCGGCGCGGGCGGCACCGTCGGCACCGAGTACGTCGCGCGCCAACCCGCCGACGGCTACACCATCCTCATGGGATCGGTCAGCACGCACGGCAGCGCGCCCTGCGTCTATTCCAAGTTGCCGTACGACGCGGTCAAGGACTTCACGCCGCTGACGGTCGTGGCCACGATCCCCAACGTCATGTCGGTGAACCAGTCCGTCCCCGCCAACAACCTGCAGGAGTTTGTGGCCCTGCTGAAGAAAGAGCCCGAGAAGTATTCCTTCGCCTCCAACGGCCAGGGCACGTCCAACCACCTGGCCGCCGAACTCTTCAAGTCCACCGCCGGGGTGTCGATGGTGCATGTGCCTTACCGCGGCTCCGGCCCCGCGCTCATCGACCTGGTGGGCGGACAGATCAACATGATGATGGACGTCGTGATGACGTCGTACCCCTACATCAAGGACGGAAAGATCAAGGCGCTGGCGGTGACCTCGCCGCAGCGCTCGGCCATGTTGCCCGACGTGCCCACTGTCGCCGAGTCCGGCTACCCCGGTTACGAGGCCATGGTGTGGTTCGGCATGCTGGCGCCCGCCAACATGCCCGAACCCTTGCGCACCAAGCTGACCGACGGCCTGGTGCAGACCCTGCACGCGCCTGCCATGAAGACCTATCTCGAGCAGCAGGGCGCTCAGGTGTCGGACGTTGCGGGCCCGGCGTTCGGCTCGATGATCAAGGACGAAATCAGCAAGTGGTGCCAGGTGGTGAAGAAAGCCGGCATTCGTCTGGACTGACCCTCATTTTTTGGAAAGAACGATATGTATCGCATAGGGATAGACGTCGGAGGCACGTTTACCGATTTCACGATGATCGACGAGGACGCCGGCGTGGTGCACTTTCACAAGGTGCCCTCCACGCCGCACGATCCCTCCGAGGCCATCGCCACGGGCATCGGTCAGATGCTTGCGGATCATGGCGTCGCGCCGTCGCAGGTGTCGCACGTGGGCCATGGCACCACGGTGGCCACCAACCTCATCATCGAACGCAAAGGCGCGCGCGTCGGCCTGATCACCACACGGGGCTTTCGCGACGTGCTGGAGATTGGCCGCCAGACGCGCCCGCACCTGTACGACTACAGCGTGGGCAAGCCGCCCGTCGCGGTGCCGCGCGAATTTCGCGCCGAAGTCGACGAGCGCGTCAACGCGGCGGGCGAGGTCCTGACGGCGCTGGACGAAGCGCAGGTGCGCGATGCGGCGCGGCGCTTCGCCAAGGCCGGCATCGAGGCCGTGACGATCTGCTTTCTGCATGCTTACCGCAACCCGGCGCACGAGCGGCGCGCGGCCAGCATCGTCCAGGAAGAAATGCCGGATGCGTACATCAGCCAGTCGTCCGAGGTGTTGCCCGAGTTCCGCGAATACGAGCGCCTGTCCACCACCGTGCTCAATGCGGCGGTCGGGCCGAAGATGGCGCGCTACCTGGAGCGTTTCCTGAAGCGGGTGCGGGAACTGGACATCGGACATGAGCCGCACACCATTCATTCCAACGGCGGCCTGATGTCGATCGCCACGGTGCGCCAGTATCCGGTGCGCACCTGCCTGTCCGGCCCCGCCGCCGGCGTGGTCGGCGCCGCGGCCGTGGGACGCGCCATCGGCAGCCTGAACCTCGTGACGTTCGACGTGGGCGGCACCAGCACGGACGTGTCGCTGGTGTGCGAAGGCAGGCCGCTCTTCACCTCGCACCGCCATGTCGCCGGCTATCCGGTCAAAACGCCGATGGTCGACATCCATGTCATCGGCGCGGGTGGCGGCAGCATCGCGTGGCTGGACGATGCTGGCGCGCTGAAGGTGGGTCCGCACAGCGCGGGCGCGGTGCCGGGCCCGGTGGGCTACGGCCGTGGCGGCCAGGAGCCCACCATCACCGACGCCGAAATCGCGTTGCAGCGGCTCAACCCCGTGGCGCTCTTGAACGGCCGCATGCCGGTGTACGCCGATGCGGCGCGCGAGGTCATCCGCGGCCGCGTCGCCGAACCGCTGGGCCTGTCCATGGAGGCGGCTGCCGAGGGCATCCTGCGCATCGCCGCCGCCAACATGAGCCGCGCGATCCGGGCGGTTTCCACCGAGCGGGGCTACGACCTGTCGCGCTTTGCGCTGTATGCCTACGGCGGCGCGGGTCCGCTGCACGCCGTGGAAGTGGCCGAGGAATGCGGCATCCCCGTCGTCATCGTGCCGCAGGAACCCGGCACGATGTGCGCGCGCGGCATTTTGCTCAGCGACATCTCGTTCGACTTCGTGCAAAGCGAGATATCGCTCGCCAGCGAGGACACGTGGCCCGCCATCACCGCCATCTTCGAAGGGCTTGCCGCGCAGGCGCGCGACTGGCTCGCGTCCGAACGCGTCGATCCCGCGCTGCGCGTGTGCCACAGCGCGATCGACGCGCGCTACGAGGGGCAGAACTTCGAGGTGCAGGTCAGCCTGGACGACACGGGCCCGGGCGGCTACGCGCAATTTGCGCGGCGCTTTGCAGAGGCCCATGAGCGCGAATACGGCTACACGGTGGACGATCGCAAGGTGCAGATCATCAATTGCCGCATGCAGGCGGTCGGACAGGTAGTGAAGGCGCCGCTCGCGCCACGCCATGTGGGCGGCACGCTGCAGGACGCACGGCTAGGTGAGCGCAAGGCGTACTTCGGGCCGGCGCATGGCTGGCTGCAAACGCCCGTGTACGACCGCGACCGCGTGCCGACCGGCGCGCGCTTTCAGGGCCCGGCGCTGCTCGAGGAAATGAGCTCGACCACGGTGGTCGGCGTGGGCCACGAGGCCAGCGTCGACGAATTCGGCAACCTGATCATCCGTTTGCAAGGAGGCTCGCATGAACAAGCCTGATTCCATTGAACCGCGCGAGGCGGACAGCGCCTCGGTCCTGGCGGATCCGATCGGCATGGAGGTGTTCTGCAACCGCCTGCTGTCGATCACCGAAGACATGAACAACACGCTGGTGCGCGCCTCGTTCTCGACCAACATCAAGGAGCGCAAGGATTGCTCGGTGGCGCTCTTTGACGCGGCGGGGCGGCTGGTCGCGCAGGGCACGCAGATTCCGCTGCACCTCGGATCGCTGGACGGCGCCATGCGCGCCATCCAGCGCACGTTTGCCGAAGACCAGATCCGCGACGGCGACGTGTTCATCTGCAACGATCCGTACCTGGCCGACGGCAGCCACCTGCCCGACATCAACATCATCACGCCGGTGTTCTGGGAAGGCACGCTGCGATTTTTTGCCGCCAACATCGCGCACCACTCCGACGTGGGCGGCGCCGTGCCTGGCTCTATCGCCGGAGGGCTGAAGTCGATCTTCGAGGAAGGCATCCGCATCCCCGCCTGCCGCCTGGCCCGCGCGGGCGAGACCGACGAGGACCTGCTGCGTCTGATCTGCGCGAACACCCGCGATCCGGAAGAGCGCGTGCTCGACCTGCGCGTGCAGATGGCGACCAACCGCCGCGGCGCGGCCGCGGTGCAGGGATTGATCCGCCAGATGGGGCTGCAGGCTGTGCTGCGCTCGGTGGACGACGTGATCGCCTACACGCGCAAGCGCCTCTTGAACCGCATCGCCGAGCTGCGCCCCGGCAGCTACACCTTCCGCAGCGATCTTGACGACGACGGCATGGGCGGCGATCCGGTGCCCATCCAGGTGACGCTGACCGTCGGCCCGGACAATCTGCATTTCGACTTCGACGGATCGGGCAAGCAGGCGCGCGGCGCCATGAACCTGCCGTTCAATGCCTTGCGCGCCTGCGTGTACTACGCGGTGAAGGCGCTGCTGGATCCGGACCTGGCGCCCAATGCCGGGCTGTTCGATCCGATCACGCTGTCCGCGCCCGTGGGCACCATCACCAATCCCGAGCATCCGGCCGCGGTGGGCGCGCGGTCCATCACCGCGCAGAAGGTGGCTGGCGCAATTTTCGGTGCATTCCGGGGCCTGCTGCCCCCGGAAAAGACCATGGCTTCCAGCAACGACTGCTGCCCCGCCATCGTGTTCTCGGGCCGGTGGCGCGAGCGCGCGGGACACTTCGTGTACCTGGAAACCTTGGGCGGCGGCGCGGGGGCGCGCTTCGATGCGGACGGCATGGATGCGGTGCATGTGCACATGACCAACACTTCTAACCTGCCGGTCGAAGCGCTGGAGAACGAGTATCCCCTGCTGATGGACGAGTACGCGATGATTCAGGACTCGGGCGGCGCGGGCCGCACGCGCGGCGGCATGGGCATCGCCAAGCAGATACGCGCGGTGGGACCAGGCATCGTGTTCTCGGCGCGCTCGGACAGTCACACGGTCGGCGTGGCCGCGGGCGTTGACGGCGGTGGAGATGGCCGCCGCGCGCGCCTGATCCGCAACTTCGGGACGCCGCAGGCCGAGGAGCTTTTCTCCAAGACCGCCAACATTGCGCTTACGGCCGGCGAAAGCGTGCGCATCGAAACGCCGGGGGCCGGCGGTTATGGCGCGCCGTCGGAGCGGCTGCGGGCGCGCGTGGAACAGGACCTGGCTGACGGCAAGATCAGCCCTCACGCGGCGCGTGCGGACTATGGGCTGTCCGCGTAGACCGAGCCGCGCGTCAACTGACGTTCAGGGTCATCGAATACTTCATCTTGTCGTGCGGAAACGTGGTGATGGTGGCAAGCAGCAGCACGCCGCCGTCGCCGTAGTAACGGCGGGTGATGACAAAGCCCGGCGTGCCGGTATCGACTTGAAGTTGCCTGGCGATCGCCGCGCCGATGGGCGTGGCGGAGAACTCCTGGTTGACCTCGGTGATGCGGTCGCCGAAATGGTCCTCGATCAGCCGCAGCAGCGAGATCCGCGACTTCACATCCACCTGCACGTTCGAATGCGCCGGGTTCGTGTAGATGAGCGTGCTGGCGGCCGGCACGTCGGGATCGTCCAGCGTCTTGATCGAGTTGATGTGCAGCCATTCTTGCCCGGCTTCGCAGCCCAGCGTTTCGGCAAGGCGCTTGGTCAGCTTGACGGTGCGAACGTCCTGCACCAGCAGCGCCGCGTTGCGTGCGTACTGCAGCAGATCGGGAAACTGCGAGATGCGCTGCGTGAAGCGGGTCGTCGCGCGGGCGGTTTCGACACGCGTGCCCACGCCCGGCCGGCGCGACACCACGCCCGCCACCGTCAGCATGCGGATCGCTTCGCGGATGGTGTGGCGGCTGGCGCCGAATTGTTCGCACAGTTCGTGCTCGGTGGGAAGCAGCGTCATGACGGGGTAGCGCCCGGAGCTGATGTCCTGCGAGAGCGACTGGTAGATGCTCTTGTAGCGGGGGCCACCCGACATGTCTGCCGGGAGCGCCGCGCCGGGCCGGCCGCGGGCCTGCCGCTCCCCGCCGGGGCTGGCAGCGCGCTCGGAGGATCGGGTCATGAGGTTGGCTCCTTGATTGGTTTTATAGGGTTTGTCCGGACAATAACCGATTGACAAGGCAGTCATGCGGGATTCATTATTTGTCCGGACATTCATGTACGGACAAATTGTACGGCGGACATGAGGTCGCCGGGCAACAAATCAGTCGGTTCTTGCAGTTCTCTTCCAAAATTCGGGGGTTCTATGAGCAAGGTACTTGCAGTGCTCGCGGCGGCGGCGGTAGCGGCCGGGCTGGGCGCAAACGCACAGGCGCAGCAGAAACTGGTGGTGGCCGGCTACGGCGGCTCGTTCGAAGACATCATGCGCAAGGACATCTTCCCGCCCTTCGCCAAGCAGCATGGCGTCGAGCTGGATTACGTGGCCGGCAATTCCACCAACACCGTGGCGCGCTTGCAGGCGCAAAAGAGCAACCAGCAGATCGACGTCGCCATCATCGATGACGGCCCCATGTACCAGGCCATTGCGCTGGGTTTTTGCGAACCCATCAAGAACCTGCCCGCCGACGACATCTACACCACCGCGCGCTACAAGGACGACAAGGCGGTCGCCATCGGCATCGTGGCCACGGGCATCATGTACAACAAGAAGGTCTTCGACGAGAAGAAGTGGGCCCCGCCCACGTCCTGGAAGGACCTGAAGGATCCCAAGTACAAGAAGCAACTGGTCATTCCGCCGCTGAACAACACCTATGGCCTGCACACGCTGGTGGAATATGCCCGCGAAGGCGGCGGCGGCGAAAAGAAGATCGATCCGGGCTTCACCACGTTCAAGAACGAGGTCGGTCCCAACGTGCTGGTCTATGAGCCGTCGCCCGGCAAGATGACCGAGCTCTTCTCCAGCGGGCAGGCCACCATCGCGGTCTGGGGCAGCGGCCGCGTCAAGGCGTTTGCCGACACGGGCTTCCCCGTCGGATTCGTCTATCCGCAGGAAGGCGCGTACGCGCTGCTGTCTTCCGTGTGTCCGATCGCCAAACCCAATGCCAACCCGAAGGCGCAGGCCTTCGTCGAATACCTGGTGTCGCCCGAGGTCCAGGAAAAGCTCGCTTCCGCGTACGGCTATGGTCCGGTCAACAAGAAGGCCAAGGTCACGGACGATCCCCGTGTGCCGCTGCCCATCGGCAAGCGCGCCGCCGATCTCATCGTGATCGACTGGGACACGGTCAACCAGAACCGGGACGACTGGAACAAGCGCTGGACGCGGGAAATCGAGCGCTGACGCGTGGGCATACGGGCGGCGCCACTGCCGCCCACCGGGAGCATTCATGACCTATCTTGTGCTTGACCGCCTGAGCAAGCGCTACGGCGACACCACGGCCGTCGAAAACCTGAGCCTGTCGGTAAACAAAGGCGAATTCATTTCGCTGCTGGGGCCGTCCGGCTGCGGCAAGACGACGACCCTGCAGATGATTGCCGGCTTTGTCGAACCGTCCGGCGGCAGCATCGTGCTGAACGGCAAGGACGTCAGCAAGGTGCCCGCCAACAAGCGCGGGCTGGGCATGGTGTTCCAGAACTATGCGCTCTTTCCGCACATGACCGCGGCCGAGAACGTGTCGTTCGGCCTGGAGATGCAGCGCGTGAAAAAGGACGAGCGCCTGGCCCGCGTGGCTGACGCGCTCAAGCTCGTGGGCCTGTCGCATCTGGCCGACCGGCACCCGGCGCGCATGTCCGGCGGCCAGCAGCAGCGCGTGGCGCTGGCGCGTGCGCTGGTCATCCGGCCCAGCGTGCTGCTGCTGGACGAACCGCTCTCCAACCTGGACGCCAAGCTGCGCGAAGAGATGCAGCTGGAATTGCGCAGCATCCAGCGCACGGTCGGCACCACGACTATTCTCGTCACGCACGATCAGTCCGAGGCGCTGGCGCTGTCGGACCGCATCGTGGTGATGAACCAGGGCCGCGTCGAACAGGTGGCCGAACCCTTTGCCGCGTACGAAGGGCCCGCCAGCCATTTCGTGGGCGGGTTCCTGGGCAAGGCCAACGTTTTCACGCCGCAGGCCGAGCAGTACGAGGGCGAGACCCGCGCGCGCATCGGCGAGGCCCACATTGGTCTGGCGGGCGCACCGGTGCCGCAGGGCGCGGTGATCGTGCGGCCCGAAAAGATCCTGTTTTCCGAGCCCGCGGCCTGTGCATTGCCGGGCCGCATGAAGACGCGTGTCTTCCAGGGCAACCATTGGTTGTGCCAGGTGGAAACGTCGGTCGGTGAAGTGATGGTGATCCGGCAGAACGACGGCGTGCCGGTGCCCGCCGAAGGCCAGACCGTGCATCTGCGCTGGCGCGCGCAGGACATGTGCGCCGTCGATCCGGCGGCCGCGCCGCAAGGCAACGCGTCATGAGCGCGCGCACCAATCCGTGGGTGCTGAGCGCCCCGGCGCTGGTGGTGTATGCCACGTTCCTCGTGGTGCCGATGGCGCTGGTGTTTCTGATCAGCTTCTTCGACTTCCAGTTCTACGGCGGCATCGAGGCCACCTTTACCTGGAAGAACTACATCGAGATCTTCTCGGACGGCTACTACTACGAGATCTACGCGCGCACGTTTGGCGTGGCCGCGGCCGTGACTGTGGCGTGCCTGGTGCTGGGCACGGCCGAAGCCTACGTGCTGTCGCGCATGGCCAACCCGTGGAAGGGCCTTTTTCTGATGGTGGTGCTTGGCCCGCTGCTGATTTCGGTGGTGGTGCGCACGCTGGGCTGGGCGTTGCTGTTCGGGTCTACAGGCCTCATCAACAAGGCGCTGATGGGCATCGGCCTGATCTCCACTCCCATCGACCTCATGTACAGCAACCTGGGCGTGGGCATTGCGCTGACGCACGTGCTGGTGCCCTTCATGGTGATCTCGGTGTGGGCCTCGTTGCAGCGGATCAATCCCGCTACCGAGGCGGCCGCGCTGTCGCTGGGCGCCAGCCAGTTCACCGTCATCCGGCGCGTGATCGTGCCGCAGGTGATGCCCGGCATCCTCTCGGGCGCAATCATGGTGTTTGCGATGGCCGCCAGCTCGTTCGCCACGCCAGCCATCATCGGCGGACGGCGCTTGAAGAACGTGGCCACCGCCGCCTACGACGAGTTCCTGAACACCCTGAACTGGCCGCTGGGCGCGGCGCTGGCCGTGGTGCTGCTGGTGGCGACCGTGGTCGTGCTGCTGTCGGCCAACCGCATCATCGAGCGCCGCTACGGGGCCGTGTTCAACCAGGCCGGAGGCTGACATGCAATTTCGCAACGGCCCCATCGGCCTCGTCTTTCACACGCTGTTCATCCTGTTCATCCTGGCGCCCATCGTCATGGTGTGCGCGGTGGCGTTCACGTCCGAAGGCTTCATTTCGCTGCCCTCGGGCGGGCTGTCGCTGCGCTGGTTCCGCGCCATCCTGGACAACCCGCGCTTTGTCGATGCGTTCTGGTTCAGTTTGGGCTTGGGCACGCTGTCGGCCACGCTGGCCATCGGACTGGCCGTGCCCAGCGCATTGGCGATCGCGCGCAACCGCTTCACGGGCCGCGAAGCGCTGGTGGCGTTCTTTCTGTCGCCGCTGATGATTCCGCACGTGGTGCTGGGCCTGGCGTTCCTGAAGTTCTTCACGACCGTGGACCTGGCCGGCACGTACTTCGGCCTGGTCGTGGCGCACGTGATTCTCGTCATGCCGTATGCGCTGCGGCTGGTGCTGGCCTCGGCAACGGGCATCGATCCGGCGCTGGAGCGGGCGGCGCAGTCGCTGGGCGCGTCCAACTGGACGGCATTCCGGCGCGTGGTGCTGCCGCTCTTGCTGCCGGGCGTGGTCAGCGGCTGGGTGATCGCGTTCATCACCAGCTTTGACGAACTGACGATGTCGATCTTCATCGCCTCGCCGTCCACCACGACGCTGCCGGTGCGCATCTTCCTGCATATCGAAGACACCATCGATCCGCTGGTGACGGCGGTGTCGGCGGTGCTGATCTACGTGACGATCATTGCCATATTCATCCTGGACCGCGCGGTCGGCCTGGAGAAGCTGTTTGTAGGAAAGGGACGCTGATGACGGAAGAGAAAGAACTGGCGCCGCGCGCGCCCGTGCACCGCGGCATCTACGATGCGGCGGTGATCGGGGGCGGTCTGGTCGGATCGGCCGTGGCCTACGGGCTGCGCCGCGAACTGGACCACGTGGCCGTGCTGGACGAAGGCGACGTGGCCTACCGGGCTTCGCGCGGAAACTTCGGCCTGGTGTGGGTGCAGAGCAAGGGCATGGGCCTGCCGCGCTACGGCGTGTGGACCATGACGTCGGCCACCGGCTGGCCCCGGCTTGCCGCCCTGCTGCAGGAAGAGACCGGGGTCGACGTGCACCTGGAGCAGCGCGGCGGCCTGCACGCGCTCCTGAGCGACGAAGAGGTCGAGGCGCGCACGCGCTTCATGAACACGCTGCTCGCGCAGCCGGGCATGGCGCAGTACGAGTGGAAGATGCTGGATCGCGCCGAGGTCGCGGACCTGGTGCCGGGCATCGGACCCGAGGTGCGCGGCGCGACGTGGACGCCGGTGGACGGCATTGCCAACCCGCTCAAGCTGCTGCGCGCGCTGCACATGAGTTTTGCACAGCGGGTTGTGGATTACCTGCCGCAGCGGCCGGCGCAGAGCATCCGCCTGCGTGACGGCGTGTTTGAAATCGCCACGCCCGGCGGCACGGTGCGCGCACACAAGGTGGTGCTGGCCTCGGGGCTGTCCAACAAGCAGCTTGGCGAGCAAGTCGGTCTTGACGTGCCGGTGCGGCCGCAGCGCGGCCAGATCGTCGTGCTGGAGCGCACGCGCCGCATGCTGGAGACGCCGTTGTCCACGCTGCGCCAGACCGACGAAGGCACGTGGCTCATCGGCGACTCGCAGGAAGAGGCCGGCTATGTGGACAACCTGGTTGGCCTGCCGATCCTGGGCACGCTTGCCGACCGCGCCGTGCGCACCCTGCCCGCGTTGCGGGACGTGCGCGTGGTCCGCAGCTGGGCGGCGCTGCGCGTCATGTCCAAGGACGGCTTTCCGATCTATCAGCAATCCGAAACGTGCCCGGGGGCGTTCGTCGCCACCTGTCACAGCGGCGTGACGCTCGCCGCCGCGCACGCGCTCAACTTGGCGCCCATGATCGCCGCCGGCAAGCTGGCCGACGACATGGCGCCTTTCTCGACCCGGAGGTTTCATGTTCAAGCGGCTTGACGAGGCGCAGCGGCAGGCGCAGGGCGCGCCGGTGCGGGTAACGGTCAATGGCGCCGAAATGCTGTGCCGCCAGGGCGATAGCGTGGCGGCGGCGCTCTTTGCGGGCGGCGTGCAGGCCTGCCGCGACACGGCCGTCAACGAGGTCCCGCGCGGCCCCTACTGCATGATGGGCGTCTGCTACGACTGCCTGGTCACCATCGACGGACAAGCGAACCAGCAGGGCTGCATGACGCCCGTGCGGGAAGGAATGAAGATCGAGCGCCAGTTGGGCGCGCGCAAGGTGCAGGCATGATCGACACGATGCAATGCGATTTGCTGGTGGTGGGCGCCGGCCCGGCCGGCCTGGCGGCCGCGACGCTGGCCGCGAACCTGGGCGTGGATACCATGCTGCTCGATGAGCAGCCCGCGCCCGGCGGCCAGATCTACCGCGCCATCACCACCACCCCGGTCACCAACCGCGGCATCCTGGGTGAAGACTACTGGCACGGCGCGACGCTGGTGCCGCCGTTCCAGCAGTCCGGTGCGCGCTACGTGCCGGGGGCGACCGTCTGGGCCGTGGCGCAGCGCACCGCGCCCGAGCCGGCCGACGGTTTCGAGGTGGCGTACTCGGTGGCGGGCGAGGCCCGCATCGTGCACGCGCGCCGCCTGCTGCTGGCCACCGGCGCACAGGAGCGGCCCTTCCCGATTCCGGGCTGGACGCTGCCGGGCGTCATCACTGCGGGCGCGGCGCAGATCCTCTTGAAATCATCCGGCGTCGTGCCGTCCGACCGCACCGTGCTGGCCGGTTGCGGGCCGCTGCTGTACCTGGTGGCCTGGCAGTACCTGAATGCGGGCGTGAAGGTCGACGCGCTGCTGGAAACCACGCCGCCGGGACGCATGGGGCAGGCGCTGCCCAAGGTTTGGGGCTTTCTGCGCTCGCCGTATCTGGGCAAGGGACTGAAACTGCTGCGCGCGGTCAAGGCAGCCGTGCCCATCGTCAAGGGCGTGACGGCGCTGGAAGCGCTGGGCGACGGCAAGCTGCAAAGCGTGCGTTACACGGCGGGCGGCGTCACCAAGACGTTGCCTGCGGATCAGCTGATGCTGCACCAGGGCGTGGTGCCCAACGTGAACCTGTCGCGCGCGGTGGGCGTGGCGCACCGCTGGAACGACGCACTGGACTGTTGGGAGCCAGACGTCGACGAATGGGGCACGACGGGGGTGGACGGCGTCGGCATGGCGGGTGACGGCGCGGGCATCGCCGGGGCGCTGGCGGCCGAGCATCGCGGCCGGCTGGCCGCTCTGCAGGCCGCGCATCTGCTGGGCCGCATCGATGCGGACAAGCGCGACAGCGAAGCCGCTGCGCCGCGCGCGGCGCTGGCGCAGGCCGTGCGCGGCCGCGAATTCTTCGACACGCTCTACAAGGCGCCGGAGGCGTTCCGGCGGCCCACGGGCGACACCATCGTGTGCCGCTGCGAGGAAGTGACCGCCGCGCAGGTGCGCGAGACCGTCAAGCTGGGCTGCAGCGGGCCGAACCAGATGAAGGCTTTCCTGCGCTGCGGCATGGGTCCGTGCCAGGGCCGCTTCTGCGGCCTGACGGTGTCGGAAATCATTGCCGAGGAACGCGGCGTGCCGACCGAGGAAGTGGGCTATTACCGGCTGCGCTTTCCGACCAAGCCGCTCACGCTGGGCGAACTGGCCTCGCTGCCCCAGACCGACGATTCGCGCCAGGCCGTCGTCCGCCTGAAGAAATGACGGGTGGACACCATGACCGTTCACCCGCGGGCGGCTGAAGTCATCATCATCGGCGGCGGGCTGCATGGCAGCTCGGCCGCGCTGCATCTGGCGCGCGCCGGCGTGCGCGCGCTGGTCATCGAAAAGAACTACGTGGGGCGTCACGCCTCCGGCGTCAATGCGGGCGGCGTGCGCACGCTGTCGCGCCATCTGGCCGAAGTGCCGCTGGCGCTGGCCTCGCGCGAGATCTGGTATCGCATCGGCGAACTGGTGGATGACGATTGCGGCTTTGAGCAGCACGGGCAGGTGCGCGTCGCCGAGAACGCGGCGGATGCCGAAACGCTGCGCGCACGGCTCAAGACCATGACGGACCACGGTTACACGCACGAGCAGTGGATAACGCGTGAAGACCTGCTGGATCTGATTCCCGCGATCGCGCCCACCGTGCAGGGCGGCCTGATCGCGCGCGAGGACGCGGCGGCCGATCCCTACCGCACCACCCTCGCCTTTCGCATGAAGGCCGCCAGCCTTGGCGCGCGCTTTCTGGAAGGCGTACGCGTGCAAAGCGTGATGCGGCAGGACGGGCAATGGCGCGTGGAGACGGATGACGGCGTGTACACCGCGCCGCAGGTGCTGAACTGCGCGGGCGCGTGGGCGGATCGCATCGCCGCGCAATGGGGCGAGCCGGTGCCGCTGCTACCCATCAGTCCGATGATGCTCGTCACGCTGCGCATGGATCACTTTCTGGATCCCGTGGTGCTGGGCACGGGCCGTGCGCTGTCGTTCAAGCAGCGCACCAACGGCACCGTGCTGATCGGCGGGGGCCGGCGTGCCTGGGTGGACCGGGATGCCGAATGGACCGAACTGGATTTCCGCTCGCTGGCCGAGGGCGCGCGCACGGTGGTGGACCTTTTCCCGCACATGCGCGACGCCATCGTGAACCGCGGCTGGGCGGGCATCGAGGCGGCCATGCCCGATGAGATCCCGGTGATCGGGCGCAGCAGCCGGCATGAGACCGCCTTTCACGCCTTCGGGTTTTCGGCGCACGGCTTCGAGCTCGGGCCCATCGTGGGCCGCATCATGGCCGACCTGATCACGACCGGCGCGACGGACCTGCCGATCGCGCCATTCCGGATTGAACGTTTTTCGGATGCCGGCATGGCATCCGCCCCATCGACCAAGGAGCAAGACGAATGAACGATATCGTGCGCAGGGAAACCAACGAGCGCCTCTCCCGCATCGTGATTCACGGCGACACCGTCTATATCGCGGGGGTGACGTCGACCGCGGAGGGCGGCATCGAGGCCCAGACGCGCGACGTGCTTGCCAAGATCGACGGCTATCTGAAGCAGGCGAACACCGACAAGTCGCGGCTGCTGTCCGTGCAGATCTGGCTCAAGGACATCGCGCGTGACTTTGCCGGCATGAACGCCGTGTGGGCCGAGTGGGCGCTGCCGCGCGCGATGCCCACCCGCGCCACCTGCGAGGCCAAGCTGGCCTCGCCCGACATGCTGGTGGAGATCATCGTGACGGCCGCGGCGCAGCCGGCTTACGTCAGCGGGCCGACGTCTGAAAGCTGACTTCGCCGGGGCGGCCCGGCAGATGCAGCGTGGCGGTGGCCGGCGGCGTGGTCGCCACCACCTTGCCCGCGCGCAGCACCATCAGGCGCGTGGCGCGCAGGCGCAATGCCTCCACCGCGTCGCGCGCCTGCAGCAGCACCAGGTCGGCGCGCTTGCCGATCGCCAAGCCCGTCTCGTCCAGGCCTAGGATCTTGGCGGGCGTGGTCGTCACCGCTTCAAAACAGGCGCGCATCGCGTCCTGTCCCGTCATCTGGCCCACGTGCAGGCCCATGTGCGCGACTTCCAGCATGTCGCCTGAACCCAGGCTGTACCACGGGTCCATCACGCAGTCGTGGCCGAAGGCGACTGGCACGCCGGCCGCCATCAGCTCGGGCACGCGCGTCATGCCGCGGCGCTTCGGATACGTGTCGTGGCGGCCCTGCAGCGTGATGTTGATGAGCGGATTGGCAATCGCGGACACGCCCGCTTCGCGGATCAACGGGATCAGCTTGGACACGTAGTAGTTGTCCATGGAATGCATGGACGTCAGGTGCGAGCCCGTCACCCGGCCGGAGAGGCCGAGCCGCTGCGTGTGATAGGCCAACGTTTCAATGTGGCGCGACAGCGGATCGTCGCTTTCGTCGCAGTGCATGTCCACGCGCAGGCCGCGTTCGGCCGCCAGTTCGCACAGGATGCGCACGGATTCGGCGCCGTCCTGCATGGTGCGTTCAAAGTGCGGAATGCCGCCCACCACGTCCACGCCCATGTCCAGCGCGCGCTTCAGGTTGTCCAGCGCCCCGGGCGCGCGCAGCACGCCGTCCTGCGGGAAGGCGACCAGTTGCAGGTCCAGGTAGGGTTTGACCTTCTCGCGCACGTGCAGCAGCGCTTCCGTTGCCAAGAGGCGCGGGTCGCAGACATCCACGTGCGAGCGGATGGCCAGCAGCCCGCGCGCCACGGCCCAGTCGCAATAGGCCAGCGCGCGTTCGACCAGCGCTTCCTGCGTGAGCAGCGGCTTGAGCTCGCCCCACAGCGCAATGCCTTCGAGCAGCGTGCCCGACTGGTTCACGCGCGGCAGGCCAAAGGACAGCGTGGAGTCCATGTGGAAATGCGCGTCGACGAAGGGCGAGGTGACCAGTTGACCGGCGGCGTCCACCGTCTGCGCGGCCTCGGCCTTCAGGGCCGGTTCCAGCGCGGCGATGCGGCCATCGGCCACGCCGATGTCGATGTTGGTGCGGCCGTCGGGCAGCGTGCAGTGCTTAAGAATCAGGTCAAGCATGCGTGTTCCTTGCGAAGAATGTCAGTGGCGTCATGTCGTCCCGTCACCGTTCGCCTTTGCGGTAAGGCTTCATCAAGGCCTGCGGGTAGGCGGCGCGGCGCGCCATGAACACCAGGGCCAGGATGGACAGGATGTAGGGCAGCATCAGATACACCTGATACGGCAGTTCGGGCATGCCCGGCAGCGCCGCGCCGCCCTGTTGCAGGCGCAGTTGCAGCGCGTCGAAGAACGCGAAGATCAGCGCGCCCAGCAGCGCCTTGCCGGGCCGCCACGACGCAAACACCACGAGCGCCACGCAGACCCAGCCGCGGCCGTTGACCATGTTGAAGAAGAACGCGTTGAACGCCGCCAGCGTCAGGAAACTGCCCGCCACGCCCATCAGCGCCGATCCCGCCACGATAGCGCCGATGCGCAGGCGCGTCACGGACAGGCCCTGGCCTTCGGCGGCGGCGGGGTTCTCGCCCACCATGCGCACGGCCAGCCCCACCGGCGTGCGGTTCAGCACCCAGGCCAGGATCGGCACGGCGGCCAGCGCGATCAGCGTCATGGGCGTCTGTCCGGCCAGGACGGGGCCGATCAGCGGAATTTCCGCCAGAAACTTCATCTCGGCAAAGGGGGTGATCGTCGGCGGCGCGGACACGCTGGGGAACGTGACGCGGTAGGCAAAGTAACTGAGGCTGGTGGCCAGCAGGGTCACGCCCAATCCCGAGACGTGCTGCGACAGGCCCAGCGGCACCGTCAGCACGGCGTGCAGCAGGCCGAACACGGCGCCGGCCAGCGCGGCGGCCAGCACGCCTACGTACAGCGGGGCGCCCAGGTAGACGACCAGCCAGCCGGTGAAGGCGCCGGCCACCATGATGCCCTCGATGCCCAGGTTCAAGACGCCGGCACGCTCGCACAGCAGCACGCCCAGCGTGCCCAGAATCAGCGGCGTGGCCAGGCGCAGCACGGCCACCCAGAACGCCGAGGAACTCATCAGATCCATCCATTCCATGGCGTGCTCCTCAAGCCTTGTTGCGGCGCAGGCGGTACTGCGCGAATAACGTCGCGACCAGCATGGCGAGCAGCGAAGTGGCGACGATGACGTCGGCGATGTAGTTCGGCACGGCGATGGCGCGGCTCATGCTGTCGGCGCCGACCAGCATGCCGGCCACGAAGATGCTGGCCAGGATCACGCCCAGCGGATGCAGGCCGGCCAGCATGGCGACGACCACGCCCGTGTAGCCGTACCCCGGCGACATATCCAGCGTGACGTAGCTGGTGCGCCCCGCGACCTCGATGGCGCCGGCCAAGCCGGCCAGCGCGCCGGACAGCATGGCGGTGCCCAGCATCACGCGGTTCACCGGCAGGCCCAGAAAGCGTGACGCATGGGCGTTGGCGCCCACCGCGCGCATCTGAAAACCGAAGACGGTGTAGCGGTTCAAGAGCCACAGGCCCAGCGCCAGGCCGGCGGCCCACAACAGGCCTGTGTGGGCGCGCGTGCGTTCGATGAGTTTGCCCAGTTCCAGGTCGCCGTTCAGCGCCACCGATTGCGGCCAGCCCATCGCCATCGGATCCTTCATCGGGCCGTCCAGCATCATCGACACGAACAGCAGCACGATGAAGTTGCCCAGCAGCGTGGTCACCACCTCGTCGACGCCCAGGCGGGTTTTCAGAAGGGCCGGAATCAGCAGCAGCAACGCGCCGGCCAGCGCCGCGGCCAGCATCATGCCGCCAAACAGCACCGGCACCGGCAGGTCAAAGCCCGTGCCGTCGTGCAGGCCGCCCACGGCCACCGCCGCCAGCGCGCCCAGATAGAGCTGCCCTTCCGCGCCGATGTTGTAGAAGCGCGCGCGAAAGGCCACGGCACAGGCAAGGCCCGTCAGCATCAGCGGCGTGGCGCGCGTCAGGGTTTCGGACAGCGCGAAGCGCGTGCCGAACGCGCCTTCGAACAGCAGCGCATAGGTGCGGCCGACGGGGGCGCCGGCCCAGGCCACCAGCAGCGTGCAGACCGCCAGCGTGAAGAGGATGGCCGCGATGGGCGCCAATGCCAGCGCAAGGCGGCTGGGCTCGGGGCGGCGTTCCAGGATCAGTTTCATGGGATGCTCAAAAGTGAAGAAAGCCAGGCGGCACGGTTTGCACCGTCACGCCCGGGTTCCCGTCATGGCCAGGCCGACGGTGGCCGGCGTCCATTCGGCCACCGGCTTGACCGCGACCAGCTTGCCGCCGCACAGCACGGCGATGCGGTCGGCCAGCGCAAAGATCTCTTCCAGGTCCTCGGACACCAGCAGCACGCCGGCGCCGCGGGCGCGGGCGGCCAGAAGCTGCTCGCGCACGTAGGCGACCGCGCCGATGTCCAGGCCCCAGGTGGGCTGATCGGCCACGATGAAGCGCGGCTCACGCGCCAGCGTGCGGCCCAGGATCAGCTTTTGCATGTTGCCGCCCGACAGGCTGCGCGTGCGCACGTCCAGCGAAGCGGCGCGCACGTCGAACTGCTTGGCCAGCGACGCCGCGTAGGCCTTGCCCGCGCGGGCGCGGATCAGGCCATGACGCGCGAAGCGCTTGTCCTTCAGGTCTTCGACGATGGCGTTTTCCCACAAGGGGCTGTCGCCAATCATGCCTTCGCCGTGGCGGTCTTCCGGGATGCGGCCCACGCGCGCGGCGGTCCAGCCGGCGGGCGTCGTCGGCGCCGCAGCGTGTTCCGGACCCAGCCGGATCGTGCCGTCCGAGGGCTGGCGCAGGCCGGTCAGCACCGACACCAGCGCCTGCTGGCCGTTGCCGGCCACGCCGGCGATGGCCACGATTTCATGCGTGTGGACCACGAGGTCCAGGCTGTCCAGGCGCGGCGCGCCATCGCGGCTGTCGCGCACGGTGACCTGGGACAGCGTCACCACGGGCGCGGCCTGCTCGGCGGCCGAAGCGGCCTCGGAGCGCGGCATGACCACCTTGCGGCCCACCATCAGTTCGGCCAGTTCCGCCGGATTGGTGCCCGCGGTGTCGCGCTCGGCGACCAGCTTGCCTTGCCGCAGCACGGCCACGCGGCGCGATACGGCCATCACTTCGTCCAGCTTGTGCGAAATGAAGATGACCGCCAGTCCTTCGTCGACGAAGCCGCGCAACGTGGCGAACAGATCCTGCACTTCCTGCGGCGTGAGCACGGCGGTGGGCTCGTCCAGGATGAGCACGCGGGCGCCGCGGTACAGCGCCTTCAGGATTTCGACGCGCTGTTTTTCACCGACCGACAGCGTGCCCACGCGCGCGTCCGGGTCCACGCCCAGGCCGAAGCGCTGGCCCAGTTCCACCAGGCGCTTGCGGGCCTGGCCGCGGCCCGAGGCCAGCTTCCAGAGCGATTCGGTGCCCACCATGATGTTGTCCAGCACGGTGAGGTTGTCGGCCAGCGTGAAATGCTGGTGCACCATGCCGACGCCCGCCGCCAGCGCGGCGTCGGGCCGGCCGGCGGGCAGGGGCTTGCCGAAGACTTCGATACTGCCGGCGTCGGCCACGTAGTGGCCGAACAGGATCGACACCAGGGTCGATTTGCCGGCGCCGTTCTCGCCCAGCAAGGCCAACACTTCGCCCTGGCGCAGCGTGAGCGAAACATCGTCGTTGGCCGTCAGGCTGCCGAAGCGTTTGGTGATCCCCGTCAGTTGCAGGGCGAGAGGCGCTTGATTCATCGTGCCGAGGACTTGGGTTCTTTGTCGTTGACCTTGACGGTGAAGCTGCCGTCCAGGATCGCCTTTTCCTTGGCCTGGACCTTGGCGATCAGGTCAGCCGGGATCTTCTGTTCGAAGGTGCCCAGCGGCGCGAGCGACGAGCCCTTGTGCTTCATCAGCGAGTACTGGCCGAAGTCTTCGGCCTTGAACGTGCCGGCCTTGACCTGCTTGAGCGCTTCGTCGATGGTCGGCTCCATGCTCCACAGCGCCGAGGCGACGACCGTCTCGGGGTATTGCGGCTGGGTGTCGATCACGTTGCCGATGGCCAGCTTGCCGCGTTCCTTGGCGGCGTCCGACACGCCGAAGCGTTCGGCGTACAGCACGTCCGCGCCCTTGTCGATCATCGCGAAGGCGGCTTCCTTGGCCTTCGGGGGATCGAACCACGAGCCGATGAAGGTCACGGTGAATTCAGCCTTCGGATTGATTTCCTTGGCGCCCTCGATGAAGGCCTGCATCAGGCGGTTCACTTCGGGGATGGGATAGCCGCCGACCAGGCCGATCTTGCCGGTCTTGCTCATGCCGCCCGCGATCATGCCGGTCAGGTAGGCCGGTTCCTGGATGTAGTTGTCGAACACCGAGAAGTTGGGCTGCTGGGGCTTGCCCGACGAACCCATCAGGAAGGCGGTCTGCGGATAGTCCTTGGCGACCTTGCGGGCGGCGGCTTCCACGGCGAAGGCCTCGCCCACGATCAGCTTGTTGCCTTGTTCCGCGTACTGGCGCAGCACGCGCTCGTAGTCGGCGTTGGTGACGTTTTCCGAGAACGTGTACTCGATGTCGCCACGGTCGCGCGCGGCCGACAGCGCCTTGTGGATGCGCGATACCCATTGTTGTTCGACCGGCACCGTGTACACGGCGGCGACCTTGGTCTTGGCGGGCGCCTGGGCCAGGGCCGCGCCCGAGAACAGCATTGCGCCGGCTGCAGCCAAGGCCAGCTTGAGCAGGCCGCGGCGGGCGATGCCGCTGGCGGTCGAAAGGGAAAGGGATTTCATGCAGGTGACTCCTACGCGGGGAAGGACAGGGAATGGAGATGAGGGGGGATGACGCCCGCAGCACGGAGGCCGCTGCGGCCGGCAGGCATGCCGGGCAGATCGTGCGTGAACGGGGGCGTGGGCTCGGTCATCGGATGGGAGCGCCAGGCGGCGCACCCGCCCGAATGGTCGAGTTCTCAGCCTGTCCTGGCGAAGCAATTTGTATGCCACGGGGCAGTCCCGCGACAAGGCGGGCAAACCTGATGGCCGGGCAGAATTATAGGCACCCTCGCGGGGAAGCGTGGCACCACATTGGTGCGCCGCTTTCGGGCGGGACGGCCATCGGGGCGCGGGGGGGCGCGAATGGAACAGACCGTTGCCGCGCGGCTGGCAGGGTCTATGGCCCCGGCGCGCCGCCGCGCGCCTAAAATCCGCGGATTAGCCGCGCCGCGCGCGGCAAGCTGGAAATCCCATGCAAGATATTCAATTGCTGCTCGAGCAGTACGGCGGGTGGCTGGTGTTCGGCAACGTCCTCATCGAGCAGGCCGGGCTGCCGGTGCCCGCCTATCCCATGATCATCGCGGCCGGCGCCCTGGCCGGCGCCGCCGGCTGGCTTGTGCCGCTCCTGGCCGCGACGGCCGCCTGCCTCATCGCCGACAGCCTGTGGTACTGGGCCGGGCGGCGTTACGGGTCGCGCCTCTTGGGCGTGGTCTGCAAGGTGTCGCTGTCGCAGGATTCGTGCATCCGCCAGACGCAGCGCCTGTATCTGCGCATCGGCGTGCGCGCGCTCTTGGTGTGCAAGTTCCTGCCGGGCGCGGGCGCTTTGTCCACCGTCATGGCGGGGCTGACCAACACGCCGTACCGGCGCTTCTTTCTCTACGACCTGGCCGGCGCGCTGATCTGGGTGGGCTCGGCCCTGCTGCTGGGCGGCCTTTTCCACAGCGTGGTCAACGACGTGCTGGACATCCTGGGCACCTACGGCCCGATGGGACTGGCGGTGCTGGCGGCCGTGCTGGGGCTGTACATCGTGGCGCGCTTTCTGCGGCGCAAGATCCTGCTGCGCAGCCTGCGCGTCATTCCGCGGCTGTCGGTGGACGAACTGATGCAGTGGCGCCAGAGCGGACGCGATGCGCTGGTTTTTGACGTGCGGCCAGAGGCCCAGCGCGACGCGGCGCGCATTCCGGGCGCCGTGGCCGTGGACCTGAAGCAGCCGCTGCCCGCGCTCGATCCCGGCGCGATCGATTCCGACATCGTGGTCTATTGCGCATGCCCCAATGAAGTGTCGGCCGCCCTGCTGGCTTCGCGGCTGCGCGCGGCCGGCTACCGCAAGATCTGGGCGCTGCGTGGTGGCTACGACGCCTGGGCCGAACGCGAACAGCAGGTCTGAAGCGTCCGGCGCATGGCCCCTCGGGAGGGCAGGCGCTGGGCGGCGCGCCAGCCCCGGGCGCATAATGCGCGCATCGGCCCGCGCCCGACGCGGGCAGCCAACAGGAGACAGGCATGCGGTTGTTGTTCTTGGGCGCCGGCGGCACCGGCGGATACTTTGGCGGACGCGCGGCGCAAGCCGGCGCGGACGTGACGTTCCTGGTGCGCGAGCCGCGCGCCGCGCGCATCCGCGAACACGGACTGCGGATCCAGAGTCCGCTGGGCGATGCCACGCTGCACCCCAAGCTGGTCACGCAGCAGACGCTGAAGGACAGCTACGACATCGTCGTCTTGTCGTGCAAGGCCTACGACCTGGACAGCGCCATCGAGGCCATCCGTCCGGCCGTGGGTCCCGACACCGCCGTGCTGCCCATCATGAACGGCGTGCTCCAGTACGACGTGCTGGACCGCGAGTTCGAGCCGCATCGCGTGCTGGGCGGCCTGTGCCAGATCAACGCCACCCTCGGTCCCGAAGGCGAAGTGGTCCACCTGGGCAAACACGCCAACCTGGTGTTCGGTGAACGCGCCGGTCCTGCCCGCAGCGAGCGCTGCGTGGCGCTGGAGCAGGCGCTGGCGGGCGGCGAATACGTCAGCCGCCTCAGCGAAAACATCTACCAGGACATCTGGGAAAAGTACGTCATGCTGACGACGCTGGCCGCCGCCACCTGCCTGATGCGCGGCTCGGTCGGCGAGATCGCGTCGACCGACGACGGCGTGGACTTCCTGCTCGGCCTGCTGCAGGAATCGCAGGCGGTCGCCGCGGCCTCCGGCCATACCGTGCGGCCCGAGGCGGACGCCACCGTGCGCAAGCTGCTGTCCGACCGCACCCAGCCCATGACTGCCTCCATGTTCCGCGACCTGCGCCAGGGCCTGCCCGTGGAAGCCGACCACATCGTCGGCGACATGGTCCGCCGCGCCCGCACGCTGGGCGTGGACGCCACCTACCTGCGCGTGGCCTATTCGCACCTGCAGGTCTACCAGGCGCAACGCGCCGCCCGCTGATCGCGGGAGCGGCCCCCTGTTCAAGCGGGGCCGCCGGGCGCACACTGATTGCGCGTGCCGCGGCGTGCGGCGCGCGTCCGGTCATCTCGCGCTGCCACCGGTTCGCACCCATTGGTGCACGGTTTGCAAAAAACTCTTCCTGGTTAGCGGGTTTTTCGTTCGGATTTGACCGAATAGTATGGCTTGGCCTGAGCCGAAGCCCGCGCCGCCGCAATCGTGCGGCGGCCGCTCCCGGCCCATCCCTCCCAGGAGCAAGACCATGAAAATCGCATTGATCGGCATTACCGGCCGCGTGGGGTCCCGCGTGGCGGACGAATTGTTGAAGCGCGGCCACCAGGTGACGGGCATCGCGCGCAACCCGGCCGAGGTCAACGAGCAGCCGGGCCTGACGGTCCGCCAGGGCGATGCCACCGATCCCGAAGGCCTGACCCCGATCCTGGCCGGCCACGACGCCGTCATCAGCGCCACGCGTTTTGTGTCCACCGATGCCAAGCCCCTTCTGGCCGCCGTGAAGAACGCCGGCGTGCCGCGTCTGTTGGTGGTGGGCGGCGCGGGCAGCCTGCTGGTCGCGCCCGGCAAGATGCTGATCGACACCCCCGAGTTCCCGGACGCCTATAAGCCCGAGGCGCGCGCAGGCGTCGTGTTCCTGGACACGCTGCGCCAGGAAAAGGTGCTGAACTGGACCTTCCTGTCGCCTTCGGCCATGTTCGAGCCCGGCGAGCGCACCGGATCCTTCCGCGTGGGCGACGACAACCTGCTGGCCGACGACGAGGGCAAGAGCTGGATTTCCATGGAAGACTACGCAATCGCCCTGGCCGACGAAGTCGAAACGCCGCGGCATTCGCGCCGCCGCTATACCGTCGGATACTGATCTTCCGCCGTGTTTGTTTGTAAACTGGCAGGCCGCCAGCCGGCGTCATTTGAGTAGTCCTGTATGCGTATGAAGTGGAAATCCTTGGCCGCCTGCCTGCTGGTCGCCGCCAGTTGCGTGGCGGCTGCGCCGGCGCTTGCGGCCGCGCCGCAGTCGAACAAGGAAATTGCCGTCGCGTTCTTCCGCATGATGTTCCAGGACCGCGATATCGACGAGGCGGTGCGCCTGTACGTCGGCCCGAACTACACCCAGCACAATCCGTACATGCAGGACGGTGTCGGGCCGATGGTCGACTTTTTCCCGCGCTACTTCGAGCAGCATCCGCAGGCCATCGTCGAGATCAAGCGCGTGATCGCCGAAGGCGACCTCGTCATGATCCACAACCTGTGGCGCGACTCGCCCGAAGACCGCGGCCAGGCCGTGGTCGACATCTTCCGCCTCGAAGGCGGCAAGATCGTCGAGCACTGGGACGTAAGCCAGGAAATCCCCGAGAACCCCGCCAACAAGAATGGCATGTTCTAGGCTGCCCATGATCGAACCCGTCGACCTGCCCCGCGCCTATCTGCTTTTGAACCACGGCCCGACCGTGCTGGTGACCAGCGCGCACGGCGGCGCCCGCAACGTGATGGCCGCGGCCTGGGCCATGCCGCTGGACTTCAGTCCGCCCAAGATGCTGGTGGTGGTGGACAAGAACACCTGGACGCGCGAGCTCATCGATGCCTCGGGCGAATTCGCGCTGTGCATTCCGTCGCGCGCGCAGGCGCATGCCACGCTGCAGGTGGGCTCGCACTCGGGGCGCGACGAAGACAAGTTCCAGGCCAGCGGCCTGACCACGTTTGCCGCCAGCAAGATCGGCGCGCCGCTTATCGAGGGCTGCCTCGGGTGGCTGGAATGCAAGGTCATCCCTGAACCCCACAATCAGCAGGCCTACGACCTTTTCATCGGCGAGGTCGTGGCCGCATGGGCGGCGCCGGACGTGTTCTCGGGCAACCGCTGGCACTTTCCGGCCGACGAGCGCCGTTCGGTGCATTACGTGGCCGGCGGCTCCTTCTTCGCCACCGGCGAAGCCTTCAACGTCGCCGATCCGGAGTAACGGCCATGCGCAGCGTGTATCTGGCGGGTTTCGACGTCTTTCTGCCCGACGCCGTGGCGCACGGCGAACGGCTCAAGACGCTGTGCGCCACCTACGGTTTCGAGGGCGTGTTTCCGCTGGACAACGCGGCGCCGCCGGAGCTGTCCGGACAGGCGCTGGCGCAGTGGATCTATCGCGCCAACGTCGCGCTGATCCGCCGCGCCGACATGGTGATGGCGAACCTGAATCCGTTTCGTGGCGCCGAGCCCGATTCGGGCACGGCCTTCGAGGTGGGTTACGCCATTGCCTGCGGCAAGCCCGTGTGGGGCTATACCGGCCAGTCGGGCAGCCTGATCGATCAGGTGGCGGTGGGGGCGGCAGCCGACGACGGTGTGTCGCGCATGGTCGACGCGCAGGGCCATACCGTCGAGGATTTCGGGCTGAGTCTTAACCTGATGCTGGCGTGCAGCGCGCGCATCGTGAATGGCGGCCCGGCGGACTGCCTGGCCAGCATGGCGCGCGAACGCGCCTAAGGCCGTGCGCTAGGGGCGGTGCGCTAGGCGCGCGCCGGCTTGGCTTTCTTCGCCGCCCTGCGCGGCGCGTCGCCGGCTGGCGCGCCCAGATACCCCATCACTGCATCCACCACCGCGGCCTCCAGCTGCTTGGGCGTGAAGCCCGCCGGCGGCTCCAGCGCGGCTGCGTGCACCAGCGATTCCATGATGCGCAGGACCACGTAGGTCGCCAGATCCCGGTCCGCCTGTGCGATCTCGGCGCGGTGCAGTTCCAAGAGATGCCGCATGCGGCGGTGAATGTCCTGATCCGCGCGGCTGTGCTCGTGCGGCTGGTCAAACAGCGGAAATTCCCGTTCCAGCACGCGATGCAGCGCCGGCTCCAGCAGATGCGCGTGCAGCATGGCTTGCACGATTGCGCCCACGCGTTCGCGCAGCGTGGCCGCCGGATTGCCGTTCAGCACGTCGTCGATCACATCCAGCATCTGGTTGTCGTGCCGGTCATGCAGCGCGGCGATCAGCGCGTTCTTGTTCGGAAAGTACTGATACAGCGAGCCCACGCTCACGCCGGCCGTTTCCGCAATCAGATTGGTGTTGGTGCCGGCATAGCCATGCGTGGCCAAAACGTGAGCCGTGGCTTGGAGGATGGTGTCGACGGTGTGCTGGGACCTGAGTTGGCGCGGCGATTTCCGGGGCTGGGGGATGACGGTCATGGGTGGGGCAAAAGGCGAGTATTCGCGCGGATTATGCCATCCGCATCGGGGCTGCGATGGCGCGGCCCCACCCATTGCGGCCGGTCAGACGGTGGCCGCCATCTCCAGGACCTCGTCGTCGATCGCTTCGGCCTGGCCGTCCTGCAGCTTTTGCAGGTGGTCGGCCAGTTCGGCGATGGTCAGCGCCACCAGGCCCTGTTCGGCGGCGTAGCGCTCCAGCGCCGCACCGCGCATCATCGTGCCGTCGGCGTTCATCAGTTCGCAAAGCACGCCTGCCGGACGCAGCCCGGCCAGCACGGCCAGGTCCACCGAGCCTTCGGTGTGGCCGCGGCGCGTCAGCACGCCGCCCGGTTGCGCGCGCAGCGGAAACACGTGGCCGGGGCTGACGATGTCGTCGGCCTGTGCCGACGGCGCAATGGCGGCGCGGATCGTGGTCACGCGGTCCACGGCGGACACGCCGGTGCTCACGCCTTCGCGCGCTTCGATCGACACGGTGAAGGCCGTGGCAAAACGGCTCTGGTTGCGCTGGACCATGGGCGGCAGTTCCAGGCGGTCAAGGGTTTCGCCGGGCAGGCACAGGCAGACGATGCCGCTGCCGTCGCGGATGAGTTGCGCCATGACGGGCACGGTCAGCCGGTCGGCGGCCACGATCAGGTCGGCTTCGTTCTCGCGGTCAAAGTCGTCCATCAGGATGACGGGACGGCCCAGACGCAGATGATGCAGCGCGCGCTGCAAGCGGGCGGCAAAGGGTTGGGATGCCAGGCTGGGGAGGGGGGACTGCTGGGTAAAGGCAACGTTGGACATTGAAACGCTCTCGCAAAAGGATTGGGCGAAAAACGTTTCAGGGCTAATCGACAGCCGAACGCAATACGGCCAGGCGGGCGCAAACGCGCCCGGCGCAGCCGAGTATGTGCCGGCACATCTTCTCTCATCCGGACTATGACCGTCGGCCCTGGCTTCTCACCAGGTCTGCTGACCCCGGCCAAAAAGCTGGCCGGGCGCTCGCGGGCTCGCCACATTGCATGGCATACCGCCGGTGGGGAATTGCACCCCGCCCTGAAGACGTACTGCATGTCGTGTTAACGACCGAATGATTGTACGCCTGTCCGCCGGACGGGATTGAATATGCTTATTGCAGTTGTGGTCTTCGGAAAGCGCGGGACTGGCCCCGTGTTGCCGTCAGGCGGCCTCGGCGGCGCCGGCCTTTCTGGCCGCGGGGCCCTTATTGGTCTTGGCGGTCTTTTCGGTCTTGGTGGTCTTTTCGGTCTTTTCGGCCTTGGCGGGCTTCTCCACCTTCTCCGCCTTGTCGGCTTTCTTCGCCTTCTTGGCGGGCAGCGCCAGCATCGTGCCCCGGCACGGCGGCGTGCCGCAGAGGCACTTGTAGCCTTCCTTCAGCGCCTTGGTGATGCGCCCATCCAGCACCAGCCCGTAGTCGTACGACAGCTCGGTGCCGCGCGCGATGTCCTCTAGCGCCACGATGTAGACGCGCTTGCCGTGCTTGCCTTCCTGCGCCTCGCAATTGGGCTGGCAGGAATGGTTGATCCAGCGCGCGTCGTTGCCCTCGTCGCCGCCGTCGATCACGCGGCCGGAGCTGAGCGCGAAGAAGAAGGTGTGGAAGGGATCGTCCGGATTGGTCGGGTGGCGGCGGTCGGCTTCCTTGGCGCTGATGCGCTTGCCGCCGTACTCGATGATGCGCGTGCCCGCGGGAATCTTGCGGGCGGCGAAGACGCCATTGCCGTGCAGCTTGGAGCGGCGGACGGCGTACCAGGGCTTGATCGGGGTGTCTTCGGTGGTCATTGAAGGTCGCGTGTGGCGTGAGACGAAACAGAATTATATCGGCGGCGTCTTTGCGCGATCACAGGCGTATAGTGAGCGCCGGCTTGTCCCTTGTTTGATATTCATCATGATCGTCCGTCCGCGGCCCTCCGCGCTGGCTCTGTTCTTTGTACTGCGCGGTTCCATCATCCCGCGCATCCTCAGCAGGATCATCGTCATCACGGTGCTCTCCTGCGTGGTGGTGTGGATGTACCACCGCCAGTTCTTCTCGCCCGCGCATCTGACCGCGGTGCCGTTCTCGCTCTTCGGGCTGGCCCTGTCCGTCTTCATGGGCTTTCGCAACAACGTCTGCTATGACCGCTGGTGGGAAGCCCGCAAGCAATGGGGCGACCTCGTCGTGCAGGCGCGCAGCCTGGCGCGCGAGAGCGCCGTGCTGCTGGCGGCCAGCACCGCCAATCCCTTGCAGGAGCGCCTGGTGCGGCGCTGCATCGGATTCGGCTACGGACTGGCGGCGAGGCTTCGCGGGCAGGACATGGTCGAGGCGGTGCGGCCGTGGGTGCAGCAGGACGAGCTGGATTCGCTGGCCGGCTGCCGCAACGTGCCCGATGCCCTGCTCCTGGCCATCAACCGGGATCTCGCGGCTTGCCTGCGGCGCGGTGAGCTGACCGACATCCTGTACCAGGGCCTGACTCAGCGCGTGGCGCAGTGCGCGGCCATCCAGGCGGCCTGCGAGCGCATCAAGTTCACGCCCTGTCCGTTCGCCTATTCGCTGCTCCTGCATCGCACGGCGTGGCTGTTCTGCCTGCTGCTGCCCTTCGGGCTGGTGGGCACGCTGGAGTTCCTGACGCCGCTTGCGGTGACCATTGTCGCCTACACCTTCTTCGGCCTGGACGCGCTGGGCGACGAGCTGGAAGACCCCTTCGGCGCGGACGAGAACGACCTGCCGCTGTCCGCGCTGGCCCGCGTCATCGAGATCGACCTGCTCGAAGGCCTGGGCGTGCGCCCCTTGCCCGAGCCGGCGGTGCCGGTGGACTACGTGCTGCGCTGAAACAACTGGGGGGCGGCGGCTTACGACGCCGGCCCGGTCAGCGGCAGCTTGGTTTCCTTCAGCCGGCGCAGCACAAAGCAGGACTTGCTGTGCCGGATGCCCGGGATGCGGTAGAGCTGTTCTCGCAAGAGGCGCTCGTAGTCGCGGGTGTCGCGCACGGCGATGCGGATGTAATAGTCGTAGTCGCCCGACACCAGGAAGGCCTCCAGCACCTCGGGGATCTGCGCCAGCGCGCGGCCGAATTCATACAGCGTCTCTTCGCTATGGCTTTCCAGAGTCACGTGGACGATGACCGTGTCCATGAAACCCAGGCTGGCCGGATCGATGTCCACGGTGTAGCCGCGGATGACCCCGGCGCTCTCCATGCGCTTGATGCGGTTCCAGCACGGGGTGGACGACAGGCCGACCGCCGCGCCGATGTCGTTCAGGCTGGCGCGCGCGTTGTCCTGCAGCACCTTCAAAATGGCCAAGTCGAACTTGTCGAGGTTCATTTTCTTTGATTCCTCCAAATCAAAGATGAATTTACTCCGTTCGCCCGTTATCCGTGGAAAAGAAGATAAAAATTCTTCGGTTCTACCAATAAGATGGATAGCATGAACGATCGCCTGCACCCCACCGCCGCCGCCGCACTTGCCGCCACGGAAACCGCCACCGAAACCGCCCCTGAAAACGGGGCGAAGATTCTGCTCGACACGCTGATTGCGCACGGCGTCGACACGGTCTTCGGCTATCCGGGCGGGGCCGTCCTGCCCCTGTACGACGCCCTGTACGCCGAGCCGCGCCTGCGGCACGTGCTGGTGCGCCACGAGCAGGCCGCCGTGCACGCGGCCGAGGGCTACGCCCGCACCACCGGCCGCACGGGCGTGGTGTTCGTGACCTCCGGCCCCGGCATGGCGAACACGACCTCGGGCCTGTTGGACGCCATGTGCGATTCGATCCCGGTGCTGTGCATCAGCGGTCAGGTGGCCACGGCGGCCATCGGCACCGACGCTTTCCAGGAATGCGACGCCATCGGCATTTCGCGTTCCGTCACCAAGTGGAACACCCAGATCCGCGCGGTGGACGACGTGGCTGGCGTGACCGCCCGTGCGTTTGAACTGACGCGCCAGGGCCGTCCCGGTCCGGTGCTGGTGGATTTTCCCAAGGACGTGCAGCTGGCGGTGCCGCGCGACAGCGGCGATGGCCTGGATGCGCCGTCGCAGCACAAGCTGGCCGCACTGCGCGCGCGCCGCCAGTCGGGCAAGCTGGCGGCCAAGCTGCCGCAGTCGGCCGTGCGCCGCGCCGCCGCGCTGATCGCGCAGGCCAAGCGTCCCATCTTCTACGGCGGCGGCGGACTGGTGAACGCCGGTCCCGAGGCCTGCGAAGCGTTCACCGACCTGGTGCGCCACACCGGCGCGCCCTGCACGCTGACGTTGATGGGCCTGGGCGCGTTTCCCGCGTCCGACCCGCAATTCGTGGGCATGCTGGGCATGCACGGCACGGTCGAAGCCAACCTCGCCATGCACAACTCGGATCTCGTCGTCTGCATCGGCGCCCGCTTTGACGACCGCATCACCGGCAAGCTGTCCGAGTTCTGCCCGCACGCCCGCAAGATCCATATCGATATCGATCCCGCCTCGATCAACAAGGTCGTGCGCGTGGACGTGGCGCTGGTGGGCGACTGCCTGCCGCTGGTGCGGGCGCTGCGCGCCGAACTGGGCGACACCCCGCTGGAGCCCGCGCGCCTGGCGCCCTGGTTCAAGCGCATCGACGCCTGGCGCGCGCAGGACTGCCTGGGCTTCACGCCCGCGCCCGACGCCATCCTGCCGCAGCACCTGATGTCGCGCCTGAACGCCGCGCTGGCGGACCGCGATGCCATCGTCTCCACCGACGTGGGCCAGCATCAGATGTGGGCCGCGCAGTATCTGCGCTTTGACCGCCCGAACCGCTGGTTGACGTCTGGCGGCGCGGGCACGATGGGCTACGGCGTGCCGGCCGCCATCGGCGCGCAGGTCGCGCACCCGGACAAGACCGTGGTCTGCGTCAGCGGCGACGCGTCGGTGCTGATGAACATCCAGGAACTGTCCACCGCCATGCAGCACGAGACGCCCGTCAAGGTCGTGCTGTGCAACAACGGCTACATGGGCATGGTGCGCCAGTGGCAGGAACTGATCCACGGCGGGCGCTACAGCCACAGCTACAACGCGTCGCTGCCGGATTTCGTGGCGCTGGCGCGCGCCTTCGGCTGGGGCGCGGCGCGCGTGGATGACCCGGCCAAGCTGGACGCCGCACTGGCCGAATGCCTGGCGCACGATGGCCCGTACTTCCTGGACGTGGCGGTCACCGCGCAGGAAAACTGCTTCCCGATGATGCCGGCGGGGCATGGCCACCAGAAGATGATGCTGGCCGAAGGCGTCTGGTATCAGGACGGGACGACTTGAGCAGGGCCGTCTTCAAAACTGAATAGACAGCCCGCCGTCCACCACCAGCACGTGACCGTTCACGTACGACGCCGCGGGTGACGCCAGGAACACGGCCGCCCCGGCGATTTCTTCCGGTTCGCCCCACCGGCCCGTCGGGTTGCGCGCCGCGATGCGCGGGCCGAATTGCGGGTCGGCCACCATCTCCGCATTGGTCTCCGTGGCAAACGTCCCCGGCGCGATGGCGTTGCTGGTGATGTAATGCCCGCCGAATTCCGCCGCCAGCGCCCGCACCATCCCCGTCAGCCCCTGCTTGGCCGCCGGATACACGGCGTCGCCCGCCCGCGCCAGCTCCCCCACTACCGACGTAATCGCGATCAGCCGGCCGCCGCCCTGGCGCATCATGCGCTCGGCCGCGAACTTGGCCAGCAGCATGCCGGCCACCAGATCGGTGTCGATCAGTTCGCGGATTTCAGCGGGGCTGGTGTCCTGCAGCGTCTTGCGGTTGCGCGCGCCGACGTTGTTGACCAGGATGTCCAGCCGCTCGTGCTCGCGGTCGATGCGTTCGAAGGCCGCGGCCATTGCCGCGTCGTCGGCCACGTCGAACGGCAGCGGATGCGCGTCCAGGCCTGCCGCGGTCTGTTCAGCCACTGCCGCATTGACCGCGTCGGCATTGCGGCCGTTGATCAGCACGCGCGCGCCGCAACCGGCCAGCGCCCGCGCGATGCAAAAGCCCAGCCCGCGGGCCGAGCCGGTCACCAGCGCCACCTGTCCCGTCAGGTCGAAATTGCGCAGATACGGAAGGGTCTTCATCTTTCGGGCCTCGCTCATTCCCGGAACTCCGGCGCCCAGTGCAAGAGCCGCCGTTCGATCCACGTCACACAATAGACCAGCGCGATGCCGACGATGGACAGCAGCGTCACGGCCGCAAACATGTCGGTGGCGTTCAGCGTCGCCAGCGCGGTGATCATCAGATATCCCATGCCCGTGGTCGAGCCCACGAACTCGGCCAGCACCACGCCGATCAGCGCAAAACTGATGGCGTTGGGCAGCGCGGCAAAGGTCCAGGCCGCGGCCGTGGGGATGCGCACCCGCCACAGGATCTGGCGCGGCGAGCCGCCCAGCGTGCGGCAGAAATCGACAAGCTCGCGCTCCACGCTGCGCCCGCCCTTGTAGGTGTTGAAGAACACCAAAAAGAACACGACGAACCACGACGTGACCACCTTGGACGCCAGCCCCAGCCCGAAGAACATGGTGATGAGCGGCACGAACGCGATCCGCGGCATGGAATTGAACGCCACGATGAACGGATTGAACACGTCGGCCAGAAAGCGGCTGCGGCTGAGCGTCATGCCCACCACGAAGCCGCTGCCCACGCCCACCACCAGGCCGACAAGTGTGGCCTGCAGCGTCAGCCACAGGTGCGGCCAGACCGAGCGCGGCCCGGGTTGCAGCCATTCCCACAATCGCACGGCGACGCGCGAGGGCTGGCTGATGAAAAAGGGATCGAAAAGCGTGTTCTGGGTGAACCACGGTATGCGCGTGAGAATTTCCCACGAGCCCAGGATGACGGCAAGAATCAGCACCTGCCACAAGGTGATGCGCACGCGGCGCGCGGCGTTGGCGCGGCGGTCCAGCCGCAACTGGTCCTGCAGGGTGTCGGCGGTATCCATCGAATTCATGACTATCGGTTCAGGCGGCGGCGCGGAACTGCTGGCCCAGCACGCTCCAGAGGCTTTGCACGTGGGAGACGAACTGCGGCGTTTCGCGCAGCGTGAAGACGTCGCGCGGATGCGGGATCTGGATGCGCTCGTCCAGCAGCACGCGGCTGGGCGGGCCGGACAGCACCACCACGCGGTCGGACAGCAGGATGGCTTCGTCCAGGTCGTGCGTGACCATCACGATGGTCTGGCCCAGCTTGCGCCAGATCTCCATCAGCTCGCGGTGCAGGTGGGTCTTGGTGTGCGTGTCCAGCGCCCCGAAGGGCTCGTCCAGCAGCAGGATGCGCGGCTCGACCGCCAGGCTCATCAACAGCGCCACGCGCCGCCGCATGCCGCCGGAAAGCTGATGCGGAAAGGCGTCCGCGAAGGCGCTCAGGTGACCCAGTTCCAGCAGTTCGGCGACACGCGTTGCGATCCGGTCGGCCGGCACGCCCTGAAACTTCAATCCCAGCGCCACGTTCTTTCTGACGCTGAACCACGGCAGCAGCGTGTCTTTCTGAAAGATGTAGCCCAGCGCGGGCGGCACCTGCCCGTCCACCACGCGCCCGTCCACCAGGATGGTCCCGGTGGTGGGCTGCAGAAAGCCCGCGATCATGTTCAGAAGCGTGCTCTTGCCGCAGCCCGACGGCCCGACGATCGACACGAATTCGCCTTCGTTGATCGTCAGGCTGACCTCGCCGACGGCGTGCGTCGTGCCCTGGCGCGACTGGTACGCCTTGCCCACCTTGTCCAGCGTGATCATCAAAGGCCCCGGGCTTTGCGCACGAAGCTCATGTTCGCGCATTTGGCATAAGGCACGGTCTTGATCTCTTCATTGGAGAACTGGCGCCCGTCGCCCATGATGGCCGTCATGCGGTTGTACGCGTCCTCGGTGATGATGTTGTCCTTCAGGAACACCGTCTCCTTGTAGACGCCCAGCGTCTTCTCGATGGCGGCGCGCGGGAAGGCGCTCAGGTAATCGTCGTAGATGACGTCGGTGATGGCGGCCGCGCTGTTGGCGGTGATGAAGTCCTGCGCCTTGACCATGGCGGTCACAAACGCCTGCACGACCTCGGGACGCTTCTGGATGGTGTCTTGCAGCGTCAGCGCCGCGATGCCCGGCACGTCGCCGCCCATGAACTCGTTCCACGACGCTTCGGTGGTGGCGTCGAAGATGGGAACGCCCCAACCTTCCTGGCGGGCCTGTTCCATCATGGACATGGTGGCCATGCTGGCCGCAACCGAGCCCGTCTTGAGCGCGCCCAGCATCGTCGCCAGATCGCCCAGGGGGCGGATGTCGACCTTGTCGGCCACGCCAGCCTTCTGCATCAGGTACAGCGCCATCAGCCACGTGCTGGACTGCGGCTGGGTCGCGCCCACGCGCTTGCCCGCCAGGTCCTTCAGCGACTTGATCTTGCCGCTGTCGAAGTCCTCGCGGCGCACGATGACGTTGGCGTACGTCAGCTTGCGGTCAAAGCCGAACACCAGCGCGGCGGGCTTGCCCGCGATGGTCAGCGCGGGCGCGGCCGTGGCCGCGGTGGCGCCAAAGGCGATCTGGCCTGCCGCCAGCAGCTGGTTGGTGCGCGGGCCGCTTTGCGAATTCAGATACTCGACCTCCAGGCCGCCTTCTCCGAAGAAGCCCTTTTTCAGCGCCACGTAGCCGGCCGCGAAAAAAGGGTCGATGCTGCCCTGGCCATAAACGACCTTGCCCAGCTTGGGCTGCGCGAAGACGACGCGCCCATTGAGCAGGCCGAAGCTGGCCAAAGCGCAAGCGCTCGCCGCCAGCACGCGGCGGCGGGTGGTGAAGTCGGAGCTACGGGTCATGTCGTCCTCGGAAGTGTCTGGGTTGCAGCTGTTTGGCGTCAACAATACCCCAGCGATTGCTGCCCAACAATGGAAAACGCCCGGTCTCCCGGGCGTTTGGTCGTGCGGCGCAGGCTGGATTACGCCGTGGTCTTCTTGGGCGCCGCCTTTTTCACGGCTTTCTTGGCCGCGGTTTTGGTGGCGGTCTTGGTGGCGGTTTTGGTTGCCGTCTTGGTGGCAGCCTTCTTGGCCGGCGCCTTCTTTGCAGCCGTCTTGGTCGCAGTCTTCGTTGCCGTCTTGGCCGGCGCGCGGGCGCGGCCGGGCTTCTCGGGACGGGGCTCGAACTCGAACCCGATCTTGCCGTCAGGCTGGCGCACCAGGAACGCCTTGAACTTGCGGTTCGTGCGGCTGGAGACAAAGCCGTCGAGCAGGTCGGTGCGGCCGTTGGTCAACAGCTTTTCCATCTGCTCGCGCGAGATCTCCTGCTGCAGGATGACCTTGCCCGACCGGAAATCGCACGACTTCTCGGGGCCCACCGATTTTTCGCAGACGTAGCTCATGCCGTGCTCGAAGACGCGCGACTGGCACTTCGGGCAGGAGCCCACCGGCGTGTGGCCGGAGAAGTCCACGGCTTCGTTGTCGTCCTCGTCGTTCTGGCCGAAGTCGAATTCCAGCTTGTATTCGTCGCTGATCCGCAGGATGGCCGCGAACGGCCGTCCCATCTTGCTGATGAAGCCTTGCAGCGGACCGATCTCGCGCTTGGCCAGAAGCTCTTCGACTTCCGGCAGCTCGAACGTGCGGCCGCCCGGGTGCTTGCCGATCGAAAAATCGCAAGCCGTGCAGGCGTAGCGGCGGTAGTTTTCCTTGACCACCGCGCCGCACTTGGGACACGGCGTTGTCAGCGTGGCGTAGTCGCCCGGCACCGTGTCGCGCTCGTATTCCTTGGCGCGCTTGACGATCACCTGCGTCATCTGCGCGATCTCGCGCATGAAGGCCTCGCGGCCCAGTCCGCCCTGCTCGATCTGCTTGAGCTTGTGCTCCCATTCGCCGGTGAGTTCGGGCGAGGTCAGTTCGGCCACGTCCAGGCCCGACAGCAGCGTCATGAGCTGGCGCGCCTTGGCGGTGGGCACCAGGTCGCGGCCTTCGCGGCGCAGGTAGCTTTCGTTGAGCAGGCCTTCGATGATGGCCGCGCGCGTGGCCGGCGTGCCCAGGCCGCGCTCGGACATGGCTTCGCGCAGTTCCTCGTCGTCCACCAGCTTGCCGGCGCCTTCCATGGCCGACAGCAGCGTGCCTTCGTTAAAGCGCGCGGGCGGCTTGGTCGACAGGCCGACGGCCTCGATTTCCTCGGTACGCACGGTCTCGCCGTCGCCCACGGGCACCAGGTTGGCGTCTTCGCCCTGCGCTTCCTTGCCGTACACGGCAAGCCAGCCGGGGTTGACCAGCACCTTGCCGTCCGTGCGGAAGCGATGCCCCTGCACTTCGGTCAGGCGCGTGGTGACTCGGTATTCTGCCGCCGGGAAGAACACGGCCAGAAAGCGTTTGAGCACCAGGTCGTAGAGCTTGGCCTCGGCTTCGCTCAGGTCATGTGGGATCTGCAGCGTGGGGATGATCGCAAAGTGATCAGACACCTTCTTGTTGTCGAAGATGCGGCGGTTGGGCTTGACCCACTGCTGGCTGACGACAGTCTCGGCGTGGCGCGACAGGCCGCCCACGGCGTTCGAGCCGCCCTTGGCCAGCGCGCGCATGGTTTCCTGCACCGTGCTGATGTAGTCCTCGGGCAGGTAGCGCGAGTCGGTACGCGGATACGTCAGGGCCTTGTGGCGTTCGTACAGCGTCTGCGCCAGCGCCAGCGTCGTCTTGGCCGAAAAACCGAAACGTCCGTTGGCCTCGCGCTGCAGCGACGTCAGGTCGTACAGGGCCGGCGACATCTGGCTGGACGGCTTGGATTCCTCGGTCACGCTGCCCGGCTGCTCGCGGCAGGCGGCGACCACGCTTTGCGCGGCGGCGGCCGACCACAGGCGCGATTCGCGCTTTTCGGGATCTTTGTCGTCTTTCTTGAATTGCGGGTCGATCCAGCGGCCTTCGTACAGGCCGGCGGCCGCCACGAAGGTGGCGCGCACTTCCCAGTAGTCGCGCGGCACGAAGCGGCGGATGCGCTCTTCGCGTTCGGCCACGATAGCCAGCGTGGGCGTCTGCACCCGGCCGACCGGCGTCTTGAAAAAGCCCCCGTCCTTGCTGTTGAATGCGGTCATGGCGCGCGTGCCGTTGATGCCGACCAGCCAGTCGGCCTCGGCGCGCGAACGCGCCGCGGCTTCCAGCGGCTTCATCTGCGTGTCGTCGCGCAGGCTGGCAAAGGCCTCGCGGATGGCGGCCTGCGTCATCGACTGCAGCCACAGGCGCTGGATGGGCTTGTTCACGCCGGCGTACTGAATGATGTAGCGGAAGATCAGTTCGCCTTCACGTCCCGCGTCACAGGCGTTGATGATGGCGTCCACGTCCTTGCGCTTGGCAAGCCGGACCAGCAGCTTGAGGCGTTCGGCGGACTTCTTGTCGGTCGGGCCCAATTCGAAGGCCGGCGGAATCACGGGCAGGTGCGTGAAGCTCCACTTCCCCTTGACCGGATCGTTGGGCGCGACCAAGCTGAGCAAATGGCCGATGCTTGAAGCGAGAACGTAACGTTCGCTTTCAAAATAGTCGCCCTCGCGCGCGAAGCCTCCCAAGGCGCGTGATATATCAAGGGCCACCGAGGGCTTCTCGGCAATAATCAGCGTTTTATTCATGTGTTTCCAGTGGCGGTAGTCCCGCCGTATCAGCGCGGATAATAAGATCGGAGATTCGCCAGATGCAAGTCGGCACTGAAAGGCAAGCGGGATCCGAACTGCACGCTTGGCGTCAATTTTTGGCGCGAAGCACCTTGTGGCTAGGCGTTTTGCTGCTGGGCAGCGCTGCCGTCTGCTGGGTTGCCGCCAACTGGCAGGACATGACAAAAATGCAGCGCTTTGCCGGGTTGCAGGGCCTGTTGGCCGTCTGCGCGCTGGCCGCCGCGTGGTCCGGCTTGCGCTTGCGCGCCCGGCCCGGCGTGCGGCGCAGCATCCCTGGCGCGCTGCTGACATTGGCCGGCATTTTGCTGGGCGCCCTGCTCGCCCTATTAGGACAAACTTACCAGACGGGCGCCGATACCTGGGAACTGTTCGCGTGGTGGGCAGTGTTGCTCTTGCCTTGGGCGCTTGCCGCGGGTAGCCAGGCCGTGTGGTTGTTGTGGGTGCTGGTGCTCAATCTTGCGGTCGCACTGTGGCTGGGCGAACGCGTCTTCACGTGGATGATGATCTTCGGCGGTCCGGGCCTGCCCAGCCTGGTCATGGCCGCACTGAACTTCGTCTTGCTGTTCGGCTGGGAAATGGCCGCGCGACGCTGGCGCGCCAGCACGGTCTTCGGGCCGCGCATCCTGGCCGCCATCGCGATCAGCGTGCTGGTCTTGGCCCTCATGTTCGGCGATTTCATCGTCGACGGCCTGGGTACCTACAACGGCGTCGCCTGGGTCGCCGCCACGCTGGGGCTCGGTCTTTACTATCAGCGCGGCCGGCGCGACCTCGTCATCCTGGCCATGCTGGCCGCCGGCGTCATCTGCGTGTCGCTGCGCGTAGTGGGCGAATGGCTGTGGCGGCTTGAGCCCGGCGCGTGGGCGGCGCTGCCGCTGGCCGCCTTGCTCATGGCCGAGGCCGTCGTGGCCGCCCGCTGGCTGCGCGGCATGAGCAACGAAGCGCCTGTCCCCGTGCCGGCCGCGGACGCGGAACCGGCCGGCGCCTCGGCAGGCAATGCCGTCGATCCCGCCGAATCCAGCGCGCCCGTGGCGCAGTTGGCGCCCGCTGCCGTGCCGCGCGCCGAACCGCCCTGGTACGTGCAATGCCTGCTGGGCCTGTCCGCGTGGCTGGCCACCCTGCTCCTCTTGCTGTTCGTCGCCTTCTCCAACCTGATCACCACCGAAAGCGGCGCGCTGGTCGCCGGCCTCGTGCTCTGCGCCGTGGGCGTGGCGGTGCTGCGCAGCGATGCCGGTCCGTTCTGGCGTCAGTGCGGCACGGCCATGGCCTTCACGGGGCAGATCCTCATCATTTTCGGACTGTCCAGTTCGACCTCGTTCGCCAGCGCAAGCTTCTTCGTGCTGCTGATGGCGGCCGCGGTCTATGCGCTGGGTCCCGACGTGATCCTGCGCTTTCTGAGCGGCCTGTTGATCGCGCTGGCCAGCGCCGGCCTGATCTGGCGCGGCCTGTCGCCCGAACTCATGCGGGAAGACCTGATGGACGCCTGGATCCGCTTCGACGCGACCCGGGCCACCTTCCTGTGGCTGCCCATCGGCGTCATCGGCGCATGGGCCACCGCCGTCATCTTCACCGTCAGCCACCGCGTGGGCGCGCGGCGCGGCCATGCGCTGCAGCCGCTGGCGTGGGCGTTCCTGCTGTCCGTGCAGGGCATGGTCTGGCTGGCAAGCGGCATTGCCGTCACCGAACTGCCCGCGATCTGGCAGCTTGCGCCGCGCACCGCCGCCCTGGTCGTCGCGGGCGCGCTCTTGCCGGTGGCCGCCGCGCTGGCCGTGCTGTGGCCGCGACGCCGCCTCCTGACCGGCGGCGTCACCTGGGGCGTGCCGATCGGCCTGTTGCTGCTGGCGCTGTTCTGGCTGCCCAGCCCGGGCGTCGGCTTCGCGCTGGCGTGGCTGCTGCTGGGATTCGGCCTGAACCAGCCGCGCGTCATGATCTTCGGCGCCGCCAGCCTGTTGGCGTACCTGGGCGTCTATTACTACCAATTGGAGCTGCCGCTGCTGCAAAAGGCGCTGTGGCTGAGCGGCGCGGCGGTGGTGCTGTTCGTGCTGCGCGCCGCGGTCTGGCTGGTGCCGCGCCTGATGCGCACGCAGGCCCCGGTTCAAGCGCGTCCCCTGCCGCCGGTATCCCCGGCCCTGCGCTGGCGCACAGCGGGCATCCTGGGCGGCCTGGCGCTGGTGCTGGTCGCGGCCAACGTCGGCATCTGGGAGCGCGAAAAACTCCTGTCGTCGGGCAAGGTCGTCATCCTGGAGCTGGTGCCGGTCGATCCGCGCTCCCTCATGCAGGGCGACTACATGGCCTTGAATTTTGCGGCCGGACGCGAGGTGACGCGCCTGCGGCTGGGCGGCAACCAGAACGACGCCGAAAGCGTCATGGGCTACGAGCCTGACGGCTACGTGATGCTGACGCCGGATTCGCGCGGTGTGGCGCAGGCGGTGCGGATCCAGCCTGACGCGCGTCCGCATGCCGAAACCGAAGTGCCGCTGCGCTATCGCATCCGCGGCAATGGCGTGCGCATCGTGACCAACGCGTTCTTCTTCCCGGAAGGCGAAGCGGCGCGGTATGAGGTCGCGCGCTATGGCGAACTGCGCGTGGCCGACGATGGCGAAGCGTTGCTGGTGCGGATGCTGGGGGCGGACTTGCAGCCGCTGTGAGCGGTTGCAGGGCCTTCAAGGATCAGCCGGCTGGCAACGCGCGCGGCGGCTGCGGTCGGCGTCAGCCCGGAAACCGTGCTGCCCAGCGCGCCGTGGCTTCCTGCAGGAATGACGGCACGTCCTTGGCGGCCACCGGCGCAAAGCCCAACGCCGCCCACGCCGCCTGCAAGGCCGGCAGCGGCGCGCGCGTATCCACCGCGGGGGCGCCATTCTGTTTGGACAGCTTCAGCCCGCTGGCCGGGTCCAGAATCAACGGCACGTGCAGGTAGCGCAGCGGCGGCAGGCCCAACAGGCGGCCCAGCACGCGCTGGCGCGCCGTGGAACTGAGCAGGTCGGCCCCGCGCACCACGTCCGTCACGCCCTGCGCGGCGTCGTCCACCACCACCGCCAATTGGTACGCCCATAGCCCGTCCGCCCGCCGCAGCGCGAAATCTCCCACCGCCTGCGCCACATCCTGCTCCTGCGGGCCAAGCCAACGGTCCTCGAAGCGTTCCACGCCGTCCGGCACGCGCAGCCGCCAGGCGCGGGCTTCGCGCCCCGCTGGCAAGCCGTGACGGCACGTGCCGGGGTAGGGTCTTTCGCCGTCGGCGCCGGGCGCGGTCTGGCCCCGCAGCGCCGAATCCGCGATTTCTCGGCGCGTGCAGCCGCACCCATAGATCAGGCCCTGAGCGGCAAGCGCGTCAAACGCCGCCCGGTAGGCCGCATTGCGGCGCGACTGCCAGACGATGTCGCCGTCCCAGACCAGTCCCAGCGCCTGCAACTGGCCCATGATGACGTCCGCCGCGCCCGCCACCGTGCGGGGCGTGTCCACGTCCTCGATGCGCAGCAGCCAGCGTCCGCCCTGCGCGCGCGCGTCCAGCCAGCTGGCCAGCGCGGTCGCCAGCGAGCCCGCATGCAGCGGGCCGCTGGGGCTGGGGGCAAAGCGGCCGACGTAGGTCACGGGGACGGAATAAATGACTCAAGCCCGCGCGGCCAGGCGCGCGGGCTGAAGGGTTGAATCAGGGTGTGCGGGACGGGGACGCGCGCTCAATGCAGCAAGCGGCCGCCTTCTTCGTCGAGCAGCTCTTCGAGGACCAGATTGTCAATCTCGGCTTCCTGGCTCCAGAGAACCATGAGGGCGATGATCTTGATCTTGGAGAGCGGCACGGGCGTTTCCGGCGAGGCCAGGCCCCGGTCGATCACGATTTCGCGCAGGGGCGCGGGCAACACGCCGGCCGATTCCAGGAAGGCGATGAAGCCAATGGACTCGGTGCCGAGCTGTTGGTATTCGTTCTCGGTGTAGATCCGGGTGCCCGACGAGGGCGCCTGTGCCAGATCGACGCACCGTTCAGTGGTCTCGGCCAGGCCGTACAGCCACCCGAGCGCGTCGTCGATGTCCTCGTGCTCGAAACCGGCAGCGGCAAGCCGCTTGGCGAGCACATCGGCAGCAGGACAGGCCTGAGGCGTGTAGTAATTCTCGAACAGATAGACCAGGATATCGAACATATGGCGCAGTTTGTGCCTGTTTGCACAGTCGGCCCGCATATCGGCAGACCAGCAAACATGAATTTTACTTTACGCCGATTTAATTTGCCGGGCAACCGGGGAAAAGGCGGATGTTGTAGGGCGTCACCATGCGCCCAAGACCGCCCATTTTGCGCCCAAATGCTGACAAAATGGCTGATTCAGCAAAAAGGGGCGGGCCCGATTGGGTCCGCCCCTTTTTTGATTGGGCCCGGGCGCTACACCGCCTTGGGCGCGTTCTCCAGTTTCAGACCCGCCAGCTGGCGGATGAACACCGGGATGCAGATCGCCACCCCGATGATGCCGCTGGTCAGGCCCGGGATGATCGTCAGCAGCGCGCCAAGGGTGCACAGCCAACGCTCCCAGCTCTTCATGCCCACCAGCATGTAACGCGAGAAGGCGGCCGACAGCAGCACCAGCCCGACCATGCAGCCGATCAGCGTCACGAAGAAGTCGTACCAGGTGAACCCCTGCACCGAGATCAGCAGCGACGGCGAGAACACAAACACGAAGGGCACAATGAGCTTGGTGATGCCCAGCCTGAACGCCGTGTTGCCGGTCTTGAATGGATCGCTGCCCGCCATACCCGCCGCCGCATACGCGGCCAGCGCCACCGGGGGCGTGATGTCCGCCAGGATGCCGAAATAGAACACGAAGAAGTGCGCCGCGATGGGTTGCACGCCCAGCTGCACCAGCGTGGGGGCCGCGACGGCCACCATGATGAGGTAGTTGGCGGTGGTGGGCACGCCGCAGCCCATCAGGATGCAGACGATACCGGTCATGACCAGCGCGGCGACCAGCGTCAGCGACTGCATGTCGGTCAACGCCTCGGGCAGGAAGAATGCAGCCCCGGAGGCCAGCACCTGCGAGGCGGCGATCACGATGTACGAGATCTTGAAGCCCACGCCGGTCAGTGTCACCACGCCGATCACGATGCCCACGGTGCCGGCGGCCGCGCCGACTGCCAGCGCGTACTTCGCGCCGGTCTCGAAGGCTTCGTAGAGGTCGCGCCAGTGCAGGCGCTGGAACGGATTCAGCATGCCCACCACGATGCAGCCCGTGATGCCCGCGAAGGCCGCCAGATACGGCGTGCGGCCGCTGGCCAGAACGCCGACCAGCAGCACCAGCGGAATCAGCGTCGGCCAGCGCATCTTGAACGACTGCTTGAGCTTGGGCATTTCCTCGGGGGTCAGTCCGCGCAGGCCTTCACGCTTGGCCTCGAAGTGGACCTGCATGAACATGCCGAAGAAATACAGGAAGGCCGGGAATATGCCCGCGATCGCAATCTGCTGGTACGGAATCCCCAGGAACTCGATCATCAGGAAAGCCGCCGCGCCCATGATGGGCGGCGTGATCTGCCCGCCCGTGCTGCTGGCGGCCTCCACGCCTGCCGCGAAATGCCGCGGATAGCCCACGCGGATCATCGCCGGAATGGTCAGGGACCCCACCGTCACGGCGTTGGCCACCGACGATCCGGACAGCATGCCGAACATCGCCGAGCCAAACACCGACACCTTGGCCGGCCCGCCCGCGTAGCGGCCCGCCACGGTCGAGGCCACGTCCAGGAACAGCTGGCCCAGCCCGATGCGCGTGGCCAGCACGCCGAACAGCACGAAGTGGAACACGTAGGTCGCCACCACCCCGACCGCCACGCCGTAGACGCCCTGGCTGGTCAGATACATGTGGTTCACGACCTGGGACCATGTATTGCCCGCGTGCTTGAGCAGCCCGGGGAAGTACGGCCCAAACATCGCGTAGGCCATGAACACGATCGCGATGATCGGCAGCGGCCAGCCCATGGCGCGCCGCGTGGCTTCCAACAGGCCGATCAGCAGGATCGAGCCCATCAGCACGTCCTGCGGCAGCGGATTGCCCACGCGGAACGCCAGGTCTTCGAAGATGTACGGGATGTACAGCACCGAAAGCGCCAGTGCGATGGCGATGATCCAGTCGTACAGCGGAATGCCGCCCGGCGAATACCAGGTGGACTTGGGTTGGCGCTGGTAGTGCGACTTCGAAAAGCCGAAGACCAGGAAAATCAGGCTCAGCACGAAGGCCAGGTGCACGCCGCGGTGCGTCGCCTCGCGCAGCAGGCCGAAGCCTGCGGTGTAGTAGTGAAAGATCGAGAGCGTGACCAGCAGGCCCGAGACGATCCACGTAGCAGTCTTGTCCAGCGGCCGGAAGCGGATTTCCGAATCGTACTTTTCCGCCAGCTTCTGGGTTTTTTCGTGATCGATTTCCATCGCGGTAATTCTCAAGGTGATCCAGCAAGCAGGGCCGCACAACGGCGGCCCTGCTCAGATGCGGCGCGAAAGTCATCGCCGCCGACATAAAGACCTACGCGTCCCGCCAACCTCTACAAAGGCAAGCCACACGCAAAAAGAACCGGAGCCGCCCAAGCGGGGCCGCGCGGATCCGGCTCTGCCGGTCCGCCACCGGCGCCCCTGGGGGAAGCGCCGCAGGCGCTCGGGGGGGCCTACTACTTCAGCAGACCAATCTCTTTGTAGAACTTTTCGGCGCCCGGATGGAACGGGATGCCTGCACCCTTGGTCGCGTTTTCACGGGTGATCAGCTTGCCCTTGGCGTGGCCGGCGTCCAGCGTCTTGCGCGTGGCGTCGCTGTACAGCGCCTTGGTCACGTCGTACACCGTCTGCTCGGGGATCTTGGCCGACGTCACCATCTGCGCGTTCACCGAGATGGTCTTGACCTCGGGGATGTTCTGGTACGTGTTGGCGGCAATCACGTCGGGCGTGAAGAATTCCTGCTTGGCGCGCAGTGCGTCGATTTCAGGACCCACCAGCGACACCAGTTCGATGTTGCCCGTGGACGCCAGTTCGGCGATGGCGCCGGCCGGCGCGCCGCCCACAAAGAAGAACGCGTCCAGGCCGCCGTCCTTGAGCTTGTCGCCCGCCTGGTTGGGCTTGAGGTATTCGGCCTTCACGTCCTTGTCGGTCATGCCGTACGCGCCCAGGATCAGCCGCACGTCGACCAGCGTGCCGGAGCCCGGCTCATCCATCGACACGCGTTTGCCCTTCAGATCGGCCACGCCCTTGATGCCGGAGCCCTTGCGCGTGACAAGGTGGATGCTTTCCGGATACAGCGTGGAGATCAGACGCAGGTCCTGCGCCTTGGGCTTGCCTTCGAACGTGCCGGTGCCGCTGTAGGCCCAGAACGCCACGTCGGACTGCGTGAAACCGGCTTCGAACGACCCGCCGATGATGCCATTGATGTTGGCGACCGACCCGTTGGAGGCGACCGCCGTGGCGATCAGCTTGCCCGGCTGCGACACGGCGTTGGCGATGATGCCGCCGATCGGGTAGTACGTGCCCGCCGTGCCGCCCGTGCCGATGCGGAAGAATTGCTGGGCCTGCGCGGTGCCGGTGGCGCCCACGGCGGCGACCGCGACGGTCAGGGCGGTGATCCAATGCTTGAGTTTCATGCGAGCTTCTCCGATACGGATTTGACAGGTCTGTCGAGTGACGAGGTTCGTCTTGTCATCGCCGGCGCGGCGTGGCCGCCTGCCGGAAATGGGCCTCCCCTTGGGGGCCGTTTTCATGATGAAATTCTGTCATGCCGCCCTCTGGTAGCCAATGGTTACGGGGCTATCGTTTACCTGGGGGTGCATTGCCCCTTTGGTTATGGGTGGTCCCGCTTTGGTTATGCGTGCGCAACCCCTCAAGCAGTCAGACTACGGAGTCATCAGGATGTCCCAGGAAGTCATACGCGGCATTGCGCTGCCCCCGCCCGCACAGCCAGGCGATCCGCTGGCCCGCGTCGACACGCCCAGCCTGGTGCTGGACCTGGCGCCTTTTGAAGCCAACCTGCGCGCGATGCAGGCCTGGGCCGACCGCCACGACGTCGCCCTGCGCCCGCATGCCAAGGCGCATAAATGCCCTGAAATCGCATTGCGGCAGCTGGCGCTGGGCGCGCGCGGCATTTGCTGCCAGAAGGTCAGCGAAGCCCTGCCCTTCGTGGCCGCCGGCATCCAGGACATCCACATCAGCAACGAGGTCGTCGGCCCGGCCAAGCTGGCGCTGCTGGGCCAGTTGGCGCGCGTGGCAAAGATCAGCGTGTGCGTGGACAACGCGCACAACCTGTTGCAGGTCTCGCAGGCCATGGTGCAGGCGGGCGCCCAGATCGACGTGCTGGTGGAAGTCGACGTCGGCCAGGGCCGCTGCGGGGTTTCCGACGACGCCCTCGTGCTGGCGCTGGCGCAGCAGGCGCGCGACCTGCCCGGCGTGAATTTTGCCGGCCTGCAGGCCTATCACGGGTCGGTGCAGCATTACCGCACGCGCGAGGAGCGCGCCGAGGTCTGCCGCCAGGCGGCGCGCATCGCGGCGTCGTACGCGCAACTGCTGCGCGAGAGCGGCATCGCCTGCGACACCATCACCGGTGGCGGCACGGGCAGCGCCGAGTTCGATGCGGCTAGTGGCGTCTATACGGAATTGCAGGCCGGTTCCTACGCCTTCATGGACGGCGACTACGGCGCCAATGAATGGGACGGCCCCCTGGCGTTCGAGAACAGCCTGTTCGTGCTGGCCACGGTCATGAGTAAGCCGGCGCCCGACCGGGTGATCCTGGACGCGGGGCTAAAGTCCACCACTGCGGAATGCGGCCCGCCCGCCATCTTCGGCGAACCCGGGCTGACGTACACCGCCATCAACGACGAGCACGGCGTCGTGCGCGTGGAACCGGGGGCGCAGGCGCCCGACCTGGGCGCGGTGCTGCGCCTGGTGCCCTCGCACGTGGACCCCACGTTCAACTTGCATGACGGGCTGGTGGTGGTGCGCGACGGCGTGGTCGAGGATATCTGGGAAATCTCGGCGCGCGGCTTTTCGCGCTAATAAGTCCTTCTGAGGGCCGGCCAGCTGGCGCGGTGCACGGTCACGATCGACCGTTCACCCGTCATGCCCCGCCCATCCCGCGTTTCGCAAGAACGAAAAAAGGCCGGCGCGCCGTCAACGCGCCGACCTTTGGATGCAGCCCGCAAGCGCTTACTTGGCCTGCTGCTGGATCTTTTCCCCGCCCCTTTCAATGTCTTTGCCGGCACCTTCCATCGTGTTGCAACCGGCGGTCACGGCGGTAATCGCGAGCATCAGTGCAAGCCAAATACGGTGGGTCATCTTCTTCTCCTTCGGGCGATCATTGGACATTGCGGTCATGCCGATCGGCAGCCGCAATTACTTGTCCAGCAAGTCCCGTGCCTGATCCTTCGCTTCGCCTACATTGCGCTGCACTTTACCCTCGGTTTTTTCCACTTTCCCTTCGGCTTCGGTGCGGGTGTTGCCCGTCACCTTGCCAGCTGTTTCCTTGATCGCGCCCTTCACTTCCTTGGCGGCGCCCTTGATGCGGTCCTTGTCCATGTCATCGATCCTCAGGTTTCAGGTGGGGTGAAACCGCGCCGGGGAAACCCGGAGTCCGGCGGCGGACAGGTCCAATATAGGAACCGCGCCGCACCCGCGATAGAGGCATGCGCACCAGGACAAGTGGTGCATTTTTACTTTCGGGTGGGCGCAAAAGGGAGTGCGTGAAGGGCCCGACGCGCCTTTCAAACGGGGGCGGAACATCCCGGTCAGCCCGCCGTCCTGATTGATACGGCCAAGCTCACGCCGCCAGATTCGTCATCCCCAGGAACTGCCGCAATTCCGGCGTTGCCGGCGCCGTGAAAAGTTGCTCCGGCGGACCGATCTCGTGCACGCGCCCCTGGTGCATGAACACCACGCGATCACAGACCTCGCGCGCAAAGCGCATTTCGTGCGTCACCATCAGCAGCGTCATGCCGTCGGCAGCCAGCTCGCGCACGACCGCCAGCACCTCATTGACCAGCTCCGGGTCCAGCGCCGACGTGATTTCGTCGCACAACAGCGCCAGCGGCTGCATCGCCAGCGCGCGGGCAATCGCCACGCGCTGCTGCTGGCCGCCGGACAGTTCGTCCGGCCAGGCGTCGAACTTGTGGGCCAGGCCCACGCGGGTCAGCATGGCCCGGGCCATGTCCTCGGCCTCGCGCTCGGACACGCGCTTGGCCACCATGGGCGACAGCATCACGTTGCGCCCCACGGTCAGGTGCGGAAACAGGTTGAACTGCTGAAAAATCATCCCGACCTTCAGCCGCAACGCGCGCAGGCGCAGCTCGTCATCGCCCAACTGTGCATCGGCCACCATGATCGCGCCGCCGTCGATCTGCTCCAGCCCGTTGATGCAACGCAGCAGCGTGCTCTTGCCCGAGCCGCTCTTGCCGATGATGGCAATGACCTCGCCGGGTTCGACGCGCAAGGTCACGCCTTTCAGGACTTCGTTGTCGCCGAACCGTTTGCGGACGTCTTCAAGGGCGATGAGGGGCATGCAACTTCCTTTCCAGCCGGAGGCTAAGGCGCGACAGGGGCCAGCACAGCGCAAAGTAGATCAGCGCGGCGCAGGCATAGACAGTGAAGGGACTGAAGGTGGCGTTGGTGATCACGGTGGCCGCCTTCGACAGTTCCGTGAAGCCGATGATGGAGGTCAGTGCCGTGCTCTTGACGATCTGCACCGCAAAGCCCACGGTCGGCGCGACCGCAATGCGCAGCGCCTGCGGCAGCACCACATAGCGCATCTGCTGCACGTAGCCCAGCGCCAGGCTGGCCGACGCCTCCCACTGTCCCTTCGGCACGGCTTCCACGCAGCCGCGCCAGATTTCCGCCAGAAACGCGCCCGCCCACAGCGTCAGCGCCGCGCCGGCGGCCAGCCACGGCGGCACCTCCACGCCGATCAGCGACAGCCCGAAAAACGCCAGGAACAGCTGCATCAGCAGCGGCGTGCCCTGAAAGAGTTCGATGTACGCCCAGCTGATGCGGCGCATCGCCGCCACGCGCGACGTGCGCATCATCAGCGCCAGCAACCCCATCAGCGCCCCGCCTGCAAAGGCCGCCAGCGACAGCACGATGGTCCAGCGCGCCGCCAGCAGCAGGTTGCGCACGATGTCCCAGGTCGAGAACTCGATCATCTTGCCGCCTTGCGAAAAAGCCGCCGTCCGGTCAGGCGCAGAATCTGGCGCAGCAGCACCGCCAGCACCAGATAGATCCCGGTCGTCACGAAATACACCTCGAACGCGCGAAAGTTGCGCGACTGGATGAAGTTGGCGGCAAAGGTCAGGTCCTCGGCCGCGATCTGCGAACACACCGCCGACCCCAGCATCACAATCACGATCTGCGAAGACAGCGCCGGCCAGATGCGCATCAGCGCCGGCTTGAGCACCACGTGCCGGAACACCTGCAGGCGCGACAGCGCCAGGCTGGCGCCGGCTTCGTACTGCCCGCGCGGCGTGGCGTCGATCCCCGCGCGGATGATCTCGGCGCTATAGGCGCCCAGGTTCAGTGCCATCGCCAGGCACGCCGCCTGCATCTCGCCCAACTGGATGCCCAGCGACGGCAGGCCAAAAAACACGAAAAACAGCTGGATCAGGAACGGCGTGTTCCGGATCAGCTCGATATAGGCGGTGACCGGCGCACGCAGCCACGCCGGGCCCTGCGTGCGCACCCAGGCGCAGACGATGCCCAGGGCCACGCCCGCCACCGCGCCGAACGCGATCAGTTCGATCGTGACGCCGATGCCCTTGATCAGCACCGGCGTGTACTCGAACACCGAGGAAAAGTCGTACTGGTAAGCCATGGCGGCCTCGCGCAGCCTACAGATCCTTGGGCAGTTCGGCGCCCAGCCACTTCTGCGAAATCGCCGACAGCGACCCGTCACGCTTGGCCGCGGCCAGAATGTCGTTCACGCGGGCGCGCAGCTTCGGCTCGTCCTTGTTCAGGCCGATGTAGCACGGCGAATTCTTGATCAGGAACTTCGTTTCCGGCTTCTTGGGCGGATTGCGCGCCAGGATCGCGGCGGCCACCACGTTGCCCGTCGCGATCATCGGCACCTGACCCGACAGAAAGGCCGTGATCGTGCCGTTGTTGTCCTCATACCGTTTGAGCGTCGCGGACGCCGGCGCAATCTTGGTCAGCTCGATGTCTTCCACCGCGCCGCGCGTCACGCCAATGGTCTTGCCCGCCAGGTCGGCGGCCGACGACACCTTCAGGTCCGCCGGGCCAAACACCCCATTGAAGAACGGCGCATAGGCGTCCGAGAAATCGATGGCCTTCTCGCGCTCGGCGTTCTTGCCCAGGCTGGAGATCACCAGGTCCACTTTCTTGGTCTGCAGGTAGGGCACGCGGTTGGCGCTCGTCACCGGCACCAGCTCCAGCTTCACGCCCAGCTGCTTGGCGATCAGCTGCGCGGTATCGATGTCATAGCCCAGCGGCTTCATGTCGGCGCCCACCGACCCGAACGGCGGAAAGTCCTGCGGCACCGCAATCTTGATGACGCCCGCCTTGACGATATCGTCCAGCGCGTCGGCGTGCGACAGGGGCGCGGCCAGGATGCTGGCGGCGGCGCAAAGGGACAGCAACAGGGTTCTGCGTTTCATAAGGAACTCTCCAGGGCCCGCACTGCCCGGTCGGGTCAGCGCGTTGCACACCAAGTCGGTATACAAAGCGAGAAGATGCAAGTTCTGTGCCATGTGGGCGTCCCGGGAAGAGGGCGCGCAAGGTTCGTGCAAACGCCCCGCAATGGTGCGGCGGATGCGCCGCAGACGGGCGTATCCGCACCGCTTTGGATCGCGCGGCCTCAGGCGTCCACGTAACCTGCCATCAAACCTTCAAACCACTCCTGAAACACGGTAAGCCGCCGCGTGCGCTGGCGGCGGTGCGGATACAGCAGCGATACCGGCATCGGCGCCGCGCGCGCGGCCGGCATCACTTCCACCAGTTCGCCCGCTTCAAGCAGATGCTGCACGTCAAAACGGGGTATCTGGATCAGGCCCAGCCCCGCCAGGCAGCAGGCGATGTAGCTTTCTGCGTTGTTCACCACCACCCGGCTGCGAACCGTATCCTGGCGCACGCCGCCATCGGCGGACACGGATTCCCAGGGCAGCTCGCGGCCGGTCTTCGGTGACGCATACCCCACGGCCCAGTGGCCGCCCAGTTCCTCGGGGTGCATTGGCGCGCCGTGCTCGCGCAGGTAAGCCGGACTGGCACAGTTGATCAGCGCAATGCTGCCCAGCGGCCGCACGACCAGACTGCTGTCGTGCAGCGTACCGATGCGCACCGCACAGTCCACGCCCTCCTGCACCAGGTCAATGGCGCGGTCAGTGGAACTCAACACCACCTGCAATCGCGGATGGCGGCGCAACAGGCCGGGCAATTGCGGCGCGATCAGCCGGCGCGCCACGCGGCTGGGCACATCAATGCTTAGGCGGCCCGACACCTGCCGCTCGCTCGCCTGGAACAGTTGGTCGATGTCTTCGACTTCCGTCAGCAGCGGCAACACGCGTTCCAGCAGTTGCTCGCCGTCGGCCGTCAGCCGCACCTGCCGGGTCGTGCGATGCAGCAGCCGCACGCCAAGCTGCGCTTCCAATTGCTGGATGGCGGCCGAGACGGAGGCCCGGGGCGCGTCCAGGGCATGAGCCGCCTTGATGAAACTGCCCATCTCGGCAACGTGCGCGAACACGCGATACTGGTCGAATCGGTCCATGAGCGGCCTGTGGCGATGCGGTGAGACGGGACAACGGAATTGCGCGCGCCCTCCCGTTGCCCGGGGGCGCGCGCAAGGCACCAAAAGCATAGCCGCAATCGGGGGGCGCCCAGCCGCGTCAGGCGCTGCGCCAGATCGCCAGGGCAGCCAGCGCCGCCGGCACCAGGAATACGATCGCCAGAATCGGCAGTTCCTCGCGCACGCTGTACCCGGCATGGGTGACGCCCACCCACATGTTCACCAGCGACACCACCAGCCAGACGGGAATGAAAGCCTTGGCCGCCACCGCCAGCGCTGCCGCATCGCCGCCCCACAGCTTGCCAAAGAGCAGAAACACCCCCAGCAGTACCGCGCCGCCTCCGATCACCATTGCCATATGCATGCCGCGCTCCCTGTCCTGACGCCTACTTGGTCGTGTAACCGCCGTTGATAAGGATGGTCTGTCCCGTGATCCACCAGCCGTCGCTGACCAGATGGCGGATGAAGGGCACCACGTCCTCGATATCCGTCAGTCCAGTCTTGCTGAACGGCGACAGCGCCGCCGCGGTCTTGTGATACGCCACGGCGTCGTCGCCCTCGGCCGGGTAGAAGAACGGCGTATCCATCGGCCCCGGTCCCACCGCCGTCACCGAAATCCCCCGCGCGCCAAACTCCTTGGCCGCCGCACGCGTGAAATGCTCCACCGGCGCCTTCGTGCCCGCATAGGCCGCATAGAACGGCGTGAAGGCGCCCAGCAGCGACGTCACCAGCGTGCACACCTTGCCGTTGTCATTGACGTGCCGGCCCGCCTCGCGCAGAAAGAAAAACGCCGTCTTGGAATTTACCGCCGTCATCTCGTCGTATTCAGCTTCGCTGATCTCGGTGAAGGGCTTCTTGAGCACCTTGCCCACCGTATTGATCGCGATATCCGGCCGGCCCACCGCCGCCACCGCATCGGCAAACAGCTTCTCCACCGCCGCCGCCGTCGTCAGGTCGCCCTGCAACGCCACGGCCTTCGCGCCCGCCGCCTGAACCGCGGCCACGGTCGCCTCGGCCTCTGCCTGGGATGCCGCGCTGTTGTAGTGGATCGCTACTGCGCGGGCGCCCTGCTCGGCCAGGTCGCGCGCAATCAGCCCGCCCAGATTCTTCGCCCCGCCCGCAATGATCGCGACCTTGCCCTTGATCGAATGGTCCGCCATGGAAATCTCCTTCAGGTGTTTCGGATGTCGATGGAGCTTCGAGCTTAGGCAAGCGCCCGCGCCCGATAAACCACCTGAAGCTGGATGGATCATCCAGAAAAACCACCCAATCGCGGCGCGCGGTGTGTGCGGTGTCCAGCAACCGGCAACAAAAAAGCCGCCCCTGATTCAAGGGCGGCTTGTATCGACGGCTGTCGCCAATCGCGCTCAATCCACCTGCGCGCCCGACTGCTTGACCGCCTTGCCCCACTTATCCACTTCCGAGGCAATAAACGTCCCCGTCGCCTCAGGCGTCAGCGGCATCGGTTCGGCCCCGCGATCCCGGAAGAACTTCTGCATCTCCGGCGTATTCAACACCTGCCCGATCTGCTTGCTGAGCGCGTTGGTGATCTCCGCAGGCGTGTCCTTCGGCGCCAACACCGCCGCCCAGCCAATCGCCTCAAACCCCGGGTAACCCGACTCCGCCACCGTCGGCACATTTGGCAACTGCGGCAACCGCTTGGCCGTCGTCACCGCCAACGCCACGGCCTTCTTGCTTTGCACGTGCGGCAGACCCGCCGTCACTGAGTCCACCATCAGCGGCACCTGGTGCCCCAGAAAATCCGCCTGCGCCGGGCCACTGCCCTTGTACGGAATGTGGCGAATGTCGATATTCGCCGCCGCCTTGAACATCTCGGCCGACAAATGCTGCGTGCCGCCAATACCTGCGCTGGCATACGCCAGTTCGCCGGGATTGGCGCGCGCCTGCGTCACCAGTTGCTGCAGCGACGTAATGCCCGACGCCGGCGTCGCCAGGAACATCAGCGGCACCGAGAACACGCCCGACACCGGCGCGAAATCCTTGGTCAGGCTGTAGTTGATGTTCTTATAGAGCGTCTGGTTCACCGCCGCCGCGCTACCCGCGATCACCAGCGTGTAGCCGTCCGGCGCCGCGCGCGTGGCCTGCTCCATGCCGATATTGCTGCCCGCGCCCGCGCGGTTCTCCACCACGATCGGCTGCTTGACCGCAGCGCCCAGCTTCTCGGCCAGCGCGCGCGCAAAGATGTCCGTCGCCTGCCCCGGCGGGAACGGCACGATCAGACGGATGGGACGGTCGGGAAATTCCGCGTGAGCGGGCGTTATGGCGGCGGCCAACGCCAGGCCGGCGGCAAGACTGGAAAGAATACGTTTCATGATTGGTCAGTAAAAAGCGACGGCGGACGGCGCGCGAGGAGCGCATCGCCTGCATAAAATAGAGTGCCCGCGCTGGCAGCCCTTATGAGGCCGGCCCGGGGCAGATCGGAGGGGTAGCGTCACGATAGCATCCCCCCGTCGGTGCTACATTTGCCTTTTCGCGCGTCCCCCGGGGAAGTTCCCCGAAATTCCCTTCATCCCCTGTCCTTACATCCCGCAGGAACCGCCATGGAATTCAGCCAGTTCAACGTCAACACCCTCATGGAGATCACCTCCCGCCCGGACCTCGTGTTCGTCAGCGGCAAGGGATCCTGGCTGGAGGATCACGCGGGCAAGCGATATCTGGACTTCGTGCAGGGCTGGGCGGTGAACACCCTGGGCCACTCCGCGCCCGAAATGCAGCGCGCGCTGGTCGAACAGTCGCAAAAGCTGATGAACCCGTCGCCGGCGTTCTACAACATCCCCTCGATCGAGCTGGCCCAGCGCCTGACCGGCGCGTCCGACTTTGACCGCGTCTTCTTCGCCAACAGCGGCGGCGAAGCCAACGAAGGCGCCATCAAGCTCGCGCGCAAGTGGGGCCAGGTCAAGAAGAACGGCGCCTACAAGATCATCACCATGAACCACGGCTTCCACGGCCGCACCCTGGCCACCATGTCCGCATCGGGCAAGCCGGGCTGGGACAAGATGTTCGCCCCGCAGGTCGAAGGCTTCCCCAAGGCCGAACTGAACGACCTGGAATCCGTGCGCAAGCTGATCGACGACAAGACCGTCGCCATCATGCTGGAACCCGTCCAAGGCGAAGGCGGCGTGCTGCCCGCCACCAAGGAATTCATGCAAGGCCTGCGCAAGCTGGCCGATGAAAACCAACTGCTGCTGATCGTCGACGAAGTCCAGACCGGCATGGGCCGCACCGGCAAGATGTTCGCCTACCAGCACTTTGACGTCGTCCCCGACATCATGACGCTGGCCAAGGGCATCGGCGGCGGCGTGCCGCTGGCCGCCCTGCTGGCCCGTCAGGAAGTCAGCGTGTTCCAGCACGGCGACCAAGGCGGCACCTACAACGGCAACCCCCTGACCACCGCCGTCGGCGTCGCCGTCTTCGACGCGCTGGTCGCGCCGGGCTTCATGGACGCGGTCAACGCCCGCGCCAAGCAACTGTCCGAAGGCCTGCTGGCCATCTCGGCCAAGTACGGCATGAAGGGCGAACGCGGCATGGGCCTGCTGCGCGCGCTGGTGATGGATCGCGATGATGGTCCGGCGATTGTCGAGGCCGCGCGTAATCAGGCGCCGGAAGGGTTGCTGCTGAATGCCCCGCGTCCGAATTTGCTGCGCTTCATGCCCGCGCTGAATGTGACGGCCGAGGAAGTGGATTCGATGCTGAAGCAACTGGATGCGCTGATTGCGCAGGTGCGTAAGGCTTGATGAGGTTTTAAAAAGTAGTGAATGCAGGGGCCGCGATTATGCGGCCCCTGTTTTTTGGGTTGATCGGATCGCGGTTGGGATTGGGTATGCGGCCGCGGGTTGGGACACATCAAGGGAATCGAATGAACGCGAAGGAATTTGTCGGCAACTGGAATGCGCTGCGCGGTGAGCTGTTGGAGACGTTCATGGCGGCGGACGGCGGGAGTGCAGTCGCGGCCAAGGTGCGGGGGTTGGGGTTGACAGCGGCGCAGCTTGAGGGCGTGCGTGGCGTTTTGGATCTGGCGCTGCGGGACACGATGTATTCGCTGCTGCTGGGGTTGGATGGGGCGGCGAGTATTGGAGATAGCCAGGAGCAGTTCACCATCGCGGGTGAGGATGGGGTGGTGATCGAGGATATTGAGGCGGAGGCTTGGGAGTGCTTCCATGGGGACTCGGGCGTTTGCGGTTGATTCGCTCGCCAAGGGTCTGGGTTTTCTGGTCGCGGTTACGGGAGTTTGAAGATGTCCAAGTCGCCTGCTGATGACGTGGTGTCGATCTATCGGGATCATGCCGACGCGTTTGTGCGGCTGCGTGGGACTGGGCTGATCGAGCGCGCGTGGTTGGATGCGTTTCTGGCGCTGCTGTCTGGGGCGAATCCGCGCGTGTTGGATATTGGGTGTGGGTTTGGGGTGCCGATTGCTCAGTATCTGATTGAGCGTGGGTGTCGGGTTACGGGTGTGGATACGTCGGTGCCGTTATTGAATCGGGCGAAGGCGGCGTTTCCGGAGCATCAGTGGGTTGCTGGGGATATGCGCAAGATGCCGGTTGCGGGGCCGTTTGATGGGTTGATCGCTTGGCATAGCTTTTTTCATTTGTCGCCAGAGGATCAGCGGGGGATGGTTGGGGAGTTTGGGCGGTTGGCTGCGCCGGGGGCGGTGTTGATGTTTACAAGCGGGCCGGGGTTGGGTGAGGCGATTGGGGAGTTTGAAGGCAGGCCGCTGTATCACGGGAGTTTGGAGGGGGCGGAGTATCGGGAGTTGTTGAGGGGGAGTGGGTTTGAGGTGGTGCGGCATGTGGTGGAGGATGCCGGGTGTGGGGGGGCGACGGTGTGGGTGGCTAGGCGGGTCGGGGATGCCAAGCCTGTCCGTATTATTGTGTGCGAGGCGTTTTAAAGGGAGTGTCCGGGAGTGTCCGGATTTTTGTGTGGAGGCCTATGATGGTTTTCAAGGAGACCGACCATGGCACGCAACCCGAAGTCCGCGAAGCAGTCCAGCAAGCCGGCGCTGCCGGCCAGTGCTGAGCAGTTGCAGGATGAACTTGTAACTGGGCCGATGACGGCTGAGGCGGTCCAGGACACATTCATGCTGTGGAATAAGGCGCTGATCAAACGCGCGCTGGGCGCCGAGCTGGGTTAGCACCTGGGATATGGGCTGGACAGGCCCGTCCTCAGGCGTCCAGCAACCAGCGCAAAGGCAAGAGCAGCAAGACGGTACTGACCGATGACGGACCGTTAAAGCTCGATATCCCGCGTGATCGGGACGGCAGCTTTGCCCCGATCCTAATCCCCAAGCACGCCCGGCCTTTTACGGGGTTCGATGACAAGATCATCGCGATATACACCCGAGGCATGAGCGTGCGCGAGATCCGGGCATTTCTGAACGAGCAATACGGCGCCGATGTGTCGCCGGAGTTCATCAGCTCGGTGACCGATGAAGTCATGGAAGAGGTGCGGGCTTGGCAGAACCGGCCGCTGGATCCGATGCTGCCGGTGGTGTACTTTGGAGCCCGCCTACGCGCGAAAAATGCTGGTCGCGCTGGATGCGGCGCCAAATTCCTATCCCTCTTGTCGTTGCGCGTTTCTGGACCCCTGTTACCACATTGCCAATCCGGCAGCACATCGCGAGCGCTCTTCCAATTTGGCGCTCCGTGCGTGCTCAATTGATATTTCTTAGCCGCTAAACGTGTAATGGACAGTCTGGGCCCTCACTAGTTTGGCCACGTTTTCTTGCGTAGCAGCTCACGAGGCTGCCGGCTTGCAGTAGTTTAGAACTCGGCCGCCCAGACTTTCTTCGAAATTTATGTTGAACCAATCATGTCTTAGAAAAATGCACAAAATCTTCGTAATAAATTTTGTTCTTCACGTAAACGCTTGACTTGGTGTTTACGTGTGCCATGTGACCTTTAACGCTCTCTCGAAAAACTATCTCCGAATTGAAGCCTTTCATTCCTCCCATCTCTCTATATATTTCACCGAGTGGGATTTCCACATCTTTAAAGTAGGAGCTCTGAACCACAATTAGTGCCTGTCCTCCCGGCTTCAGCACACGTTTAAGTTCATCCAGCGCCAAATCCATATCCATGAAATATTGAATTATGTTCTTCCAGTAATAGGATCGCGCTGCCTTAGTAGGATGCTCAGAGATCAGGTTGAGAACTCGGTTGCACATATCCCCCCATTCTTCGCGTTGTTGCTTCGGCGCTTTTGTTATAACTGGAGCGCCCATGGTATTGTGTCGAAGATAATGCAATAGCTGGGGGTTACCAAATAGACTGAGTTCGGGATTGGTTGATACCGCGTAATCAATTCTGGTCAAGTAGGGCGGGGAGGTAATTATTAAATCAACAGAATTATCATTTAGAGGAAGGTTGCGGGTGTCAGCAGAAAGTGACAGATTGGTTGCTGGTGCTGGGTGGTGTCTAAAAAAGTCCCGCAGGTCAGCCAACATATTTTGCGCCGTGCGACTAAGGTCCCTAAGAAACGAATCGGCTTGCAGTTCGATTCCCTTTCGGCCAGATTTCAACCATGTGGGATTTGCGGCGCTTTGCGCGCCAGAAATTTGCCTTAACGCGACAAAGAGCACCGCCAAGGTGAACCCATAAATTGGATCGATTAGATTGTCAGGGTATCGTACAGCGGAGCGAAAACGGGCGAAGTCGCTCTTATCCGAATTTGTATGCGCAGGGAAGGGGATCGCTTCGATAACGCCGTGGATAATTCGTACACTCTCTCGGGAAAAAACTTCACCTAATGGATCGCCTTCATGATAATCAACCCCCATGGGGGCAACTATTCCTTGCGCCATGTCGTTAAAGAATTCCAGTACTTCCGCCTCGTGCAGCAAAACAAGGTGCGATTTCGACGCGGCGAAGGTCGCCATCGCGGGATTTATATCCAAACACAAAGATGGAACGCCAACCTTAGAGGCTACCAAGCCGGTCGTTCCGCTTCCCCCCCAAGGGTCAAGTACTAGAGAATCGGCAGTCGCACCCAAGTAGGTCAGTGCGCTCTCCACAAATGCTTCAGAGTAGCCCGCATAGTAGGCGTGCCAATTGTGAACGCCCTTGCGCTCTCTCGTCGTTCGCTTTGCGCTCTTCAGAATCTTTTGGTTATATTCTGAAGGCAGGTCTTGAGGAATAATCTCAATTGATTTAGTCAGCTTTTTTTTTTTAGGCCTAGTTTTCCCAGTAGCAAGTCGATAGCGTTTGCAACTGAAGACGCAGTTTCTCCAGCAAAAAACATCTCATCTATGTTTTCGCTTTGTAACCTGCTTTGAACATTTAAATGTTGATTTGGAAACGGGAAATAAACTATCGCGATGAACTTCCCTTCGGGGTAAGCTTTCTTGAATTTTGATGCTTTGTTAATTATTTCGTCTGCCCTTTTGTGGACATCGCGCTGAGACTCAATACGCTTTACATCTATAGCGATTTCAATATGGGCGCCCGATGTAGGGTGAGCCGCATCTATTTCAAATTCTTGCCCGTCGCAAACGAATTTTCTTTTGCGAAATGATTTGATCGAAATTTCGTTGATCGCATCGGTGATAATTTTTTCCCAATTCCCCTTGCGCGCCCGCATTTCTTTGTCCGTCCAGAAATACCGGTCAAGTTCCACGAGAGCGGGAATTGCAATAGACGGAGGCAAAAGGGGCTTTATATATCCAGCAATAAGCAGGGCGTACTTTTGCGAGATTTTTGTGGAGTAAGTGTCGAAATCGAACCCCAGGTCTCGCTTTATCGCTCTCTGCGCGACGTTCACGCAAGACAACGTTGGCTTAATAATAACGGGGTACTGCACGAATGCGGTTGCTAGTTCTTCCGCAGTTAGATCGCCGAAAACGATGAACGGAACTTCCCGATAGATGATGGCCTTAGCGAATGCGTTTAGCAACGACGAGTTCAGACCATCGACTCTCTCTGCGGGAGGCGCGCTTTCAAGAACTTGCTCTGCATGGCTGCTGTACTCGCGCTCTTCAACTATTTCTTCAACGACGTCTATCGTCGCCTCATCCGCACTTGTCGCAGAGTTATTACCAGTTTGCTTCACATCAAATCCTCAATTTGCCCGTACCCGCGTGCCGAAGCTAAACGCCACGCGCGAGAATAGCATAGACGCGGTTAGGTTGCGATCCTGATATGCCATGGGTGCGCCCACTCGTAGACGCTTTACCGGTATGCGGTTGTAAGATATTGTATTGTGTAGCGTTGCCGCCCTTGTAATTCACAACTACCTGATCCGACCATGACAACTCTTCTCAAACGCGTTGAGCACGAACGCCACAACGTTGTAGCGGACAGTTTTACGCCTACGTGGAATGAACTGCTCAATCAATATAAAAGTAAGCAGGTAAGAATCGATCCTGACTACCAGCGCGGATTCCGATGGGCGGCAGAACAGCAGACCGAATACATTGAAAGTTTGCTTTTGAATATCCCTACACCTCCATTGTTTATGTCGGAATTAAAGGATGGGACTTTCGAAGTAATCGATGGTTTGCAAAGATTTAGTACGATAATTCGCTTTTTCTCGGCCGAAATATTTGATGGAACGGCTGAAGATATGTCTTCTGAGGAGGAGGGGTTTCCTCCAGAGGAGACGGTCAATAACTTGCGAGTAGCGTCTGTGCTTACTGCTGGACCGATATTGCCGGATCTTGACGGTTATAGTGCAGATACGTTGCCGGAGTTGTTGGTCCGAACCATTCGTTACGCGCGAATTAACGTCATATTGTTAAAGCGAGAATCGAGCGAAGTCGCACGCTTTAATGTTTTTATGCGCCTGAATAGGGCCGGCTCTATTCTGTCCGACCAAGAAATGCGAAATTGCTCTGCTCGGTTGACCGACTCGACATTTGCGAATTGGCTTAAGGCGGTAGCGAATACGGATCCTGTGCTTAAGGCAATGAGCCTTTCCGTCAATGACAAGAAAGAGATGCGGGGGCAGGAGAATGTGCTTCGGCTGTTAGCATTTTCCTTAACCAGTCCTTCGACAAACAGAATCGATGCGTTTTTGGATAGGTTTATGTATTCCGCCGCGGTGGGAGATGTGGTTGTTGACGAAAAAGTGAAGAGGCGCGTGGTTGATACGTTTGATTTAATTTACGCGGCGTATCCAAAAGGGGAGGCCTTCCGCTTTTTCAAGAACGGAAAATTTTCAGGGGCCTTCAGCTCTAATTTGTTCGATATCATTGGCTGCGGGGTGTATAAAAATATATCGACTTTAAAAAAGGGAGGCGTACAGAATCTTCAAAAGAGAATTGTGGCTATGCACAAGAGTCCTCTGATGGAGGAGTTCGTAGGTGCAGGATCCAACACTCGGAGAAAGATGTTGGGGCGAGTGGCCCTAGGTGCCAAATGGTTTAAAGCCTAGTTTTATGGAAAAAAGAACGCTAACTAAGGCCGCCGCACGTGCCGAGCTGGTAGATGCAAAGCAACGCTACACAGATATGTTGGCAGAGTTTGAGGGGCGGTGTGTCGTTAACAATGCGGCGAAAGACGGGTTTTTATATTTGATGGCAATTCCTGTCATTTATTCCGCCTGGGAAGCGTACTTTAAGATGACGATGTCTATTTGTCTAAAGCGCCTGCATAGTCAAAGCAGAAAAGCGAATAGATGTGACGCTTCCTATGTTGCCCTCTGGCTGCAAAAAGAGGGCTTTGTGACGGGGTTTCTTCAAAACCTTCTAAATGCAATGAATCCCGGAACTGATATTAGCAAGAAGCTAAATATGGGAAAATTCAAGGCGTTGGCCGATTTTTCCAGGGATATGGCTATATGGCATTCCAAACCTGTCCCAGCTCAGAGGTTTGAAGATCTTGTCATGACGCATTCCAACATAAATCGCGCAGTCGTAGAAGCAAATGCTGAGATTATCGGACTCGACCTGAATTCGTTAAATTTTGGCCGGTTGGATGAATTGCTCAGTCGCCGTAATGATATTTCGCACGGTGGGCTAGTTGCCCTTCCTCAAGAGGCTACTGTGCAAGCTTTGTTCGGGTATGTTAAGAATCTAATTTCGGATTTCCACTGTGCGGTTCTTCGCTGGTTGTCGTGCAATTAACTTTGCTAGAATGACTTAATCAATCGGGTGGCTTTTTTTAGCGACTTGTCCCCTGTTATTGAAGCCGAGTGACCAAACGAGTGGGCGAGGAGAACTTCACCGTTCCAGAGAACAATATCAAATTATGTTGCGGTGTTCACACCGGACAATAAAGAAATGAAGGGTTATTTCGATCGCGCGTTACTTGCATTGTGCGACACTGCCACACAAATGCGTCGTACGTTGGCGTTACGGCCATCATTGGATATAAGTGAAACGTCGCTGTGCCACCTTCTAAGCGGGGAGTAGACCTTTTCCTTTATCGACGTTTACCCGTTTTCTACCACGCCTCGCGGATTGTCAGGATGGACGGCACCTGCACCTTGTTCGCCGTTGGGCGTTTAGTTCTCAGACGCGCCAAGAAGACACTGATGTGGCTGAAATTCAGGAATTGCTATGAGAGTAGTAGGATGCTTACAGGCGTTTCCTGCGTGATCAATTTGGCCCCAGATGACCGATACCGCCGCCGCTAACCGTATACTCCCCCGACTACCGCCACGAACGGTAGCCCGGGTTGGAAGCCGGTAGATTCGTCGGTGTTGACTTCCAAGTCAGCACGCCTTCGCACGCCCAATGGGCGGGCCTTGGCAGGGGTGCGCTAGTCGTACGCCGGTTCCGACGATCCGGTCTTCCAACCTTGTCCTGTGCCCGCCCGCCCCATTTGGAAGTGGAGCAGCGGGATTCCCGCATCGTCGGAGGAAATCCATGCAATCTCATCCCCTCACTGAAAACCCCTGGTCCGTTGACTCTAATCCCGATCTAGGCTCGGTGCGTCTATCCCACGTCTACAACATCGACCGCGCCCGCTGCGCCATCGCGTCAATTGCTCGTCTCGTAGGCAACAGCGCCTCCGAACCAGACGCGACCGGAGCGGAGCCGCTGGATGCGTGGACCGTGACCGCATTGTTGGGCGGCGTGGAAGGCTTGTGTGAGCACATGGGCGTTATGACCGAAGCCATGCTGGAAACTGCACGAGCGTGCGCACAAGACGCCGATTACGCCGACCCCACGCACGACGCGCCGGCGTCAATTCAATAAGCGCGAGAAACGGCTCGGACCTGCCGTGATGTGCGACAGGCCCGAGCCGTTAGATTTCGAGGAAGACGTGCGCGATCTGGCGCGTCAATATCTCCCAGGCGTCACGATTCACCTACTTGCATGTTCTGACCGCGCCCATCCCCCGCCGTCACCAACGCATAGTTGTACCCCTGCCCCGACCAATACCGCGCCAGCAGCTCCCCATCCCTCCGGCTCCCCCGCGCCAGAAACTGTCCCCCCGGCCCAGGCGGCCGGATATAAAACGTAGCGCGCTGCCCCGCGTTCTCATAAATAACAAGCGCCGCCGGCCCCTGATCAGTAGCCAACAAACGCGCAGCAACAGGCCTAAACCCGCTATCGCTCAAATTAGGCAACCGCTCCGCATGAGCAAAATACGCATCCAACCACCCCTGCAAATCACCCGCATCGGCCCGAACATCCGGCTGCGGCGCATCCGCTGACGCGAACAACCGATAAGCCTGCATCGCGTCCTGCATCGGCAACACCCGATTCGCCAAGGCCGTATCCCGAACACTCCATCCCGTAACGCCGCCAATCGCCACCGCCACAACGAGACTAGCCGCCATCACCATCCGCCGCCGCGTGCGAACTCTTAACCCCGCACGCACCGCAGCAGGATCCAACGCAGGATTACCCGGCAAACTGTCCCCGCCAGCCCCTTCCCGCAGCCGCTGCGCATCCCGTCGCCAAGCCTCCAACTCCTGCGCCTCATCAGGATGTGCCCGCAAATACGCCTGCAACTCCTGCAACTGTGACGGATCCAACTGCCCATCCACATACGCATTACGCGTCAGATCATCGATAGAGCGTTCTTTCATTTCAATATCCTCAGACGAGCCTCGCCGGCCTGCCCCTCATGCAATTCGCGCAAGGCACTCCGCGCGCGGGACAGGCGCGACATGACGGTGCCTAGCGGCACGTCTAAAACATCGGCGACGGCCTTGTAGCTCATGCCTTCCACGCTGACGAGCCACAGCAGCGTGCGCTGCGCCTCGGGCAGGCGTTCGAAGACATCCAGGGAAGATCGCGCGATGACCTCGCGTTCGGCCGACGGCGCGGCGGCGTCGGACGCGGCAAACCATGACAGCAGCCGCGCATAGCGGCGCGAGCGGCGTTGGGCGTCCAGGAATTGGCGGTACAGGATGGTGAAGAGCCACGCGCGCACGTCGCCTTGCGGACGGCGGCCGCGCCAGCGGGTGAGCGCTCTTTCCAAGGTGGATTGCACCAGGTCGTCGGCCGCGACCGCATCGCGCGTGAGGCGCAGCGCAAAACGCCGCAGGCGCGGCAGTAGTTGGCGCAGCACGGCGTCGGAGAGTTCTTCCGCTGGCATCTCGTCGTCGGGGGATGCCGGCGCGTCGGGTGGCACGTGGACCGGTTGAATCATGGCGGGTTCCTGGGACAGGCCTGCGCAACCAGCTTACAGGTCAATGCAGTAAGACGCCGCTCCGGCGGGTTTATTCCATCGGGGAATAACTTTTTTTGCGTGGCGTCCTACAGGGGTATTCATCGCCCCATGGGCAAGGAGCCTTATGCAACAAGGATCTGACCGTAACGGCCCGCCGCCGGGTCAAACGCCACCGGGAAGCCAGCCGCCGGGCCGCCTGCCGCCGAATCGTCAACCGTCGGGTGCCCGCCAACAAGGCGGCCAGTCGCCGGAAAAACGGCCCCAGAAGCCCCGGCCGCTCACCACCCCGCAAACCCTTCTTCGCCTCACCGCCATCGGCGCCATCGTGCTCGCCTCCGGCGCCGCGTTCGCCTACGTGGGTGGCTGGCTCGACCCGCACCGGTTGACCCCCGACCGCATCGTGAACGCCCTGGAAGCCAACAGCGGCATCCACGAGGGCTTTCGCCGCAATCACGCCAAAGGCGTCTGTGTGATCGGCCGCTTTGAAAGCAGCGGCGCGGCGCACGATTTATCCACGGCTGCGGTGTTCGCCTCGGGCAGCACGCCGGTAATCGGACGATTGGCGCTGCCCGGCGGTAACCCTTATGCGTCGGACTCAAGCGTCCCGATCCGTAGCTTTGCCTTGATGTTCACGTCCGCCAACGGCGAGCAATGGCGAACCGGCATGAACAGCATGCCGGTGTTTCCGCTGTCGACGCCGCAGGCGTTCTACGATCAGCAGCTGGCCGGTCGGCCCGACCCCAAGACGGGCAAGCCCGATCCGCAGCGCATGCAGGCGTTTTTCGCGGCGCATCCGGAAACGGGCGCATTCCGCGCGTGGGCCAAGACCGCCAATCCGTCGGCCAGCTACGCGACCGAAGACTATTACGGCCTGAATGCGTTCTACCTGGTCGATGGCAACGGAAAGCGGCAGCCGGTGCGCTGGCAGTTGGCGCCGGTGGACGCGGCGGCGGCGCCTGTGGCGCAGCCGGGACACGATGCGGACTACCTGCAAACCGACCTGCAACAGCGCCTGACGCAAGGGCCGTTGCGCTGGCGTCTGCTGCTTACGCTGGGCCAGCCCGGCGATCCCACCAGCGACGCAACCCGCCAGTGGCCGGCGGACCGGCCGACCATTGATGCCGGCACCGTGGTGATCACCAGCAGCGCCCCGCAAAGCGACGGCCCTTGCCGCGACGTGAACTACGACCCGACCGTGTTGCCGCAAGGCATCGCCGTGTCCGACGACCCGCTGCTGGCGGCGCGTTCCGCGGCCTATGCGGCCTCTTATGAACGCCGCACGGGCGAAGGACCGCCTCAGGCCGCCGCTGCGTCATCCCATTCGACCCAACCGGAGCGCGCCCAATGAACATGCAGTCCTATCAAACCCGACGCCTGCCCGCCACGTTCAGCCTATTCGCACGCGCGCTGCATTGGTCGATGGCGGCCGGCATACTCGCGATGCTGTTCATCGGCGTGGGCATGGTGGCGTCGGTGTCCGAGCGGCATCAGTGGCTGGTGCAGATTCATAAGCCGTTGGGCCTGGCGCTGCTGGCGCTGGTGTGCATCCGTCTGGCCAGGCGTGTGTTCAAGGGCGCGCCTGCGTTGCCAGCGGATCTGCCGGCCTGGCAACGTCATGCGGCGCTGGCCTCGCACGTGCTGCTGTACGCGCTGATGTTCGCGATGCCGCTGATTGGCTGGGCGATGCTGTCGGCGGGGGGTTATCCGGTCGTGGCGGCCGGTTGGCAGTTGCCGCCGATTGCGCCTGCGGATGCGGGGTTGTTCAGTTGGCTACGGGGTGCGCATCGCTATCTGGCCTTTCTGCTGTTCGCGACGGTGCTGCTGCATCTGGCCGCAGCGTTGTTTCATGGCTGGGTGCGGCGGGATGGCGTGTTGGAGTCGATGACGCGGGGGCGTTCGGTGTCAGCACGCTGAATCGGGAAAGGGGCCATGCGATGCAATCTTCATGGCCCATGTGACCCAAGCGCCGGGGTGACACGGATTCAATTCGGATTCCACGTCACCCCATCCTTCGTCCGATACTCCGGCGTGCCCGTGCAGCATCCCCCCGCCCCAAGCGCCTGCCGGCCAATGAACGCCGTGACGCCGCCCTTCTCTTCCGTAAGCGACTGACGCAAGCAAGACGTCGGCAACGGATAGAAATCGCCCTCCAGCACCAACGTCCAGCTCACGTTCTCGCCTTCAGCGGGATCGACCCGATACACCTTGCAGTTATGCGCAAGCAGATGAATGGGCTTTCCCGCAAGCACGCCCTTGAACTGATGTTCGGGCGGCGCTTCACGCGTGGCGATGGTTTCGGCAGTGAGTTTGGATCCGGCCGGCGGGGGCGGCAGCGACGGTTCGCATGCGGCGAGCAGGCTGGTGGCGCATAGCGCAATGGTCATCCGAATCACGGCAGGCATCATGATCGTGCGGCTCAATCTCAGGCGACGTTGGCAAACCGCTTTTCCAGGTACGCGATGATGTCGTTGGACTCGTACATCCAGCGCGTGCCCTCGGCGTCTTCGATGCGCAGGCACGGCACCTTCACCTTGCCGCCGCCCGCCTGCAATGCGGCGCGCGCGTCGGGATCATGCTTGGCATCCTTTAGCGCGACCGGCACGTTGAGCCGGTGCATGGCGCGGCGTGTCTTCACGCAGAAGGGGCAGGCCTGGAATTGATACAGCGAGAGCGCGGCCGCGTCCGCGTTGACGGCGGCCTGGCCTTGCGGCGAGCGCTTCTGCGGACGCGGACGGGTCAGTGCGTCGCCCAGGACAATGATTTGACCCAGGCCGACACGCAGGGCTTTGACGAGCATGGATGTGGACTCGGAATGTTGAAGAAGGCTGCCAGTCTACTCTGAGCGGTGCCGCCGAGGCGGGCGGGCCGTCTACGAGGCAGGTACATGGCCCGCCACCGGCGAGTGACGGGGGTATCCCGCGACGTGATCAGGAAGCAGATGCCGCTCGTCCCATCGCGTGAATGTTCGCCGCGATATCATGCCCTGGTGTCTTCGCCCCGGGGCCTTGTTCAGCCGCAGGGGCGGCAGACGCCGATAGGCTCAACAACCAAACTCATAAAGGAACGAAGACCGATGATGCTGTCTCGCCGCGTGCTTGCCCTTGTATGCGTGTCCGCCCTGTCCGCCCCGGTCGCCGCCTGGGCACAGTCGCCAAACGATGAAGCAAACCAAGCCGAGGCGGCAGCCATGTGGAAGCGGCATCTTGAGAACACCGACAAGCTGTTCGACCAAGCCCGCAAGGACATGGCGATCGTGGTGATCCCGACCGTCAATTTCGATGCGGGACCACCGCGCAACTTCGACGATGCGGACACGCGGGATCAATTCACTCGTCAGCGCAGCACGCTCCTGCATTGGCAGCACAAGACCGAGAAGGGCTTCGCGATGACCGTGGGGCAAGGCAAGCACAAGTTTGATTTCTCGGACACGGGCCCGCTGTTCCAGACGACGCGCGGCGCATTGGCGTATCAAGTGATCCCGGTGTGGCCCGGCGAGTACCGGCTCAGTCGCATTACCTACCACCAGCCGCGTACGGCGTTGCCGGACTCGGACGCGCGTGCAAAGTCGATGGACTATCAGAAAGACCTCGGCATGGCGACGCTGACCGAGACGCCGGATATCGACTTCAAGAAGGATGGGCCTTGGACGCCGATCACGCCAAGCGAGGACGGGCTGGGCGCAGGCTGCGAGGTCACGTTGCGCATCGGGGACGGCTGCAATGAGGCGGCGCGGGAGTATCGGTGGGTGGAAGGGGCCAAGCGCGCGTTCCACAACCGCGAGGCAGAGATGTTGCCCGTCGCCGGCGTTGACACGGAACTGCTCTTTACGCCGTTGGCCACGATCACGCTGAAAGCGGGCGATGTGGTGCTGATGGATGGGTACAAGATGCCGGACGATCAGCCGGTCATGGTCAAGGATTCTTGCGGAGTGTTGGCGCGGGAATGGGTGTGTTTGCTGGCGTCGTTGACGCTGGAGCGGCTGCCTGCCAGCATCGAGGATTTTCGGAAGGCGCCTAGTGCTGCCAGTTTCCAGCTGCCGAAGCTGGATGCCGCGTTGAAGGAGCTGGTTTATCGGGAGCCCAAGTATTACTTCGAACCGGCGGCTGGGGCGGCGAATCGGTTTGAGATGAGGAAGTAGGAAGTCGGCGCCGGCATGACGCCCAATGACGAAGGGGGGCGTTACTGAGCGCGGGCCGATTTGCATCGACCTGCGCTATCCTGCGAAACACTGTCGGCAAAAGGATTTCACAGATGATATTGCGGAGATTGGTCGCAATTGACGTGGACGTTATTTTGGCGCTGGAAGCGGACGCCGAAGTGATGCAGCACAGTACGGGCCTGATCCTGCCGACTGCAGAACGACGCGAAGCGTTGCTCGCGTACATTGCGGCAGACCAAGGAGAGCTAGGTCATTGGGCCATCACATGCGCCGGCAGCGCGGCCGGTTGGATCAGCCTCACGCCTCTGGCCGAGACCACGCGCATACAGGTGGCCTACCGATTGGCACGCGCGCACTGGGGTAAGGGGCTAGCGCTGGACGCGCTCCGGGAAGTCTGCCGCTATGCGAAACGCCATCTGCTCCTGGAAGAGTTAGTCGCCGTCGTATGGCCGTCCAACCTCCGGTCGCAGCGACTTCTGGAAAGATCTGGATTTAACTTCGAGTGCGAAGCGCATCACTACGACCGAAATGTGATGCTATACGTTCGTCAGCTTTGAATACTGGTTTGGGACTGCTTCGCGATGATCCGCAATCGCGGACTTCCATGGTCTATCGGAATCAACGGCGATATCACGGCACTAATAAAAAAGGAGAGACGATGGAAGATAAATCGTACCGAGCACGCATGGTCCCTGAGCTGATGGTTAAAGACCTCGCGCGTAGTCGGCAATTCTGGATCGACTTGTGCGGCTTCGAGGTCGTCTATCAGCGCGAAGAAGAGGGGTTTGTTTTCCTTGACCGCGAGGGTGCACAGTTCATGCTCGAAGAGGTCCGCGGCGACGACGGCTGGATCACGGCACCGCTTGAAGCACCGCTGGGTCGTGGTGTGAATTTCGAGATCAAGGTGAAGTCGATCGACGCTCTGAGCAGGACGTTACGGGATGCCGCTTGGCCTTTCTACCGGGAGCCCGAGGAGCGATGGTACAGAAGCGGAGAAGTCGAGATCGGCGTGCAGCAGTTTTTAGTGCAAGACCCTGATGGCTACCTCTTGCGCTTTTCCGCTTGGATTGGAAATCGCCCTTTGTAGGTCGCAAGGCGCTCCATCTAAGGCTCTATCGTTGCATTAAATCTTCTGGTGTTAATTACAGGCGGTAAGACTCAACAAGGGAGCGATTGATGCGAATCACGGAGGCCCCAAACGCTGGCCACCCGGCGGTCGTGCTACGGCAGCTAGATCGATCCGACGCGGACGAGTGGTATTCATATCTTTCCTTGCCGGAGGTGTTCCAGCATACGAGCTGGAATCTGGATTCGGTCAGAGACCTTTCCCGCTTGTTCGACTTGTTCGATTCGACCTCTGCCGATTCGGACCGACGGCTAGCTATCGTCGACAGGCTTGATGATCGGCTAGTCGGGACAATCGGCTTTCACACGATATCAAGCGCCAACAAAACTGCCGAGATCGCTTACGACGTCGCCCCGTCACATTGGGGCTTAGGCGTCGCGAGCGCCGTATGTGACGCGGTTACCCGATGGGCCTTCTCAACATACGGCTTTAACCGTGTACAGGCTACGGTCCTGCACACCAACGCGCGGTCCGAGAGCGTTCTCAAGCGTTGTCACTTTCGCCGCGAGGGACTTCTGCGCTCTTACCGGATGGTTCGAGGAGCGCCAGGTGACTTCGTGCTGTATTCGAAGCTGTCTACTGATGAGATGTGAAAGCTGAACGACCGCTTGGCGTCGGCAGCGACCGTTGCATCTCAGCGGGGAAGTTCTCCGGCCTAAGATTCGCCCAGGGCGGTCGGCTGTATGCACAGCACTGCCGTGAATCTCAGCCCTGCGCCACCTCATTCCCATTCAACGTCCGAAGCCGCCTCAGTTCCGGAAACCACCGCATCCACAGCGCCGCCACGGCAATCGTCCCCACCCCGCCAATCACCACGGCGGGCACCGCACCGAACAATTGCGCGGTGAGCCCGGACTCAAATTCCCCAAGCTGGTTCGACGCACCGACAAACAAGGTGTTCACCGCGCTGACTCGCCCCAGCATGTGATCCGGCGTATTCAACTGCACCAGCGATGACCGCACGACAACGCTGACCGCGTCCGCTGCGCCCAGCACGACCAGCGCGGCGATCGACACAGGAATTGAGGTCGACAGCCCGAACGCCGTGGTCGCCAGGCCGAATACGATGAGCGAGCCGAACAACAGCCGGCCAACGTTCTCACCGAGGCTCAGGCGCGCCAGCGTCAACGACATCAATGCCGCACCGCAAGCCGGCGCAGCGCGCAATGCGCCAAGTGCCCAAGGCCCCGCATTGAGAATGTCCTTCGCAAAGATCGGCAGCAGCGCCGTCGCCCCGCCCAGCAGCACTGCAAACAGATCCAGCGACAGCGTGCCCAGCAGCAACCGGCGCTGGAAGATGAAGGTGATGCCGCCGAACAGCGTGCGCCAGGTGGTCGGTTCCTTGCGCGGCGGCGCGCGTTCGATGACGAGCGTGGCTATGGCGATGAAGGCCGTCAGATACAACGCGGCGGCGACGCAGTAGATCCACCCTGCCCCGAGGCTGTATCCAACGCCGCCGAGCGCGGGGCCGGCTATCTGCGCGATCTGGCCGCCGGATGAGGACAGCGCGGTGGCGCGTGGGAGCCATTCGCGCGGGACGACGGCGGGGATGAGCGTGGAAAGCGTCGGCGCTTCGAAGGCGCGGGCCGAGCTCATGATGATGATGGTGGCGTAGATGAGCGTCTTGCCGCCGACGCCGTGCAGCGCGGCGATGGCGAGGACCAGCGTGGCCAGGGCTTCGAGCGCCATGCAGAGGGCGACGATCTTGCGGCGGTCGTAGCGGTCGGCGACGTGGCCGACGACGAGCGTGAGCGCGGCCATGGGCAGGAATTGGGCAAGGCCGATGAGGCCCAGGTCGAGCGCGCTGCCGGAGAGCGCATAGATCTGCCAGCCCACGGCGACGGAGACGATCTGGAACGCCAGTGACGCGGCGACGCGGCCGCAGAGGAAATGCAGGAACGGCGGACGGGAAAGCGGACTGGGCGTGTCGGCGGACATGGTGGGCGTGGCGCGGGGGAAGAGCCGATTCTAGGCGCGGGGCGCTGACGGATAGCTAAACCGGCGTGCCCCCAAAAACAAAGCGGCTCCGAGCGAAACCGCCGGGAGCCGCCAGCCAAACCCAAACCGCCGTTACTCGATCGACACCAGCTCGGCGCCTTCCGTCACCTGATCCCCCACCCCGTAGAACACTTCGCCCACCGTACCGTCGGCGGTGGCAGAAATGGTGTGCTCCATCTTCATCGCTTCCATCACAAGCAGCGGCTGGCCCTTCTCGACCTTGTCGCCGGCCTTGACCGAGATCGAGATGATCTTGCCCGGCATGGGCGCGGCCAGACCCGCGCCGTGTTCCCCCTGCGTGTCCTGCGAGTGCGTCAGCGCGTCATACAGCTCCAGGACGTGCGAGCCGTCTTCGCGGAAGACGTAGGCGCGGTCGCCGTGCAGGACGACCGTGCCGGCGCTCTCGTGGCCTTGCAGGGTGATGCGCAGGCCGTAGGCCAGGTTGGGATTGGCGCTGGCGTGCGAGCGCCACAGGAAGGGGCGTGCGCCGTCGCCGGTGTCCAGCGTCCAGGCACCGCCTTGACGGGCGACGGTGACGTGACGGGCTTCGCCGTTGTCGGTCCATTGCAGTGGGCGCCGGTATTGACCGCCCAAGCGCCAGCCGTCGCGCGCGTCCCACGGGTCGGCGGGGCCTTTGCCCGCGCCTTGCGCGCCCGGCTGTGCGAGGCCTTGGCGCACCAGCACGGCAGCGGTGGCCAGCGCCAGTGCGTCGGCGTCGGCGGGTTGCGGGTCGGGCAGCAGCGTGGCGCGTTGGCGTTCGATGAGGCCTGTGTCCAGGTCGGCGGCGGCGAACGCGCTGTCCTTCATCAAACGGGACAGGAACGCGACGTTGGTCTGCACGCCCACGGCCTGCGTCTGCGCCAAGGCTTGCAGCATGCGGGCACGGGCCTGGTCGCGGTCGGCGCCGTGCACGATGAGCTTGGCGATCATCGGGTCGTAGAACGGGGTGATGGTGTCGCCCATGCGCACGCCGCCGTCGACGCGGATGTCGCCGTTGGCAAAGGCGGTGTGCGGCGGCAGGCCCAGGTAGGCGAGCGTGCCGATGGACGGCAGAAAGCCCTTCTCGGGGTTCTCGGCGTAGATGCGGGCTTCGATGGCGTGGCCATTGATGCGCAGGTCTTCCTGGCGTGCAGGAAGCGGCTGGCCGGCGGCGACGCGCAGTTGCCATTCGACGAGGTCGTGGCCGGTGATCATTTCGGTGACCGGGTGCTCGACCTGCAGGCGCGTGTTCATTTCCATGAAGTAGAAGCGGCCGTCGGGCTCGGCGATGAATTCCACCGTGCCGGCGCCCACGTAGCCGACGGCGCGCGCGGCGGCGACGGCGGCTTCGCCCATGGCGCGGCGGCGTTCTTCGGTCATGCCGGGGGCGGGCGCTTCTTCGATGACTTTCTGGTGGCGGCGCTGCACGGAGCAGTCGCGCTCGAAGAGGTAGACGCAGTTGCCGTGCGTGTCGGCGAACACCTGGATTTCGATGTGGCGCGGCTTTTGCAGGTAGCGTTCGATCAGTACGCGGTCATCGCCGAAGCTGGAGGCGGCTTCGCGCTGGCACGAGGCCAGTGCATCAAGGAATGCGCCGGACGATTCGACGATGCGCATGCCCTTGCCGCCGCCGCCCGCGCTGGCCTTGATGAGCACGGGATAGCCGATGCCGTCGGCCTGCGATTTGAGGAACTGCGGATCCTGGTTGTCGCCGTGGTAGCCGGGCACGAGCGGCACGCCGGCTTTTTCCATGAGGGTCTTGGCGGCGGACTTGCTGCCCATGGCGGCGATGGCCGATGCCGGCGGGCCGACGAAGGCGATGCCGGCGTCCTGCGCGGCCTGGGCGAAGGCTTCGTTTTCCGACAGGAAGCCGTAGCCGGGGTGGATGGCGCCGGCGCCGGTATCGCGCGCGGCTTGCAGGATGGCGTCGGCGCGCAGGTAGCTGGCGCGCGGCTCGGAGCCGCCGATGTAGACGGCCTGGTCGCACGCGGCGACGTGGCGGGCGTTGGCGTCCGCGTCGGAATAGACGGCGACGGTGCGCAGTCCCATGCGGCGCGCGGTGGCGGCGACGCGGCAGGCGATTTCGCCGCGGTTGGCAATCAGCACAGTATCGAACATTGCGTTATCCAAGCTGAAGTGTTCGGAAAGGGCGCGAAGCGCGTAGAAGTGGGGTTCGGTCTAAGCGTGCGACCTACATTCGGAACACGCCGAACTTGGTGTCTTCAATAGGCGCGTTCAACGCCGCAGACAACGCCAGTCCCAACACGCGGCGCGTGTCGGCCGGGGCGATGATGCCGTCGTCCCACAATCTTGCGGTGGCGTAGTACGGATGGCCTTCACGCTCGTACTGTTCGCGGATCGGGGCCTTGAACGCATTTTCTTCGTCCGCCGACCATTGCCCGCCGCGCGCTTCGATGCCGTCGCGCTTCACAGTCGCCAGCACGCTGGCGGCCTGCTCGCCGCCCATGACCGAGATGCGGGCGTTGGGCCACATGAAGAGCATGCGCGGCGAATAGGCGCGGCCGCACATGCCATAGTTGCCGGCGCCGAACGAACCTCCGATCAGGACGGTGAACTTGGGCACATTGGCGGTGGCCACGGCCGTCACCATCTTGGCGCCGTGGCGCGCGATGCCTTCGTTTTCGTATTTGCGGCCAACCATGAAGCCGGTGATGTTCTGCAGGAACACCAGCGGGATCTTGCGCTGCGCGCACAGTTCGATGAAGTGCGCGCCTTTTTGCGCGGACTCGGAGAACAGGATGCCGTTGTTGGCGACGATGCCGACGGGCATGCCGTGGATGTGCGCAAAGCCGGTGACCAGCGTGGGGCCGAAGCGCGCTTTGAATTCGTCGAACTCGGATCCGTCGACGATGCGCGCGATGACTTCGCGCACGTCGTAGGGCTTGCGGGTGTCGGCGGGAATGATGCCGTTCAGTTCGCTGGGATCGAAGCGCGGCTCGCGCACGGGGATGGTGGCCAGCGGCTGGGGCTTCTTGCGGTTCAGGCGCGCAACCGCATTGCGCGCCAGTTGCAGCGCGTGCATGTCGTTGGCGGCCAGGTGGTCGACCACGCCCGACAGGCGCGTGTGCACGTCGCCGCCGCCCAGGTCTTCGGCGCTGACTTCTTCGCCGGTGGCGGCCTTGACCAGCGGCGGGCCGCCCAGAAAGATGGTGCCCTGGTTGCGCACGATGATGGATTCGTCGCTCATGGCGGGCACGTACGCGCCGCCGGCGGTGCAAGAGCCCATCACCACCGCGATCTGCGCGATGCCCTGCGCCGACATCTGCGCCTGGTTGTAGAAGATGCGGCCGAAGTGTTCGCGGTCGGGAAAGACCTCGTCTTGTTGCGGCAGGTTGGCGCCGCCCGAATCCACCAGATACACGCAGGGCAGATGGTTCTGCGCGGCGATCTCCTGCGCGCGCAGGTGCTTTTTGACGGTCATCGGATAGTAGGTGCCGCCCTTGACCGTGGCGTCGTTGCAGACGATGACGCACTCGGTGCCGGACACGCGGCCGATGCCGGTGATGACGCCCGCGCCGGGCGCGTCGCCGTCGTACATGCCATGCGCCGCCATCGGCGACAGTTCCAGGAACGGGGTGCCCGGATCGATCAGGTTCTCCACGCGGTCACGCGGCAAGAGCTTGCCGCGCGCGGTGTGCTTGGCGCGGGCGGATTCGCTGCCGCCCAAGGCCGTCTGCGCCAGCTGCTGGTTCAGATCGTCCAGTTGCGCCTGCATGGCGCTGGCGTTGTCGATGTAGTCCTGCGACCGCGGATTGATGCGGGATTCGATGATGGGCATGGGGTACCACCCGTCCTGCTTGATTGGAATTTGAAGGCGCTCGAAAAAGAGCGGGTTGTCTCGCTGCCCGGTGGGCCGGGCATTCTTGTCGATTTGGAAAATCAGGATTTCGTTGCGCCTTTCCTGCCTGGCCCGCGACCGACCCGTCGCGGTGATTGCCCTGCCAGAAAGGCGCAGCGGAATCCTGCTTGAGGGACGGACAAAGCCTGCGCCCCAAGCAGGCAGCCGCTTAGACCATTTCGATGGCCATCGCGACGGCTTCGCCGCCGCCGATGCACAGCGTGGCCACGCCGCGCTTGCCGCCGGTCTTGCGCAGTGCGCCGATAAGGGTGGCCATCAGGCGCGCGCCCGAAGCGCCGATCGGGTGGCCCAGCGCGGTGGCGCCGCCGTGGATGTTGACCTTGTCATGCGGGAGCTTGAAGTCGGTCATGGCGGCCATGGTGACCACCGCGAAGGCTTCGTTGATTTCGTACAGGTCCACGTCCTCGGCCGTCCAGCCGGTCTTCTTGAACAGGTTCTTCAGCGCGCCGACGGGGGCGGTGGTGAACCAGTTGGGTTCCTGCGAATGCTGCGAGTGCGCGACGATGCGGGCCAGCGGTTTGACGCCGAGCTTTTCGGCGGTGGACGCGCGCATCAGCACCATGGCGGCGGCGCCGTCGGAGATCGACGACGAGTTCGCGGCGGTGACGGTGCCGTCTTTCTTGAAAGCGGGCTTGAGCGTCGGGATCTTTTCCGGCATGGCCTTGGTGGGCGCTTCGTCGGTATCGATCACGGTGTCGCCCTTGCGGCCGGCGACGGTGACGGGGGCGATTTCCCACTTGAAGCTGCCATCTTCAGAAGCGGCGCGCGCGCGGCGCAGCGATTCCAGCGAGAATTCGTCCTGCTGTTCGCGCGTGAACGAATACTTGGAGGCGCAATCTTCGGCGAAGACGCCCATGGCCTTGCCCTTGTCGTACGCGTCTTCCAGGCCGTCCAGCGCCATGTGGTCGTACACGGTGTTGTGGCCGTAGCGGTAGCCCTGGCGGCCCTTGAGCAGCAGGTAGGGCGCGTTGCTCATGCTTTCCTGGCCGCCGGCCACGACGATCTCGGCGCTGCCCGAAGCCAGCAGGTCATGGCCGAACATCGCGGCCTTCAGGCCGGAGCCGCAAACCTTGTGGATGGTGGTGCACGCGACGCCCAACGGCAGCCCGGCGCCCAGCGCCGCCTGGCGGGCGGGCGCCTGGCCTTGGCCAGCTTGCAGCACGTTGCCCATGATGACTTCGTCGACCTGCTCCGGCTTGATGCCGGCGCGTTCGACCGCGGCCTTGATGGCGACCGAGCCCAGCTCGTGCGCGGCCAGGCCGGACAGGTTGCCCAGCATGCCGCCCATGGGCGTGCGGGCGACGGAAACGATGACGATGGGATCTGACATGACTTGCTCCTGTGAGGGTCGGGACAGCGATTGGGTTACAACACCGCGTTGCCGTTTGACGGGCGGTCTGTGCGCAGGCGTCTGTCCTTATCGTAAGGGAAAAATTCTTCGATCCGGCCTTGCGCTACGTGGGCGCGGCAGGCCTGCCACCAGTCCGGTTCCAGGAGGTCGGCATGGTGACGCATGAAGGCGCCGCGCACCCGCGCATCGCCCAGCAGGAAGCGGCCGAATTCCTCGGGGAAGACGTCGTTCGGACCGATGGCGTACCAGGGTTCGGCGGCCATCTCCGCTTCTTCATTCGGGGCCGGCGGGATGCGCCGGAAGTTCATCTCGGTCATGCGCTGGATTTCGTCGTAGTCATAAAAGACGACCCGGCCCAGGCGCGTGACGCCGAAATTCTTGTAAAGCATGTCGCCGGGGAAGATATTGGCCGCGGCCAGTTGCCGGATGGCGTCCCCGTATTCGCGCACCGCGTGGTCCAGCAACGCGTCCGGCGCCTGCTGCAGATACAGATTCAGCGGCGTCATCCGGCGTTCGATGTAGACGTGGCGGATGACGACGGTGTCGCCGGTTTCCTCGATGAGGCTGGGCACCAGCCGGCGCAGTTCATCGAGCAGCGCGGGCGCAAAGCGGGCGCGCGGCAAGGCGACCTGTGAATATTCCCAGGTGTCGGCCATGCGGCCGACGCGATCGTGCAGTTTGACCATCTGGTACTTGCGCCGCACGGTGGCGTGATCCATGCCGTCCTTGTCGATGCGGTCCTTGATGAGCTTGAACACGTACGGATAGGACGGCAGCGTGAACACGCACATCACCATGCCCTTGATGCCGGGGGCGATGTCGAAGGCGTCGCGCGAATGGGCCAGGTGGTGCAGGAAGTCGCGGTAGAACAGCGTCTTGCCCTGCTTTTGCAGGCCGATCATGGTGTAGAGCTCGGCCTTGGGCTTGCGCGGCAAGAGGCTCGACAGGAAGTTGACCACGGCCGCGGGCGTTTCCATGTCCACCAGAAAATACGCGCGGGTAAAACTGAACAGCGTGCTCAGGTCGTCCGCGCCCAAGAGCAGCGCGTCCAGCGTCACCTGTCCCGCCGGATTGCGCGTCAGTGCGATGGCAAAGGGATAGACGGTGGTCTGGTTGATCAGGCGGCCGACGATGTAGGCGCCCTTGTTGCGAAAGAAAAGCGAGCCCAGCGCGTGGATCTGGCAGTCGGTGGCGATGCGCCGGCCGACGTGGCGTGGCAGCACGGCGCGCAGCTTGGACACGGCGGCACGCGCCAGCAATCGCGTGTCGCGCGGCAGGTCTTCAAAAGGCAGCGCCAGGCCGAAGTCGGCCACCATGCGGATCAGGCTTTTTTCCAGGCCGTCGGTCACCGGGTAGTACACGCGGTAGGACGGGATGCTGCTGTCCAGGTAGTCGGTGGCGACGGCCGGCCGGACGAACAGGAAGTCGTTATGGAAGTAGTCGCGGTGCAGCAGCCGGCACGACACCGAGTTGAAGAAGGTCTCGGCGCACTCGGGCTGGCGGTGTTCGCCCAAGAGGCCGACGAACTCCTGCTTGATGTCTTGCCAGTAGGCGGTCTGCGCGTCGGTCAGGGACGGGGCGTCGGCGCCATTGCCGCCACCGTTGCCCGCGCCGTTTCCACCCACCGCGCCTTCCGGCCGCCCGCGCAGCACGCCTTCCAGTTGCGTGGCGCATTCGCGCACGCGCATGTCGTAGTACTCGATGCGTTCGCGCGACAGGTGCTGGATGCCATGCCAGTCGCCGGATTCGAACAGCGCCTTGGCGCGCTGCGCGCTGTAGCGAAACAGCGCGTAGTGCCGGTCAAAACCCGCCAGGATCAGCCGCGCGACGTCCAGCGGCGAGGGGCCCGGGGCGGGCGCCTGCTCAATGTGCTGGATGTCGGACGTGCGGATCATGGCGCGGGCTGTGGATAAGGCGTCAGGCGGTTTCGTTGAAGAGTTCGCGGCCGATCAGCATGCGGCGGATTTCGCTGGTGCCGGCGCCAATTTCGTACAGCTTGGCATCGCGCCACAGGCGCCCGACCGGGTATTCGTTGATGTAGCCGTTGCCGCCCAGGATCTGCACGCCCTCGCCCGCCATCCAGGTGGCCTTTTCGGCGGTGTACAGGATGAGCGCGGCGCAGTCCTTGCGCACCTGGCGCACGTGGTCAGACCCCAGTTTGTCCAGGTTCTTGCCGACCTGATAGCAGAAGGCACGGCTGGCTTGCAGCGTGGTGTACAGGTCGGCGACCTTGCCCTGGATGAGCTGGAATTCGCCGATGGCCTGACCGAACTGCTTGCGATCGTGAATGTAGGGCACCACCACGTCCATCACGGCCTGCATGATGCCCAGCGGCCCGCCGGACAGCACGGCGCGTTCGTAGTCCAGGCCGCTCATCAGCACCTTCACGCCGCCGTTGACCTGGCCCAGCACGTTTTCTTCGGGGATTTCGCAGTCTTGAAACACCAGCTCGCCGGTGTGGCTGCCGCGCATGCCCAGCTTGTCCAGCTTCTGCGCCACGGAAAAGCCCTTGAAGCCCTTTTCGACCAGGAACGCGGTGATGCCGCGCTGGTGGGCCTCGGGGTCGGTCTTGGCGTAGACGACGAGGGTGTCGGCGTCCGGGCCATTGGTGATCCACATCTTGGTGCCGTTCAGCACGTAGCGGTCGCCCTTCTTGTCGGCGCGCAGCTTCATGCTGACGACGTCGGAGCCGGCGCCCGGTTCGCTCATGGCCAGCGCGCCCACGTGCTCGCCGGAGATGAGCTTGGGCAGGTACTTGGCCTTCTGGGCGGCGGTGCCGTTGCGGTTGATCTGGTTCACGCACAGGTTGGAGTGCGCGCCGTACGACAGGCCGATGGAGGCGCTGGCGCGGGAGATTTCCTCCATGACGACCATGTGGGCCAGGTAACCCATGTTGGCGCCGCCGTATTCCTCGTCGGCGGTCATGCCCAGCACGCCAAGGTCACCGAATTTGCGCCACAGGTCCATGGGGAACTGGTCGCTGCGATCGACTTCCGCGGCGCGCGGCGCGATCTCGGCCTGCGCGAAGTTGCGTACGGCGTCGCGCAGCATGTCCAGGTCTTCGCCCAGGTCGAAGTTCAGGCCGGGAAGATTCATCAATGTCTCCGTGATAGTAGGTGCTTACATTCATGGGCCTGCGCGCGCGTGTCTTGGCCGCCGTCGCGGGAGTGATCCATGATGCGCCGTTCGTCCGGCGCCGCGCAATGATGCAGTGCAAATATTACGTTTACGTAAACGTAAATTGGATGAGGGTTATCCCTAGCGTGTTGTGGACGCGCCGGAAGGGACGATGGGCAATACTTGATGCGACCCTTTAATCCTGAAACATCCGACGGAGTCAGCTGTGCTTGAACTATCCAACCTGGACGACATCGTGGCGCTGCGCCGTGACATCCACATGCACCCGGAGCTTTGCTATGAAGAGCACCGCACGGCCAAGGTGGTGGCCGACACGCTGCAGGGCTGGGGCATCGAAACACACACGGGCATTGCCAAGACGGGCGTGGTGGGTGTGATCAAGCGGGGCACGTCGGACCGGGCGATCATGCTGCGCGCCGACATGGACGCGCTGCCCATGCAGGAAGAGAACCAGTTCGAGCATCGCTCGCGTCACGACGGCAAGATGCACGGCTGCGGCCATGACGGCCATACCGCGATGCTGCTGGCTGCGGCGCAGCATTTGCAGACGGCGGGCGGCTTCGACGGCACCGTGTACCTGTGCTTTCAGCCGGCCGAGGAAGGCGGCGCGGGCGGCCGGGCGATGATCCAGGATGGCCTCTTCACGCGGTTTCCGTGCGAGGCCGTGTTCGGCATGCACAACTGGCCAGGCTTGCCGGCTGGCGCGTTCGGCGTCTGTGCAGGTCCCATGATGGCGGCAGCGAACGGCTTCAAGATCACGGTCAAGGGCAAGGGCGGCCACGCCGCCGCGCCGCAGGACTGCAGTGATCCGGTGCCGGCGCTCTTTGCCATCGGCCAGTCGCTCCAGACGATCCTGACGCGCAGCAAGCGTCCGCTGGATGCCGCGGTGCTGTCGATCACGCAAGTGCAGGCGGGCGGCAGCGTCATCAACGTGATTCCTAATACCGCGTGGCTCGGCGGCTCGGTGCGCGCCTACAGCACCGGCGTGGTCGATTTGATCGAGCGGCGCATGCAGGAGATCGCGCCCAGCATCGCCGCGGCGCATGGCTGCGAGGCCGAGGTGTACTTCGAGCGCCGCTACCCGGCGCTGGTCAACACCGTGGCCGAAACGGAATTCTGCATGGGCGTAATGCGCGAGGTCGTGGGCGAGGACCGCGCGCTGACCATCGAACCGGCCATGGCGTCGGAAGACTTTGCCTTCCTGCTGCAGGAAAAGCCGGGGTGCTACGTGTTCCTGGGCAACGGCGATGGCGAGCACCGCATGGCGGGCCACGGCCTGGGCCCGTGCATGCTGCACAACGCCAGCTATGACTTCAATGATTCCTTGATTCCGGCGGGGGCGTCGTACTGGGTTCGCCTGGCGCAACGCTACCTTGCCTGATGGGCTTTACCGCAATCCGTTTCACCCACGCAGTGCTACGCAACATCACCAGGACGATATGAAAAAGAAGACGTTGTTCATCAAGGCCGCGGGGGCGGCCCTGGCAATCATGGCAAGCGGCGCGATGGCGCAGACCTGGCCGGCCAAGCCGGTCACCGTGGTCGTGCCGTACACGGCCGGCGGCAGCGCCGATGCGATCGCGCGGCGTCTGGGCGACGCGCTGCGCAAGGAAGCGAACATCACGGTTATCGTCGAGAACAAGCCCGGCGCGGGCGCGTCCGTGGGCACGGACTACGTGGCGCGCGCGCAGCCGGACGGCACCACGCTGCTCTTGGCCTCGACCAGCCCGCTGACGATCTTTCCGCATCTGGCCAAGACCAACTACGACCCGATGAAGGACCTGACGCCGGTGGCCAGCGTGGCCGTCGCGCCGGTGGCCATCGTGGCGACCAAGGCGCTGCCCGTGAAGGATTTTGCGGGACTCGTGGAATACGCCAAGGCGCATCCCGAAGGCGTGCGCTATGGCACGCCCGGTCAGGGCACGGTTGCGCACATCGGCATGGCGGCGGTCACCGCGCAGACGGGGACCAAGATGCTGCATGTTCCCTACCGCGGCAACAGCCAGGCGCTGACCGACGGCCTGGGCGGCGTGGTGGAACTGCTGGTGGTCAACAGCGACGTGGTGTTGCCGCACGTGGCCAACGGCGCGCTCAAGCCGCTGGCGGTGATGGCGCCGCAACGCCTGGCCGCGTGGCCCGACGTGCCGACGATGGCCGAGCTGAAGCTGCCGCAGGCGCAGTACTACTCGAACTTCGGCATCTTCGCGCCGGCCAACCTGCCGCCCACGGTGTCGCAGCCGTTGCAGGCCGCGTTGAACAAGGCCGTGGCCAGCGCCGAGTTCCAGGAGCTTCTGGCCAAGTCGTTCCTGCAGCCGGGCACGGCGTCGGGCGAGGCGTTTGCCAAGCAGGTGCAGGCCGAGTTCACGAACAACGCCCGCCTCATCAAGGAAGGCAATATCAAGGCGGAGTGATCGGCGGTTTGCGGTGGCACTTCGGCGCGGCGGCGGTCGATCCGCCGCGCGGAGATGCGCCGAGACGCAGCTTGCGCCAAAGACGAGCACCCATGCAAAGCGCGCGGCCCTTTACAGGTACGCGCGCTTTTTCTTGCCCGTTTGGCGGCCCGGATCAGCTCCCGCGCGGCCCGAACATGATCACGAGCATCCCGGCGATGCACAGGCCCACGCCGATCCAGTCGCTGGCGCTGGGCCGCACGCCGTCCACCGCCCACAGCCACAGCAGCGCCATGCCGATGTAGACGCCGCCGTACGCGGCATAGACGCGGCCGGACGCCGTCGGGTGCAAGGTCAGCAACCAGGCAAACAACGCCAGACTCAGCGAGGCGGGCGCCAGCAGCCAGATGGAGTGTCCTTTACGCAGCCAAAGGTAAGGCAGGTAGCAGCCGATGATTTCGGCCAGGGCGGTCAGAACGAACAGGCCCAGCGTTTGAAGTGCTGCCATGCGGACTACGGCTTCTGCGCCAGCAGGGCGCGGCACTGGCGCTCCTGTTCGCTGATTTCTTGCAGCGTATCGTCGATGTCGCGGCGCTGCTGCTCCAGCGTGGCGCGGTGCTGTTCCAGCACGGACAGGTATTGGCGCAGCTGGACTTCGGTGTCGCCGGGTCCGTCGTACATGTCGATCAGCGTCAGGATCTCGGACAACTGCAGGCCCAGCCGCTTGCCGCGCAGGGCCAGTTTCAGGCGCGTGCGGTCGCGCGGTCCGAAAATGCGGTTGCGGCCCTCGCGCGCCGGGCTGACGATTCCCTGGTCTTCGTAGAAGCGGATCGTGCGGGGCGTGACGTCGAACTCGCGGGCGAGCTCGGAGATGGTCCAGGTTGACGAGGGCATGCGACGTGTGGCAGTTTACGTAAACGTAAATTATGATGACTTGACGTGATCGTCAAGCGTGGAGCGAGAGGCAATGAACCCCAACGAGCAGAAGCTTCAGTATCCCTGGGCCGATTTCCAGCCCGAGGCCGGCCGCGCGCATGCGGTGGCGGAGGGCGTCAAATGGATCCGGATGCCGCTGCCGTTCGCGCTGGATCATATCAACCTCTGGCTGCTGCGCGACAACATCGACGGCCAGGACGGCTGGACCATCGTCGACTGCGGCATTTCACGCGACGAGGTGAAGACGCTGTGGGAAGACGTGTTCAAGAATGAGCTGGACGGCCTTCCCGTGCTGCGCGTGCTGGTCACGCACATGCACCCGGACCACATCGGCCTTGCCCACTGGCTGTGCGAACGCTGGAACGCGCGGCTGTGGATGACGATGACGGACTACATGGTGGCGTCGCTGTGGTCGTCGCGCCGCACCGACGCGGGGGCGGGCCCTGGTGGCCAATCCGCGGTCGAGCATTTCGCGCGCCACGGCCTGACCGACCCAGACTCGCAGGAGCAGATCCGCCAGCGCGCAAGCTACTACCCCAACCTGGTGCCCGCCGTGCCGTCGCGGTACACCCGCATCATGGACGGCGACCAGGTTCGCATCGGCGGGCGCGATTGGCGCGTGATCGTGGGCTATGGCCATGCGCCGGAACACGCATCGCTGTTTTCGCCTGATCTTGGCGTGCTGATCTCCGGCGACATGGTGCTGCCGCGCATTTCCACCAACGTCAGCGTCTTCGATTACGAACCCGACGCCAACCCGCTGCCCTTGTATCTGCGGTCGCTGCACGGCTATGACGGCCTGCCCCGCGACACGCTGGTACTGCCGTCGCACGGCCGCCCGTTCAAGGGCCTGCATGAACGCATCACGCAGCAGCACGAGCATCATCGCGACCGGCTGGCCGAGGTGCTGGAAGCCTGTGCGGTGCAGCCGCAATCGACGTCGGACATCGTGCCCGTGCTGTTCAAGCGCAAGCTGGACCTGCACCAGCTGACTTTCGCGATGGGCGAGGCATTGGCGCATCTGCATGCCCTGTACTTCGATGGAAAGCTCACGCGGGCGCAGGATGCCGATGGCATCGTGCGGTTCAAGGCGGTTTGATTGGCATGATGGGCGGCCGGGGGATGCGAGCATCGCTGCTCGTGTCCGGCTGCCGGTGTCCCGCTGATCGCGTGCCGCCGCTGGGAATCAGCACCAGCGCGACGATTAGCGGTGTCTAGCGGGAAGCCGTCGCCAGCCTGACGGCCAGCCCGACGAACACCAGCGCGGCAATGCGATTCAACCAGCGCTTGGCCGTCACCGAACGCTGCAGCAATTCCCCGAACGCACCCGAGAAGAACGCGATCGCCCCGAACACCAGCAGCGTCGACACGATAAACACCGCACCCAGTTGCATCGTCTGCAAACCCACCGGCCCGAGCCGCGGCGACGTGAATTGCGGCAGGAAGGCGAAGAAGAACAGCAGCACCTTGGGGTTGGTCAGGTTCATGACGATGCCGCGGCGGTACAACGCGCCGGGCCGCATGGGTTCGGGACGTTTTCCGTCTTCGGATTCGAGGGGGGCGCGCAGGATCTGCCAGGCCAGATACGCCAGATAGGCCGCGCCCGCCAGCTTGAGCACGGTGAACGCGATGGGCGAGGCGGCGAACACCGCGGCCAGCCCGACTGCGACAGCCGCAGTGTGACCCAGCAAGCCGGTGCACAACCCCAGCACCACGAACATGCCCGCCTTGCGTCCCCAGATGGCGGACTGCATCAGCACGAAAAGGTTGTCCGGCCCCGGCGTCAGCGCCAGCAGCACGGCAATGCCAAAGAATGCGATGAGGGTGTCTAGGGGCAGCATGGAGTCTCTTCGGTATCGGAGCAGCGGATGCGACGGGGCGGTGGAAGCGACAAGTCCATTCGGTCAGCGGCGTAGCGTTGAAGCCACCGCGCCATTGGCGCGAGGACAGCGTCGCCCGGACAGCGCCGGACAGCAAGTGGCATGATAAGGGCAAAGCCGACCACGACAGGAGACAGACTGATCATGACCGTTGCCGCTCATCACGCTAAAAGCGCCCATAACGCCGACGACGCCCCGCCTGATGCGGCGCTCGAAGAATGGCTGCTGGCCCGCCACAGTTGCCGCGCCTTTCTGCCAGAACCCGTGCCCCGCGCCACCATCGAACGCATCCTGACCTTGGCGCAGCGCACGGCGTCCTGGTGCAACTGCCAGCCGTGGCAGGTGGCGATCACTGAAGGCGATGGCACGCGGCGGCTGCGCGATGCGCTCGAACGCCGCGCGCAGGTCGAAGGCTTCAAGCCTGATTTCCCGTTCCCGCGTGAATACCGCGACGAATACCTGGCCCGCCGCCGCGAATCCGGCTTTCAGCTGTACGGCGCAGTGGGCGTGCCGCGCGGCGATCGCGAGGCCTACCGGCGGCAAGAGATGCGCAACTTCGCCCTCTTTGACGCGCCGCATGTCGCCATCATCACGACCGACGAGGCGCTGGGCGAATACGGCGCCATGGATTGCGGCGGCTATGTCGCCAATTTCTTGCTGGCCGCGCAAGCCAACGGCGTGGCAACCGTGGCCCAGGCGTCGCTGGCGATGTATCCCGAGGTCCTGCGCGAAGTGCTGGGCATCGGACCCGGCCGGCGCGTGGTCTGCGGCATCTCGTTCGGGTTTGAGGACACGGCGCATCCGGCCAACAGCTACCGCACCCGCCGTGCGGATTTGTCCGAGACGATTCAATGGATCGGCTGAAATTCCCGCCGTGTCCTGATATGGTTTGGTTTTCCCGGCTTTGACGCACCTCTACAAGATGCCTACCAAACACATCGATACGGTTCTCCAGCACGCGGGCACCGCCCCGTTCAATCCCGAGACCGGCACGGCGCCGGTGCCATTGCCGCCCATGCGGGCCAGCACGGTGCGCTTTGCCAATCTCGCCGCGCTGGAAACCGCGCAGCGCAGCAAGGCGGCCGGGGGGCGCGCGTCGACGTACGGGCGCATGGGCATGGACACGCATGCCGCGCTGGAAGAGGTGTTCACGCAGCTCGAAGGCGGCACGCATTGCTACTTGGCGTCGTCGGGTCTGTCGGCCATGACGATGGTGATGATGGCGCTGTGCTCGGCCGGCGACCATGCATTGATCTCGGACAGCGTGTACGGCCCGATGCGCGAGCTGGACGACGCGGTGCTCAAGCGCATGAACATCGACATCACCTACTTTGCGGCGGGTGAGGACATCGATGCGCTGGTGCGGCCCAACACCACGCTGCTGTACGTGGAGTCGCCGGGTTCCCTGCTTTTCGAGATGCTGGACATGGGCGCGATGGCCGCCATCGCGCAGCGGCACGGGCTGGTGCTGGCCACCGACAACACCTGGGGGTCGGGCTATATCTACCGGCCGCTGACGCTGGGCGCGCAGGTCTCGGTCATCGCGGGCACCAAGTATGTGGGCGGGCATTCCGACCTGATGCTGGGCGCGGTGGTCACCAACGACGAAGGCATCGCCCGCAAGCTGAACCGCACGCAGTATGCGATGGGCTACTCCATCAGCGCGGACGACGCCTGGCTGGCATTGCGCGGCGTGCGCACCATGCCCATCCGCATGGCTCAGCATGCGCGCCACGCGATGCAGGTGTGCGAATTCCTGAACGCCCGTCCCGAGACCGTGCGCCTCTTCCATCCGGCCTGGCCGAAGGATCCCGGCCACGATTTGTGGAAGCGCGATTGCACGGGGTCGAACGGCATGCTGTCGGCTGAACTGGCCCTGTCCCCGGCCGCGGCGCGCCGTTTTGTCGATGCGTTGACGCTATTTGGCATCGGCTTCTCGTGGGGCGGCTATGAAAGCCTGGTGCAGCTGGTTTCGCCGAAGGACCTGTCCAAGCACCGCTATTGGGGCGAAGGCGAAAATCCCGTCGTGCGCCTGCACATCGGGCTGGAATCGCCGGAAGACATCATTGCCGACCTGACGCAGGCCTTCGAGCAGGCCGCGTCCGTCAAGGAATAGCCGCGCGGCTGCGAGACGGCTGAAGAAAAACGCCCCGGCCTGGAAAGGCTCGGGGCGTTTGCATTGCAGCGTTTGCCGCGGATTACTTGGCGCGCGCCATCGGGATCAGCGCGTTCACCTGCTTCAAGGCGCCTTCGTAGCTGTTGCCCGCCATGACCGGCGAGGTCATGAACTTGCCGCCCACGGCGAACGACGGGGTGCCTTCGATGCGGTAGGCGTCGGCGAGCTGGTTGGCGCGCTGCACCTGGGTCTGCACGCTGAACGAATCGAACACCGAGTCGAACTTGGCGCGGTCCACGCCCTGGGTCGCAATCCACTCGCCCATGGCCTTCTTGTCGAACAGGCGCTTGTGCTCGCCGTGGATGGCCGTGAAGACCTTGGCGTGCAGGTCGGGACGGTCCAGGGCCTGCAGCGTGTAGTACAGCTGTTGCAGCGGCTTCATGCCGGCGTTGAAGGCGATCGGCACTTGCTTGAGGACGACGTCGGACGGCGCGGTCTTGACCCAGTCTTCAACCATGGGTTCCATTGCGGCGCAGTGCGGGCACGAATAGGCAAAGAATTCCAGGACCTCGACCTTGCCCGGGGTGTCCGACGGCAGCGGCGGGTTGATGGGCACGTACTGCTGGGCGCCTTGCGCGTGGCTGGCCGGGCTGAAGAACGCGGTGGCGGTCAGCGCGGCGGCTGCCAGGATGCGGATGAGCTTGGGGGACAGCATGGGTGAGGTTCCTGAATAAAAGGCTACAGACAGGCCCGGGGCCGGATTAGTTCAATGCAAAACGATCCGCCGCGTGGTGCTACTGGCGCACCACGGCGGTTTCGATCTTGTTCTCGCCCAGGCGGCCACGTGCCCGGTTCATGTCGTCCAGGCGGGCAAACGGGCCGACGCGGACGCGATTGATGGGCTTGCCGTTCAGTTCCGCCTTCTGCACCGCGACCGGCAGGCCCAGCAGAATGATGCGCGCCTTGAGCGATTCGGCGTCGTTTTCGCCGCGGAAGGCGCCCGCTTGCAGGTAGTACGTGCCCGTGGCAGCGGGGGCGGCAGGCTTGGCCGAGGCCGTGGCCGCGGGGGCGGCCTTGGAGATGGGCGTGGGCGCGGACGCGGTGGCGGCGGGGGCCGCCGGGGCGGCCGCGGGGGGCCGGGACGTGGGCAGCGTGGCAATCAGCGCACCCAGGTCGTCCAGCTTGGCGGGCGTCTCGTCGCCCTTGCCCGGCGCGCCTGCGCCCGGCAGCGGGGCCGGGGCGGTGGCGGTGGGACCGGTGGGCGGGGCGCCCGCCGCCCCGTCGCGGCCATAGAGGCCCGCGTTGGGGTCCGGCGCCGAGCGCGGATCGGGCAGCTTGCCGGTTTCGCCCTGGCGGCTGGCCCGGTCCACGAAGGGAACGGGCGCCTTGGTGACATAGAACGCGACGACGGCGGCGACGATCAGCCCGATCAGCAGACCGGCCAGCGCCCCGTACAGGGTGCTGCCGCTTTCGCCGGAGGAACGGCGGGTGGATTTGCGCTTGGTGGCCATGAACCGATGTTACATCCGCTCGGGCGCGGAAACGCCCAAGAGCGCCAGGCCGTTTGCCAGCACCTGGCGGGTGGTGGCGGCCAGGCGCAGGCGGGCCAGCTTCACGGCGGTGTCGTCGACCAGCACACGCTCGGCGTTGTACCAGGCGTGGAAGTCGGACGCGCAGTCGCGCAGCCAGAACGCAATGTGGTGCGGCGACAGGTCCTGGGCGGCCAGCGCCACCACCTGCGGGAATTCGGCCAGGCGCTGCATCAGCGCGAATTCGGTCGGCGCGGTCAGCAGCGCGGCGTCGGCCTGGGCCACGTCGGCGGCTGGCATGCCGGCGTTGTTGATGACCGAGCAGATGCGCGCGTGGGCGTACTGGATGTAATAGACCGGATTCTCGTCGCTCTTGGACAGGGCCAGGTCCACGTCGAACACGAATTCCGTGTCGGCGCGGCGCTGGATCAGGAAGTAGCGCACCGCGTCGCGGCCGACCCAGTCGATCAGGTCGCGCATGGTCACGTAGCTGCCGGCGCGCTTGGAGATCTTGACCTCTTCGCCGCCGCGCATGACCTTGACCATCTTGTGCAGGACGTACGACGGGTAATCCTTCGGGATGCCCTCTTCCAGCGCCTGCAGGCCGGCGCGCACGCGGGCCACGGTGCCGTGGTGGTCGCTGCCCTGGATGTTCACGGCGCGGTGAAAGCCGCGCTCCCATTTGGCCTTGTGATAGGCCACGTCCGGGACGAAATAGGTGTAGCCGCCCTCGCTTTTACGCATGACGCGGTCTTTGTCGTCGCCCGTGCCCAGTTCGGTGGTGCGCAGCCACAGCGCGCCGCCTTCCTCGTAGGTGTGGCCGCCGGCAATCAGCGCCTTGACCGTCGCTTCGACGCGGCCGGACGTGTAGAGCGAGCTTTCCAGGTAGTAGTTGTCGAACGCCAGGCCGAACGCCTGCAGGTCCAGGTCCTGTTCGCGGCGCAGGTAGGCCACGGCGAAGGCGCGGATGTCGTCCAGGTTGTCGATGTTGCCCGTGGCGGTGACGGGCTCGCCGTCGGACGCCTGGATGGTCTTGCCGTCCTGGAAGTCGCGGGCGATATCGGCGATGTAGTCGCCCTTGTAGCCGTCTTCGGGCCAGTCGGGGGAATCGGTGGTCAGGCCGCGGGCGCGGGCCTGCACGCTGATCGCCAGGTTCTGGATCTGGTTGCCGGCGTCGTTGTAGTAGAACTCGCGGGTGACGTCCCAGCCGACGGCGTCGTACAGGCGGCACAGCGCGTCGCCCAGCGCGGCCTGGCGGGCATGGCCCACGTGCAGCGGTCCGGTGGGGTTGGCCGACACGAATTCGACCAGGATCTTTTCGCCCAGGCGCGGGGCGCGCCCGTAGGCCTCGCCCTGCTGGGCCACCGCGGCGATCACGGCCTGGCGCGCGGCCGGGGTGATGCGCAGGTTGATGAAGCCGGGACCGGCTACTTCGGCGCTCTCGACCAGCGCGGCGGCGTCGGGATTGGCCATCACGGCGTCCACGATGCCCTGGGCCAGTTCGCGGGGATTGCGTCGGGCAGGCTTGGCAAGCTGCATGGCCACGTTGGTGGCGACGTCGCCGTGGGCGGCAACCTTGGGGCGCTCCAGCAGCACGTTGGGCTGGGCGTCGGGCAGGCTTTGCGCGACGGCGGCCTGGATCAGGGAGATTAGCTGTTTCTGTTGCTCGAGGAGCATGGGCGTCTGGCGTGGTTCTGGGTGAGTGACGATGGCGGCACGGCGCTTGCGGCCTGCCGGCGATCCGCGTCGCGCCGACGGGCGCGGGGCACGGTGCCGTCCGGCGGGTGGCCGGCAAGCCGGCGCGCGCATGCCGGAATCAGGGCCGGCGCGGCGCCTGCTGTCACGGGAAACCCCTGAATCATAGTTGATTTGGGGGCGCCAGTTGGCATCATGGGGACGTTGCGGTAGTGTACGTAGCTAAGGTAATCATTGTGGGAGACCAGAATATGCTGATCACTTTTCACTCCAAGGTCGTGGCCGAAGTCCTGATGCTGACCGACCACGCCGGGCCCCTGCTTCAGGCTGCCGGCAAGTCCGTCGGCGACAAGATCCCCGAACGCGGCGTCTTCACCGTCGAGCAACTGGGACCGGCCATCAGCGGCATCGAACGCGCGATCGACGAGTACCAGCACGCCCACGAAGGCCAGGACGAGGAAGACGACGACAAGCCCGCCGTCGCTCCGATGGCGCGCATGGTGGGCCTGAAGGAACGCGCCTTTCCGCTGCTGGACATGATGCGCCAGTCGCAAGCCGCGGGCGCCGAAGTCACCTGGGAAGTGTCGCGGGGCTGGTAAGGATATGTCGCCGGACGGACAATCTGTCCGGCGTTTTTTGCCTACCCTGTTGGCCTGACGCCTTCTGACGGAGTTTTTCCCATGCGCAGCGACATCACCATCGTTTTCGACCCCCGCCGTTCGCTGGACCTGTCCGCGAACGTCGAGCCCTCCCCGCAACGCCAGGCCGATGCACGCGACTGGTTCGACAGCGCCTGGGAAACCCTGGGCTGCGAGCCGCTGCGCCCCAGCGGCAAGGTCCTGTTGCTGGACAAGGTGCTGGGTGTGGCCGACGCGCTGGGCTACGACACGCTGTCCACCGACGAAAAGGAAGCTCGCGAATTTGCCGAGCACCTGGCGCTGGCGCTGGAGCGTCCGCGTATCACGGTGGACCTGCCGGGCCTGACTGTGGGGTACTGAAACGCCACCCCATCCAACGAGAAACCCCGCCTGAGCGGGGTTTTTTTGCGGCGCATCCGGCTGGCGGTCCTTAGCGGATCCCCGCCCGCATGAACGACTGCACGAACTGGCGCTGGAACAGCAGGAACGCGATCAGCAGCGGCGCGGCCGACATCAGGGTCGCGGCGGTGATCACGGACCAGTCGATGCCCTGGTCCGTGGACGAGAACACCTGCAGGCCGACCGTCAGCGGCCGGGACTCGACCGAGTTGGTGATGATCAGCGGCCACAGGAAGTTGTTCCAGTGATGGCTGACCGACACCAGCCCGTAGGCCACATAGATCGGCTTGGCGAGCGGCACGTACACCTTCCAGAGCACCTGCAGCGGGTTCGCGCCTTCCATGCGCGCCGCTTCCTCGAGTTCGCGCGGAACCGTCTTGAAGGTCTGGCGCAACAGGAAGATGCCGAAGGCCGACGCGAAGTACGGCAGGCCGATGGCAAACACCGTGTCGCGCACGCCCAGCAAGCTCATCGACCGGTAGTTCTCCACCAGCAGCACGTCCGGCATGATCATCAGCTGCAGCAGCACCAGCATGAAGACGAAGTCGCGGCCGCGGAACTCGAAGCGCGCAAACGCGTAGCCGGCCAGCGTCGACAGCACGAGCTGCGCGGCCAGCACCATCGTGACCAGCACGAACGTGTTCAGGAAGTAGCGCGGAAACGGCGCCGCATTCCAGGCCCGCACGAAGTTGTCCAGCGTCAGCGGCGCAAAGAGGTCAAAACGCGTCGCGTAGGCGGGCGGATGGAAGGCCGCCCACATGGCGTACGCCAGCGGCAGGATCCACAACAGGCCCAGCGCCCAGGCGCCCAGGGTATCGAGCTTGTCTTTCATTGGTAGTGCGTCCTGCGGTCCAGCCAGCGGAACTTGATCAGCGCGGTCAGCGCCAGCACCACCAGCAACACGACGGTCAGGGTCGCGGCATAGGCCGTGTCCCAGAAGCTGAATCCCACCTGGTAGATGTAGTAGAGAAGCAGCGTGCTGGCGTTGTCGGGCCCGCCGCGCGTCATCACCACCACATGGTCGACCAGCCGGAACGCGTTGATCAGCGCGTTGATCAGCACGAAAAGCGTCGTCGGCATCAAGAGCGGCCACAGCACGCGCCGGAAGTACTGCCAACGCGATGCGCCTTCCAGCATGGCCGCTTCACGCAGCGACGGCGACACCGTCTGCAACGCCGCCAGATAGAAGATCATGAAAAAGCCGGACTCCTTCCACACGGTCACCAGCATCAGCGCGGGCAGCGCGGTCTCGCGGTTGCCCAGCCAGTTGGGACCGGGCGATCCGAACCAGCCCATCACCTGCGCGATCAGCCCGTATTGCGGCGTGTAGAAGAACAGCCAGATGTTGGCCACCGCCACCATGGGCAGCACCGTCGGCGTGAAATACGCCATGCGCAGAAAGCCGCGGCCGGCAAGGTTGCGGTTCACCCACAGCGCCATGATCAGCGCGATGCCGATCGAGGTGGGAATGGTGCCCAGCGCGAACCACAGGTTGTTCCACAGCGACTGCCAGAACACCGGATCGTCGCGCATGACGGCGTAGTTCTCCAGCCCGACGAAGCGGGCCGGACGCGCGCCCTTCGGCGTGGAGAAAAAGCTGTGCCAGAGCGTCGCCACCGCCGGGTAATGCGTGAAGGCGGCGAGCAGCACGATGGCTGGCAGCAGAAGCAGCCAGCCATAAAGCGCATTCAAAGAGCGGCTCATCGTGCTTGGGGTCGTTTACTTGTAGGAACGCAGTATGCGATCGGACTCGCGCTGCGCGTCGGTCAGGGCCTGCTGCGGCGTCTTCGAACCCGTCAGCGCCGCCTGCAGGGCGTCGTTCAGGGTCTTGGTGACGCGCTGGTTCTCATGCGTGGAGAATTCGGCCGCGCTGACTTCCAGCTGGTCGCGCGCGACCGTGGCGGCCGGCACTTCCTGCGCGTACTTCTTCATCTTCTCGGTTTCCCAGGCGGCCGGCGTCACGGCCACGTAGCCCGTGGCGATGCTCCAGTCGGCCGCGCGCTCGGGCGTGGTGGCCCACTGCGCGAACTTCAGCGCCGCTGCCTGCTGCTCCGGCGTGCCGCTCTTGAAGATGTAGAAGTTACCGCCGCCCGTGGGGCTGCCGCCGCGCTTTTGCTGCGGCATCATCGCCACGCCAAACGGGAAGTCGGCGTTCTTGCGGATGTTGGTCAGGTTGCCGGTGGTGGTCCACACCATGGCGGCCTTCTTTTCCAGGAAGTCCTTGGGCGTGGTGCCCCAGTCGATCGTGCCGGTCGGCATGATCTTGTGCTTGGCCGACAGGTCGCGCCAGAACTGGGCCGCTTCGACCACGGCCGGCTTGTCCAGGTAGACCTCGTTGCCGGCTTCGTTCATCAGGATCGCGCCGTTGGGCGTGGTCAGCGCCTGGAACAGCCAGTACGCGAACGCGCCGCCCGACGGAATCTCGATGCCCCACTGCGTGGTGTTGCCCGAGGCGTCCTGCTTGGTCAGCTTCTTGCCGTATTCGACCAGCTCGGCCCAGGTCTTGGGCGGCTTTTCGGGATCCAGGCCGGCGGCCTTGAAGAGATCCTTGTTGTAGTACATGACGATCGTCGAACGCTGGAACGGCACGCCCCAGGTGTGGCCGCCGGTGCGGCTGTTCTGCATGAAGGCGTCGTAGAAGCCGCCCAGCCACTTCTTGTCGGCGTCGGTCTTGGCCAGGCCGTCGATCGGGACGATGGCGTCCTCGTCGATCAGCGTGAACATGTCGGTGGACAGCAGCACCGCGAGCTGCGGCGGGGTGCCGCCCTTGAGCGCGGTCAGCGCCTTGGCGATGGAGTCCTGGTACGAACCGGCATAGATCGGCTTGATCTTGATGTTGGGGTTTTCCTTCTGGAAGTCCGTCACCATGTCATCAACGATTTTGGTGATCGGGCCGCCGACGGCAACCGGGTAGTAGAACTCGACCTCGACGGGCTTGTTCTGCGCCTGCACAGGCAGAGACAGGCAGGCGGCGGCCAGGCTGGCGGCCAGGGTCTTGAGTACGATGCATCGCATGGTGTGTTTCCTTTCCTGTGTGGGCTATTTGTTCTAGTGCCCGTCGGTGTTGATGACCGCCGAATCGGCGGCAAAGAAATGCTGTTGCCCGTCCGGCCAGGACAGGCGCAGCGGCTCGCCGGCGCTGGCGCGCAGGTGGCCGCCGACCCGCACGGCCACGCCGCTCGTGTCGCCGATGCGGCACACCACGATGGAGTCCGCGCCGAAGTACTCCACGCTTTCCACGGTGGTGGCGATGCCGTCGCCGTCGATGCGGATATGTTCCGGACGCACGCCAAGCTTCACGGCGCCAGCCGGGGCGTTTGCGATGACCGGGCCTTGCGTGCCGGCGATCACCGTGCCGCCTGCTTGCTGCGCCAGGTTGATCAGGTTCATGGGCGGCGTGCCGATGAAGCGCGCCGCGAACTCGCTGGCGGGCCGCGCATACAGGCCGTCGGGCGTGTCGTGCTGTTCGATCTGGCCGCCGCGCAGCAGCACCACCTGGTCGGCCATGCTCATGGCTTCGGTCTGGTCGTGCGTCACGTAGACCATGGTGATGCCCAGACTCTGCTGCAGCGCGCGGATCTCGCGGCGCATTTCGTGGCGCAGCTGCGCATCCAGGTTGGAAAGGGGTTCGTCCATCAGGCAGACCGGCGCCTCGGAGATCACGGCGCGGCCCAGCGCCACGCGCTGCTGCTGCCCGCCCGACAATTGCGACGGCTTGCGGTCCAGGAGGTGGGTCAGGCCCAGCAGACTGGCCACGCGCTGCAGGCGGCGGTCGAAGTCCTTGGCGGGCTCCTTGCGCACCTTCAGGCCGAACAGGATGTTCTCACGCACCGTCAGGTGCGGAAACAACGCGTACGACTGGAACACCATGGAAATGCGCCGCTTGGCCGGCGGCAATTGCGTGACGTCGCGGTCGCCGATGCGGATGCTGCCCGATGTGGGCGTATCCAGGCCGGCGATCATGCGCAGCGTCGTCGACTTGCCGCAACCGGACGGACCGAGCAGGACGGTGAAGCTGCCGGCCGGAACCGTGAAGCTCACGCCTTGAATCGCCGCCGCGCCGGCGTACTGTTTGGTGAGGTTATCCAGAACGATGGATGACATGCTGTCTCGTAGATCTAATTGTTAGATCCGCATTGTTGCCTGTTATGAAAACCTTTTCATTGTGCAGCGCAAACATGACGGATATGTGGCAATGCGAGTTTCCTGGTCCCGGACGTCAGCCGAAGGGATAGGGCCCGGGGTATTCCCCCAGAACGGCGTGGTGCGTGACCAGATTGCCGCCCTGCCACCAATGCAGCTGGTAGCCGGGCGGTTCCATGATGTATTGCAGCGTGGGGCGCGGACCCAGCTCCAGCGCAAGCTGATGCGCCGTGCCCGGACAGGTCGAGGCGATGGTGCCGCCAAAGCGCTGGAATATCGTGCGGTGCAGGTGGCCGCAAAGCACGCGCTCCACGTTGGGGTAGCGGGCAACGATGCGCTCCAGCTCGGGCGCGCCGGCCAACAGGCCGATGTCGTCCATATGTTCGATGCCGGTCAAGAACGGCGGGTGGTGCATCAGCACCAGCGTGGGCCGGCCGGGCTGCTCGGCCAAGCGGTCGGCCAGCCAGTCCAGGCGCGTCTGGCACAGTTCACCGTGACTCTTCATCGGCACGACGGTGTCCAGCGCCAAGAGGCGCAGCGGATAGGTCTCGATGGCGTACTGGACGAACGGTCCGCCGTCCTGCAGGTATGCGTGGCCGGGAAACGCGGCGCGCAACTGCGCGCGATCGTCGTGATTGCCGGGCATCAGGAAATACGGAATCTCCAGCGCCTGCAGGTGTTCGCGCAGCGTCTGGTATTCGATGGGCTTGCCCAGGTCCGTCAGGTCGCCGGTGATCAGCACGCAGTCGGGCCGCGGCGTCAGGGCATTGAGGGCGCGAACCGCCGGCGCCAGGAACGCCTCGGGGTCGATGACGCCGTAGGCCTTGTCTCCCGGGGTGCGCATGTGAAGGTCGGTGATCTGAGCGATGAGCATGGCGCGTGGAAATCTGGAAATGGTTGGATTGGTGAGCAGGCTGCGCCTAGCGGCGCACGGACGCCGCGGTGCCGCCCACGACGATGCAGTGCGGCAGGCGGTTCGATTGCGGCGGCTGGCCATGAATCTGCGCCAGCAGGTTGGAGCAGGCCGTCTGCCCGATGCCGTCGCTGGGCTGCGCGACGGTGGTCAGCGGCGGCGTCAGCAGGGCGCCAAAGCGCATGCCGTCAAAGCCGCACACCGAGATGTCGGCCGGCACGGACAGCCCCAGCCCCACCAGATCGGCGATGACGGCGGTGGCCAGCAGGTCGTTCGAGCAGAAAAGCGCCGTGGGCGCCTGCTTGCCGCGCAACGCGGCCTTCAGCGCGTCCACGTCGCTGCCGGTGTGCGAACTCATGGAGATATGCTGGATCGCGTCCAGGCCCAGTTTCTTGGCGCTGGCGCGTGCGCCCATCAAACGGCGGCGGGCGCGGTCCGATGCCGTCAGCGGGCCGGTCACCAGCGCGATGCGCTTGTGCCCCATCGCCGCCAGATGCGCGACCATGTCGCTTGCCGCGGCGCGATTGTCGACGGAAGCAAAGGGATGGTCGTTCGATTCGTTGTAGACCAGCACATAGGGAATGCCGCTGCGGTCCAGATCGTCCAGGGTGGCGCTTTTTCCCACGTCGGCCACGGTCAGGATGAGGCCATCGACCTGATGATCGATCAGGCCCTGCACCGCGGCCGATTCCACGGCGGGGTCGTAGCCGGTGGCGGTCAGCATGACGCTGTAGCCCGATTCGCGAGCGCGCCGCTCCGCCCCTTCAAAGCACTCCGCAAACACGGGATTGGACAGCGTGGGCAGGATCAGCCCGATGGTGCGGGTGCTGCCCGAACGCAGACTGCGGCCGACGCGGTTGGGACGGAAGCCCGCGCGCTTGGCGATGTTGCGGATGTGCGCCAGCGTGTCGGGATGCACGATCTCGGGCTGGTTGAACGCGCGCGACACCGTCGCCGGCGAGACGCCTGCCTTGCGAGCCACTTCGATGATGGAAAAGCGGGGCGACGGGCGCGTGGCCATGAATGAATCGCTGCAAGTTTGCTGAAAACGATTTCATCTTACTTGAGGAATATGACCTTTGTATTGCACGGGTTTGCGCTATGCTGGTGCGAACGCAACAACACAAAGCCATGGCGCGGCGCGTGTTTTCGCGGAAAACCCGGCGTTTTCGGTGTTTTTCCCAATTGACTGACGCGAAGCGCACAATGGCAGGGTCGGTGTGTGCGGGCATGGCGCTGGCTTGAATGGGCGGTGGGCATGTCCGGCATACCCTCGGTCAAGGGGACCGGGTGCGAAGGATCATCCGCGCTTGTCGCGGCACCGGCAAAGAGGAAAGAATCATGTCTATTGCCTTGAACAGACTGGGCGCGGTCCAAGCCGCGCACAAGCTGCAACGGCGCGAATTGACCGCAGTGCAATTGGTGCGCGCCTGCTTTGCGCGCATCGAACAGCGCGAAAGCACCGTCCATGCCTGGACGGCTCTGCAAAAACAGGCTGCGCTCGACCAGGCCGAAGCGCTGGACAAAGGCGCGTTGCGCGGCCCGCTGCACGGCCTGCCCATCGGCGTGAAAGACCTGTTCGACACCGTCGATCTGCCTACCCGCTACGGGTCCCCCATTTACGACCGGCACCGTCCGGGCCTGGACGCCGCCTCGGTGGCGCTGTGCCGCGGCGCCGGCGCCCTCGTCATCGGCAAGACCGTCACCACCGAATTCGCGACCTACCAGGCCGGTCCCACGCGCAATCCGCGCAACGAGGCCTACACGCCCGGCGGCTCGTCCAGCGGCTCGGCGGCTGCCGTGGCGGACGACATGGTGCCCTTCGCACTGGGGTCGCAGACGGCCGGTTCCATCATCCGGCCGGCCTCCTACTGCGGCGTCGTCGGCTTCAAGCCCACCTTCGGCCGGATCCCCCGCGCGGGCGTGAAGAGCCTGGCCGAATCGCTGGACACCCTGGGTGGCTTTGCGCGGTCCGTGGAAGACGTGGCGCTGTTCTCGTCGGTCCTGATGCGCGATCCCCGCGTGCTGGACCTGTCCTATCACGACGCGCCGCGCGTGGGCATGTACCGCAGCTTGCAGTGGCGTCACGCGCAGCCCGAAACCAAGGAGGCGTTCGCGCAGGCCGCGGCGATCCTGTCGCGCGCTGGCGCCAAGGTCGAGGAAGTGCCGCTGCCGCCGGAGCATTGCGTGCTGGTGCAACTGCATTCGGACATCATGGCGTTCGAGGCCTCGCAGGCGCTTGCCTATGAACGGCTGGAGCATGCCGCGCAGCTGAGTTCCAAACTGCAGGCGATCCTGGAGTCCGGCGCGCAGATCAGCGCCGAACAGCACATCAAGAACCTGGCGCGCGCAGCCGAATCGCGTGCGCGGGTCGATTCGTGGTTCCAGCAATACGACGTGCTGCTTGCGCCCAGCGCCAGCGGCGAGGCGCCCTTCGCCGACCTCGGCACGGGTGATCCGCAGTTCTCGCGCGCGTGGACGCTGTTTGGCCTGCCTTGCCTGAACCTGCCGTTCGCCACCGGCCCGCAGGGTCTGCCCGTCGGACTGCAATTGGTCGGCGCGCGTCATGAAGACCATCGCCTGCTCGCCATCGGCGCGTGGATCCACGCGCGCCTGCTGGCCGCCACGGCGCCGGACATCGGCGCGTCGGACATGTGGCCGCGCGGCTGAATTCTGCGGATGGGTGTCTGACACCCTGGCGAAATCGTCGTCATGCCAAGCCGACCTCCCAAGGGTGTCAGACACCGCGCTACACCGAAGCCGGCCTCCCAAGGGTGTCAGACACCTTGCCACACCGTGCTTCACCTTGCCCTTCAAAGACGAATCACACGCAATGAAAAAGCCCGCCGGATAAGGCGGGCTTCATTTTGTGCCCCGTTGTCGGGGGCTTCAGGCCTGGTCGTGGATCACACGGTTTCGGCGGTTTCCTGTTCGGCGGTGACGGCGCCCGAATTGATGTGGCGGTTCACGGCGCTCAGCACGGCCTGGAACGACGCCGTCACGATGTCGCGGTCGATGCCCACGCCAAAGCCCGTGGCGGATTCGCCGACGCGCAGTTCGACGTAGGACGCGGCGCGCGTGCCGGTGCCGGTGCCGATGGCGTGCTCGTGGTAGTCCATGATGCGAACCGGCACGTCCAGCGCGGCCACGAAGGCGGAAATCGCGCCGTCGCCCTTGCCGCGCACCACACGGCGTTCGCCGTTGAATTCAAGTTCGGCTTCGATGCTGAAGTGCTGGCCTTCGCCGGCCGACGGATCGCCGTCGATGCGATGGCGGATCAGCTTCCACGGTGCCTTTTGCTCAAGGTATTCGCGGTTGAAGATCGTGTGCACGTCGTCGGCGGTGACTTCGCGGCCGGTCTCGTCCGTGACGCGCTGGATGGCGCGGCTGAATTCGATCTGCAGGCGGCGCGGCAACACCAGGCCATGTTCCTGCTCGAGCAGGTACGACACACCGCCCTTGCCCGACTGGCTGTTCACGCGGATCACGGCGTCGTAGCTGCGGCCGAGGTCGGCGGGGTCGATCGGCAAGTAAGGCACTTCCCAGACCGCGTCCGGCTTCTGCAATGCAAAGCCCTTCTTGATGGCGTCCTGGTGCGAGCCCGAGAATGCGGTAAAGACGAGGTCGCCCGCGTACGGATGGCGCGGATGGACGGGCAACTGGTTGCAGTATTCGGCGCAGCGGCGCACTTCGTCGATGTCCGAGAAGTCCAGGCCGGGATGCACGCCTTGCGTGTAGAGGTTCAGGGCCAGCGTAACGAGGTCGACGTTGCCGGTGCGCTCGCCGCTGCCAAAGAGGCAACCCTCGATGCGGTCGGCGCCAGCCATCACCGCGAATTCGGCGGCGGCAACAGCGGTGCCGCGGTCATTGTGCGGGTGGACGCTGAGCACGATGCTGTCGCGGCGGGCCAGGTTCTTGTGCATCCACTCGATCTGGTCGGCGTACAGGTTGGGCGTGGTGGCTTCGATCGTGGCGGGCAGGTTCAGCACCATCTTGGCGTCGGGCGTGGGCTGCCAGACGTCGGCCACGGCGTTGGACACTTCCAGCGCGAATTCGGGTTCGGTCGTGCTGAAAACCTCGGGCGAGTATTCGTAGCCCCACTTCGTTTCGGGGCGTTGCGATGTGTACTGCTTGATGAGGCGCGTGCCGGTCGTGGCGATGTTCTTGATCTCGTCCTTGGACATGTTGAACACCACCTTGCGGAAGGCGGGCGCGCAGGCGTTGTACATGTGGACGATGGCCTGCTTGGCGCCGGCGGCGGCTTCCACGGTGCGGCTGATCAGGTCTTCGCGCGACTGGGTCAGCACGATGATGGTCACGTCGTCGGGAATGCGCTTTTCATCGATGAGCTTGCGCACGAAATCGAAGTCGGTCTGCGACGCGGACGGAAAGCCCACTTCGATTTCCTTGAAGCCGATCTTCACGAGCTGCTCGAAGAAGCGGACCTTGCGTTCCACGCTCATCGGCTCGATCAGCGCCTGATTGCCGTCGCGCAGGTCCGTGCTCATCCAGATCGGCGCCTTGGTGATGCGGCGGCTGGGCCAGGTGCGTTCGGAAAAATCGCGGGCAAAGGGCGCGAAGGGGACGTATTTGGTGGCGGGGTTGGCAAGCATCATCACTACACCTCGATCGGTTTCTTGTGAATCCCGGCGCGCTTGGCGCTCGACGGCATCGCGACCGGATGACGGTCTTGTGCCAGGGTTTGCCGTGGTGGACGGCAGGATTCAGAGATAAAAGGGGAAAATCGCGTGTGGCAAGCGTGGCTGCCGAGCTACCACGGGGACACTAGGCCCGGCAACCGATCGGTAGCAATAGCGATAGCGCGATGAAGGAGGTACGAGCGCGCAGGCCGGCGACCGGAGCGGCGGAGCGTCCGGTGGCAATCGCGAAGGGGGTGCGGTGAGCGGCCATAGGGTGCTAGTCAAACACACTTTTTCGGGAAGCGCAAACGGAAAAAGCGAGGGACGGATCGCGTTGCGGGCGTTTGCGCGGGATCGCAGGCAGCTCGGTAAGGGCGCTTGATCCGGGAGCTTGTGGCTGTTTTATCGGTCGATCGCGGACGTTGGCGGGGATTGGCGGCGCAAACAGCAAGGCCGCCTTGCGGCGGCCTCGTGTCGGATTTGGATAAGTGAAATTAACGGGCAGGGCCGATGCGAGGTTCGACGTAACGATCGCCACGCGGTTCGCGCGGACCGTCAACCCGGGGATCAACGCGGCGGTCGTCACTGCGTCGGCCGTCATCCCGAGGATCGCGGGTCGGCCGGTTGGCGCCGCCTTCAAGAATCCGGGCCTGGTCGGCCACCATGTCGATCTTGCCGACGCGGTTGTGGCGCAGCTCGTACAGGGAGCGGCGCAGGTCGCCGACGGTGAAGGGTTCCTGGCGGTCGCCCCACGTCCAGCGCAGCACGCCCAGCGATTCCTCGGACAGGTTTGGCGCCAGTTCGGCCAGCGTATCCGTGCCGACGGGCGTTGCGGCGCCGGAAGCCAGGCTGGCGTAGAACCACGCGCGCACCGAGAAGAAGACGATCAGCGTCCAGATGCCGGCAACCACCCACCAGAGATAGGGGTTAATCCGCTGCGCCATGTCCATGGTCGGCTGGCCCAGCGTGTGCAGAAAGTCATAGTTCATGCGCTTGCCGAAATCCAGTATCCACGTGGCAACGAGATACCAGACAACCAGGGCGACGGCGATGACGATCGCGCGCAGAACGAGTCGGGGAAGCGCCAGTTTGAGCAGGGTCTGACCGATCAATCGGCAGTCCTGGCGAACGCTTGCGGGCGAAGTCAGATTCATCATGCAAAATATTGTACCTATGACCCGTCCAATTTTAGAACTGCGGCCTGGCCAGCACCTGACGCTGACCCCCCAACTTCAGCAATCGATCCGATTGTTGCAGTTGTCCACGCTCGACCTTGAAGCGGAAATCTCGCAAGTGCTGGCCGAGAATCCCCTGCTGGATCGCGAGGACGAGCCGGCGACGGCGGAGGATCGGGCCGAATCCGAGCGCGAATCTTCGGTTCAGGACGACGAACCGGCGGCCGAGCGCGAGACCGCCATCGACGAGATGCCTGGCTCGGGCGGGGTGTATCCCGACGACGACGCCAGCCTGCCCGAGGCGGCGCGGCCGGACACGCTGCGCGAACATCTGCTGGGTCAGCTTGCCCTGACGCGCGCCGCGCCGCGCGATGCCGCGCTGGCGTCCCTGCTGATCGACGAACTGGACGAAAACGGCTACCTGGGTTCGCCGCTGGATGAAATCCTGGGTTGGCTCCCTGCCGAAATGGAGCCCGACATGGACGAGCTGCGCGCCGCCCTGTCGCTTCTGCAATCGTTCGACCCGGTGGGCATCGGCGCGCGCGACATGGCCGAGTGCCTGCAACTGCAGCTGCGCAATCCCGACCTCACCTTGCTGCCGGAGGCGGCTGACCCCGTCGTGCTGGCCTGTGCGCGCCGGATCTGCGCCGAGCACCTGCCGCTGTTGGCAACCGGCAACGCCGCGCGCCTGTGCGCGGCGGTCGGCTGCGACGAGACCACGTTCCGCGCGGCGCATTCGCTGATCCTGCGCCTGGAACCCCGGCCGGGCCGGGCCTGGACCGTGCCGGCGGCCGAGTACGCAGTGCCGGACGTCATCGTCCGCAAGACGCGACGTGGCTGGCAGGCCACGCTGAATAGCGCTGCGGTGCCGCGGCTGCAGATCAATGGGCTGTACGCCCAGATGCTGGGCAACCAGAAGGAATCTGCCCACGCCGGCTTGCAGGCCCAGCTGCAGCAGGCCAAATGGATGATCCGCAATGTGGAGCAGCGCTTTGACACCATCCTGCGCGTGTCGCAGGCCATTGTCGAGCGTCAGACGGCTTTCTTCAGCCAGGGGCCGGCGGCGATGCGACCGCTCATCCTGAAGGACATCGCCGGCGAGCTTGGTTTGCATGAATCGACCATTTCGCGGGCCACAACACAGAAGTACATGCTCACTCCATTCGGCACGCTGGAGCTCAAGCGCTTCTTTGGAACGGGCGTGTCGACAGAGGGCGGCGACGCCACGTCGGCCACCGCGGTGCAGACCTACATCCGCCAGATGGTGGCCGACGAGAACCGCGCCAAACCGTTGTCGGATAGCCAGATCATGCAAAAACTGGCCGATCAGGGGATAGTGATTGCGCGCCGGACGGTGGCAAAGTACCGCGAAGCGCTGCGGATTGCCCCCGCCGCGCTGCGCAAGGCGCAAGCCTCCGCACGCTGAAATAAGGGACGCGCTTCGGCAAATTCGTCCCTGTTTTCAACGGCTTGCGTGACAGTTCGGTTGCAAATTTATTTGCGCGAAGGGCTTGTCAGGGCGTGAATATTTTTCGATAATCATTCGCATGTACATTTGCGTATGTAATGCCATCACCGAACGCCAAGTCCGCGCCAGCGTGGACGCTGGCGCGACGACGCTTTCCGACCTGCAGTTCGAGCTGGGCGTAGCCACGTGCTGCGGCTGCTGCGCGGCAACCGCCGCCGAATACCTGCCGGGCGGCCGCTGCTCCAGCGTGTGCGACGTGCGCTCCATCGCGGTTCCGGTCAATGCTCCCGCCCTTGTCGAATCGGACACGCCGGCTGCCAACAGCAGCTTCCCGATTCCGCTGGTCGCCATCGCCTGAGCATTGGTGTCCTTACCGGCTCGCTGCCTTCATGCGGCGAGCCGCGTCATTTCCTTCTCGCAAAAATCCCTGATATCCATCGCCAGCTGACGCGCGGGTTCACGTGCGGGGCCGGCCACGCATAACGCCAGTTCCGAAGGCGGTACCGCGGGCAGGCCCACGTCCAGGATCCGGTGGCCGGCGCCGATGCAGCGGCGTTCCAGCAGCGCAATGCCCAGGCCGCCGGCCAGAGCGGCCTGCACCCCCGACAGGTTCGGGCTTTCATAGGCGATGCGCCAACGCCGCCCGGCCGATTCCAGCGCGTGGATCGCACGGTTGCGGTAGATGCAGCCCTGCGGAAAGGCGACCAGGGGCACCGGCGCCTCCGCGCCCAGGGCAAGCTGCACCGAATCGCTACCGATCCAGTGCAGCCGTTCCGGCCATGCCGCCAACGCCGCGCCCGCACCGGGCTCCCGCTTGAGCAACGCCACGTCCAGATCCCCGCGCTCCAGGCTGCGGGTCAGGACGGCGGTCAGATCGCAACGCACCGACAACTGCACCCCCGGCCGTGTCCGCGCGAACTGGGCGACGACAGCCGTCAACGCGTCAACCGCAAAATCATCCGGAATACCCAGGCGGATCACGTCCACGCGCTTGCGGCCGCTGACGGCTTCGCGGACCTCAGTGGATAACGCCAGCATTCGGCGCGCGTAACCCAACAGGCGTTCGCCTTCCTCGGTTAGCTGAACCTGGCGGCCCTCGCGCAGAAACAGCGGGCATCCAAGCGAGTCTTCAAGCTTGCGGATCTGCTGGCTGACGGTGGACTGGCTGCGGTGCACGCGTTCGCCGGCGGCTGTGAAGCCGCCGGCATCCACCACCGACACAAAGCTGTGCAACAGATCGAGATCGAGCATGGGGCACCCCGGGCCATTTGATTTTCAAATACTTTCGATCCGAATAAAGGGTTTGTCAATGGATGGGGCCGCGAGGAGAATGCCTGCATCCCGCCGCCGCCGCGGCCGCAGTCCCACATTGCCGGACCCGCCATGAAGGCTCTCTCCACCCCTGCTTGCGCCTTGCCCGCGAACGACCGCCCTGGCATCAGCCTGGCGCCGATCGCCGCGTTCTGCTTTCTGTGGAGTTCGGCCTTTGCCGCCGCGAAGATCGCGGTGCGCGATTGTCCGCCGCTCACGCTGCTGACGATCCGATTCCTGATTGCGGGCGCGCTGATGCTGGGACTGGCGGCGGCCAGCGGTCGCTGGAAGCTGCCTTCCGGCCGCGACCTGGCGGCGCTGGTGCTGCTGGGGGTGCTCAACAACGCGCTGTATCTGGGCCTGAGCTGGTCGGGGATGACCACGGTGTCGTCCGCGTTCACGGCGGTGCTCATCAGCACGAATCCGCTGCTCATCGGCGTGCTGGCCGGGCCGATGCTGGGCGAGCGGCTGAGCTGGCGCAAAATGCTCGGGCTGTGCCTGGGCCTGGCGGGCGTCGCCCTGGTGTTGCGGTCGCGTTTGACCGGCATGCAGGAAGACCTGCACGGAACGCTGCTCGTCACGGGTGGCCTGGTGGCGCTGGTGGCCGGCACGCTGCTCTACAAGCGGCTCAAGCCCACTTCCGGCCTGTGGACGTCGACCGGCATTCAGTCGCTGGCCGGCGCCGCGGCGCTGCTGCCATTTGCGCTGGCCACCGAGAGCCTGGGCGATGCGCGCCTGACCACGAGCCTGATCTGGAGCATGGCCTACATGATCGTGGCGGTGTCGATGGGCGGCTATTACCTGTGGTTCATGATCCTGGGCCGCGCCAGCGCCACGTCGGCGAGCGCGCTGCATTTCCTGATGCCGCCATTGGGCCTGCTCTTTGGATGGGTAGTGCTGCGCGAGCCCGTTTCGTGGCTGGACCTGCTGGGCATCGTTCCCATCGCGTTCGGCATCTGGCTCGCGACGCGGCGCACCGCATAAGTTGAGAGCGGCCAATATTGAGGGCGGTCAATACGACCAGCTGCGGTTGCTGATATGCAACGAGCGCGCGCATTGCGCTGGCAGGGCAGGATCGGGCACCATCAATGCGCATCCGGCACACAAAGCCCGGCATGTGCGCGTCCGATTCGGCGTGACGCGCATCGCAAAGCCGCGCCAATCCGTCCCCGAGCGTGCAAGGCCTCACGAACGCATACTCATTCTCATTAGCCTGTCGCTTTCTTGTTGCGCTCCTAAAGCCGTTTACCAAATGCAGCGCAAGGCTAGGCGCGGCCCTGCGCCGAATGGTAGTCTGCACGGGTTGCGTACGCGCGGCATCGTGCGCTCCTTTGTCGCGATGCGCTCGCGTCGCGCCTGACTGCAAGGAGTCCATCATGAAAGGCGACAAAACCGTCATCCAGTTTCTCAACAAGCAACTGACCAATGAGCTGACGGCCATCAACCAATACTTCCTGCATGCCCGCATGCTGAACCATTGGGGCTTCGACAAGCTGGGCAAGCACGAGTACGAGGAATCGATCGGCGAAATGAAGCATGCCGATCGTCTGATCGCCCGCATCTTCATGCTGGACGGCCTGCCCAATCTGCAAGACCTGCACAAGCTGCTGATCGGTGAAGACGTGCCGGAACTGCTGGCCTGTGACCTGAAGCTCGAGACGGCTGCCCAGGCAACCGTCAAGGAAGCCATTGCGTATTGCGAATCGGTGCGGGACTACGTGTCGCGCGATCTGTTCCAGGACATTCTGGACGACACCGAAGAGCACATCGACTACCTGGAAACCCAGATCGACCTGATCGACAAGGTCGGTATCCAGAACTACCTGCAAAGCCAGATGTCCGTGCCCGAATAAGGCACTTGGCTGCAAAAGAAATGGCGCCCCGCGGGGCGCCATTTTTTATGCTGGAAAGCTGTACAGGCAGGCTGATATGTCGCTGCAGAGACCTTACTGCGGACGGGCCGGGCATTCGGCCATCGTGCCCCAGGCGCGGTTCGGCGCGCAGTACTTGTTGCGCGCGTTCCAGGAACACGAGGGACGCTCGAAGAAGCCTTGCGTGGCGCATTGGGCCAGTTCGCGCCGCAGCGCATCCTGCCAGCCCTGGGCGCCGGGTGCCGGCGCCGTGTTGGGCGGCGGCGGGGGCGCCTGCACCATTTGCGGCGTGCCGTAGCTGCCGCCGGCGGCCACGCCGCCATTGATGGCGGTCGACGTGCCGGGAACCAGCAGGTCCATGGTGCTGACGTCCGACGTGCCCGAGGGCAGCGGCACGTGCGACGAGGCAGCGATTTCGCGCGCCTGTTCGGGGCTGATGCGTTCGCGCGAGATCTGGACAGCGGGGTCGCTGACCGTGTCGAACAGCGACACGGTATTGACCTGCCATTCGCGGTCGGCCGGCTTGTCGGGCACGCCCAGCGTGCCATCGATGCGCGGTTGCGGCGGCTGCGCCACGTACGGACGGCCATTGGCGTCCAGCACGGGCTGCTGGGACGCGGCGGCGTCCTGCCCAGGAGCGGGCGCGGCCGCGGGCGCGTGCGCCACCAGCCAGTCACCCAGTTGAATACCGCCCCAAGCCGACGCGCCGAGCGCGATCAGGAGCGTTGCGATCAAAAAACGCCAAGACATTGCTACCCTCAATCTGCCGTGCGGAACCCGAACGGGTCTACGCTTTGTCTCCGAAAACCTTGCCGCCGTGCTCCCGCATGGCATGGAATTTCACATCGGGATACAGTTCCTCGGCGACGCGCAACTGCGCGGGAGAACCGATCAAAAACGCCGCAGCATCGACCACATCATAGGCGATATGGGCGGCATTGGCATCCATGAACTTGCGCAGCGCCTTGGGGTTTTCAGACGTAATCCAACGTGCCATTGTGTAGCGCGACGGCAGCATCCGGGCATCGACGCCATACTCGGTCTTCAGGCGGTGCGCGACCACTTCGAACTGCAGTTGGCCGACCGCGCCCAAGAGCAGCGAGCCGCCGGCGACATCGGGACGGAAGACCTGAATGGCGCCTTCCTCGCCCAATTGGGTGAGGCCGGTGCGCAGCTGCTTCGTGCGCAGCGGGTCTTTCACTTCGACCGCCTGGAACAGTTCCGGCGCAAAGAACGGCAGCCCGGTGAACTGCAGGGTCTCGCCTTCGGTCAGCACGTCGCCCAGTTGCAGCACGCCGTGGTTGGGGATGCCGATGACGTCGCCGGCATAGGCCTCGTCCAGGAGTTCGCGGCGCTGCGACAGGAACGACACCACGTTGTTCGGGCGCATTTCCTTGTTGGTGCGCGCCACTTTCAGGCGCATGCCGCGTTCAAAGCGGCCGGAGCTCACGCGCACGAATGCAACGCGGTCGCGGTGCGCCGGGTCCATGTTGGCCTGCACCTTGAAGACGACGCCGGTGAACTTGGGTTCTTCGGGCTGCACTTCGCGTTGCAGGGCCGTGCGCGGGCCCGGGGGCGGCGCCTGGTCGACCAGGGCGTCCAGCACTTCCTGCACGCCGAAGTTGTTGATGGCGGAACCGAAGAACACGGGCGTCTGCTTGCCGGCCAGGAACTGGTCGCGGTCGAACGCCGGCGCTGCTTCGTTGATGAGTTCGATCTCGCCGCTGGCCTGATCGAACGCGCCGCCAAAGCGCTTGGCGATCTCGGGGTTGGTCAGGCCTTCGATGAAGTCGTCGTTGTCGGAGCGGCGCTCCTGGCCAGGACGGAACACGCGCATGCGGTCGCGGCGGATGTCGAACACCCCGCCGAACGACTTACCCATGCCCACCGGCCAAGAGAACGGCACGGCGTCCATGCCCAGGTGCCCTTCGATTTCCGACAGCAGTTCCAGTGGCTCGCGCACTTCGCGGTCCATCTTGTTGATGAACGTGATGATCGGCGTGTTGCGCGCCCGGCAGACCTGCAGGAGGCGGATGGTCTGCGGCTCGACGCCGTTGGCTGCGTCGATCACCATCAGCGCGGCGTCCACCGCCGTCAGCACGCGGTACGTGTCTTCGGAGAAGTCCTGGTGGCCCGGGGTGTCGAGCAGGTTGATGACGCAGTCGCGGTATTCCATCTGCATCACCGAGGACGCCACGGAAATGCCGCGCTGCTTTTCGATTTCCATCCAGTCGGACGAGGCATGGCGCGACGCCTTGCGCGCCTTGACGCTGCCGGCGATCTGGATCGCGCCTGCGAACAGCAGCAGCTTTTCCGTCAGCGTGGTCTTGCCCGCGTCAGGGTGGGAAATGATGGCGAACGTACGGCGCCGTGCGACTTCGTTGGAAATGCTCATATCGGAGGTTTCTGCTTGGCGCCGTCAATCAGGCCGGCGCGGTCCGGTGTCGTGCACGAAAACATGTGGGGCACGCGCCGTTGCCGGCACGTGCCCCACGCTTTTTGATTCAGTTGTGGCGGCGGAAGGTCGCCAGGAACACGCCCGCCAGGATAAACAGCGACCCGAAGGTCCGGTTCATCCAGCGGATGTGCTTGGCATCGCGCAAGAGGCGCAACACGCGCGCCGCCAGCAGCGTATACACGCCCATCGCCACCAGGTCGGTGAACGCCAGCGTTGCCGCAAGCGCCGCGTACTGCGGCGTCAAGGAGAGCGCGGGGTCCACGAATTGCGGCACCACGGCCAACAGGAACACGGTGCCCTTGGGGTTCATGGTGTTGATCAGGAAACCGCGCATCACCAGATCGCGGATGGACGCCTTGCGGGGATCGCCCGCGTCCACCGCAACGGGTGCGGCATCTGTGCGGATCTGGCGCACCCCGAGGTAGATCAGGTAGGCCACCCCCAGATACTTGACGACGTTGAACGCCATTTCCGAGGTGGCCAGCACGGCGCCCAGGCCCACGGCCACCACGACGAACTGGAACAGGATGCCCAGGATCAGGCCTGCCGTGTTCCAGTAGCCGCGCGCAAAGCCGTATTTCAGGCCTGACGACATGGCCGAGATCGCGCCGGCGCCCGGTGAGAACGAAATGGCCCAGGAGGCCAGGAAGAACGTCAACCAGGTGGATAAAGGCATGATGGCGCGGGTCCGTGGGTCGCAGTGTCGGGGTTGCCAGTGATATTACTTGCTCAGCAGCGCGGCGCGGGGCGTACCGCCCGGACGGCCTTGACCCGAGCGTCCTTCGGCCGGGCGGCCGGCGGGCGCATTGCCTGCCGGGCGCGACGAACCTTCAGGACGGCGGTTCTGCTGCGGACGGCCCTCGGCGCGGCCGGCGTGAGCCGGACGGTCGGCGGGCTTGCCCTCGCGCGAACCGGCATTGCCACGGCCTTCACCGGCGCGGGCCGGCGCGGGCGCGCGGCCGCCTGCCGCCGCGCGCGGCTGGCCCTGGGCGGGACGCGAGCGGCCCGAGCCGCCGTTACCGCCACGGCCGCCATTGCGATGGCCGCCGCGCATGTTGCGCGTGTCTTCGTCACGCTCCTGGCGCTCGAACGACGCTGCGCTGGTGGCCGGCGGCGTCCAGCCTTCCACCGGCTTGCGCTCGATGGTCTTCTTGATCAGGCGCTCGATGTCCTTGAGCAGCTTGATCTCGCTGTTGTCGACCAGCGAGACCGCGGCGCCGGTGGCGCCCGCGCGGCCCGTGCGGCCGATGCGGTGGACGTAGTCTTCCGGCACGTTGGGCAGCTCGAAGTTCACGACCTGGGGCAGCTGGTCGATGTCCAGGCCACGGGCTGCGATGTCGGTGGCGACCAGCACGGTCACGGTGCTGTCCTTGAAGCCGGCCAGCGCGCGCGTGCGGGCCGATTGGCTCTTGTTGCCGTGGATGGCCGCGGCGGTCAGGCCGTCCTTGACGAGCTTTTCGGCCAGGCGGTTGGCGCCGTGCTTGGTGCGCGTGAAGACCAGCACCTGGTGCCAGCCGCTTTCACGGATGATGTGGCTGATCAGGTCGCGCTTGTGGTGCTGCTCGACCATGTGCACGGTCTGCGTGACGAGTTCGGTGGCGGTGTTGCGCGGGGTGACCGAGACTTCGCCCGGATTGTTCAGCACGCCGCGCGCCAGGGTGCGGATCTCGTCGGAGAACGTGGCCGAGAAGAGCAGGTTCTGGCGCTGCTTGGGCAGCAGGGCGAGAATCTTGCGGATGTCGCGGATGAAGCCCATGTCCAGCATGCGGTCGGCTTCGTCCAGCACCAGGATTTCCACGCCCGACAGGTCCACCGTCTTCTGGCCGCAGTGGTCCAAGAGGCGGCCCGGGGTGGCGACCAGGATGTCCAGCGGCTTGCGCAGCGCGGAGATCTGGGGGTTGATATTGACGCCGCCGAACATCACCATGGACGTCAGCGAGGTGTACTTGCCATAGGTCTGCACCGATTCGGCCACCTGCGCGGTCAGTTCACGCGTCGGGGTCAGGATCAGGCAACGGGGGCGGCCGGGCTTGCGAGCCTCGGGCTTTTTCTGCGACAACAGGTGCAGGATCGGCAGCGTGAAACCGGCGGTCTTGCCGGTGCCGGTCTGGGCGGCTGCAAGCAGGTCGCCGCCTTTCAGCACTTGGGGAATGGCCTGGGCTTGAATGGGCGTGGGCGCGGTGTAGCCGGTATCGGCAATGGCGCGCAACAGCGAATCAGCCAGCCCGAGGTCGGCGAAAGGGGAAGTGGTAGTCAAAACAGCTCCAGCGGCAGCCTGTCGCTCTATTTGAGAGACTCCAATCCAGGCGGTCGGTATAAGGAGAAAAGGGAAGCGCCCATCAGGGGCGAAGCTTGGCAGCGAAGGGCCTAGCGGACGTGCGCAGATTGGCTTGGCGCACGAAGCGGATTGTAGCTGATGTGGCGGCGCAGCAAGTGGTCAAAAGGTCCCTATAGAATCAAACAGCAATATTTTGTATTAACTTCGAACAAAATAAGTGTTTTCCCTAGTCGGCCCTCCCTATAATCCGTCGGCTTTCATCTATTCAAAATAAAAGGGATGCAATGAAGAAATCGGCAATAGTTGGCATCGTCGTCGCGCTGGGCGCGGTCTGGACCGGCACGGCCTGGTACACGGGCCAAAAGGCCGAGGAATTCGTCAAGCAGGCCATCGAGGACTCGAACGTCGAGCTCAAGAAGGTCGCCGACAAATGGGGCATCAACGCCGTCGCCGAACTGGTCTCGTTCGACCGCGGCGTCTTCACCTCGGTGTCGCGCTACCGCATCAAGTTCACCACGCCCGCCGCTGACGGCAAGCCCGCGCAAGAGCGCGACGTGGTGTTCGTCGAACACCTGAGCCACGGTCCCCTGCCGTTCTCCAACCTGAAGTCGGGCAAGTTCATGCCGGCCATGGTGGCCAGCGATTTCGCGCTGGAAGAGACGGACACGGTCAAGGACTGGTTCGCCGCCGCCAAGGGCGCCGTGCCGCTCTCGGGCCACTACAGCGTCAGCTACGGCAAGGACATTTCCGGCAAGTTCAACATGGCGCCGGTCGAAGTCGCCAAGGACGCCACCAAGCTCGTCTTCTCGGGCATGAAGGGCGACTTTGAATACGCCACCTCCACCAAGCGCGGCGTCTTCGACGTGGCTGCCGACAGCCTGGAGCTCTCGGGCCCGTCCGAAAACAGCGACATCACCGCCATGGCGGTCAAGGGCATCAGCCTGACCAGCGACCTGAAGCCGGCCGCCAACGAGATGTACGTCGGCAGCCAGAAGCTGACGTTCAAGGACTGGACGATCACGTCCCGCGAAAAGCCGCCCGTCCAGTTCAAGGACACGTCCATCGCCGTGGACATGACCGAGAACGGCCCGGCCATGGGCGCCAAGATGGCCGTGGACTTCGGCATGATCAACGTGCAGGCCAAGGACGTGGCCGGCATGAAGCTGGTCGTCGACGCGCAGAACCTGGACTCCAAGGCCCTGAAGTCGCTGAACGACGTCTATGAAGCCGCCTCGCGCCGCATGCTGCAAAGCCAGGGCGAAGAGCAGACGCCGCAGTTCACGGAAGAAGAAAAGGCCGTGCTCAAGACCAACTTCGAGCAGCTCTTGGCCGGCAACCCGACGCTGGCCGTGTCCCCGCTGGAAGTGCGCACCGCCAACGGCACGTCGACCTTCAACCTGAACCTGGCGCTGGTCAAGCCGGCCGCGCTGGAAGGTGAGGCCTCCGACATGGCGTTGCAGGCCCTGAAGAAGCTGGATGCCAAACTGGTGCTGTCCAAGGGCAACTTGGCGGACCTGATGGCCATCGAACCGCAAATGCGCGGCGTGGCCCCCGAGCAGGCCGCGCAGACCGCCAAGGGCCAGGTGGAAATGGTCGGCACCATGGCCACCGCGATGGGTCTGGGCAAGGTCGAGAACAACAACATCGTCACCTACCTGACTTACGCCGACGGCCAGGTGGACTTCAACGGCAAGAAGATGCCGCTGCAGCAGTTCCTGATGATGGCAATGGGCGGCGTGATGGGCGGCATGCGCTAAGCTGCCGCAAAACGAATGGCGCGCCGCAGTCGTCTCGGCGCGCCTGACACGGGCTGTCTTGCGACAGCCCGTTTTTCTTTGACGCGACCGATCGCGGCAATCCCGGAGTTTCACAAACGGACAGGGGCAACATGAACAAGCGGATCGTGGCGGGTGGCGCGTTGGTGGCGGTGGTGGCCGCGGCGTGGGTCGGCACCGCGTGGTACACCGGCAAAGAGATCGAATCCCGGCTGGCGCAGGACGTGCAGGGGTTGAATGCGCAGGCGCAGCGCCTGGGTGCGAAGGTGGGCGTGCCCGTGACGCTGGAACTGCTGTCGTTCGAACGCGGCGTGTTTTCTTCCGAAGCGCGGTTCGGTGCGAAGGTCACCGTGCAGTCTGGCCGCAAACCCGCCGAGAAGGCGTTCGCGTTCACGAGCAACATTGAACACGGTCCGTTTCCCGCCTCTCGGCTTGCGTCAGGCGACGTCGCGCCCGTGATGGCGGGGGGGCGGCTGCACATGACGGAGACGCCCGATGCGGCCGCCTGGTTCGCGGCCGCAGGCGGATCGGCGCCGGTGACGGCGAACTTTCTAGTCGCGTATGACCGCGACTTTTCCGGCGATCTGGCGCTGGCGCCCGTCAAGTATGCCAACGCTCCGATCACGTTCGACTTCTCGGGTTTGCAGGCGCAGGTCGAACATGCCGGTGACGGCACGCGCGACGCGGTGTCATTGGCCATCGGCAAGGCCTCGCTGACCGAAGTGATCAAGGGCAACCCTTACTCGCTGACCCTCAATGATCTGGCGTTATCGCATGAACTGACGGGCGCACCCGAGTCCACCGCAAGCACCACGACGCTGACGGTAAAGCAATGGGCTTCCGATCTGGACAAGCTGCCACTGGGCCTGAAGGACATTGCGCTGACGCTGGGTTCGGACGGAACCCCCGAGCGCATGACCGGCAAGATGACGCTCGATGTCGGCAGCATCAGCGTGCGCCACCTGCATGTGGCCAAGCTGCAGATGGCGGCGAGCGGCAAGGACTTGGATGTTGCGTCGCTCAAGGCGTTTCAGGACGCCACCGCAAGCTCGCCGTTGCAAGCGAAAAAGGCCGATCCGCTTTCGGGCGACGGAATGCTTGCCGCTTCTCATATGTTGAAGTTTCTTCTGGCCCGCCCCAGCTTCACGCTGTCGACGCTGCAGGTCGACACGGCGCGTGGCACGTCGACGCTCAGCCTGGATATCGGCCTGGACGCGCCGTCGTTCTGGAAGCGCGACCCCATCGCCGTCGCCAAGGAGGTCGTGCGGAACCTGAGCGTGCGATTGAAGCTGTCGCCGGAGAACATGGCCGATGTGATCGCGGCGCGGGCCGAACTCAAGGGCGCGACGCGTGAGGCGGCCCGGTCGGCGGCAGAGCGGGAAGCCGCGGGGCTGCGCGGCCTGGTCGCTGCCACGCCTTGGGCCCGTATCGAGGACGGCGTAATCCAGTTCGAGGCAGACTACCGGGATGGCCAAGTGGACATCAACGGCAAGCGCATGCCCATCGAGGTGTTCGTAAGCCAGTTGTTCATGCGCGGCTCGCCGGGCGCCGACCCGGCTCGGTGAAATTCAGAACGGCAAGGCTCCCGCCGCAAGTTCGCCGTTGCGCAGCACGGCCACGTGAAAGCGCTTGTCGGCGGCCTTCATGATGTCTTCGGCGGGGTCGCCCTGCACCAGCAGCAGGTCGGCCACCTTGCCCTCAGCAATCACGCCGTGATCGGTCATGCCCATCAGGTCATGGCCGCGTGACGTGCCGGCGATCAACGCGTCCACCGGCGTCATGCCAAACTCCACCATGTACGCCAACTCCATCGCGTTCTCGCCGTGCAGGTTGAACGGCGTGCCCGCGTCGGTGCCCAGCGCGATGCGTCCGCCCGCCTTGTAGTACATCTGGAACGACTCGCGATGCCGCTGTTCCACCGCGCGGGCCTTTTCCACCGCGTAGGCGGGAATGCCGTTGTCGGCATTGGCGATGATGTTGCGCACGGCGGCGATGGTCGGCACCAGGTAGGTTTCGGCTTCCAGCATCTCGCGCAGGCAGTCGTCGTCCATGAAGATGCCGTGCTCGATCGAATCGATGCCCGCGCGCACCGCATTCAGGATGCCCTGCGTGCCCTGCGCGTGACTGGCGGTGCTTTTGCGAAAGCGCTTGGCCTCGTGCACGCCCGCTTTCATCTCGTCGAAGCTGTAGTGTGCGTCCATGGGGCTGACGCCCGGCGTCATGACGCCGCCCGTGGCCATGATCTTCACGAGGTCGCAGCCCGCGTGGACCTGTTCGCGCACCGCCTTGACGACTTCCTCGCAGCCGTCGGCCACGCGGCCGATGCGGTTGCCGTGGCCGCCCGTCATGCAGATGATGCGGCCCGAGGCCTTGATGGTGGGACCGGGGAACACGCCACGCGCAATGGCGTCGCGCACGCCGAATTCCAGATAATCCTTGCCGCCGCAGTCGCGTAGCGCCGTGACGCCGCCGCGCAGGCTGGCCTGCGCGTTCTCCAGCGCGGTCAGCGTGATCTGCGCGGGGCCCTGCTTGCTCAATTGGGCGTTGGGGTCGGCGCCGCCCGTGTAGACCAGATGCACATGGCAATCGGCCAGGCTGGGCATGAGCGTCATGCCGGTGGTGTCCACGCGGGCGCCTGCGTAGCCTGAGAATTCCGCAGCCGGCGCCACGCGGGCCACGCGCGCGCCTTCGACCAGCACACCGTGTCCGGGCAGCGTCTGCCCTTCTCCGTCGAATACCTTGCCGCCGATGAAGAGGGTCTGCCGTGTCGCGGTCATGTCAGTGGGCTCCGGGGGCGCGCGGTGTCAGCTCACCACGTCCAGCCCCTCGCGGGACATGGACTGCAGGCGGGGCATCAGGCCGAGCAGATGTTGGCTATAGGGATGCTGCGGATGTTCGAACAGGGATTCGGTGTCGGCCACTTCCAGCAGTTCGCCGTGGCGCATCACACCGACGCGGTCGCACATCTGACGGATCACCGGCAGGTCGTGGCTGATGAACAGCATGGTCAGCCCCAGCTCTTCCTGCAGGTCCTTGAGCAGGTTCAGGATCTGCGCCTGGATGGACACGTCCAGCGCCGAGGTGGGTTCATCGCAGATCAAAAAGCGCGGCCGCGTGGCCAGCGCGCGCGCGATGCAGATGCGCTGGCGTTGCCCGCCCGAGAACTCGTGCGGAAAGCGTTCGGCGGCGCGGCTGCCCAACCCCACCACGTCCAGCAGGTCGGCCACGATGCGGCGCGTTTCGGCTTCGCTGGCGGCCAGCTTGTGAAAGCGGATCGGCTCGGCCACGATGTCCAGCACGCGCATGCGCGGGTTCAGCGACGAGAACGGATCCTGGAAGATCATCTGGATCTGCCGCCGGAACGGGTTCAGTTCCTTCTCGCCCTTGAGCGCGGTGAGATCGGTGCCGCCAAACGTGACCGAACCTTCGCTGGGCGTGTAAAGCCCCGAGATCAACCGCGCCACCGTCGATTTGCCGGAGCCCGATTCGCCGACCAGGCCAAAGACCTCGCCTTCGCCGATCGACAGGTTCACGCGTTTGACCGCGTCCAGCGTGCGCTGGTTGCGCTTGAAGAAGGCGCTCTTGAGCACGAACCGCATCGACAGGTCGCGCGCCTGGACCAGCGGACCGTCCGTGCGCTTGCCGAAGTCGCGGCGCTGGCCCAACCAATGCGTGGCCAGGTCCAGCGGTTGCGCGGGCGTCTTCACGTCCTCGATGTAGGTCACCAGCGGAAAGCGCCGGAGCTTGATGTCCGGACGCGGCACGGCCGAGATGAGGCTGCGGGTGTAGGGATGATCGGGGTCGCCCAGGATCTTGGCCGTGGGGCCTTGCTCGACCAGCTTGCCGTGATACAGCACGGCCACGCGGTCGGTCACGTCGGCGATCACGCCCATGTCGTGCGTGATGATGATCATCCCGACCTGTTCTTCGCGGCACAGCTTTCTGAGCAGATCCAGGATCTGCGCCTGGATGGATACGTCCAGCGCGGTGGTAGGCTCGTCGGCAATGATGACTTCGGGTTCGCAGCACAACGCCAGCGCGATCACCACGCGTTGGCGCATGCCGCCCGAGAACTGATGGGGATACTGCTGCACGCGCAGGTCAGGCTGGTCGATGCCGACCTGCGCAAGAAGCTGCACGGCGCGTTTTTTTGCCGCGTCGTGCGTCAGGTCCAGATGCACCAGCATGGTTTCCACCAGCTGGCTTTCGACGGTCTGCAAGGGGTCGAGCGAAGTCAGCGGATCCTGGAAGATCATGCCGATGCGCCGGCCTCGAACTTTGCGCTTCTGCGCGGGCGTCAGCGTGTCGATGCGTTCGCCGTTCAGCAGGACCGCGCCGCCCGCCAGGCGGCCGGGCGCTTCGAGCAGGCCGATGACGGCGTTGCCGATCGTGGATTTGCCCGCGCCGGATTCGCCGACCACGCCCAGGATCTCGCCTTTCTCAAGCGCGAGCGATACGCCGTCCACCGCCACCAGCGTGCCGCGGCGGCTGGGGAATTCGATGCGGATGTCTTCGATGTTCAGAAGGGCCATGACGTCCTCAGCGCAGCTTGGGGTTGAGCGCGTCGCGCAGCCAGTCGCCCAGCAGGTTGACTGACAGCACCAGCGCCACCAGCGCGATGCCGGGGAAGATGGAGATCCACCACATGCCCGAGAAAAGATAGCTGTTGCCGATGCGGATCAGCGTGCCGAGCGACGGCGCGGTGGGCGGCACGCCCACGCCCAGGAACGACAGCGTGGCCTCGGTGATGATGGCCACCGCCAGGTGGATGGTGGCAATGACCAGCACCGGCCCCATGACGTTGGGCAGGATGTGGCGGCGCAGGATGGTGATGGGGCCGATGCCGATCAGCTTGGCCGCCTGCACGTATTCCTTGTTGCGCTCGACGAGCGTGGAGCCGCGCACCGTGCGCGCGTACTGCACCCAGCCGGAAATGCCGATGGCGAAGATCAGCACATACAGCGCCAGCTGGTCGTGCATGTCGCGCGGCAGCAGTCCGCGCGCCACGCCGTCGATCAGCAGCGCCACCAGAATGGCCGGGAACGAAAGCTGCACGTCGGCGATGCGCATGATGAAGCTGTCCACGCGTCCGCCCGCGTAGCCGCTGATGAGGCCGAGGGTCACGCCCAGCACCATCGAGAACAGCACCGAGGCAAAGCCGACCAGCAGCGACACGCGCGAGCCATACATCACGGCCGACAGGATGTCGCGGCCCTGATCGTCCGTGCCCAACAGGAAGTCGGGGCTGCCGCCCTCTTCCCAGGCCGGCGGCGTGTTGGCGTCCATGATGCTGAGCGACGCGAGATCGAAGGGGTTGTGCGGCGCCACTACCGGCGCGAACAACGCGCCCAGCACGATGACCAGCGTGACGATCGCGGCGACGATGGCGCCGGGCGAACGCTTGAAGCTATGCCACAGGTCGCTGTCGGCGGCGCGCGTGAAGAAAGGGGCGATGCGAGCAATCATGCGATTTCCTTTTTTACCGCTATTTATTTGCTCTGCACGCGCAGACGCGGGTCCACGGCGAAGTAAAGCAGGTCGACGACCAGGTTGATGACCACGAACATGAAGGCGATCAGCACCAGATACGCGGCCATGACGGGGATGTCCACCATGCTGATGGCCTGGATGAACAACAGCCCCATGCCGGGCCACTGGAACACCGTCTCGGTGATGATGGCGAACGCAATGATGGAGCCGAGCTGAAGCCCGGTGATGGTGATGACGGGCACCATCGTGTTCTTGAGCGCGTGGCGGAAATTGATCAGCCGTTCCGGCAGTCCGCGCGCCCGCGCGAACTTGATGAAATCGGCGCGCAGCACTTCCAGCATCTCGGCGCGCACCAGACGCATGATGAGGGTCATCTGAAAGAGCGCCAGCGTGATGGCGGGCATGATGAGCGCGAGCCACCCGGACTTGGTCAGAAAGCCCGTGGTCCACCATCCCAGGCTGACGACGTCGCCGCGCCCGAAGCTGGGCAGCCATCTCAGCTGCACGCCGAAGAACAGGATGAGCAGGATGCCGATAAGAAAGGTGGGCAGCGAAATGCCGGCCAGCGAAATCGCCATGAATGCCTTGGACAGCACGCCGTGCCGCTTGAGCGCGGTGTAGATGCCCATCGGAATGCCCAGCGCCAGCGCCATGACGGCGGACACGAACGACAGTTCCAGCGTGGCCGGCATGCGCTCTTCAAGCAGCTCGCTGACCGGGCGGCGGTGCCGGTACGACATGCCGAAATCGCCCTGCACCGCGTTGGCGACGAAGTGGGCGTACTGCACGATGAACGGATCATCCAGGCCGAGCTGTTCGCGCAGCTGCGCGCGTTGTTCGGGCGTGGTGTCCTGGCCGACCATGCTGGCGACCGGGTCGCCCACGTAGCGGAACATGGAGAACGCAATCAGCGCCACCGTCAACATCACGAGCACCGACTGCACCAGCCGCTGCGCAATAAAGGAAAGCATGTCTGAAAGCCCTTTGGTTCGGACGGCGCCGGGCCGCGTTCCGCGCGCGAGGCGGGAGTGGGGGCTGGGCCGGGCGCGTCCGGGCGGCGCGCGCCGCCCGGGGTTGCATCACGCGGCGTTTACGGCAGCACGACGTTGCGCAGGTCGAGCACGTCGTCGGCGCGCTGGATGACGGTGACGTTTTCTTTCACGCCCCACGACATGGGCTGCTGGTGCAGCGGCAGGTAGCCGAAGTCGCTGCGCACGATGCCAAAGGCTTCCTTGATCATCGCGTTGCGCTTGGCCTGATCGGTTTCGACGCCGATCTTGTTGGTCAGCTCATCGACCTTCTTGTTGCAGTAGCCGCCCAGGTTGAACTGGCCCGCGGCCGTCTTGGCGTCGCGGCACGAGGTCAGGTTCAGGAGCGTGTTGTGCGCGTCGGTGGAGCTGGGCGTCCAGCCCAGCATGTACATGCTGGTCTGGTTGCCGGCCTGCAGCAGGATCTTGCCGAAGTACTTGGATTTGGTCTGCGCCAGCAGGTTGATCTTGATGCCCACGCGCGCCAGCATGCCGGCCACGGCCTGGCAGACCTTCTCGTCGTTGACGTAGCGGTCGTTCGGGCAGTCCATCGTCACGGTGAAGCCCTTGGGATAGCCGGCTTCGGCAAGCAGCTTCTTGGCGCGCTCGGGATCGGGCTTGTACGGCGCGCCGAACGATTCGTCGTAGCCGTTGATGGACGTGGCGATCAGGGTGCCCAGCGGCTTGGCCGCGTTGCGCATGATCTTCTCGTTGATGGCCTTGGTGTCCACGGCCAGCACGACGGCCTCGCGCACACGCGCGTCCTTGAACGGGTTCTTGCCCTTTACGTCGGAGAACAGCAGCTCGTCGCGGTCCTGGTCCATGCCGATGAAGATGGCGCGGGCTTCGGGCGCCGTCAGCGGCTTGACGCCCTTGGCGTCTTCCAGGCGCTTCCAGTCCTGCACGGGAACCGGCTGCACGACGTCCATCTCGCCCGAGATCAACGCGGCCACACGCGTGGCTTCCTGCGTGATGGGCTGGAAGACGACCTCGTCGATGTTGGTCTTGATGTCCTTGTTCCAGTAGCCGTCGTAGCGCTTGAGCACCGTCTTCACGTCGGGCTGGCGTTCGGTCAGCATGAACGGGCCGGTGCCGTTGGCGTGCAGGTTGGCGTAGTTGCCCTGGTTGTCGCCCTTGACGTTGGTGGCCTCGGTGGTCTTGTTCTTTTCCGCCCAGTTCTTGCTCATGATGTACAAGAACACCCATTCGCGCGGCAGGATGGGGTTGGGCGTGGGCGTGGTGACTTCGATGGTGTAGTCGTCCACCTTCTTGATGTCGCTGGCCTTGGCGCCATAGCCCTTCATGTCCGAGCCCGGCGTCAGGCTGCGCTTCCACGAGAAGATCACGTCGTCAGCGGTAAAGGGCGAGCCGTCGTGGAACTTGACGCCTTTGCGCAGCTTGAAGACCCATTTGGTGGGCTCGGGATTTTCCCAGCTCTCGGCGAGCAGCGGCGTGAGCTTCAGGTTGCCGTCGTAGCCTGCCAGCGTTTCGTAGATGTTGCCCTGGAACCCCAGCGTGAAGGTTTCGTTCAGGGCCATGGGGTCCATCGACGTGGCGTCGCCTTGATACGACCAGTGCAGCGTTTTGGCGGCCGCGCCGGCGCTGAAGGCCAGCGAGGCGGCCACGGCAACGGCAAGCGCCGCCTGCTTGAAGTGGGGAAAAGTACGCATAGCCCTCATGCTCCGTGTGGTGCGCGGATTGCGCGACAGAAGTGACAGGGCCCCGGCCCCAAAGGGCATCCGGGGCATGGCGTTGCTGCTGGAGTCGATAGACCCAACCCCTTGTGATTGGCATGACGGGGACGGACCCGCGCCGATGCAGATCGAATCTTATCGACGCATTCGTTTAAGCGTCAATTGGTTTGGATTGGGGTAATCACGCGCTTGCCGGATGTCGTGAATGGTGCGTGCTGCGAGGCGCGCGGGCCGCCGGTCAATCGGCCGGGAGCGGCGCGGATGCTAGGGTTTTCGCCAATTCGAGCAGCATGCGCTTGCGCCGGTCGCTGTCTTCATGGTGTTTACCCAGGGCCGACCATTCCGGCCGGCTGCGCGCTTCTTTCAGCGCGTCGGGCAAAGGGCCCTTGCGCCAGGCCTCGTCGTCCGGAAGGTCCAGGCGCAACGGTTCGCGCGCGGCGTGGCCGCGGCGCTCCAGCGCTTCGATCAATTGCCGTTGGCGCAGTGCCAGCAGCCGCAGCACGGCATCGTCGACACTGATCTCGCGATAACCGCGCAGCTTGCCCGCCACGCGCTTGCCCAGTTTTTCGACGCCCTGCCACAGGCCGCCGGCCGCCGCGCCGATCAGCATGCCGGTGCCCAGGCTCAGACCCGCGCTCATGAGGTCGACGGCCGCGCCGGCCATGGCGCCCGCGGCGGCGCCCATGCCCACCTGCACGCCCATGTCCTTGAGCGCCTGCGGATGAAAAAGATCCATGCCCCAACGCTCGCCCTGCAAGGGCAACGCGTCGTCGGCGTAATCCGAGGCGCGAAAGTTGTAGAGCGCGAGCAGCGCGTTGACGCAGGTCTGTTCGCGCTGGCGCACCTGGTCGCGCAACTGGCTTGAAGCGGCGGCAAGCGCTGCGTCGTCGCTGGCGCTGGACACATGCAGCGCGGCCACGTCGATCAGCAGGTCCGCGACCAGCTCGTAGGCCGCGGCGTGACGCTGGCGGCGCTGCGCGGCCAGGCTGTCCGACAGCCGGGCCAGCGCGCCGGCGTGACGGTCCAGCAGCACGCCAAGCTTGGCGTACAGCTGTTGCTCGCCATCGAGCGGCGGCGCGATCGTGTCGAATTCCACGACGGCGTGCAGACCCAGCCGCGCCATCGCGTCACGCCACGCGTCGGCGCGGTGCGCCGGCGCATTGACGAAGTTCAGCACCGGCAATAGCGGGCGTCCGCAGGCAGCAAGGATGGCGAGTTCGTCGCGGTGCTTGCCCAGCACCGGATCGCGCGCGTCGATCACGTACAGCGCGGCGTCGCAGTCCAGCATCTTGGTCAGCACGCGCGCCTCTTGTTCGAAGCGGCCGTGCGCTTCGGGCGTGTCCAGGAAACGGCGGATGCGTGCGGGGCCGTCGAGCCGTTCGCCGGGGCGATCCAGCCGTTCCAGGTATTCCAGCAATGCGATGCTGTCTTCCATGCCGGGCGTGTCGAACCATTCCAGCACGGGCCGGCCATCCAGGCGCAGGCGGGCGCCTTCGACGTGGCGCGTGGTGCCGGGCCGGTCAGCCACTTCGCCGAAGGTGGTGTCGCGTGTCAGCGTGCGCAGCAGCGACGTCTTTCCGGTATTGGTGTGGCCAACGAGCGCGATCTTGATCAGTTCAGCCATGGCCGGTCTCCAGCCAGGTCAGCGGCGCAACAGGCGCCAGCAGGATGGCGTCGGCCGGCAGGCCCAGCGCCAGCAGACGGTCGCGCCAAAGCTCGGCGCGGGTTTCGGTGCCAGCCCCGGCGGGGACGTGGGCGCCGGCTTGCGGCAGGATCAGCCAGACCCGCGTCTGCGCCGCGTGCGCGGACAGGTCGGCGATCAGGGATAGCGTGCCGCGATCCGGCGTCTGGCGCGCATCGCACGCGATCAACAGGCGCGCGGCGGCCGATTGCGCCAGCGCGTCCAGCACGCGGTTGCGTTCTTCGCGCGTGTCCAGGTTGCCCGCCTGGCGGATGCCGTCCGGCAGGTCCGCGGGCGGCCACGGCAGATCCGCGGGCAGTTCCAGCGCCAGCAGCACCGGTTGACCGCCCAGTCCGTCCAGCGCCGGCGCCCGCACGCGGGGTTCGTGCAGCGGATCGACGGGCCGGTCGATGCCGGTGGACAGCGCGGGCGGCTCAAGCCGGTCGCGCAGCGTGGAGAAACCGGCCAGCGCGGGGTCGATGCGCACGCGGCGCAAGGCGCGCAGCGTGGCCGCCACGCACAGCCCGCCGGCAATCAAGCGCGGCACGATGCCGTAGACCACGAGGACGCCGATCAGCCAGAGCGACCACTGCGCCTGCGCGCTGGCCGGCAGGACTTGCGTGCCGTCGCTGGCGCGTATGGTCGCGGCGTTGGGCATCGGAAAGCCCAGCTGCGCCGGCAGCCAGCCGATGGCCTGCGTCAGCCACACGAACGACTCGGGCGCGAGCAGCGTGGTGGCCCAGACGAACCGGTAGCTGGCGGTGGACAGCACCACCAGCAGCGTCGCCAGCGCGGCGCACAGCGCCGTCAGCCACAACAGATGGCTGATGCTGCCGAACAGGCCGCGCAACGCGCCCGCGCGCGTCAGCAGGTTCAGGAAGGCCTGTGGCACCAGTGCGCCATCGGGGCCGCGCGCGAGCTTGCGCGTGGCCCACAGCCAGAGGCGGCCCAGGCCGGTGACGGCGGCGGGCCGCAGCAGAAAGCTCGCCAGCCACAGCAGAAAGGTGAGCGCGTGCAGCCCCAGAAGCGCGCCCAGCGCCCACAGCACGTTCACGGCCCGCGTGCCGTCGCCCAGCGCGCCCAGGGCGGCGGCCGCGCCGGAGAGCACGGCCAAGAAGAACAGGACGGCCAGCATGGCCACGGCGCTGCGGCGCCAGCCATCGACAAGGGGAATCAGGTTTTCGCGTTGCGCCAGCAGTGCGGCGCGGGCAAGGATGCGCGCCGGCAAGCCGGCATCGAGCTGGCGCACCTGGCGCACCGCCTGCGCGTCCTCGAGCGGTCCCCAGTGCGCCTCACGCAATCGGATCAGCTCGGCCAGCCAGTGCGCGCGCAAGGGGCGCTGAACGGCGCTGTCGATGAGGGGGGAAGTATCGCGAGAGGTCGGGGACGGCATCGCGTCGGTGCAGGCGGGAGAAGGCCGGCAAAGGCCAAGTGAAGCCGCGAGGGCGATGCGCCATTGTAGACCGCGTGTTGCGGCCGGCGGCATCCCGGATGGGCGGGGTCAGTGGCTGGCGCGCGCGCTGCGATACTGGCCCGGCGTGACGCCGATGGCATCGCGAAAGACACGGGCAAGGTGGCTGGCGCTGCCAAAGCCGCTGGCTTGCGCAATGGCCGCCAGGTCGCCTTTGCCGGCCGCCAGCAGGCTGCGCGCGCGGGCCAGGCGCCGGCCGCGCACCCAGGCATGCGGCGGCTCGCCGAACGAGGCATGGAACATGCGGGCAAAGTGATACGTGGACAGCGCGGCGACGCCTGCCAGTTCGTCCAGCGTCAGGGGATCGGCCAGATGCGCGTCCACATAGTCCATCACGCGGCGGCGCACGCCGGGCGCCAGGCCGCCGCGGACCGGTTGCGGGGTCTTGCGCGTGACACCCTGCGTCAGCAGGTGGTGCAGCACGGTCTCGGCGGCGCTGCTGGCGGCCAGCCGGTCGGCGGGCTGGTTCCAGTCCGTGCCCAGGAGTCGGCGGCAGACGTCGATCAGCGAGTCGTCCTGGATGTAGGTGCGGTCGCGCAGTTCCAGCGTCCGCGGTTCGCAGTCCAGCCGCATGACGGCTTCGCGGGCCAGCCGCTGCGGGGCGATGTACAGGTGCAGGAAATGCACGTTGTCGTTCATGCTCCAGCGGGAATGGTGCTCGGCGGGCAGCACGCAGAATTTGCCCGCGCCGCCGTGCAGCGAGTCCTGGCCCACGCGAAACGACCGGTCTCCGCCCCGCAGATATAGCGACAGCGTGTGATGGCCGGGCGTTTCGTAGCCCAGCGTTTCGCGGGCGGTGCGCGACCACTGCGAGATCGCCATGCCCTCGCCCAGCGACGCGGCGCGTTCAAGCGTCGCGGTCGAGCGCGACAGCGTGCGGAAAACAGAGAAATCGGCCGGAGCCGTAGCGGGGGAGCCCATGGTAATGAATGCTACTCCCGTCCACGAGCGCTTGACGCGCCCGATTCGGACAAAAGCGCAAGAACCGGCAATCGCGGCGTGGCATCGGGGCGCACACTGGATGCCCGGCGATCAAACATGACCGCCGATGTCCGTATCAGCACTTCGCGTGGCCTGCCGCGCCCGTCGCATCATGAATCTTTCCCTGTATCTGCTCACCGTCCTGATCTGGGGCTCCACCTGGATCGCCATCAAGCTGCAGCTTGGCGTGGTGGCCATCCCGGTGTCGATCTTCTACCGTTTCGCGCTGGCGGGCCTGCTGCTGTTCGTGGCGCTGCTTGTCCTGCGCAAACTGCAAAAGCTGGACCGGCGGGGCCATTGGCTGTGCGTGGGTCAGGGCCTGTGCCTGTTCTGCCTGAACTTCCTGTGCTTCTACTCGGCCACGCAGTGGATCCCCAGCGGCCTGGTGTCGGTGGTGTTCTCGGCCGCCACGCTGTGGAACGCGCTCAATGCGCGGCTCTGGTTCGGCACGCGCATCGCGCCGCGCATCATGGCGGCGGGCGCCCTGGGGTTTTGCGGCCTGGTGCTGCTTTTCTGGCCGGAACTGGCCAGCCAAGAGGCCAGCCACGAGACGCTGCTGGGCCTGGGCTTTGCGCTGTTGGGCACCCTGTGCTTTTCCACGGGCAACATGCTGTCGTCCCTGCAGCAGCGCGCGGGCATCCGGCCGCTGACCGGCAACGCCTACAGCATGCTTTACGGGGCGGGCATCCTGCTGGCCGGCTGCCTGGCCGCGGGCGTGCCGTTCAGCTTCGATTCGTCGCCGGCTTATGTGGGCGCGTTGCTGTATCTGGCCGTGGTGGGTTCCGTGGTGGGCTTTACCGCGTATCTGACGCTGGTCGGCCGCATGGGGCCCGCACGGGCCGCCTATTGCACGGTGCTGTTTCCGGTCGTGGCGCTCAGCATATCGACGGTGGTCGAAGGCTACCGCTGGACACCTTATGCCATCGCCGGCCTGGCGCTGGTGATGCTGGGCAACCTGCTCGTCTTCACGAAATGGTCGCCGTTTTCCAAGCGCGCGGCGCTGGCCGGCCGCGCCTGAGCCCATTGCCGCGCTAGGCCGCCAGCTTGCGCAAGGCCTGCAGCAGGCGATCGATTTCGTCGCCGCTCGTCAGATAGCTCACGGACGCGCGGGCGATCCGGTCCAGACCACGGGCCTGCATGTCCAGCGGCGTGTACGGCACGCCGTTGCTGCCGATGGTGATGCCCTGCGCAGCCAGCGCGCGCTGAACATCGGCCGCGTCATGTCCGGCCAGGTTGAAGGCGACAAGCCCTGATTGCTCGCGCCCCTGGTCCAACATCGACACGCCGGGAATGGCCGCCAGTTCGGCGCGCAGCGTCTGCGCAGTGGCATCGATGGTGGCGCGGATCGTGTCCAGGCCCAGATCCAGCGCTTCGCGCAGGGCATTGGCCAGGCCGCAACGCAGCGCCAATGAATTCTCGGCGGATTCCAGGCGTGCGGCATCGGCGCGCAGCACGGGTTCCCCGTCCACGCCCAGCGGCGCGGAATGCGTGTCCACGAAGGCGGGCGTGAGCCGATCCAGGAATTCGCGCCGCACGTACAGCAGCCCGGTGCCGCGCGGTCCGCGCAAGGCCTTGCGGCCCGCACCGCTCAGCACGTCGCAACCGACTTGCCGCACGTCGATGGGAATCTGACCCACGGCCTGGGCGCCGTCCACGAAATAGGGAATATCGTGCTTGCGCGCCACGCGCCCGATCGCGGCGGCCGGATTGATGAGGCCGCCGTTGGCGGGTAGCCACGTCAGCGCAATGAGCCGCACCCTGTCGTCCAGCATGGCTTCCAGCGCTTGCGGGTCCACGCAGCCGCTGTCGTCCGAGGGGATGGTCTCCAGCGTGGCGCCCGCGCGCTGCGCGATCAGCCGCATGGCCGCCAGGTTGCCGCCCCATTCGTGACGGCCCACCAGGATGCGGTCGCCGGGCCGCCAGGCCGGCAGCGCCGCAAAGGCGGCGCCCCAGCCCGGCGAGTTGCCGCCGGTCAACGCGATCTCCTCGGCCTGCGCGTTCAACAGCTGTGCGGCCAGCGTGCGGGCCGCTTCGGTCAGGTCGCGCGCCGCCACGCCCGCTTCCATCGGACCCTGCGCCGCTTCACGCTTCAGATGCGCGTGAATGGCCTGGATCGAGGCCGTGGACGGCAAGGATGCGCCGGCGTGATTGAAATGCACCGAGCTTTGCGTGCCGGGCGCGTGGGCGCGAAGCGCCTGGATGGCGCTTGGGGTCAGGGGGGCGGTCATGGCGGTTCCTGTCGGGTGGGGCGTATCAGGCCGGGGTCAGCGCGATGATGGCCTCGACTTCCACGGACACGCCCTGCGGCAGAGCGGCCACGCCGACGGCGCTGCGCGCATGGCGTCCGGCGTCGCCGAAGACGTCGACCATCAGGTCCGACGCGCCGTTGGCGATGACGCTTTGGCGATTGAAGTCCGGGGCGCTGGCGACGAACACGCCCAGCTTCACGACACGTGCCACGCGGTCCAGACGGTCGCCCGTGGCGGCAGCGATCTGCGCCAGGATGCCCAGGGCGCTGGCGCGCGCAGCCTGAACGCCGTCGGCGTCAGACACCTGGTGGCCCAATTGGCCCAGATACGCGGCCTTGCCATCCTTGCGGGAGATCTGGCCCGAGATGTAGAGCAGGTTGCCCTCCTGGACAAACGGCACATAGTTCGCGGCCGGGGCGGAGGCGGGATCCAGGGTCAGGCCAAGCTCGGCAACGCGGGCGGAAATGCTGCGGGTCATATCGAATCACCTATGAAAAAAGGGAAAGCGCGTCTTGACGCTCCCCCGATGCTATCGGCCGCGGCGTGGCCTGACCAATCAATTCTTGCGAAGTAGGTATGAGTAAAACTAATGTGTGTGCGCCAGCCAGTCGTGCAGCGCCTGAACCGGCGCGCTCAGCGGCCCGCGCGGCGTGACGAACCACCAGCCGATGCGCGGGTCTTGCAGTACCGCGCCCGGCAGGGCTTGCACCAGCGCGCCGCTGGCCAGGTGCGAGGAGATCAGCCGCTCGCGGCCCATCGCCAGGCCCTGGCCGGCCAGCGCGGCTTCGACGACGATGTTGTAGTCGTGCAGACGCACCGTGCGGGCCGCGCCCAGATCCAATCCGAACGCGTGCGCCCAAACGTCCCATTCGAACTGGTGCCGCGCGTGAGAGACCAGCAGAGGATGACGCAGCAGATCGGCGGGCGTCTTCGGCCGCTTCCTGCCCGCGACCAGCGCGGGCGCGCATACGACAGACAGGCGTTCGGTCATCAGCAACGTGCTGCGCACGCCGGGCCAGCCGCCACGGCCATAACGGATCGCGGCGTCGACCTCTCCGCCCGCGACATCGGCCAGCGCGATGTCGGGTTGTAGTTGCAGATCGATGTGAGGATGCGCGGCCGCAAAGGCGGGCAGACGCGTCGCCAGCCAGCGCGTGGCGAACGACGCCAGCAATCCGATCCGCAGGGTGTAGCGCGCCGGCTCGGGCCCGCGCAATGCGTCGGTGCCCTGGCGCAGCAGTTCAAATGCCGCATGCACGCTGCGGAAATAGTTCTGGCCCGCTTCGGTCAGCGCCACGGCGCGTGTGCGCCGTTCGAAGAGCGCGACGCCCAGTTCTTTTTCCAGGCGCTGGATGTGATGGCTGATGGCGCTTTGCGTGACAAACAGATCTTCCGCGGCTTGCGAGAAGCTTAGCCGCCGCGCGGCCGCTTCGAAGGCGCGCAGGGAAACCAGGGGCGGCAGGGATCGCGATGAACGCATCGGTGTGCAGGGCGGGAAGGTGCGGACCCGGGCCATGCTACGCGATGCACACGGCTTGGCAACCTGGGCGTCGACAACCCGGGCCTGGTCGCGACCCCCGCGCGCCAATGCAAAAAGCCCGCAAAGACGTTGCGGGCTTTTTTAAGGGTACTGCGGTACTGCAAATTCTTGGCTCCCCGAGCTGGGCTCGAACCAGCGACCTGCGGATTAACAGTCCGTCGCTCTACCGACTGAGCTATCGGGGAACAGGTAGAGGGGGCGAATTATGCACAAAAAATCGGAAGAATGCAAAGCGAGGCGGAAAATTGCGGTTTTGGCTGGTGAAGTCGGCCCTGTTTTTCAAGCTTGCCGTCATCCCGATCCCGTATCATGGCCGCCAGAAGAAGGAAGGCTCGCAACCTCTCTCGTCTTTTCTGGGTTCACGTCATGTCTTCGTTCGACATTCAATTGCTGCTCACCGCCCTGGTGAGCGTTCTGGTCCTGGTCGCGCTGATCGTCTCGCGTCTACGCATGCATCCGCTGCTGGCGCTCCTGATCGTATCCATCGGCGTCGGCTTTGCAACGGGCATGGCCCCGGGCGCCATCGTCAAGAGCCTGACCGATGGCGCCGGCAAGACGCTGGGCGCCGTGGGCGTGGTGATCGCGCTGGGCGCCATGCTGGGCAAGATCCTCGCGGATTCGGGCACCACCGAACGCCTGGCCAACGCCATCCTGCGCCACACCTCTCCCCGCCTGATTCCGTGGGCGATGACGCTGGTGGCGTTCGTCATCGGCATCCCCATGTTCTTCGAAGTGGGCCTGGTGGTGATGCTGCCGCTGATCTTCAGCGTGGCGCGCAAGCTGGAAAGCCAGGCGCGCTTCAAGGGCTCGGCCTATGTCTACGTGGGCGTGCCGGTGATTTCCGCGCTGGCAGCCATGCACGGCATGGTGCCCCCGCATCCCGGCCCGCTGACCGCCATTGCCACGCTCAAGACCACGGTGGGCCCCACGATGATCTACGGCTTCATCGCGGCGCTGCCGGCCATGATCTTCGGCGGGCCGCTCTATGGCGCGTTCATCGCCCCGCGCATGACGACGCGGCCGGACGAGGCCCTGCTCGAGCAGTTCACGGCGTCTACCGACAGCCCTGGCGGCAATAACGCGCCTAGCGTCGGACTGGGTGTACTGGCAGCGCTGCTGCCCGCCCTGCTGATGCTGGTTCACGCCGTGGCCGAAATGCTTCTGCCCAAGGACTCGAGCGTGACGCACGTTGCCGCGTTCCTAGGCAATCCCGTCGTCGCGATGCTGCTGGGCGTGCTGTTTGCAGCCGTGACGCTGGTCTTCCTGCGCGGTGGCGACGCGGAAAAGCTGCGTGGCGCGCTGGGCCAGAGCTTGAAGCCCATCGCAGGCATCATGCTCATCATCGCCGGCGGCGGCGCCTTCCAGCAGGTCCTGACGAACGCCAAGGTCGGCGACGCCATCGTCCACCTGACACACCAGTTCGCTTTCCCGCCGCTGATCCTGGGCTGGCTGATTGCCATGCTGCTATCGGTCTCCACCGGCTCGGCCACGGTCGGCATCGTCGGCGCCGCGGGTTTGCTGGCGCCACTGGCTGGCGCGGACCCCAACCTAAATTTGCCGCTGCTTGCCCTGTCCATCGGCTGCGGTTCGCTGTTCTTCAACTACGCGAATCACGCCGGATTCTGGATGGTGAAGGAATCGTTCGGCATGACCATGGGCGAAGCCACGAAGACGATTTCCGTGGTGCAGTCGATCGTGTCGGTGGTGGGGTTGGTGATGGTGCTGCTGTTTGATATGTTGCCGGCGCTGGGGTGATGCGGGTGGGGGCGGATGCGCGTGCCCCAGGCGACTCAGCGCTTGGACGCCGGCTCACAGGGTGGGCTCGGTTCGGTAAAACGATCAAAAAACCCGTGGCGTGTCACCGTTCGCTCAATCTTTGCGCCAGGTCCGATACAAACGTCGATTCGTCGGAATGGCTTGGTGATTTCCAGCGAATCTGTGCTTTCACTGGGAAATGTCAGGAGTAGCCACATGTCGGGCTCCGGAAACATTGCCGTGTAGTGAGCGGACGTCTCGCCCGGGCTCATCCCGAATTTCGCGGTGTTGTGGTTGTCGTTAAAGAAGACGCCAATTTTATCCGTCGCGCGCTCGGAATAATGCAAGAGCACAATGGGCGAGAACGTGCCCCATAAGGCTATGGAACACCAAAGCGCAGCTAGCAACGCAACGATGATGCCGAAGAATTTCAACACGCAGCCCATTATTTCCTCTTGCGCCCGCATTTGTGGTTAGCTTTGGCTTGGTGCCGAGCATTCCCCCAAGGTAACGGTACGGCTTCAACTGCTTGCAGGAGAGTCGAAGTCGTCAGTTCGTGGGGTTTGGCCTGGCGATAAAGATTGCAGCCCAGCGTGATGGAAATATGGTCTGGCACATCGTCAGCACTGGCGGGCCAGGCACCGTTTTCGGGATGGTGCTGCATGGTCGGCCATCGCTTCTTCAGCACGGCAGTGTAGGCATCCAACAGCGCCTGTGCCATGCCTGCCGAATTGATGAGCTCGGCGGTACCAAAGCCGAGCGCGACGCCAACGTATCCATAATGGATGTTTGACCAGATGTCATAGTAGTAGTCGAAGTCGCCATACTTCTGCCAGCCCTCGTTCAGGCTTGAACCCAGCATGCGTTGCAAGGCAGGCTTGTGATCCCAGGGGCGATTCGGACCGATGATTTCAGCGAATGACGTGTACGCCCATAGCTTCGCTTCCGTCATTTTCTCCAGGTAGGTTTTCCGTCCTGACAGCTTCGTATACCAGGGAGCGCTCTCCCAGTCCTTCAAGTACGTTTTTGCGTCGTAGTGATTGGCTTCATGTATATGCCTGCCGCGAACGGAGAACGGATTGGTCTTCATCTCACGGACGATGTATTCGGCCAGCGGTATTGCCGTATCGGGGTGATTGCAGTCGGCCTGGCGAGTGTTCGAGAAGCCCTGCTCGCTCGGCGAGATCTGCTGTGTCAGGAATCTTTTCTCAGATGCGCCGCCATTGTTTGAGGCCTTGAGGATGCTCCCCAGACCGACGTCTACAACCGCAAAAGTTTGACTCGCGATCAGCGAAGCGCCGCAGGACGTTTTCATGCCGTCGACTGCAACAAAGCTATCGTCGATAGCGAAAGTGGCGACACCTTCGGCGATGGGAAAAACGCCCTCGCAGCGAGGGCAAGTCACCATGTGCCCCATTCCCGAAGCGGCACGGCCAAGAACGTCGTAGGAGGAGAACCCCTCCGTCACCGTCCCTCCATGCGTGGTCTTGTCGCCTACACGAACAATCGGGCGGCCATTCATGATTAATCCTTCGGGATTCGCAGAGCGCTTAGAACAACACTGCGTCGAACGGCGGACAATCAGAAGAATTTGGAAAGCGCATCGAAGGCGGGACGCCGGCCAATGGGGCGGCTGCCCCACTGACCCGTCCTGCCATAGGTTGACACCTACGGCACGGTATCCGTAGCAGGCTACGGACTGAACACCCGGTGAACTTCATCGGGTGTTTTGCATTGTAGG
>NZ_LMHN01000021.1:0-172061 GCF_001428165.1 Achromobacter sp. Root170
GCCCTAGGCTACCGTCCAGTGTCCAGCCGGCTCAGAGGTGCGGAACCGAGGCGTAATCTGAACCACAAAGTCCAGGCTCTAGGTGTCTGAACACGCTCATCGGTCCGCGTGTAGCGATAGCTAATCACTACAGTGGCCAAGATACAAGGTGTCTGACACCCGTATAGACGGCCTTCAAGCTTAAAAGAGCGTTTCAGGGGTGTCAGACACCTTTGCGATGACGCTTCGCGCGTAGGTGCGTGCGTTTCACCAGGTGTCTGACACCCGTATAGATGGTCTTCAAGCGTGAAGGAGCGTTTCAGGGGTGTCAGACACCTTTGCGAGAGAGATCAGCACCCGCGCGATAACGTCACCAGTCGCCGCTAATCGTCACTTGAACTCAAGTGCCCGATGGGCGGCGCGAACAGATCGGCAAGCTGTGGCAACCCGTCGCCGCGCCGCCCATCACCGCCCACCCCCCATCGTGACGGCGGCCATTAGCAAACCAATCACCGCCAGCGCGAAGCGCACCCCCTCACGACGTCCCACCGACCCGATGCCGATTGCCGCCGCCCGGGCGGCAGCAATTCGGCGGCCCTGCAGATCTCCTGCCCTGTCCACAGGTCTTGTAGCGCGCAAACCAAAGACCCTGGCAGCACGGCGTCGCGGTCACCGTGGGTGCGAGCGCCGTCGATGCGCCCGAGGGAATCTGAAGGGAGCCGAAGGCGGACGAACCCACGGTGACCGCGGCGTCGGGCGACCTACGAAGACCGGACGCGACCTACGAAGACCGGACGCGACCTACGAAGACCGGACGCGACCTACGAAGACCGGACGCGACCTACGAAGACGTTACGCGACCCACGAAGATCAGACGCCGTCTGGCGACCTACGAAGACCCACCCGAGAACGGCCTAAGAAGAACAGAAGAACGAAAGAACCCCGCCAAAACACCCGCCAGCCCTCACTCCGCCATCGGATCCTGAAACTGAGAACACTTAACCTGCACGACCTTCCGATCCTGCAATCGCAAAGCCGTCAACGACCCGCCCCACACGCATCCGGTGTCCAGGCAGATCACATCCGGCCGCTGCAACAACCCCAGCGTCGACCAATGCCCGAACACCGTCGTCACGTTACGGGTCGCCCGGTTAGGCACATCGAACCAAGGCACCAACCCGGGCGGCCAAGCCCCCGGCGTCACCTTCGTTGCGAACTCCATGTGTCCGTTGGGCGTGCACAGGCGGATCCGCGTCAGCGCGTTGATGATCACCCGCAACCGTTTGCCGCCCTTGTGGTCTTCCTTCCAGGTGGCCGGCTCGTTGCCGTACATCTTTTGAAGCGCCTTCTGCCAGTTGGGGCCGCGCAGCGCGTCCTGGACTTCGCCGGCCAGGGCCAGCGTCTTGGCGACGTCCCACTTAGCCAGCGTGCCTGCGTGGACCAGCAGGTGGTTCTGTTCGAAGTGCGCCAACGGGCGGGAGCGCAGCCAGTTGAGCAGGTCCGTGGCGTCCGGCGCGCGCAGGATGGATTCCAGCGTGTCGGACTTGGACGGCTTGCGTACGCCCGCGGCCGCGGCCAAGAGGTGCAGGTCGTGGTTGCCCAGGACCACCGTGGCGCGGTCGCCCAGGTCGATGATGCGGCGCAAGGTTTCGAGCGACTGCGGGCCACGGTTGACCAGGTCGCCAGCGAACCAGAAGCGCGACTTGGGGTCGCCGACGAGTTCGGGGTGGGACAGCAAGCGATCCAGCGGCGAGCAGCAGCCCTGCACGTCGCCGATCATCCAGATACTGCCGTTCATGCGGGACTCTTGCTCCAAGGCCAACGTTGCTGGACGAGACGGGTAATGGTGTGGCGGTATTCCATGTAGCTCATGGCGCCCAGCGCCAGCGCCATGGCGCCCAGGTTCGGGCCCAGGGCGGTCAGCCAGGGCGGCCACTTGCCCAGCATACCCACGTTCAGCGCAAGCTGGTTCAGCATGAAGAAGGCCACGCCTAGCAGGATGCCCACGAACACCTTGGCGCCGACGCCGCCGCGGCGGGTCTGCATGAGGCCGATGGGGGCAGCGATGGTGATCATCACGATCAGGGTGAAGGGGTAGGCCAGTTTGCGCCACAGGGCGACGACCTGGCGGCCGTATTGAAGCTGGTTGTCCCGCAGGTATTCCACGTAGTCGAGCAGCGTGACGATCGACATGCGTTCGGGCGTCAGCACGCGGGCCAGCAGGCGTTCGGCGCTGAGGGTGGTGTCGATGGAGCGTTCGGGCAGCTTGACGACGGTGGCGGGCGGATTCTTGGGCGGCCGGGCGTTGGCCAGCGCCTCGGCGGCCTCGGCGTCCAGGCGCGTCTCGGAGACGTCCTTGAGCACCAGGTCGCCCCGCGTGAACGTGCCCGTGGGGGCGGTGGACAGCGCCGTCAGCGTCAGGTCTTTCTTGAATTCGTAGAGCGTGACGCCCGCCACCTGGCCGTCGCCCTTCAGTTCGGCGATGTTGATGATGCGGGTGCCGCCGTTGGCGGTGGGCTCTTTGAACCAGTAGCCGCTCTTCAAGCGATCGCCGCCGGCCTTGCCGCGGAACATCAGGTTGGCCTCGCCGGTCTTGACCTCGGCCCAGGGCGTCACGTATTCGGACAGCAGGCCCGCGCCGATCATCAGCGGGATGGTGACGATCCAGAGCATACGCAGAAGCCGCATGCCGCTGACGCCGGAGACCCGCAGGATGACGAGTTCGTTGCGCTGGGCCAGGCCCGCCAGCGCCAGGATGGCGCCGATCAGGAGCCCGATGGGCAGAAGATCATAGAGACGGGTGGGGATCGCCAGCGCCTGCATGTACAGCAGGGCCATCATGGAGAACTTGTCGCCCACGTTGTCCAGGTCGTCCACCAAAGCGAAGAACGTGAAGAGGCCCAGCAGGGCCAGAAGGACCACTGCGCAAGAGCGATAGACCTCGCGGGCCAGGTAGCGACGTGCAGTACGCATGGAGGAAAAAGGAGTGGAGCGCGTAAACGTGAAAGCTTAACAAATCCCGCAGCCCGAAGACGGCCGGGAGGATCGAATCGTCCCATTCCCCTTTCAGGGGATGTCGACCAGCTGCATCCGGCGCGTCAGGATGCCGACGCGGGAGTTCAGGTAATTGGACTTGCGATGGCTGTCGTAGAAGCGCGGATTGGGCAGCATGGCCGCCAGCCGGGCGGACTGGGCGTTGCCCAGGTTGGCGGCGGTGGTATTGAAATAATGCTTGGCGGCGGCCTGGGCGCCGAATACGCCCACGCCCCACTCGGCGACGTTCAGGTAGAGCTCAAGGATACGTTCCTTGCTCATGACGTGTTCGATCATGTAGGCAAGGACCAGTTCCTGGCCCTTGCGCAGGTAACTTCGCGAGCCGGACAGAAACAGGTTCTTGGCCAGCTGCTGGGTGATGGTGGAGCCGCCGCGCCGCTTGGAGCGCCCGGCCTCTTCCTGTTTCTGGTTGTATTGCCAGGCCTTGCGGATGGCGTCCCATTCGATCCCGTCGTGGTCCGTGAAATTCGCGTCCTCGGACGCGATCACCGCGCGCTTGAGCGAACGGTTGATCTTGTCGTAGGGCACCCATTCGTGCTTGAGCTCGATCCCCGGGTCTTCCTTGCGCAGACGCGACAGCTCTTCGCGCATCATTGCGCTGCTGCCCGGGTCGCGGTAGTTGTACCAGACCACCTGGGCGAACAGCCAGAATTGGTACAGCAGGACGGCGCACACCAGCGCCATGAGCAAGCCGGTGGTGATACGGAACCAGTTTCGGCCGCCGCTGCGGCCAGTTCGGGTCGCCATGCCGTTCAGCTACCGGCGGCCAGCGCCTCGCGCAGCGCCGTCAGGACGGGCGCCGCATCCGGGCGCACGCCGTGCCAGATGAAAAAGCTCTCGGCCGCCTGGCCGACCAGCATGCCCAGCCCGTCGGCGGTCAGCGCGGCGCCGTCGGCCTTGGCCTGCTGCATGAAGGCGGTGGGCTGCGCGCCGTACATCATGTCGTAGGCGGCGGCGCCGTCGGCGTACAGTCCCGGCGGCAGGTCGGGGGCGGCGTTCTGCAGCCCGCTGGCGGTGGCGTTGATGACAAGATTCCAGCCGCCGGGCAGGGCGGCGCTCGCCAGGGCGCCGGCGGTGACTTGGGTCTGCGGCGACACGCCGCTGGCGCGCCAGGCCGCGGCCAGTTCCTCGGCGCGGGCGGCCGTGCGGTTCACGATGTGGATGCGGGCGCAGCCGGCCTCGGCCAGCGGCTGCAGGACGCCGCGCGCCGCGCCGCCGGCGCCGACCAGCAGCACGTTGGCGCCCGCCAGGCGCACGCCCAGGCGCAGCAGGTCGTTGACCAGGCCCACGCCGTCGGTGTTGCAGCCGTGCCAGACGCCATCGCGCCACGACAGGGTGTTGACGGCGCCTGCCAGCCGCGCGCGGGCCGACAGGTGGTCCGCCGCGAGGGCATAGGCCTCAAGCTTGAACGGCACGGTGACATTCAGGCCCAGCCCGCCATCCGCCACGAATTCGGCGACCGCGCCGGCAAAGCCATCCACCGGGGCAAGCAGGCGCTCGTAGCGCAACGGCTTGCCGGTCTGCTGCGAAAACATGGCGTGGATCTGAGGCGAGCGGCTATGCGCGATGGGATTGCCGATGACGGCGTAGCGGGCTTGAGGAATCGCCTCGGTCATGGGGCCTGTGTTTCCAGAGTGTCGTTGACGAAATGCCAGGTGCGGGTGATGACCAGCACGTCCGTATCGCGGGCGATATCGGGCGGGAAGGGAGGGAAGGGCGCGGCCAGCTGGACGATGCGGCGCGCCGCCTGGTTCAGGACCGCATGCGGCGAAGGCTGGTCGATCTCGACCTCGGCGATGCTGCCATCGGCGCGGACCGACACCGTGATGCGCAGCGATCCGTAGATGCGGCCGCGGGCTTCGTCGGGGTAATGCTGGGTGCCGACCGTCTCGATGCGCGTGCGCCAGGCATCCAGATACGCGGCGTAGCGGGACGCGTCGGCGGAGGGCGCGATGAACTGTTTGCGCGGTTCGGCGCTGTATTGCTGGACCCGCGCCGCCAGCGCCGCCACCTGGGCGTTCTGGATGACGCTGGCCTGGTCCTGGGCGTCCTGGCCGACATCGGCGCCATCGGGCCACGGATTGACCGCCTGGCGCTCGGGGCCGGCGTTGTGCGGCGACTGCAACTGGGTCATCAGCCGGGCCTGTTCAGCTTCGAGCTGGACCTGGCGCTGGCGCATGGCTTCCAGCACGATGGTCTCGGCCGAACTTCCGGTCTGGGGGAGCGGGGTGGTGGACACGCCGCGGTCGGCGTTGCCGCCGCCGGTCATCTGGTTCTGCGCCACGGTGCGCGGGGTTTCAGGCGGGGTTTCGCTGCGGGCGTTCAGCAGCACGACTTCCAGGCTGGTCACGGGCGGCCGCGTCTGCGCGGGCGCGCTGAACCGCCACGCCAGCGCGCCGGCGTGCACCAACAGCGATATCGCGATGCCGATACGCAGGTAGTGCTGGGCGGGTTGGCCCAGCCACCACAGGTAACGGCTCAGCATCGAGGGGGAATCTGCGTGTTGCACCAGCGCATTGTAAGTCGAGTCCAGCGGCGCGGTGCGCTCCGTCCGACGGCTGTAACAGCCCTCGGACGGACGGTCTAGACCGGATCAGGCGGTCGGCCGGGGAAAGATCCAGACCTTGCTGGCGGGCAGCGCAAGCCGGCAGGGGCCGGGCTCGCGGCCTTCCGGACCGTAGGCGCGCAGGGCGAGGCTGCGGGCCGGATCGGCGTCCGGCGTGCGGAACAGGTATTCCCAGCGGTCGCCCAGGTACATGCTGGTCAGCAGCGGCATGTCGACGTGGTTGCCGTCCGGGTCGTCGGCCAGGCGCACCTGCTCGACCCGGATGACCGCGGTGGCATCCTGGCCCGCCGCGACGTCCGCGCCGGCCTTGCCCCACAGCGACCAGCCGGGGCCTTCGATGCGGGCTTGCCCGTCGCGCAGCTCGGTGACCTTGCCGTCCAGCCGGTTGTTGCTGCCCATGAATTCGGCCGTGAACAGGGTGGACGGTGCGCCGTACATTTCCTGCGGCGTGCCCTGCTGCTCGATCTTGCCGTTGTTCAGCAGCAGGATGCGGTCGGAGATCGCCATGGCTTCGCTCTGGTCATGCGTCACCATCAGTGCGGACAGGCCCAGGCGGATGATGAGTTCGCGCAGGAAGGCGCGCGCTTCCTCGCGCAGCTTGGCGTCCAGGTTGGACAGGGGTTCATCCAGCAGGATGACGGGCGGGCTGTACACCAGCGCCCGGCCGATGGCCACGCGTTGCTGCTGGCCGCCGGATAGCGCGTGCGGGTGGCGCTGGCCAAGCTTGCCCAGGCCCAGCTGGTCCAGCACGGCCTGCACGCGCTCGCGCACCTCGGTGCCCGGCGTCTTGCGCAGCTTGAGTGGATAGGCAACGTTCTCGAACACGGTCTTGTGCGGCCACAGCGCATACGACTGGAACACCAGTCCCAGGTTGCGCTCTTCGGCCGGGATTTCCTGGCGGGCCGCGCCGTCGTACACGACGCGGTTGCCGATGGTGATGCGGCCGCGCTTGGGGCCTTCCAGGCCGGCCACGGCGCGCAGCAACGTGGTCTTGCCGCTGCCCGAGGGCCCCAGCAGGGACACCACTTCGCCCTGGCGCAGCTGCATCGACACGCCCTTGAGCACCGGGTTGTCGCCGTAGTCCAGGTGCAGGTCTTCTACAGAAAGCTCAATCATGAAGTTTGACTCCGAATCGCAGGGCGATGCCCAGGCCGATCACGACCAGAACGATATTGATGAAGGAAAGCGCGGCCACGATGTCGATGGCGCCCGAGGCCCACAGCGACACCAGCATGGAGCCGATGGTCTCGGTGCCGGGCGACAGCAGGTAGACGCCGGTGGAGTATTCGCGCTCGAAGATCAGAAACATCAGCAACCACGAGCCGATCAGGCCGTACTTGGCCAGCGGCACCGTGACGTGGCGGGTGACCTGGCCGCGGCGCGCGCCGGCGCTGCGGGCGGCCTCTTCCAACTCGGGCCCCACCTGCAGCAGGGTCGACGAGATGAGCCGCAAGCCATAGGCCATCCACACGACGGTGTACGCAAGCCACACGCTGAAGATGGTGCTGCGCAGGGCGCGCAGCCATTCGACGAAGTTCTCGCGCAGCCATTCGGCGAAGGGCAGGGCCGACAGCCAGCCGCCTTCGTCCACGTCCAGCGCGTTGTCCAGCCACATCGGCACGAACAGGAACACCCACAAGAACGCCAGGCCGGCCAGCAGGCCCGGCACGGCGCGCGGCACCAGCACGCTGTAGTCCATGAAGCGCGTGACGTTGTCCGGCTTGCGGTGCATGGCCAGGCCCACGAACATGTAGCACATGACCGCAAGCGCGCCGCCGAAGACGCCGATGGCGACCGAGTTGACGATGGCGCGCATCAGGTTGGGCTGCGAGAACACGGTACGGAAGGCGTCCAGCGACAGCACGTCAAAGAGCGACACGCCCAGGCCCCAGTTGGACACGAACGCGCGCAGCAGCACGCCCGTCAGCGGCACGATGATGGTGACGAACAGCCAGAACGCCACGACCCCGCCCGCGACCCAGCGCCACTTGCCCAGCGGCAGCGGCCGCGCGCGCGAGGCCTTGCCCTTGACGGTGACGAAGCGGTTGGCGGTGCGCATCAGGCGGCGTTGCAGCATCACCAGCGGGATCGTCATGCAGATCAGCACCACGGCCACCGCGGCCATCAGGTGATAGGACGGGATGCCCAGCTTGTTGGTGAGCTTGTACAGGTAGGTGGCCAGCACCAGGTTGCCTTCCGGATCACCCAGCACCAGCACCAGGCCGAACACTTCCAGGCCCAGGAAAAAGAGCAGCACGGTGGCGTACAGCATGGCCGGCCGCACCATGGGCAGGCTGACGGACACCATCACCCGCAGCGGCGAGGCGCCGGTCACCCGCGCGGCCTCTTCCACGTCGGACCCCATGCTGCGCAGCGCCGACGAGATGTACAGGTAGGCGTGCGGCACGTGCGTCAGGCCGGCGATGATGACGATGCTGGTCAGCGAGTAGACGTTCCAGGGCACGAAGCCCAGGATGTTCTGCGTCCAGGTCGAGAAAAAGCCGACGGGGCCGGCCGCGACCACGTAGCCGAAGCCCAGCACCATGGGCGACACGAACACCGGCACCAGGATCAGCGGCTCGATCCAGCGGCGGCCCGGCAGGTCGGTGCGGATCATCAGGAACGCCAGCATGCCGCCCAGCGGGATGGCGATGGCGGCCAGCCCGAACGCGAGGATGAAGCCGCTGCGTAGCGCCTTGTAGAAATCGGGATCCGCGAAGATGAAGCGGAAGGCGTCCAGACTCCAGGTCTTGGACGGGGCAAAGAAGGGCGCCGAGAGAAAACTCTGGATGATGATGAACGACAGCGGCACGTAGATGGCGAGCGCCGTGATCAGCACCACCACGCCGCGTGGCAGGGACTGCCATTTTCTGCGCAATGACTGCATGGGAAATCCTGTGGTCTTGAAGGACGCGGTGGCCGCGCCGCCGGGGGCGATGGCCCCGGGGCAGGGTCAGGCGGACGGCGCGCCGTCCGCTGCGTTTGCGGCGGCTCCGGGCCGCGAGGCCGCCCAGAGCCCGGGCATCACTTGCCCGCTGCGGCCCGCCATTGCTTGATGAATTCCAGGCGCTTGTTCTGCTCCAGGTAGTCCAGCAGCGTTTCGTCGACCGGAATCGGCTTGAGCGAGGCGCCCAGCTTCTTGGTCATGCCGTCTACGTCGTTGTCGCCTTCGATGTCGTCGCGCACGGACGCCAGGTCGGCCTGGTTGGCCATGATTTCCTGGCCCTTCTGCGACAGCAGGTAGTCCATCCACAGCTTGGCGGCGTTGCGGTTCTTCGCCTTCTTGCTGATGAACGCCACGCGCGACAGCACCAGCGCGTAGTCGGTGGGGTAGGCCACGCCCAGCGACGGATCGTTCTTGGCGCGCGTCTCCGCGTAGGAACCCAGGATGTTGTAGCCGATCAGGTTTTCGCCCGAGGACACGCGTTCCATCATGGTGCCGGTGGACGACTGCACGACCAGGCCGCCCTTGGCGATGTCCTTGAGGGTCTCGAAATACTTGGGATCGTTGGCCTTGTCCTGCACCGCCAGCATGAAGCCGACCGCGGACTTCTCGATGTCGTAGGTGGTGACTTTGTTCTTGAACTTGTCGGGCTGGCTGGCGATCAGCTTGGCCAGCGCGCCGTGCGTGGTGGGCACTTCATTGGCGGGAATGAGCCGCTTGTTGTAGATGAAGACGGCCGGCTCGTAGGTCGTGCCGTAGGCGGAATCCTTCCATACGGCCCACGACGGCAGCTTGCCGGCCTCGGGCGATTTGTACTTCAGCGCGTAGTCGGTGGCCAGCTTCAGGGCCGAGTCCATCGACGAGCTCCAGACGATGTCGCCGCTGCCGCCGCCCGCCGCCTGTTCGCTGATGTAGCGGTTGTAGAGCTCGGTGCTGTTCATGTCGTTGTATTCGACCTTGACGCCCGGATACATCGCTTCGAAGCCCTTGATGATGGGGCCGGCGGCCTTGGTGTCGGTGGTCGAATAGATGACGACCTTGCCTTCCTTCTTGGCGCCGTCCAGGACCTTCTGGTAGTCGGCCGGATAGCCCGCCGGCACAGCCTGCGCGAAGGCGCTGCCCGAGGCGATGGCGAATGCGGCGGCGCAGGCGGCCGCCAGTTTGGACTTGGCAAGCATGGGTGTTGTCTCCGATTGGATTTGGCTTGATGCGGGCTCTGGGGCCCGCGTGCAGCCATCTTAGGAGTGCGCGTCTGTCGTCGTCCTGTCATGGCGGCACGCGGTGGCTAGGGGAAATCCCTGGGCCACGCCTGCGCGCCGGGTTACGGACGCTGCGGCGTGTCGGTGACGAGCCGGATCCAGTTCTGCACGAACCGGGAATGGCGGCGCTGGTCCAGGCCGACGAGCAGCGCGGGGCTCAGCACCACGGGCTGCACGATGCCCTGCGACCGCGCCAGCACGGCTTCCGAGGTCCACCGTCCCGGCGTGTCTTCCATGATGGATCCCAGCGCGGCATGGCTGGATGCCACCTGCTGGCCGGCGGGCGACAGCAGCCAGTCGACCAGCGCGCGGCCGAGGTCGGGGTTGGGGGCGGTGCGCGCGATGAGGACCGAGCGCGCCAGCACCAGCACGTAGTCCTGCGGAAACACCACGCCGATGGGCCGGCCCGCAGCCTGGCGCGACAGCGCGTAAGAGCCAAGGATGTTGTAGCCGATGTCGAGTTCGTCGCGCTCGATGGCGTCCAGGATCTCGGCGCTGGTGGCCGCCAGCCGCACGCCGGCCTGGCCCATGGCGTTGGCCAGCCCCCAGAAGTTGGACGAGACAAGCTCATCCTGTTCGGCCAGCAGATAGCCCAGGCTGCTGGCGGCAATGTCGTAGGTGCCGATGCGACCGCGCAGGCGCAACGGATCCTGCTCCAGCAGGCGCAGCAGGTCCTGGCGCGAGCGCGGCACTTCAGCTTCCGCGAAACGCTTGGGGTTGTAGACGAAGACGGCGGGCTCGAACGTGAAGCCGTAGACCTCGTGCCGCCATATGGCCCACGACGGAAGCCGCGCGGCGTAGGGCGAGGCATAGCTCAGCGCGTAGCCATCGTTGGCAAGCCGGATCTGCAGGTCCGACGCGGAACTCATGAGGACGTCCACATCCTTCAATCGCCCTTCGATGGCGGCTTCGTAGAGTTCGCGGCTGCCCATTTCGCGGTACACGACGCTGACGTCGGGGCGATGCGACTGGAACCCCTGGATCAGCGGGGCGACTACGGGCGTGTCCGTGGGGCCGGCGATGGTGAGGACGCGGGAGGACGGTTGGGGCGCGGGATAGCGGGTGATGATCTCGGGGATGCCGGCAACCTGCGGTGCGGCGGGCGGAGCAGCCGCGCCGGTCACCTCGACGCCCGCGGCCCGTACGTCGGCGGACGGCGCGGCCAGCAGCAGGCAGGCGGCGCAGACCGCGGCGGCGGCTGCCATCAGCGTGCGGTTCGCCCCGGCGCGCGCCAGCGGCAGGACGACGCGGGCCGTCAGGCCGCCGCCGGGCCGGTCCAGCAGCCACAGCGACCCGCCGTGGGCGACAGCGACGGACCGCACGATCGCCAGTCCCAGTCCGGATCCGGGCAGCGTTTCCCCGGCGCGGCCGCGCGAGAAACGTTGCTGCACGGATTCCTTTTCGTCGTCGGCCACGCCGGGGCCGCGGTCCGAGACAGTGAGCGCGACGCGATAGCCGGCAACGGGCGTGGCCTGGATCTCAACCGGCCCGTCCGGCGCGTAGCGCAGGGCATTGTCGACCAGGTTGCGCAGCATTTCGCGCAGCGCGATGCGATCGCCGGCGATGCGCGCGCGGCGCACTTCGGGCGCAATGGCGATGCGCAGCCGCTGCGCCTCCAACGGGCCAATGCGGCGGCGCGTTTCGTTGACGGTTTCAGCCACGCCGACCAACGCGCGGGCGCCCTTGCCGAGCCGGTGGGTGATGGTGGCGTCCATGAGCAGCTGGTTGATGAGCTGGCTGGCGTGGGTGGCGTTCAGATGAATGCGCTCGAGCCGGGCGTGCAAGCGCTGCGGATCGGTCTCGTCCAGCGCTACCTCGGCTTGCGCGCGCAGCGAGGCAAGGGGCGTGCGGACCTGATGCGCGGCGTCGGCGACCAGGGTGTTAAGCGTGTCCATGGCGCCAGACAACCGCTGCATGAAGCCGTTGAGCGCTTCGATCAACCGCCGCACTTCGCGCGGGACGGGTTTGACGAGCGGCTCCAGGTCATCCGGCGCTCGCCGCCGCAGTTCGCGCTCGACGACGGCAAGCGGCGCGAAGGCGCGCTGCACGCCAAACCACAACAGGCCCAGCGCGACCAGGGACACGACGACCAGCGGCAGCACGCTGCGGCCAAGAATTTCGCCGGCCAGCGCCTCGCGCGAGCCCAGCGTCTCGGCGACACGCAAGGTGACCCAGCCGGCATGCTGGCTGGCCGAGACCAGGCGGCCAACGGTCGCGACCCGAATGGGTTCGTCGTGATAGCTGAGATAGGTGAAAACGGGCGTGGCCGACTGCGCGAGGGGCAGGCCGGGCGCAAGGTCGCCGTACCCGGTGATGAGCCTGCCGTTTGAAGTGCGCGCTTCATAGAACACACGTTCGCCGCCGGACAGCATGGCCAGCGAGGACACGGGCGGCTCGACGGTGACTTCGTTGTCTTCGATCTGGACGGACCCGGCAATGGTCAGCGCCGAGGCCGCGAGCAGCCGGTCAAACGCCTGCTCGGCGGCGCGCTGGGCATAACCGCGCAAAAAGAACACGAGCCCGATGAGCGCGCAGGCGAGAAGCACGGCGCCCAACGTGAAGACGCGCTGCCGGATGGAAAAGCTTTCAGGGATGTTCATGGCTGCGGGCCTGATACCCGACGCCCCGCACGGTGACGATATCCACGGACGCACCTGCAAGCTTTTTGCGAAGCCGCGAGATAAGCAGCTCAAGCGCATTGAGCGAGCCGTCGTCCAGGTCGAAGATCTGGTTCATGAGGCGTTCCTTGGCAACGGTCTGGCCCAGCTTGCCGACCAGGATCTCAAGCAACCGGAATTCCCGCCGCCCCAGCTCCAGGGGCGTGCCGGCCAGTTCGACATGCCGATTCGCCAGATCCAGACTGAGATTGCCGTAATGCGCCACACTGGTGGTCTGCCCCGCAGGCCGCCGCAACAAGGCGCGCAGCCGTGCCTCCAGTTCGCGCAGATCGAACGGTTTGACCAGGTAGTCATCAGCGCCCAGATCCAGCATGTCGATCTTGTCTTCGATCTCGGCGCGCGCGGTCATGACGAGCACAGGCGCCTCAAGACCCGCCGCCCGCAACTCTCGGATAAGCGTGAATCCATCCTTGCCGGGCAAATTGATATCCAGCACGAGTGCGTCCCAGGTCTCATCCAACCCCCAACGCAACGCCTGCACGCCATCACGCACCCACTGCACACTATGACCCGCCGAACGCAGCTTGCTCTCAACGGCATCGCCAAGATCGAGATTGTCCTCGACCAGCAGAATGCGCATGGTTCTTCTCCTCCGTTGTGCTTTTTTATCGGAAGTTTAACGGGGGGCGTTGAAATGCGGGGGTGTTGGTGGTGCTCTTCAGGTTACCGGCTGATTGGGAGGGGCGTTTGCTTGGGTGGGTCTTTGGCGTTCTTGAGGCGTCCGGCACGGCGGCGACCCGGGGCGCGCGGGGCCACGATTGCGGTCCGGAGCCTTCGCTCCGGACTTCCCCTTCGTCATCTTCGTCCGCCTTCGGCTCCCTTCAGATTCCCTCGGGCTTATCGACGCCCCGCGCACCCCGGGCCGCCACCGCACCGGACTCGAGCAATAGAAATCTGACGGCCGGCGGGGTGGTCGTCTTGCGGTGCCCGTCCCCGTTCGGCCGCGCGGGCGGCCTCCGGAGACTTACGCGGCGTCTTGCGGCGTGGTGATGACGCTTCGCGCGTAGGTGTGTGCATTTCACCAGGTGTCTGACACCCGTATAGACAGTCTTCAAGCTTGAAGGGCGGCGCGAACAGATCGGCAAGCTGTAGCGACCCGTCGCCGCGCCGCCCATCACCGCCCACCCCCAACGTGAGGCGGACCATTAGCAAACCAATCACCGCCAGCGCGAAGCGCACCCCCTCGCGACGTCCCACCGCCCCGATGCCGATTGCCGCCGCCCGGGCGGCAGCAATTCGGCGGCCCCGCAAATTCCCTTCCCTGAACACAGGTCTTGTAGCGCGCAAACCAAAGATCCTGGCAGCACGGCGTCGCGGGCACCGTGGGTGCGAGCGCCGTCGATGCGCCCGAGGGAATCTGAAGGGAGCCGAAGGCGGACGAAGATGACGACGGGGCAGTCCGGAGCGAAGGCTCCGGACCGCAATCGTGGGCGATCGTGCCCACGGTGACCGCGGCGTCGGGCGACCTACGAAGACTGCGGCCTACGAAGACGTTACGCGACCGACGAAAACCAACCGCGACCTACGCAGATTCCCCTTTAACTTCACCCACAAACCGACAATCCAACTCCAGAGACAACTCATCCATCCCCAGAATATCCACTTCAACAGCCGTCCCCCGCTCAAACTCCGGCATCCCACCCACCCGAGTCACCAGCGGCGCATTCGCAAACCGCACGAGATCCTCGCGCAGCACATGCGCCACCGTCCGCGTCACGCCGTTCTGTTTCAGCCAGCGCAGGCACCAGTAGCGTTCCATCGCGCTCTGGAACTCCGCCCAGGCGGCGTATTGCGCGTCGAAGGCGCCGATGATGGCGAACAGGTCCGCGTCGCGCGGCTTGAAGGGGGCGATCAGGCGGGCGGAGACGCCGTGTTCCACCGCGGCGATCAGCTGCCACTGGTTGACCAGGTCGACATAGCGGCGCAGCGGCGACGTGCTCCACGCGTATTGCGGGACGCCGATGGCTTCGTGCGGCAGCGCCTGCGTGCTCATGCGCACGCGGCCCGCTTGTTGCGAGCGGTAGATGCCGGGCACGCCGTGCTGGTTCAGCAGGCCGCCCCACAGGTTGTTGGCCAGGATCATGTACTCGGCCACCATGCGGTCCAGCGGCGCGTTGCGCTGGCGCGGGACCAGGCGCACGGGCGTGTCGGGATCGTCGGGGTTGCCGTCCAGATAGAAGCTGTATTCGACCCGGGAGTTGTTTTCCGGCTTGCCGCGCACATTTTCACGTTGCGCCGACAGGGCCTGGGCCAGCTTCCAGAGCGGACGCAGCCAGTGCCCGTAGGGCAGATCGGCTGCCGGATCCGCGAGGCTTGCCTCGGTGACCTGGGTGTCCAGCATGTTGTGGCGAAGGTTCTCGCGCACGACGATGCGTTCCAGGCTGGTTTCCGATTCGATGACTTCGCCGGTTTCGGAATTGGCGATGACGTACAGCGACAACGCGGGCACTTCGCGGCCGGCGTCCAGGGAGAACGCCTGGATGACGCTGTCCGGCTGCATCGGGATCTTGTCGCCGGGCATGTAGACGGTGGACAGGCGGGCGCGGGCCAGCTTGTCCAGTTCGCTGTCGCGGGTGACGGACAGGCCCGGCGCGGCGACGTGGATGCCGACGCGCACGCGTCCGTCCGGCAGGGTCGAGACCGACAGCGCATCGTCGATTTCCGTGGTGGTGACGTCGTCCACGGAGTAGATCTCGGCATCGGCCAGCGGCAGTTCGCGGTCGATGGGGGGCAGTTCAACGTCGGGGAAGGCCAATCCGCGCGGGAAGTTGACGGCCAGGAAGCGGCGCTTGTGCAGCGCGAGCGCGTGCGGCCAGGCGCCCAGTTCGAGCAGCAGGCGGTCCGGGGTCTTGCCCAGCTTGGCGCATGCGGCGTCCAGCGCCTTCCATTGCTGCGAGTTCTTGTCCGGGCGGATCAGCAGCGATTCGGCGGCCTGCGCGATCGGCTCGGGCAGACGGCCGGCGGCCATTTCGTCGACCCATTCCTGCTGCTGCTCGGCCTGACGCTGCTTCTTTTCCAGCGCGGCCAGCGCGGCGGCCAGGATGTCGGGCGGGGCAGGGCGGTAGCGGCCCTTGCCGCGGCGATGGAAGTAAGCAGGCGCGCCGTGCAGGCGCATCAGCAGCGCGGCCTGTTCGACGGGCGTGGGGGCGTGGCCGAAGTAATCGGCTGCCAGGGCGGGCGAGTCGAATTCTTCCTGCGGCGCGCATTCCCACAGGAATTGCAGGTCCAGCGTCTCGGCCGTGGCGGCCGCCTGGCTCATCAGGGTCGCCGGGTCCGGCGAGGCGAAGTTGAACAGGGTGTTGGCGCGCTTGATTTTGCTGCGCTTGCCCGATTCCGACTCCACCTGCAGGCTGGCGTCGGTCTCGGACAGGATATGGCCGGCCTTGAAGCTGCCGTCGTCTTCGTAAAACACATACATGGTGAGGATCGTCCTGGGCGGCGGCCTTGCGCCGCCTTGCGCAGCTTTAGGGGTGTTGAAAGTCGATATTGATTATCAAGGGCGTACCGGCTTGCCGCCTAGGGCGAACTCAAGCACTTCCGGCATCCAGTCCGCGAAATCGGACAGGCCGTGGTCGCTGCCTTGCACGATACGCTGGCGGCAGCCTGCGTACCGGTCGCGCATTTCGCGCCAGTCCAGCACTTCGTCGCCCGTTGCGGCGACCAGAAAATACCGGTCGGGCTGCGTGATGCGCGGCGCATGGATGGCGGCCAGTTCAGCCACATACTCGGGCAAAAAAACGAACGGCGCGCCGGAATGATACATGTGGTGCTCGCCGACCTGGGTGGCAAGGTCGCGCGCGGCGTTGACGGCGGGGTTCAGCAGCACGGCCTTGCAGCCCAGCTGTTCGGCGATCCAGGTGGCGTAAAAACCGCCCAGCGACGAGCCGATGACGGTCAGTTCGCGCGGCGAGTCGGCATTCGCCAGCCGGTCGCGCGCCATGCCCATGGCCTGGTCGATCGCTTCCCGCGGGCTGGCGGGCAGTTGCGGGCAGGCCCAGGCCTCGTTCAGGCCGCGCTCGGCCATGGCGCCCGCCATCATGCGCGCCTTGAAGGAATCAGGCGACGACCGGAAACCGTGTAGATAGAGAATCATTGCTTGCTGTTTCCGTCTGCGTTGCGGGAGGCCGCCCGTAGTCGGCCTTGGAGCCGGTCGGGCGGGCCTGCCAGCTCCGGCTGGGCCCGCGCGATCGGCCGGCGGCGGAATCAGCCGCGCGCCTGCAGCGCGTCCAGCAGCTTGCCATGAATGCCGCCAAAGCCGCCATTGCTCATGACCAGCACCTGGTCGCCCGGGCGGGCGGCGCCGGCGACCGCGGCCACGAGCGCGCCGATGTCATCGTAACTGGAAGCCCGGCCGCCCAGGGGCGCGAGCACCTCGTCCGGGTTCCAGCCCAGCGCATGCTTGCCCTCGTTGGCGCCAAAGCAGAACACCAGATCGGCGTCTGCCAGGGCCTCGGGCAGACGGGCGGCCATGGTGCCCAGCTTCATGGTGTTGGAACGCGGCTCCAGCACGGCCAGGATGCGCGCGGCGCCAATCTGGCGGCGCAAACCTTCGAGGGTGGTGGCGATGGCGGTGGGGTGATGGGCAAAGTCGTCATAGACCTTGATGCCGTTGACCGTCCCGCGCAGTTCCATGCGGCGCTTGACGCCACCGAAGCGGGTGAGGGCGTCGATGCTCTGTTCGGCCGGCACGCCGACGTGCTCGGCGGCGGCCAGGGCGGCCAGCGCGTTCATGCGGTTATGTTCGCCGGTCAGCGACCAGCGCACCGTGCCGGCTCGCTCGCCAGCGCGGGTGACTTCAAAGGCGCCGTCCGCGTCGGGCGGCGAGGCCTGCCAATGGCCGTCGGCCCCGAACGTGACGGTATCGGACCAGCATCCTCGCGCAATCACGCGGTCCAGGGCGTCCGAGTGCGTCGGCCGGACGATGCGGCCCGACCCGGGGATCGTGCGCACCAGGTGGTGGAACTGGGTTTCGATGGCAGCCAGATCGGGGAAGATGTCGGCGTGATCGTATTCCAGGTTGTTCAGGATGGCGGTCCGGGGTCGGTAGTGGACGAACTTGGACCGCTTGTCGAAGAATGCCGTGTCGTATTCGTCGGCTTCGATCACGAAGGGGCGGCGCGCCGGATCGTAGCGGGCGGAAACGTGCAGGTCCTGCGCCACGCCGCCGATCAGGAAGTTGGGCGCCAGGCCCGCGGCTTCCAGCACCCAGGCCAGCATCGAACTGGTGGTGGTCTTGCCATGCGTGCCGGCGACGGCCAGCACATGTGCGCCCGGCAGAATGTTGTCGCCCAGCCATTGCGGACCCGACACGTAGCGCGCCCCGGATTCCAGAATGGCTTCCATCAGCGGATTGCCGCGGCTGACCACGTTGCCGATGACGTACAGGTCCGGCTTGAGCGCCAATTGTTCCGCGCCGAAGCCCTCGATCAGTTCGATCCCCTGTTCGGAAAGCTGGGTGCTCATCGGCGGGTACACGCCCGCGTCGCAACCCGTGACTTTGTGGCCGGCGGCGCGCGCGATCAGCGCCAGCCCGCCCATGAAGGTGCCGCAGATGCCAAGAATGTGCAGGTGCATTGATAAATCTCCTGCCCTGCATTGTATATATAGCGCCGCGACAAGCCGGCGCCGCGCCGGTGCGGCGTAAAACGGCCGCAACGGTTATCATCGCGCCATGAATCGACGCCTACTTCTTTCCGCCGCCGTGGCCGTGGCCGCGACTGTCGCGGGCGGCTACACGCTGATGGGACGCAAGTCCCAGGACGCCGCGGCGTCAGCCGACGCCGGCGATCCGGTGGCCGCCTTGAAGCAGATGAAGCTGCCCGATCTGGCCGGCGCTTCGCATTCGCTGGACGGCTGGAAGGGGCAGCCCATGGTGGTCAATTTCTGGGCCACGTGGTGCGCGCCGTGCGTCAAGGAAATGCCGGCGCTGGATGCCTTGCAAAAAAAGTACCCGAATGTGCGCTTTGTTGGCTTCGGTGTCGATACTGCAGCCAACATGCAAAAATTTGTCGAGAAAGTACAGGTTTCGTACCCGCTATGGGTGATTGGCGCTGGCGCCATCGATACCCTGCGTAAATTGGGAAATCCCAGCGGGGGCTTGCCTTTTACTATCGTTTTCAACGCAGATGGCAGCATTAACCGGAAGATATTGGGTGAAGTCCAGCCCGATGACCTGGATCGCACGCTGGCGGCTCTGAAGGCGTAAGTCTGTTGGACAAATAGTAGGAATTGGCGTAAAAAGCTGGTTTATCGGCTGTTTTGCCAACAATTGGCAATCCACAATTTGGCACGCGCATGGCGCAAAACATACTGGTATTGCATGGCCCGAACCTGAACCTGCTTGGCACCCGGGAACCTCATATCTACGGCAGTCTTACCCTGGCCCAGATCAATGAGCGTCTCGAGTTGCTCGCCGGTGAATTGGGCGCCACGCTGACTGCGTGGCAAAGCAATCACGAAGGTGCGCTGGTTGACCGCATTCAGGCGGCACGGCAGGACGGCACGGACTTCATCATCATCAACGCAGCGGCCTATACGCACACCAGCGTCGCAATTCGCGATGCGCTGGCCGGGGTCGCGATCCCATTTATTGAAGTACATTTGTCCAATCTGTATAAGCGAGAGCCGTTCAGGCATCACTCTTATCTGTCCGACTTGGCGCAGGGCCTGATCAGCGGCCTGGGCGCGGACGGCTACGAGGCCGCGCTGCGATACGCAGTGCGGCACTGATCTCGCATCAAATTCAACGCTTTTACATCTTATACGGCGCGAACCCGACGCTGGGGCGACGCCGACACTATCTCGGGAAGCAGCTTCTATGGATCTTCGAAAACTCAAAACCCTGATCGACCTGGTGGCTGAATCGGGCATCGCCGAGCTGGAAATCACCGAAGGCGAAGGCAAGGTCAGAATCGTCAAGTTCTCGCAGACCCTGCAGCCGGTGGCCTACCACCAGCCCGAAGCCGGCGTGCCCGCCGCGCCCGTGGCTGCTGCCGCGCCCGCCGCCGCACCGGCCGCGCCCGCTGCCCCGGTCATTCAAGGCCACGTCGTGAAGGCCCCGATGGTCGGCACGTTCTACCGCTCGCCGAACCCGGGCGCCGCCCCGTTCGTCGACGTCGGCGCCACCGTCAAGGAAGGCGACCCGCTGTGCATCATTGAAGCCATGAAGCTGCTCAATGAAATCGAAGCCGACAAGTCCGGCGTCATCAAAGAAATCCTGGTCGAAAACGGTGAGCCCGTCGAGTACGGTCAACCCCTCTTCGTCATTGGCTGATAGCTGAACATGTTCGAAAAAATCCTGATCGCCAATCGGGGCGAAATCGCCCTGCGCATTCAGCGCGCCTGCCGCGAGCTGGGCATCAAGACCGTGGTCGTCCACTCCGAGGCCGACCGCGAAGCCAAGTACGTGCGCCTTGCCGATGAATCCGTGTGCATCGGGCCCGCGCCGTCGCGTGAAAGCTACCTGAACATGCCGGCCATCATCTCGGCCGCCGAAGTCACGGATTCCGAGGCAATCCACCCGGGTTACGGGTTCTTGTCCGAAAATGCCGACTTCGCCGATCGCGTCGAGAAGAGCGGCTTCGTGTTCATCGGCCCGCGTCCGGACACGATCCGCCTGATGGGCGACAAGGTCAGCGCCAAGCGCGCCATGATCGAAGCCGGCGTGCCGGTGGTGCCGGGTTCGGAAGGCGCGTTGCCCGAAGATCCGCAGGAAATCCTGCGCACTGCGCGCGAAGTCGGCTATCCGGTCATCATCAAGGCCGCAGGCGGCGGCGGTGGCCGCGGCATGCGCGTGGTGTACACCGAGGCCGCGCTGCTCAACGCCGTCACGATGACGCGTTCCGAGGCAGGCGCCGCGTTCAACAACCCGGAAGTCTATATGGAGAAGTTCCTCGAGAACCCGCGCCATATCGAAATCCAGGTGCTGGCCGACGGCGGCCGCAATGCGGTCTGGCTGGGCGAGCGCGACTGCTCCATGCAGCGCCGCCACCAGAAAGTGATCGAAGAAGCGCCGGCGCCCGGCATTGCCCGCCGCCTGATCGAGCGCATTGGCGATCGCTGTGCCGACGCCTGCCGCAAGATGGGCTATCGCGGCGCGGGCACGTTCGAATTCCTGTATGAAAACGGCGAGTTCTATTTCATTGAAATGAACACCCGCATCCAGGTCGAACACCCGGTCACCGAACTGATCACGGGCATCGACCTGGTGCAGCAGCAGATCCTGATCGCCGCCGGCGAAAAGTTCACGCTGCGCCAGCGCGACATCGCGTTCAAGGGCCATGCGATCGAATGCCGCATCAACGCGGAAGATCCGTTCCGTTTTGTGCCCAGCCCCGGCCGCATCACGAACTGGCACACGCCGGGCGGTCCTGGCGTTCGCATCGATTCGCACGCGTTCAACGGCTACTTCGTGCCGCCGAACTACGATTCGATGATTGCCAAGGTCATTACTTACGGCGACACGCGTGACCAGGCGCTGGCCCGCATGCGCATCGCGCTGTCGGAAATGGTGGTGGAAGGCATTTCCACCAACATCCCGCTGCATCGCGAAATGCTGCAGGACGCCCGCTTCATCGAAGGCGGCACCAGCATCCATTATCTGGAACACAAGTTGGCGCAGCGTCCCTGACCGACTTTGGGGCCTCACGGCCCCTTTTGCGTTTTGCCTTGTAGATGTTTTAAGGTTGATCGGGCCGCGGCGCATGCCGCGGCCCGTTGACCAGATGGAAGAGAAATAATCATGCGTGAACTCGTGCTCCATTGCTCGGAGGCGCAGGCCGAAGCGTTGTCGGATGCGTTGCTCGAAGCCGGCGTGCTGTCGGTCTCCGTCGAAGACGCCGACTTCGGCACCGACGTCGAGCGTCCCCTGTTCGGCGAGCCCGGCACCGAGCCCGACGTCCAGGCCTGGGACCGCAACCGCGTCGTCGCCTTGCTGCCGGACGGAGCCGATCCCGCGCAGATCATGGAAGAAGCCGCGCAATCCGGAGAGCTCGAAGCGTCGGTGTTTGACGGCTGGAGCCTGCGCGACGTGCCGGACGCCGACTGGGTGCGCCTGACGCAATCGCAGTTCGGCCCGATCCACATTGCCGAGCGGCTCTGGATCGTCCCCAGCTGGCATCGCGACAATCCCGACGTGCCGGGCCTGGACGCCGCGGCCGCGCCCGACCAGGACGGCGCCATCCATATCGAACTGGACCCGGGTCTGGCCTTTGGCACCGGCAGCCATCCGACCACGCACCTGTGCCTGGCCTGGCTGGAAGCCGAGCTGCCTGCCGGCGCGACCTTGCTGGACTATGGCTGCGGATCGGGCATTCTGGCCATCGCCGCGCGCAAGCTGGGCGCTGGCCCCACGCAGGCGGTCGACATCGACGCGCAGGCGGTGCAAAGCACGGTCTTCAACGCCGAGGTCAACAAGGTTGAACTGCAGGCCATGCTGCCCGATGCGCTGGCCGACGGCACGTTCGAAGTGGTTGTCGCCAACATCCTGTCCAATCCGTTGAAGGTGCTGGCGCCGATGTTGGCCGGCCGCGTCGCCGCGGGCGGCCATCTGGTGCTGTCGGGCGTGCTAGAACGTCAGGCCGAGGAGGTCGCCGCCGCTTACGCGCCATGGCTTGCCATGTCGGTCTGGCGTGCGCGCGACGGCTGGGTGTGCCTGCACGGCCGCAAGCCTTAAGCTGCGGCAGCAGGAGCACGCCTCATGGCTCTGACCACCCGCTGCCCGCAGTGCGGCACGTCTTTCAAGGTGGTGCCCGACCAGCTTCGGGTCCGCAATGGGTTGGTGCGTTGCGGCGCCTGCTCCACCGTGTTCGACGGCCGTGCGTGTCTGGTATCCGCGCCGGGCGCGCCTGTTGTAGCGACAGCGCCGGCCAGTGCGCCGCTGCCGTCTTCCGCCGCGGCCGTCGCCGCGCCGGTGCTGGCCGCGCCCGAGCCGCACCCGCCCGCCGCCCCGATTCCTGAACCCGCCTACGCGCCGCCCGCCATCCCGGCGCGAGCGCCAGCAGTCGCGCCGCCCAAGCCGCCCGCGCCAGTAGTCGCGCCGGTCGCGCCGCCCAAGCCGCCCGCGCCCCAAGAACCACGTATCGTCCTGCCTTGGGAAGACGAACCCGAGGCGCCGCCCGCGCCCATGGTCCGGTCCGCACCCACGATGCCGTCCGCACCGGCGGTTCCGCCCGCCGTGCTGCGTGGCCGTGATGACATTTGCAAGCGCACCGAGCCGCAAGCCGCCGCCGACGACGACATCGAAGACGACGATTACGCCGACGATGACGGCGAGCCGTTCCTGCGCGCGCCCGAGCCACCTCGCGCCGCGCCCGTGCAGCCGCTCCCGGCGTATCGCCAGGAACCCATCGTTGCCCGCCGATCGGACGAGCCGACGTTGGATTGGCGCGCCGGCCGCGCATCAGCCGGCGAGCGCAACAACCTGTACAACGATCCGCGCGAAGATCTGCGCGATGACCCGCGCGACGACCGGCACGACGACACTTACGACGACGCGTACGACGACGTGCGGGACCTCGAGCGCGACGACGAATACGATCAAGACGACGACCGGGATGCCGGCGCGCACGAGCCGGTACTGGGCGACACCCGCACGCGTTACTCCAGCGCCACGGACGTGGGCCGGGCGCCGCCCGAATTCCTGGACCAGGACCGCATCGAGCGCAGCGGCCTGGTGCGCAAGCTGTGGGGCTACGCCTGCCTCGTGGGCCTGATCGCACTGGCGCTGCAACTGCTGTACGCGTATCGCACCGACATCGCCAACTCCGTGCCGGCGCTGCGCCCGGTCCTGGAAGCCGTCTGCAAGCCGCTGGACTGCACCGTTGGCTACGCGCGCCGGCGCGATCTCATCAGCATTTCCTCGTCGTCGCTGCAGCCGCCAACGGGCGCCGCCGCCATCGACGATGGCCGTACCCGCCTGGTGCTGACCGTGATGCTGCACAACCGCTACGACAAGCCGCAGTATTGGCCGGCGCTGGTGCTGGAACTGAATGACCTGTCGGACACGGTGGTCGTGCGCAAGGTGCTGATGCCCGAAGACTACCTCACGCCGCAGCAGCTGGCCGGCCCGTTCGGCCCGCAAGGCGCCCTGAAGATTTCCGTCCCCATTGAAGTGACCGGCGTTCAGGTCAATGGCTACCAACTCGACAAGTTTTTTCCGTAAAGGATGACAAGCATGGCAACCCCTGTTCTGGTCTGCGGTTCGATGGCGTTCGACACCATCGCGGTGTTCGAAGGACGCTTCAAGGAACACATTCTTGCCGACCGCATTCAGTCGCTGAGCGTGTCGTTCCTGGTGCCCAGCATGCGCAAGGAGTTCGGCGGCTGCTCGGGCAACATCGCCTACAACATGAACTTGCTGGGCGGCAAACCCGTGCCGGTCGCCACCGTTGGCGAAGACGCCGGCGAGTACATGCAGCGCCTGTCGGACCTGGGCGTCGACGTCAGCCGCGTCAAGGTCATCCCCGACACCTTCACCGCGCAGTGCTTCATCACGACCGACCTGGACGACAACCAGATCACCGCGTTCCACCCGGGCGCCATGTCCTTTGCCGCGCAGAACGACCTGAGCGACGCCGATGCCGCCTGGGCCATCGTCGCGCCGGATGCGAAGGAAGGCATGTTTGCCCATGCCGAGCGCCTGAACAAGCGCGGCATCCCCTTCATCTTCGACCTGGGCCAGGCCATGCCGCTCTTTGACGGCGCGGACCTGGAGCGCATGCTCAAGCTGACCCAGGCGCTCACGGTCAACGACTATGAAGCCGGCGTGGTCGAGCAGCGCACCGGCCGCAGCGTCGCGGACATCGCCCGTTCCCTGCAGGCCGTCGTCGTGACGCGCGGCGCCGAGGGCGCCACCCTGCACACCGAAGGCAAGACCATCCAGATCGAACCCGTTCGCGCTTCGCAGGTGGTCGATCCCACGGGCTGCGGCGACGCACAGCGTGGCGGCCTGCTGTATGGCCTGACCAGCGGCTGGAACTGGGAAGACAGCTGCCGTCTGGGCAACGTGATGGGCGCCATCAAGATCGCCTCGCGCGGCCCGCAAAACCACGCGCCCACGCGTGCCGAGATCGACGCCGTGCTGCACGCCACGTACGGCATCCATCTGCCCGCCTGACCGTAAAAGGACTCCGGGAACCGCCGCACGCAGCACGAGTCGAAGGCCAATCCATGCGCAATGGCAACGGGCTGTAGCCCGTTGTTTCCCGGCCCGTTTTGCAGCTTCTGGCGGAGGGTTTCAGTCTGTTGCTGGCGCACTTGCCGGGCGTTGCGCTCGGAGTATCATCAGTTACCGTCGGCCGTGCCCGAATGAGGAGTCCAAATGAATCATATAAAGTCTATTTCCCTGGTGACGCCGCGCACTGGCCGCTGGTTGGCTGTCGCGGCCGTGGTGACGTCGATGGCCGTGCTTGGCGGTTGCGCCAATCGCAGCGCCTCCAGCGGTGTCTATAGCTACGATCAAGCACAGCGCGAACAGATCGTCCGCACCGGTACGGTCACTGGCGTGCGTCCGATCGTCATTCAGAACGACAAGTCCAGCGGCGTCGGCATGGTGGCCGGCGGCGCGCTGGGTGGTGTGGCCGGTAACGCAATCGGTGGCGGCACGGGCCGCACGATCGCCACGGTGGGCGGCGTCATCCTCGGCGCCCTGGCCGGCAACGCCGTCGAAAACCGCGCGCAGACGAACTCCGGCCTGGAGATCACGGTGCGCCTGGACAACGGCGAAACGCGTGTCGTCGCCCAGGAAGCCGACGTGCCCGTCAGCGTGGGCCAGCGTGTCCAGGTCATCAGCGGCGCCGGTCCGACCCGCGTCACGCCGATGTAATCCGCGCCGACCGTTTGGAAAGCTCGCTGTACGAAAAAGCCCGCGCAAGCGGGCTTTTTTTCATGGTGGCGGCGGCCGCCTTGAATCAGGGTCAAATGCCGCAGGAGGCCGACACGTAAAAATATGTCGCTCGCTCACAACGCGGCCCCCCGGATTTACCCGCGAACGTTACCTTTCCCAGCCTTTTCTCGCCATTTCCACCATAAGTTTCATGGCGATTCGACGGCCGAAGTGCAATGATTGCGACGGCGCGGCAGTCCGGATTTAATGTAACCACGTGCATCCGGCGGCCGTTCTGGCTGGCTGGAATTTTTCAGTTTGGTTTCAGCTGTTTTCTGTATCCTCAGCGCCTGAAATCCCGGGGCGGGGGATGGTTTGCCGAACAGGCAACGTTACGCTGCAAGATCTATGCACACCGAGCAAGAACTCCACACCAAGATCGGCGAGATCGTCGAGTCGATCGTCATGAAGAAAGTCACCCCCGACACGCAACTGATTGCCACCGGCCTGGTCGATTCGCTCGCCGCCGTGGACATCACGCTCGCGGTCGAGTCCGAGTACGGCTGCAGCATTCCGGCTCCCGAAATCGCAGAGCACCTTCAGTCGGTCCGCGTGCTTGCCGGCTATGTCGCTGCCCATACTTCGTAATACCCGGTTCCTGTCGCACGTCGCTGCGGCAGCGACGGCGGTGGCGTTGGCGGTAGGCACGTATTGCGGCGCGGATGACCTGCTCAGCCGCGTCGTCAACCCGGCGTCCTCGCCCTCGGCGCTGGCGGCCAACAAGAGCAATTACCTGCCCAACCTGGGCCCCGACTGGGGCACCCAGCACGTCAACCTGAATCGTCTGGGCAATGCCCTGAGCGACGGCACGCTGGTGGTGCTGGGATCCTCGGAGCTCTCCAGCCACGACCTGCGTTTCGTCCCCTACCGCTTTTTCCCGGAAGAGCTGAAGGTGCCGACGCTCGCTTACGGCCATGCGATGTTCCAGTCGTATGGCATCGTCAGCGTGCTGGAATCGGTGTCCGATTCGCTTACGCCCAACACGCGGCTGGTCATCATGCTGTCGCCGGCGTGGTTCGCCTCCGGCGGCCAATTGCCGCGCAGCGCATTTGCCGAGCACGTCACCGGCCCGGTCTGGGATCGTCTGTGGGACCAGCCCAGCACGCGCGAGCAGATGCAGAACTGGATCAGCGACAACGCGAACTGGGGCCTGCTGTGGCTCATCGCCAACGGCCAGGTCTCCGAGCTGAAGGACAAGCTGGCGTTGTGGTGGCAAGCCCGCAAGGAACCGGCGCCCGACAAGCCGCGCAGCAAGTTGTCGGTGCCCGCGCACCGGTACGTGTCGTGGCCGATGTCCGCCCGCCTGAATGCCGGGCAGTGGTCCCGGATCACGCACGAAGCGCGCGAAGTCGAACACACCCTGGGCGGCAACAATCCCTACGATGTGCGCGACGACTACTACCAGCAATATCTGGCGCCGCTGTACTCGCCGGCGCGCAACGAGTTCGCGGATGTCGATCCGATCACGCGCACCGAGCTGGGCGACCTGTCGCGTGTGATGGCCTTGTTGCAAAAGCGCAAGGTCAAGGCGTACTTCGTCATCCAGCCGTTCAACCCCAAGCTCATCCTGGACGTCGAACGGTTCGACCCCGTGGTGGCCGCCATCACCGGCATGTGCACCCGCTATCAGATGGGGTGCCTGGATCTCTACAGCATTCCCTTCGAGCCGGGGATGCTGCGCGACGACATGCACCTGGCCGAACTCGGCTGGGCCATGGCCGATCAAGGCATTGCGGAGTATTTTTCCCGATGAAATTCTTTCGTAAAGACGAAGCCCGCAACGCGGGCGCGCCCTGGGCGCGCCGCTTCTTCTGGCATCTGTGCCTGTACGTGGGCGTGATCCTCGTGTTCGTGCTGCAGGCGCAGCCCACGACGGGCAGCGGCGGACCGATCAAGGTCGAATTCCAATACCAGCAGTTCTGAGCGCACCATGGAACTCTTTGCTAGCTTGAGCTTCTTTGGCGGCGCGCTGTTTGGCGGCCTTGGCCTCGTCGCATACCGCTCGTCCGGCATGCCGCTGCACATCGGGTACCGCCACATCATCGGCGTCATCTGCCTGGGCGTCTGGATGGCGGTGTTCTGGGCGCGGCCCTATCAACCCATTGCGCTCCTGGCCATTTCCGGCGGCGCGCTGTGGGCAATGCGCCGCAACTACATCCCCACCTGGCTCGCCGTCATCATCACGATGACGCCGTTGCTGCTGGTCAAGACCGGGGTCTCGCACCTGGGCGCGATGCTCGGGCTGTCCTTTGCCACGTTCCGCGCCATCGACGTGCTGCTGTTCGCGCCGCGCAACGAACGGGTCTCGCCGCTCGACTATTTCATCTACCTGTTCTTCCCGCTGACGCTGCTGGCGGGGCCCATGTACCGCTGGCGCGCCTTCCAGGCCGATCTGAAGCGCGGCTACGAAGGGGTCAACCTGAACACGTGGCTGATCGGGCTGGAACTCATCATGGTGGGCGTCATTCAGAAATTCGGCCTGGCCGAGCTGATCTGGCGTTATGGACTGGCCACGCTCGACGCGCACGATTATTCGTTCACGGGCGTGGCGCTCAATGCCTCGCTCTACAGCGCTTACCTGTTCTTCGACTTTGCCGGCTATTCGACGATGGCGATCGGGATCGGGATGCTGTTCGGCTTCACGCTGCCGATCAACTTCCGCAATCCGCTGGCCACGCTCAACCCGCAGGATTTCTGGCGGCGCTGGCACATCAGCCTGTCCGAATGGCTGCGCGATGTCGTGTTCATGCCGATCTACAAGGCGCTGAGCAAGACCAGCTTCTTTGGCCGTCATCGCCTGGCGGCGCAGAACATCGGCATTTTCGCGACCCTGCTGGCGATGGGGGTGTGGAACGGACTGTCGCTGCATTACATCGTCAGCGGCCTGATGTTCGGCCTGTATTCGGTGGGGCACAACCTGCTGATCAATGCGGCGCGCACCCGGCCTGCCCTGCAAGCCGCGCTGGCCAAGCCCGTCATGCGCTTTCTGGGGCGCGTGCTCACCCTGATTCTGGCCGCGCTGGCGCTGTACGTGTTCAGCGGCCGCAGCCCTATCTGACGCCGGGAGTCACGGCATGCGTTTCGATCTGAAGTCCTTCCAGTTTGCCGACGAAGGGCGCGCGCCCGACGCGCTGGCGGTTGCCGCCGCCGACCGCAGCCTGACGTGGGCCCAGTTGCGCACCGAGGCGCACGCCTGGGCCGACGCCGCACGCAAGCACGGCGTGGCGCCCGATGTGCCCGTGGCGATCTACGGCCACAAGGAAGCCGCTTTTTTCGTCGCCATGGTCGGCGCGCTGCTGATCGGCGCGCCGTTCGTGCCGGTGGACACCATCTATCCGCCTGAGCGCCTGCGCCGCATCGTGGAGATCGTGCAGGCGGCCGCTGTGTTCGACGCCGCGGCCGGCAGCTTCACGGCGGGCGAGGGCGCCATGCTGGAAGAACGCGGCCTGGCCTACGTGATGTTCACCTCGGGCAGCACGGGCGACCCCAAGGGCGTGCAGATCGGCCGCGAAAGCGTCGGCCTGCTTGGCGATTGGATGCTCGGCAGCTTTGGTCTGGGCGAGGCGCCCGTGTTCATGAACCAGGCGCCCTTCAGTTTCGACCTGTCCATGTACGAGGTCTTTGCCACCCTGGCGTCGGGCGGAAGCTGCGTGCTCAACGCGCGCGACCAGATTGCCGCGCCCGGTCCGTGGATGGCCCGGCTGGCCGCCCACGGCATCACGGTGTGGGTGTCCACGCCGTCGTTCGCGCATCAGCAGCTGGCCAACCGCGACTTCTCTCCGGCGACGCTGCCCACGCTGCGCACGTTCCTATTCTGCGGCGAGCCCCTGCCGGCGGCGCTGGCGAAAAAGCTGCGCCAGCGCTTTCCGGATGCGTCCATCCTGAACACCTACGGTCCGACCGAAGCCACGGTGGCCACCACCTGGATCGAAGTCACCGACGCCGTGCTGGCGGCGCATGACCCGCTGCCGGTCGGCCACGCCAAACCGGACAGCGTGCTGCTGGTGGACGAGGGCGAGATCTGCATCGTGGGCGACCACGTGATGCGCGGCTACCTGAACCGCGCCGACCTGAACGCGGCCAAGCTCTACACCTACGACGACGGCCGCCGCGCGTTCCGCACCGGCGACGTGGGGCTGATGGAAGAGGGCGGGCTGCTGTTCTGCCGCGGCCGCATGGACGACCAGATCAAGCTCAACGGCTACCGCATCGAGCTGGCGGAAATCGACGAAGCCCTGCATGGGCTACCGGGCGTGGAGGCTAGCGCCTGCGCCGTGCTGCGCCGTCCCGATGGCACGGCGGTGCGGCTGATTGGTTTCGTGACGGGCTCGGAAGCAGCGGGCGAGCAAGCCGCGCTGCTGGCGCCTCAGGCCCTGTCCGGCTGGAAGGAGCGGCTGGCCGAGCGCCTGCCGCCCTACATGGTGCCGTCCGAACTGGTCGCCTGCCCGGCGTTGCCCATGTCGAACAACCACAAGATCGACCGCAAGAAGCTGATCGAGATCTACAGCGCGATTCCCGTGTAGGCGATCACACGCCCATCATGCCGTAGCTCAGACGAGCCAGGACCATCAGCAGGATCTGGGCCGCGATCAAGAGGATCAGCGGCGAGAAGTCGATCGAGGTGCGCGGCAGGATGCGGCGGATGGGATCGAGCAGCGGCGCGGTCAGCGATTGCAGCAGCGGCATCATCGGCGCCATCGGGTTGACCCACGACAGCACGGCCTGGATCAGCGTCAGCCAGACCACCAGGTTCAGCGCCCACTTTGCCGTCATGATGAGGGCCGAGCCCATCGCGGCGGGCAGCAGCGCGGCGGGGATCAGCGCGCCGATGGCCACCAGCCACAACAGGACCAGATAGACCAGCGCGGACAGCCACGCGCACACCAGGCTGGTCCAATCGATCTTGTTGCCTGCGGGGATGATCTTGCGCAGCGGCAGCACCAGCCAGTTGGTGGCTCCGTAGATCGCGCGCGCCAACGGGTTGAAGGGGTGCAGTCGTATCGCGTGCATCCAGGCGCGGGCAATCAGCGCCGCGCCAAACAGCGTGAACACGATTTCGAGAAGGAAGCGGAAGATTTCACCGAGCATGGACGCGATCACCCCAAAAAAGAGGAATCAATTGTCGCACGGCCAGACGTAAAAATTGCGTACGGTCCTAGTGCATCGGGCCCGGTGCAGGGGTCAGCCATTTGGATGGCATGACGCGCAGACATTAAAAAAGCCGCCCGGTGCAAACCAGGCGGCTCTGATGAAGCTAACGCTTCGGCGCGTCCGGATTAAGGACGGCCACCCGTCGGGAAGGGCCACGACGCGGCGGGGTTCAGCGCGGTCTTCGCGCCCGGGGCAGCAGCCGTGGTGGGCGGCGTGGCGGGCTTCTTCGGAGCGGCTTTCTTCGCAGCGGGCTTCTTCGCGGCGGCAGGCTTCTTGGCGGCAACAGCCGGCTTGGAAGCGGGAGCCTTCTTGGCGGCGGGCGCCTTCTTGGCAGCCGGAGCCTTCTTGGCAGCCGGAGCCTTCTTGGCTACGGCCTTCTTGGCAACAGCCTTTTTGGCGGCCGGGGCCTTCTTGGCGGCAGCCTTCTTGGCAACAGCCTTCTTGGCGGCGGGAGCCTTCTTGGCTACGGCCTTCTTGGCGACTGCCTTCTTGGCAACAGCCTTCTTGGCAACGGCCTTCTTCGCAACGGCCTTCTTGGCTACGGCTTTCTTGGCGACTGCCTTCTTGGCGACTGCCTTCTTGGCAACGGCCTTCTTGGCGACAGCCTTCTTAGCGGCCGGAGCCTTCTTCGCGACGGCCTTCTTGGCTACGGCCTTCTTGGCAACCGCTTTCTTGGCGGCGGGAGCCTTCTTGGCGGCAACCTTCTTCACGGCCGGCTTCTTGGCGGCTGCGACTTTCTTCACTGCAACTTTCTTGACGGCAGCTTTCTTGGCCGGAGCGGCCTTCTTTGCTGCTGCCTTCTTGGCGGCGGGTTTTTTCACCGCTGCTTTCTTGACGGCTTTCTTGGCTGTTGCCATGGTCATGCTCCTTAGGTTCAGGGGTCCCAGAACTTAAACCCGTGCCCCGACCCGCCAATCGGCGGACCGTGCCCGGGCTATTCATCGGCGCATGCCGCTGTTCTGTGCGAGCAACAGCTACTACGGTTTGCGCTAATGAATTCGGCACAGCCATTTGATATGGCCCCCGCCCCTTTGGCGCGAGCCATTTCAAATGGCGCCGGCAGGCGGCCTGTTCACAGGCCGCCGACCGCTTGTTCTACGTGTTCGAAGACACCCTGACCAAGGAGCTTGCCATCAAGCCTGTCGCGAACGCGACGCCCATCGAAAAGAGAAGGGCGTGCCCGCGCCGGGCTCAATGGCGTACTGCGTTACTCCCAGCTCAGCGTGCCACCGGTTTGGTATTCGATCACGCGAGTTTCAAAAAAGTTGCGTTCCTTCTTAAGGTCGATCATTTCCGCCATCCACGGGAAGGGGTTTTCTTCCTGAGGGTACAGAGGTTCGATACCGATCTGCTGGCAACGACGGTTGGCGATGAAGCGCAGGTAGGATTTGAACATGGGTGCGTTCAAGCCCAACACGCCGCGCGGCATCGTGTCTTCGGCGTAAGCGTATTCGAGTTCGACCGCTTTGCGGAAGAGTTCTCGAATTTCTTCGCGGAATTCCGGCGTCCAGAGATGCGGATTTTCCAGTTTGACGGTGTTGATCAGATCGATGCCGAAGTTGCAGTGCATGGATTCATCGCGAAGGATGTACATGTACTGCTCGGCAGCGCCGGTCATCTTGTTCTGGCGGCCAAGCGCCAGGATCTGCGTGAAGCCAACGTAGAAGAACAGGCCTTCCATGAGGCAAGCGAAGACGATCAGGGACTTGAGCAGCGTCTGGTCGGCTTCGGGCGTGCCCGTCTTGAAGTTGGGATCAGCGATCGCGTCGATGAACGGGATCAGGAACTCGTCTTTGGCCCGGATGGACGGCACTTCGTTATAAGCGTTGAAGATCTCGGCTTCGTCCAGGTCCAGGCTTTCGACGATGTATTGATAGGCGTGCGTGTGAATGGCTTCCTCGAATGCCTGGCGCAGCAGGAACTGGCGGCATTCGGGGGCCGTGATGTGGCGGTAGGTGCCCAGCACGATGTTGTTGGCGGCCAGCGAATCGGCGGTCACGAAGAAGCCGAGGTTGCGCTTGACGATGCGGCGCTCGTCCTCGGTGAGCCCGTTCGGGTTCTTCCAGAGGGCGATGTCGCGCGACATGTTGATCTCTTGCGGCATCCAGTGGTTGGCGCAAGTGGCCAGGTACTTTTCCCACGCCCACTTGTACTTGAAAGGCACAAGCTGGTTGACGTCGGTCTGGCCATTGATGATGCGCTTGTCGGCAACCTTGACGCGCTGCGAAGTTGCCGCGCCGCTGGCAGCCAGGCCGGCTGCGTGCTGAGGCGCGGCCGGCGTGGGCATGGCGGTGTCGCCGAACACACCCGTCGCCGCCCGGACTTCCGGGGCAGCCTGACCGCCCGCCGCGGGCGCGGCAGGTTGTGCAGGTTGCGTGGCGGTGGTGTCGTCGTCCCAATTAATCATGATTCATTCTCCGGAGGCGGTTATTGGCAGGCTTCGCACTCTTCGAAGCCGGGGTCGCCCGGCCGCATGGTGCAAACCGCCCCGAGAACTTCGGGTTCCGGCAAAACAGGTGCTGCGGCAACGGCGTTGGCGGTGGACGGATTACCCGCGCTGACGGCGTTCAGTTCGCCGCCGCGTCCCGTGGACTTCTCGGCGCTGGTGGCGCCAAGGGTGCGCAGGTAGTACGTGGTCTTCAGGCCACGCGTCCATGCCAGCTTGTAGGTGTCGTCCAGCTTCTTGCCCGATGCGCCAGCCATGTAGATGTTCAACGACTGGGCTTGATCGATCCACTTCTGGCGGCGCGACGCGCATTCAACCAGCCAGCGCGGTTCGACTTCGAACGCGGTGGCGTAGAGTTCGCGGAGTTCGGAAGGTACGCGATCGATGCGGGACAGGCTGCCGTCGAAGTACTTGAGGTCGGCGACCATGACTTCGTCCCAGAGACCGAGTTTCTTCAGGTCACGCACGAGGTAATCGTTAACGACCGTGAACTCGCCGGAGAGATTCGATTTGACGTACAAGTTCTGGAAAGTGGGTTCGATGCACGCAGATACGCCAATGATATTGGAAATAGTGGCGGTTGGGGCGATTGCGATGCAATTGGAGTTGCGCATGCCATGTTCTTTGATGCGCGTACGCAACGTATCCCAATCGAGCGTGCTCGATTCATCAACGTCAACGTGACCACCACGTTCATCACGCAGCATCTTCAACGTGTCTTGCGGCAAGATGCCACGCGACCACAGCGAGCCTTCATACGATTGATAGCGGCCACGTTCTTCGGCGAGCAGGCTCGACGCGAAGTAGGCGTGATAGCACACCGCTTCCATCGAACGATCGGCGAATTCAACAGCGGCTTGCGATGCGTACGGCACGCGCATCATCTGCAGGCAGTCCTGGAAGCCCATGATGCCCATGCCCACCGGACGATGGCGCGCGTTGGAATTGCGGGCCTTGTCGACGGCGTAGTAGTTGATGTCGATCACGTTGTCGAGCATGCGCATCGCGATGCTGACGGTGCGCTTGATCTTGTCGTGGTCCAGTTCGAAACCGCCGCCGGCAGCCGGCTTCATGTGTGCGACCAGGTTCACGGAACCCAGATTGCAAACTGCGATTTCGGATTCGTTGGTGTTCAGCGTGATCTCGGTGCACAGGTTCGAGCTGTGGACGACGCCCACGTGCTGCTGCGGCGAACGAATGTTGCACGGATCCTTGAACGTGATCCACGGGTGGCCGGTTTCGAACAGCATCGACAGCATCTTGCGCCACAGCGTCAGCGCCGGCATCTTCTTGAAGAGCTTCAGTTCGCCGCTGGCGACGCGCGCTTCGTAGCCCACGTAGGCTTCTTCGAACGCGCGGCCATACTTGTCGTGCAGGTCGGGGCAGTCGGACGGCGAGAACAGCGTCCATTCACCGCCTTCCATAACGCGCTTCATGAACAGGTCGGGAATCCAGTTCGCCGTGTTCATGTCGTGCGTGCGGCGGCGCTCGTCGCCGGTGTTCTTGCGCAGTTCCAGGAATTCTTCGATGTCCAGGTGCCACGTTTCGAGGTACGTGCAGACCGCACCCTTGCGCTTGCCGCCCTGGTTCACGGCGACGGCCGTGTCGTTAACAACCTTCAGGAACGGAACGACGCCCTGGCTTTCGCCGTTGGTGCCCTTGATGTGGCTGCGCAGCGCGCGGACCGGGGTCCAGTCGTTGCCCAGGCCGCCGGCGTACTTGGCCAGCAGCGCGTTTTCCTTGATGGCGTCGTAGATGCCTTCCAGGTCGTCCGAGACGGTGGTCAGGTAGCACGACGACAGTTGCGAGTGCAGCGTGCCCGAGTTGAACAGCGTGGGCGTGGAGCTCATGAAGTCGAACGAGGACAGGATCTCGTAGAACTCGATGGCGCGCGCTTCGCGGTCGCTCTCGCGCAGCGCCAGGCCCATGGCCACGCGCATGAAGAAGACCTGCGGCAGTTCGATGCGGGTGCCGCGGATGTGCAGGAAGTAGCGGTCGTACAGGGTCTGCAGGCCAAGGTAGCCGAATTGCAGATCGCGCTTGGCGTTCAGTGCCTTGCCCAGCTTGGTCAGGTCATAGCTGGCCAGTTCGGGCGACAGCAGGCCGCCTTCGATGCCGCGGGCGATGAACGTGGGGAAGTATTCAGCGTAGCGCGTGGTCATGCCGTCTTGCGAGACTTCCTCGCCCAGCACTTCCTTGCGGATCGTGTGCAGCAGCAGACGGGCGGTGACCTGGCTGTAGGCCGGATCCTTTTCGACCAGCGCGCGCGCGGACAGGATGGCGGACTTGAACACTTCGTCGACGGGGATGCCGTCGTACAGGTTCTTGACCGTTTCCTTCAGGATGGCTTCGGCGTCGATGAACTCGGACAGGCCTTCGCCGGCGGCGACGATGGTGGCGCGCAGTTCGGCCACGTCCAGCGGGCGGCGCACGCCGGCATCGGTGACGTTCAGCACGTGTTCCTGCGGCGCGGCGTCAGCCTTTTGCTGGCCTTCGGCGGCAGCGGCGGCGGCGCGTTCCTGCGTGCGCTTTTCGCGATACAGCACATAGGCGCGCGCGACGTCATGCTCGCCCGAGCGCATCAGCGCCAGTTCGACCTGGTCCTGGATGTCTTCAATATGGAAGGTGCCGCCGTTGGGGCGGTTGCGAACCAGCGCGTTGACGGCCTGGCCGGTCAGCGTTTCGACCAGTTCGCGCACACGCGCGGACGCGGCGCCTTGTCCGCCATTGACGGCCAGGAAGGCCTTGGTCATGGCGATGGCGATCTTGCTGGGCTCAAAGCCAACCACCGAGCCATTGCGGCGGATGATGTTGTAGCTGGCCCATTTGCCGCTGTTGGCGTCGGCGGGGGAATCGGTTTGGGAGGGCGGCACGGCCGAAGGCCGGGTCACAGAGGCGATCGTAGTCTGCATGGAAGCTCCTGTGCGAAAAAGCGCGTAGATGAAGACATGACGACGTCATGTCTGGTCAAAATTGGATCTTGTAATGGGGGTCGCAACGTCCGGACAGGCTAGTCCGTAAGGCGTGGCCGGCGGGAATCAGCGCTTAGGCGACCACAAGATGTAGTGTAGCACCCCTCGTTGGCCACTAATTCTAGTGATCGAGGTTTACAGGGACAAGAAGAAGATAAGACGAATCCCACAAAAGATTGTAACCAAATGCACTAGGCGCGCCCCGCAAGGCGCGCCCAGGTCAGTGACCACTCAGACCGGCTGTTTATGCGGTTTTCCGCAAGGCGCTGGCGTGCGGGGCCGGTGCTGTATAGCTCTGCATGAGCCGGGCCAGATCGGTCCGGTACTTCTCGACATTGGCGGCCTTCACGTGGCCAAAGCCGCGAATGTTTTCAGCCAGGGCGGCGATTGTAGCCGCTTGCGCGAGGTTGTCCGCCGTCAGCCCTGCAAGCAGTTGATCGATGGTCTGGCGGTACTCCGTGACCAGCGCCCGTTCCATCTTGCGCTCGGCGGTATGGCCGAAGGGATCGAACCAGGTGCCGCGTAGGCCCTTGAGTCGGGTCAGCAATTTCAGTGCCGACATCGTGCGCGGACCCAGCGTCATCTTGCGCGGCACGCCGGTGCGCGGATCCTTGCGGGCGAAGATGGGCGGGGCCATGTGAAAGCGCAGGCTGTAGTCGCCCTCGAACTGGCCTTCCAGCTGCGCCTTGAAGGTCTCGCCGGTATAGAGGCGCGCCACTTCGTATTCGTCCTTGTACGCCATGAGCTTGTACAGGCCGCGCGCCACGGCCATCGCCAGGCGGGGCGTCTTGGCATCGGGCGCCAGGGCCCGCTCGCGGGCCGCGACGGCGTCGACGACGTCCCGATACGCCTGCGCGTACGCCGCGTCCTGATAGGCCGTCAGGTCTTCGACACGGCGCGCCACGGCGCGCTCGAAGGTTTCGGGGATGTGCAGCTGCACGACCTGGGCCCGCGGGCGCAACGCGCCTTCCAGGGCGTCGGGGCGATGCGCGGCAAGCCGGCCGCTGTCGAAGGCGGCGCGGTTGGCCGCGACCGCCACGCCGTTCAGTTCGATCGCGCGATAGATGGCGGCCTGCGAAAGCGGCACGCCGCCGCGCTGCCAGGCGTAGCCCAGCATGAACATGTTCGACAGGATGCTGTCGCCAAACAGCGCCAGCGCCGCTTCATGCGCGTCGATCGCGGCCGTGTGCGCGTCGCCCGCCGCGTGACGGATCTTGGCCAGCAGCGCCTCGGGGCGCATCGCGGCGTCGGGATTGCGCGTGAATTCGGACACGGGCGCCACGTACGTGTTCACCGTGACCTGCGTGTGGCCGTGGCGCAAGGCACCCAGCGAATCCGGGGCGACCGCGGCAACCGGATCGCACAGGATGGCCGCGTCGGCTTGCTGCCAGTCCAGCCGCACGGGGCCAGCGGCCGAGCCCGCCGGGGCAAGGCGAATGTGGCTCACGACGGTGCCGCCTTTCTGCGCCAGCCCGGTCAGGTCCAGCACCGCGGCCGACAGGCCTTCCAGGTGCGCGGCCATCGACACGATGGCGCCGATGGTGATGACGCCGGTGCCGCCCATGCCGGCGACCAGCAGACGATAGGGATGGTCCAAGGCAGGAAGGGCGGGCTGCGGCAGGCCGGCGATCATGCCCTGCAGGCGTTCCTGGTCGGCCTTGGGCGCCGCACTCTTTCTGGGCTTGCCGCCCATGACGGACACGAAGCTCGGGCAGAAGCCTTCCGCGCACGAGTAGTCCTTGTTGCAGCTGGACTGGTCGATCGCGCGCTTGCGGCCGTACGGCGTTTCCAGCGGAACGACCGACAGGCAGTTGGACTTCACGCCGCAGTCGCCGCAGCCTTCGCACACGGCGCTGTTGATCAGCATGCGGCGCGCCGGGTCCGGGAACTGGTTCTTCTTGCGGCGGCGGCGCTTTTCGGCCGCGCAGGTCTGGTCATGGATCAGGACCGTCACGCCCGGAATCTCGCGCAGCTCGCGCTGCAGCGCGTCCAGCTCGCGGCGGTGGTGGACCTTGATGCCGGGGCCCAGGTCCACGCCCTGGTATTTCTCGGGCTCGTCGGTCGTGACGACGATGCGCGCCACGTTTTCGCCGCGCAGTTGCTGGCAGATCTGGGGCACCGAGATCGGGCCGTCCACCGGTTGCCCGCCGGTCATGGCGACGGCGTCGTTGAACAGGATCTTGTAGGTGATGTTGGCGCGCGCCGCGACGGCCTGGCGGATGGCCAGGTAGCCCGAGTGGTAATACGTGCCTTCGCCCATGTTCTGAAAGATATGCGGCATCTTCGTATAGCGGGATAGGCCGATCCAGTCGACGCCTTCGCCGCCCATCTGCGTGAGTCCGCCGGTGTCGCGGTCCATCCACGCGGCCATGTAATGGCAGCCCACGCCGGACAGCGCCTGGCTGCCCTCGGGCACCTTGGTCGACGTGCTATGCGGACAGCCCGAACAGAAGTAAGGGCGGCGGCGCATGCCGTCCGCGTCGTTGGATAGCGGCGCCTGGCATTCGAAGGCCGAGAGGTCGCGGTTCACGGGCAGCCCCGCGGCGCGCGACAGCCAACCGGCCAGCGGCGCCGCCAGCAGCGACGGGCGAAGCTGGCCGGCCGACGGCACCATCGGCTCGCCGTCCAGTCCCTTCTTGCCCATGACCGTCGGCCGCTCGGGCAGGTTGAACAGCATGTCCTTGATCTGGCTTTCGACCACTGCGCCTTTTTCCTCGATGACGAGGATGTGCGACAGGCCGCGCGCGAAGTCGAGCAACCGGCCTTCGTCCATCGGCCAGGTCAGGCCGGGCTTGTAGATCCGCACCGGTGCATTCGCCGTAACCGTGTCCACGCCCAGGCGCGCCAACGCTTCCATGGTGTCCAGGTGCGCTTTGCCGACGGTGACGATGCCCACCGTCGCCTTGGGCGCCGGACAGGTCAGCTTGTCGATGCTGTGCCGGCGCGCGAAGGCGGCGACGGCCTTCATGCGCTGGTTCATGCGTGTCTCGACCGCCAGCGACAGGAAGTCACGCGCGGAGTATTCCAGCGATCCGGCCGGCATGTCCGGATCATCGGGCATGTCGTAGGTCTGGATGGCGGCTGGCGTGAACGAGTGGCCGCTTTCGATGGTTTCGGACACGGCCTTGAAGGCGACCCACGTGCCCGCATAACGCGAGAGCGCCCAGCCCCAGAGCGCGAAGGTCTCGTATTCGTCGATGGACGTCGGATGCACGATGGGCATCTGCCAGCCGATCAGCGACGCTTCGCTGGCGTGCGGGATCGAGGACGACACGGCGGTGTGGTCGTCGCCCACCACCACCAGCACGCCGCCGTGGCGCGAGGCGCCCGCGGCATTGCCGTGATGCAGCGCGTCGCCGGCGCGGTCCACGCCGGGACCCTTGCCGTACCACATGGCAAACACGCCATCGACATTGCGGTCAGCGCGCACGCCGGCCTGCTGCGTGCCCATGACCGCCGTGGCGGCCATGTCTTCATTGATGCCCGGCAGGAAGGTGATCTGGTTGGCGTCCAGCGCCTTCTGCGCCTTCCACATGGCCATGTCCACGCCGCCCAGCGGCGATCCGCGGTACCCCGATACGAAGCCGGCGGTGTTCAGGCCGCGTTCGCGGTCCACCCGGCGCTGCGTGAGCATCAGGCGCACCAGGGCCTGCGTGCCGGTCAGGAAGATGCGTCCGGACTCGCGGGTCAGGTTGTCGGCAAGCTGGTAATCAAGGTCCAGCTCGGGTGCGGCGGCGGGGGTACCGTCCATAGTCAATGCTCCTCGTCTTTGGCACCATGATAGGTTCGCGAGGGATCAGGTTTATTGCGTTTTTGGATCGTGCTATCCCTATAATTCGCAATGAACATTTCGTATTCCAAGAAAACCAGGAGACAAACGAATGGACAAGACCGATATCGGCATCCTCAAGGCGCTGCAGGAAGATGGCCGGGCCTCTGCGCAGCAGCTTTCCGAGAAGGTGGGGCTGTCCGCCGCGCCTGTATGGCGGCGCGTGAAGGCGATGGAGGCGAGCGGGGTGATCCAGGGCTACAGCGCCCAGGTCGACCGCAGCAAGGTGGGGCTGGGCTGCATGTTTGCGCAGATCAGCCTGGAGCGGCATTCGGCCAACACGGTCGAGAACTTCGAGCGGTCGGTGCGCGATGCCCCGGAAATCCTGGAGTGTTATGCCGTGACCGGCGATTCGGACTTCCTGTTGAAGATCCTGGTGGAAAGCCCGGAAGCCTACGACCGCTTCCTGCACCGGTTCCTGTTCAACATGCCGGGCATCCGGCAGACGCGCACCATTGTGGCGCTGCGTGAAATCAAGCACGAGCAGCGGCTGCCGCTGTAGAAAGGCGCGCCTTCTCTATATAGATATAGAGAAAGGGCGCGCCGCCGTGCGCAAGGGCCAGGTTTATTGGGGCTGGATGCCGGCGATCCGGATCCATTCCTTCCAGCGGGCCGTGTCTTCCTTCACGAACGCGTCAAAGCGCGCCACGTCCATCGCTTCCGGCGTCAATCCCAAGGCGCGCAGCTTGCGCGCCGTGGCGTCGTCCTGCACCGCGGCCTGCAGGTAGGCGTTCATTTTGGCGACGATCTCCGGAGGCGTGCGGGCGGGCGCCGACAGGCCCAGCCAACCCGCCACGACAAAGTCGGGATAGTAGGTGGCCATGGTCGGCACGCTGGGCCAGGCATCATGCTGCCGGGCGCCGGTCACGGCGATGGGGACGAGGCCCTTGCCGTCGATTTGGCCCATGGCGGTCAGGTAATCCACGAACGCGAAGCCGATCTGCTTGCCGCGCAGGTCGGTGATGATCTGCGTGATGTTCTTGTACGCCGCCCCGGTGATGTTGATGCCGGCCCGCTGCTTGAAGAGTTCGGACGGCACCTGGGAGGACGAACTGTAATAGCCGAAGAAGACGTCGCCCGGATGTTTCTTGGCGTATTCGACCAGTTCGGGCACGGTCCGGTACGGGCTGTCCGGCGAGACGACGCCCACCGTGCCGAACGTGCCCAGCATGCCGACCTGCTCGAAGTCCTTTTGCGCGTCGTACGGCAGCGTCTTGTACAGGAACTGGTTGGCCGAATGCGTGGAGTTCGTGGACAAGAGGAATGTGTAGCCGTCGGGCGCGGCGCTTTTGCTGGCGTTGGTGCCCACGATGCCGCCGGCGCCGGGGCGATCCTCCACGATCACTGTCTGCCCGGTCTTCTCGCCCAAGTACTGCGCGAAGGTGCGGGCGGTCAGGTCGGCCGCGCCGCCCGCCGCGGAGGGCACGATGATCGTCACGGGCTTATCGGGCCAGCCGGCGGCGTGCGAGGCCGCGGCCCACAGCAGGCAGGCGCCGGCGAGCGCCGGACGCAGCAAGCGGAAAATGGTCATGTCTCTGTCTCCTGAGTGCGCCTGGGCGCGTCGTTATCGTTGTGGTCGTCGTTGTCTTGCGGGGGCTCAGCCAAATCGCTTGCGATGCCAGTCCAGGATGGCGGCGGCGCTGATCTGCCAATGATCTGCGTACATCATGCAGTGCGGTTGTCCGGCAAGCAGGGCATGCGAAAAGCCGTAGCGGCGCGCAATGGCTTCGTCCTGCCCCGGTGGATGCCGGTCATGCGTGTCCAGGCCCGCTTCCAGGCAGAGGCCGGGCGCGCGGATCGATGCCGCGCCGATGGCCACGCGCAGCAGGTATCGGTCGTTCAGGGCCTGGGGGCTTTCCGCGCACAGCCGCCGCGCCACCTCGCGGACGTCCCGGTCCGGTGTGGTGGCCAGAAAACGTGAGCGGATTTCCGCCTCGCCGGGGGCGGTGCGCGGCGCGTCCTCGGGCACGGCAGGCAGGGCCAGCGCACCGGGCAGATCGCCTGGCGGCGAGGGCGCCAGCAGCACGACGCCGGCCACGGGCCGCCGGCTGGCGGCCAGCAGCGCCGGCAACGCGCCCATGCTGTGGCCCACGACAACGGTCGGCGCATCCAGCGCATCCAGTGCGCTGACGACGTCCTGGCCCAGGTCCTCAATGGTGACGTTCGGAAATCCGGCGTCTTGCGGCAGGTCGCCGTGGCCGCGCATGTCCAGCGCCGCGCACGCCAGACCGGCGGCTGCGAAGTAATCCAGATAGTGCGCGTAGCACCAGGCGCCGTGGTAGGCGCCCGGCACGAACAACAGGCCGGGCCGGCCGTCTTGCGGGACGGCGCCGATGCGCAGGCGGCCATGCCCCGCATCGCGCACGGGCAGCCGATCGGCCACGCCAAAGTCCAGCGGGTCCGTGGCGGAGGGAGAGATAAGGTTGGCGGTAGGCATATTGCGGCCATCTTAAGAGGCCGCCTATGATGAGAAAACTTTATTTTTCATATGGATTGATAAGTTCTACTAATCCGCCGCCCCATGCGCCCGCTTCCCGATCTCTCCATTTCCCATTACCGGCATTTTTTGCTGGTCGCCGAGCTGGGCAGCTTTCGCGCCGCAGCCGTCCGGGCTTTCCGATCCCAACCCGCGTTGTCCCTGTCGATCCGGGAAATGGAACAACGCCTGGGACAGCCGCTGTTCGAGCCCGGCAACCGCGGCACGCTGACGCGCTTCGGGCAAGACTGCCTGCCGCTGGCGCGTGAACTGGTTGACCACCACGACCGGGTCGCGGGCGCCTTGTCGGGGCTTGCCAACAATGGCGCCGGCAGCTTGACGATGGCGTCCGTTGCGTCCGCCGCCACGCACTGGCTGCCCGAACTGGTGGCCGCCTACCGGGCGCAGTATCCCGCGGTGTCGCTGCGCCTGTTCGACGACAACTCCGAGGGGGTCGAGCGCATGGTGCTGGCGGGCGAGGTCGAACTGGGCGTGTGCAGCACCGTGTCGCGCGACCGCCGCCTGTCGTTCGAACCGCTGATGCGCGACGCCTTCGGCCTGGTCTGCCATCGCGGCCATCCGCTGGCTGGCCGCAAGTCCGTGACGTGGCGCGAGATCGCCGACCTGCCTTTGGTGGGCACCATTGCGCACCGCCAGCTTGCCGGTCATCCGCAAGCGGCGTTCATGCTGGACCGGCAGGTGTTCGTCTCCAACATGATGTCGCTGCTGGCCATGCTGGAGCGCGGCGTGGGCGTGACGGTGCTGGCCCGCCTGGGCGTGCCGCCGGATTCGCCGGGACTGGCGTTTGTGCCCTTGTCGCGGCCGCGCATCGAACGCGAGCTGGGCATTGCCCGTCTGGCCGGCAGAAGTCTGTCTCCGGCCGCCGCGCGCATGGAGGAAATGCTGCGCGAGAAGGCGCGTCGCGGGTGAGCCGCTGTCGCTAGAAACCAACGCATTTTTGCGGTTTCCGCGCGGATTCCGGGCGCGTCCGCACCCGCACTGTTGCGCATTTGCACACGGCGCGGATCGTCGTTGATTCTTCCCTGACGCCTATTTAGAGTGCGTGAAGTCCGCTGCGCCTGGGACGGGCCGGTGTGATCGGCGCGGCGCGTCGGCGGACGTCTTGAGGAAGTCATGAGCAGTGTGTTTTTGCGTACGGCAGGCATTGCCTGCGCCATCGTGATCCTGGCCGGTTGCGCCGCCAGGAAGCCAGCCGCCATCACCGAGGCCCAACCCGCTGAACCGCCCAAGCCGGTGGCCTGCACGCCCGCCAAGACTGGCGACCCGATGATCGGCACCTGGTTGTCCAATTCGCGTCCGCGCGATGTGGCGGGCGACATGCAGTCGCTGATCGTGCTGTCCGCCGACGGCACCATGTCCTACGAATCCCTGCTCAAGATCGGCCGCAAGACCCGTCCCGCGCTGCGCGAGACGGGCTGCTGGAGCGTGGCGGACGGCGTCTACACGATGCGCACCACGAAGTCGGCGGGCGAGCCGGTGGATCCCACCGATCCGATCTATCTGAACCGCTACCGCGTCGAGAAGGTCGAGCAGTCCAAGCTGTCGCTGCGCGAACTGAAGTCGGGCGGCATGCTGCTGACCGCGCGCCGCATGCCCGCGGGCTACCGACTGGCCTACTGACCGTTGCGCCGGGCGGACATTTCGCCCGGCGGTCAAGCCAAGCGGGCCAGGCTGCGGTAAGGTGCGGGCTTCGACTTTCGCCCCGCAGCCGGTTTCCCATGCCCGCCCTGTCCTCCGAAGCACGCGCGATCGCGCTGCTCGCGTTGGCCGCCTTCGTCAGCGCCAGCGCTTTCCGAATCTGTGATCCCATGCTGCCGCAACTGGCGGCGGAATTCGGCACCACCACCGGCCAGGCCGCGCGCGCCGTCACGGCCTTTGCCGTGGCCTATGGCGTGCTGCAGATGTTCTTCGGTCCGGTGGGCGATCGCTACGGCAAGTACCGCGTCGTCAGCGTGGCGACCGTGGCGTGTGCGCTGGGCAGCGCTGGCGCCGTCATGGCTGGATCGCTCGACATGCTGGTCTTTTGCCGCGCCTTGTCCGGCGCGGCCGGCGCGGGCATCGTGCCCCTGTCCATGGCGTGGATCGGCGACAACGTTCCCTATGAACGCCGGCAGGCGACGCTGGCGCGCTTTCTGACCGGCACCATCCTCGGCATGTCGGCCGGCCAGCTTGCGGGCGGGCTCTTTGCCGATACCGTCGGCTGGCGCTGGGCCTTTGCCGCGCTCGTGGCGGGATATCTGATCGTGGGGGGGCTGCTGCATCTGGAAGTGCGGCGTCAGCGGGCGGCCGGCTTTGCGCAGGTCGATCCCAGCGCGCCTCGGCAAGGCTTCATCGCGCAGGCGCGGCTGGTGCTGAGCGCACCGTGGGCGCGCGTGGTGCTGGCGACGGTGTTCATCGAAGGCCTGCTGGTGTTCGGCGCGCTGGCCTTTGCTCCCTCGTACCTGCATGAGCGATTCGATATCTCGCTGACGGCCGCAGGCGCGCTGGTCGCCGTGTATGCGGTGGGCGGACTGATCTATACGGTTGTCGCGGGCCGCATCCTGAAACGGCTCGGCGAGCGCGGCCTGGCCGTCGCGGGCGGACTGGTGCTGGGCGTGGCGTTCCTGTCGTACTGGCTGGGACCGGTCTGGATATGGAGCCTGGCGGCCAGTGTGCTGGCGGGCTTCGGCTATTACCTCCTGCACGCGACGCTGCAGACGAACGCCACGCAGATGGTGCCGTCCGCGCGCGGTACGGCGGTGGCGTGGTTTGCCTCGTGCCTCTTCATGGGACAGGCGGCGGGCGTGGCGCTGGCGGGGGCCGTGGTGGACGAGATCGGCGCGGCCGCGCTGTTCGGCGGTTCGGCCGTGCTGCTGCCGCTGCTCGGGGCGTTCTTTGCCCGGGCGCTGAAGGCGAGGGCCGCGTTGCAGCGGGCGTGAACGGCGTTGGCGTCACGCCGGATTGAAAACACAAGGGCCTTTTCATCATTGGAGGAAAAGGCCCTTCTTATGCAGGTGTCAGACACCCGGGTTTAAATCGCCGACAGCCGCTTGAGCACCGTTTCCTTGCCCAGCAGCGCCAGCACCGCATCCACCGCGGGCGTCTGCGTCTGGCCGGTGACGGCCACGCGCAGCGGGATGGCCAGTTGCGGCATCTTCAGGCCGCGGTCGGCCAGCACGCCCTTGATGAGCGCGGACAGCGCCTCGCGCGTCCATTCCGCATCCCGGGCGCGCTGCGCGAAGTCCGCCAGCGCTTCGCGGGCGGGGGCGGTCAGGTGCTGCTCGGCCAGGTCGGCCGGTGCGCCCTTGAACTCGCCGCAGAACAGCATGGCGCCGTCGGCCAGCTGCTCCAGCGTTTCGGCGCGGTCCTTCAAGAGACCCATGACGCCCGGCAGATCGATCTTTTCGGGGTAGCCGCCGCGGGCCGCGACGCGCGTGGCCACGCGCTCGGCCAGTTCGGCGTTGTCCATCTGCTTGATGTAGTGGGCGTTGACCCAGTTCAGCTTCTTGGGATCCCACTGCGACGCGGACTTGGACAGGTGCTTGGTGTCGAACCAGGACACCAGCTGGTCGCGCGAGAAGAGTTCGTCGTCGCCGTGGCTCCAGCCCAGGCGGGCCAGGTAGTTGATCATGGCCTCGGGCAGGTAGCCCTCGTTGTCGTACTCCATGACGTTGACCGCGCCGTGGCGCTTGGACAGCTTTTCGCCGTCCGGGCCCAGGATCATCGGCACGTGGCCGTATTCGGGCAGCGTGGCGCCCAGCGCGCGCAGGATGTTGATCTGGCGGGGCGTGTTGTTGACGTGGTCATCGCCGCGCAGCACGTGCGTGATGCCCATGTCCCAGTCGTCGACCACGACGCAGAAATTGTAGGTAGGCGTGCCGTCGGGGCGCGCGATGATCAGGTCGTCGAGCTCGGTGTTGTCGAAGCTGATCGTGCCCTTGACCATGTCGTTCCAGGACGTGGCGCCGTCCTGGGGATTCTTGAAGCGCACCACCGGCTTGCGGCCTTCGGGGATGGCGGGCAGCGTCTTGCCCGGTTCCGGGCGCCAGGTGCCGTCATAGCGCGGCTTGTCGCCGCGGGCGCGGGCGGCCTCGCGCATGGCTTCGACTTCCTCGGGCGAGCTGTAGCAGTGGTAGGCAGTGCCGGCGGCCAGCATCTGGGCCACGACTTCGCGGTACCGGTCCATGCGCTGCATCTGGTAGAACGGGCCCTCGTCCGGCTGCATGCCCAGCCATTCCATGCTGTCCAGGATGGCCTGCACGGCTTCCGGCGTGGACCGCTCGACGTCCGTGTCCTCGATGCGCAGCACGAAAGTGCCCTTGTGATGGCGCGCGAAGGCCCAGGAGAACAGCGCGGTGCGCGCGCCGCCCAAATGCAGGAAACCGGTGGGCGAAGGCGCGAAGCGGGTGCGAATGGGAGTAGAGGCGTTGGAAGTCATAGGTGGCAGTGTTAGCGGCTGCGGCGCCACAAAGCGGCGTCGGGCAGTGTCCTCATCAAGCGGACAGCGGGCTTGTCTTGATACGATGGACGCTATTTTAGATTAGTGTGAACAGGCCCTGGCCCGACCTCCCCATGTTGAGACACGCTCTTGCGCCCATGTTCGAACCCGGCTCGCTGGTGATCGTGGCCGACCGGCCCCTGCCCGCGGCAAGTTCCCTGTCTCCCGCCCTGAAGGCGAAGACCACGGTCGTCACAGTCGAACCCGGCGCGGCGCCCGACCTGCCGGACAGGCTGGAAGGCCTGGCTGCGGGCGACCGTCCTGATCTGGCCCTGGTTTGCGTCTCGCCCGCCGTGCTGCCGGAAACCTTGCGCCGGCTGGCGCCGCTGTCGCCCCGCGCGGTCATCCTGCTGCCCCACGAACTGCCCGACCCATACCCGCGCGGCACGCTGGCGCTGTGCCGCGCCTGGGCCGAGGAAAACCACTGCGAACTCCTCGGGCCGCGGTCCTTCGGCGCGCAGCGGCCGCACGCGGGCCTGAATTTCAGCCAGCACCCGGTGCTGGCGCGCGCCGGACGCGTGGCGCTGGTGGCGCAGTCGCGCTCGATCATGGCCGCCGTCATGGATTGGGCCGAGGACGTGCACATCGGTTTTTCCACCGCCGTGTCGCTGGGCGACGAGGCCGTGGTGGGCCTGCCCAAGCTGCTGGACTACCTGGCCAGCGATCCGCGCACCGACAGCATCGTTCTCTACCTTGAAGACGTCGGACCCGCGCGCGAATTCATGAGCACGCTGCGGGCCGCGGCCAGCATCAAGCCGGTCATCGTGCTCAAGGCAGGGCGCTCGGACGCCGACAGCAGCGATGCCATCTTCGACGCGGCCCTGCGCCGGGCCGGCGCCGTGCGCGTGCGCTACTTCGTGCAGCTGTTCTCGGCCGTGAAGGTGCTGGGCTACACGCGCCGCCCCAAGGGCCGCCGCGTTGCACTGATCTCCAATGGCAGCGGGCCTCCGCAGCTCGCCATGGACCTGATCGGCCCGGACGCCGCCGTGCTGCGCGCGGACCTCGCGCCCGCCACGCAGCGCGCGCTGGCCGACATGCTGGAGCCCGACGCCGCCATCGCCAACCCCGTCATCACCTACCTGCCCATGACGCCCGAGCGCATTCGCGCCATGCTCGACGTTGTCCTGGACGACACGGGCGTGGACGGCGTGCTGGTGCTGCTGGCGCCCGACGCCTTGGCCGACATGCCCGCCGTCGCGCGCGAGCTGGCGCAGATTGCCCCGTCGGCCAAGAAGCCGGTGGTGACCTGTTTCATGGGCGATGCGGGCATGCGACCCTTGCGGCGCATGCTGGACGATGCCGGCACGTCGGCATTCCGTACGCCCGAATCGGCCGCCGATGCCTTCGGCGTGCTGGCCTCGCACCACTACAACCAGCAGCTGCTGCTGCAGACGCAGCCGCCCGAACCCGCGAGCCACGTGCCCGACCTGACGGCCGCCCGCGAGATCCTTGCGCGGGTGCGCGCCGAATGCCGGCGCGAGCTGAACACGTCCGAAATCCGCACACTGCTGGCGCTGTTCTACGTGCCGCTCAGCGAATTCTCTGCCGATGCGGCGCGCGGCGAAGCGGAATCCCGCCCTATGGCGATCCGGGTGCGGCGCGATCCGAAGTTCGGCCCCGTCATCCGGTTTGGCGCGGGCGGGCCGGACGCGGTGCTGTCGCTGGCCGATCGCGGCATGGACCTGCCGCCGCTCAACGGCTACCTGGCGCGCCAGCTCATCGAGCGCAGCCGGCTGTGGCGCCGCGTGCTGGCGCCGCGGGTCGGCCACATGGCGGCCGAGGCGCTGCAGCAGGCGCTGGTGCTGGTGTCCGAGCTGGTGTCCGAACTTCCCGATATCGAAACGCTCGACATCGATCCCCTCTACGCAGGCGAAACTCACCTGCGCGCGGGCGGCCTGCGCATGACGCTGACCGAGACGCCTGGCTGCGCCTCGCCGCAGACCACCGGCTATCCGCACATGGCGATCCACCCGTATCCGGCCCGGCTGGTGCAGGTGCGCCGTTTTGCCGACGGCATTCCGTGGGTGTTGCGCCCCATCCGTCCCGAAGACGGCGAGGCGTTGCAGGAATTCATCCGCGGCCTGTCGGAGCGCTCGCGCTACATGCGGTTCGTGTCGATGATGCGTGAACTGACGCCGCGCATGGTGTCGCGCTACACCCAGGTGGACTACCACCGCGAACTCGCGCTGGTGGCGGCCACGCAGGTGCCCAATCCCGCCAATCGCGGCCATCCGCGCGAGGTGCTGGTGGGCTTTGCGCACTACCTGCGCAATCCCGATGGCCGCGGCGCGGAATACGCGCTGGTGATCGGCGACGACTGGCAGCGGCGCGGATTGGGGCGTCAGCTCATGACGGCGCTGATCGACGCCGCGCGCGAGCAGGGGCTGGAATACATCGACGGCCTGGTGCTGTCGACGAACCGGCCCATGCTGGCGCTGATGACCAGCCTGGGCTTCACCAACGATCCCGACCCCGAAGACCCGACCATGCGCCGGGTCTGGCTGAACCTGGCTTAAGGCCGGGTGCCGCCGGAACGGTTCAGGCGGTCTTGCGGGACGGCTGCGCGGGCGTCAACCGCGCGGCCGCCTCGTCCACCGACAGCACGTCGCCAAAGAACAGCATCCACCCGTGCAGGGCGTTCTCGTGTTCGGCCGGCGTCACGGCGGCCAGCGCGTCGTCCACCATGATGGTCCGGAAGTCCCGCATCATCGCGTCGCGCGCGGTAGATTCGCAGCAGACGTTGGTGACCGTGCCGGCGATCAGCAGCGTGTCCACGCCAAGCCCGCGCAGCAGCGGCTCCAGCTCCGACGAGCCCGGGGCCATCGCACTATAGAAGCGCTTGACGACCCGCAGGTCGCTGGCCTGCGCATGCAGGTCCGGATGCAGCGCAAAGCCGGGCGAGTCGCGGCGCAGCGTCTCCAGGCGGCGGGCGCTGCGCTCGGGCGTCAGCATCACGCCGTGGTGATGCGACCAGAACACATCCGCGTTGTCCGAGGCCGTCTGCACCCAGACCACCACGCCGCCCGCGTCGCGCACCGCGCTGCAAAGGCGGTTGATGGGGCCGATGATTTCCCGCGCCGGCGCGCATTCGCCCTGGTAGCCGGGCAGCAGGAAGTACTGCTGCATGTCGATCACGACCACCGCCGTGCGCGCGGCCGGCAGCTCGTCATACGGATGCAGGCAGCCCTGGCGGGCCACGACGCGATCCTTCACCCATTGGGGGAATTCCATGCTGCCTCCTTAGCCGTAACGCCGCGCCACGGCGGACTCGACGCGGTAGATGATGAGGTACATGACGCTGGAGATCAGCGCCAGCATCACGATGGCGGTCATGACGATGTTCAGCTTGAACACCTGGCTGCCGTTCATGATGAGAAAGCCCAGCCCCGAATCCGCCGACTGGAATTCGCCCACGATGACACCCACCAGCGCAAGACCGATGTTCATCTTCACGGCCGCGATCAGCGTCGGCACGCTGCCCGGCAGCACAACCTTGGTCAGCACCTGCCAGCGGCTGGCGCCAAAGGTGTGGGCAAGCTTGACCTTGTTCAGGTCGATGCCGCGGAACCCCGCATACACCACCATGATCGTCACGAATACCGCAATGGCGACCGCCATGCCGTACACCGCATAGTCTGACCCCAGCCACAGGTAGAAGATGGGCACGAACGCGATCTTGGGCATGGCGTTGGCCACCACCAGGAAGGGGTCGAGCACCTTGTAGAGAAACTCGGACCACCACAGCGCGGCCGCCACCACGATCCCGATGACCATGCTCAGCACAAAGCCCACCAGCGTGGCCGACAGCGTCGTCATGATGTGCTTGCCCAGGCTGCCGTGATTCCACAGTTCGATGAAGGTGGGCCACAGCGCGCTGGGATAGCTGGTGAGCAGCGGATTGACGATGTGCATGCGCGGCAGGATTTCCCATGCGCATAAGAAAACGACCAGGAGCAGCGCCTGGGCCACACGGATGTTTCGGCGGCGCGCGCGGTCGCGGCGCAGGTAGTTCAGGTACTTTTCGCTGGGGCCGGGCACGGCGCGCAGCGGGACGGTATTGGCAATCGGCGCGTTCATGGCTCAGCCCTCCACATGGACGTCCAGCTCGTCCCAGAGCTGTTTGAAGTACGTGTTGAATTCCGGCCGCGAACGCGCCTGGAACGGGGTGGGGCGGACCTGGCCGTCGCCGTAGTGGATGCGGTACTGGCTCTTGAGCCGCCCGGGCCGGCGCGACAGCACGATCACGCGATCGGTCATGGCGATGGCTTCGCCGATGTCGTGCGTCACCAGCACCACCGTCTTGCCCTCGCGGCGCAGGATGTCCACGACTTCGTCGGAGATGGCCAGACGGGTCTGCGAGTCCAGCGCCGAGAACGGTTCGTCCAAGAGGATCACGTCGGGCTCGGTGACCAGCGTGCGCGCCAGCGCCGCGCGCTGGCGCATCCCGCCCGAGAGCTGCCGCGGCGTGTGCGACAGGAACGCGCCCAGGCCGCATTTTTCAAGCAGGTGCACGGCGCGCGCCTCGCTGCGCGCATCGCGCCGCCCCTGAATCTCGGCGCCCAGCATCACGTTGTCCAGGATGGTGCGCCACTCGAACAGGTAGTCCTGCTGCAGCATGTAGCCGATGCGCGCGTTCGGCTTGGTCACCGCCTGCCCGTCGACCAGCACCGCGCCCGAGGTCGGGGGAATCAGGCCCGCGATCAGCGACAGCAAAGTGCTCTTGCCACAGCCGCTCTGGCCGATCAGGCTGACGAACTCGCCCGGCGCCAGGCTGAACGACACGTTGGACAGCGCTTCGGTCTCGCCTTCCGGCGTGAAGTACGACAGACAGACGTCGCGCAGTTCGATCTTGGCCGTGGCGGGCGCCGGCTTGAGGTTGTGGATGGCGGCTCCCATCATTGGGCCTTCTTGGCAAAGTCGGCGATCACCACGTCCTCGTACTTCACGCGTGCGCTGTCCTTCATGACCGCGCTGGCGATCAGCATGTCCTGAAGTTGCGTCATCGCCTGCGCCGTCACGAGCGGCGTGGTCTTCCAGATCTGATATTGCTTGTAGCGCTCGATCGCCTCGGTCACCGCGGCCTGATCCATGCCGGGAAAGAAGGTCATGATCTGCGGGGCCAGCGTGGCCGCGGGCGTGTCCTTCACGTACTTCTCGGCGCGCGCCACCACGTCGGTCCAGGCCTGGATGACCTTGGGGTTGTCGCGGATGTATTTGTCGGTGGCGGTGAACACCGTGTAGTCCACCTGGCCCACCTCATGTCCCACGGACGCGACGATGTGCCCCTTGCCGTTGCGCACCAGCTCGCCGGCCTCGGGCTCCAGGAAGATGCCGTATTCACCCTGGCCCGCCATCCAGGCGCCGGCGCGCGCGGGGATGCCGATGTTGTTGAGCAGCTTCACGTCCTTCTGCGGATCCAGGCCATGCTTGCGCAGCGCGGTTTCCAGGAACACGATGGGATTCGATCCGGGGCGAAAGCCGATGACCTCCTTGCCCTTGAGCATGGACCAGTCGAACTTGTCGACCGGCTTGCGCGCCAGCAGGAAGAAGCCATCGGTGGCGGTCAGGCCGGCGAAGATCTTCGGTTTGACCGGCGATTCGCTGTTCTGCACATAGATGGAGGCCTCGGGCCCGATCAGCACGATGTCCGCGCTGCCCGACAACAGGGCGGTCATGCCCTTGTCGGTGCCTTGCGACGTCTTCATGGATACGTCCAGGCCGGCGTCCTTGAAGTAGCCCTGCGACAGCGCGACGTATTTGGGCACGTACAGGATGGATCGCACCACCTCTTCGTATCGCACCTTCACGGGGGGATTCAGGGCTTCGGCCTGAGCGGCCAAAGGGGCAAGCAGCGCGAGCAGCGCCGCGCCTGCCAGGCGGGGCAAGGGCGAGGTCTTCACGGGACTTTCTCCTGCGTCTTGAATGCCGCGCCGACAATCGGCGCGACACGGCCAATGGGATGGATCGACTACAACAACAGGGAAGCCCGAACAGTGCACGCCCGGGCCGGTGAGGCTTGGATCGAATACTATATTCAAGATAAGCAGGCGACAAGCGTTTTGCGATTGGCGTTTTTCTCTATGGACGTACGCCGTCGCTGCCCCGAAAATTCGAGGCTGGAATACCAGTTGGTATACAGAATAAGATTTTGAGCCGCTGAGGCGGGCTCATTCCATCGTAGGCGGGGGCAAGCTTGACGCCCATCGGCCAGGAACACGGGCCGCGCGCGGCGCGCCGCCCGCCATCGTCCCTAGTCTGCCCGTCGCATCACACCAGGACTTCGTTCAGGAAGGCCGAAATGTCGGCCACTTCCTCGGCGCAGACCGAGTGCGGCATCGGGTACGTGTGCCAGCGCACGTCGTAACCCAGCCGCTTGAGTTCGGCCAACGACGCTTCGGCACGCGCCAACGACACGACCGGGTCGTACTGGCCGTGGGCCATGAAGATGGGCGTGGCGTCGTTGGCGGGCTGGCGCTCGGCCTCGGCGCTGTCCACCAGCGGCAGATAACCCGACAACGCCATCATGCCCGCCAGCTTTTCTTTCAGCCGCAGGCCGGTGTGCAGGGTCATGGCGCTGCCCTGTGAAAAACCCGCCAGCACGATGTTGGACGTGGGAATGCCACGCGCGTTTTCGCGCGCGATCAGCTTGTGGATGGCCGCTTCCGAGGCGCGGATGCCGCGGCCGTCTTCCACCCGCACCAGGTCCATCACCAGGATGTCGTACCAGGACCGCATCGCCATGCCGTTGTTGATCGTCACGCGCTGTACGGGCGCGTTCGGGAACACGAAGCGCACGCCAAGTCCGGCGGGCAACTGCAGCTCCGGCACGATGGGCGCAAAATCGTTGCCGTCGGCGCCCAGTCCGTGCAGCCAGATCACGGCGTGCGTGGGGTTGGGGGCGGTTTCGATCTCGATGCAGTCGAGCAGGTCGGTTGCGGTCATGGATGGGCGGTAGGCAATTAGAGGGTGAGCGTCTTGAGGGCCTGGAACAGCGCGCGGTAATGCTTCTTTTGCGGCTCCTGGCCCTGCAACAGCGAGGCGTTGGCCAGCTTTTCCTTGCGGGCGGCCCGGATCAGCGTGCGCAGTTGCTGCACGTCGGCCTGAGGATTGTTGTTCAGCAGACGCGTGAAGGCGTCGTCGTCATCCAGCAGACGGTCGCGCAGCGTTTCCAGCCGGTGCATGGCGGCCGTTTCCTCGCGGGAGCCGTTCTCCCAGACGTCGAGTTGCTTGCGAATGACGTCGGCTGGCGCGTCGCGCATCAGCTTGCCGACGAAGTGGACCTGGCGCCGCAGGCCTTCGCGGCCGGTGGTGCGTTGCGCCATGCGGATCGCTTCGTACAGGCGCTCTTCGAGCGGCAGCTGCTTCAGACGTTCGGGCGACAGCGCGATCAATTGCTTGCCCAGGTCCAGCAGGGCGTGCATTTCACGCTTGACCTGGGACTTGCTGGGACGGTCGTAGCCGTTCTCGTCGTAACCGTCGTCGACGGAATCTTCTTGGGGATGGGAATTCATGGAAAACTGCGCAATGACAGACTTGGCTATGATAACCGTCTCTGCAAATTGGACTGCAATGGTTAAAACCTCCTCATCCTTGCCGCTGGCGGCGAATCACGCGCGTTTTTCCGAACTTGTCGAGCAAACCCTGGCCTACGCGCGCCAGATCGGCGCTTCCGACGCCGCCGCGGAAGTCTCGGAAAGCCTGGGACTGTCCGTCTCGGTACGCAAGAACGACATCGAAACCGTTGAGCAAACCCGCGACCGGGCGCTGGACCTGACGGTCTACGCCGGCCAGAGCCGCGGTTCGGCCTCGACGTCCGACTTCTCCGAGGCCGCGCTGCGCCAGACGGTCGAAGCCGCCTGGCACATTGCTCGCCACACCGCTGCCGACCCTGCCGCCGGCCTGCCCGATGCCGACCAGCTGGCCACCGAATTCCCCGACCTGGACCTGCATCGCGCCTGGACCGTTTCCACCGAGGAAGCGGCCGAACTGGCGCTACGCGCCGAGCGCGCCGCCCGCGAGGTCGATTCGCGCATCACCAATACCGACGGCGCCACCGTCGGCACGTACGAAGGCCAGTTCGTGATGGGCAACACGCGCGGCTTTCTGGGCGGCTATCCGTATTCGCGCCACAGCCTGTCCGTGGCGCCCATCGCAGGTCGCGGCAATGGCATGCAGCGCGACTACTGGTATTCGTCCGAACGCGATCCGGCCAAGCTGGCCTCGCCCGAGGCCATCGGCCGCTATGCCGCCGAACGCACGCTGTCGCGCCTGTCGGCCCGCCGCGTGCGCACCGGCAAGTTCCCGGTCCTGTTCGAGGCGCCGCTGGCGCTGGGCCTGGTCGGCGCGCTGACGCAGGCCGTCAACGGCGGGGCGCTGTACCGCAAGGCGAGCTTCCTGGTCGATTCGCTGGGCAAGCCGCTCTTTCCCAAGCACATCAACCTGGTCGAGGATCCGCACATCCGCGGCGCCATGGGCAGCTCGCCGTTCGACGACGAGGGCGTGCGCACGCGCCGCCGCAACGTGGTCTCGGCCGGCGTGCTGGAAGGCTATTTCCTGTCGTCCTACACCGCGCGCAAGCTGGGCATGACCACCACCGGCAACGCCGGCGGTTCGCACAACCTGGTCTTCAGCTCCACGCAGACCCAGCGTGGCGACGATTTCGAAGCCATGCTCAAAAAGCTGGGCACCGGCTTTCTCGTCACCGAGCTGATCGGGCAGGGCGTCAACTACGTGACGGGCGATTACTCGCGCGGCGCTTTCGGCTATTGGGTCGAAAACGGCCAGATCCAGCACGCGGTTCAGGAAGTCACCATCGCCGGCAACCTGGCCGACATGTTTCAGCAGATCGTCGCGGTGGGCGCCGACACGATCTCGCGCGGCACCAAGACCACCGGCTCCATCCTCATCGAACAGATGGCCATTGCCGGCACCTGATCGCGCCCGCCGGCGGCGCGCCGTGCGCCGCCGGCTCCTGTTTTGCCCGCTTTGCAATCCCTTGCCTTTCCGGGATTTCCTCTAGCCGTTCCTGTGTTCGCCAGCGTGTAATATCCGGCGGGTATTGCTCGAAGTCCCGGGTGTTGCTGTATAGGAGCAAAGTGATGCAACGACGTTCATTCCTGAAGCGCGCCAGTCTGGGCGCCGTCGCCGGCGCCGCCGTCAGCTCGCCCGCGTTCGCCCAGGACATGCCCTCGATCAGCTGGCGCCTATCCTCGGGCTTTCCCAGCGCGCTGGACCTGCGCGTCGGCGCGGCCGAGAGCTTCTGCAAGTTCGTCGCCGAATCCACCGCGGGCAAGTTCAACATCCGCCACTTCCCGGACGGCGAAGTCGTTGCCGCCGCCGACCTGATGGAAGCGGTCTCCACCAAAAAGGTGGAATGCGGCCACGTGTCCTCGCGCCGCTACCACGCCAAGAATCCCGCGTTCAGCTTCGATGCGGCCGTGCCGTTCGGCCTGAACGCGCGCCAGATGAATGCCTGGATGAGCGAGGGCGAGGGCCTGCGCCTGACGCGCGAACTCTTCAAGCCCGAAAAGATCATCAACTTTCCCCTGGGCAATACCGGCGCCCAGATGGGCGGCTGGTATATCAAGGAAATCAAGCGCGAAGGCGACCTGAAAGACCTGAAGATGCGGGTGGACGGCCTGGCGGGGGAGGTGCTGTCCAGGCTTGGCGTGGCGCCCCAGCAGGTTGAGCTCGCCGCCTTGGCGCAGGCCTTTGAAAAAGAGGGGCTGCAGGCGGTGGCCGGGGCGGGCGCCTACGAGGACGCCAAGCTCGGATTGAATAAAGTAGCTAAGTATTACTACGCACCCGGCTGGTGGGCGGGCGGCGAACAGCTCTCGCTCTACATCAACGACGAAGCCTGGAACCAGCTGCCCAAGCATTATCAATCGGTGGTGCAGTCCGCGGCGCTGGCCGCGCACACCGCCGCGACGGCGCGTTATGACGCGCTCAATCCGCAGGCGCTGGCTCAACTGACGGCCAACGGAGCGCAAGTGCGGGCTTTTCCCCGGTCCATCATGGACGCCGCGTTCGAGGCCTCGCAACAGGTCTACAAGGACTTAAGCGCCAAAGACCCCAGATTCAAGGCATTGCACGATAGTTACATGGGCTTTCGCGACAGCGAGATGACGTGGTTTCGCCTGACCGAGGGCGCGTTCGGCCAGTATCTGGGCGTGGCGCTGTCGGGCAGGAGTTAGGAGGGAAGCCGGTGCCGAATGGCATTCGGCGAGTTTCAGGGTTTGTGCTAGTAACCACACGTTTTTTACAAAAAAATGGGCGGTTTTGAGGCTTTTGTTGAACGGCATTCGAGTTTCGGCCTGATACAAAGGAGTAATATCCCGGGTCTTGACGCGCATACATGCGGCCTTTAGGCGGCATCGACGTCAATCCGGCAGGATTACATCAGCCCGGATTACCAATATTCCGAGACAGACTTTAAGGTGGTAACAACCATGCAATCCAAGACCAAAAAGCTGCTGGCCGCGCTGATCGCCGCCGGTATCGTCCCGGCCGCCCACGCAGCCGACATCAAGCTGGGCGTGGCTGAAGCCCTGTCCGGCGGCGCCGCCCAGTACGGCGTGTCGATCCGCAACGGTTTCCAGCTCGCGGCTGACCAAATCAACGCGGCCGGTGGCATCAACGGCAACAAGATCGTGCTGGTGATCGAAGACGAGCAAGGCAAGAAAGAAGAAGCCATCAACGTCTTCAAGAAGCTGATCTTCAAGGACAACGTCCTGATGGTCTTCGGTCCCACCCTGTCGAATTCCGCCCAGGCCGCAGACCCGGTCGCCCAGGCCGCCAAGACGGTCGTCTTCGGCACCTCCAACACCGCCGACGGCATCACCTCCATCGGCAACTACGTGTTCCGCAACTCGGTCACCGAAGCCGACGTGCTGCCCGCCACCATCTCCACCGTCAAGGCCAAGACCGGCCTGAAGAACGTGGCGGTGCTCTACGGCAACGACGACGTCTTCACCAAGAGCGGCTACGACAACTTCAAGAAGGCCCTGGAAGACCAGAAGATCCCGGTCACGACGACCGAAACGTTCGCCAAGGGCGACGTGGACTTCAAGGCCCAGCTCACCAAGATCAAGGGCACCAACCCCGACGCCATCGTGCTGTCCGCACTGCTGGCCGAAGGCGCCCCGATCATGGTCCAGGCCCGCCAGCTCGGCCTGAACGTGCCCGTCATCGGCGGCAACGGCATGAACTCGGTCAAGATTTTCGACCTGGCCCCCGGCGGCGCGTCGAACAATCTGTGGATCGGCAGCCCGTGGTCGATCGAAAACAAGTCCCCCGAGAACACCAAGTTCATCGACGCCTACAAGGCCAAGTTCACGAATGCCCCCGACCAGTTCGCGGCCCAGTCGTATGACGCCATGTACATCGTCGCCCAGGCCCTGAAGAACACCAAGCTCACCGGCGAACTGCCCAAGGATCGCGCTGCCCTGCGCGATGCCCTGCCGTCCGTGACCTGGACCGGCGCCACCGGCCCGTTCAAGTTCCGTCAGGCCAACGATCGCGCCGGCAAGCCGGCCGGTTACGACGCCGACCAGGCACCGATCGTCAGCGTGACCAAGGACGGCAAGTACGTCATCGAGAAGTAAGCAGTACGCATCCCCGCGCGGGGGGATGCGCCTTGCGGATGGCCTCCCGGCCGTCCGCAAGGCGCTTTTTATCGCAGGGCCTCACCAAGTAGAAAGCTTCCCCGGAAGCACACCAGACCTCGCTGTGGGCACGGCGAGGCGGCCCTATCAGATTTGGAAAGTCCCATCATGTTCGAACAACAATTCGTCAATGCCTTGTCGCTGGGCTGTGTGTATGCACTGTTCGCGCTGGGCTTCACGCTGATCTTCGGCGTGCTCGGGGTGATCAACCTGGCGCATGGCGCCGTCTTCATGGTTGGCGCCTACGCAGCATTGGTCGTGGTCGAGCAATTCAGCCTGCCCTTGTGGGCCGCGCTGATGGTTGCGTTCTTCGTCGCCGGCTTTACCGGGGTCATCATCGACTACCTGGTGCTCAAGCCGCTGCGCAAGCGCAACGCACCCCACCTGATTCCCATGATCGCCACCATCGGTGTCGGCATCATCCTGAACAACGGCGCCCAAAGCATCTTTGGCGCCAGCAATCTGCGCTTCCCGCACGGCACCGTGCCCGAGGAAGTCATCGAAGTCGCCGGCCTGCACCTGACCGTCATCGAACTGGGGATCATCTTCCTGTCGTTCGCGCTGATGGCCGTGCTGATGTTCGTGATGCGCCGCACGCAGTTCGGCCGCGCGCTGCGCGCCATCGCCGAATCGCCCAAGGCCGCCTGGCTGCTGGGCATCAACGTCGAAAAGCTGTTCATCACCACCTCGTTCGCCGCGGCCGCCCTGGGCGGCGTGGCCGGCGTGCTGATCGGCCTGTACTCGAACGCGCTGTTCCCGCTGATGGGCCAGCCGATGCTGCACAAGGGCATCGCGGTCATCATCCTGGGCGGCATGGGCGACATCCGCGGCGCCATGCTGGGCGGTCTCTTCCTGGGCTTCGCCGAGGTGCTGTCCGTCGCTTACATCGGCTCCACCATGCGCGACGCGGTGGCTTTCGGCCTGCTGTTCCTGATCCTGCTGGTCCGCCCGCAAGGTCTGTTCGGCAAAGTGGTTCAACGCAAGGCTTAAGGTATGAGCGGATTCGAAAATTTCTGGGCCATCTACGGCAACCTGGTGCTGACGCTTGGCACCAATGCACTCCTGGCCCTCTCCATCTGGCTGACGCTGGCCTGCGGCATGCTTGCCATGGCCAACGCCGCCTTCATGGGCATCGGGGCCTACACGGCCGCGCTGCTCACCATGAATTACGACGCGCCCTTCGCGGTCGCACTGGCGGGCGGCATGGCCGCCCCGGCGCTGGTCGCGGCCCTGATCGGCCTGCCGACGCTGCGGTTGTCGGGGGTCTATCTGGCGATGGCCACGCTGGGCTTCGGTGAAGTGGTCCGCGTGACCATCCTGAACACCGAGTCCATCACTGGCGGCGCGCTGGGCCTGAACGGCATTCCCCAGCTCACGCAGTGGTGGCATGTGCTGCTGGCCGTGATCATCGTGCTGTTCGTGCTGTGGCGCGTGCGGGCCTCCAAGATCGGCCGTTCCTTCGACGCCATCCGTGGCGACGAGACCGCCGCCGGCATGATGGGCATCGACGTGCGCGCCAACAAGATGCTGGCCTTCGTGGCCGGCGCGGTGATCGCCGGTCTTGCCGGCGCGCTGAACGCGCACCTGACGTTCTTCATCGGTCCCAACGAATACGGCTTCGACCGCGGCGTCGAAATCCTGACGATGGCGATCCTGGGCGGCATCGGCGGCCTGGCCGGCCCCGTGCTGGGCAGCTTCATCATTACGACGCTGCCCGAATTGCTGCGCGGATTTGCGGATCTGCGCCTGATCGCGAATGGAGTGATCCTGGTGGTGATTGTGTTGTTCCTGCCGCAAGGCATCTGGGATCCGGCGCGCTTCAAGCGCTGGATGCGTCAAAGCCGCCAGGGAGGAAAGCGCCATGCTTGAGCTCTCCTCCGTCTCCAAGAGCTTTGGCGGCCTGCATGTGCTGCATGACGTCAGCCTGTCGGTGCCCGAAGGCGCCATCTTCGGCCTGATCGGCCCGAACGGCGCCGGCAAGACCACGGTGTTCAACCTGATCACCGGACTGCTCCCGCCGAGCGGCGGCTCCATCACCTTCCAGGGCGAGAGCGTGCTGCGCAAGAAGCCGCACAGCATCACGCGCATGGGCATCGCCCGCACGTTTCAGAACATCCGTCTCTTCAAGGAGATGACGCTGCTGGAAAACGTCGTCGTGGGCGCCTACCGCCACATGAACTACGGTTTCCCCAGCCTGCTGCTGGGTCTGCCGGGTTACCGCGAACACGAGCAGCGCGCCCGCGAACGCGCGCACGAACTGCTGACGTGGATGCGCCTGGACCACAAGGCCAACGATCTGGCCGACAACCTGTCCTACGGCGAGCAGCGCCGCCTGGAGCTGGCGCGCGCGCTGGCCACCGAGCCCAAGCTGCTGCTCCTGGACGAGCCCGTCGCCGGCATGAACACCGGCGAACGCGCCGAACTGATGCGCGAGATCCTGGCCATTCGCGACCGCGGCTACACCATCCTCATGATCGAGCACGACATGCGCTTCGTCATGGGCCTGTGCGAACGCATCGCGGTGCTGAACTTCGGCAAGATCATCGCGTGCGGCGGTCCCGAGGACATCCGCAACAACGAACAGGTCATCGAGGCCTACCTGGGCCGCGAAGACGACGAAGACACCGAACAAGCGGAGGCCGCCCGATGAGTCGCCGGGCCGCTCCCAAGACGAATACCGCAGCGCGACGCGCGGAGGCTACACAATGAGCGCCATGCTGGAAGTCCGCGGGCTCGAGGTCAACTACGGCCACATCGAAGCCGTGCGCGGCATCGACCTGGACCTGAACGCCAACGAAATCACCGCCCTGGTCGGCGCCAACGGCGCCGGCAAGTCGACGACGCTGCTTGCGCTGTCGGGCCTGTTGCCCAAGGCGCGCGGCCGCATCCTCTTCGAGGGCGAAGACGTCACCAACCTTGCGCCGAACCAGCTGGTCGCGCGCGGCATCGTGCAGGTGCCCGAAGGCCGGGCCATCCTGACCACCATGACGGTGCTGGAAAACCTGGAACTCGGCGCCTATCGCCGCGGCCTGAAGAACGTCGCGTCCGATCTGGAATACGTGTTCAACCTGTTTCCGCGCCTGAAAGAGCGGATCAGCGGCATGGCCGGCAACCTGTCCGGCGGCGAGCAGCAGATGCTGGCCATCGGCCGCGCCCTGATGGCCAAGCCGCGTCTGCTGCTGCTGGACGAGCCCTCGATGGGCTTGGCGCCGATCGTCGTGCAGGAAATCTTCCGGTCGCTGCGCGCCATCAATGCCGACGGCCTCACGCTGTTCCTGGTCGAACAGAACGTGCGCCAGGCGCTCAAGATTGCCCAGCAAGGCTACGTGCTTGAAAACGGCGCCATGGCGCTGACGGGCACGGGCCGCGAACTGCTCGGCCACCCGCGCGTCCTGGAAGCCTACCTGGGCGCCTGACGGGCAGGGGGCGGCATGCGTCCCCTGATGAATTTTGCGGCGGCTGTTCTGGAATGGCCGCTGCGAATCTCCTGAATTCTGTCCGCTTGCCCATTTTTTGAGCAGCCGTGTTAGAATTTCAGGCTTTCCCTCATTTTGACCTTTGCACGGGCGGATTCATAACGCTTAGGCGGGGGGCGATAAGGGCTGGAATTTGTACCTGAATGGCTGCAACCCGAAGGGCTGCAAATTTTGGCCTAGTCTGGGAAAAAACACTGGCTGGATGTTCCGGTCAGAGCAAATTTTTTATTCTTAGGAACCATCATGAAGACCTTTGTGGCCAAGCCGCATGAAGTCCAACGTGACTGGTTTGTGATCGACGCCAAGGGCAAAGTCCTCGGTCGTGTGGCCAGCGAAGTCGCACGTCGTCTGCGTGGCAAGCACAAACCTGAATTCACGCCTCACGTTGATACCGGTGACTACATTGTCATCATCAACGCGTCCGATATCGTTGTTACCGGCGCCAAGGCGAAAGACAAGAAGTACTTCCGCCACACGACGTACCCGGGCGGTATCCGTGAAACGAACTTCGAGAAAATGCAAGAGCGTTTTCCCGGCCGTGCCATTCAGAAGGCCGTCAAGGGCATGCTGCCCAAGGGTCCTCTGGGCTACGCCATGATCAAGAAGCTGAAGGTCTATGCTGGTGCCGAGCACCCGCACACCGCCCAGCAGCCCAAGACGCTGGATATCTAAGGAAACGCCATGATCGGTAACTGGAATTACGGAACCGGCCGTCGCAAAACTTCGGTGGCTCGCGTTTTCATCAAGAAGGGCACTGGCAAGATCGTCGTCAACGGCAAGCCCGTCGACGAGTTCTTCGCTCGTGAAACCGGCCGCATGGTCGTGCGCCAGCCGCTGGAACTGACCGGCCACCTGGAATCGTTTGACATCAAGGTCAACGTGCACGGCGGCGGCGAAACCGGCCAAGCCGGCGCCATCCGTCACGGCATCACGCGTGCCCTGATCGATTACGACGCCACGCTGAAGCCCTCGCTGTCGCAAGCTGGCTTCGTGACCCGCGATGCCCGTGAAGTCGAACGTAAGAAGGTCGGCTTCCGCAAGGCGCGTCGTCGCAAGCAGTTCAGCAAGCGTTAATGCCCTGCAAAAAGCCCGCTTCGGCGGGCTTTTTGTTTTTGGGCCGGCAATGCAATGTCATCGCTGGCCCCGCGCGCGGAACTCCGCGCCACGCGTTCGGTCGGAAAAAGGCTTGCAGTGGCAATTCCAGCACGCCTGCCGCGCATTAGCGGGTTTCCCGAGCGATACAATCGTTATTCGTTCTCCGAAGAGCATTCATCATGGCCCAAGCATCGAACACCCGCATCAAGGTTGGTATCGTCGGCGGCACCGGATACACCGGTGTCGAACTGCTGCGCTTGCTTTCGCAGCATCCGAACGTGGAATTGACTGCCATCACGTCCCGCAAGGAAGACGGCCTGCCCGTCGCCGACATGTACCCGAACCTGCGCGGCCGTGTGAAGCTTGCATTCTCGGCCCCGGAAAAGGCTTCGCTGACTGACTGCGACGTCGTCTTCTTCGCCACGCCCCACGGCGTGGCCATGGCGCAGGCGCAAGAGCTCATCGCCGCCGGCACCCGCGTCATCGACCTGGCCGCCGATTTCCGCCTGCAGGACATCCCCACGTTCGAACGCTGGTACAAGATTCCCCACACCTGCCCGGACATCCTGGCCGAGTCGCAATACGGCCTGGTCGAACTGAACCGCGAAGCCATCTCCAAGGCGCGCGTCATCGGCAACCCCGGCTGCTACCCCACCACGGTGCTGCTGGGCCTGGCGCCGCTGCTTGAAGGCGGCAAGGCGCTGGTCGATACGCAAACGCTGATCGCCGACTGCAAGTCGGGTGTGTCCGGCGCCGGCCGCAAGGCAGAGGTGGGCTCGCTGTTCTCGGAAGCGTCCGACAACTTCAAGGCCTACGGCGTGGCCGGCCATCGCCACCACCCCGAAATCACCGCCCAGCTGGAAAAGCTGGCCGGCGGCAAGGTGGGCCTGACGTTCGTGCCGCATCTGGTGCCGATGATCCGCGGCATGTTCTCCACCATTTACGCCCGCATCCAACCCGAGGCGCGCGACACCGACTTCCAAGCCCTGTTCGAAGCGCGCTACGCCGATGAGCCGTTCGTGGACGTCATGCCTGCCGGCAGCCATCCCGAAACGCGCTCGGTGCGCGGGTCCAACAACCTGCGCATCGCGCTCAGCCGCCCGGGCAACGGCGACCTGCTGATCGTCATGGTGGTGCAGGACAATCTGGTCAAGGGCGCCGCCGGTCAGGCCGTGCAGAACATGAACCTCATGTTCGGCATCCCCGAAACGATGGGCCTGGACCAGGTCGCCATCCTGCCGTAACGCCAAGGCGGCCCGTTTGTCGGGCCGCCAATATTGCTCTTTATGCCCGCAGATCCCGCCGCCCGTTCCCCATCGCGAAGTCACGGCGCAGTCGTGCGCCTGTGCGCGATGCTGCTGCTGGGCGTGCTGGTGGGCGGGATCGCCGGGTTCTTCCACGCGCGCCAGCTCTATCGTCCGCAGGACGCCGTGGTCATCAGCGTCCAGCAGGCCGAGGCGCAGGACGAGGCCATGCGTCAGCAGGCCACGCAACTGCGCTACATTCGCGGCCAGCTCGATAAGGCCGATGGCGAACTCGTCATCGAGCGATCGGCCCGCCAAGAACTCGAAACCCAGCTTCACGCCGCCCAAGCCGAACTCGGCCGCGTGCGTGACCAGCTTGCCTTCTATGAACAGCTGCTGCCGCCCGGCCCTGAGGGCTCGGTGGACATTCGCAGCATGCAGATCGACCGCGAGGGCGGCGGCCTGCGGTACAAGGTCCTGCTGATGCGCAGTGGCCGCAATGGTGGTACGCCCTTTGCGGGCGCGCTGCGCTTTCAGGCCACCGGCGTGCTCAAGGGCGAAACCGTCACGGTGGACCTAGCGCCCATGCAGCTCAAGGCCGAGACCGGCCCCGTCACGGCCACCGGAGAAAACCTGACCGCCGCGTCGCTCGCCCTGCAGTTCGACCAGTATCAGCGCAGTCAGGGCATCCTGGCCGTGCCTGACGGATTTGTCCCCGAAAGCGTGACCGTCAGCGTCCTCGAGGGGGAAACCGTCCGCGCTTCGCGCAGTGTCAAGCTTGAACTTTGAGTCTGGTCAAGCCCTGCGCTATAGTGACACCATACGAGCGGCGACGCCGCTCACTGAATTTTGGCCGTACCGGCCAGGAGTGAACCATGAATGCAGTGACCGAAACCGTCGACCTTCAGGCCCCCCCGCCTGTTCCCCTGGTGTTCACCGACTCGGCTGCCGCCAAAGTGAAAGACCTGTTGGCCGAAGAAGGCAACCCCGAACTGAAGCTGCGCGTTTTCGTGCAGGGCGGCGGCTGTTCCGGCTTCCAATACGGTTTTACGTTTGATGAAGTCGTCAACGAAGACGACACCGTGCTGGACAAGGCCGGCGTGCAATTGCTCGTCGATCCGATGAGCTTCCAGTATCTGGTCGGCGCCGAGATCGACTACAAGGAAGATCTGGAAGGCGCGCAGTTCGTCATCCGCAATCCCAACGCCAGCACCACCTGCGGCTGCGGCTCCTCGTTCTCGGTGTAATCACCCAGGCCGAAAGTTAAAAAGCCCTTCGGCAAACCGAAGGGCTTTTTGCATGGGCGCGTGATGGATCGCGCTCAGGCCGGATACAGCGCCCCAAGAATCCGCGCGCCGCGCGCGCCCGTCACGCTGGGCAGGCCGGCCGGTTTGCCGGTCATGAACGCGTGAGCCAGCCAGGCGAACGCCAGAGCCTCCACCTGTTGCGCAGGCACGCCAAGGGCGTCGGTCGCGCGGACGGGGCGTTGCAGGCAATACGCCAGTTCCTGCATCAGGCCGGCGTTGTGGGCGCCGCCGCCGCAGACAAAGACTTCTTGCGTGCCCGCGGCCGCCCGGTCGATGGCGTCCGCCACGGTTCTGGCCGTCAGCCGCTGCAGCGTGGCCTGAACGTCCTCCGGCGCGGGCGCGGCGCCGTCGAATTCCGCCAGGCGGGCGTCAAGCCATTGGATGTTGAAAAGATCGCGGCCCGTGGATTTGGGCGGCGGCAGGCCGAACCACGGCTCGCTGCCGATGAGTTGTTCAAGCAAGGGCGCCAGCACTTGTCCCGAGGCCGCCCAGCGGCCCCCGGCGTCGTAAGGGCGGCCCAGGTGCCGTTGGCACCAGCCGTCCAGCAGTACGTTGGCCGGGCCGGTGTCAAAGCCGCGCGCCGGCTGCCCGGGCACAAGCAGCGTCACGTTGGCGATGCCGCCCAGGTTCAGCACGGCGCGCCCGTGGCTGGCGCCGAAGATGGCGGCGTGAAACGGCGGCACCAGCGGTGCGCCCTGGCCGCCAGCGGCAACGTCGCGCGAACGGAAGTCGGCCACGACGGCAATGCCCGTCAGTTCCGCCAGCAGGGCGGGTGCGTTCAGTTGCAGGGTGTACCCAAGATCAGGGCGGTGACGCACGGTCTGACCGTGCGCGCCGATGGCGCTGACGTCGCTGGCGGCCACGCCCGCATCCGCAAGCAATGCCGACACGGCTTGGGCATAGACACGCGCCAACGCGTTGGCCGCGAGCGCCGCGCGGGCAAGTTCATCGCCGCCCGATTCGTTCAGCGCCAGCAGCTCGTGCCGCAGATTTTCTGGCATGGGGAGGCTGGCGTTGGCCAGCACCTGAGGCGCCTGGCCGTCGTCCAGGCGGGTCAGCACGCCGTCGACGCCGTCGACGCTGGTGCCGGACATCAGGCCAATGTATAGCGTGCTGCGGTCCTGCTGGATGGGCTGGGTGGCATTCACGGGCGCCTCCAAAGAAAAAGGCGGCTGGGGCTTGATGCCCCGCCGCCGCACCCGCTGCGCGCGGGCCTGTTTTTTGGACCTGCCTTAGCGGCTGGCCACGTTGGTCAGCGCGTCGGGCAGCGTCTGCTGGAACTGCGTCAGCAATTGGATCTGCTGCTTGTAGGGGCCAACCGCCTGGTTGAACGCGCGGACTTCCGCGGGTTCGAGGGCGCGGGCCACGGGCAGGTCCACCGACAGCGGATCGATGGGCTGGTTGTCGACGCGGAACTCGTAGTGCAGGTGCGGACCGGTGGCCCAGCCGGTGGAACCGACGTAGCCCAGCAGTTGGCCCTGCGACACCTTCGAGCCCTTGGTGACGCCTTCGGCGATGCGGCTCTGGTGCGCGTAGAGGGTCGAGTACTTGCCGTGGTGCTTGACGATGACCACGTTGCCATAGCCATTCTGCCAGCCCGAGAATTCGACCGTGCCGTCCGCGGTGGAGTGGATCGGCGTGCCCGACGGCGCGGCGTAGTCCACGCCCTTGTGTCCCGTCCAGGTCTTGTGGATGGGGTGCATGCGCATGCCGAAGGTCGAGCTGATTCGGCTGAACTTCAGGGCGGTGCGCAGGAAGGCGCCGCGCAGGCTGGTGCCGTCAAAGTCGTAATAGGAGCCGGTCTTTTCGTCGGGGCTGAACCAGACGGCGTTGTAGGTCTTGCCGCCGTTGATGAATTCCAGGGCCAGCACGCGGCCGGCGCCGGCGTAGCGGCCGTCGTGCGAGCGCACTTCGTAGACCACGCGGAATTGATCGCCCTGGCGCAGGTCGCGCAGGAAGTCGATCTTGGCGCTGAGGATGTCGGCCATCTGCATGGTGACCGAGTCGGGAATGCCGGCCGAGTCCGTGGCGCCGAAGAGCGAGGACTTGATGGTGCCGACCGCGACGCGGGTCTGGCGTTCCGTGCTTTCGGTGACTTCCTCGGCCTTGTAGCCGTCGCCGGACGGGGCCACGTGCAGCATGCGCGTCACGACCTGGCCGTCGGTCTCGTTGCCGGGCGTGTGGATGTAGCGCAGCCACACCAGATTGCCCGCTTCGTCCGTGGCGGCTTGCACCGAGCGGCCCGGGTACAGCTTGTAGATGCTGCGGGCGCTGGCGTCGTGGGTCAGGAACGACTGGAGATTGGGGGCGTCGAGTTCCAGGCGCTGCAGCACCGCCGACAGCGTGTCGCCCGGACGGATCCGGGTTTCGCTGATGTAGGGGGCGGCGCTGGGCGTGCTGACTTCGACTTGCTCGGCGGTCAGCGGCAGAATGCTCTGGATGACGCGCGAGGGGGGGAGTTCGGTGCGGTCGGGTTGCTGCACCATGCCGAGAGCGGCGGCGCCTGCGAACAGACCAATTGCGGTGACGAGAAGCGTGCGGCGGAAAAGTCCCGAGCGATGGGGCTTGGGCTCAACGGGCGCAAATACGGCAGCGACTTTGCGCTTGAGGCCACTCGCCAGTTCGTGGAGGCCACGATTCATCGTGAAAATACCCTCTCAGGTGGCTTGAACTCGCAGGGTGCGGTACACGAACGGCCCTCGCGCGCACCGTTTCCGGGGCAAGGGCTGGCGCGGGGGCGCATCTTGTGAACAAGGGATGTAGAGCGAACGCAACTGCGTACATATGGCAGTTGCGTATGATTAGGCCGGTATCCTAGCTGATTCGGCTAGAATTTACGATAGTTTTCGTCACTTTTTACACCTTTTTGTCGGCTGAAGCCGCATTGGCCCCCCTGTCATGTCACCCACCGAAGCCCCCATTACACCTGAAGTCGAAGCCGATCTGCGTATAGCCAAGCGCGGCTGCGATGAGCTGCTGGTCGAATCCGAATTCGCCCGCAAGCTGGCCAAGAGCCGCGCCACCGGCGTGCCGCTGCGCATCAAGCTTGGCCTGGATCCGACCGCACCGGACATCCACCTGGGCCACACGGTGGTGCTGAACAAGATGCGCCAGCTGCAGGACCTGGGGCACAACGTCATCTTCCTGATCGGCGACTTCACCTCCACCATCGGCGACCCCAGCGGCCGCAACAGCACCCGCCCGCCGCTCACGCGCGAACAGATCGAGGCCAACGCCAAGACCTATTACGCGCAGGCCAGCCTGGTGCTGGATCCGGCCCGCACCGAGATCCGCTACAACTCCGAATGGTGCGACCCGCTCGGCGCGCGCGGCATGATCCAGCTCGCGTCGCGTTACACGGTGGCGCGCATGATGGAGCGCGAAGACTTCACCAAGCGCTTCAAGGGCGGTATCCCGATCTCGGTCCATGAATTCCTGTATCCGCTGATGCAGGGCTACGACTCGGTCGCGCTGAAGTCAGATCTGGAGCTGGGGGGCACCGATCAGAAGTTCAACCTGCTGGTCGGGCGCGAACTGCAAAAAGAGTATGGACAGGAGCCGCAGTGCATCCTGACGATGCCGCTGCTGGTCGGGACGGACGGCGTAGAGAAGATGTCCAAGTCCAAGGGGAACTACATCGGCATTTCGGAGTCGCCCGATTCCATGTTCGGCAAGCTGATGTCGATCTCCGACACGCTGATGTGGCGCTACTTCGAACTGCTGTCATTCCGCTCGCTGGAGGAGATCGCGGCGCTCAAGCAAGAGATCGATGGCGGGCGCAATCCGCGCGATGCCAAGGTGATGCTGGCGCAGGAAATCATCGCGCGCTTTCATTCCGCCAAGGCCGCCGACGATGCGCTGGCCTCGTTTGAGGCGCGTTTCCGCGACGGCGCGATTCCCGACGACATGCCCGAGGTCAATATCGGCGGCGCGCCGGTGGGCATCCTGAAGCTGTTGCGCGAAGCGGGTCTGGTCGCCTCCGGGTCGGAAGCGCAGCGCAACGTCGAGCAGGGCGGGGTGCGCGTCAATGGCGATCGCGTGGAAGACAAATCGTTGCAATTGCCGGCCGGGACTTACGTCGTTCAGGTGGGCAAGCGAAAGTTTGCCCGTGTTAACTTGAACCCGTAATTGCGAAGTTTTGATACGCTCAGGGTACAGACAGGGGCAGAGCGCCTTTGCGGCATTTACAGGAGCACGACATGGAACTTTCGAGTTTGTCATTTTCCGATCACGAGTCGATTCCCGAGCGCTACGCATTCGGCAAGATCGATGCGCAATCGCACGTCGCGCTGGCAGATAACTTCAACCCGCAGTTTTCCTGGGACGACGTCCCCGCGGGCACACAGTCGTTTGCACTGATCTGCCACGATCCGGATGTGCCCTCGCGCCCAGACGACGTCAACCAGGAAGGCCGCGAAGTGCCCGCCGACCTGGCCCGCGTGGATTTCTTCCACTGGGTGCTGGTGGACCTGCCGGCCGACCTGCGCGAGATCGACGAAGGCGCGTTCTCCAACGGCATCACGCCGCGCGGCAAGGGTGGCCCGCTGGCGCCCATGGACGCGCGCCAGGGCATCAACTCCTACTCGTCGTGGTTCGCCAATGACCACGACATGAGCGGCGAGTACTTCGGCTACGACGGTCCGTGCCCGCCCTGGAACGATGCCCTGGTGCATCGCTACATCTTCACCCTGTATGCATTGGACGTGCCCAGCCTGAACCTGCAGGGCTCGTTCACGGGCGAAGACGCGCTGCGGGCGATCCAGAAGCACGTGCTGGCGAAGGCGTCGCTGACCGGGACCTATACGCTGAACCCCCGGCTCGCGCCCAAGCAAATCGGGGCCACGTCGGCCTGACGCTCAGCCAGATGTACGCAGGGCCGCCCAGTGCGGCCCTTTTTCATGGCGGCAGGCCGCGGCGCGGCCGGTCACACCGTTGGCCGTGGCGTGAACACCCTTGCATGAAACTTTCTCAAGTCGGCATGAGTGCCGTTTCCGGCCGCGTGGGCAAGCCGTGGTTTTCGCGCCCGTGCGCCGGAATTTGGCGCGGTTCCGGTGGTTTTAAGCGCAAATGATCAGGCGCGACGGGGTAAACTACTCAGCATTCTCCGGGTTTACCCGCCCGACGCCGTTTTCTTATCTGCCGTTTCTTTTCCATTACCGCCTCAGGAAACCCCCGTCATGTTTGACCGCAACCTCACCTTGTCCAAGGCTGACCCGGACGTTTGGGCCGCCATCCAGAAGGAAGACCAGCGCCAAGAGCAGCACATCGAGCTGATCGCTTCGGAGAACTACGCCAGCCCCGCCGTCATGGAAGCGCAGGGCACGCAGCTCACGAACAAGTACGCCGAAGGCTACCCGGGCAAGCGCTACTACGGTGGTTGCGAATACGTGGACGTGGTCGAACAGCTGGCCATCGACCGCCTGAAGCAGATCTTTGGCGCCGAAGCCGCCAACGTGCAGCCCAACTCGGGTTCGCAGGCAAACCAGGGCGTGTACATGGCGGTCCTCAAGCCGGGCGACACCGTGCTGGGCATGAGCCTGGCCGAAGGCGGCCACCTGACGCACGGCGCGTCGGTCAACGCCTCGGGCAAGCTGTACAACTTCATCTCCTATGGCCTGGACGAAAACGAAGTCCTGAACTACGACCAGGTCGAGCAGCTGGCCAAGGAACACAAGCCCAAGCTGATCGTGGCTGGCGCGTCGGCCTACGCCCTGCACATCGATTTCGAGCGCATGGCCCGCATCGCCCGTGAAAACGGCGCGCTGTTCATGGTCGACATCGCCCACTACGCCGGCCTGGTTGCTGGCGGCGCCTACCCCAACCCGGTCCCGCACGCCGACTTCGTCACCTCGACCACGCACAAGTCGCTGCGCGGCCCGCGCGGCGGCGTCATCATGATGAAGGCCGAGCACGAGAAGATCATCAACTCGGCGATTTTCCCCGGCATCCAGGGCGGTCCGCTGATGCATGTCATCGCCGGCAAGGCCGTGGCCTTCAAGGAAGCGCTGGAACCCGGGTTCAAGGACTACGCGCAGCAAGTCGTCAAGAACGCCAAGGTGCTGGCCGACACGCTGGTCAAGCGCGGCCTGCGTATCGTCTCGGGCCGTACCGAGAGCCACGTCATGCTGGTGGACCTGCGTTCCAAGGGCATCACGGGCAAGGAAGCCGAAGCGGTGCTGGGCCAGGCCCACATCACGGTCAACAAGAACGCCATCCCGAACGATCCGGAAAAGCCCTTCGTGACCAGCGGCATCCGCCTGGGCACGCCGGCCATGACGACCCGCGGCTTCACCGAAGCCGACGCCGAGCTGACGGCCAACCTGATCGCCGACGTGCTGGACAACCCGCGCGACGAAGCCAACATCGCCGCCGTGCGCGCCAAGGTCAATGAACTGACCTCGCGCCTGCCGGTTTACGGCAAGAAGTAAGCGGGCGACCCGGGCGCGGCCACGCCGCGAACGGGAATCGGGCAAAGGGACGGTTTCGCAAGACGCCGTCCCTTGTTCTTTTTGGGCATGCAGGCGGCGTCCCGCCTGGCAATCGGCCAAGCGGCCGCGGCAGGGCAGTCGTCCGAATTGACGCTTTGCATCATGCCCGTCGTTACAATATGCTCAATTATTGCCACCAGCGCCTTTAGGGATCACACATGCGGTGTCCATTTTGCGGCAATGCCGAAACGCAGGTTGTCGACAGCCGGGTCTCCGAAGAGGGCGACGCCATCCGCCGTCGCCGCCGCTGCCTGTCCTGTGACAAGCGGTTCACCACCTACGAACGGGTGGAGCTTGCCATGCCGTCGATCGTCAAGCGCAATGGCAGCCGCAGCGAATACGATCCCGTCAAGCTGCGCGCAAGCCTGAGCCTTGCGCTGCGCAAACGCCCCGTCAGCACGGAGGACGTGGATGCCGCCGTCGCCCGGATCGAAGAGCAATTGCTGGCCAGCGGCCAGCGCGAGGTGCCGTCCGAACACATCGGCGAGCTCGTCATGAACGAGCTGCGCAAGCTGGACAAGGTGGCCTACGTGCGTTTCGCCTCGGTCTACAAAAGCTTCGAGGACATCGGTGAATTCGTCGAAGCCATCCGCGAGATGCAGGGCCCGCTGCTGCCGGGCAAGTTGCGCAAGGACTAGCCAGGCGCCCCGCGCATCAGGCTGGGCGTCAGCGGCTGGAATTTGCGCCACACGCGGCGCATGTGCTGCGCCGATCCAAATCCCGACTTCTCCGCCACGCGTTCCAGGTCCAGCCGGGTGTCGCGCAGCAGGTCGCGAGCCAGCGCCACGCGGATCTGATACAGGTAATCCATCGGCGTGCACCCCGCGTGCTCGCGAAACAGGCGCGTCAGGTGCCGGGCACTGGTGTGCGCCTGGTCCGCCAGCGACTGGGCCGACCAGGGGGCGGCGGGATCGCGGATGACGGCATCCTGCACCCGGTGTACGCCCGGATGCATATGGCTGCGATGGTCCAGCCACGGCGACAAGGCCGAGTCCGAGCCGGCGCGGCGCTGGTAGACAACCATGTCGCGCGCCGCCTCGCTGGCCACGCGCGGGCCGCAATGGCGCGCCACCATGTGCAGCGCCAGATCGATCCCCGCCGTGATGCCAGCGCTGCTGACGAGGTTTCCGTCTTCGACGAAGATGCGGTTGTCCAGCAGGCGCGCGGTGGGATCAAGGGCGGCGAGCTCTTCCAGGCAGGTGTGGTGGGTGGTGCATTCGCGCTGCCGCGTCAGCCCCGCCGCGGCCGCGAACAGCGCGCCCGCGCAGACCGTCATCAAGGTGAAGCCGTCGGCCGGATGCCGGGCAGCCAGCCACGCCACGATGGCGCGCGCGTCCTCATCGTCCAGGCGCGTGTGCTTGCCCACCACGCCCGAGACGATGACCAGCGCGTTTGCCGGCAGCACGGCCGGCAGGGGCTGCAAGCGCGCCAGGTGCAGGCCGGGAATGCCGCTTTCGACGTCGCGGGAGGGGCTGCAGAAATGCTGGGTGAATGTGCCCGGGCACAGCTTGTTGGCCACGCGGAAGGCCTCCGCCGGACCGGCGAGGTCCAGGAGGACGATGCCGCGCGGCACCACGAAGTACACCGGAACCATCTGCGCCTCCCGCCTGCGCGTTACACGGCCAGCGCGTCGGCGGCGCGGACGATGCGGGCAAAACGGCCTTGCAGCACCAGCTCGGTCCGATCGCGGATCTCGGCCGACGTGTAGGTCCTGCCCGACGGGCTTTGCATCGCGAAGGTCAGCGTGGCGTCAGTCGGAAAGACCACCTTGAAGCCGGCATCGCTGGCATGGCGCGACGTGGTTTCGCAGCATTGTTCGGTGCGGATACCAGCCACGATGATGCCTTCGATGCCGTGCTTGAGCAGCCAGTCGTGCAACGTGGCGCCGGTTTCATCCTTCGCGTAGAGCGACGAATGGACCGTCTTGTGGAACACCGCGGTCGGAGCAATACGCAGTTCCTTCAACGTCTTGATGTGTCCGGAGGCGAGCGAAAAGGGGTTCGCGGGATCATCGGACGGGCTGGTGTGAAACACCTGCAGCACCGGAATGTCCTTGGCCTGGGCGCCATCGATCAGGGCCTGAAGCTGCGAAATGAACGCCGGATACTCCGATTCGTCCCAAAACGGACGTTGGCGGAAAGAGTCTTGTACGTCGATAACGATAAGTGCCTGTTTCATTTCCGGGCCTCCTGGCCATGAATTCAAGGGGTACGGCGCTATTTTTACTCCGAACCGGCTCGGCGGCGAGCGCGATCCGAGACCACGTACGGCCCAAAACGGACATCCGCTTCTTGGCGCGGCGGCATGGGCAAAGCCGGGCGGGACGGCGCCGGCGGACATACAATCGCCGGCATGGACATTTCCCGCGACTCCGACGACCTCTTCTGGATGCGACGCGCGCTGGCGCTGGCGCAGACCGTCATGACGACCACCGCGCCCAACCCCCGGGTCGGCTGCGTCATCGTGCGCGACGGCCGCGTGCTTGGCGAAGGCGCGACGCAGCCGCCAGGCGGCCCGCATGCCGAAATCTGCGCGCTGCGCGACGCGCAGTCGCGTGGCGAATCCGTGGCAGGTTCCACGTTGTACGTCACGCTGGAGCCCTGCAGCCATTTCGGCCGCACGCCGCCTTGCGTGGATGCGGTGCTGGCGGCGCGGCCGGCGCGCGTGGTGGTCGCAATGGGCGATCCGAATCCGCTGGTGAACGGCCAGGGGCTGGCGCGCCTGCGCGACGCCGGCATCGCGGTGACGACGGGCGTATGCCGCGAAGAGGCGCTGGCGGTGAACGCCGGCTTCATCTCGCGCATGAGCCGCGGCCTGCCGTGGGTGTGGATGAAGATGGCGGCGTCGCTGGACGGTCGCAGCGCGCTGCATAACGGCATGTCGCAATGGATCACCGGCCCGGAGGCGCGCGCCAACGGGCACCGCTGGCGCGCGCGCAGTTGTGTCGTCCTGACGGGCATGGGCACGGTGCAGAAGGACGATCCCCAACTGAACGTGCGCGACGTCCAGACGCCGCGCCAGCCGCGCAAGGCCGTCGTGGACGGCCGTTTCGAGATCCCCGAAACCGCGCGGCTTTTCGACGGGGCGCAAGTCATCGTGTTCACCGCGCGCGAGGACGCCGCAAAGGCCGCGCGCCTGGCGGACAAGAACGCGCGTGTCGTGTGCTTGCCCGGGACGGAGCCGGGGCGCGTCGATCTGCCCGCGATGATGCGCTGGATGGCTGCCGAGCAGTTCAACGAGGTCCACGTCGAGGCCGGCGCGGGCCTGAGCGGCGCGCTGGTTTCCGCCGGCTGCGTCGACGAACTGCTGCTGTATCTGGCGCCGGTGCTGCTGGGCGACGCGGCCGGCATGGTGCGCCTGCCGATGCTGGAACATCTGGACGCCGCGCGCCGTTATGAATTCATCGATGCCGTGCGCGTGGGTGCGGATCTATGCGTTCGCGCGCGTGTCGCAGGCACGTGGCGCCAATTGATGGAAAGCGTGGCGCTGCCCGCGCTGTCGTAGCAAAACCGCTGCTAGCACTCCGAGGGTTCGGCTGCCAATCCGCGTAGAGCCGCGCGCTGCCTGCGTCTTGGCGGCGCGGCGCCGCCGATGCGACGTGCCGTATTGCATGACCGGCATCGGCACGCGCGGCGTCAATCGTGTTTCGCGTGATTACGCGCACGCGCAATTCGCACAAAATGAATTGCCACAAGACGGTCACAGGCTTAGCATAAGACGCATGACTTGGCGCTACGCGCACACGGACACCCCGCACAGCCGCCGCGCGCCCTCGTCACCACGGATTCCCGTGCCGCGAATCGGCGCAGTTCAACACCGACCGGCACGACACTGAACGAAGACGCAAAGCGCCGTTCAGCACGTTCGCTGCGATCGCATGGCGGACGCTTCGGGTTTATCCCCGGCTCATAAGAATCCATTGGATATCGCTCATTCCGTCATTTCATTGCCGAGCATTTCATGTGCGGCTGCGTCGGGCACGCTATATGCGGCTCTATGCTGAAAACGACTGAGCGAACTTGCTCACCAACGTTGCAATCCCTGACGGAACTTGTATCCGAGGGGTGCAGCCTAAACAGAAAGGGTCCGATCGTGCTTATGGTTGATGTGTGGCGAAAGCAACATAACGACCTGCCGAAAACGCCGACAGCGAAGTTGTTTAGTAATTCGCAGGCGCTGATGCACAATGGGCATGTAGGGACGTATTGAATTTTTCGCGTGTTGTAGGAGGTTTCCGTGCAAAACATCGTCGAAGGCTTCAAGTCGCAGTATGCAAGAGAGCAGGAATCGGAGCTCTCGCTCGAGGAGTATCTGAACCTCGCCAAGCGCGATCCCATGGCCTACGCCAGCCCCGCTGAGCGCATGCTGGCCGCGATCGGCGAACCTGAGATCGTGGATACGCGCAACGACCCACGTCTTTCCCGTTTGTTTTCCAACCGGACCATCCGACGCTATCCGGCGTTCCAGGAGTTCTACGGCATGGAGGACGTGATCGGACAGATCGTCGCGTTCTTCAAGCACGCCGCGCAGGGACTGGAGGAGCGCAAGCAAATCCTCTATCTGCTCGGGCCGGTGGGCGGCGGCAAGTCGTCCATCGCGGAACGGCTCAAGGCGTTGATGGAAAGTTTTCCGATCTACGCCCTGAAGGGATCGCCGGTCAACGAATCGCCGCTCGGGTTGTTTCATCCCGATCGGTTCGGCGACATGCTCGAAAAGGAATACGGCATTCCAAAGCGCTACCTGACCGGCATCATGTCGCCGTGGGCAGTCAAGCGCCTGAAGGAATTCGACGGCGACATCTCGAAGTTTCGCGTCGTGCGCCTGAACCCTTCGGTGCTGCGCCAGATCGCCATCGCCAAGACCGAGCCGGGCGACGAGAACAACCAGGACATTTCGTCGCTGGTGGGCAAGGTGGATATCCGCAAGCTCGATCGCCATTCGCAGGACGACCCCGACGCCTACAGTTACTCGGGCGGGTTGTGCCTGGCGAACCAGGGGCTGCTCGAGTTCGTGGAAATGTTCAAGGCGCCGATCAAGATGCTGCATCCGCTGTTGACGGCCACCCAGGAAGGCAACTTCAAGGGCACGGAAGGCTTCTCGGCCATCCCGTTCAACGGCACGATCCTGGCGCACTCGAACGAATCCGAGTGGCAGACCTTCCGCAACAACAAGCACAACGAGGCGTTCCTTGACCGTATCTATATCGTCAAGGTGCCTTACTGCCTGCAGGTTTCCGAAGAGGTCCGCATCTACGAGAAGCTGCTGCATCACAGCTCGCTGTCCGAAGCGCCGTGCGCGCCCGGAACGCTGGACATGATGGCGCAGTTCTCGGTGCTGACGCGCCTGAAGGAGCCCGAGAATTCCAGCATCTATTCCAAGCTGCGGGTCTACGACGGCGAAAGCCTGAAGGATGTCGATCCCAAGGCCAAGGCGCTGCAGGAATACAAGGACTATGCGGGCACAGACGAAGGCATGACCGGGGTCTCAACGCGTTTCGCGTACAAGATCCTGTCCAGCGTCTTCAATTACGACCAGACCGAAGTGGCCGCCAATCCGGTGCATCTGATGTACGTGCTGGAGCAACGCATCGGCCGCGAAGACTATCCCGACGAGATCCGCCGGCGCTACCTGGAGTTCATCAAGGGCTTCCTCGCGCCGCGCTACGCGGAGTTCATCGGCAAGGAGATCCAGACCGCCTACCTGGAGTCCTACTCCGAGTACGGCCAGAACATCTTCGACCGCTACGTGACGTTTGCCGACTGCTGGATCCAGGACGAGGAATTCCGCGATCCCGAAACCGGTGAAAGCTTCGACCGCAGCGCGCTGAACGATGAGCTGGAAAAGATCGAGAAGCCGGCGGGCATTGCCAATCCGAAGGACTTCCGCAACGAGATCGTGAACTTCGTGCTGCGGGCGCGCGCCAACAACAGCGGCCGCAATCCGAACTGGACCAGCTATGAAAAGCTGCGCGAAGTGATCGAGAAGAAGATGTTCTCGAACACGGAAGACCTGCTGCCGGTGATTTCGTTCAACGCCAAGGCCTCGGCCGAGGACAAGTCGAAACACCAGAGCTTCGTCGACCGGATGGTGGAGAAGGGCTACACGGAAAAGCAGGTCAGGCTGCTGTGCGAGTGGTATCTCCGTGTGAGGAAGTCTTCCTGAGCGAGGTGAATCATGAATTCACTGATCGATCGCCGTCTTAACGGTCGCAACAAGAGCGCCGTTAACCGGGAGCGCTTTCTTCGGCGTTACAAGGATCAGATCCGCAAGGCGGTGCACGGGATGATCCGTGACCGCTCGATCCAGGATATGGATCAAGGCGGTGAGATCAACCTGCCCGCCCGTGATATCTCCGAGCCGACGTTTCGGCACGGCGCGGGCGGCGACCGCGAGATGGTGCATCCGGGCAATCGCGAATTCGCCAAGGGCGACACCTTCGACCGGCCGCAGGGCGGGCAGGGCGAAGGCGGGTCCGAGCCGGGTGAAGGCGAGTCGGTGGACCAGTTCACCTTCAGCCTGTCGCGCGCCGAATTCCTGAACCTCTTTTTCGAGGATCTGGAATTGCCGCACCTGGCGCGCAACCAGCTTGGCGAGGTCAGCCAGAAGAAGTGGCAGCGCGCCGGCTACACCACCACGGGCTCGCCCAGCACGCTCAGTATCAGCCGCACGCTGAAGTCGTCGCTGGCGCGGCGCGTGTCGCTCGGCGTGAAGGCGCGCGCCGACCTTGAAGACGCGGAAAAAGCGTTGGAAGAGGCCAAGGCGTCGGGCGCGCCAGCGGCGCGCGTGCGCGAACTGGAACAGGACGTCGAGGACTGCCGTGAGCGCCTGGCGCGTGTGCCGTTCCTGGACGACCTGGACCTGCGCTATCGCAATCGCGTGTCGGTCGCCATCCCCATGGCGCGCGCGGTCATGTTCTGCCTGATGGACGTGTCCGGCTCCATGGACGAGGGCAAGAAGGATCTCGCCAAGCGCTTCTTCACGCTGCTTTATCTCTTCCTGTCGCGCAAGTACGAACACGTCGACCTGGTTTTCATCCGCCATACCGACAACGCCGAGGAAGTCGACGAACACACCTTCTTCTACGACCCCAAGAGCGGCGGCACGATCGTGCTGTCGGCGCTGGAGCTGATGCGCGAGATCCTGGAAAAGCGCTACCCGCCGGCCGCATGGAACGTCTATGCGGCGCAGGCCAGCGACGGCGATTCGTTTGGCGCCGACGCGGGCAAGAGCGCGCGATTCCTGGCCGAGCATCTGCTGCCCTCGACGCGCTACTTCGCCTACATTGAAATTCCCGACTCGCAAGAGGCTCGCAAGAGCAGCCTGTGGGCCGAGTACGAACAGAAACTGGAACCGCATTTCGTCATGCGGCGCATCTGCGACCGCGGCGAGATCTTTCCCGTGTTCCACGACCTGTTCAAGAAGGAGACCGCATGAACGCCAACATGGGTGCTCTCGCGGAGCCGGGATCGGGCGGTGCCACCGTGCCGATCTCGCAGGGTTCCGAATGGACGTTCGAACTGATCCAGACCTATGACGACGCGATCTCGCAGATCGCCCGCGAATACGGCCTGGACACCTATCCGAACCAGATCGAGGTCATCACCTCGGAACAGATGCTGGATGCCTACGCATCGGCGGGCTTGCCCATCGGCTATCCCCACTGGTCCTACGGCAAGGAGTTCATCCGCAACGAGCAGTTCTATCGCCGCGGCATGCAAGGGCTGGCGTACGAAATCGTCATCAATTCCAACCCGTGCATCTCCTATCTGATGGAAGAGAATTCCATGCCGATGCAGGCGCTCGTGATTGCGCACGCCTGCTACGGGCACAATTCCTTCTTCAAGGGCAACTACCTGTTCCGGCAATGGACGGACGCCGATGGTGTGCTGGACTACCTGGTCTTCGCGCGCAAGTACGTGATGGACTGCGAAGACCGCTACGGCATCGACGCCGTGGAGTCTTTGCTGGACTCCTGCCATGCGCTGTCGCACCACGGGGTGGACCGCTACAAGCGGCCGGCGCCGGTCTCGTACAAGGAAGAGGCGACCCGCCAGGCCGAGCGCGAAGAACACGCGCGCCTGCAATACAACGACCTGTGGCGCACGCTGCCGCGGATCGAGGCGGACAAGGACACCCGCGTTGCGGCAACCGTGTTTCCGCCCGAGCCCGAGGAAAACTTGCTGTACTTCATCGAGAAGTATTCGCCCAAGCTGGCGCCGTGGCAGAAGGAACTGGTGCGCATCGTGCGCAAGGTCGCGCAGTATTTCTATCCGCAGACCCAGACCAAGGTCATGAACGAAGGCTGGGCCACGTTCTGGCACTACACCATCCTGAACCGCCTGCATGACAAGGGGCTGGTGAACGACGGCTTCATGATGGAGTTCCTGCAAAGCCACACCAACGTCGTCAGCCAGCGCGGCTTTGACGAGCGCGGCTATGGCGGGATCAACCCCTACGCGCTGGGCTTTGCCATGATGTCGGACATCCGCCGCATCTGCGAGGCGCCCACGCCCGAGGACCGCCGCTGGTTCCCCGACATTGCGGGCGGCGACTGGCTGAAGACGCTGGACTTCGCCATGCGCAACTTCAAGGACGAATCCTTCATCTCGCAATACCTGTCACCGCGGCTGATCCGCGAGTTCCGCTTCTTCGCCATCTCGGACCATCAGGCCAACCCCAAGCTGGAAGTGGCCGCGATCCACGACGATGAGGGCTACCGCGACATCCGCCGCTTGCTTGCCGCGCAGCACAACCGCGACAACCAGGTCCCCGACATCCAGGTCATCCGCTTCAATCGTGACACCGACCGCTCACTGGTGCTGCGCCACCTGAAAAGCCGCGGCCGACCGCTGGCGGGCGAAGACGCCGAACAGGTCATGAAGCACCTGGCCCGCCTGTGGGGATTCCGCGTCCGGCTCGAAGAGACCGAACCGGACGGCACGATCAGCTCCTACCGGGAGCAGGACCCGCCGGCGTCGAAGTAAAGCCGTTGGCAGGGGAAGGGACGCGCGTAGTGCGTCCCTTTTTATATGGCCGCTTGCTGTGTGGCCGCGCATTCTGCTAGAATCGCGGATTCGCATTTTCAGCAGCGCCTTTTTAGCAGCACCAAAAGGCCCCTGAAGATGCAGTAGGACAGGTGGCCGAGCGGTTGAAGGCGCACGCCTGGAAAGCGTGTATACGTCAAAAGCGTATCGGGGGTTCGAATCCCCCTCTGTCCGCCACATATTTTTCCAACGTTGCCCAGCGTTGGCCAAAAACCCGCACTGGCTACTCTGCGGGTTTTTGTTTGCCTATCGTTTCCCAACTTTGCTCATCGCCAGCAACCATTTGTGGCGGTATTTTTGACGGTATCGAGTGTTCTCGGGAGGAAAAGTACCGTCATGTCCCTTACCGATATTGCGTGCCGCAAGGCTAGGGCTGGCTCCAAACCTCAAAAGCTGGCTGATGGTGGGGGGGGCTGTATCTGTTAGTCGCCACCAACGGTGGAAAGTATTAGCGTTGGGACTACCGGTACGAGGGGAAAAGAAAAGCGCTGGCTTTGGGGGTTTATCCTGAAGTCACGCTCATGCTCGCACGAGAGCGGCATGCATAGAACCGGAAGGCTTTGAGCCAGGGTGAAGACCCGGCGGCGGGCAACAAAGAGAAGAAGAGCGGTGACCTACTGACCTTTGAATCCGTGGCGAGGCAGTGACATGCCCTTTGGTCGGAGGGGTGCACCGCGAGGCATGCCGCATACGTCATGACGCGGCCGCAGCAAGATATCTTTCCTGATAACAAAGCCTATCGCGGACCTATCCGCCTCGTTATTTCGAGATGCTATCAAGAGAATTGAGGCGCGAGGGGCAATAGACATCGCGAAGCGAGCGATGCAAACATGCTCACAGATCATGAGATACGCAGTGGTTCATGATCTGGCGGGAGCAAATCCCGTAGCCGGGATACGGACTTCCGGCATCATCAGAACTCGCCGGAAGCGAAATTATGTCCGTGTTGGCGTAGCTGAGTTGCCACAGCTATTACGCGACGTTGATGGCTATGTCGGGGGAGAGCATACCAGGCTCGCTCTCAAATTGATGGCTTACACCTTCGTTCGTACTAGTGAGCTTATTCAGGCCACTTGGAGTGAATTCGAGTTCGCTGCGGCGCGTTCGAACATTCCGCCAGAGCGCATGGAAATGAGAAAACCTCATATCGTGCCACTTTCTAGACAAGCCCTCGCCGTGCCTAACGAGCTGAAGATGCTGTCGTTTGGAAGCGACTGGGTACTTCCCGGCGACGTGGACCGAAGGAAGTGTATGAGCAACAACACAATTCTCTATGCGTTATACCGTATGGGCTATCGCGGCAGAATGACGGGTCATGACTTTAGGGGAGTGGCTTCAACCGTTCTCCATGAGCAAGGATGGCCTCACGCCCATATTGAGCTTCAATTGGTCCACCAAGAGCAAGACGATACCAGCGCGGCCTATAACCATGCTCTTTATCTTCGAACCTCGAGCAAGGATGATGCAGGCCTATAGCGAATTTTTGGATGGCCCAGTAAAAGACCCCGATGAGGCGACATTGCCTGAGGGTGCGTGACCTTCCCCCACAAATTGGACAGTTCAAAACTGGAAAGTGGCTGCCTCTTTGGGTTGCGCTGACCACTTTTGAACGTACTCACTCGGGGTCAGATGGCCGAGTGAACCGTGAGGACGGTGATGGTTGTAATCGTCCTGCCAAGCTCGCAGTTTTTGCTGCAGGTCGTGCAACGTGATGAATTCATGCACATTCAGGAATTCATCACGCAATCGACCGTTGAACGACTCGATGAGCCCATCATCCGTCGGCTTGCCTGGGCGTGTGTAATCGAGTTTGATGCCGTGTCGGTATGCCCAGTCGTCTAACGCCCGAGACGTAAATTCCGTTCCGTTATCGACGGTGATCGCCTTGGGCCAGCCGCGCAGAACCGCAGACCGGTCCAGTGCCTGACCGACGCCCCGGCCCGTTTGCCGAAAGTTGGCCTCTAGACACACACTCTCGCGACTCCATTGATCGATGACGGTCAAGATGCGAACGCTGCGCCCATCGAGCATCTGATCATGAACGAAATCCATGCTCCAGTGCTGGTTCGGCCCGGTTGGCACCGGTGGCTTGCCCCGAAGTAGCGCAATGCGCTTGCGACGTTTGACCTTCATTCGCAGTTGCAAGCCTTCCAGGCTGTAAAGGCGATACACGCGCTTCTTGCCTACGTTCCAGCCTTCGCGTTGCAGCATCACTAACACGCGCCGGTAGCCGAACCTCGGACGACTCAGGGCAATGTCGCGAATGCGCTGACGCAGCGCGCTTTGGTCCCGCGCATGGCTCTTGGCGTACCAGGTCGACCGTTGCAGCAACGCCAGTGCGCAGGCGCGCTGCACTCTGATCCGGAAGCGCTCGTGCATCCAAGCCGCCAGCTCGCGCCGCTTGGCGGCCTTCAGACTTTTTTTCGCACCACCTCCTGCAGGATCTGCTTGTCCAGTGTCAGATCAGCGACGATGCGCCGCAGCCGTGCGTTCTCATCCTCGAGCTGCTTGAGCTTACCCAGTTCGCTTACACCGAAGTCGGCGTACTTCTTCTTCCAGGTATAGAAGGTCGCCTCGGACACACCAAGCTGCCGACAGACGTCGACCACCGGCGTACCGCTATCTGCCAGTCGCAGCGCATACGTGATCTGCTCTTCGGTAAATCTCGACCGTTTCATGGCTCCTCCTCGCCCCGTTCGGGGCGCTGAGAAGCAACCATACCTCTAGTTTTGACCTGTACGGATATTCCGGGGGCACGTCATGCGACCTGCGAGCATATTGCGTAATCTCGCCTAGCGGCAGAGTCCGTAACTTTGCTTGGTGTATCCAGAACGTGCGCGCTTTTTCGGCACTCAGGGCGTGTTCCTAGCTTGGCTATCAGAAACTTTTCGATCCTGATGGTGGCGGCGAGCTATCGGTCTCAGCGACATTGTGGATCGGGAGCATGGACCTTCGACGGAATTTCCATGAGAACGCAGTCGCTTTCAATCCACTCGCGTATCCGTGTCCCGAAAGAATCGGTGGACTCTTTGGTGCGTGTTGCACACTCCCATACCGTGAGGACGCGCCATCCGGAATCTCTCAAGGCGGCCAACGCCAGCAGGTCGCGTTGTTTGTTCTCATCAAACTTTTGCCGCCAGAAATTCTCATTGCTTGCCGGCAACTTCGCAAACTTACAACCCTGATGCTGATGCCAGAAGCACCCATGGATAAATATCGCTATTTTCCTGCCGGGCATGACGACGTCCGGTGTTCCCGGAAGATCTCTCCGATGCAAGCGATAGCGAAAACCGTCTGCAGTGAGCATCTGACGGACGAGCAGCTCGGGCTTTGTTCCTTTGCCACGAATCCCTGCCATCATCTTGCTGCGCTGCTCTTTGGTGACGATGTCGGCCATGGGTTTTGCATTCCCCGCGAATATATTAGGTCAGCTCAGGTGTGTTTTCGTTCACTGGAGAATAGTGCGCGGAGCGGACCGCCTCCCAGCACTCAGGTTTCTTCGCCCACTCAGAGATCATCCTGCCCTCAGCGCTGCGATGCAAGACTTCATTGACCTCGGAGGCCCAAGTCGTAAGCTGTGCTCGGAGCGCTGGTGAGATGTCTTGCTGCAGCCAGACCTTGTCGAGGGCAATTCGGTCACCGATTTTTTCAGAAGCAATAGACACCAGGTAGGCGGCCACGTTGGCCTGGAATGCCGGAAACAGAGGCCGTACGAGGGCGTGAGTCTTCTTGAAGAACACCGCTTTGGCGATCATTTCCTTGAACGTCTTTACGTCAGGAAGAGGGGCTGAAGATTGCGGGTCTCCTGGAGAAATGCTCTCCATGTAACGCTCGAAGTTCTTCTGGCTACCCAAACTCACCATATGCGGTTTTCTATCCCAAGCCGTCAGATATTTGGCCAAGTCGGTCTTTGTAATCTTGCGTGCGGGAGGGATGATCTCAGTCCGCAAATGCTTGAGCTTTGCTGGCGTCGTTCCCTCACGAGCAAGCAGAGTCTTGTAGCTGCCGGCAGCACGTTCGTAAAACCATCGCCCCACTCCGTTCGGACACACCACAGCCTGAGCCAGCTTTTCAATTTCAACATGGAATGGCTGGTTGGCAGAAAGGTCGGACTGCTTGACGGCATTCTGACTGTTGGCGTATTTGGAAATGTCGTAGATCAGGGCCTCTTCGGCAAGATCGTCCTGCGACCGCAATATGATGACTTTCGCCGGGACACGGACTCGTTTCAGATCGATCTCTGGTGCCCGTTTTTTCGAGAAATAGATGGACGCGGTGGTTTGTCCGCCATTGACTATCTGCATCCCCTTGAGAGAGGAAATGCCGGGGCTGCCGTCTGCTGCGCGATTAATGCTTATCTCGTCTGCCACGATCACGATGCCATTGTTGTAGGCCATGAACCGTTCAGGATTGCTCTTGAGCGTATCGCGGATCCCCCGGTTGACTTTGCCGGTCACGCTGAGAAACGAACGGACATTGGCCTCCAGAAGGCGCTGACCGTATTTCTCATATATGAAGCGAAGCGACTCTCCGGGAATCACCGTCAGGGCATAGTCGTAGTCTGCGTCCTGGGCAGGTACATAGACGCAAGGAAGCGGGCTTCCTGCTAGCTCTTCAAAGTTGACGACGAGTTCGTCACGTGGCTTGCCTTCAGACCAGTGGCGGTGCAGCCGCTCGATATCCATAACCTCCAGCTTTATTGTCTTTCCGCCGACCTCGCGCGGTTTGAACACCTTCGACTTTGCCCGCCGGTCCGTTACGACGTAGATCCTGATTTCATCAAGATTCGCATAGCCCCCTTCGATGGACAGCGCCAGCGCGTATGCATCATTGGACTCGTCCATCGTGCGAGACAGCTTACCCTCAGCACATTTCGCCAGAAAGCGCAGGCACTGTTCTGCTGCAGTCTTCGTCTCCGTGTCCGTCACTGGAGTGATCTGATCGACTCCTTCGTAAAGGCTTACGAAAAGGTCGAGTTGCTCGGCGTCTTCGGACAGGGCATATCCGCTGAGACGGAGATTGGCATTTCCCACTTTGGCGGAGTAGTGACATGTGGTTGGTTCATGCGTCATCCCGATATCGGCCATATGCTCCATCACCACTTCGGCGAAGATCGTCTCGGGATACGGGTATCCCTGGCCATCCTGTGATTCAAGACGTTCGCTGATCTGCGTCCGAACATCGGCCTGCGTCTGTTGCAGGAATTCTTCCAGTTCCATTGTCAAATTAATCCTAGTTCTTTCATTGCGTGGCGCAGGCCGACTGTGTGTGCAGAGATGAGATCCAGATCGATCTCGTAGCGTACCTTTCTTATCTCATTTGGTACGCTCCGGCCGGTGAGACGAGGGAACCCCTCAGCCACTCGCAGAATCCTGGTTCCCACGTGTCTGAACTTCCTGGTGTACTTCTCTTCGGTGCCAGGCAACAGCCCGGCCCGGAGGAGTTTGCCGTCAAGTATGGACTGCGCTACAGGGTCATCAGCAAAGAGTGCCTGGATGGCAGCCGCGCGTTCCGTGAGTGTCTCTCCCTCGGGAGACAGTTCGAGTCGAACTCCAGCCAGGAACAGGGGCTGGACCAAGCTGTCGTCCAGTTGTTCCAGACTTCCGATTTGCGAGGGAAAGCTCCCTGACGCGACAGTGCTCTTCACCTCCACTCCGCCGGTTCCGAAAAGGAAATCATGCAAACCGTCTAGAGGCCCGAGCCATCCCTCCACTGCGTCATGGGGGGGCAAACCATTCAACGCCAGGGACTGCAGGAGGTGAAGCTCGCCGAAGAGACCGACCTCCGCCTCTGCGGAAAGCACGTCATCCGGATTGCGTTGCATGAAGTCCTGCCAGGCGCGTATGCGAGTCAGGAAAAGATTGAAGGCACGCACGTCCCCAGCTGGGGTGTGTCGCATCATCGTCGTGATGACGTCTGTAGCCATCATCGTGAAGAGCTCGGTGCTGCGACCCTCCTTCCTGGAGAGGGCAATCCAGGGATGGCTCGCCTCTCTTCCTGCCAGCGACACCTTGTCCACCTTGAAGCCTCTGCCTTGTGGAAGTGTGAGGGCAGCAGGCAGTTGCGCTGTAGCAAAACCTATGAGCAGCGACTCCTCATTCCCCGGGAACCGTCTGCCGGCGAGGAATCGGCAGGGGCCGTCCGGGGCCACCGGAATGAGTCGCCAGCCGTCATCATCACTGGAGTTGCCGAGAGCACGCCATGCCGCTGCGAGCTCGTCGTATGGGTCAGTCCGCGCCGCCATATTCCAGCTCCCAACCTACATTGTTGACCTTGTACTCGACCTTGACGCCCGCCTTGCTATCGGGAAAGCTGATGCCGAACGCGATGACGGGCGGTGTGTCGTGCGAGAACTCCGCCTTGGCCTCTGCAGGATCGAGGGCATACAGCAAGAGCAAGCCCTTTTCCGGGTGACCTTTTACGTCCCCGGAACCTGAACCACGAACTCTCCGGATTGCCGGTCCGTTTGGCACGTCGGGCTCCTTTTCTCCGGCGGTTCTCGCTGCGTCCTTTCTCCATGCTTCACGCGTGAGACTCAGTGCGGCCGCCCACGAGTCCTCATCTAGGTCAATCGCTTCATCGCGTGGAGACAGCAGCCGGCCGATGGCGTAACGGTCCTCCAATGCGGCGTTGGCTTTCCGCCTGAGCATTTTTACCGAGATGCCGTCGATGATCTCATCCTCGTTTCCTTCGCCGCCTCCGATAAGCGCCACAGTCCATTGTTTAAGCTCATCCTTTGCGGACATGGACTGAATGAATTCAGCGATCATGGCGCTGTTCACCTTGTGGGCTTGTGGGTGCGTTTCGTACGAAGACAAAAATTCCACTATTTGGGTTGCTTCAACCTCTTCCCAGAGAAAACCTTGCCATTGCTGGGAACCGCCAGGCCTTTGCCGAGTCGGGTTCTTCTCCGGTGTGCCGAGGCTTGCCAGCAGTCCCTGCGCAGCCTTGAGGTTCCGCTGCAAGGTGGCCTTGTCACGGAACAGGGACACGGTTTCCAGCAGTTGTCCGCTGAAGGAGAGCCACAAGCTCTTGGCGGATCTCATTTTCAAACGCGAGGTCACCATGAGTACCGGATGAGATTGCACCTTTAGGCCGAAATCTCGCGGCGTCCCGCCCGTCGCAGCCATCAGGTCGAATTCTTCCCTGAGCTCCTCTGCCGCATCCGTGATATGCCCGAACCATTCGCATAGCTCTTGTGTGGTGTATAAGCGGCATAGATCAAGGTAGCCTGGCCTATACCCAAACCAGCGCCCCATCTGCATGAGAGTGTCGTACATTCGTGACGCACGAAGAAAGTAGCTTGTACAAAGGCCTTCCAGTGTCAGCCCGCGTGCAAGCTTGTCCCCTCCGATGGCTATGACCTTGAGGCCGACTCCGTCGTGTTCGGAGTAGTCCAGCGCATCCTTCGCCGTTCCGTTGATCATCCGGACCTGGACGTCCCCTATGACATCCGTGAGAGCCTGCAACACGTTCTCCCATTCGGGAGCGTGTTCGGGCAGTCGCTCGACAGATGACGCCTGCAGTTCGCGCGAGGTGGGCTCAAAGTCCTCTTTCCAGAGAGTGTGCAGGCGCTGGACCGTGCTTTCGTGGTCGACTCGGCGGTGAAGACGTTGACGGATTTGATCGATGTGTTCCTCAACCTGTCGATGCACATACTCTTGTACAGTGTTGAATCGAGTCACGTGAACGAGCATCGAGCTATGGTCGCTGCCTTGGCCGCGGATGTGGCGCAGGGCGCAGGACAACAGAAATGCGTCAATGCTTTCCACAAGCGACGGCGGAATTTTCAGCTGGCCGTCATGGAGTGGTATATGACTATTTCTGTGTTTTTGGTGCATCCATCCGTCGAGACCGTCTTCGCTTGCGTAATCGCTTACGGGGCGCACCAGAGGCAATCCCCCCTGCCGGCCCTCGGGGGTCGAAGTGCCGAAGACTTTCAACGGGCCGACATAGTTTGACGAAGCCGCTAAATTGATCACGAACGCAGAGGGGAAAAGGTCAGGTCCTTCTTCCCGTGTGGCGCCTTTTTCGTGGATGAAGATGTTTGCGAATGGAGTGGCGGTATACCCGACATATGCGGCTCTGGAGAAGGAATGGAGAATTTTCCTTATTCTGCTGTTGATTGCCGTAGGCTGATGTTCTTCGTCAGGATTCCCGTCGGCATCAAACCATAATTCTCCAGTGTCCACGGATGCATGGTCTGCTTCGTCATCAATCAGGAGCAGGGGAAATCTGGTGACGATCTTTCTACCGCCCTCCGAGTCATGAGTGTCCGCAACGTGGTTCCGTATCCATTGAAACAGGCGTTCGAGTACCGTCTTGTTCTTCTTGACCACGAAGAGCCAAGGGCGTTGCTCCGGTGTGATGCCGAGCTTTCTGGCTATTGCGGTATTGAAGTCCCCCTTGTCCGTGCGGTTGGTCACATAGTTGGGACGAATGGCAGGATCACTGTCGATTTCACCGACTCCGATGATCCTTATATCCTCTTGCGCAGGCTTGGTCTCATAGCCAAGAAAACCCTCGTCCAGTCGCATTTGAGTCTGTGACCTGAGATTATTGTGCAGGCCTGCAAGTACGATGATGATCTTGTAGCCAGCGTCTGCTGCCTTGCAGATGAGACCGGTATAGTTGCCCGTCTTGCCCGATTGGACGTGGCCTACGACAAGCCCGCGGCGGTCCCACCTTCCTTCCCGCTTCGGGTCTTCCAGCTGCTCGAGAACCGCGTCAGTGGACCTGTCCAGAGCTTCGACGGCCTTGAATGAAAGCTTGCGTTCCAGCCATTCGCGATACCGTTGCCAATATCGCCAGTCGTCCTTGCGAGCGGACACCAACCATGGCTGATGATTGATGTCACTGGTCAAGGCTGTATCTTTTCCGGTCCACATGCTGAAGCGCCGGATGAGTTCGTCAGTGACGCTATCCTTGTCGAGCGCCTCTCCCCATTTCGGGTTCATTCCTACCACAAGCCCTATCTTGTCGGCAATCAGACCGGCCGTGATCTCGGATTCGTCATGGTCAAGTAAAAGTTCCTGGACAAACTTTACGACCTTATTACTGTTCGTTTCGGCAGTTGTTGTCATGACCTAAGTCTTGTTGAAGTTCTTCAGGGACGTCAGGGAGGGCCCGAATGATTTCCGGATAAGCATCGAAGGGTTCCACCCTCAGGAGCATTTCGCGCGCGCGAACTGGCGACAACCCGCGACGCCGTATCATGTTCTTGTAGAAGGTCGACAGAACTTTCAAGACTTCTGCCGGCGGCTCCTCCGCGAAGCCGGTGCGCGGCGTTTCCTTTGCTTCGGCAGTATCAAGCCAGATTCTCTGGACCGGGATTGTTTCTTCCAATATGCGCAACATGACGCCTATGTCCATTTTCAGCGGACCGGCATCATCGAGCACTGATTTCACTGCGGGATGACCCCTGTCTATCCGGTAGCGGATCCCGCCCTTGAAGTGTTCTGCGTGCCACGCTTCGGCGAGACTCTTCTCACCCCCGGCCTTCACTGCCTTGCCACGATGGGCAAAAACCCTTCGTGCGCGCTCGCGCACGTCTTCGGCGAGCCTCGTCAGGGGCATACGCAGGGCTACGGGCGGCCGGGCCGTCGATTTTCGTATGTCTATCTTCCATTCCGAGTCCGCGGTGTTGGAAATGTCCAGTCTGATCCTGGCGAGGCGATGTGCTTCTTCCTTCGTCCATGACCGGCCTCGTCCAAGACCAAGCCAGCTTCCCGCCAGCAGGAGGCGCCTGTTGCGGTATACGTAGAAGCCTTGCTGTGCCGTCCAGCCGTCAGGCCCGGCCGCATTTTCGTGTGCGGTGGGGGCCAGCCTGTCCTTGTGAGGAAGGACATATGCCTGAGCCTCCACCTGTCCGCCGGCGGATGAAAAAGTGGCGATGGGCGACGACCATGTCGCAGGATGGCCAGTCAGGAATGGATCCCATGGCCTAACCGGCCGATCATTTATGGTCAGCAGGAACTGGGGTTGGGGGCCTTGCAGGAAGCGGTGGAAGACCATCGCAAGATGACGCTCGACCTTGTCGATCAGGTCGAGAAAATCCTGCTCTCGAAACCCGGGCGTGACGATCCGGTCGTTGTGCTCCCAGAGCACCAGAGTTCCTTGCTCCTTGCCGTCCAGGGCCCGCAGCATGTGTTCGGAGCCCGCCGCAGCTCCTTCCAGCAAATACCAGCCATCATTTTCACTGGATGCCAGTGCATCGAGATCCCAACGCAGGCAATTGAGAGCGCCCAGCTTGCGACTCGCAACGGTGAGCCTTCGGCATTGCGAGAAGGAGGCGGTCTTCATGCCCAGCCCGAACCGGCCGAGATCGGACGCATCCCTGGCATCCTGAGGGCTTTTCTCGCCCAGACGCATTGCGATGTCCAGCTCCGCTTCGTTCATTCCGTCGCCATTGTCTAGAATGGCCACGGTACTCAGGGAACCAGCCCATGCGAAACGGAGTTCCACATGGGTTGCATGCGCAGCGATGCTGTTGTCTATCACGTCTGCCAACGCAGTGGCGGTGGAATACCCCAATCCTCGCAGCGACTCTATCATCGCTGTTGCCTTCGGGGGCGCGTGTCGCATGCGGGAGGAGCCGGTCATTGTTGTTGTCATCACGGTTCAACAGCCTTCTAGCAAGCCCGTGAGCTTGGCTTTTCGGCCGGGATGCCGTAACTTCCGCAGAGCCGTGGCCTCGATCTGACGGATGCGTTCGCGAGTGAGGTCGAACTGGGCACCAACCTGCTCCAGCGTCATGTCGGCCCCCCACCCGATACCGAACCGCAGGCATAAGACCTTGGCCTCTCGTGGCGGCAGTGCGTCGAGTACTTCGCGGACAATGTCTTTCATTTCCCGCTCCGAGACAAGTTCTTCCGGCGAAGCCAGGGTCAGTCCGGAGCCATGGATGTGGCAATCGAAACTTTGCTGTTGCGCATCGTCCGCAAACTCCTCCAGTGAAACCGGCCTACGGATGACCTTCGCGATTTTCGATGCGGCCTCTCTGGATATTTCCATCTTGTCTGCCAGCTCGGTGATGTTTGGCTCAAATCCGGTAGCGTTGCTCAGCTCGCGTCGAGCCTTGTCCATCTTGTTGATTGTTTCTACCATGTGAACGGGGATCCGGATGGTCGAGCCTTGATCGGCAATTGAGCGCGTTATGGCCTGTCGTATCCACCAGGTCGCATACGTCGAAAACCTGAAGCCGCGACGGTAATCGAACTTGTCTACTGCCTTCATTAGCCCGAGGCAACCTTCCTGAACGAGGTCGGATATGTCCATTCCTCTATTGAAGTATTTCTTGGCGATCGAGAACACCAGGCGCAGGTTCGCTACCGTCATCTCATGCTTCGCCTTGCGGACTGTCGCCTCCCCGGCGGTCATGCGTTGGCTGATGTCTTTGAGCCGTATGAGGGGTAGGGCCAGGCGACGTTGCAGTTCTATGAGATGCTGCTGCGTTTCCTGGATGGCTTCGACGTGGCGGCCAAGCGCTTCAACATAATCTCCTCCGGCAGCAACCTCCTGAGGTGCCCAGTCCAGGTTCGTGGCGTTGACGCGGAAGGACTTTGCGAAGTGCTCGCGTGGCATCCCGACGCGCTCCACGCAGATCGACATCGCGGCCTGTTCATGGGTACGGAGCTCTGCGAGGCAGGATCGAAGTGTGTCGGTCATTCGCTCTACCATGCCGGGCGTGAACCGGACATTCATCAGTTCAGCCTGAATGGCCTCTCGGGCTTCTAAATATGCCTCTGAGTCTGGCCCCTGACTTTCGAAAGCGTCGCTCATCCTGAGATGCCACGACTCAATCACTGCGAATTTGGCCAAGGACTTGAGACGAAGTTGCTCGGTCAGCTTGCCGGCGGCCGCGTGATCGGAGTCATAGTCGTCGACAGGCAATTCAGGCTCGGCTTCATCGCTATCTTCATTATCGTCGTCGTTAAAGCCATCGATAACCTGATCGATGGACACGGATCCATTACGGACAGCGCGCATGGATGCGAGGATTTCGTCGATTGTGGCAGGGCACGCCGCGATGGCCGAGACACTATTTCTAGTGCCTTCCTCGATCCGTTTGGCTATGCTGATCTCGGCCTCAGCTGTCAGCAGTTCAAAGGCGCTCGCTTCCTTCAAAAATAGCCACACTGGCTCGTTGTCCTGCCGTGAAAGCTGAGTCCAGAAGGACACCGCTTCATCCGCCAGGGTCTCCATGTCATCGTTCCACTCGTCGGAGATTCGAGCAGATTCGGACCATCCGGGAAGGTCGTCACTGATGATTATGCCCAAGTCGCCGAGCAGATTGCGAAGACGAGTTTCCGATGCGACCTCGGTCTCTTCTGACGGCGCGAAGATAACATTTGAGAACGCTTGGGAAGAGACGCTCCCGTCCCTCAAACCCTGGAGCAGGAAGATGCGCAAGGGCTCGAGATCTTCCGCCGCAGACGGCTTCAATCTGCGACGAGATTCCGGTAAATCAATATCAATATCTGACCAATCTTGGTAGTCGTCTATTGGTATGTGCCGTGAAATGTGACCTTGCAGTTCCAGAGCCGCGTTCTCACAGGCCTCGTTCGTGGCAGGAAGAGGGGCTTCGTCCTCCGGCTCCCAACCGGAAAGTTCCAGGTCTTCTAGTAGCGGCTCGGCTGCCGCTGTGGCGGCGATCTCTTGCGTTCGGGATGACCCGCTGGGCTGGGAGGCCATGATGTACGGCGGTTCAGCATGCGCCAAGGCACTTATTGCACGGTTGCACTCATCACGACGCTGTGGGGCGGTACTGCTGCGCTCAACGAGCAGCCTGCCGACCTCAAATTGAAAGGATTCTCCGGAGTATTTTTGAGCAGCTGCGCTCGGAATAACCCGTGCCGGTTCGTGCTGGGCGTGCAACGGATAAACTGTCGCTTGCGGTGACGCCTCATTAGGCGGTGCATCTGGGACGGGGCCACGTTCCTCTTGCTGTTCCTGGGCGGGATTCTTGCCCTGATCCAGCCGCGTGCCGTTCTTTGAGTCGGCCGCCTTCTCGGTCGGCAGCATGGCATTCTGGCAACGTCGCTCTCCTTCGAGCGGGCTTACGGCCACCGGTGAAAATAACGCGGGAAGCGGGGGAGCTGACGGCGATGGTGTTTTTGCTTTTTCCGGTACGGCGGATATCGTGTCGCGGCTTTCCTGACTTCCTGGAACGAGGTGACGATGCTGGCCAAGTAGCGAGAGAATTCCGACGTTATTGGATTTGAGGGCGAGGGAGAATGCGTCATCTCCTTGAAGATCGCGTGCGTGTGGGTCGGCACCCGATTCCAGCAGCAATCGGCATATTCCCTCATGTCCGTACGTGGCCGCTAGCGAAAGAGCCGTGCGTCCGCCGCTGTCGGTTGCGTCCACCTGCATCCCCCGATTCAGGTGAACGCGCACGACCGCCTGGATTCCGGCTCGGATAGCCATCTTCAGCAGGCGCGGCAGGGTCCGGCTCGCGAGTGCCGACTTCTCGCTCATTCCTTCCCTCCTTTTTTCCTATGTGGCGCCATTAAGTTGGTTAACGCACGAATGCTTGGGGCGTGGTGTCCGGGATGCCTGGGTTAATTCTGGTGACGTCTAAATTGACGGATATGATGAATCGTTAGGCTTGGTAATGATTAACAATAATATCGTATCATCTTGCCACAAAATGTCAGAAGGCAGCGGACGTCTTCCGGGGGGGCAAAGGGTCCGGGCAGTAGGACCCGCCTGGTATACTTCGACACACTCCAGAATCCCTCCGGATGACTCCACTTTGCAAAACGATGAAACCAGCTGCTGCCATACCTGTGATAGACCTTTTCGCAGGGCCGGGTGGGCTGGGTGAGGGGTTCTCTTCCATCCTGGGAGACGACGGCCAACGAAAATTCGATGTTCGGCTGTCGATAGAAAAGGACGAAATCGCCCACCGTACGTTGTCTCTCCGCGCGCTATACAGGGCAATGCGCGACAAGCATGTCCCGGACTGCTACTACGATTATGTAAGGGGAAAAATCTCTCGAGAAGAGTTGTTCGCTCATCCCGATGTGCCGCCGGAAGCGCGTTCTGCCGCGCTGGAAGCCCGGTGCGCCGAACTCGGGGGTACTCCAAACCGGGAAGTCGATAACTGGATCGAGTCCGCCTTGGGCGGAGCTTCGGAGTGGGTGCTGATTGGCGGGCCTCCGTGTCAGGCTTACTCAATGGCAGGCCGATCCAGAATGAGACCCGGCGACCCAAAGAAGTTTGAGAGTGACGCGCGCCATCTGCTTTATGAGCAATATCTGCGAATTCTGCGTGATTTCGGGCCGACAGTGTTCGTCATGGAGAACGTAAAAGGAATTCTGACGTCCCGTCTTGGCGGATCACTCATCTTTGAACGAATACTGTCGGATCTGCGAAGTCCGGGCAACGGCCATCACTATGAGATTCGATCTTTTGTGACGGACAAAGCAAATCTGACGCCTCTCGACTACCTCATCGAGTCTGAAACGCTCGGCCTGCCCCAGGCACGGCATCGAGTCATACTATTCGGCATCCGTTCTGATTGGGCCGGCAGGGGCGCCTGCGCGCTGAATGAAGCGGGTCGGTTGGTGTTGAAGCCTGCACCCGCGGTGGTGACGGTTGGTGAGGCTCTAGCCGGCATGCCTCCTTTGCGAAGCAGGCTTTCAAAGGAAGACGACAGCCATGCGACGTGGTTGTCCGCATTGCGTGACGCAAAGCAGGCACTAAAGGGCTGGCGGCATCCCGATCGTCAGGAAATTGAAGAGAAAATGATTGGTGCATATGCACAAGCGCAAACCAACGACTCTTTTGGCAGCTCTTTTATAGAGTGTGAACAGGATTTGTCAGGAATGCCTCGGTCTTTGCACGCGTGGCTTGGGGATTCGAGAATGGGCGGAGTGCTTCAGCATGAGACGCGGAAGCACATGCGTTCTGACCTTGGGCGCTATCTGTTTGCATCATGCTATGCAGAGATGAAGGAGCGGTCACTGAAGGTGCCGGACTTTCCCCCTAAGCTTCTTCCTCTGCATGACAATGTCTATGGTGAGAGCGTGCCCTTTCTCGATAGGTTCCGGGTTCAGCTAAGGGATCAGCCGTCAACAACCATCGTGTCACATATTGCTAAAGACGGGCATTACTACATTCACCCTGACCCAGCACAATGCCGCAGTCTCACGGTGAGGGAGGCGGCTCGACTACAGACGTTCCCGGATAATTATTATTTCGAGGGAAGCCGCACGCATCAATATTGGCAGGTTGGAAATGCAGTTCCTCCCTATCTTTCGAGGCAAATTGGAGAAATTGTGCTTGATTTTCTGCACTCGGCGATGACAAGTTATACGCGGCATCAATACTCAGAAGTCATGTAATTGAGCATTTTGTTCCCCCCTGCGAGAACCGCTTTGCTCATCTAACTCATCTCAATTGCCCGACTCCGATCGCGTATGGGCCGTAGGGGAGGCGCCCACCGTGCGCTCGCATCTGCAGCCTTTTTGCGTCACGCTGGGCACTTGTAGCGAGTTCGTCGCTTAAAGCCCCGATGTGTAACCGCACTCCCCCCCTGTCCCCCACGAACACCGGCAAGGCCTCACCGGCCAGCCAATAAAAGCCCCGATTTCCCAGAAATCGGGGCTTTTTGCATTTCCGGGAATCGTTACGGTACGCTCGTGCCATGACTTTCGACCCATCGATCCGATCATCCGCGCCTCGCCTGGATCTCTACAGCCTGCAGGTCTTTGTGGCCGTGGTCGAAGAGGGCAGTATTGCGGCGGCCGCCACGCGTGAGCACATTGCGCCTTCGGCGCTGAGCAAGCGGTTGTCGGAACTGGAGCGCATCCTGGATGTGGCGCTGATCACGCGGCATGCTCGCGGGGTGGAAGCGACGGGCGCGGGTCACGCGTTGGCGCGGCATGCGCGGGCGCTGCTGCATCAGGCGCGCGGCCTCACGGACGAGATCCGGGACTTTTCGTCGGGCGTGCGCGGGCACGTGCGCATTGCGGCCAACCTGTCGTCCATCACGCAGTTCCTGCCGGAAGATCTGCAGCGCTTTCTGGCTCTGCATCCCGGCGTGCAGATCGATCTTGAGGAAAACGTCAGTTCGGCGGTGACGCGCGCGGTGCAGGAAAACGTGAGCGATATCGGCATCTATACCCAGACCGACGACGACAGCGGGCTACAGAGTTTTCCGTACCGGCGCGATGTGATGACGCTGGTGGTCAACCGGTCTCATCCGCTTGCCGCGCGCGAGCGCGTGGCGTTTGCCGACACGCTGGAATACGACCATGTCGGCATGCACCGGGGCAGCGCCGCGAACTACCTGTTCACGCGCGAGGCGGCGGCCATCAATCGCACGGTGCGGCTGCGGTTCCAGGTGACCTCGTACGATGCGCTGGTGTCGATGGTGCGCCGGGAACTGGGCATCGGCATCGTGCCCGTGGAGGCGCTGTCCCTTTTCGATTGCGGCGATCTAAGGATTATCCCTTTGACGGACGCGTGGGCGCGGCGCCAGCTCAAATTGTGCGTGCGCAGCAATGAACCCCTGTCCGGCGCAGCCCGGCTGCTGATGGAACACCTGCTGCAAGAGGCCGCCGCCTCCGGCAATTGAGGCAGGTCTTTCCGAATTCGGACCCGGATGTTGCGCAGCAAAATCCAGACGGCCAGCTCACAAGCCGCCGCGCCCAGCCATCGCGAATGGCGACGCCCCGCTGAAGATTCGCGATTTGTGCCGGGGCGGATGACCTCGGAAGATGACTCATCAAGCCCATGGACCGCCCGCCGCGCGGGCGCGAGGAGACAGAAGTGAGCCTTCCAAGCCGAGTGCAGATCGTGGAGGTGGGACTGCGGGACGGACTGCAAAGCGAGCCCGAGTTCGTGCCCACCGACACCAAGGCTGCCATCCTGAATGAATTGATCGCCGCCGGCGTGCGCCACATCGAGGCAACCTCGTTCGTGTCGCCCCGTGCCGCGCCTCAGATGTGCGACGCCGCGGAACTGCTGGCGCTGGCGGACAAGCAGCCTGGCGTGGTGTTGAGCGCGCTGGCGCCGAACCCGCGCGGCGTTGAACGCGCGCTGGCATCGCGTGCCGATGAGGTCGTGGTGTTCCTGTCGGCCAGCGAAAGCCACAACAGAAAGAACCTGAACCGGTCCGTGGAGCAATCGCTGCGCGATATCGAGGACGTGGCGGCGCTGTTGAAGGGCCATCCCATGCGGCGCAAGGGCGCCATCGCGGTGGCCTTCGGTTGTCCGTTCGAAGGCGATATCGATATCGCCACGTTAAAGACCATCGTGGCCGAGTTTGCCCGCCTGGATTTCGACGCCGTCACGCTGGGCGACACGACGGGCATGGCGACGCCGCGGCTGGTGCGCAAGACGGTCGACGCGCTGCGCGCGGCGTTTCCAGCCATGGATTTTTCCCTGCACTTTCACAACACGCGCGGCCTCGGGCTGGTGAATGTGGTCGAGGGGCTGCACGCGGGCATCACGTCCTTTGAATCGTCGCTCGGCGGCTTGGGCGGCTGCCCGTTCGCGCCGGGGGCGACGGGAAATGTCTGCACCGAAGACACGGTCAATCTGCTGCACGAGATGGACATCGAGACGGGCATTGACCTGGCGGCGCTGATTCAGGCGTCGCGGCATCTTGAACAGGTGATGAAGCGCCCGTTGTCCGGCCAGGTGATGAAGGCCGGGCCGCGTCTTGCCTTGCACGATTACGACGGCGCCGTGGCCGCCGTCGGCTGATTTCCGCAACCCTGGATTCACAAGAACCCATGCCTTTATCCGGATTCCGCATTCTGGACCTGACCCGCATCATCTCGGGCCCGTTCTGCACCTCACTTCTCGCCGACATGGGCGCAGAGGTCATCAAGATCGAGACGCCTGGCGAAGGCGACCCGGTGCGCGCCCAGGGCGTGATACGCGATGGCCTGAGCTGGTACTTCGCCAACTACAACCGCAACAAGAAATCCGTCACGCTCGACCTGTACAGCGAGGAGGGCAAGGCCGTGCTGCGGCGCCTGATCGCCGAATGCGATGTGATTGTCGAGAACTACCGCCCGGGCGTCATGCAGAAGATGGGCCTGGGAGACGAGGCGCTCAAGGCGCTCAAGCCCGACATCATTCATTGCAGCATCAACGGCTTTGGCACGACGGGGCCTTATCGCGACCGGCCGGCCTTCGATTTCATCGCGCAGGCGATGAGCGGGTTCATGAGCCTGAATGGCGCGGAAAGCCAGCCGCCCATGCGCGCGGGCCCGCCCATCAGCGATCTGGTGGCTGGCATGAATGGCGCGCTGGGCATCGTGGCGGCGCTGCTGCGCCGCGAGCGCACCGGCCAGGGCGATAGCGTCAGCGTGAGCCTTTTGGGCAGCATGATCGGCCTCCTGAGCTTTCAGGCGTCGAACTATTTTGCCGACGGCCGGCTGCCGGCGCGCACGGGCAACGATCACGGCATCGCGTCGCCCTACGGGCTGTTCGAGACGGCCGACGGGCAGGTCGCCATCGCGCCCAGCAACGACGTCGTTTATCACAAGCTGCTGGACGCGCTGGAGCTGTCCGAGCTGCGCGCCGACCCGCGCTATGCGACGAACGCGGATCGCATGCGCAACCGTGGCGCGATCACCGAGGCCATCCAGACGCGCACGCGTCAGCACACCAGCGCCCACTGGATCGAACGGCTGAACCGGTTCGGCGTGCCATGCGGCCAGGTGCTGAACCTGCAGGAAGTGTTCGAGGATCCCCAGGTGCAGGACCAGCGCATGGCCATCGACGTGCCGCACGGCGGCCACGGCGACGTGCGTATGCTGGGTTTCCCGATCAAGTTTGCGCAGGCCGAAGCCCGGCCCGTGCAACCGGCGCCCGCGCTGGGCGCCGATACACACGATGTGCTGCTGCAGTTGGGTTTTGCGCAGGACGACATTCTTGGATTGCAGGAACGCGGCGTCATCTGAACGCGCCGCGGCAGGACCACCAAGGCGACACCGCCTGCCTATAAAGCAATAACGACGGAGACACATCACATGCTACGCAATCTTCTGCTTTCAGCTTGCGTGCTGGGCGTCGCGGCAGGCGCCCACGCCCAGGAGTCCTACCCGAATCAGCCCATCCGCATCATCGTTCCGTTCACGCCGGGCGGCGGCACGGACTTCCTGTCCCGCACAGTGGCCGCCAAACTGGGCGAGACCACCAAATGGAACGTGGTGGCCGAGAACCGGCCGGGCGCGGGCGGCACCATCGGCATCGGCGCGGCCGCGCGCGCCAAGCCGGACGGCTACGAGATCGTCATGGGGCAGGTCGACAACCTGGCGGTGGCGCCTTCCATCTGCAGCAAGCTTTCGTACGACCCGGTCAAGGACTTTGCGCCGATCGGCATCGTGGGCGAAGCGCCGCTGGTCATCGTGGCCGGAAAATCCAGCCCCTACCAGACCTTGCAGGCGCTGATCGAAGCGGCCCGCAAGGCGCCCGGCGCGGTCAACTACGGGTCGCCCGGCGCCGGCACCATCACGCACCTGGCTGCCGAACTGCTTCAGCAGCGGGCGGACATCAAGCTCGTGCATGTGCCGTACAAGGGGTCGGGGCCGGCCATGGCGGACCTGCTGGGCGGACAGGTGCCGGTGATCTTCACGTCAATCCCGTCGGCAGCGCCGCAGCTCAAGGCCGGCAGCGCCGTCGCGCTGGCCGTGACCTCGCCGAAGCGCAGCCCGGTTCTGCCCGACGTGCCGACGGTGGCGGAACTGGGGTATCCGAACTTCGACGTGCGGGTCTGGTATGGCTTGCTGGCGTCGGCCAAGACGCCCAAGCCCATCATCCAGACGCTGAACACGGAACTGAACAAGGTGCTGGCGTTGCCGGCGATGCAGGAAGCCTTGGCTGCTCAGGGCGCGCAGGCCATGCCCACCACGCCTGAGCAGTTCGCCGCGACCATCAAGCAGGACTACCAGAAGTGGAAGCCTGTGATCGAGGGCGCGAAAGTCAAGCTGGATTGAGCACGATCGGCGACACGTCCAGCACATACATCTGGCGTTCGCCTTCGTGCACGGAGTCGATGCAGACCTGCGTGCCGTCGCGGCTCCAGCGCGGATGCAGGTCGCAGCGGTTTTCTTTGGACAGGTTCGGGTCGGCATAAAAGCTTCCCAGCGCATGCCGGCCGCCCGTTTCCATGTCGTACAGGAACAGGATGCGCTCGTGCGTGGCGCTGTCCGGATAGGTGTCGCTGAGCAGCCAACGCGTGTCGACCGGTGAAAACGTCATGTGGCCGTTCTCGGTCAGCACGCCGTCGCCCACGACTTGCACGTGGCCGTCCGGGGCGTCTTCATACAGGTGGTAGTGGATGCTGCCGGCATGCGGGCCCCAGACGATGATCGAGGTGTCGTCGCGCCACAGCGGGTGCGAGATCTGGTATTCGGACTTCTCGTAGTCGAAGGTGCCCACCGCGTTCGGGTCGAAGTCGTCGGCCAGTTGCGGCAGCGGGTGGTCGGAGCATTCCAGGAGGCGCATGTCGCTGCCGTCCGCGTTCATGGTGATGAGGCGATGCAGGAAGCACGTTTCATCCGCGACGCGTTCGGTCCAGCGGTGCAGGAACAGGATGCGCGTGGACGAGGGATTGACCTCGATGTGGCTGACCCAGTGGATGGCCCGGTCCATCGACTCGCGCGGATGGAAGTTGCGCAGGTCGGCATAGCTGACCAGCAGGCGGTGAGCGCCGGTCTCCAGATCCATCGCACGAATGCCGTCATCGGCAGGCGCGAGGGCGACGGGGCCGGGGGCATGTTCGCTGTAGCCGATCGTCTGGTGGGTGATGTAGAGCCGGCGGTAGTCCACGCACAACGCATAGCGGCTGTTGGGCGCGGCCACGTAGATCGGCAGGGGGAGCACGCGGGTCTGGCCGGTGGCGATGTCGTGGATGGCGCTACGAAAGCCGGGATAGACGCCGCTGTCGTCGGCGCTGCGGCAGTTGTAGATCAGCTGCGGGCTGGGGGCGCTGTCCAGCCATTGCAACTGGCAGCCCATCTGCCAGTTCCATGCGGCGGTCTCGCCCACCGCGTGATAGCGGTCGCCGTCTTGCAGGTCGAAGTAACCGACTTCGGCGCGCAATTCGGGCGTCAGGACGGCATCGGCGAAGGCGGTGCGGTTGGCAAGCAGATAGCGCCCGTCGCGATGCCAGACGGTCTTGTTGTAGTAACCGAAGAAATGGTGGTGCGGCGCGTCGTTCAGACGGCGGCAGGCGATGGGCGTGGCAAACATGCGATTCATGGGTTCAACCCGCGGTGATGTGTTCGGTTTCGATGACCTTGTTCCAGCGGGCGCGCTCGCGTTCGACGAAGTCGCGAGCCTCTGCGGGCGAGTTGCCGACCGGGGTCATGCCCAGGCGTTCCAGGCCGCTGCGAAACGCGGGATCGGCATAGATCCGCTTCAGGTCGGCGCTGATCTTCTCGATCAGCGCATCGGGCACGTCCTTGCTGGCGGCCAGCGTGGTCCATGACGTGACGGTCAGGCCCGGCAGGCCGGCTTCGGCGGCGGTCGGCACGTCGGGCAGGGCGGGCGAGCGGCTGGCGCCCGTGATCGCAAGCGCCTTGAGCTTGTTGGCCTGGATGTAGCCGATGGTGGTGGGCACGTTCTCGAACAACAGCTGGATCTGGCCGCCCAGCAGGTCGTTGGTGGCCGCCGAACTGCCGCGATACGGGATGTGCACGATGGGGGCCTGCGCTGACATCTTGTAGAGCTCGCCGACCATGTGCACGGACGATCCGACACCTGCCGAGCCGAAATGCAGGGTGTCGGGCTGTGCCTTGGCCAGCGCGGTGAGCTCGGCCAGGCTGTTGGCCTGCAACGCCGGATTTGCGACCACGACGTGGGGCATCTCCGCCACGATGGTGATCAGCTTCAGGTCCTTGGCGGGCTGGTAGTTCAGCGCCTTGTACACGCCATAGGTCGCGTGCAGGCCAATGGAGCCGAGCAGCAGCGTATAGCCGTCCGGCCCGGAATCCGCCACGAACTTGCCGCCGATGTGGCCGCCAGCGCCTGGACGGTTCTCCACGACCACCGATTGCCCATACAGCTTGCCCAGGTGTTCGGCCAGCAGGCGGCCCTGGATATCGGAACTGCCGCCCGCCGTGAAGGGCACGATGATGCGCACGGGGCGGTCGGGATAGTTGGCCTGGGCCTGCGCGGTGAGCGGCAAGGCGGCACTTGCAAGCGTCAGGCACAGGGCCTGCAGAAGGCGGCGGCGATTCATGGTCATTTCCCCAAACAGTGGATGCGTGGCGGGCACATCTGACGGCGCCCTGGAAAATCCAGTGTAGGAGCCGCCTAGTATTTGAAAAAATTCTTTTTTGCACATAGGCTATGCAGAATTGCCATACTCTGTGACGCCATGAGCCGACCGCTGAATTTCCGCCAGATCGAAGCCTTCCATGCGGTGATGCTGGCGGGCACCACCACCGGCGCGGCCCAGATGCTGCGCACCACCCAACCTTCGGTCAGCCGGCTGCTGGCGCAGACCCAGCAGGCCACCGGGCTGCGCCTGTTCGACATGGAGCGCGGGCGGCTGCGGCCCACGCGCGAGGCGAAGGATCTCTTCGACACGGTGCAGCGTCATTTCGTGGGTTTGGAACGAATCGAGGATCGGGTCGCGGCCATGCGCCGCAGCGGCAGCGGCGTGCTGCGGCTGGCGTGCACGCCAGCGCTGGGCCTGGGCATGTTGCCCGGCGCGGTGGAGGAATTCGCGCAGCGCTATCCGGATGTCCACATCAACATGCAGACCGTCGGCAGCCAATACTTGCGCGAAGGGCTGCTGCATGGAACCTACGACGTGGTCGTGACCACCGCGCCGCTGGAGGGGACGCAACTCGATTTGCGCACCCTGCACGAAAGCGCCGCCGTGTGTGTGATGCGGCCGGACCACCCGCTGGCCGCGCAGGCGAGCGTCGGCATCATGGACCTGCATGCGCGGCGGTTGCTGGTGCTCAATGCGGACGACGACGTGTACCTGCAGCTTCGCGGTGCGATGCAGGAACACCGGGTCCAGCCTGCGTCCGAAATCGAAACCACCTATTCGTCGACGATCTGCGCGCTGGCCGCGGCGGGCAGCGGACTGGGCATCGTCAATCCGTACATTGCCGGCGTGTTTGCCGGCCAGTTGGCCATCCGGCCGTTCACGCCGCGCCTGCCGGTGCGCGTCAGCATGGCCTACCCGACGCAGACGGCGCCCTCGCTGGTGACGGAAGCGTTCGTGGAGATTCTGGCGGGCCGGTGCAGGGATTTGCCCCAACCGTAATTAAAACCGCCGGCTGGATGCCGGCGGTGGTCGGGTGACGGCTGCGCGTCAAGGCTTGGGCGTGTCGTACGACGTATCCAGCACGTCGTCTTCTGGCGTGATGACGCCGGGCTCGCCGGGTTCGGCAATGGCGCGTCCGCGCCGCGGCATGCCGGCCACGACCTTGCTTTCATCGGGCATGGGCAGGGTTTCGGTGCCCTTGCGCGGGTCGGTGTGAGGTTTTTGTTCGTCAGCGGCCTTGGACGCGGCGTTCGGATCGGGAGAGGTTTTCAACATGGCGATTGCTCCGACTGCGCGCATGCCAGGATGGCGATGCGCCTGGACATGGATCTATCTTAGAACCGCCGCCGCGGGCAGGCTGCGTTCTGGATGTCACGATTGCAAGGGGCTGTTGCAGGACAACGGCCCCCAAACTTGCCACACTGCATCCTTATAATCCTCACCTTCCCGCCCGCCTTGCGCGCGCCGACACCCACACTTCCTTTTCCTCGCCTGCCTTGACCGAATCCGTCGAACGCTCCGTTCATGCTGAACTCGTTGCCGTGCTGGTGGCCGTCACCAACGGCGAGCCGCGCGTGCTGACCACGGACGATGCGCGCGCGTTGCCGGCCGGACCGTTCGAGCTGTCGCATCGCTCGCTGCAGGCAGGTTTGCGAGACTGGGTGGAAGCGCAGACGCACCATCCGCTGGGCTATGTCGAGCAGCTTTATACGTTCGCGGACGGCGACCGCTCCGATGAGTCGGGCGGGCGCGTCATTTCGGTCAGCTATCTGGGCCTGACGCGCGAGGCGGGCGAAACGGGCGTTGCGCAGGTCGGATGGCAGGACTGGTATCGCTATTTTCCGTGGGAGGACCGGCGCGCCGGCACCCCCGCGCTGGTGGACGAGGTGATCGTGCCGCGCCTGTCGGCCTGGTGCGAAGACAGTGCGGACGCCTCGGTCCGTGCGCGCCGCCATCAACGCGCAGCCATTACGTTCGGCCTGGACGGCGCCGCGTGGAACGAAGACATGGTGCTGCAACGCTACGAACTGCTGTTCGAAGCCGGGCTGGTGCCCGAGGCGGCGCGGCGCACCGGGGGCCAGGCCGCAGCGCCGGGGCAGCCGATGCGTCACGACCACCGGCGCATCCTGGCCACCGGCATCGCGCGCTTGCGCGCCAAGATCAAGTACCGGCCAGTGGTGTTCGAGCTGATGCCAGATGAATTCACGCTGTTGCAGTTGCAGATGGCGGTCGAGGCGCTGGCGGGGCGGGGTCTGCACAAGCAGAACTTTCGCCGCTTTATCGAGCAGCAGGACTTGGTGGAAGAGACCGGCGCGATGGCGACCGGGATGGCCGGACGGCCTGCAAAGCTTTTCCGGTTCCGGCGGGATGTCCTGCTGGAGCGCGCCATTGCAGGCAGCAAGTTGCCCGTCTCGCGTGTCGTTTGACGCTTGACAAGGCTTATACTCATATTTAGCATAAGTGTTGCGCAAATCTCGCGCGCCTTTTTTTACGCTACAAATACTCAAAATGAGCATTAAAGCCGCTGTGCCCGCCGCCGCCGATCGCCTGCCCATTCCGCCCTTGCCGGACGTCATGCTGGAGCCGCTTGTGCGCGCGGCGCTGCTGGAAGACCTGGGCCGCGCTGGCGACCTGACCACCGACGCCATCGTGTCGGCCGACGCCACCGCCGAAACGCGGCTGGTGGCACGGCAGGAGGGCGTGCTGGCGGGGCTGGATCTGGCCCGCCTGGCGTTCCGGCTGATGGATCCCAGTCTTGCGTTCACGGTGTCTCACCGCGACGGCACTGATCTGGCGCCGGGGATGGAGATCGCACGCATTCAGGGCAATGCCCGCGCGATGCTCAGCGCGGAGCGGGTCGCGCTCAATTTCCTGTGCCATCTGAGCGGCGTGGCGACCGCCACGGCGTCGATTGCGCGTGCGATTGCGGGTTACGGCGCGCGCGTCACGTGCACGCGCAAGACCATGCCGGGACTGCGGGCGGTGCAGAAGTACGCCGTGCGCGTGGGGGGCGGCAGCAATCACCGTCACGGGTTGGACGATGCGGTGCTGATCAAGGACAACCACATCGCGCTGGCCGGCAGCGTGGCGACAGCCGTCGAGCGCGCACGCGCCGGCGTCGGCCACATGGTCAAGATCGAACTGGAGGTCGACACGCTGGAGCAGCTTGAGGTCGCGCTGGCGCTAGACGTGGACGTGGTGCTGCTGGACAACATGAGCCTGGACGACCTGCGCCGCGCCGTCGCCATGGCGCGGGGCCGGGCGATTACCGAAGCTTCGGGCCGCATCACGCCCGACATCGCGGCGGCCGTGGCCGCCACCGGCGTGGACCAGATCGCCGTGGGCTGGCTGACGCACAGCGCCAAGGTGCTCGACATCGGTCTGGACGCCTGAACTTTTATCGGCCCGCAAAATGAAACGCCTGCTGCTTTCGTCGCTCTCGCTGCTGACCCTGACCCTGACTGCCTGCGGCAATCCGCCGTCGGGCGAAGCGCCGGCAGACGCATCGTATCCATCGCATCCGATCACGATCGTCGTGACGTTTCCGCCGGGCGGCGGCACCGACCTGCTTGCGCGCCGCCTCGGCTCCAGCCTGCAGGAGTCGCTGGGGCAGCCGGTCGTGGTGGAAAACCGGCCGGGCGCAAGCGGCAACATTGGCGCGCGCATCGTGGCCGAAGCGCCGCCCGACGGCTACACGCTGCTGATGGTGAATAGTTCGTTTGCGATCAACCCCGGTGTCTACCGCAACCTGGGCTTCTCGCCGAAGCGGGATTTTGCGGCAGTCATCAACGTGGCCTTCGTGCCTTCGGTGTTCGTCGTGCCGGCCGCCTCGCCCCTGCGCAACCTGGACGACGTGATCGCTGCCGCCGTGCCGGACAAGCCGCTGCCCTTTGCCACGTGCGGCAACGGCACGCCGCAACATCTGGCGGGCGAGCTGCTCTCTCGCAAGACGGGCGCGGTGATGCAGCAGGTGCCGTACAAGGGCTGCGGCCCGGCGCTCACGGACGTGACGGCGGGTCAGGTGGGCCTCGGCGTGGTGACGGCATCCAGCGCGGCGCCGCTCATTGCGGCCGGCAAGCTGCGCGCGCTGGCCGTGACGTCTCCGGCGCGTTCGCCGCTGATGCCCACGGTGCCGACGGTGGCCGAGCAGGGCGTGTCCGGCTACGCGCTGGATCAGTGGCATGGCCTGTTGACCCCGGCGGCCACCCCGCCCTCCGTGGTCGACAAGCTGAATGCCGCGGTGGCGAAGATCGTGCGGCGGCCGGACGTGCAGGCCGCGCTGCGCGAGCAGGGCTTCACGCCTGCCAGCAGCACGCCGGAAGAATTCCAGCGAATGATCGGCGCGGATATCGACCGCTACACGGCGCTGACCGAGGCAATCGGGCTACGGGCGGACTGAGCGGCAAGGCCGGCCGCGGCGGTCAGGCGGCCGCCTTGGCGTGCTGCTCCAGCTGTTCCTTCAGGCCCGGTTCCAGCTTGAGCTGGCGCGCCAGTTCGTCCAGGTAGGCACGCTCCATGAAGCTTTCCTCGTCCACGACGAGCAGGCTGGCCAGATACATCTCGGCCGCCATTTCGGGCGTCTTGGCCGACTGGGCGATCACGCTGGGATCCAGGGGGCGCGACAGTTCGGCCTCCAGCCAGCGGCGGTCCTGGGCGTCGGACGACAGCTTGGCCAGTTCCGTTTCCAGCAGGGATTTTTCCTCGGGGCCGATGTGGCCGTCGGCCTTGGCGGCGCCGATCATGGCGGTGAGGACCGCATTGCTGTGCTGTTCGGCTTCAGGGGCCGGCAGGCGGTCCAGCGTCTGCGGCGGCGCGGTGGGGGCGCCGGCCTGCTTGCGCTGCCAATCGCCGTAGGCGCGATAGGCCAGCGCGCCCAGCGCGGCCATGCCGCCGTACATGGCGACCTTGCCGCCGATCTTGCGGGCCTTCTTGCTGCCCATCAAGAGGCCGAGGGCGCCTGCCCCCAGGGCGCCGCCGCCAAGGCCCGAAAGCAGGGACGAGCCCTTGCCGCCGGTGGCGTTCTGCACGCGGTTCGTGGTGTCGGAAAGTAGCCCTTGTCCGGACTGCAACAGTTGATCGAGTAATTGCCGGGCGCTCATGCGGCCTCCTGTGAATCTGACGGTCAGGGATATCGGACCGTGGCCGCGGCAGGAAGTTCAGCTTTCCGTCAGGCGGGTCATCCGGCCCCGCAAGGGTTCAGCAAGTGCTAAAACCGTCCTGAAGCCGGCCATTCGGCAGTCCCCGGCAATCCCAACCAGGAGAATCGACCCATGAGCATCCGCGTGCGCCAGAATGCGCCCCAGTCCCTGCAGTTCACCGCGACGGCCGAAGGCCACGACCTGCCGCTGGACATGCCCAAGCCGCAGGGGGAGGGCCCGGATCCGCATGATTACTTCGATACGGCGCTGGGCGGCTGCAAGGCGATGACCCTGATGGTCTACGCGCAGCGCAAGGGGCTGCCGCTGGAATCGGTGGGGGTGGAAGTGGTGCGCGATGCCAGCGAGGAACGCCGCGGCATCTATCGGCTGACCGCCAAGCTGACGCTGCACGGCGAGCTGTCTGATGCGCAGATCGACGAATTGCTGGCGGTGGCCGAGAAGTGCCCGATCCACAAGCTGATGACGGCGGTGGACGTGCAGGTGTCCACGCTGATCGTGCGGCCGGACTGAGGAATAGCGGCACAGGCGGCGGGGCCGCCTGTGCAAGGCGGGGCGCCGCGCCCCGCCCAGGGAATTCTTACTCTTCCATGCCCGGGACGACGGTCGAGAAACCGCCGTCCACGTGGGTGATCTCGCCGGTCACGCCGGCAGCCAGATCCGACAGCATGAAGGCCGCGACATTGCCGACGTCTTCGATGGTGATATTGCGGCGCAGCGGAGCCTGGTTTTCGACGAACTTCAGGATGGCCGAGAAGTCCTTGATGCCGCTGGCGGCCAGGGTCTTGATCGGGCCGGCGGAGATGCCGTTGGCGCGGATGCCGCGCGGGCCAAGCGCCGAGGCCAGGTAGCGCACGCTGGCTTCGAGCGACGCCTTGGCCAGGCCCATCGTGTTGTAGTTCGGGACCACGCGCTCGGCGCCCAGGTAGGTCAGCGTCAGCACCGAGCCGTTGCGGCCTTCCATCAGGGGCAGGGCGGCCTTGGCCATGGCGGCGAAACTGTAGGCCGAGATGTCGTGGGCGATGCGAAAGCCTTCGCGCGACAGGCCATCCAGGAAATTGCCGGCGATGGCTTCGCGCGGTGCAAATCCGATCGAATGGACCAGGCCGTCCAGGCCGTCCCAGTGCTGGGCCAGTTCAGCAAAGGCGCCGTCGATCTGGCTGTCTTCGGCCACGTCGCAAGGCAGCACGATGTTGCTGTTGAATTCGGCGGCAAACTCGCTCACGCGGTCCTTGAAGCGGTCGCCGACGTAAGTGAACGCCAGTTCGGCGCCTTGCTGATGACAGGCGCGCGCGATGCCGTAGGCGATGGAACGGTTGGAAAGCACCCCGGTGACCAGGATGCGTTTGCCGGCAAGAAAGCCCATAGATGTGTCCTTTGATTTTTTCCCTTCTGGAGACCGCCTATTTTAGGGAATTTGGCGGACCAGCGGGCGAGCGGCGCGGCTCCCGTGCCGGGGCGCCGCGCCGTGCGTGGCGGCTGTCAGCCGCGCGCGTTCGTGCCGGGCACGCGCAGCTGCGTGCCGATCTTCAGGGCGCTGCCCTTGATGTTGTTGAGCGCGCGCAGCGCGTCGACGGTGGTGCCGTACTGTTTGGCCAGCGAGAACAGGGTGTCGCCCTGGCGGACCTTGTGGCTGCGCACGTTGGGGCGGGCGCTGGAGACGCGCACGGCGGGCGCCTGCGCGGCGCGGCCACGCGGTGCGGCGGCCTTGTTGTCTTGCGGGGCCGAGTCCAGCGCGCCCACCGGGGGCGCCAGCGACGCGATCTGCACGCCGCCCGTGCCGAGGTCGCCCGGCACCAGCAGCGCCTGGCCGTCAGCGGCCTTCTGGCGGCGGCTGATGTCGTTGGTTTCGCGCAGGGTGGCTTCGGACACGCCAAACCGCTTGGCGATGGACGCGTAGGATTCACCGCGGCGCGAGTGGTAGACCTTCCAGGCGGACAGGTCGCCCTTGTAGTTGGTGAGGTTCGCGTTGAAGATCTCGACGCGGTCGGCCGGCAGCAGCAGCGTGGGGCCGTGATCGCCGCGGATGACCGGGCGGTTGAACGAGGGGTTCAGGGCCTTGAACTCGTCCAGCGGCATTTCAGCCAGCTTGGCGGCGATTTCCAGGTCGATGTCGCTGTTCTTCTGCACCGTCACGAAGTACGGCGTGTTGCCGACGGGCGGCAGCGCCACCGCATAGCGCTGCGGATCGGCAATGATGTTCTTGATGGCCTGCAGCTTGGGCACGTAGTTGCGGGTCTCGTCCGGCATGTTCAGCGACAGGTAGTCGGTGTTCTGGCCGGCGGCCTCGTTCTTGGCCATGGCGCGCTGCACCGAGCCTTCGCCCCAGTTGTACGAGGCCAGGGCGAGGTACCAGTCGCCCTGCATTTCAAACAGCTTTTCCAGGTAGTCCAGCGCCGCGTTGGTCGAGGCGATGGGATCGCGGCGCTCGTCGCGCCACCAGTCCTGCTTCAGGTTGAAGTGCTGGCCCGTGGCCGGCACGAACTGCCATAGGCCCGAGGCCTGCGCGCGCGACAGTGCGGTCGGGTTGTACGCGCTTTCCACGAAGGGCAGCAGCGCCAGCTCGGTCGGCAGGCCGCGGCGGTTGATCTCGTCAACGATGAAGTACAGATATTTGCCGGCGCGCTCGGCCATGCGCTGCACCGCCTCGGGGTGGGACGCGTAGTAGTCGGTCCACTGCTTGGAGAGGTCGGTGTTCAGGTTGGGGATGGCGAAACCGCGGCGGATGCGGTCCCACGCGTCAGCCGGCGGGTTGGTCAGGTCGATCGTGCGGGAGGTGTCCCGGGCGATGTATCGGCCTTGGGAATTGGTGGTGAGGTTCTTGCTATCGGGGGCTTTGGTTCCTGCGCAACCGGCGAGGACTGCCAGCATGAGCGGCAGAAGGAGTCGGGATAGATTCATCAGGTGGTCACTTGAAATCGTTCTTCCATTCACGAAGGGAGGCAAAGACCTCTACCGGCGTAGTCTGGCTGCGTCCGGCCCAACTTGCTGCGGCCTGGACGACGTCGGGCTGCTGTGTGCGCAAGAACGGATTGGTCGCGCGTTCCTGACCGATGGTCGAAGGAAGCGTGGGGAGTCCTTCCGCGCGTAATTGCTGGGCCCGCAGATGCCACGTTTGCAGGTCGCGGTTGGCCGGTTCGACGGCCAATGCCCAGCGAAGGTTCGCTAGAGTGTACTCGTGTGCGCAAAAAACTTTTGTATCTGGCGGTAAAGCGGAAAATTTTTCCAAGGAATCAAACATTTGCGCGGGCGTGCCCTCGAAAAGCCGGCCACAGCCCCCCGCGAAAAGCGTGTCGCCACAGAAAAGCGCGTGGTCGACGCCGGCCGCGCGGCCCGCGTAGGCGATGTGGCCCGCCGTGTGGCCCGGAACGTCCAGCACCGACAGGTCCAGATCCAGTTCCGGCAGCGTCACGCGGTCGCCTTCGGCCAGCCGGACATCGCAGCGCGGCAGCTTTTCGCGCGCAGGACCATATACGGTGATGCCCTCGATGCGGGACAATTCCAGCACGCCTCCCACATGGTCGCCGTGGTGGTGCGTGAGTAGAATGGCGCGCAGCTTCAAGCCTTGCTGATCCAGAAACCGCAAGACGGGCCCGGCTTCGCCGGGGTCCACGACCGCCACCTGGCCGTCGCGGACGATTGCCCAGATGTAGTTGTCGGAAAAGGCTGGCAAAGGCAAGACCGCGGCGTTGCGATCGCGGCCGCCTGCGGGGGCGGTCAAGGCTTGCATGGGATTCGAAGGAAAAAACGTGGCAGAAGAAACTCCGCCGATTGTAGAACTGGCCGAATGGTTCCAGACGCCGCCGGGCCAGTACGTGCTGGCCTGGGAGCGCGCCCAGTTCGACGCGGCCGTCGCGGATGTCTTCGGATATTACGCCTGGCAGGTCGGCCTTGCCGACCTGAACCTCTTGGGGGCCAACCGGATGCCGTTCAAGGGCTACGTGGGCACCGAGACCCCGGCGCCGGAAAGCCTGCCGGGCTGGCAGTCGCGCGTGGTCGTCGCGCAGCCGGAGGCCCTGCCGTTCGAATCCCAGAGCGTGGACCTCCTGATCCTGCCGCACACCTTTGAACTCACGCCCGAACCCCACAACGTGCTGCGCGAGGTCGAGCGCGTCCTCGTCCCCGAGGGCCGCGTCGTCATTTCGGGGTTCAACCCCTGGAGCATGTGGGGCGCCCGCACCCGCATGCCGGGCATGGAGCCCTGGCTGCCGCAGCCGCCGTCGTCGCAGGTGTCGCTGGCGCGGCTCAAGGACTGGTTCAAGCTGCTGTCGCTGGAGGTCGATGAAAGCCAGTTCGGTTGCTACGCGCCGGCCTGCCGCAGCGAAAAATGGCTTGAGCGCTGGAGCTTCCTGGAATCGGCCGGCGCCCGCTGGTGGAGCCTGGGCGGCGCGGTGTACATGGTCTCGGCGGTCAAGCGCGTGACCGGCATGCGTATCATCGGGCCTGCCTGGAAGACCAAACCCAAGCGCGCCCGCGCGGCCTCGGTGGTGGTCAACCGCCAGGCGGACGATGGCTTTGACCCCTCCTGAGCCGCCGGGCCCGCCTCACATTGCAAGCACAAGGACACGCACGCAGCACCATGCAGGACAACAAAACGAACGACCAGAAAGTGGAAATGTGGACCGACGGCGCCTGCAAGGGCAATCCGGGGCCCGGCGGCTGGGGCGTGCTGATGCGCGCCGGCACGCACGAAAAGACGCTGCATGGCGGCGAGCTCCAGACCACGAACAACCGGATGGAACTGCTGGCGGTCATCGAAGGCCTGCGCGCGCTCAAGCGCCCCTGCGTCGTCACGATCCACACCGACTCGCAATATGTCATGAAGGGCATGACCGAGTGGCTGGCCAACTGGAAACGGCGCGGCTGGATCACCGCCGAGAAAAAGCCCGTCAAGAACGCCGAGCTCTGGCAGGCGCTGGATGAACAGGTGCAGCGCCACACGGTGTCCTGGCGCTGGGTTCGCGGGCACGCGGGCGACCCCGGCAACGAGCGCGCCGACCAGCTGGCCAACATGGGCGTGGACGTCGCGCGCCGCGCTTGACGCGGCAGGCGCCGCCCACTGGACGGCTGTCCGGGGTGGCACGTCGCGGCAGGACCCCGAGCACCTGCCCCGCGCCTCGCCCAGCCGCCTTGCGGCATCCGGATATACCCTCGAAATCACCGTCCAGGGCAGATTAGTTCTTTCATCGCGCTTCAGGATTGTTCCAGTATGTAAATCCGGGTGCTAAAGTGCCAACCCTTCCTCCAGTTCCTGCGGCGACGTCCGAGTGGGGCATGCCCGGTCCGCGCCGCAACACCGCCACTTTCGCGCATGAAAAAAGCTGTACTGCTGGCCGCCGTCGCGGCAGGGTTGGCCGCGGGGGCCGCGCTCGGCGTATTTGTGCCGCGCTGGCTGGCGCCGGCCGCAACCCCTGCCCAGGCTTCCGCCAAACCTCAATCCTCTCCCGCCGCGCCGGCCCGTGTCGCCGTGGCCGCCGTCCAGGAAGTGCCTTTTGCGCGCGGTCTGTCGGCCGTGGGCAGCCTGCGCTCCGATGAGTCCGTCGTCCTGCGCCCCGAAGTGGCCGGACGCATCCAAGCCATTGATTTCAAGGAAGGCCAGCCCGTCAAGCAGGGCCAGCTTCTCATCCGCCTGGACGACTCCGTGCCGCGCGCTGAATTGGCGCAGGCGCGCGCCAACCTGACGCTGGCGCAAAGCCATTACCGCCGCGCTGTCGAACTGCAGGGCAAGGGCTTCGTCAGCCAGCAGGCGCGCGACGAGTCGGCCAGCACGCTGAAGGTGCAGGAGGCCGCCGTGGCGCTGGCGCAGGCCCGCCTGGACAAGATGACCATTACCGCGCCCTTTGCCGGCATCGTCGGCCTGCGCAGCGTGTCCGTGGGCGATTACGTCAACCAGGGGCAGGACCTGGCGCCCCTTGAGGCCATCGATCCGCTCAAGGTGGATTTCCGCGTGCCCGAGATGTACCTGAGCAAGGTGCGCGTCGGACAGCAACTGACGCTGCGCCTGGATGCGCTGCCCGGCCAGGAGCGGCGCGGACTGGTCTACGCGGTCAGCCCGCTGGTCGACGCGGGCGGCCGGTCCATCCTGCTGCGCGCCACGGTTGCCAACCAGGACGGCGTGCTGCGCCCCGGCATGTTCGCCCGGGTGCAACTGCTCTTTAACGAGGACAAAGCGCTGGTCGCGCCCGAGGCCGCGCTATCGCCGTCGGGCGAAACGCAGTACGTTTACCGGGTCGAGAACGGCGTGGCGCATCGGCGCGAAGTGACCATCGGCGAACGCCGCGAGGGCCGCGTCGAAATCCTGACCGGCGTCGCCCTGAACGACATGCTGGTGGTCTCGGGCCTGCAGCGCGTGACCGATGGCGCGCGCGTGACCATCGTGGGCAACGGCCCATAGCCGGCCCTTCACCTTTTCAGCGATAGCGCCATGCGTATCTCGGAAACCTGTATCAAGCGCCCGGTGTTTGCGTCGGTCCTGTCGCTGATCATCGTGCTGATCGGCCTGATCTCGTATTCGCGCCTGACGGTGCGCGAGTACCCGAAGATCGACGAGCCGATCGTGTCGGTGGACACCACGTACAAGGGCGCCTCGCCGGAGGTGATCGAGTCGCAGGTGACCAAGCCGTTGGAAGACCAGCTGGCCGGCATCGAAGGGGTCAACGTGATGACCTCGCGCAGCCGCTCCGAGCGCAGTCTCATCAACATCAAGTTCAACCTCTCGCGCGACCCCGACGCGGCGGCGGCCGAAGTGCGCGACAAGGTTTCGCGCGCGCGGCGTTTCCTGCCCGACGAGATCGACGAACCGATCATTGGCAAGGTCGAGGCCGATTCCCAGCCCATCATCTACATCGCCGTGGAGTCGGGATCGTTCTCGGCGATCCAGACCTCCGATTACATCAACCGCTACATCAAGACCCGCCTGTCGGTGCTGCCCGGCGCGGCCGAAGTGCGCGTCTTTGGCGAGCGCCTGCCGTCCATGCGCATCTACGTCGACCGCGACAAGCTGGCGGCGTACGGATTGACGGTCCAGGACGTGGAAGCCGCGCTGCGCAGCCAGAACGTCGAAATTCCGGCGGGCCGGATCGAGTCGCGGGCACGGGAATTTTCGGTGGTGTCGGCCACCGACCTGCAGACGCCCGCCCAGTTCGAGGACGTGATCGTTGCCAACGTGAAGGGCTATCCGGTGCGGATGCGCGACGTCGCCAAGGTCGAGATCGCGGCCGCCAACGACCGGATCCTGTCCCGCTTCAACGGCAAGCCCGCCATCAACATCGGCATCACGCGCCAATCCACCGCCAATCCCCTGGAGCTTTCCAAGGCCGCCCGCCAGGAGGTCGAGCGGCTGAACGAGACCCTGCCGGCCGGCATGAAGCTGAACATCGCGTACGACTCGTCGGTGTTCATCGAACGCTCCATCGATTCCGTGTTCCACACCATCATTGAAGCCATCGTTCTGGTGGTGCTGGTGATCTTCTTTTTCCTGCGCAACCTGCGCGCCAGCATCATTCCCATCGTCACCATCCCGGTGTCGCTGGTGGGCGCCTGCGCGCTGATGTATCTGTTCGGCTTTTCGATCAACACGCTGACGTTGCTTGCCATGGTGCTGGCGATCGGGCTTGTGGTGGACGACGCCATCGTGGTCCTGGAGAACATCTACCGGCACATCGAGGACGGCATGCCGCGCAAGGAAGCCGCGCTGCGCGGCTCCAGGGAGATCGGCTTCGCGGTGGTCGCCATGACCATGACGCTGGTCACCGTGTATGCGCCGCTGGCGTTCGCCACCGGGCGCACGGGGCGCCTGTTCATCGAGTTCGCGCTGGCGCTGGCGGGGGCGGTGCTGGTGTCGGGCTTCGTGGCGCTGACCCTCACGCCCATGATGTGTTCGGTGCTGCTGCGCCACCAGACCCGCCACAACCGCTGGTACAACCTGATCGAAGGCTGGCTGAACGGCCTGAGCAACGGCTATCGCCGCATGCTGGGCGCCTCGCTGCGGCATCGCTGGATCGTCGTGGTAATCGGGCTGGCCGTGGCGGCAGGCAGCGGCGTGCTGTTCAAGGTGGTCAAGAGCGAACTGGCGCCGGTCGAGGACCGCGGCGTGGTCTTTGGCCTTGTCAGCTCGCCCGAAGGCGCCACGCTGAATTACACCCTGGACAGCATGCTGGGCATTGAAAAGTTCTATGCCGACATCCCGGAAGCCAGCGGCAGCCAGGTCACGGTGGGCTTTCCCACGGTCACGGACGGCACCGCGATCCTGCGCTTGAAGCCCTGGGAAGAACGCGAGCGCAAGCAGCAGGCCATCACCCAGCAGTTGCAGCCGCAGTTCGCGTCGCTGCCGGGCGTGCGCGCCTTCCCGACCAATCCGCCGTCGCTGGGCCAGTCGGCCCGATCCAAACCGGTGGAATTCATCATCATGAGCCAGGCCTCGTACCAGGAGCTGTCGCGGCTGACCGAGATCTTCCTGGCGGAGCTGCGCAAGTATCCGGGCCTGCTGAATCTGGACACCGACCTGCGCCTGAACACGCCGGAGCTGCGCGTTCGCGTGGACCGCGACAAGATGGCCGACGTGGGCGCCAACGTGGACGTGGTGGGCCGCACGCTCGAGTCGATGCTGGGCGGCCGCCAGGTCACGCGCTACAAGGACGAGGGCGAGCAGTACGACGTGATCGTGCAGGTGACGCCGCGCGACCGCGCCAATCCCACCGACATCTCGGGCATCTACGTGCGGGCGCGCGACGGCAGCATGGTTCAGCTGGACAACCTGCTGGGCGTGCACGAAGGCGTGTCGCCGCAGTCGCTGAACCACTTCAACCGCCTGCGGGCAGTGAAGATCGACGCGGCGGTGGCGCCCGGCTATGCGCTGGGCGAGGTGCTGGACCACATGCACCAGGTGGCGCGAGAGGTCCTGCCCAACACGATCATCACGGACCTGGACGGCCAGTCGCGCGAATTCCGCGATTCGTCGGGCAGCATCTACCTGGTCTTTGCGATGGCGCTGGCCTTCATCTACCTGGTGCTCGCCGCGCAGTTCGAAAGCTGGCGCAACCCGTTCATCATCATGCTGTCGGTGCCGCTGTCCATGACGGGCGCCTTGCTTGCCCTGTGGCTGACGGGCGGCACGCTGTCCATCTACAGCCAGATCGGGCTCATCACGCTGGTCGGCCTGATCACCAAGCACGGCATCCTGATCGTGGAGTTCACGAACCAGCTGCGCGACGAGGGCAGGGAACTGTTCGAGGCCGTGGTCGAAGCCAGCGTGCTGCGGCTGCGCCCCATTCTGATGACGACCGGCGCCATGGTGCTGGGTACCGTTCCCCTGGCGCTGTCCACGGGCGCGGGGGCGGAATCGCGCCAGCAGATCGGCTGGGTTCTGGTTGGCGGGCTGTTGCTGGGTACACTACTGACCTTGTTCGTCGTGCCGGTGGCCTACACGCTGATTGCCACCGCACGCAAGAAGCCAGGCACCTCCGGCAGCCAGGCGCATTCCGCGCCCACGCCGCCCGCCTCGCAGCCCCAAGCGTCGGAATAGTTATGCGCCAGATCATCTTTGACACGGAAACCACCGGACTGGACCCTGCACAGGGTCATCGCATCGTCGAAATCGGCTGCGTGGAAATCGTCAACCGCACGCCGACCGGCAACAACCTGCACATCTACCTGAACCCGGACCGCGACAGCGATCCCGAGGCGCTGGCGGTGCACGGGCTGACCACCGAGTTCCTGTCGGACAAGCCGCGCTTTGCGGAAGTCGCGGACGAATTCGTCAAGTTCATCCAGGGCGCCGAACTGATCGCGCACAACGCCGCGTTCGACGTGAAGTTCTTCAACGCCGAACTCGCAAAGATCGGCCGCGGTCCCATCACCGAATTCTGCGAGACCGTCACCGACTCGCTGCTGCACGCCCGGTCGCTGTTCCCGGGCAAGCGCAATTCGCTGGATGCGCTGTGCGACCGCTTCGGCATCTCGAACGCGCACCGCACGCTGCACGGCGCCTTGCTGGACTCGCAGCTTCTGGCTGAAGTCTGGCTGGCGATGACGCGTGGCCAGGATGCGCTGCTGATCGATGTGGACGACAGCGCCGGCGCCAGCGGCGGCGGCATGGTGCTTGCCCGGTTCGACGCCTCGGGTCTGCCGGTCATCACGGCCAGCGCCGAAGAACTTGCCGAACACGAGGCCTACCTTGCCGCGCTGGACAAGAGCGTGGGTGGCGAGTGCGTGTGGCGCAAGGTCGATGCGCCCGTTGCGGCAGCCGCATAAGAAGTTATCAGAGGCGACTTGCACGCGTTTAAAAATTCGTGCTATTATTTCGCCTCTTTCGGGGTGGTTAGCTCAGTGGTAGAGCACTGCCTTCACACGGCAGGGGTCACTGGTTCGAACCCAGTACTACCCACCAAAGACCTTCCAAGGCGCTTAAGCCTTTGAAGTGCCCCAAAAGACAATGGCCAGTTCGCAGCAGGTTTTTCGCGATGCCGGTCTTGTTCTTCGGGCAGCAAACAAAAAGCCAACCTTCATCGGTTGGCTTTTTTGTTTTTGATTCATTACTCTTTCTCTGATCTGGCGCAACCCGGCAGTACTGCGGTTGCGCCAAGCCTGTTCCACGCCTGTCTATCATCAATAAATCGGCGATTGACTGCCAAGCAAACAGGAGAAGGCCATGAGTCCGCACACCAATACCATGCTCATCATCATTTGCACGGGCGTGGCGCTCATGTTGATCGGCTTCGGGTTTCGTGACCGCAATCTTGGCATGACCCTGATGGGCCTTGGCCTGGTCACCGCCATCGGCGCGATTATCTACAAGGCCTACATCACCTTTTCTTGACCCCGCCGCCGGCGGCTTCAGCTTTTTTGCGCCTGCTGCCGGGCCACGCGCGCAAGCAGCGTGTCCAGCTGGTTTGCAAACGCCTTGCGGTCGGACTGGCTGAAGGACGACGGCCCGCCCGTGTCCACGCCGCTGGCGCGCAGTTCCTCCATCATGTCCCGCAGCGCCAGCCGTTCGCGGATCGTCTCCGTCGAATAGCGTTCGCCGCGAGGATTGATCGCCATGGCGCCTTTCTCAAGCACCTGCGCGGCCAGCGGAATGTCGCCTGTGATGACGAGATCGCCCGTTTCCGCTCGCTCCACGATGTGCGCGTCAGCCACGTCAAAGCCGCGCGGCACCTGCACGGCACGGATCAGCGGCGATGGCGGGGTGTAGAGCGCCTGGTTGGCCACCAGCGTCAGCGGCATCTGCCAGCGCTGCGCGGCGCGAAAGAGGATGTCCTTGATGACGGCGGGACAGGCGTCCGCGTCGACCCAGATGTGCATCGCGCTTACGCGCCCAGCGCTTTCTCAAGCGCCTCGGCCACGAGGTCATTGGTCGACACGCCGCGTTCGGCGGCGGCGGCGCGCAGCTTGTCGGCCTGCGCCTGCGACAGTTTCAGGGGGAAGGGGACCAGGCCGGCGGCCTGATCCAGCTTGCGCTGTTCGCGGCGGTCGGGCATCTGGGAAGCGGCGCCGAAGCGGTCCGGCGTGGCCGATTGCTTGAGTTGGCCGGCCAGCTTCAGGGCCTGGTTCTTTTGGAGGTCGAATTTATTCATCGGATTTCCTGATAGGGAGCGCCATCATAGACGCAACCCGGCTCAGCGCGGTTTGGCGTGCTCCAGTTGGGCGATGCCTTCCTCGGCGCCGTCGTGTAGCGGCACGCTCAGGCCAAGCCGGGCGGTGGCCGCCGACACCTGCGAGCCCTGTGCCGAACCGGCCGCCAGCAGGTCCTGCCCGGCCTGGTAGACGGCGCGCACCACGACAAGCGCTTCGTCGCGCGTGAGGTCGGTGGTGGTCAGCATCAGCGCCGCCACCCCCACCGTCGGAATGCGCTGTGCCTGATTGGGGTAGGTGCCGGCCGCGATATCCAGCGGCATCAGCACGCTGTCCCCGGACGTGAGGGTCTTGATGGCGTCCGGGTCCAGCGGCAGGAGCTTGAGCTGCGCCGGAATCAGCGCATCGCGCAGCGGCGTGGCCGGCACGCCGATCACCTGGGCCGCGGCGTCGACCGTGCCAGCATGCAGGAGCGGCAGGGCGGCGACGAAAGGCGTGTCGGACACCTTGTAATCGCGGCCCGCCTGCAGGCCATGCGCCGCCAGCACGGTTTGCAGCGTCTCGCGTACGGCCGATCCTTCCGGCCCCAGCGCGATCGTCTTGCCCTTGAGATCCCGCACGCCGCGCAGCGCGGGGTCGTCACGCACGACGATATGGACCAGTTCCGGATACAGGCTGCCCAGGGCACGCAGACCGGGGAAGGGGCCTTGCCCCGCGAAGGGGCCCGCGCCCTCGTAGGCCAGCCGCGCCGTGTCGGCCTGGGCCAAACCGACCACGGCGTCGCCGCTGCGCAGGAGCGCGATGTTGTCGGCGCCGCCGCCGGTGATGAGCGGCGACACCCGGATCTGGCGTTTTCGGGCGACGTCGCTCAGGGCGCGCGCAAACGCCAGGTACTCGCCGCGGTCCGGGCCGCCAGCCAGCGGGTAACCCTGCTGCAGCCGGGACAGGCGGCCGTTGATGCGCGCCACCGAGCGTTCCAGTTCCTGCTGCACGACGTGCTGGGCCGTGCTGGACGCGCTGTAGGTCACCGAATGCGTGATCTGGTCCAGCGTGTCCAGCAACTGGCGCGTGACCGGGGGCGGCGCGCCGGTGTCCAGCGACGGCGCTTCGGCCGCCTTGAAGCCTGCCGGCGTCACCAGCTTCCACGTCCCGCCTTCTTCGCGGTAGATGGCGCTGGCATGGGCGATGATGCGATCGCCGGCCTTGTTGCCGCCGGACTTCACGCCGCTGATGCTGCGCGGGCCGGCGCCCAGCAGCGTCACCAGCGACGCCGCGCCGGGCTGGTCCCACGCGCCCAGTGAAATGTCGCGGGTCAGTTCCAGGTCGACGTCGTAATACACGACGCGGCGGGTTTCGCCGGCTGGGGCGGTGCTGTCCGTGGCCGAGCCCATGCGCCTGAGATCGCTTATGCGAAACAGGTCCTGTCCATAGGTGGCCTCCAGGCTGCGCGTGACGTCGGCGCGCAGGGCGTCCACGTCGGGCGCGCGGCCGCAGGCGGCCAGCATCGCGCACAGCAGGACCATCAGTAGTTTCTTGAACATGGCTACATCCCTCCCACGAATGGCAAGGAGATCAGCGAGCTCAGGACGATCACGTTCAGGATGTCCACCAGGAAGGCCCCGGTGACGGGGACCACGATGAACGCTTCCGGCGCCGGGCCGTGGCGGCGCGTGAGGGCCTGCATGTTGGCGATGGCGGTGGCCGTCGCACCCAGCGCGAAGCCGCAGAACGCGGCGGACATGATCGCCGCCTCGTAGTCCCGCTTGAGCAGCCGGAACACCACCCAGCCGGCGTACATCGCGCACACCAGCGTCTGCACCGCCAGCATCAGCGCCAGCGGGCCGGCAAGGCGCGCGACGCTGGACAGGTCCAGTGTCATCATCGTCATGCCCAGGAACAGCGACAGCGAGATCGTGCCGATGATGTCGGTGGCCCGGTCGTCGAGCCGGATGCCGACCAGCGGACCGGCGTTGCGGATGAGCACGCCGGTGGCCAGGCACCACAGGAAGTTGGGCAGGCTGACGGGAGCGTCTTCAACCAGCGCCGCCAGGACGCCGCCGACCACCAGGCAGACGAACGCCGCGGTCATGGACAGGATGAACGTCCCGGCCGTGGGCGGCTGATTATCTTCATTCAGGTCGGCGGGCTGGTCGCCTTGAGCCGCGGTATGGTCAAGGCTGCCCGACACCTTGTGGCGGCGCATGATCCATTCCGCCACGGGCCCGCCCACGACGCCGCCCAGCACCAGGCCCAGCGTCGCAGCCGTCATGGCCAGCGGCATGACGTCCTGGATGTTGTTGAAGTCGGCAAAGCGTGTCGCGTAGGCCGCGCCGGTGCCATGTCCGCCCACGAGCGTGATCGTGCCGCCCAGCAGTCCCATGAGCGGGTGCATGTCCAGCAGCCAGGCCATGCCCAGGCCGACGGCATTCTGCAAGACGAGAAACGGGATCAGCGCCAGCAGGAAGGCAATGAGGCGGGGGCCGCCGCGGGCCAGCAGCTTCAGGTTGGCGGTGAGCCCGATGCAGCCGAAGAACAGCAGGAGCAGCGTGGGCTTGATGCTGGTTTCCAGCGAAACGGCGACGCCGCCCCAGGTGGACAGCAGGTAGGCCAGCACGGCGAACAGCAGCCCGCCCACGATGGGGTCCGGAATGCTGTAGCGCGCCAGGACGCCGATGCGCGTGGTCATGACGCGTCCGATGACGAGCACGAGGCAGCAGGCGAGAAGGGATTGGACGGGCGAAAGGGAGATCATATGAACCTTCGCGCCCCGCCGGGGCGCAGCAAGCCAGACTGTTCAAACCGATTTCAAGCCGTAATCAAACCGCGTTTTCAGACCGTTTTGCCGCCGCATCGTTGGCGGACTGCGGACCTATCTTACGTCCGGCAAAGCGTGGCTGTACACGTTTTGAAAGACGGCTCGGTCAGGCGCGTGAGGGGGTTGAGGCCGGGGAGGGAAAGGCGCGCGACATGTAACTGGCGCCTGCGCCATAGCCGGCGAGTTTCTCGGCCAGGCCGGCGGGCTGCGGGGCAAGCGGCGCATACCCATGCCGCAGCCAGTAGCCGGCCGCCGACGCCAGGGACACCAGGCTGGCGCGCGTCAGGCCGTTGTCCACGGCGCGCGCGGCGGCGGCGCCCACCAGCGCCTGGCCCACGCCCAAGCCCTGCGCCGCCGGCACGACCGCGCAGTCATGCAGGAACCAGTGATCGGCCCGCGGCGGCAGCGCGGAAAGCGGCACATCCAGCGCGGGCGGCAGGCCCGCGTCCCAGGGATAGGAAATCAGATAGCCCAGCACCGCGCCGGATCTGCGTGCCGCATCCGGCTGGGCAACCCAGCAATATTGGGGAGCGAGCGCGAGGCGGTTCAGGAAAAAGCCGGCGCCCTCCAGCAGGAACTGCGGATAGGCGAGGGCCTGGGCCTGGAGGATGGCGTCCACATCGCTGGCCAGCATGGGACGGACTTGGTATTGCATGACGTGTCGAAGCCTGAAAACTGCCCGCCATTGTAACGATCGGAGGCGCGCCGGCATTTCATGAAAATTCGACGAGCCCCTGCGCATACTGCACCGCATCGTGCCCCGCATTCCGTCCAATCAAAGTCCCATGCACATCCAGTTCCGGTCCGACCCCCCAGCGCCGCAGGTGTTGGGTAAGCCTCTGCCCCTGCGTTCCGTGTGGCCGCCGCAGACGGCCGACGTGCCGTATGACACCCGTGTTACCTGCGTCATTCCGTGCCTGAACGAGTGCGAGAACCTGCGCGTGCTGCTGCCGCTCTTGCGCAACCGGCTGTCGGCCTTGTGCACCAGCTGGGAGATCATCGTAGCCGACGACGGCAGCACCGACGGCACCGAAGCGCTGATGTCGGAATGGACTGAGCACGAGGGCTTTCGCCATGTGCAGCTGTCGCGCAATTTCGGCAAGGAAGCCGCGCTGAGCGCGGGCCTGGAGGCCTCCACCGGCAACGTGGTGATCTGCCTGGACGCCGATCTGCAGCATCCGCCCGCGCTGATCGAGCTGATGCTCGCGCGCTGGTCTGCCGGCGCTGAAATGGTGTACGCCGTGCGGCGCGACCGCGCCGACGAATCCTGGCTCAAGCGCTCGGGCGCGCGCTGGTTCTATCAGTTGCTCAGCAATGCGCGCGGCGTGCAGGTGCCCGCGCACGCCGGCGACTTCCGGCTGATGGATCGCAGCGTGGTCGACGCGCTGATCGCGCTGCCCGAGCGCACCCGTTTCATGAAAGGCCTGTATGCCTGGGTCGGGTTCAAGGGCGAGGCCCTGCCATACACGCCCGACGAGCGCATGCACGGCACCAGCACCTATAGCGGTCTGCGCCTCTTTCGCCTGGCGCTGGACGGACTGACTGCCTTTACGACCTGGCCGCTGCGCATGGTCAGCCTGGTGGGCGTGGCGTTTGCCGTCCTGGCGCTGGCCTATGCGGGATTCCTGGTGGTGGACTACCTGATGTCCGGCAACGCCGTATCCGGGTGGACGACCATCGTCACGGCGGTGCTGTTCTTTGCGGGGGTCAACCTGATCTCGCTAGGCGTCGTGGGCGAATATGTGGCCCGAATTTTCGACGAAGTGAAGGGCCGACCGCTGTTTGTCGTGCGACGCACCCGAGGCGGTCCCGCCGGCAAGGCGCAGGGCTGATGATGGCCGACCTTAACAAGCCGGCGCGCTCCGAATGGACCCCGCCGGCAGGATGGCTGCTGCTGGCCGCGGGAATCTGGCTGGCCTGGTTGGCGTGGATGCGTCCGCTGACGCTGCCCGACGAAGGGCGTTACGCCGGTGTCGCCTGGGACATGCTGCGCAGCGGCTCGCACGCCGTCCCGCTGCTGGACGGCATGCCGTACTTTCACAAGCCGCCGCTGTATTACTGGCTGACCGAACTATCGTTTTCGGTGTTCGGCGTGCATCCGTGGGCGGCGCGCTTGCCGTCGTGGCTGGCCGCGTGGAGCGCGGCTGCCGGTTTGTACGTATTCGTGCGCCGGCATCGCGACGCGGCGGCCGCCTCGCTGACGGTGCTGGTGCTTTGCACCGTGCCGTTCTTCTACGGCGGCGCGCAGTTTGCCAACCTGGACATGCTGGTCGCGGGCCTCATTACGCTGTGCGTGCTGGCCGCCGCGGAAACCGTGTTGCGCGTCGAGCGTGGCGATCGGTGGCGCGCGATGTCCGTGGCGGCCGGGGCGCTGGCCGCGCTGGCGGTGCTGGCCAAGGGGCTGATCGGCCTGGTGCTGCCCGGCGCCATCCTGTTGCTGTGGCTGGTCTGGGAGCGGCGCTGGCGCGGGCTTGGGGCGCTGGTCTGGCCGCCGGCGCTGCTGGTGTTCCTGGCGGTGGCGGCGCCGTGGTTCGTGCTGATGCAGGTGCGGTTTCCGGGCTTTTACGACTACTTCTTCGTCTACCAGCATTTCCAGCGCTTCGCGGCCGCCGGTTTCAACAATGCCCAGCCGTTCTGGTTCTACCTGCCCGTGCTGGCCGGATTGAGCCTGCCGTGGTCGCTATGGGGCGGCGGCATCCTGCGCCGCGCGTTCTGGATCGCGGGTCCGGCGCGCAGCCTGCGGCGCCTGGCCGCGGTGTGGTTCGCCGTGGTGGTGGTGTTCTTTTCGTTGCCGCATTCCAAGCTGATTGGCTATGTGCTGCCTGCGCTGGCGCCGCTCGCGTTTCTGCTGGCGGAGGTCATCCTGGCAGCGTGGCGCAGCGAGAACGGTTTGACGACGCCGCGGCTGGTGCGCATCAGCGCCGCGGTCGGCGCCGGGATCTGCGTCATCGCCGTGGGCATCGCCGCATTCAATGCGAAGGGCAGCGCCGCGCCGCTGGCCCAGGTCGTGCGGCAGGAAGCGCGGCCGGACGATACCTTCGTGTCGCTGCACGCCTATCCCTTCGACCTGGCGCTTTACGCGCGCGCCCCGCGGCCCACCTGGGTCGTGGATGACTGGCTCAATCCCGAGGTGCCGGTGCGCGACAACTGGCGCAAGGAGCTGTACGACGCCGCGAAGTTCGATCCGGTCACCGGCAAACAGGTGCTGATCAGCGCTGCGCAGTTCAACGCCACGCTGTGCGCGGCGCCGGACGGGGCGCGGTTCTGGGTGTGGGGCGGTCATGGCGATGGCGCCATCTACCTGCCGCTGCAAGGGCTGGCGCCCGTCGTGACGAGCGCCCGGCATGCGATGTGGCGCGTGGACGCGGGCGCGGCGCTCAGGCAGCGGGTTTGTGCCGGAACGCCCACAGCCGGCTAGCGATGAAGGTGCCGAACGCCAGGCCGATGAGGATCAGCGCCAGCAACGTGTCGTAGGGTACGTCGGTGGCGTGCAGCAACCAGGCATAGGCAGATTCGTTGATCGCAAAGCCGATCGCTGAAATAAAAAAGAAACGACGGGCCGCTACGGTCCAGGGTATGGGCGAATGTCGAAACGTGAGCCGGTAATGGCCGCTGAAGGACACCACGAAGGCGCTCAGCCAGCCGATCAGGTTGGCCGCCAGCGGCGGTGCGCCGAACGCTTCGACGCAGCCCACGGCAACGGCCCAATGCGTTGCGGCGGCAGCGCAGCCGACGGCGACGAAAAGACTGATCTGCCGGATGAGGGTGCGCATGGGGAATGTGTCGAAGAGCTGAATGGAGAGACGTTGATGAGCAAGCGCGTCGTGGTGTGCGGTGATGATTTTGGCATGAATGCGGACGTCGATGAGGGCATGATTGCGCTGGCCGGCATGCGGCGGGTCAGCGCGGTCAGCTGTCTCTCCTTGGGCCCCACGTTCGCCGCCAATGCCCCCAGGCTGGCGGCGCAGGATGTGGACATCGGCCTGCATCTGAACTTCTCGGAAACGCTGGGCGCGGACGCCGAACCGCTGCCTTCGCTTGGCGCGTTGATCCTGAAGGCCTATGCGGGCCGGCTCGATGCCGCCTGGATCGATGCGCGGCTTGATGAACAGTTCGACGCTTTCGAAGCCGCGTTCGGCCGCGCGCCGGACTATGTCGACGGGCATCAGCACGTGCATCAATTGCCCGGCATCCGCAAGCGCGTCCTGGCGCGGCTCGCGCAGCGTTACGGGACGCAAAGGCCCTGGTTGCGGCAGACGGCGCCCGGCATGCAATGCGGCATTCCGCTTAAGGAATCGTTCAAGGCGCATGTGATCGGCGCGTTGGGGGCGGCAGCGCTGGCGCGCGAGGCCCGTTCAAGCGGCTTGCGGACCAACCGGCGCCTGTTGGGTGTGTATGCGTTCGACGGCGGCCAGCGCCGCTACGCGCAGCTCTTGCAGACCTGGCTGTTCAATGCGCGCGAGGGCGATCTCGTCATGTGTCATCCGGCATTGGGATTTGCTAGAAGCAACGAGCAGGACAGCGCGATGGCGCGCCAGCGCCGTGCCGAATTCGACGTGCTGGCCAGCCCCAAGCTGGGTGACTGGCTGGACGCCAACGGCGTGCGCATCACGCGCCTGGCGTTGACACGCGCCGATCACGAATTGCCGGTAGTGGGACGCGCTATCCCCGCGTGAGGCTTTCCAGCAGCCATGCGCCCGCCGGCCCCAGCGCGCGCCGGGTCGACCAGACCGCGTCGACATGGATCCGGCGCGGCCATCCCGGCACCTTCAGTTCCACGAGCTGATCGCCGCCGAAGCGCTGGATCATCCAGCGCGGCAGTTCAGTCCAGCCGAATCCCAGACTGGCCATTTCCAGCAGCATCAGGTAGCCGGGCGCCGACCACGTCGCATGCGCGGGCGTGGCGTCCTTGTCATCCAGCTCGTACGTGCTCAGGCGCAGTTCGCGTTCGGTTTTCAGGTGGTCGGACGTGACCGACGGCAGGCTGGCCAGCGGATGCGAACGCCCCACGCACAGGACGATTTCCGAGCCCTCGGCCAGGCACGCATGCGCCACGTCCGGCGGGTAGGTTTCCTGCGCGGCCATCAGGCCGACGTGGGCACGGCCCTGCTGCACCAGCGCCACCACGTCCTCGTATTCCGCGATCAGGCATTCGAAGCGCAGGGCCGGGTAGCGCTTGTCGATCTGGCTCAGCATGGTTTCGAACGTGCGCGACTGGAAGGTGTCGGACAGCACGACCGTAAGCCGGGGTTCCAGGCCTTCGGACAACTGGCTGGCGCTGCGGTTCAGCCGGTCGTTGGCGGCCAGCACCTGCATGGCCTGTCCCAGCAGCACCTTGCCCGCGGCGGTCAGCGCGGGCTGGCGCTGGGTACGATCGAACAGCGTGACGTTCAGATCCACCTCCAGGTTGGCGATGGTTTCGCTGATGGTGGATTGGCTTTTGCCCAGCTTGCGGGCCGCGGCCGAGAAAGAGCCTTCGGCGGCTACCTGGGCGAAGGCAGCCAGGGATTCAAGGGAATGACGCATGGCGGTGATCGGTCGGAGTATCGGATTTTCCGATGGATATGATCTTTATCGTAACGGAATAGGCGTGGAAAATGCCGTCACTCCGAAGCAAACCGACCGCAGGTGGGTCATGACGCAAGCCAAGAAAACCCTCAAAGAACGATTCCTCCACGCCTTCCTGTTCGAAATCATCGCGATCGGGCTGTGTGCCCCCGTGGCGGCCTGGGCCATGGGCAAATCCCTGTTTGAAATGGGCGTGCTGACCGCGGTGATCGCCTGGATCGCGCTGGTGTGGAACATGATCTACAACGCGGGCTTTGACCGCATCGAAAACCGTTTTGGCTGGACGCGCACTTTTCGGGTGCGCGTGGTGCATGCATTCGGCTTTGAGTTCGGCCTGATCCTCATCGTGATCCCGCTGGCGGCCTGGTGGCTCAGCATCAGCTTGTGGGAAGCCTTCGTGCTGGATATCGCGCTGGTGCTGTTTTATCTGCCCTATGCCTTCTTCTACAACCTGGCCTACGACCGCGCGCGTCCCCGCGTGATCGCCTGGCTGTCGCGCCGCGGCGCTGCCGCCGCCGAGGCATAAAGGCTCAACCCTTCTTGCGCTGGTAGGCCTGGCGGGCGTCCCGCATGAAGGTCTTGACGGCGGTTTCGTACTGCGTGCCGCTGCGGAAGGCGCCCGAATGCGAGGCGCCTTCAATCTTGACCAGCCGCTTCAAATCCGGCGCTACGTTGCGGGCGGCCGCAAAGAGCTCGTCGCTCATGGTGTGCGGCACCACGCGGTCCGCGGTGCCGTGCATGAACAGCATCGGCGTATGCAGCTGGGCCAGCTTGTCCACGGAAGCAAACGGCTGCGTGACCAGCAGGCTGGCGCCGGGCACGTTGCCCCAGCGCAGGGTGGCCAGCATCGCGCCGATGCTGGTGAAGCTGGATTCCACGATCAGGCCGGCAAAGTCCGGCTGCTCCGGACGCGAGGCCAGGTCGATGGCGATTGCGCCGCCCAGGCTGTGCCCGTAGACGAAGCGGCGCGCCGGATCGGGCTGCAGCCGCGCCAGTTCCTTCAGGCCCGCCATGGCGTCCTGCAGCGCGCTTTCCTCGGACGGCAGGCGGGGCGTGGACGCGCCAAAGCCGCGATAGTCGATCGCCAGCATGGAATATCCCATGCGGCTCCAGCCGTCGATACGGAACGCGCTGCCATTCAGGTTCCAGCGCGCGCCATGCAGATACAGGACCGTGGGGGCGCCCGGCTTGGGGCTTGCCAGATACCAGGCGCGCACCTTGTCGCCGTTTTCCAGCGTCAGGTCGTAGACCTGCGTCCCGGCGGCGGGATCCCGCCACCACGATTGCGGCTCGGATTGCGGCGAAAAAATGGTCTGGCGTTGCCAGGAATCCAGTTGCGTGCAACCGACCACGCCGGCGGCGGTGAGCACGGCGGCGGCAAACAGTCGGCGGGCAGAGAAGCGGGGCAAGGCGGGCATGAAGGGTCTGACCCGGCAAGTCGGGTTGGGTTCCGGCATCAGCATACTCCGGCGCGGCCGGCCCGGCGCCGTCACGGGGTGCCGGGATGCACCTCGCGCGTCAACGCCAGCCATGCCTGCGCGGCGTAGGACAGGTAGCCGCCGCGGCGCCACACCAGCACCATTTCCCAGTCCGTCCCCGTATCGCGCAAGGGCGCGCGCGCCACGCCTGCGTGCAGCGCCACGTCTGCCGTGATGCGCGGCAGGAAGGCGACGCCCAGCCCCGCGGCCACCAGCGCCACGATGAAATCGATCTGGCCGCTGCGCGCGGCGATGGCCGGCACGAAGCCCGCCCGCTGACACGCGTCGTGGATGATGCGATTCAAGGCGAAGCCGCTCTCGAACAGGATGAAGGGCGAGTCGCGCAGGTCGTGCAGCCCCACGGAGGCCGCATGCGCCTGCGGATGGTCGGCGGGCATCAGAGCGACCAGCGGTTCACGCGCCACCGGCTGCCATTCGAAATGGTCGGGCACCGGCTTGAGCGACCCGGCCAGCTCGATTTCGCCGGCCATCACCATCTCTTCGAGGCGGCGGCTGCCATGTTCCACCAGACTGATCTCGATGCGGGGATAGCGGCTGCGAAAGCGCGCGAACATCGGCGCGAACAAAGAACTGCTGCCCAGCGGCGGCAGACCCAGGCGCAGCACGCCGCGCTTCAAGCCCTTCAGATCGTCCAGCTCGGCCCGCAGATCGTCGCGTTCGGCCAACATGGCGATGGCGCGCCGGTACACGATCTCGCCAGCCGCCGTCAGCCTTAACGGCTGCGCCTGCCGGTCCAGAAGCGGCATGCCCAGTTCATCCTCCAGTTGCCGCACGGCCTTGCTGACCGTGGGTTGGGTGGCATGGATGACCTTCGCCGCCTGGGAAAAACCGCCTTGCCGGACGACTTCGACCAGGGCGCGCAACGTACGCAGTTCCATGGCTATGCCTGATTGGAATAGAAGGGATTCATCGAATTCATTTTATCTATGCCCGCCGCAGGCGTACAACGGAACCTTGCCGCTGGATTTCGTCTCATGACCCGCTTTCGCCATTCCATCCTTTTGCGCAGCGCGCTGCGCCGCAGCCGTCTGCTCCAGATCGCGTTGATCGTTCTTTTTTCCCTGGCGGGGCAGGCGGTGGCGCAGGCCTCGGGCCTGCCGGTGCCCGGCGGCGTCATCGGGATGGCGCTGGTGCTCCTGCTGCTGGCGACGCGCCGGTTGCGCGTGCGCAATGTGCAGCGCGGCGCAAGCTGGCTGCTGGGCGAAATGCTGCTCTTCTTCGTGCCAGCGGTCATGTCGCTGCTGGACCACCGTGAATTCCTGGGGCTGCTGGGCGTCAAGCTGCTGGCGGTCATCCTGCTGGGCACGGCGCTCGTCATGGCAGGGACGGCGCTGACCATCGATCTTTGCTACCGCTGGATGAACCGCCATGCGGCCTGAATTCAACCTGCTTTTCTGGCCGGCCGCGACGGTCGCCGCCTACGTCTGCGCGCGTCTGTTCTACCGCCGCTACGCCTACTGGTGGACGTCCACGCTGGTCGTTGCGCCCGCGCTCCTGCTGACGCTGGCCATCCTGCTGCATACCGGCTATCGCGAATACATGTCCGGCTCGCACTGGCTGATGGCCATGCTGGGCCCGGTCATCGTCGCGTTCGCCTTGCCGCTGTATCAGCAGCGCGCGCTGATCCGGCGCTACTGGCCGGTGCTGGCCGCCGGGGTGGCGGTGGGCAGTGGCATCGCGGGCGCCAGCGCATGGCTGCTGGGCAGCCTGCTGGATTTGCCGCCGGACCTGCGGCTCAGCTTGTTGCCGCGTTCGGTCGCCACGCCGTTTGCCGTGGCGGTGTCGTCCCACGTGGGCGGCGTGCCCGACCTGACGGCCGTTTTCGTCATCGTGACGGGCGTGTTTGGCGCGGCCATCGGCCAGCTCATGTGCAGGTGGCTGCCGCTGCGCTCGGCATTGGCGCGCGGCGCGTTATTCGGCATGGGGGCGCACGGGGCGGGCACGGCCAAGGCCCGCGAGTTGGCCGCCGAAGAGGGCGCAGTCGCGGGCCTGGTGATGGTGATGGCGGGCCTGTTCAACGTGCTGGTCACGCCGGCCGTGGTGGTGGGGCTGCTGGCCTGAACGGCGGGTCAGTGGAGCAGTTCCAGCGCGACGGGATACAGCGAGGCCACCAGCAGCAGGGCCATGCCCACATTGAAGGCGCGGATGGCGGCAGGCCGGTGCAGCACGCGGCGCAGGGCCGTGCCGAAGGTCACCCAGATGCCGATGCTGGGCAGGTTGACGATGCCGCTGACCAGCGTCGCGATCACCAGGTTGGCGAAGAAGCCGTTCTGCGGCGTGTAGGTCGCCACCACGCCCACCGCCATCACCCAGGCCTTGGGATTGACCCACTGGAACGCGGCGGCCTGCAGGAACGTGAACGGCTTGCCGCGCGCCTCGCCCTCGTCCAGCGGGCCAGAGTTGGCGATCTTCCACGCCAGATACAGCAGATAGGCTGCGCCGGCGTACTTCAGGACGGTGTAGAGGGCGGGCGTCTGCTGAAAGACCGAACCCAGGCCGACGCCCACCAGAAAGATCATCAGCGTGAAGCCCAGGTTCACGCCCAGCAGATGCGGCACGCTGCGCCGGAACCCGAAGTTCAGCCCCGACGAGGCCAGCATGACGTTATTGGGGCCGGGCGTGATCGAGCTGACCAGCGCAAACAACGCCAGCGGGCCCAGCAGGGAAAGCGAGGCCAGCGGGACGTCGGCCCAATTGGCGGGAAGCAGGTTCATTTCGGGGTCCTCACGATGGCGCGGCGTCCGCCGGCAATAACGGCGATCACGGCGGCGGCAAACACGAACGTCGTCGCCTCCACGGTTTCGCCAAACAGCAAAGCAGCGGCCACGACGGTAAGGAAGGGTTGCAGCAATTGCACTTGTCCGACCCGGGCAATTCCGCCGGCGGCCAGGCCGCGGTACCAGGCGAAAAATCCCAGGAACATCGAGCCGAAGGCCAGGTAGGCGCAGGCAGCGATGACGTCCGGGCTGGGCCAGTGGGGCTGCTGCGCCGCCATCCAGCCGACCGGCAGGGCCACCACGGGTGCGCTGATGGCAAGCGCCCAACATATTGTGCGCCAACCGCCCAGCGTGCGCGAGGCGCGCGCGCCCTCGGCGTAGCCCATGCCGCCCAGCACCACGGCCACCAGCAGCCACAGGTAGCCCGCAGTCAGCGTGCCTTCGCCCTGGCGCAGCGCATAAGCGGTAACCAGCGCGGCGCCCGCGACGGCCCAGCCCCAGAAGGCGGCCGAAGGCCTTTCACCGCTGCGCAGCGCGGCAAAGGCGGCGGTGGACAGCGGCAGCAGGCCGTTGAATACCGCGCCTTGCGACGAAGGCACCGTCTGCATCGCGATCGACGAGGCCAGCGGCCAGCCCACGACGATGCCCAGCGCCGCCAAGATCACGCCCGGCCACTCCGCGCGATTGGGCCGGCGGCTGCGCGTCAGCCACAACAGGGCGACCGCGGGCAGCGCGGCGATCAGCGCGCGGCCCAGTCCCACCAGCAGCGGCGCCAGTTCGGCCACCGCCACGCGAGTCATGGGCAACGTTAGCGAAAACACCAGCACGCCCAGGAAACCGTAGCCGTATCCCTCCCAGAGGGAAGACGAGGGGGCGGGAACGGCCGAAGGCGAGGGGAAGAGCGCGGGACGGGTCATGACAGCACCGGAAAAATGTCTCAATGGCCGAGCCTGCGGTTGCAGGCTTTCGGCATTGCTGTCACTCTACGCACAGCCATCAGTACAGTACCGGTACACAATGGCGTGTCACTTTAATCACTGGCCTGGTCAAATCTCCATGACAGTTGCTCCGTCCTCTCCTTCCATGCCCTGGCAGCCCGTGCGCCAGGCCGATGCCACCCTGGTGGCGCAACTGGCCGATGGCCTGGCCCGCCGCATCGACGAGCAAGGCTTGCGGCCCGGCACGCGCCTGCCGTCCATCCGCAAGATGGCCGAACAGTCGGGCGTCAGCCGTTTCACCGTGGTCGAGGCCTACGACCGCCTCGTGGCCCGCGGGCTGGTGCAATCGCGCCGGGGCGCGGGGTTTTTCGTAAAGGCCCGCAGCGGCCCGCTGACGGCGGTGGCCGCCGCCGCGCCCAGCACGCTCGCGCCGCCCGCGCGGGTGGACATCGCCTGGCTGTTGCGCAGCATGTTCCGGGAATCCAACGCGCCGGGCATGCCGGGCGGGGCGGGCCTCCTGCCGGCCGATTGGCTGGATCCCGACATGGTGGCTGGCGCCGTGCGCGCGGTGGGTCGTTCAGTGCGCGCCAACCTCGTCAGCTACGGCAGCCCCCAGGGTTTTGCGCCCCTGCGCCAGCAGATCGCCGCGGTGCTGCAGAACGAGGGCGTGCCGGCCCATCCAGAGCTCAACCTGCTCACGACCAACGGTGTCACCCACGGGCTGGATCTCATCGCGCGCCACCTGGTCAAGCCGGGCGATACCGTCCTGGTCGAGGACCCGGCCTGGTTCGTGATCTTCGGCCGCCTTGCCGCCTTTGGCGCCCGCCTGATCGGCGTGCCGCGCGGCCCCGACGGCCCGGACCTCGACCTGCTTGAGCAACTGGCCGCGCAGCACAAGCCCAAGCTTTTCATCATCAACGGATCGGTTCACAACCCCACCGGCCACACGCTGTCCGCCGGGGCCGCCTACGGCATCCTGCGCATCGCCGAACGCCACGATTTCATGGTTGTCGAAGACGACACCTACGGCGAGCTGCATCCGGGCGGCGCCATCAAGCTCGCGGCCTTGGACCGGCTGAACCGCGTCATCTTCGTGGGGGGATACTCCAAGATGCTGGCTGCCAGCCTGCGCGTGGGCTATGTGGCGGCCAATGCCGACCTGCTGCAGAAGCTGGCCGACCTGAAGATGCTGGCGGGTCTGACTTCACCCGAACTGGGCGAGCGCGTCGTGCACCGCGTCCTCATGGAAGGGCAGTTCCGGCGCCATATCGAACGCGTGCGACAGCGGGTCGACGACGCGCGCCAGCGCTGCATGAAGGGCTTGCTGAAACTGGGCCTGACCATCCCGCACGAGGCGCACGCCGGCATGTTCGTCTGGGCCGATTGCGGCCGGGATTCCGAGGTGCTGGCGCGCGAGGCCGCGGACCGCGGCATGCTGCTCGCGCCGGGGACGCTGTTCTCGCCGACGCAGGCGCCGTCGACCATGCTGCGCTTTTCGGTATCGATTGCCGACCACCGGGGCATCTGGGCCGAACTGGAAAAACTTTTCGCGCAAAACGGGTCCTACAATCAATAATTCCGAGCCAGATCGCCCAGTCACCGAAGGAACCGTCATGTCCGCACCCATCAAGCCCCTTACCCAGAACTTTGCTGTCGCCCCGCAACTGGGCCCCGACGACATGGCCGACGTGGCCGCCGCCGGGTACAAGAGCGTCATCATCAACCGCCCCGATTTTGAAGGCGGTCCGGACCAGCCCACTGCCGCCGACGTGTCGCGCGCCGCGCAGCAAGCCGGCCTGCAGATCGAATATCAGCCCGTCGTGGGCAGCGCCATGACGGCCGCCGACGTCGCCCGCTTTGCGGAACTGCTGCGCACCCTGCCGGGCCCGGTCCTGGCATACTGCCGCACCGGCACCCGCTGCACCAACCTGTTTGCGGCTGCCCAGCAGTTGGGATAAACCCCGCCTTGACCCTCGTCAAGGCCGCCAGTTCGGCTGATGTCGGCCCGGCGGCTTTCCGGTAGCATAAAGATTCCTCCAACACAGGAGCAGGCAAGATGTTCAAGAAGATCCTGATTCCCACCGACGGTTCCCCGCTCTCGGCCCAAGCCGCCAACGCAGGTATCTGCTTCGCGCGCGAAGTCGGCGCCGAAGTCGTCGCCCTCTACGTGACGCAGCCCTTCGCGGCCACCATCGGTTTTGACGGCATGGCCGCGGCCTATGCCATCACCGACGAAGACTACGAAAAGGCCTCCGCCGAGCAAGCCGACAAGTACCTCAAGCAGATCAGCGACCGCGCCGACACCGCTGGCGTCAAGGTCGAAGCGCGCGCCGTGTCCAACTTCAACGTGGCTGACGGCATCGTCCAGGCCGCCACCGATGCGGGCTGCGATCTGATCTTCATCGGCAGCCACGGCCGCAGCGGCCTGTCGCGCCTGCTGCTGGGCAGCGTCACCGCCAAGGTGCTCTCGCTGGCCACCACTGCCGTGCTGGTCTATCGCGTCAAGGAAGACAAGAAGTAATTGCGCGCCAACTTGGTGCGCGTAGCGCGCCACCGCATGCGCCAAGGCCCCTCTGTCAGAGGGGCTTTTTCATGCCCGGCGCATGCGCTTATACGTTGGTATGGCGGGGCCAAACTCATGGACCCGCCAAACTCGCGTCAGCGGGCCGATTCAGGCTTGTATCTTGCCGCACGGCGCGTAATATTTACGCATCTTCATCCAACCGTAGGAAGAGGCCATGACCCGCAAGACGCGCATCGAGCTTTATCGCAATATTGGCATCAGCGCCCATATTGACGCAGGCAAAACGACGACCACCGAGCGCATCCTCTTCTACACCGGCATCACCCACAAGATCGGTGAGGTCCATGACGGCGCGGCGGTGATGGACTGGATGGAGCAGGAGCAGGAACGCGGCATCACCATCACGTCGGCCGCCACCACCGCCTTCTGGAAGGGCATGGCGGGCAACTATCCCGAGCACCGCATCAACATCATCGACACGCCGGGCCACGTCGACTTCACCATCGAGGTCGAACGCTCCATGCGCGTGCTGGACGGCGCCGTCATGGTCTATGACGCCGTGGGCGGCGTGCAGCCGCAGTCCGAGACCGTCTGGCGCCAGGCCAACAAATACAAGGTGCCGCGGCTGGCCTTCGTCAACAAGATGGATCGCGTCGGCGCGGACTTCCTGCGCGTGCAGCGCCAGATCGCCGAGCGCCTGAAGGGCGACGCCGTGCCCATCCAGTTGCCGGTGGGCGCCGAAGACCACTTCGAGGGCGTGATCGACCTGGTCAAGATGAAGGCCATCATCTGGGACGACGCCAGCCAGGGCGTGAAGTTCCAGTACGTGGACATCCCCGCGGCGATGCAGGACCAGGCGCAGGAATGGCACGAGAAGATGGTGGAAAAGGCCGCCGAGGCCAACGAAACCCTGCTCGAAAAATACCTGTCCGGCGAACCGCTGACCGAAGCGGAAATCAAGGAAGGCCTGCGCGCCCGCACGATCGCCAACGAGATCGTGCCGATGCTGTGCGGCAGCGCCTTCAAGAACAAGGGCGTGCAGGCAATGCTGGATGCGGTCATCGACTACATGCCCTCGCCGGTGGATGTGCCCGCCATCAAGGGCCATGACCAGCGCGACCATGAAATCGAGCGCCATCCGACCGACAACGAGCCGTTCTCCGCGCTTGCCTTCAAGATCATGACCGATCCCTTCGTCGGGCAGCTCGTGTTCTTCCGCGTGTATTCGGGCGTGGTGAAGTCGGGCGACTCGGTCTACAACCCCATCAAGGAAAAGAAAGAGCGCCTGGGCCGCATTCTGCAGATGCACGCCAACGAACGGCGCGAGATCACCGAAGTCTATGCGGGCGACATCGCCGCGGCGGTCGGCATCAAGGACGTCACCACCGGCGACACGCTGACCGATCCCTCGCACATCATCATCCTGGAACGCATGGTGTTCCCCGAGCCCGTCATTTCGCAGGCCGTGGAACCCAAGACCAAGGCCGACCAGGAAAAGATGGGCATCGCGCTGGGCCGCCTGGCGCAGGAAGATCCGTCGTTCCGCGTGCGCACCGACGAGGAATCCGGGCAGACCATCATCTCCGGCATGGGCGAGCTGCACCTGGAAATCCTGGTCGATCGCATGAAGCGCGAATTCAACGTGGAAGCCACGGTGGGCAAGCCGCAGGTGGCGTACCGCGAGACCATCCGCAAGACCTGCAACGAGGTCGAAGGCAAGTTCGTCAAGCAGTCGGGCGGCCGCGGCCAGTACGGCCACGTGGTGCTCAAGCTCGAGCCGCAAGAGGCGGGCAAGGGCTACGAGTTCGTCGACGCGATCAAGGGCGGCGTGGTGCCGCGCGAATTCATCCCCGCGGTCGACAAGGGCATTCGCGAGGCCCTTAACGCCGGCGTGCTGGCCGGGTATCCGGTTGTGGACGTGAAGGTGACGCTGTTCTTCGGGTCGTACCACGACGTCGACTCGAACGAAAACGCGTTCAAGATGGCCGGCTCGATGGCGTTCAAGGAAGGCATGCGGCGCGCCGATCCCGTGCTGCTGGAACCCATGATGCAGGTCGAGGTCGAGACGCCCGAAGACTTCACCGGCAACGTCATGGGCGATCTGTCGTCGCGCCGCGGCATGGTGCAGGGCATGGAAGACATCGCGGGCGGCGGCGGCAAGGTCGTGCGCGCCGAGGTGCCCTTGGCCGAGATGTTTGGCTACTCCACGTCGCTGCGTTCGCTGACGCAGGGCCGCGCCACCTACACGATGGAGTTCAAGCACTACGCCGAAGCGCCCCGCCAGGTGGCGCAGGAAGTCATGGCGGCCCAGGGCGCGGGCCGCTGACCGTCATGCAGTGACCTCAGGCGGCGGCTGCGGCCGCCGCCGGGCGCAGCCGCGACGAGGCCAGCTTCACGCCCAGCAGGATCATGGCAAAGCCGTAGGCATGAAAGAGCTGCGGCGCCTCGCCCAGCAGCGGCCAGGCCAGCAGCGCCGCGTAGACCGGCACCAGAAACATCGACAGGCCCGCGGTTGCGGGACCGGCCACGCTGATAAGCCGGCCATAAACGTAATAGGCGCCCAGGCTCGGCACCACCGCCAGGAACAGCAGCACCGCCGCCAGGCGCGGGTCCGTCCACGCAGGCGCCATGCCGGCTGCCGCTTCAATGCCGGCAAAGGGCGCCAGCGCCACCGCGCCGCCCAGCATCATCGTCGCGAGCCGCGCACTGTCGGGCACCGCAGGCAGCGTCAGGCGCTTTTGCAGCACCGTGTACAACGCCCAGCCGGTGGCGGCCAGCAGCACCCACAGATCTCCTTGTCCGAACGCCAGCCGCACCAGCGCGTGGGCGTCGCCGCGCGTCAGCACCACCAGCACGCCGGTCAACGCCAGCGCCAGGCCGGCCGCGCGAGGCGCTGACAGCGGCTTGCGCCAGATCACCGCTTCCAGCAGCGTCACCAGCAGCGGGCTGCACGAAAAGATCAGCGCAATGTTGGTGGCGCTGGTGGTCTGCGCACCGATGTACTGCGGCGCCACCGCCACGCCCATGCCCAGCACGGCCAGCGGCAACAGCGCCGGCAGGCCGCGCCACAAGGCCCGGCGATGGGCGCGCAAGGCGGGGGCGGCAAACGGCAACAGGATCAGCAGGGCAATCAGCCAGCGGCCGAAGGCGAGAAAGACGGGGGGAAGGTTGGCGTCGTGCGCCCAGCGGGCCGCAACCATGTTCGAGGCGAAGAGCGCGGGGGCGACGAAAAGCATGACGGCGCCGGATAGGCCGAGACCGGATTTCGCGGGTGCTGCTGCGTGAGGCATGATTTCCAGCCGCGCGGATCGGCGCGCGGGCTTGCTGCGTGAAAACTGCCGGCGCACCTGCCGGGTTGTGCCGCAGCGTGAGCGCCGAATCGGGACGCGCGGGATAGGTGCGCGCCTTGAGGAAAGTCTACGGCGTCATGCGCAAAATAGGTTTCTTGATTCACGCCGGTTTACGACGATTTGAAGAATCTGATTTCTGTAAAATCCGTTGCCGTAGGGATTCTTCCTCCAATAGTCCGTCAACCATGCCCACATTGCCCAAACTCGATGACACCGACCGCAAGATCCTGCGCGCCCTGCGCGCAGATGGCCGGCTGACGAACCTGAAGCTGGCCGAAACGGTCGGCCTGTCGCCCACGCCCTGCTGGAACCGCGTCAAGGCGCTGGAAGAGGCGGGGGTGATCGAAGGTTATGCGGCCTTGCTGAACCAGAAGGCGCTGGGGCTGCCGGACACGGTAATGATCGAAGTCACGCTTGAGCACCACGACGACGACACCCTGGCGCGCTTTGGCGAGGAAATCAGCCGCCTGCCCGAAGTGGTCGAGGCGTTTCTGGTCACGGGCGAATACGACTACCTGATCAAGGTTGCCGTGGCGGGCACGGAAGGCTACGAGGAATTCCTGCGCAAGCGCCTGTACAAGCTGCGCGGCGTGCGGCACAGCCGTTCCACGTTTGTGCTGCGGCGCCTGAAGCACACGCCGTCGGTCGAACCCTGACCGCGCGGATCAACCGCCGATGAATTCCTGGATGGCGCCATTGAAGGCGCGGGGGTTGCCCAGGTTCATGCCGTGCGAAGAGCCCACGATGTCGATGCGGCGGGATTGCGGCAGCCATTGCGCCAGCGCATCGAGCACCGCGGGATAGGGCGCCGGGCTTAGCGCGCCGCCAATTAGCAGCACCGGCATCGTCACGCCGCCGATCTGCTCGGGCGTCAGGGTTTCCGGCCGTTCGTCCACCTGTCCGAAGAGCGTGCCCACGTTGTCGCGGACCATCTCCTTGAACCACGGCACCATGCGCTGCCAGGTGTTGGGGCCGGTCACCGTGTCCACGAACAGCGCCAACCCTTCCTCGATGTCGCCTTGCCGGATCAGCGTCAGGGCGCGTTGGCGAAAGCCCCCGCGTTCATCGACGCAACCGGGCAACTGCAGGCCGGGATCCGCCAGCGTAAGACTGCGCAGCGATTGCGGCTGACGCAGCGCGGCTTCCAATGCGACACGCCCGCCGCGGGAATGGCCCACCAGATGGGCCGGGCCGCCTGCCACCGTGTCGATGAATTCCAGCACATCGCTGGCGTGCTGCTCGACCGAAAAGCCGCCGCCTTCGCCGTCCCAGGTCTCGGGCCAATAGCGGCGCAGGCACACGGCCAGCACCCGGAACGAACGCCCCAGCGGCGCCATCTGCGACTTCCAGTAGCGGCTGTCGGACAGGGAGCCGTGCACCAGCACCAGCGGCGTGCCGCTGCCGTACTCGGTGTAGGACATGGCATAACCGCCGATGGGCGCGGTCTGCAAGGGCAAAACGGGTTCGGAACGCATGGGGATCGGGACGTGTAGCCAGGTCCGCATTCTAGCCCGGCATCAGGGCGCGGCGGCCCGGCCGGACGCTGATACACTCGTCTGCGGCCCGCCGGCGCCGTCCGCGCGCGGGCCAGTTTTCTTGAACGGAGTTTTCAACGATGTCGCCAGAATCCATCGCCGCCTTGCCGGAATCCGCTCAGCGCGTTGCGCGTCTGCTCGTGGAATTGGGGCATGACAAACCCGTGGTGGTGCTGCCCCAGACGGGCAAGACCTCGGCCGAGGCGGCCGCGGGGCTGGGCTGCGAAGTCGCCCAGATTGCCAAGTCCATCATCTTCCGCCGCGCCACCGACAACGCGCCGGTGCTCGTCATCGCCAGTGGCGCCAACCGTGTGGATGAAGCCAAGGTCGCGGCGCAGGTCGGCGAACTGGCCAAGGCCGACGCGCGCTTCGTGCGCGACATGACCGGTTATGCCATCGGCGGCGTCTGCCCCATCGGCCACGCCGTCAAGCCGGTCATGCTGCTGGACGCGGACCTCTTCAATTACGAAAGCCTGTGGGCCGCCGCCGGCCATCCGCATACCGTGTTCAACCTGACGCCGGCCCAGCTGGCGGACATGACGGGCGCGCCCGTCGCGGACGTGGCGCAGCGCGCCTGAGCTTGCCCGTGCCGGGCTGCGCGGTTCAGCCCGGGTGCGCCTGCAACCCGTCGATCAGCACCTGCCGCCGGCCTTTCGAGCACGCCTCCACGCGCGCCTGCACGCCATAGACGGCGGCCAGCGCGTGGGGCGTGATGACGTCGGCCGGGCTGCCTGCGGCGTGCAGCCGCCCTTCATGGATCATCACGGCCTGGTCCGCATGCTGCAGGGCCACGTTCAGGTCGTGCAGCACGATGAGGCTGATTAGGCCATGCTCGCGCGTTTCCTGCTGCAGCAGGCGCATGACGTGAAACTGGTAGTTCAGATCCAGGGCCGATAGCGGCTCGTCCAGCAGTAGCACGCGCGGGTGGCGGATCAGCGCCTGCGCCAACCCCACCAATTGTTTTTGCCCGCCAGACAGCGCGTCCAGATAGTGAAGGGCCAGATGCGCGATGCCCAGCCGCGCCAGCAGCTGGTCGATGGCTTGAAGGTCCACGGGGCGCGCCGCCGCGCCGCTGGCGCGGGCCGCGACCAGCACGGACTCGAATACGCGCAGGTGCACGGCCGCGGGCAGGCTTTGAGGCAGGTACACGACGTGGCGGGCACGCTCGGCGTGGTCAAGGCGCGTGAGGTCCAGCCCGTCCAGCGCCGCGCCGCCCGCGCGGGGCCGCACCAAGCCGGCCAGCGCCTTGAGCAACGTGGACTTGCCGCTGCCGTTCGGGCCCAGCAACGCCGTCACTTCGCCCGCGGCAAGCGCGGGGATCGTCAGGTCGTGCAGCACGTCTTCGCGCCCGTAACCGGCCGAAAGCGCCTGGACCGCCAGGCCGGCGGGGTGTGAGGCGGGAGCGGGCCTTGTCATGGCAACTGCCTGCGCAGCACGACGGAAACGAAGAAGGGAATGCCCACCAGCGCGGTCACGATGCCCACGGGCACCACCACGCCCGGCATGAGATTCTTGGATGCGATCGACGCCAGCGACAGGATCACCGCGCCCACCAGGGCGCTGCCCGGCAGATAGAAGCGGTGGTCTTCGCCGAAGAGCCGGCGCGCGATGTGCGGCGCCACCAGTCCGATGAACCCGATCGTCCCGACAAAGGCGACCGCCAGCGCGGACAGCAGGCTCACGCGCGCCAACGCCGCAACGCGCACGCGGCGCACATCCACGCCAAAGCTGGCGGCGCGGTCCTCGCCCAGCCGCAGCGCGGTCAGCTTCCAGGATTGCCGCATGGCCAGCGGCAAGGCCACCGCGAACGCCAGCGCCAGCACGCCCACGGTCGTCCAGCTGGAACGCGCCAGGCTGCCCATCGTCCAGAACACCAGGTTCTGCAAGGCTTCGGCGCTGGCGGTGAATTGCACCAGCGAGACCAGCGCATTGAAGGTGAACACCATCGCGATGCCGAACAGCACGACGCCCGATGTGTTCATGCCGCCCCACCGGGCCACCGCATCCAGCAGCAGCGCCGCCAGCAGGGCGAACAGAAAGGCGTTGGCGGCAATCAGCCAGCCGGCGGGAACGCCCGGCAGCCCGAACTGGAGCACGATCGCCAGCGAGGCGCCAAAGGCCGCCGCCGACGACACACCCAGGGTGAACGGGCTGGCAAGGGGATTGTTCAGGATGGTCTGCATCTCGGCGCCCGCCAGGCCGAGCGCCATGCCTACCAGCGCCGCCATCAGGGCCGACGGCAGGCGGATGTCCCAGACGATCACGCGATAGGTCGGATCAGCATCGCCCGGCGCCGCAAGCGTTTGCCAGAGCGCGCGCCAGGGCAGGCCGGATGGGCCCACGGTGAAGTCGATCAGCAGCGCAAACAGAATCGCCGCCAGCAGCAGGGCAATCAGCCCCGCCCGGCGGCGAAGAATCTGGCGGTAAGCGCCTGCCGCGCTGGCGGCGTGCGGCATTACTGCAGCAGTTGCAGCCGGCTCTTGGCCGTGGTGGCGGCCGGCGTGGTGGGGTAGTCGCGCACGATGCGTTGCAAGGTGGCCTTGGCGCCGGCGCGGTTGTTCAGTTCGATCTGGCTGCCCGCGATGATCAGCAGGGCATCCGGCGCGCGGGCGTTGTCCGGCGACTTTTGCACCATGGCGTTCAGCTGCTCGATGGTGCCCTTGAAGTCCTTGAGCGCATAGCGGCTGCTGCCCTGGTAGAACTGGGCGCTGGGCGCGAGCTGGCTGTTGGGGTAGAGCGCGGTGAAGGCGGCCAGCGATTCGGCGGCTTCCTTGTATTGGCCCTTGCGGAACAGGTCCATCGCGCCGTCATAGGCGGTCTGTTCCTGGGGATCGCCTGCAGAGGCGCCCGGGGGATTTGCGCTACCCGGCGCGGCGCCGCCCGGCTTCGCGCTCGGTTGCTGGCGCGACACCAGTTCGAGCTGGTCGCGCAGCTGGGCAATTTCCTGCTGCAGGGATTGAATCTGGTCGGCCAATTGCAGCTTGGCGCGCTGGCTTTGCTCGTTCTGCTGCTGCACCTGCTGGCGCAAATCCAGGATGGCCTTGCGGGCTTCATCGTCGGAAAAAGCGTGAGCGGGGGCCGTGAGGGCGGCTAGCGCCAGGCCAGTGGCCACAATCAGGGGACGCAGGGACAGAACTTGATCGCGCATGAATATTCCCGGGGATAAAAACAAACGTCGGGACGGCCGGCTGGCCGTCCCGACGCGAGGTAGGGCTCCAGACTAAGCGAAAAGCTTAACGCAGATAATTGATATCGGCGCGGCGGTTTTCGGCAAAGTCGGCTTCAGTCGTACCCGTCGAGCGCGGCTTTTCCTTGCCGAAGCTGATGGTTTCGATCTGGTTGTCGCTGACGCCCAGCAGGGTCATCATGCGACGCACGGCGTCGGCACGACGCTGGCCGAGGGCCAGGTTGTACTCAGCACCGCCGCGTTCGTCGGTATTGCCTTCGATCTTGACCTTTTGCTGTTGGTGCGAGGCCAGGTACTTGGCATGGGTTTCGACCAGGCCACGGTATTGGTCCGACACGGTGTAGCTGTCGAAATCAAAGTACACCGAGCGCTGTTGCGCCAGGATGCTTTGGGGGTTGAAAGGATCAAGGATTTGGCCAGAGGCCGAAGATCCTTGGCCAGCGCCTCCACCCTGACCCGCTTTATCGTCGAGAGGGACGGAGCTGCAAGCTGCCAGGGCGGCAGCCAGAGCGGCGATGGTTAGGCTTTTGGCAATGCGCGACTTCATGATAGTTCCTTTGCAAAGAGAGTCACACGTGTTATCGGGTAAATGGGCCCCAAGTCGGTTCACGTATTTCCCCGTTCAGTACCGAAAGCGTCTGTCGTACGCGTCCATCGCTCGAGACACCTGCAAGCACGCTACGGCCATTCTGGATGGCTGCGTAGAGCACTTGCATGCCGTTTGGCGCAAAGCTGGGCGACTGATCGTCACGACCATCAGTCAGCAAGGCTTCGGCGCCAGTGGACAGGTTCAAGGATGCGATTCGAAACGCGCCGTCTCGTCTTGCAACGTACAGCAGCGTCGATCCGTCGGGGGAAATTCGGGGTGATATGTTGTAACCACCATTAAACGTGAGACGGCGGGCTTCGCCGCCTGTCGAGCCGGTCTGATAGATTTGCGGCCCGCCGCTGCGGTCACTCGTAAAGATAATGGAAGCACCGTCAGGCGTAAAGCTCGGCTCGGTGTCAATCCCGGGAGAACGCGTAACTCGGGTCGGATTCGAGCCATCGGCCGCATTAACGACGTAAATTTGCGACAAACCGTCACGCGTCAGAGCGACCGCGAGCTTGCTGCCGTCAGGCGACCAACCGGGGGCGCTGTTGTTGCCCTTGAAGTTGGCGACCGGTGCACGCGCGCTGGTGGCCAGGGTGTGCACATAGACGACGGGCTTGCCGGACTCGAAGCTCACGTAAGCAAGCTTGCTGCCATCGGGCGACCAGGACGGCGAAATGATCGGCTCGCGCGAGCGCAGGGCGACCTGGGGATTCTGGCCGTCGGCGTCAGCCACCTGCAGTTCGTAGGTGGAACCCTTCTTCAGCACGTACGCGATACGCGTCGAGAACACGCCGCGAACGCCGGTGATCTTTTCGTAGATGCGATCGGCGATCTGGTGGGCCACGCGGCGCAGTTCCTGCTCGGTGCCCGAGAAGGCCACGCCGTCCAGCTGCGACTTCTTGACCGTGTCGGCCAGGCGGTAGCGCACGTCGTAGCGGCCATCGGCGCCCCGCGTGATGCTGCCGTAGGCGATGAAGTCCGCACCCTTGCCGCGCCAGTCGTCGTGGGCGATCGGGGAATCCACGTTCAGGCCGGAGCCCGCGGCGTTGATCAGGCGGAACTGGCCGGTGCGGGTCAGGTCGGCGCGAATGACTTCGGCCAGTGCGCGGCCGTGGGTGTCATCGACCGCGAAGTCGGCGATGGCCACGGGGTATTGCGTGGCGCCGGTGCCGGAGATGTCGACACGCAGCTGCGCGTGGGCGGGCTTCATGGCCATCAGGCAGGCAAGCGCCACCATCAGCAATCCGATTCCATACGCTCTCCAGAGCGCGAGAGTGGGTACTCGTCGGCTATAAGCGGGAGTCATGTTCGTCAATCTCCTGTCAGTCATACATTCTGTAGACAACGTCAATAATGGGTTCGTAGCGGCCCGTCGAGGGCTTCGGGAACGGGTTGCAACGGCGGATGCCGGTTTCGACCGCGCGGTCAAAGCCCGCGTTGCCAGAAGAACTGGTCAACGTGACGCCATTCACCTTCCCGTCAGAACCTAACTGTACCCGGTATTGCGCGGTCGGATTTCCCGAGCCGCTGCGGGGCGGAGGCGGATACGCCACCCCGGGCTGCACGCAGGCCCGGACCTTGGCGCCGTAGCCGCTGTCGCGTCCGCCGCCCGCCTGGTTGCGGTCGGCGGTGCCGCCCGGAATGCCGGCGGCGCCCAGGGCGTCGTTGCGGAACGCGTCCTTCAACGCCTTGTCGGCGGCGGCCTTCTTGGCAGCGGCGGCCTTCTCGGCGGCAGCCTTTTCCGCAGCCGCCTTCTCGGCCGCAGCCTTCTCGGCAGCGGCTTTCTCGGCGGCAGCCTTTTCAGCTGCTGCCTTCTTGGCGGCTTCTTCCTTGGCCTTCTTCTCGGCGGCGGCCTTTTCGGCGGCAGCCTTCTCGGCGGCCTTTTCAGCAGCAGCCTTGTCGGCGGCAGCCTTCTCCGCCGCGGCCTTCTGGGCGGCAGCCTTCTCGGCAGCGGCCTTTTCAGCGGCGGCCTTCTCGGCGGCCTGGCGTTCCTGCTCCAGGCGCTTCTTTTCCTTCAGCTCGGCCTGCTTGCGCTCTTCTTCCAGGCGCGCCTTTTCCTTGGCGGCCTCGGCGGCTTCGCGGGCCTTCTCTTCCTGCTCGCGCTTTTTCTTCGCCTCCTGGATGGCGATCTCGGGATCGACTTCCTCGGTCTTGGCCTGGACCTGCGGTTGGGGCTCAGGCGGCGGCGGAGGAGGAGGGGGCGGAGGCGGCGGCTCCGGCGTCTTTTCAGGCTCGGGCTCGGGCTGCGGCTTGGGTTGGGGTTTGGGCGGTTCGGGCTGCGGCGTGGGCGGCGGCGAGACGGGCGAATTGCCGTCTGCCCAGAGTTCCACCTGGACGGGGCCAGGGTTCTCGGTATGCCAGTTCACGCCAAAGATCAGGGCAACCAGCAGCAGCAGGTGCACCGCCACAGCCAGAATCAGCGAATTCCGGTTGTCGTTGTTGGGCGGGGTGGCCGGCGGGCCGCTGCGGTGTCGAATTATGGGTGGCGTCATGTGCGGTGCATGCCGGCCGGGCCGGCGGATGGCGGCGCGTTAGCGTTTCTTGGCGGGTGCGGGCTGTTGGGCGCCTGCGGCGGACTGGTCCACCAGCAGACCCAGGCGGGTGATGCCGTTGGTGCGCAGCTCGTCCATGACCTTCACAACCGTCTCGTAGGGCACCTTGCCGTCGGCGGCGATGACCACCGGCGTTTCCGCGGTAATGCGCGAACGCACTTGCGCCACCAGTTCGGTGCGCGCGATGTCCTGCATGGTGGCGCCGGCTTCGCGCATGCGCAGCGCGATCTTGCCGTCTTCCGAAATCTGGACTTCCAGCGGCTTGACGGGCACGTCGGAGGCGGCGCCCACCGACGGCAGTTGGATCAGCCCGGGCGTGATGAGGGGCGCGGTCACCATGAAGATGACCAGCAGCACCAGCATCACGTCGATGTACGGCACCACGTTGATGTCGGCCTTCATGCGGCGGCCGGACCTGCCGCGCGAGCTTACCGAGGGCATTAGCGCACCTGCCGTTGCAGAATGTTCAGGAATTCATCGACGAAGCTGTCAAAGCGGATCGAGATGCGGTCGATATCATTCGTGAAACGGTTGTAGGCAACCACGGCAGGAATGGCGGCGAACAGGCCGATGGCGGTGGCGATCAGCGCCTCCGCAATGCCGGGAGCCACCGAGGCCAGCGTGGCCTGCTGCATGTTCGACAGGCCGATGAAGGCGTGCATGATGCCCCAGACCGTGCCCAGGAGGCCGATGTACGGGGACACCGAACCGGCGGAGGCCAGGAAGTTCAGGTGCGATTCCAGCGCGTCCATTTCGCGCTGGTAGGCGGCGCGCATGGCGCGGCGCGGGCCGTCCAGCACTGCCGTGGCGTCGCCGCTGGCATTGCCGCGGCGGGCCTTCAGGAATTCGGTCATGCCGGCATCGAAGATGCGGGCGAGGGCGCCCTGCTCGTCGCGGCGCGAGGCCACGGCCTGCTGCAGCATCGACAGGTCGCCGCCCGACCAGAAGTCGTCTTCGAAGCGGCGCGTCTGGTCATGGGCCCGCTTGATGGCCATGCGCTTGGCGAAGATGTAGGTCCAGGACATGATCGAGATACCCAACAGCATCAGCATGATCAGCTGGACCGGCACGCTGGCGTGCGAAATCAGCGAAAGCAACGACATGTCGTTGGTGACTTGCATGGTTATTCCTGAATGAATTCCAGTTTTGCGCGAATGTCGGCCGGCAATTCTGCCGGCCGCATGTGAACGGCATCGACGCAACAGACTTGGATGTTGCCTTCGGCAAGCAGTTCCCCGTTGCGCTCCGCGCGCTGCGCGAAGTGTATCGAAGCGCGGCCCAGTTTGGTGACTCGGCTGCGTATGGTAAGCAAATCGTCCAGTCTGGCCGGTTTGCGGTAGGACATGTCCAGGGCGCGGACAACGAACAGCCGTTGCTCGCTGGCGGCCAACCCGGATTGGTTGACGCCCAGATCGCGCAGCCATTCGGTGCGTGCCCGCTCCAGGAATTTCAAGTAGTTAGCGTAGAAGACCACCCCGCCGGCATCCGTGTCTTCGTAGTAGACGCGGACTTGCAGGGTGGATTCGGCGGACTTCTGATCGGTCACGATACTCAGGAAATGATGGTGCGGGTCGGGACGCGGCAAGTCCGTAGCAGCTACAGGGTTAAAGCGTGTCGAGCTTCGTCAGCACCGCTTCCAGCGCGGACTCTACCGGAATCTTGGCCGCTTCGGTTTCCCGACGGGCCTGCAATTCCACCACACCGTCGTTCAGACCGCGTTCTCCAACTGTTACACGCAGCGGCGCACCGATCAGTTCCCACTCGGCAAACATGACGCCGGGGCGCGCATCGCGGTCGTCCAGCATGACGTCCACGCCGCGCGCCAGCAAGGATTCATAGAGCTTTTGCGCGGTGTCACGCACCGTTTCACTTTTGCCCCAGCCCACGGGGCAGATGACCACTTCGAAGGGGGCGAGCGCGCGGGGCCAAATGATGCCGCGGGCGTCGTGGTTCTGCTCGATGGCGGCGCCCACGATGCGGGTCACGCCGATGCCGTAGCAGCCCATTTCCAGGACGGCCGGCTTGCCGGTTTCGTCCAGGAAGGTGGCCTTCAGGGCTTCGGAGTACTTCTTGCCCAGATAGAAGACGTGGCCCACTTCGATGCCGCGCTGGATCGACAGCGTGCCCTTGCCATCCGGCGAGGGGTCGCCCGCCACGACGTTGCGCAGGTCGGCCACTAGCTCCGGTTCGGGCAAGTCGCGGCCCCAGTTCACGCCCTGGATGTGGAAGTCTTCGCGGTTGGCGCCGCAGACGAAATCGGCCATGTTGGCGACGGTGCGGTCGGCAATCACGTGGACCGGCTTGGCCGTCTTGACCGGGCCCAGGTAGCCGGGCTTGCAGCCGAAGTACTCGACGATCTCGGCTTCGGTGGCGAACCGGAAGCCCGCCAGGCCCGGCAGCTTGCCCGCCTTGATCTCGTTCAGTTCGTGGTCGCCGCGCAGGAGCAGCAGCCAGATGTCGACCTTGCCTTTTTCGCCGTCGGTGGCCAGGACGATCGACTTGATCGTGCGCTCCAGGGGAATGCCCAGCAGCTTGGCCACGTCCTCGCACTTGGCGGCGCCGGGCGTTGCGACGTCCGCCATCGCTTGGGCGGCGGCGGCACGGGTGGCATACAGGCTGGGCGCTTCCGCCAATTCGATGTTGGCCGCGTAGTCCGATTCCGCGTTGTAGACCAGCAGGTCTTCGCCCGTGTCGGCGATCACCTGGAATTCATGGCTGCGCGTGCCGCCGATGGAGCCCGTGTCGGCCGCCACCGCGCGGAATTCCAGGCCCAGGCGGCCAAAGATGCGCATGTAGGCGGCAAACATGGTGTCGTAGCTGCGCTGGGCGCCGGCTTCGTCGCGGTCGAAGGAGTAGGCGTCCTTCATCGTGAATTCGCGGCCGCGCATCAGGCCGAAGCGGGGACGGCGCTCGTCCCGGAACTTGGTCTGAATGTGATAGAAGTTCAGCGGCAGCTGGCGGTAGCTGTGGATTTCATTGCGGGCGATGTCCGTGATGACTTCCTCGGACGTCGGCTGCAGCACGAAATCGCGCTGGTGCCGGTCCTTGATGCGCAGCAGTTCCGCGCCGTACTGCTCCCAGCGGCCGGATTCCTGCCAGAGCTCGGCCGGCTGCACCACGGGCATCAGCAACTCGATGGCGCCCGCCGCGTTCATTTCTTCGCGGATGATCGCCTCGACCTTGCGGATGACCTTCAGGCCCAGCGGCATGTAGGTGTAGATGCCGCCCGCGAGCTTGCGGATCATCCCGGCGCGGGTCATCAGCTGGTGGCTGGCGACTTCCGCTTCGGAAGGGGCTTCTTTGAGGGTGTTGATATGGTAGTTGGATGCGCGCATGTTTAAAGGTGGCAGCAGATACGTATAATCGACCGTAATTGTATTGAATTCGGTGGGGGTGGCCCATGCTTGACCGCGAAGGCTACCGCCCCAATGTCGGCATCATTCTCGTCAACACTAGAAACGAGGTCTTTTGGGGCAAGCGTATCAGGGAACATGCATGGCAGTTCCCTCAGGGCGGCATCAAGTATGGCGAAAGCCCGGTGCAGGCCATGTATCGCGAACTCCATGAAGAGGTGGGCCTGAAGCCCGAGCATGTCCGTATTTTGGGGCGTACACGCGATTGGTTACGTTATAACGTGCCCGATCACTTTGTCCGGCGTGAGTGGCGCGGCCACTATAAAGGACAAAAACAGATTTGGTTCTTGTTGCGCCTGGTGGGACGTGACAGTGATGTGTGCTTGCGCGCGACGCAGCATCCGGAATTCGACGCCTGGCGCTGGAGCCAGTACTGGGTTCCGCTGGATGCCGTCATCGAGTTCAAGCGAGACGTCTATACCCAGGCGTTGAACGAGTTGTCGGCTATCCTCTTTCGGCGCCATCACGAAACCCGCTACCTGCGCCAGCGTGTGCATGGTCAGCGGGCAGCAGAGAATTTGCCCGAAGGAACGGACGGTCATGCGCATATTGTTGGTTGAAGACGAACGGGACATGGCGTCCTGGCTGATGCGCGCGCTCGCCCAAAGCGGGTTCGTACCCGATCACGCGGCGGATGCGCGCACGGCCGAAGCCTTCATGGCGGGCACGGAATACGATGCCATCGTCATGGACTTGCGCCTGCCCGACAAGCACGGGCTCGTCGTCCTGCGCGAAATGCGCAACCGCGACGACCGCACCCCCGTCCTCCTGCTGACCGCGCAGGGCGCGCTGCAGGATCGCGTCCGCGGCCTGAACCTGGGCGCGGACGACTTCCTGACCAAGCCCTTCGCACTGGAAGAACTGGAAGCCCGCCTGACGGCGCTCGTGCGCCGCAGCCGTGGCCGCCAGCACCCGCGCCTGCAGTGCGGTTCGCTGTCCTACGACAGCGAAAGCCGAGCCTTCACGCTGGACGGATCGCTGCTGTTCCTGACGCCGCGTGAACACGCCGCCCTGGCGGCGCTCCTGACGCGCAGCGGCTACCCGGTGGACAAGTCGCAATTGTTCGGCAAGGTTTTCACCCACGACAGCGAAGCCAATCCGGACGCCATCGAAGTCGTGCTGCACCGCCTGCGCAAGAAGCTGGCCGGCAGCGACGTGCGCATCGTGACCGTGCGCGGGCTGGGCTACATGCTCGAAAGCGTGGCCAGCGAGTCCGCGGAACCCTAAGTGAGCCTGCGGATTCCCGGTTTGCCGCGCGTCGGCATCCGCGCGCTTCTCATCATCCTGCTCTTGCCCGGCGTGGTGGTGCTGCTGGTCATCGACAGCCTGAACGACTACCGCACCCTCTCCGAAATCACCAACGAGGCCTACGACAGCGCCTTGGTGGAGCCGGCGCGGGTGCTTGAAAGCAGCCTGGAATTCACGCCCGACGGCAACCTGCAGGTGGCCACGCCGCTGTATGCGCAGGTCATGCTCGAATCCCGGGCGGGCCTGCGCAAGTATTTCCGCATCGAGGAAATCGATCCGCCCTTGCCGGATGGGGCGCCCGTGCCCCAGACACAGGGCAAGACGCTGCTCGGCATGCCGGAAATGCCGCGTCCGCCTTCCTGGCCCCGCTCGAACGGCCAACCCATCTTCTACGACGGCGTGTATCGCAACGACCCCGTGCGGGTCGTGTCCGTCGTGCGCGATCTCTATTACCAGGGCCAGCATCGTCAGGTGCTGGTGGTCGTGGCCGAAAGCACTGGCAAGCGCATAGAGGCCGAGAACAGCGCGCGGCGCCAGGAGATCCTGCGCGATTCGCGGATGCTGGCGCTGGTCGTGCTGCTGGTGTGGTGGGGCGTGTCCTGGGCATTGAAGCCGCTGCGCCGGCTGCAGGCCGACATCCGCAGCCGCCGCCCCGACGATCTGACGCCGCTGGACGCCTCGCGCGTGCCCAGTGAGGTCGCTCCACTGGTGGAGGCCGTCAATCACCACATCGCCCGTTACCGGCGGGTGCTGGACGAGCAATCCAGCTTCCTTGCCGACGCCTCGCACCAGTTGCGCACGCCGCTTGCCATTATGCTGACGCAGGCCCAATACACGCTGCGCGAACGCGACCCGGCACGCGTGCGCGAAGGGCTGCGCGCCATCGTCGACCAGTTGGGCCGCACGCGCCGCCTGACCGAGCAGTTGCTGTCGCTGGCGCACGCCAACCAGGCCGGTCAGACCCCGCGTCAGTTGCTCGACATGAACGCGGTGTCGCGCGAAGTCGTGTTGCAGTACCTGCCGCTCGCGCACGAAAAACAGCAGGACCTGGGTTGGGTGCAGGCCGATGCCGAAGACGGTCAGGACACGCCGGTGCCGGTGTCGGGCAACGAAGCCGAGCTGCACGAAGCGCTGTCCAACCTTGTGCACAACGCCATCCATTACGCCCCGGCGGGCGCGCGCATCACGGTGTCCGTGTGCCGCGCCGACAACCGCGTCGAGGTTGCCGTGTCCGACAACGGCCCCGGCCTGGATCCGGTCATGCGCACGCGCGCCTTCACGCGGTTCGAGCGCGTGGGCACCGACAAGCCCATGACTTCCTCCGGTTCGGGCTTGGGGTTGGGCATTGCGCGCGCCTACGCACGCCGCAACGAAGGCGATATCGAACTGCGCGACGGCGAGCCCAACGACCAGGGCGGCGTTGGTCTTGCGTCGGTGCTGTGGCTGCCGCTGGCGCCCACCGTATCGCAGTATCCGAGACCCGCAGAGGTCCAGCTCAAGGGCGATCAATAGCGCCCGTTTCTTCACTGTCCGCTACTTTCTTGCGCCTGGCGCGCCTGCCGATCAGGGATAACCCCCGGATTCAGGAATGCGACAGCGCATAGAAAGCGGATTAGCAGCTTCCTTCCGTAATCTGCGATCCGGCCTGTCGTCAGGGGCCGGGCGCTGCCCGCTTCGAGCAGCGCATGAAAGGCCGGCGCTGTCCGGCACAAGGAAGGAGGACGGAAGTGAAAAAGACAATCAACAGAAAGGACTATTACGGCGGTGCGCTGATGGTCCTGATCGGTCTGGCCGCGATTTACGGTGGCACGGACTATCACATCGGCTCGCTCAGCCACATGGGTCCGGGATTCTTTCCCGCGGCGCTGGGCGGCCTGCTGGCGCTCACCGGCCTGCTGATCGCGATGTCGGCGCGCTCGGCCGAACCTTCGGCTCCCGCGCCCGCTGAAGGCCATCCCACCGGCATGCCGGACATCCGCGGCAGTGTCTGCATCCTGCTCGGCATCCTGGCCTTCCTGCTGCTGGGCCATTACGGCGGCCTGTTGCCCGCCACATTCGCCATCGTCTTCATCTCCGCGCTGGGCGACCGCACCAACACGATCAAGCAGGCCGTCCTGCTGTCGATCGCCATGTCCGCGATCGCGGTCGTCGTTTTCTGGTGGGCGCTGCAACTGCAGCTTCCGCTGTTCCGTTGGGGTTGAAGCGCCATGATTTCTCAAGCTTTGGTAGACCTTTGGTACGGCTTCGGCGTCGCGTTCCAATGGCACAACCTGATGTGGTCGTTCTTCGGCGTGCTGGTGGGCAACCTCATCGGCGTGCTGCCCGGCATGGGCGCGCTGTCCGCGATCTCGATCCTCTTGCCGCTCACCTACGTCATGCAGCCCGTGCCCGCCATCCTGATGCTGGCCGGCATTTTCTATGGCTCGCAATACGGCGGCGCCATCGGCGCGATCCTGCTCAACCTGCCTTCGCATCCGCCGCACGCGGTTACCTGCCTGGACGGTTATCCACTGACCAAGCAGGGCAAGGGCGGGACAGCGCTCGGCATCACGATGATCTGCTCGTTCTTCGCGGCATCGGTCGGCATCATCGTCATGATCTTTGCCTCGCCGCTGCTGGTTGAAGTCGCGTTCAAGTTCGGCCCGACCGAGATCTTCTCGATCATGCTGCTGGGCCTCCTGGCAGGCGCCACCATGTCGCGCGGCTCGCCGCTCAAGGGCGTGGCGATGACGCTGTTCGGCCTGATGTGCGGCGTGGTGGGCACCGACGTGAACACGGGCACCATCCGGTTTTCGTTCGGCTTGCTCGACCTGTCCGACGGCCTGGAACTGGTCGCGATCTCGATGGGTCTGTTCGGCGTTGCCGACTTCCTGATGAGCGTGAACCGCATGACCATCATCGGCAGCGGCGCCAAGCTGCGCCTGCGCGACATGCGGCCCAGCAAGCAGGAACTGAAGACCGCCTTCTGGCCCATGGTGCGCGGCACGGCCGTCGGCACGCTGTTCGGCGCCATGCCCGGTACCGGCCCGACGATCACCACGTTCGTTGCTTACGCGCTGGAACGCAAGATCTCCAAGACGCCCGAGAAGTTCGGCACCGGCATGATCGCCGGCGTGGCCTCGCCAGAAGCGTCGTCGCACTCGAAGACGCAGGTCGACTTCATCCCGACGATGAGCCTGGGCATTCCCGGCGACGCGGTGATGGCGCTGATTCTGGGCGCGCTGCTGATCCAGGGCATCCAGCCCGGCCCGCAGCTCATCACCGAGCATCCGGACATCTTCTGGGGCCTGATCGCCAGCTTCTGGGTGGGCAACGTGCTGCTCATGGTGCTGAACGTGCCGCTCATCGGCGTGTGGGTCAAGCTGCTGCAGGTGCCTTACCGCTACCTCTTCCCGTCGGCGCTGTTCTTCATCGCAGTGGGCGTGTACAGCACGCAGAACAGTCTCTTCCAGATCTGGGAAGTGCTGGCCTTCGGCGTGATTGGCGCGGTGCTCATGACGCTGGAATTCTCGGTCGCGCCCATCCTGCTGGGCTTCGTGCTCGGCCCCATGGTCGAAGAGAACTTCCGCCGCGCGCTGCTGCTCTCGCGCGGTGACCTGGCCGTGTTCGTCGAACGTCCGATCAGCGCATGGTTCATCGGCGCGAGCGCATTGCTGATCACGCTGCAGGTCTGGGCCTTCCTGCGCCGCAACAAGCACAAGAACAAGCCCGAAGTGCCGCAGACGGCCTGATCCCCGGCCCCGGCATCCGGCACACGCGGCCCGGCTTAGGCCGGGCCGTTCTACTTGTGCAGGCCCGGCTCATGCCGGGCCGCTTCACTTGTGCAGGCCCGGCTTGCACCCGGCCGTTTGATTTGTGCGGCGGCATCCCTCATGCTTGGGGTTTTCATCGCCTGCCCGCTGCCACCATGCACATTCTCTTTGCTTGTCCCCATCACGATCCCGACGCCTGGGTGCCTCGCCTCGAGGCCGCGATGCCCGGCTGCCGTATTTCGGTCTGGAACCCGGACGGTCCGCCTTCTGGCGCCGAAGTCGCGTTGGTCTGGCGTCCGCCCGTCCAGCTCTTCCAGCACGAAACCGGTTTGAAGACGCTCTTCAATCTGGGCGCGGGCGTCGATGCCTTGTTGAAGATGCCCGAGATTCCCGATCACGTGCGCATCGTGCGCCTTGAAGACGCCGGCATGGCGGTGCAGATGGCCGAATACGCGCTGTATGCATTGCTGCGCGTTTCGCGCGATTTCGAAGCCTTCGACCAGGCGCAGGCACGGCAGCATTGGGACACCCGCGAAGGCACCCGGCAAGCCGACTGGCCCGTGGGGGTTCTGGGGCTGGGACAGGTCGGCGCGCGCGTGGCGCAGACGCTGGCCGAGTTCGGCTACCCCGTCGCGGGCTGGTCGCGGTCGCCGCGCCAGATTCCCGGTGTGGAATCCTTCGCAGGCGAAGCCGCCTTGCCCGAATTCCTTGGCCGCACGCGCTTTCTGGTCAATGTTCTGCCGCTCACGCCCGACACGCAGGGCATCCTGAATCGCGAGACCCTGTCGCGGCTGCTGCCCGGCGCGCATCTGGTCAACGTCGGACGCGGCGAGCATCTGGTCGAGGACGATCTGGTGCAGATGCTTGAAGAGGGCGAGATCGCGGGCGCCACGCTCGACGTCTTTCACACCGAGCCGCTGCCCAAGGATCACCCGTTCTGGCACGACCCGCGGGTCCACGTCACGCCGCATATCGCGGCGCGCACGCTGCGCGACGAAAGCATCGCGCAGATCGCGGGCAAGGTCGCGCAACTGAAGCGCGGCGAAGCCATCACCGGCGTGGTCGAGCGCTCGCGCGGCTACTGAGGCGCGGGAGACGCGGCTTTATCCAGACGCTCGTACATCGAGGGCAGGCGCTGCGACAGGAAATCCAGCAGCGTTCGCACGGCGGGCATCATGCCCCGCCGTGACGGATAGATGCAGTGCACGATGCCCTCGGGCGATTGCCATTGCGGCAGCACCGGCACTAGCTGCCCGCGGCGCAGTTCCTCCTGCGTGGCAATCGACGGCAGCAGGGCAATGCCGCGTCCGCGCACGGCCGCTTCCGTCAGCACGATGAAATCGTTGCATGACAGTTGCGGCTTCAGTTCGATGTGCACCTCTTCGCCCTTGTCGTTGCGCAGGGGCCAGCGCACTTCATTTTGCGGATCGCTGAAGCTCAGCGTGACGTGAGACGCCAGATCCTGCGGCGTATCGGGCGCGCCGTGGCGTTGCAGATAGCCGGGGCTGGCCACCAGCGTGCCGCGCGCCGTGCCCAGATGCCGCACGACCAGTTCCGCGTCCGTGTCCAGCTTCGTGCGGACCCGCAGCGCCAGGTCCACGCCCTCGCGGATCAGGTCCACGCGCCGGTTGGTGACCAGCAATTGCACCGAGATCGCCGGCCACGCGTCCAGGAATTCCGGCAGCAGCGGCGCCAGCACGTCCTGCGCGATCGACACCGGGCAACTCACGATGACCGGACCGGTGGGCTCGGCCTGCAACTGCCGCATGGCGTCGTCCGCAGCCCGAGCCGAGGCGGCCATCTCGCGACAGTAATGCAGATAGCGTTCGCCGGCGGACGTCAGCCGCAGCCGGCGGGTGGTGCGCTGCAAGAGGCGCACGCCCAGGCTTTCTTCCAGGTGTGAAATTCGGCGGGAGAGACGGGATTTCGGGATGTCCAGCGCGCGTGCCGCCGCGCTGAAGCCTCCTTGCTCGACGACTTGCGAAAAGTAGTAGAGGTCATTGAGATCTTGCATGATTGTTCTATGTTTGGAACGAACAGTTCATCATACCCGTATTTATGTATTCAATCGGTCCATCTACAGTGACGGCATGCACAACGGATCTGCCAACGCCGCCCAAGCGGCAAGGCCCCGCCCGATCATCCTGACGGGTGCGGCGCTGACAGATCCAGACCCCCGCCCGGGGGAACCCACTGGAGATACTGCAATGAAGACCCTGGTCATCCTTTCCTCGATTCTCGGCGAACGTTCCAACAGCAAGCAATTGGCCGATCACCTGATTGCCCGCGTCAAGGCTGCCAACCCGGCCTCGGCCATCAAGGTCCGCGACATCGGCGCGCAACCCATTCCTTACTTCGATGGCAACACCGCCGGCGCCCTGTTCACGCCCGCCGAGTCCCGCACCGTCGAGCAGCAGCGGCTGGTCGAGCTGAGCGACTCGCTCATCGCTGAACTGATGGACGCCGATCGCATCGTGTTCGCCGTCCCGGTTTACAACTTCAACCTGCCGGCGCAATTCAAGTCCTATCTGGACCACCTGGCGCGCGCCGGGGTCACGTTCCGTTATACGCCGGAAGGCGTGCCCGAGGGGCTCGTCAAGGGTAAGCAGGTGATCGTGCTGACCGCGCGTGGCGGCAAGGCCGAGGGCACGCCCTCGGACACGATGACGCCGTACCTGCGCCAGATGCTCGCCTTCCTGGGCATGACTGACGTGACCTTCATTGCCGCCGAAGGCATGGCGATGGGCGAAGTGGCCGCGCTGGAAGGGCTGGCCCTGGCCAAGCAACGCATCGATGCGCTGCTGCCGGCCGCTGGCCACGCCTCGCTTGCCGCCTGACCGCGCGCACCCGGCATGAAAAAAGGCGAGCCGCGAGGCTCGCCTTTTTCGTAGGTCCGAAAAACCAGATCTTTAGTCGCGCAGCCGCTTGATGAGGCTGGACGTGTCCCAGCGGCCGCCGCCCAGCTTCTGGACGTCGCCGTAGAACTGGTCCACCAGCGCGGTCAAGGGCAGGCGCGCGCCGTTGTTGCGCGCTTCTGCCAGCACCAGGCCTAGGTCCTTGCGCATCCAGTCCACCGCAAAGCCGAAGTCGAACTTGTCGTCGACCATGGTCCCGCCGCGGTTCTCCATCTGCCAGCTCTGCGCCGCGCCCTTGCTGATCACGTCCAGCACCTGCTTCATGTCCAGGTCTGCCGCCTGGCCGAACGCGATCGCCTCCGACAGGCCCTGCACGATGCCGGCGATGCAGATCTGGTTGACCATCTTGGCAAGTTGGCCGGCGCCCGGGTGGCCCACCAGCGTGACCGCGCGGCCAAAGCACTGGGCCACCGGCTTGACCGCGTCGAACACCGCCTGCTCGCCGCCGCACATGACCGTCAGCACGCCGTTGACGGCGCCCGCCTGGCCGCCCGACACGGGGGCGTCGATGAAGTTCAGGCCCAGTTCCTTGGCGTGCGCATGGAGCTCACGCGCCACGTCGGCGGAAGCCGTCGTATGGTCGACGAACACGGCGCCGGGCGCCATGCCCGCAAACGCGCCGTCCGGACCCAGCACGACGCTGCGCAGGTCGTCATCGTTGCCCACGCAGGCAAAGACGATCTGTGCACCGGCAACGGCTTCGCGCGGCGTGGCGGCGCTGTGGCCGCCAAACTCGGCAACCCAGGCCTGCGCCTTGGCGGGCGTGCGGTTGTAGACGGTGACGTCGTGCCCGGCGCGGGCCAGGTGACCGGCCATGGGCAAGCCCATCACGCCCAATCCGAGGAAAGCGACTTTCTGGGCTACGGCTGCGTCGTAGCTCTTGGTACCGATCGTTGCCATGCAGTGGACTCCGCTGAATAAGGGTAGGTCTGTTTCAGGACACTAACCTTAACGCAATCAAAAGCCGGCGGCGAGTCCATCTCGGCGGCTGTCGCTGGCGCTGACGTAGCCATCGACGGCCGGATCGCCCAGCCGCCAGATGAACTGGCCCGATCCGAAGTCCATGTAGGGATCTTCCATGCCCTGCAGCACATGGCCGCGCTCGCGCAGCCCCTGGACAACAGCGGGCGAGACCGTCGCCTCCAGGTCCACCTCAAGGCCGCGGTTCCACTTCCAGCGCGGCGCGTCGCACGCGGCCTGCGGCTGCTGGCCGTAGTCCAGCATGCGCACCAGCGCCTGCATCTGGCCCTGCGGCTGCATGTTGCCGCCCATGACGCCAAAGCTCATCACCGGGGCGCCGTCACGCATCAGGAAACCCGGAATGATCGTGTGAAACGGCCGCTTCCCGCTCGCCACCACATTCGCATGATCGGGATCGGTGCTGAAGCCGTACCCGCGGTTCTGCAGGCTGACGCCGGTGCCTGGCGCCACGACGCCAGACCCAAACCCCATGTAGTTCGACTGGATGAAGCTGACCATCATCCCGTTGCGATCGGCGGCGGTCAGGTAGACCGTGCCGCCTTGCGGCGCGTGGCCGGTGGCGAAGGTTTGCGCCGACCGCGGATCGATCAGGCGCGCGCGTTCGGCCAGGTAGTCCGCGCGCAGCATCTGCTCGGGCGCGACCTGCATGTGGCGTGCATCGGCCACGTGCGCATAGACGTCGGCAAAGGCGAGCTTCATCGCCTCGATCAGCAGGTGTTGCGTCTCGGGATGATCGATCGGGCGCGCGGCCAGATCGAAATTCTGCAGGATCCCCAGCGCGATCAGCGCGGCGATGCCTTGGCCATTGGGCGGAATCTGGTGCAGCGTATGGCCGCGGTATGACTGGCTGATCGGGGTCACCCATTCGGGCGCGAATTCGCGCAGATCCTTTAGCGTCAGGGCTGCATCGTGCGCCTGCGCGTGCGCCACCAGCTTGTGGGCGGTCTCGCCTTCGTAGAAATCGCGTCCGCTGGTCGCGGCGATGCGCTTGAGCGTGGCTGCCGCGCCTTGCAGCACGAAGTGTTCGCCAATTTGCGGCGCGCGCCCGCGCGGCAGGAAATGATCGGCAAAGCCCGGCTGCGGCTGCAGCACGTCGGCTTGCGCGGCCCACTTCTGGTGCACCATGGGCGTGATCGCGAAACCGCGTTCGGCGTATTCGATGGCGGGCGCCAGGATATCGGCGAAAGACAGGCGGCCCAGCTTCTCATGCAACGCGCCCCAGCCGGCCACGCAACCCGGCACGGTCACGCTGTCCCAGCCGCGCGCGGGGATCGCGCCTTGGTGCTTGCGCCGGAAGTAGTCCACGTTCCAGGCCGCCGGCGCCGGTCCGGATGCGTTCAGGCCATGCAGCTTCGCCCCATCCCAGACGATCGCAAAGCAGTCCGAGCCCAGCCCGTTGCTGACCGGCTCGGTCAATGCCAGCGTAGAGGCCGCGGCGATGGCCGCGTCCACCGCATTGCCGCCTTGCGCCAGGATCCGCAACCCTGCCTGAGCGGCCAAGGGGTGGGACGTGGCGACGACATTGCGGGCGAAGACAGGCGTGCGGGTGGTCGTGTAGGGATTCTTCCAGTCGAAATTCATGTCCGAATCATCGCGTGGGGTAAACCCGTAGCTTAACGTAGATGAATCCGTCTCTGTACGATTGGTTGCGTGGCGTAATTATTTGTATTTTTCAGCGCGGCGAGCGCCCAAAGAAAAACCCCCGGGACAGGCCCGGGGGTTTTGAAGGCTGGGGCGCCGCATCAAGGGCGGCGCGCTGGGCCTTAGTCTTCTTCGACGAAGGTCTCTTCGCGCTTCTTGCGGATGGCCGGCAGGGCCACCAGGATCACCAGGAACACGGCGACGGCCAGCAGGGTAGCGGACAGCGGACGCGTCACGAAGGTGGAGAAGTCGCCGCGCGACAGCAGCAGGGCACGGCGGAAGTTCTCTTCCATCATGGGGCCCAGCACCAGGCCCAGCAGCAGCGGGGCGCCTTCGCACTTCAGCTTCGACCACACATACCCGATGATGCCGAACATGGCTGTGGTGAAGATGTCGAACGGGTTGTAGTTAAGCGAGTACACACCGATCGTGCAGAACACCAGAATCGCCGGGAACAGAATGCGGTAGGGCACCTTCAGCAGCTTGACCCACAGGCCGATCAGCGGCAGGTTCAGCACCACCAGCATCAGGTTGCCGATCCACATCGAGGCGATCAGGCCCCAGAACAGCTCCGGGTGGCTCGACATGACTTGCGGGCCGGGCTGGATGTTGTGGATGGTCATGGCGCCCACCATCAGCGCCATCACGGCGTTGCCGGGGATACCAAGCGTCAGCAGCGGGATGAACGAAGTCTGGGCTGCGGCGTTGTTCGCCGATTCCGGGCCCGCCAGGCCGGCCGGGTGGCCCTTGCCGAAGCGTTCCGGATTCTTCGAGATCTTCTTTTCCAGCGTGTACGACGCGAACGACGACAGCACCGCGCCACCGCCCGGCAGGATGCCCAGGGCCGAACCCAGCGCCGTGCCGCGCAGCACGGCCGGGGCGGCTTCCTTGAATTCCTGCTTGTTCGGATACAGCGTGCCGATCTTATCGGTGATGTCGACGCGGTTTTCCTTCTGCTCGAGGTTGGTCATGATTTCGGCAAAGCCGAACACGCCCATGGCAACGATGGCGAAGTCGATGCCGTCCTGCAGTTCCGGCACGCCGAAGTCGAAGCGGGCAACGCCCGAGTTGACGTCGGTGCCGACCATGCCGAGCAGCAGGCCCAGGATGATCATCGCGATGGCCTTGGGCAGCGAACCCGAAGCCAGCACCACGGCGCCGACCAGGCCCAGGCACATCAGCGAGAAGTACTCGGCGGGGCCGAACTTGAACGCGACTTCAGCCAGCGGGGGCGCAAAGGCAGCCAGCAGCAGCGTGGCAACGCAACCGGCAAAGAACGAGCCCAGTGCGGCAATTGCCAGCGCAGCGCCCGCCCGGCCGTTACGGGCCATCTGGTGACCGTCCAGCACGGTCACCACCGCAGACGTTTCCCCTGGCAGCGCCACAAGAATGGCCGTCGTGGATCCGCCGTACTGGGCGCCGTAGTAAATACCCGCCAGCATGATCAGGCCGGCCACCGGGGGCAGCACGTACGTGATCGGCAGCAGCATGGCGATGGTCGGAACGGGGCCGATGCCCGGAAGCACGCCGATCAGCGTACCCAGGATGCAGCCCAGCAGTGCGTACAGGAGGTTCTCGGGCGTGAACGCCACCGAGAAACCCATCATGAGGTTGTCAAACAATTCCATGGCCGATTGCTCCTCAGTTCATGCCCAGAAACGACGGCCACAGCGGGAAAATCAGCCCCAGCCCCTTGATGAATGCCAGGTAGGTGAACAGCACCAGGAAGATGCCGTTGGCCACGGCGACCTTCAGGTTGAATTCATGGCTGGCAAGGCTGCTGACGACCACCAGCACGAACACCGAGATGTAGACGCCCAGAAGTTTGAGGATCAGGCCATATAGAACGACCGAGCCCACCACCAGGAAGACGATGCGCCAGTCGAACTTGTCGACATGCGTTTCATGGGCTTTCTTGGACAGCGAGCCAAGCAGCACGATGGCGCCGAGCAGTGCGAGAACAATGCCCAGCCAGAAAGGAAAGTATCCGGGTCCCATTCGGGCAGCAGTACCCATTTGGTAGCTGCTGGCCTGCCAGGCGAATCCTAGCCCAAGGGCGATGAACATCACCCCCGACCAGAAGTCCTGTCGATTGCGTAGCTGCATGATTGGTTGGCTCCTGTTTACAGCATGTAGATAAAAGAGGTTTGTAGCCGGATGGGACACCCGCCGAAAGGCGAGTGACAGGCACAAAAAAGGCACTTCGGGGTGCCATTAATTATTCTGAAAGCGACGACGTGGTTTCTTGAAAGGCCGAATGGTAATGGACGCCTGCCACGCTGCAAACCCTGTAAGGTCGGTGAAAGCCTGGGGTTTTCCCTAGAATTGGGGAACTCCCGATCCCTGTTTGTAACGCGGTCGAAAGTTTGAGGGCTTTTTGAAAGCTAAGTGAAAGTTTATAGAAAGAATCGCGAAAGCCGGATCGGCCGGATGCGGCAATTTCGGGGGATGGGACTTTTCATGGCAGGCAAGAGCCGGTAACCTTCGCGCGCCAAAACCCAACCGTATTTCCTACTGAATATTGCCGGGTTTCTCACCTTGCGTGAAGAGGCCCGGTCCATCCCAGGATGGTTTACGATAGCGCCCATGCTGCAAGATCTAGACCAACTCGCCGCCCGAATCGGGCAACTGGTGCAACGCACCCGCCAACTCCACGCCGAGCGTGACGCGTTGCGTCTACGCGTGAACGAATTCGAAGCCGAGCAGCGCGTGCTCAAGCAGCGCGCCGCTGACCGCGAAGCCGAAGTCGTCACGCTGCAAAGCAAGCTTCAAGATAACGACGGCGCCGTCTCGGCCATGCTCGAAGAAGCCAAGCGGGCGGAAGCCGCGCTGCGCGAACAACTCGCGCGCGAGACCGCCGAGCGCCACGCGCTCGAGTCGCGGTTCGCCGCACGCGAAAGCGAACTGCAGGGTAGCCTGCAATCGCGCGACACAGAACTACAGCGCTTGCGCGTGGCCGCCGCGTCGGCCCGCGAGCGCATCGACGCCGTCCTGGCCCGCTTGCCGGGTGCGCCGTCCGGAGAGCAACACTAATGGAACGTGTAGACGTATCGATCCTCGGCCGCGAGTACTCGCTTGCATGCTCCGCCGAAGAAAAGCCCACGTTGCTGGCAGCCGTGCGCCATGTCGATCAGCTCATGCTGCGCATCCAGGGCACGGGCAAGGTTTCCAGCAATGAACGCATCGCCGTGATGGCCGCATTGCAGGTCGCTGGCGAGCTGCTTGCAATGAAAGCGCCCGATGGTCCGCTGGGCGGTTTGGCGGTCGGCGACTTCAAGCGTAGAATTGAGGACATGAACGCAGTACTCGATGACGCCTTGTCGGGTCAGGAAAAACTGCTCTAACGTTCATAAGCAGCATTCAAGATTTTTCAGTTTGTCCCTGCCGTGTTCGTGACTAGGCCATACATTCTCTGAACCTATGTCTTTTTGGCATATTGGTTGCGGGAGTGCAGAGCTGGAGTGATTGTCTCTTGCGGACGAACCCGATGCTCTTCGGAACGCGACCACCTTGAACCTCAGGGTTCGAGATGCCGGCCTTGACGGCACAGGCGGGGCATCTATCCCAGCGGGCCTGCCATTAGCGCAGGTCCGCGTCGGGTGCCTCTCGGCAAATCCCCTTCGTCCTCCCTCCTAGGACCAGTCCATGTTCAAACACCCCGTTTTTTCGCTCACCAAGCTTGGTGCGGCGTGCGCAGCCGTGGCCGCCATCGCTGCGGCTCAACCCGTTTTCGCGCAGACGCAGGCGCCTGCCGCAACGGCCGCCGCCGAGCCCGCCGCAAACCGCTCGCCCGAACTGACCTTGCAAGCCATGGCGTCTTCCGAGGTCAAGCAGGACACGGTCCGCATTGCGCTGTCCGCGGAAGTTGAAGCGCCGGACCAGCCGGCCGCCGGCCAGAAGCTGACCGCCGCGCTCGAAGACGCCGTCAAGCGTGCGCGCGACACGAAGGACGTGGAAGTGCGCACCAGCAGCTTCAACGTCTGGCCCAACATGAACAACAAGGGAAAGATCGCCTCGTGGCGCGGCCAGGGCGAGATCGTGCTGGAGTCCAAGGACTTCGCGGCTGCCGCCGCGCTGGCTTCCAAGCTGTCCGACAAGACCGCCATTTCCAACATCAGCTTCTCGCTGTCGCCGGCCGCCCGTGAAGCCGAAGAGCGCAAGCTGCTGAAAGAAGCCGCGCAGGCCTTCAAGGATCGCGCACTGGCCGCGGCCAATGCCTTCGGCTTTTCCGGCTACCGCCTGTCCAAGATTGAACTCGGCGGTTCCGGCGGCCCCGTGCCGGTTCAACGCATGGTCGGCGCGGCAATGGCCAAGGGCGGTTCGTTCAGCAGCGCCGACGTCAGCGTTCCCCTTGAAGCAGGGAACGTGACGGTCAGCGTCGCGGTCAACGGGACGATCGTTTTGCAGTAAGACTGAACATGATGGCGCCCAGGGCGACCATCGGCAGGGACAGCCACTGTCCCATGCTCAATCCACCCGCGAGCAGACCCAGGAAGTTGTCCGGCTCGCGCGTGAATTCCACCAGGAAGCGGAACGTTCCATAGCCCATCAGGAACAATCCGCTGACCTGACCCAGCGGCCGCGGCTTGCTCGAAAACCACCACAGCAGCGCAAACAGCACGATGCCTTCCAGGCCCAGCTCATAGAGCTGCGACGGATGGCGCGGCAGTCCGTCGCCGCTGTCGGGGAACACCATGGCCCACGGCACGTCGGTGGGACGGCCCCACAGTTCGCCATTGATGAAATTGCCCAGCCGGCCAAAGCCCAGTCCCAGCGGAATCAGCGGCGCAATGAAATCGCTGATCGCAAAGAACGGCAGGCCCTTCTTGCGCGCGAACAGCAGCATCACCAGGATCACGCCAATCAGGCCGCCGTGGAAAGACATGCCGCCTTGCCACAGATACAGCACTTCAAGCGGATGCGACAGGTAATAGCCCGGCTTGTAGAACAGCACGTATCCCAGCCTGCCCCCCAGCACCACGCCCAGCACGCTATAGAAGATCAGGTCTTCCAGGTCCCGCACGTTCAGGGACGTGGTGTGCCCGCTCTTGATGCGGTGGCGGCCCAGCAAATACACGAGCGCGAAGCCCGCCAGGTACATCAGCCCATACCAATGAATGGCTAGCGGCCCGATCTGCAGGGCGATGGGGTCGATTTTTGGATATTCCAGCATGTTCTGCCCGACACAATAAAGTTGAATGATAATAACCGGCGAGCACTGAAGATTCGCATGCCAAGCGAGCCAGCTTCCCCGGGTGCGTTCGCCATGTCCGCGCCCCGACGGCCGACAGGAGACACTGACCATGCCGCACAACGAACGTTCCCGCCACATCACCCAAGGCGTCGCGCGCGCGCCCAATCGCGCCATGTACTACGCGCTGGGCTACAAAGAGGCCGATTTCGAAAACCCCATGATCGGCGTGGCCAACGGCCATTCGACGATCACGCCCTGTAATAGCGGCTTGCAGCGGTTGGCCGACGCCGCCATCGACGCGATCCGCGCCTCGCGCGCCAATCCCCAGGTGTTCGGCACGCCCACCATCTCCGATGGCATGTCCATGGGCACCGAAGGCATGAAGTACTCGCTGGTGTCGCGCGAGGTCATCGCCGACTGCATCGAAACCGCCGCGCAGGGCCAATGGATGGACGGCGTCGTCGTCATCGGCGGATGCGACAAGAACATGCCTGGCGGCATGATCGCCCTGGCGCGCACCAACGTGCCCGGCATCTATGTCTACGGCGGAACCATCAAGCCAGGCCGCTACAAGGGCAACGACCTCACCATTGTGTCCGTATTCGAGGCCGTCGGCGAATACACCATGGGCCGCATGCCCGAAGAGGACTTCAAGCAGATCGAGAAATGCGCGATTCCCGGCTCGGGCTCTTGCGGCGGCATGTACACCGCCAATACGATGAGCTCGGCATTCGAAGCCATGGGCATGAGTCTGCCGTATTCCAGCACGATGGCCAACGAAGACGAGGAAAAGGTCACTTCGGCCGCCGAGTCCGCGCGTGTGCTCGTCGACGCGGTCAAGCGCAACCTGCGCCCGCGCGACATCATCACCCGCGAATCCATCGAGAACGCCGTCTCCGTCATCATGGCCACGGGCGGATCGACCAACGCAGTGCTGCACTTCCTGGCCATCGCGCACGCCGCCGAAGTGCCGTGGACCATCGACGATTTCGAACGCATTCGCCGGCGCGTCCCGGTGCTGTGCGACCTGAAGCCGTCAGGCAAGTACGTGGCGACCGACCTGCATCGCGCCGGCGGCATTCCCCAGGTCATGAAACTCCTGCTCAATGCAGGCTTGCTGCATGGCGATTGCATCACCATCAGTGGCAAGACCATCGCTGAAACGCTCGCGGATGTGCCTGACGCGCCCCGCGCGGACCAGGATGTCATCATGCCCATCGATCGCGCGCTCTATCCGCAGGGCCACCTGGCGATCCTGAAGGGAAATCTGTCGCCCGAAGGGTGCGTCGCCAAGATCACCGGCCTGAAGAACCCCGTCATCACGGGCCCCGCGCGCGTGTTCGACTCGGAAGACGATGCCATGACCGCCATCATGGCCCAGCAGATCCGTGACGGCGACGTTGTAGTGATCCGCTACGAAGGCCCGAAGGGCGGCCCGGGCATGCGCGAAATGCTCGCGCCCACCTCGGCGCTTGTGGGGCAAGGACTGGGCGAAACCGTCGGACTCATCACCGATGGACGTTTTTCCGGGGGCACCTGGGGCATGGTCGTGGGGCACGTCGCGCCAGAAGCATATGTAGGCGGTCCCATCGCGCTGATCCAGGAAGGCGATTCGGTTACCATCGATGCCCACAAGCTGCTGCTGCAGCTCAATATCAGCGACGAAGAAATGGCGGCTCGTCGCCAGGCCTGGGTCCAGCCCAAGCCGCGTTATACACGCGGCGTGCTTGCCAAGTTCGGCAAGCTCGCCAGCACCGCCAGCCGTGGGGCAGTAACCGATGCTTTTGAAGATTAGTCTGTTGTTGGCCGCGGCCGGCGTCCTGAGCGCTGGCGCGGCGCATGCGCAAACCACCGGCCTGGATCTGGCCAAGAGCAAGGCCTGCATGGCCTGTCATCAGGTGGAAGCCAAGCGGGTCGGGCCGCCATTAAAGAGCGTGGCCGAACGATACGCGGGGCAGGGCGACGCCATGGTGGATTATCTGGCGGGCAAGATCCGTAGCGGTGGCCGCGGCGCCTGGGGCGCGGTGCCCATGCCCGCTCAGACCCACGTATCGCCCGAAGACGCCCGCGCCTTGTCCGAATGGATCTTGTCGCTGGCGCCGGCAAAGCAGTAGTCTTATTTTCATGCCCCGGTATCGAGCCGGGGGCGCGGGCCGCACGCAGCGGCCGCCTAAAGCAAAGGAATCGTCATGGCAGAACAACCATCACCGGGCAATGAAGTCGCCGTTCTTGGCGGCGGTTGCTTCTGGTGCGTCGAAGCAGTGTTTGCCGACCTGCGCGGAGTCAAAAGCGTGTTGCCGGGCTACAGCGGCGGACACGTCGACAATCCCAGCTACGAGCAGGTCTGCGGCAAGGACACCGGCCACATCGAAGTCGCCCGCATCGAGTTCGATCCCGCCGAACTCTCGTACAGCGATCTGCTGCGCGTCTTTTTCGCCACCCACGATCCCACCACCCCGGGGCGCCAGGGCAATGACATTGGCCCGCAGTACGAATCGGCCATCTTCTGGCAAAACGAATCGCAGCGCGAGCAGGCCGAGGCCGTCATCGCCGAGGTCGAGGCGCAAAAAGTCTACGATGCGCCCATCGTCACCAAGCTGCTGGCGCCGGCGCATTTCTGGCAGGCCGAGGACTATCACAGCAATTATTTCGCCCTGCATCCCGAGCAAGGCTATTGCCAGTTCGTGATCGCACCCAAGGTCGCCAAGTTCCGCAAGCAATTCCAGGATCGCCTGAAGCGCTGAGCGGCGGCAATCACTTCGCCTGACTGAAGGCCCCGTACGGCGGACACGCGTTGCGCCGACCGCTGCGGGGCCTTTTTTCATGCGGGGCCTTTCCCCGCGCGGTGCTTTTCCCGATGCGGCGCGTGTCAGCTCGCCGCGCGCTCAAAGAAAAACCCCGCCACTCAGCGGGGTTTGAGCAGGCTATGTCGACGCACGCCAGGCGCCTGTCTTCAAGCGTTATTCCACGGTCTTCAAAACACCGCGGCGCATCTGGTCCAGCTCGATCGATTCGAACAGGGCCTTGAAGTTGCCCTCTCCAAAGCCGTCATTGCCCTTGCGCTGAATGATCTCGAAAAAGATCGGGCCAATCTGGTTTTCGGTAAAGATCTGCAGCAGCAGTCCGCCACCCGGCGCGCCGTCCAGCAAGATGCGATTCTTCTGCAGGCGCGCCACGTCCTCGCCGTGGTTCGGCAGGCGCCGATCCAGCAGTTCGTAGTAGGTCTCGGGCGTGTCCAGGAACACGACGCCGGTCTTGCGCAGCGCTTCCACCGTGGCATAAATGTCATCGGTCGCCATGGCGATGTGCTGAATGCCCTCGCCGCGGTACAGATCCAGGTACTCCTGAATCTGGCCCTTCTCGTCGGTGCCTTCCTCGTTGATAGGAATGCGGATATTGCCGCAAGGCGAGGTCATCGCCTTGGACTTCACACCCGTCACCTTGCCCTCGATGTCGAAGTACCGCACTTCCCGGAAGTTGAACAGGCGCTCGTAGAACTCCGACCACTCGGCCATGCGGCCCTTGTGCACGTTGTGCGTCAGGTGGTCCACCAACGTCAGACCCGCGCCGCGCCAGTTGATGTCGGTCTGCGCGTTGGCCGGATCCAGCGGAATGAAGTCCACGTCATAGATGCTGATGTCGCCAATGCCGCCGTGGCCTTCCTTGCCGGCCCAGCGGTCCACCAGATAGATCAGCGAATCGCCGATGCCCTTGATGGCGGGGATGTTCAGTTCCATCGGGCCGCTATGGGAGTCGAAACCCCAGGCGCCCAGTTCCAGCGCGCGCTTGTAGGCGGCATTGGCGTCCTGCACGCGAAAGCCAATCGCACAGATCGAAGGGCCGTGCAAACGGGCAAAGCGCTGGGCAAAGGAATCGGGCTCGGCGTTGATCAGGAAATTCACGCCGCCTTGACGGTACAGGGTCACGTCCTTGTGGCGATGCTTGGCAATGGCCTTGAATCCCAGCAGTTCAAACACCTTGCGCAGCGCGGCGGGGTCCGGCGCGGCATATTCAATGAACTCGAACCCGGCGGTGCCCATCGGGTTGTCCCAGGGTTGGAAAGCGCTGCTCATAAGTCTGCTCCCTTGCATGTTTTAAGTGGACGACTTGTTGTTCAAGTCTAGACGCAGATTGTAGGTAGGAAGGGTGGGCAGACAATTGCAAACATGGCGCAAAAGCCAATAGTTTGAGCAATAATATTGCCCAATATTGTAATCAAGGGGTTGAAAATGTCTGCAATTGAGCTCGATAGGACAGATCTAAGGATTCTTGCCGAGCTGCAGCGGGACGGGCGCCTCAGCAATCAGGAACTGGCGGACCGCGTCTCCCTGTCTCCCAGCCCCTGCTTGCGCCGGGTGCGGCGCCTGGAAGAACAAGGCTTCATCAAGAAATACGTGGCGCTCATCGATGCGGCCAAGGTCGGGCTGGGGCTGCTCGCTTATGTGAACATCCGCCTGAACAAGCACAGCGGCTCCAGTCACGCGCCCATGAGCGACTTCGCGCGCGACGTCCAGTTGTGGCCGGAGGTCGTCGAGTGCTACGCCATGTCGGGTGACATGGACTACCTGATGCGCATCCAGGTCGCCGACCTGGCGCATTTCTCCCGTTTCGCCATGGACACGCTCATGCGCCACCCTGCAGTCGTGGACATGCGCTCGTTCTTCGCCCTGCAGCAGATCAAGGAAACGACGGAGCTTCGTATATAGATGGCGCGGCGCGGTGCTCCTGCCGGCCCTGGCCTTGAAGCGGCCGGATGTTGCGTGCCAGTCGGGCGGCACCGCTCGCTCCGGTCTTGCCCAGCCTACACGGGCTATGGGTTGTGATCGCACCGGCGCGCACCCGCGTATATATAGAGGGGCCTGGAGTCACCTCCTTATATATAGAGGAGCGAAGGAGTGCCGCCCCGCAGGCTGATCGCGGTGCGTCCCCTAAAAGAATCATATTTCTGCAAAATGGGTGTCATGCTGGCCACACACGCAGAATTTCTGTGCTATAGTCTCGCTCCTTCGCTGCTCACGCAGTTCCGAACAGCGAAGCCAAGCAAGTGCAACAGGTCAGCCCAAGGGCAGATCTGCCGCAAAAGCAGCTGGAAACGGCGCCAAGCGGTTATTGCAAAGTCGACGCAAATCAGGCAGAAGCCAGTTGCAAGATCTGCAAAAATTGTGCTATAGTCTTGGGCTTGGCTGGTGATGACGAATCAGGGTTTACCCCGAAACTGAATTTCAGCCACCTGTGCGGTAACCGGCCTTCGGATTTCCGGAGCTGCTTGCAAAGCAAGCGGGGTTGCAAGATAGGGTGCAAATCAGGCAGAAGCCGGTTGCACAATCTGCAAAAGCTGTGTTATAGTAGAGGGCTTGGCGGTTGCCGAAAAATTAGGGTTTACCCTGACGTTTCGATAGTCGCTAAGCGCTGAGAAATCAGCGCCGCGATTTGAAGTTTTAGCAGTACCGCTCTTTAACAACTAAACAACCGATAAGTGTGGGCGCTTGATGCGAGTGCAGCGATTGGGTTTCGGCCTTATCGCAAGCACAAGAAATCAAGTGCTCACTAGAAGTGAAGTACCTTAGACGTCAAGTTTAAGAACATACCTCACTTCCTTTGAGTAG